>NZ_CP071843.1:0-1841131 GCF_023716525.1 Vibrio sp. SCSIO 43009
GTCAATTTCTGCTCAATCCCCCATTCTGTCTGCACTCAACCGTAAATCAGAGAAGAAAACTCATGCTTCCGAGAGATTCTAAGGCTTGATCATATTTCCGATTAATGGATCTTATTTTATTTGCGTGTTTACACCGTACTCTGCTCTATTTTTCCATGATCATGCTTTCGGATTTGCTTATTAACACGGAAGCATGATCATAAGCATGCCTTGATCATACTTCCATAGATGTTTCGCTGGAACTGCCCTATTTTGCTCGGAGACATGATCAAGGTGTTCAGATCTTTATTGTTCCGATATTACTTACTATTTATCGTTTAAATTAGGTTGGTCTAACATAACCCGTAATTTAGCTTAATATTATAATCGTTCCGGTAGAAAATTGATTTACATTGTAAATGAGTGACGCTGTAACACTTTTTATTTTTAAGTTTAGGTGTCCACTTATGAGAAGATTATTTGATTAAAAATAGTTATCTTTTTGACCATAAATCATAAAAGCGTCGATTTGGGTGTTTTTTTATGTGATGGTAATTCAAAATGTTCGTGCACCTTTTTGTTGTTTTTGGTCTTTACTGCTGTACAATTGCAATTATAAATCCTTCCAACGGAATTTGGCATGAAAAGAGAAAAAACGATTGAAAACCTTCTTGAGTTAGCGGAGCTGACTCAGCAGGTTCAAGCTGACCGTATTGAAATTGTTTTAGAAGAGCGAAGCGATAACTACTTCCCACCAATGTCGAAAGCGATGATGGAAACCCGTTCTGGTCTAACTCGCCGTAAGCTCGACGACGCGATTGGTAAAATGGAAGCCGCTGGGCATCAATTTACTAAAAACAACGCGAATCATTATTCAATTACGTTAGAAGAAGCACACATGCTCATGGATGCGGCTGAAGTGCCTAAATTTCATGAGCGTAAAAAGAATTCAGGTAACAAACCTTGGATTATTAATGTGCAGAACCAAAAGGGCGGTACAGGTAAATCAATGACCGCGGTTCATTTAGCGGCATGTTTAGCGCTAAATTTGGATAAACGATACCGTATTTGTTTAATCGACTTAGACCCACAAGGCTCGCTACGTTTATTCCTCAACCCGCAAATCAGCATGGCAGAGCATGATAATATCTATTCTGCGGTAGACATTATGTTGGGTAACGTGCCTGATGGTGTGGAAATTGACAGTGAATTTTTACGTAAAAACGTATTGCTGCCAACGCAATATCCGAACTTAAAGTCGATTTCAGCGTTTCCAGAAGACGCGATGTTTAATGCGGAAGCATGGCAAACGCTATCTGAAGACCCATCACTCGATATCGTCCGTCTGCTGAAAGAGCAACTGATTGATAAAATTGCTGATGACTTCGATATCATTATGATTGATACCGGTCCACACGTTGACCCATTAGTATGGAATGCGATGTATGCATCAAATGCCTTGCTAATTCCTTGTGCGGCTAAGCGTCTGGACTGGGCTTCAACAGTAAACTTCTTCCAGCATTTGCCTACGGTATATGAAATGTTCCCGGAGGACTGGAATGGTCTTGAGTTTGTTCGCTTGATGCCAACCATGTTTGAGGACGACAATAAGAAGCAAGTTTCTGTTTTAACTGAAATGAACTATCTTCTAGGTGACCAAGTTATGATGGCTACTATTCCTCGTAGCCGTGCGTTTGAAACCTGTGCCGATACCTACAGCACAGTATTTGATCTGACAGTAAGCGATTTTGAAGGCGGTAAGAAGACACTAGCTACCGCGCAAGACGCTGTTCATAAAAGCGCACTGGAATTAGAGCGTGTCCTGCACTCTAATTGGCCGTCATTGAATCAGGGGTAATAAGTAAATGGCTTTGAAAACGTCTGAATTAAACGCGAAATTATTTGGCAAAACGAATAAGCGTCGTGTTGTGACTCCGCAAGAGGCGCAAACTGCGGCAAAAGAGAAAGCTCAAACGATTGAACTAGCAGTTGCAGGTGAAAATATTGTTCAGTTTGAACTTGTGCGTATTCCTGCAAATAAAGTTGCGACAGAAACAACAGTATTTGTTGATAACGCTCGTGAGCAATCGTTCTTAAACGAACATGCTTTATCTGATGTTTTAGTCACACTCAAAGAGCGTGGCCAACAATATCCAGCAGTGGGTCGTAGAACTGAAGATGGCAAGATTGAAGTTTTAGATGGTAGCCGTCGTCGCATGTCTTGTATCCTCGCTGAACAAGACTTTTTGGTTTATGTTGCTGACAACATTAATACTGACCATGCTAAGTTTTTGTCTGATGTGGCAAATGCTCACAAGCCGCTCTCTTTATATGAAAAAGGGAAAGAGATGCAGGCTAAGCTTGATAGTGGTGAAGCTGAGGATCAGAAAGCATTGGCAAAAATGTTCCAGTGCAGTGAAGCGTTGGTAAGTGGCGCTTTAAAAGCCGCAGCATTACCGTTAGAACTGCTTCAAGCGTATCCGAATGTTGGCGATCTCGGTCGCCCAACAATCGTGAAACTGCACAAACAGTTTTCAACGCTAACGCCAGAGCAGCAGCAAGAGCTGTTAGATAAATGTCGCTCTAGCGAAGGGTTTTTATGGCAGCGAAGCACTGCTCAAGGCGTTGCTCGTCTGACAAAAGAAGTCACGGAAAGCATCGAAAATTGGATTACTGAACTTGCACCAGCAAAACCTGGTAAGAAGACGGAAAAAGTCGACTTAGTTAAAGGTCGAGCAAGCTATAGCCGAAAAGGTAGCAGCCTGGCGTTGAACTTGAAGAAAGTTGAGGACAGCTTAATGGAAGAGATTCTTGCGTTTGTACAAACCAAACTGCAATAACAAATGATGATTGAATCAACCGCCTCCGGGCGGTTTTTTTATATCTGAGAAGCGTCAAATTAAAGATGTGATACCATTGCGTCAGTTCAACGTTGGATAGACAAAATGCAGACACAATCTGATTTCCTTTCATCACTTCAACATCAAGCTCACCAATCTTTCCAAAGGATTGGTGTTGTCATTCAAGGGGAGGCTTCTTGGCAAAATGCGTTGATGTCAGAGTTCCATAAAACGCAGCGCCATCAACGTTGGTTTTCTGTTGGTGATTTTGGTTTGAAAAACGTATCCAGTGTTTCGTCTAAACAAGGGCACATATTGCTAGGCAGAGAGTGTGACGTTCTATTGTTTGATGCTCGAAATGGCTTTGACGCCAATAGTTTTACCGCCGCGCTTGGCTCATTGGTTGGCGGCGGTTTTCTTATTGTCATTACTGAGCTGCGACAAAATGCGAATTTTGCTCAGCAATGGATGCACAAACAATGGGAGAAGCTCGTTGTTATTGAGCAAGACAAACCATTGCCAACGGCTCCAGACATCAAGCAAGCAGAAAAAGAAAGCCACTACACGGAACAAGAACATGCCATTTCTCTAATTGAAAAGGTGGTGACAGGACATCGAAAGCGACCATTAATTTTGACCGCTGATCGTGGACGTGGAAAAACAAGTGCCCTCGGAATTGCGTGTGCGAACTTATTACAGCAGAAGCCGCTTAGAATCTTAATTACGGCACCATCTATAAAAGCCGTTGAGCCTGTTTACCAACATGCTTTACGTTTACTCCCTAGCGCACAGCGTATTAAGAAGGACAGATTAGAATCAGGGCAGGGAGCCATTCAATTTATTGCTCCAGATGAACTATTATTGAGTCGACCTGAATGTGATTTGTTACTTGTCGATGAAGCGGCTGCAATTCCAGTTCCTATGCTCAAAAGCATTACCGAACATTATCATCGACTCGTTTTTTCTACGACTATTCACGGTTATGAAGGTTGTGGCCGGGGCTTTACGATTAAATTTGTTGATTGGCTTCAGAAACAGCGTTCGGGAATGAAAACATGGCACATGACACAGCCCATCCGCTGGAGCATGAATGATGCGCTTGAATCATGGCTCTATGACGCGTTTTTGTTGGATGCGGAGTTAACGCACCATCAACTTAAACAGGTCGACTCAATTTCCCTTTCTAAAGCCGATAAGAAAAATTTGATATCGCAGCCTAGTTTGCTGCGTGAGTGCTTCGCTCTTTTGGTGAATGCTCATTATCAGACCTCGCCGAATGATTTGATTCACCTTTTGCAAGACGACAACAGTCAGCTCTATTTTGCTAAGCAAGATAATGCGGTTGTGGGGGTAATATTAGCGGTCGAAGAGGGTGGGCTTGACGCTGAATTGGTTGAAGAAATTCAGCTTGGTAAGCGTCGTCCTAAAGGACACTTAGCCCCAGTTACGATTGCAAACCACCTAGGATTTCCGAATGTCGCGAATCTATCGACGCTGCGAGTCATGAGAATTGCTGTTCATCCGGAATTGCAAGGAAGAGGCATCGGTCAAAAAATGCTGCAGCAACTTGATCAAATGGCGGCTAAACACATTGCTTACTTATCCACGAGTTTCGGTGCGACGGAAGAGTTGGTCCATTTCTGGCTACAATCGAACTTCCGTGCAATTCGTTTAGGGTCAATGCGCGATGCTGCTAGCGGTTGTTATTCAGTCTTGATGGTCAAACCTTGTGATTCCCAACAGACGGCTTGGGTCGACCAATCTCAGGCGCTATTTGAAGAAATGTTGTCTAACAATGTGGCTGACGTCTATCCAAAATTAGAAGCCTCTATTTTTCGAGCTCTATTACCGCAACCTTTGGGAATGAGTCCACTTCATCCCGCTAAGTTATTACTAATTGAATGCTATGCTGATGGTGGTAACAGTTATGAGTCCGTGTCTGCTTGGCTTCAGCAGTGGTTACTTAACTTAGGTTTGAACTCCGCTTCCGACTTGATGATCAGTAAGCTTTTTCTTAACCGTAGTTGGACTGAATGTGCTCAGCAATTTGGTTTACCTGGAAGAAGGCAAGTTGAGCAGCAGTTAAGGGACGAAGTAAGACACATTTGGAACGATTTACACTGTAAACACTAAAGGGAAATTTACACTGTAAATGAAATTATTAGGAGCTGATTTTACACTGTAAATCCAGCTCCTTTTTATTTCGGCGTGTATTTTGATTGAGCTTTAGGTTAAATCGAAATGCTCTCTTAATATCTGTTTAACCGTTATTGATGGATTACTTTCTTTAGTGACGTGAGCCCTATAATAAGAAATGCGAGGTTTGTTCAGAAAACGGATTTGGGTAGACTGAAAGTGTTGATGGGAAGCAAAGTGGTAAGGGTATGTGGAAGCTGTGTCTTGAGTTATCTGAAGATAAGACCAAGGTGATAGCCCGTCTTCCGAGTGAAGTGGACCTCGGTGGTGAGCTAAATCAAAATGAATTAAACGAGCAGCTCGTCGCAATGAACGCTGAAAAGATGTTTGTTGTTGAGGGGGAAGTCGTGAGATTCATTAACTGCGCCAAAGAACGTAAAGCCGAGGCCTACGAAGGCATCGTCATTGCGGAAAAACGCAACGCGCAAGTTGAGGTTGAATTATCGAATAATGACATGCTCGCCAGTATGAACGTTGTCGGCGCGTACGGAGGCCGAGGTTTACGTGGCCCCGAGATTGTTCAAGCCCTTGCTCAAGCGCGAGTTTCGAAAGGCATCAACAAACTGGCTTTGAAGAAAGTGTTGGTTGTCAGCACTCAGCTCAAACCCGGCGAAACTTTTTCTCAACCTGTAGCGGTTGGTAAGCAACCTATCAAAGGCAAAGACGCTCTTTTTACTCCTCTTGTTAAAGACATCACCAAACGCATCCTCAAACCCAAAGACGGCCAATCTGCTAGCGACAAAATTGATTTACGTAACCTCGGTGAAACTATCGCGGTTGACGTAGGCGATGAGGTGATGCGCCGCACGCCTGCGACCAAAGGTACGCCTGGTTTTACTGTTCAAGGGCGAGTGATTCCTCCACAAGCCGGAAAAGACAGCCCAATGAAGCCAGGCAAGGGCACCGAGATAAGCAAGCAAGACCCAAACCTATTGATTGCATCGGTATCCGGTACGCCTCTGATTAAAGACAAAACCATCGAAGTTGATAACGCACTCTGTCTCAATAGCGTTGGCGTGAATACAGGCCACGTGAAATTCAAAGGGAATGTGATTATCGGTGGCAACATTGAATCTGGCATGATTGTTAAAGCGACGGGTTCTATTACTGTAGGCGGCTTCATTGAATCGGCTGACGTACAAGCGCAAGACGACATCCAAGTTGGTAAAGGGATCATTGGCCACACCGTGAGTGATGGCCAGCCAAAGAGTTGTCACGTCAAAGCCAAAGGTTCGATTCGTGCCAGCTACGCCCAATATTGTGATTTGCAAGCCGGAGAAAATATTGAGTTGGCGGTGCACAGCATGAATAACGATATTGTTTGTGGGCGCAATCTGACGGTGCTAGATGCGAACGGTAGGAACGGCACGCTCAGCGGCGGAGATGCCAAAGTCGGTGGCAAAGTGGTGTGCTTACAATTGGGCGTAGAAGGCGACACCGCCACTAAGGTAGAAGCGTTCGCACGCTATTCTGCATTTAAGGAGCGATTAGCTGAGCTTAAAGAACAATACAAACGCGCTCAAGAAGGCACGATGGATGTGATTCGTAAAGAGCTCGAATTTAAGAAACGTCCTAAAGCCGAACGTACCGACGAAGAACAAGCTCAGATTGACGTGATGAAAACACAAAACAACGAGCAGCTTGAAGCGATAAAGCAAAAGCTAGAACAAACGGAACATGACTTTGAAGTCGCGTTAGAAGAAAATATTGTCGAAGCCAAAGAGCGTGTATTCACTCGCGTGACGGTGCAGTTTGGCGACGAACAAGTAACGACAAAGCGCACTCATGGCGGTTGTTCGTTCCGTTTCAATCAATACGAAATTAAAGTCTCGGCGAACTTGGAAGAAGAGGACGTCGCTGCGGTTTAAGCTTTCTTACTCACTGAGCCCACACGTCGCAACAAGATGTGTGGGCTTTTTTTATCTACAAATCGACAATGTGCTCTTGATAGTAGTCCGCAAGCGCACCCACTTGGCTGCTACACATTACTTTCATTGCTTGTTTAATGTGTTCTATTGGCCAGTTCCACCATTGGATATTGAGTAGAGTTTCAATCTCTTTATCGCTGAATCGTTGACGTACGACTTGGTTGTTTCCAACCACCACAGAATAAGGTTGCACGTCTTTCGTCACTACGGCGCGTGCTCCGACGACGGCTCCATCGCCGATGTTTACTCCGGGCATGATCATCGCCTCACTGCCAATCCAAACATCATTTCCCACCACTGTGTTTCCGGCACGCTCGAAACCGTCTTGTACGCCTTCTCCAAATTCTTCAGGAGAGAAGGGGAAGGTCGAAATCCAGTCAATGCGATGACCTTGGTTTCCTGCCATCATGAAGGTGGCTCCAGAAGCGATGGAACAAAACTTGCCAATGATTAATTTGTCGATGCTATCGGGTTCTCTACTTTGCCATTCTTGAAGTGTGACGGGGTCACCCAACAAGTAGCGTACCGCTTGCTCTTCGAAGCTTTTTTGATGATAGAAGCCCGAGTAATAGCTGTAATCGCCAACGATGATATTGGTATTAGTGATGTGATCTTTAATGACTTGACCTTTTAACCACGTGTCGAAAACACTCATAACTCATCCTTTCAAATTTAGGTTGTACAGAGTTTAGAGGCTTTCTATTATTTCCAGTAGTTTGATTTTAGAGATTCAGAATTACTGTATGGAAATAAAATGGCTCAGCTACGTACCACTTTACGTCGCTTTGTGCGAGGAGCGAAGTATTGCTGGCGCAGCAAAGCGCCTGAATTGTTCGAATGCGCATGTAAGTCGGCAACTTAAACAGCTTGAAGACATATTGTCGGTGCAGCTTATTCAGCGAACTACGCGCCAGTTTAATTTGACCTACGATGGTTTGCGGTTTTATCAGCAGGTAAAGCAACTGCTCGAAGGCGCTGAGCAGATCAATGAGCAAGTCATGGCAAACGAGATCGTATCGGGAAAATTGAGAATAGCGGCGTCTGCTTCTTTCGGAGCCGCGTTACTCAGCCAAACATTGATCGAGTTTCGATTGCAACATCCACAAGTGAGCGTCGAAGTGATCTTCACAGAGACACCTCTCGACTTGATTGAGGCTGGGTTTGATATCGCATTCTACTTTACCGATACTCCTCCAGAGGGATACGTCGGCCATCAGCTACGCACTTTACACTGTAAACCGATCGCTCATCGCTCGTATTTAGCTGATAAACCAAATGTAAGTACGCCAGAGGAGCTTGGTGACTTAGAGCACATCCTTTATAAAAGTCGCGACTTGGTGTTAGATAAGTGGACGTTTACGCATAAGCAAACTCAACAGCAGTGCAGCATTGAGTTAGAAAGTACGCTGAGTTTTAATCTTGTCCAGTCCATGTTGGATGCTACTTTGGCTGGCTGTGGTGTAGCCATGTTAGATGAATTTGCACTGGCTAAACTCGACCCTGCACAAAAAGAAAAACTCGTGAGTTTGCTTCCAGAATGGCAAACGGATGCGATTTTGCCGCTTTATCTGCTTTACCCAAAACGTGAGCACTTACCAAGAAGAACGCGAGCGTTCATTGATCACTTTAGGAACATATATTCTGTCGGAGAATAGCGACAACAAACTTAGCAACAATTGAGGAAGTAAAGGAATGCGAAAACACTGTATTGCGATTGGCGGTGGGGGCTGGATGATGGGAGAGAATCCGAGCCCGCTCGATCAATACATTTTGTCTTTGTCTGGTAAGGAGAATCCAAACATTTGTTTTATACCTACAGCCACGGGAGATGCCGATGAAGTGATTGAACGTTTTTACGATGCGAAGCTTAGTGAAAACGTGACCCATTTTCCGCTGTTTAAGTTTGAAGCTGGTTGGAAAGAAACGCTATTTGAACAAGACATCATTTACGTAGGTGGCGGTAATACGCGTTCGATGTTGGCCATTTGGCGCGAATGGGGAATCGATAGAATACTCAAGCAGTGTTATGAACAAGGCATCATCATTTGTGGCATGAGCGCAGGTGCAATTTGTTGGTTTGAGTTTGCGGTGACAGACAGTGATCCCGAAGCATACCAAGTTATGCGTTGTCTTGGATTTATTGACGGTTTGGCTGCGGCGCATTTTTCTCATGTAGGTGAGAAGTTCGAGGTTTTCCAAGCCTTTGCTCGTTCTCAACCGAGCATCACTTGTTATGGCATTCACGATTATGCGGCATTGCACTTTGTTGATGGAAAATTGTTAGCTACTGTCACCAGCTTTCCTGATGCCGGTGTGTTGGTCAAAACAGGTAACGAAGAAAACATATTACGAGGGTGAGCTTCTTCAAATCAGCATTAAAGGCAATAACTACTGACCGGACACAGAAGAAGCTCATGGATTCAGCTAACTTACATTAAGTATCGTGCTTACAGCTCGTAACGCAGACCTAAGTGGTAGTAGCTTTCGTCTGCGTGCGCACCGCCAAACGAGACTTCTTGTCCATTGCTGTAGCCACGCGAGCCGTTACGATCAACGTAGTTTGTGTAGATAGAAGAACGAGGCGTCAGTTTGTATTGCACTTCTAGCGTTGTATCTTTCAGCTCTAGCTCGTCACCATCACTATTTTCTAAAGAACGATAACCAGCACGCAGTGCCCATTTGTCATTTACACTGTAAACCGCCGTCAACTCCATCACTTTGTCGGTGCTGGTTTGTGAGTAATAGCCCTCTAGTTCATCTTCCGAGTACAACGCACCCAACATCAAATCACCTAAGTAGTAACGCGTACCAGCGCCCCAGAATGTGTAATCGGTGTCGTTGTTTTCACGTGCATCACCTTTATTTTTCTGCATCGCTATCACTGGTGCCAAGGTACCCAAATTCCCCATGTCTAGCGTATAACGCAGTGCAGCGTTGTAACCGTAGTCGAGCTCAGAAGTGTTGTTTCCTAAAATGTACGCGACAGAAAAATCGACATTACCTAGGTTGTTTTGGTATTGCAGCGTGCCATCTTGACGGAAAACTTGCGTCGCGGTTTTGTCGACTTTATTCGCTTGGCGCGCCATAGAAACATCGGAAGAAGCGAATACATCACCAATGTCGGTAAACATAATCAATCCAGATGCCACGCGACCACCTGTAATGCGACCATAATCTTTCGCATCAATACCCGTCCATACATAACGTGCGGTCAGAGACGGTTTGTCGTTTACTTGGTTTGCGTATTCAGCGGCACCCACTTGGTATTGCGCTTGGCCGATGATCGACGCGTACTCGTTGATGGTTTGTGAACCGTTTAAACCAATACGGCCATCAAACTCGCCATTTGCATCGCCGTGCTCATCATTTTTACTGGTGACATTGAAACCAAGACGAGAGTAAATATTTAAAACTGACCCATCTTCCGCTTGATACAGCTGCGCTGCCATTGCGTTTGATGCCATCAATGTTGGGAGAAGTAGAGTCAAAATGTGCTTTTTCATGATTAACGACCTTTCATTTCTATTGTTTTAGGTACGACAAAGCCCCTTCCGAGTAACGGAATAAGAAAAATTGTCGTGAAGTAGAGAGAGGGTGCGCCCTTGTTTGCCAAGGACGCGAGCTAGTCCATTCCTATAGGGGAAGAATGATTTAGCTTAAATCGACGTCTTTGCAGCCAAAGAAGTAAGTCGCGAGGAAGCCGACGATGTAAGAGATAAGCAGGCCAGCAACAAACACCATCATTCCCGGGAAGATGCCATTTTCTGATGTCATGAGAGGAATCGCCACGATACCGGACGGGCCAAACACCGTATTAAGACCAACTGGTAAGCCAAGGTAAGAAACTAAACCGATAAAGAAGCCGCCCGCAGCGCCGCCAATACAAGCGGTAACGAATGGTTTTACGCGTGGTAATGTCACGCCGTAAATCAATGGTTCGCCAATGCCTAGAAGGCCAGGAATAATAGCGCCTTTAACTTGAGTGCGCAGTAGAGCGTCTTTTTTGGCTTTGAAATACAGCGCCATTGACGCGCCAACCTGACCTCCACCAGCCATCGCCAGGATAGGGAATAGCGAGTTAAAGCCCTGTGCTTCCATCAATGCAAAGTACACTGGAACAAAACCCTGGTGGATGCCAAATACCACAGAAATTAAGAACAAACCTGCCAAGATTGCAGCGCCTAATGGGTTATCGTTCAAGTTGAGGAACAACCAAGACATCCCTTTAAACAGCTCGCCGCCGATTGGCATGATGATCAAGAAGGTTACCGCACCCATGATCAACAGAGTGATAACGGACGTTAAGATCATGTCCAGATCATCTGGCATGTGTTGACGAACCTTACGCTCGACTTGCGCACCGATGATCGCCGCCAAAAGTACGCCGATAATGTTGCCGCGCGGATCAATCGCAAAGCCGAAAAACTCGTTCATGCCAGAGTAAATGCCGGATGTCGCCTCTGGGTTGTAACCCAGCACAAACAAAGAGGCGAGAATGGCACCATTAACACCAGAGCCGCCAAATGCTTGCTGCGCGTTGTAACCAATCAGAATACTTAGGAAAGCAAACAGACCCTTACCAAAGACTTTCATGTAGGCGATCAAATCCAACATAAACTGGCTTGGTGTCTGGTCGAGAACAAACATCTGTTCCAATAACGTCGCAAAACCTAGCAACAAACCAGCGGCAATAAAGCCTGGGATCAACGGCGTAAAGATAGTGGCAAACTTGCTTAAAAAACGCTGAACCGCACTGGTTTGTTTGCTCTTCATCTGTTTTTTCTGCTCGGCCGCGACGGCAGAAAGATCTTGTTGCGGCTTATCTGGTTCTTCACTATCACCAGAGGTTAAGCTGTCGATCAATTGATTCATCATCTCAGCTGCTTGTTGAGCTTTTCCGGGACCGAGAATGATCTGAAACTGCTCATCGCTTTCCACCACACCCATTACGCCGGGAATTTGCTTGATAACTGATTGATCAGCCAAGTCATTGTTGGCGAGCGATAAACGCAAACGCGTCATACAGTTACCACATTTGCTTACGTTGCTACTGCCACCTACTGCGGACAGCAACTGCGATACTGTGTTTGAAGTTATTTTTGCCATAGGGTCTATCCTTCAGAACTCGGATTATTTAGTTATTATTTAGTGCTGCGCGAATAAAGCCGTTGTGCGCGGCGAGGCGTGATTTGGCTTGTTCGGCATCCAAATCGGCCAAAATCATTAAGATGGCGGTTTTGCAGTGGCGACCGCAGGCATTTAATGCTCGCTCTGCTTCTTCTTTTGATGCGTCGGTTGCTTCCACAACAATGTTGGTTTGGCGTTGGATGAGCTTGGCGTTAGTGGCTTCTACATCCACCATTAAGTTGCCAAATACCTTACCGCTACGAATCATTGCGCCTGTCGTGAGCATGTTTAGCACCAGTTTTTGTGCGGTGCCGGCTTTCATGCGAGAAGATCCAGTGACAACCTCTGCGCCAACTATCGGCAGAATCGCGATGTCGGCCGCTTCTGCCATGGCACATTCTGGATTACAGGCGATAGATGCGGTCGTGGCTCCGATGGATTTAGCGTAGTCCAAACCACCTAGTACATAAGGTGTACGGCCACTCGCTGCAATGCCTACAACCACGTCATGCTTGGTGAGGTGAAGTGCTTTTAAGTCGTCTTGACCCATTTTCGCGTTGTCTTCTGCGTTTTCTACCGCTTTTAAAATCGCTTGATGTCCACCAGCAATTAAGCCAATCACCATATCTGGATGCGTGCCGTAGGTAGGAGGACACTCGCTTGCATCAAGAATGCCTAAGCGACCTGACGTACCAGCTCCCATGTAAATTAAACGGCCACCATTTGCAAAAGCTTGGGTAATTGCGTCAACTGTCTCTGCAATTTGTGGTAGCACCGCTTTTACCGCGAGCGGGACTTTTTGATCCTCTTCATTAATGACTTGCAGCATCTCGATGGTCGAAAGCGTATCGATCTCGGCACTGGCTGGGTTACGGCTTTCTGTCACCAATCTGCTTAAATCAATCTTCATGTTTTGCACTCTTCGTAATGTTCAATCTGAGGGCGATTTTATGGAATAAAATATTCAGGTTTGGTGATAAAAATCACACTTGAGGTTATTCTTTATGCAGGAGAAATTTGGAATAATGAGAGAAAATATACGTCTATTACATCCGGGATTAACTGTCTTGGTTAGAATAATCAGGGGGTTAAATCAAACGCCTATTATTTCTGTTTTGGAATAATTTATTTAAAATTTTTGAGGTTTTTGTTGTGTCAGTTATCAATAGGATAGTCGCGAGGCGTACTCAGCTTTCGCAAAGTGGTCGTTTGGTTGGCGATTGGATTGTTGAAAACGCAGAAAAGGCGGCGCTGCTCACTAGCCAAGAACTTGCGGCGCAAGTAAAAGTGAGTCAATCGAGCATTGTGAAATTTACTCAGCGTATCGGCTTTAAAGGTTACAGCGAGTTTAAATTAGCTCTGAATGAAGAGATTGGCCGTAAGCATGCGATGCAGTCGACACCGCTGCACAGTGATATTTTGGCTGACGACCCCATTGCGGTTATTTCACAGAAACTGGTGAAAGCGAAAACCGACGCTATGTTTCAAACCACCAATACGCTGTCTTACGAAGCGTGTCACCAAGCGGTGAAATGGTTGAGTGAAGCGCGTCGAGTGCAAGTGGTCGGGATTGGGGGCTCTGCACTGACCGCGAAGGATTTAAGCTTTAAACTGCTTAAACTTGGTATTACGGCGCTTTCTGAACAAGACAGCCACGTGCAGATTGCTGTTGCCCGCACGCTCTCTCCAGAAGATGTTCAGATCGCAATCTCGTTTTCGGGTGAGCGCAAAGAAATTCTCGTCGCGGCAGAAGCGGCAAAAGAGCAGGGCGCGAAGGTGATTGCGTTATCTGCGCCTGGAAGAAGTCGCTTGCGCGGTATTGCCGATATTACGTTTGATACGATTGCCAATGAAACGGAACATCGCAGCTCATCCATTGCTTCGCGTACCGCGCAAAACGTGATCACCGATTTGCTGTTTATCATCTTGGTTCAGCAAAGAGACGACAGTGCCCGTCAGTTGATCAGCGATATCAGTACCGACATCAAACAGATCCTCACATGATCGCTTGTTTAACAGCGGACTAGAGATCCGGATCGTGCCTCAGCAAAGCAATAAAAGCAGAGAGATGTTTTTCAATGGTGAGATCGGCAGAAATCGCTGGTAACTCCAACGTGATGCAAGGTAAATCACGTTCACTACACCAAGTGCCGAATGAGCCGGGTGTTTCGTAGTCGACATCGTCAACGATTGGCAGTTGAAACTGCTCGCCGAGCCATTTGGCAAGGTCGGAATGTTTGGGATCATCCACAAACGCAAGCGGTTCATGAAACGACACCACAAACTTTGGCTTGCGCAGTTCAATCAAGTTAATTAATGCGCTAACTTCAGGCTCTAGTTGGTTTTTAGTGCCAGTTTTCACCTGTACGTCTCGAACGGGTGTGTGAGAGCTCCATCGATACACTGTGCCATGCTCAGTCCAATTTTGGGTTGGAAACGCGCGATTGAGATCCACTTGGTTTGCATTTGCGCGTGTGCCTAGTTGGTTGCCGTCCGGATTCATTGACAGAATCACATCATGTCGTAAGTTATCAGCAGGCAAGCTTCTTAGCGCGCAGGACAAACCTGCAATCGAGGCCGTCTCGTCCCCGTGAGTGCCTGCCAAAATCAAACCTCGCGAAGCACTTTCGACTTGAGCCGGAAAATACAGTAATGGCGCACCAAGCACGGATTGACCGTATGATGTTGGCCGAATTAAAAATGCCGCTCTTTCCGTTCTTGGAATTAGACTCACCGTAATCTCCTGATTGATGAAGTAGTATCAATATCTAAGCTAATTACACCTAGCTAAACTGAACCGTTTAAACTCGTCAACGGTTGAAATGTTAATTGTGGCACTTGCTTCACAAGACGCGTTAGGAGAACGAAAAAAGATATGGATTTTAAAAAACATTCAACGGCGTTGCTGATTTCCTCTTTATTCACCCCTTTTCTTGCTACATCAGTTGCTGCGGAGACCTTACCTAAAGGCATTCAACTTGCCGCAGAACAGCATTTAGTACGTGCGAATGACGCAGAGGCGGCGACGCTTGACCCAGCGAAAGCCGAAGGTCTGCCAGAAATGCATGTGATTCGTGACTTATTTGAAGGGCTTGTGATTCAAGATCGTGACGGAAACATTATTCCCGGTGTGGCAGAATCATGGGAAACCAACGACAACCAAACCTTTACTTTTCACTTGCGCAAAGACGCGAAATGGTCGAATGGCGAGCCTGTGACAGCGGATGATTTTGTCTATTCACTGCGCCGAGCGGTAGATCCGAAAACCGCTTCTCCAAATGTTTGGTATCTCAAACTCACCAAGATCAAAAACATCGCCGATGTAGCAGAGGGCAAAAAGCCTTTGGACGATCTCGGTATCAAGGCAGTGGATAAATACACCCTACGTTTTGAGTTGGACAGTCAAGTGCCGTACTTTGTTGCTATGACTGGGCACACGTCCATGATGCCAGTGCATCAAGCGACAGTGGAAAACCGCGACAAGCCGTGGAGCGATCCAGACCAATTTGTTAGCAACGGTGCATTCACATTGGATAAGTGGGTCGTGAATGAGCGCATTGAACTGGTTAAGAGTCCAAGTTACTGGGACAGCGCAGATACGCATCTAAACAGAGTGACTTACATTCCGTTTGAAAACCAAAACGCGTCTATCAATCGCTATGCGGCAGGAGAGCTGGATGTCACGTCAGATGTGCCGACTCATATGGCGCAGAAGCTTAAACAAGATTACAAGCAGGCTTACACGGTGGTGCCATTATTGTGTACGTATTACTACGCGTTCAATACCACTCGTCCGCCATTTGATGATGTGCGAGTGCGTCAAGCGGTGTCGTACTCCATCATGCGCGATGTGATTACGAATGGTGTCACGCAAGTGGGTAACCTTCCTGCTTATACTTTTGCGCATCAGTACACCGCAGGGTTTGATGCGACGCCGCCTGAATACAGTAAGTGGAGTCAGCAACAACGTGACGAGAAAGCGCGTCAGTTGTTAAAAGAAGCGGGTTACAGCCAAGACAAGCCGCTCGATTTTAAATTGCTGTACAACACCAGTGAGGCAAACAAATCGATCGCGGTTGCGATAGCGTCGATGCTACAAAAAAATCTCGGTGCACACGTGGAGTTAGAAAACCAAGAGTGGAAGTCGTACTTAGTGGCGCGTAAACAAGGCAATTTCGATGTGATGCGCGCTTCCTGGTGTGGTGATTACAATGAAGCGTCTACTTTCCTGAGCTTACTTCGCTCAGGTTCTTCGGGTAACTTTGCACGTTACAGCAGTGAAGCGTACGACAACGCGATGAACAGTGCATTGGCTGCAACCAATGAGAAAGCACGCCAAGGATTTTACGACCAAGCTGAACAGTTGCTGGCGACAGATATGCCTATCGCGCCAATCTATTACTACATGCAAGCACGTTTGGTTCGTCCTACGGTTGGCGGTTTTGCCAAGAACAACGTAGAAGGTCGTATCTACTCGAAAGACCTCTACATCAAGAAGTAGCGCTCAAAACAAGCGATAAATATGAAGCCCCGAAGATGTATCTTACGGGGCTTCTTTTTATTGTTAGCGAGTGGATAGCTTATTCACGAGCATAGCGACTCGTTTGCCAAGATACTCCGCCGTTGCAACATCAGAAGCATGCAACTGACCACCTTCACCACCTTGTGCAACAATACCACCTTGTACACCATAACGATTCAGGTTTTGCTCCCCAGAATTGCTGATCTTATCCAACCCGATCCACATCATGCCGTGTTGGTTAGCGAGCGTTTGTAGATATTGTAATGTGCAAGATTGGTCGCCATTCATTGCCCCACCACTGGTAAAGCCAGCCGCGATTTTGCTCGCCCATTTTTGGTAATACCAAGATTCACTGCTTGCATCTGCAAATGCTTTAAACTGCGCTGCTACACCGCCCATATAGGTCGGTGAGCCAAAGATAATCGCATCACACTCAGCAAGTTCATCCATTAGTTTAGGGTTCACAAAACGTCCCTCAATAATCTCATTGCCTTCAATTCGGTGAGAGAGGATTTCACAGTCATCTTGCTGCTTAATGCCTTGTTGTTCAACGCCTGCGGCAATCGCGCGAGCAAGCTGACCAGTAACGTCGGTTTTAGAGAAATAAATAATCGCAATTTTGGACACAATGGTTCCTTTTTTCATTGTTGATTTTTAATCGTGCGACTAAGGCTAAAACCTCAAGTTAAGTTGAGGTCAACACTAAAACTTAAAAAGAAGTGCATTAAAAAGCCGATGTAGATACATCGGCTTTTTAGTGGGTTATTTCTTTCTGCGAGTATAAATCCGAGATTTTACTTTACTTGGCTCTGGCTTGTTTTTCGCCAGCTTTAGCACTGCTTTTTGCAAAATCTGATTGTTTGGGTAAGTGATTAAGTTTCCGTTGTCGTGCTTAATTAACACGTGAAACATACTGATTTCTTGAATCTCACCGCAGATGTCTTCATCTTTATCTACGACTTTAATTCGGTCACCCACTCGGTATGGGAAGACAAAAAAGATCAAAAAGCTGGCAGTGATGTTGCTCAGAATTGACCACTGCGCAATAAACGCCACACCTAATACGGCAAAAATGGACGATAGGAACAAAGACACATCGCCATAGCCAATACCTGTGATAATGGCAAAAATAGAGGCGGTCAAAAATAGCAGCGCGACATTGAAACAGCGCTGAATAAAACTCAAACGAGCCTTTTTTACACCTTTCGTTGTTGCCAAATTTAGGATGGCTCTATTTACAATCCTCTTCAGGATGCGATACGCGATCAGGACAAAAATGCCCATCAATAGTTTGTAACCGAGGGAGCCCGTAGTGAAATACTGGCTCACTTGCTCTAATTGGATCCAATCATTCATTTCTTCATCTCGACGATATCTAGAAAGCGGCTTTTATAGCTGATTTTTTGCTGTAAGTAATCACAATTTTTCTTTACACCATTTGTCTCTGTGTTGAGGTACTACAGAGTACTATATTGGTTAATCAAAGACTTAGTGAGCATTGCGAACTCTTTGGCTTTATTACTTATATTCAACCAAAGCTGACGTGATTTTGAAAAGAGCAATCTTTGAGCTGTATCCCATATCCGACATTCTATGACGCTAGTTCCTTATAAACGAGCTGAATATGACTTTTGTCCTGATAACCTAAGGTGTATTAATTGAAATAGCTTTTAGGGCGTTGAAAAATGGAAGAAGATGAAAAGGCGATTATGATTTTATTCGTGATTGTTGGCCTTGTACTCGTTTGGGTCGCGCTTGAAGAACTTAAATATCTCGGGCTCCCAATAAAATAAGCCCCGTTAAACACAAGTTAAACGGGGCCCTTGTCTTTTATCAATGTGAATTCAGGCTAGCTAACCGCACGCACTTTGCCTTGTTTCAAATCGTTCAGCACTTGCGCTTTAGGGCCATCTGCAATGATGCTGCCTTTTTCCATCACAATTACGCGATCAACGATGTCGAGCATAGACGTTTTATGCGTAATCAGAATCAGCGTTTCACTAGGTTTCAACTGTGCTAATTGATGTTTAATGTGCATCTCTGAGCGATTATCCATCGCACTGGTTGGTTCATCCATTAGTAGAACAGGAGGACGACCCAAAAATGCACGAGCGATCGTGACTGCTTGACGTTGACCACCCGAAAGCATTGCTCCACCTTCACCAACTTGGCGTTCTAAGCCCGCTGGGTCAGATTGCGTAAACGCAGTAACACCGGCACGATTCGCTGCGTCTAGTACGTCACGGTCATCGGTTAATGGGCGACCTAGCGTAATGTTGTCGCGGATAGAACCAAAGAACAGATTCGAATCTTGCGGCACACAACCAATATTACGGCGAATGTCGACATGATGCAGCTGTGCGATGTCGGTATCATCAATGCGAACATGACCTTCCGTCGGCTGATACAAGCCCATGATGAGACGCTCTAACGTGGTTTTACCCGAACCGATACGGCCTATGATCGCTACTTTTTCGCCTGGGTTAATGGTCAAGCTCAAATCTCGAATCGACGCCACCGGTGAATCTGGGTAGTGGAAGGTCACGCGTTCAAGTTCAATTTTGCCTTGTACTATTGGACGGTGAATGTAACGTTTACCTTCTTCTTGTTCATCCGGCATTTCCATGACTTGATTGATAATTGTCATAGAAGACTTCGCTTGGTTGTAGCGCGTAGAGAGTAAGGATAACTGAACCAAAGGACCAATCGCGCGGCCGCTAAGCATGGTTGCGGCAATCAAACCACCCATGGTTAAGTCGCCCTCTGCAATCAAGTAAACGCCTAGGATGATCATCCCTACGTTACTACTTTGCTGCACAAAACCTGCCGCGTTTTGAATGCTATCCGTAATTCGGCGGCTTTTTATATTCCAGTTCGCCATGTGCGCAACTGCCTCTTCCCAGCGGTATTGGAATTGGCTTTGCGCACTGAGCATTTTTACGGTTTCTAACCCAGCCAAGCTCTCTATCAAATTGGCATATTTTTGCGATGCTAGGCGTGAACCCTCCTCAATGGAGCGGCGCAGCGGCCCTTGTATCAGTAGCGAGTGAATAATCAAAATGACCACGCCCACCATCGGTACATACACAAGATCGCCAGCCATTAGCCATATAATCACTAAGAATAAAATGGCAAAAGGCAAATCAATGAGAGCACTGACGGTCGCTGAAGTAAAAAACTCTCGAATAGATTCGAATTCTTGTAAATGGCGAGCGAAGGCACCGACCGAAGGCGGCTTCGATTCCATTCTAATCCCCATCACTTTGCTGAACAGTTTGGATGAAATCAGAATGTCAGACTTCTTGCCCGCCACATCAATGAAGTAATTTCTCAGCGACTTGAGAATGAAGTCGAACAGGAACACGACAAAGATGCCACTTGCTAGTACCCATAGGGTTTCAAACGCAAGATTCGGAACCACTTTGTCGTACACCAAGCGAGTGAATAGCGGAGCGGCAACCGCAAAGAGGTTGATGAGAAGTGATGCGATTAAAACATCGCGGTAGATGCGTTTTGACTGCCACAAGGTTGACCAGAACCAGTGGCCTTCGTTGGTTTTGAGCACTTCGGGAGAGCGCTCATCGAAACGGAATTGCTTTTTAACTAAAAAGTACCGACCAGTGTATTGCTCAAGTAGGTCTTCTAATGGAATAGAGATCGGCACCATTCCACTTTCTAGGGTGGTGACTTCGGCCTCGCGTTTCTCCATATTGATGCTGTTGAGAACGCAAGAGTCACCGCCTTTAAGAACTAAGATTGCCGGCAGAATTAGGCTGGAGATGCTCTCCAGCTCTGCGCGGTTTTCCTTGGCAACCAATCCGGCCCTTTCCGCTGCTCTTGGTAGCAAAAATGGGGTCAGTTTACCGTCAGATAGCGGTAGTCCGTTGACTAGCGCTTCTGGCGAGTTAGCTAACCCATAGTAACGGCTAACGTAGATGAGCGAATTCAGTAAAGGGTCTTTCATCGTTGATAAACCTTTTTATTCCTTGTCGACGATGAATCCTTGGAATACCTCAACAAAGTGTTCAGTGAGGAAATCCAACTGGATTTGAGTTTCGATACGCGATGCGATAGTCGTAATACCAAGGTTGTGGGCAGTACGAGAGATCGACGTTAGCGTGAATTTTTGTTTTTCGTCGTGCAAGTTGTGTGTGAATAGGTAATCGAGCTTCACATAGTTCAGGCGGAACTCTTGGATGTATTCCAAAGATTGGAAGTTACGTCCGTAGTTATCTACGCCGAACTCAGCACCTGATTGGCGAATGGCATTACATAACAGTGCTGTGTGGTGAGGCTGATCGATAAAGCATTCCTCTGGAATTTCAAAGTGTAGCTTAGAGGCCACTTTGGCGTGTTTTTCCAGCATGCTAGTTGTCCAGCGAATAAACGATGGTTGAGACAAGCTGCTTTGCGCGATGTTAATCGCGACTGGGTCATTAAGTTCACCACTTTCTAGCATCTTAATCATTGATTCAATGACATACTGGTCAAAGATGTTGGTGGCGTCTAACTGTTCTAGTGCGAATAGGTATTGATTCGCACGATACGTTTCACCATCTTTTTCGATGCTTGAAAATACTTCGTTGTGGAATACTTTACCCCATGTGTTTTTCGCAGCTTGGAAACGGAATTTAACCCAATCACTATGAATGGCTTCTTCAACCAACGCTTTCCATTGCTGTTTACCCATCAAACTAGAAGGTGTATCACTGCCAATGAAGCCGTATGGCTTGTCTGGTTGCGCTTTGGCTTTCGATAGTGCGTTGTCCACCATCGAGAGGATTTCAGAGCGCGTTTTCTGATCTTTGCTGTGTGCAACCCCTAGTGACGCTTTAGGTTTTGCTAAGCCTGTTGGGTCAGTATTTAGGCCGTTCACACAATTGACGATGCTGTCCGATAAAATGCGTAACTCGCTCTCATCCATATGAGGGAAAAGCAAGCCGAACTCATCACTAGACAAGCGAGCAATAGTGGCTCCCGGTACATCAATGGTGTTTTTCAAACGTTGAGACAGTTCTTTAACGTGGGCATCTGCGCGTTGGTAATCTTTGGTCTCGTAAATGTCCCCAATGTATTCAGCATGGAGTAGCGCGATACCCCCTTGCGTTTGCTCTGCAAGCCATTGGTCGATTTGGTTGATGTAGAATGAGCGGTTACCCAATTTAGATATAGGATCGAGGTAAGCCTGAGCACGCAGACGTTGCGCCTCTTTGGCTTGCTCTTTGAATGATAGCTCGATTTGAGCAGACATCATGTTAATGCCATCTACCACCGCGATAAGATCTTTGGTTCTTGGACGAGCAAGCGGTTCACCAAATTGGTTATTCGCGATTTCATGCATTTTATTTACGATGGCCGTTAATGGTTTTAGCGAGCGACGTAGGATGTATGAAATTGCCACTAAACCAGCTAGAAAAATAACACTGAATACAGACAGCAAGCCAATAAAACCTTGCCAGAGCTGCTCGTAAGCTGCGCCTGGGTGGCTAATGATTTCTACTTCGGCGAGCTGCATCCAACCACTGGTCACAACACGCTTATCGTGAATCGCTTTAAATAGATTCATGTCGATAAACCATTGTGGCACCGTACTTGGTTTAACTGGGTAAGTACGCACGATCTGGTAGTCAGAATCTAATGCTGTAAGACGAACAACGGAGTAGGTGCTGCCGTCAAATAGAGCATTAATCACGGACTCAACCGCGACTTTATCTTTGTCCTTTAGGTAAGGAGCCAGTGCCAAACCTACGGTGTTAATAGTGTTGTTGACCTCTGAACGTTGCTGTTGCTCCAAGCTGTCTCGAGTCGTGTTGAATTGGATTACGAATACTGATGCCAACAAGAGTATAAAGACCGTAACCATCCCCACCACAAGCTTCTTATATAGGGTCATGTTTCTCACTCGTCATAGTTAATTTTAGGTTTATTTAACTGCAACTTACGTTCGCGCGAGCGTAAGTCATTCCAAAGGCTCAACCGTGATGCTTTCCCTGCTAGCTCTCCAGTGCTAGCAGATGACTTCATCAACCACAGGTTTGTACCATTAAAACTGTATATCGGTAGCAAGTCGCTACGCTTAGAGGCTCGGACAATGTCAGGATTGATATTATCGAGAATGAGCGGCTCAGAACTTGGGGTAGGGTAGTAAGCTAATACCATGTGAAACTGATTCAGTTCGATGGCTTTTACGTATATTAAACGCATCTTTGAATCTGGTATTCCTAGCTCGAGTAAAGAGAAGTACTTAGCAATAGTGAAATCTTCACAGTCTCCTGCGTTACTCCCTAAAAATTCGAGTGGCGTAGCCCAATAATCTGTCTTTCCCCACAGTTTTATGTCGTCAACGAAATACAGCTGATTAAAAAAGTCGTTAACGCCAGCGAGCTGTTCATGAGTCTCTAATTGTTTAAATAAGTCGAGGTTCTTTCGCCATGTATTTACGCGCAATCCCGCACGTTCGCCGTACACCGCTGTGACCGTATTGACCCATCGTTGTTCTTTACTGTTCAGCGCACCAAGTTGGAACGACAAACAACTTAAGCTGATTAATAATGTAACTTTACGCTGCAAATTGGATCGCATATTCGACTCGTATCACAAGTATACTCTTCTAGAGAGTTCGTCAGTGAGAAATAAGTGCTTTTTATTTAATCACTTATCGCTCAATACTCCCTATCGCGAGTATCTTAATGTGGTTTACTCCTTCAAGGCGTTCGTTTTGGCACTTAAAATCGGTTTAAGTAGATATTCCAAAACGGTTCGCTTCCCTGTGATGATATCGACCGATGCTGTCATTCCTGGAATGATTGGTAAATCTGCATCTTGACCAAAGTTTGTTTTTTCGGTGCGTACACGAACAATGTAGAAGCTGTTGCCTTCTTCATCTTGAGTGGTATCCGCGCTGATATGTTCCAACTCTCCCTCTAAACCGCCGTACTTTGTGAAGTCGTAAGCTGTAAATTTCACGATAGCATGAAGATCTGGGCGTAAAAATGCGATGTCTTTTGGCGCAATTTTCGCCTCTACCAATAGTGTGTCTTCTGTTGGTACGATCTCGACGATATCCATACCAGGTTGGATAACACCACCGACAGTATTGATGTTCAGTGTTTTGATTTTGCCTGTTACTGGCGAATTCACAACCGTTCGGTTTACTCTATCTTCCAAGCCCACCGCTGATTCAACCAAGGCAGATAACTGGTCTTGGGCGCTGTTGAGTTTCTCTTGCTGTTCAGAGCGGAATTTGAGTGCAACATCAATACGGTTGAGCATGGATTCTCGAATCGCTGATTGCAATACGGGAATCTTGAGCTCACTGGACGTCATTTCACGACGGGTATCGTTGACTTGGCGCTGTAATTTGAGCAGTTCAATACGAGGAACAACGCCCTCGTCTGCCAAAGGTTTGGTGATATCGAGTTCTTTTTTCGCGTATTGGTAGCTTTGACGCAAGTTCCTTACTCGTGCTTGGATCTCTACCAAGTCCTGCTGCTTTTGCTGCACTTGTTGGTCAATAACAGAAAGTTGGTTGCGTAAATTATCTAGATCTTCGCGATATTCTGCTTTTTGACGCTGTGTGAGTTGAGGTCGAGTCTCTTCCAAGGTTGGTGGGAAGGTCAGTTTACCGTAATCAAGTAGTACACTTTGACGCCAGTTTTCCGTTTCAAAATCACGATTAACGGCAACACTGTTAATAGAAGCGGATAGTTGCAGCACAGATGCGGTAAGGTTGGCAACTTGTTGCTCACGTTCACGAAAATCCGAACGAAAGCGGGTGTCGTCGATAAGCAGTAACTGTTGGCCTTTTTCAACCAACTGACCTTCTTTGACCAAGATTTCTTTGACTAAGCCACCTTCTAAGTTTTGGACTACTTGTATCTGTGAGGAGGGAATCACTTTGCCTTGACCAACCGTGACTTTGTCGATTTCAGCCCAAGATGCCCAACCTATTGCTGCAATGAAAAATAGAACCATAACCCAGAGCATAAAACGCGCGCTGTTGGGGGTATTGAGGAGCAATGCTGCAGTTTTGTCATCAACAAAATCCAACTCTTCATCGTTGAGTTTGTTGTAGTTATCTCGGCTCATCACAGTCCCTGCTTATATAATTACGGATTATCTTTTTGATCTTATTATTATTAACCGATCATGTCAGCATGCTCGGCTAATAAAATATGAGAAGAGGGTTATTCTCTCTTCAAATGAGCTTTCTTACACTTTCTAAATCAAACAAAAGCATAATTAGCGCCGGAGTATAGCTATTACGCCTTGAACTTGGCTTTATCCAACTGATGTTTTTTTAGTTTGTCGTACAAGGTTTTGCGTGATACCTGTAATTCTAGTTGAACCTCTTTGAGTCTGCCGCGATGTCTTTGCAATGCATCGAATAACAAGCAATATTCAAAGTATTCTGTGCGCTGAGTCATACTCTGAATTTCAAGACTTTTCTCACTATTCCAATCTTCCATTCTAAAAGTATCTGGCTTGAGGGCACGAAGTTCAGCAAATTGGCGTAGCTGCTTAACGTTTTCTGGCCATTCGAGATTGGTGAGGTGTTTGACTTCTTCTAGGCTGATATGTGGTGGCTGTAACTGATATCGGCTCGCGGTGTGGCGCACAAAGTGCTTGTATAAAGGCCCTATATCTTCCTTTCTTTCATCGAGCGTCGGTAAGTGAATTAGAGTCGCCAGGGATTTTAGAGGCGGCTCGGCTTGGGTGGTCGCGCCAAAAACACGTTCAAGTTTTGGGTGCTTGAACAAGTATTCCCATTGCTCAAATGATACATGCTCTGCGCTATGTAAGTACAAACTGCAGTGGCGTTTTCCTTCACTTAAGCGGTGTATGGCTTTGTCGAGCGCTTCTAATGAAAGCTCATAGAGGTCTTCACCAGAAGCGGCGATTAGCTCACTATCCGGTGTTGCATGTATGTCGTGGGCAAATTGTGCGGCGAGCCGGCGACCTGTACCATCTTGACCTACAAAAATGAGCGGCTGGCTTGTAGGCGCACTGATTAAGGCGCGACGAATACTAACCATGGCCTTACTGTGACCAATCATTTTCGGACCAACATGAGTTTGCATGTCGAGCTCTTTCTTAAGCCAGATGTTTTCTTGCAACAAGTTCAGTTTATCGCTGGCATTGTTGAGCGATTTCATGAGCTGTTCCGTTGAAAACGGTTTTTCTAGAAAGTCGTACGCGCCGCTTTTCATCGCATCTACCGCGGTTTTCACATCTCCATGTCCAGTAAGTACGATGAATTGAAAGTGATCGTTTTTGCTTCGCAAAGTTCGCATAAACTCCAAGCCATCCATCACGGGCATATGGATATCGGTAATGATAATCGCAGGCGTATTTGAGTCGATTACGCGTAAGGCTTCTACTGCGTTTGGTAAGCAGGTGACGTCTATACCTTCAATCAGCAGGGCTTGAGACACGGCATCACGAATGTGTGGTTCGTCATCAACAAAGAAAACTGGGTTATTCATGGTCGTTTTCCACTTCTGGGGTACGTTTATTCTGATTGACTATTGGTAGCGTCACGATAAAGGTCATCCCTCCTGCTTGTTGTTCTGTGTTCTGATGTTTATAGGCACAGAGGGAGCCGTGATAGCTCTCTATAATCCGCTTGGAGATTGTTAAACCTAATCCAAGACCCTCCGGCTTAGTCGTAAAAAATGGGTCGAACACTTTTGCTAGGGCTTCGTCTGACATCCCTGGTCCGTTATCGGAAACAAGAATGTCGCAACTGTCATCATGACACTGAACAGCAATGGATATTTGCGGATCGATACAGTGGTTTTCCATCGCTTGTGCGGCGTTGTGGAAGAGGTTTATCAGCACTTGTTCTAATTCAACGCTGTGAATGGCCAGCTTCACATCATAGTCGATGGCCGGAACTTTTAGTGTTACTCCTTGCTTAATAAGCTTGTTGCTCAAAATGCTGGTGGCAGTATGTACCGCGTCGTGCAGTACTGAGATTTCATTGTGTGAATCGTGCGTGGCTTTCCGAGTAAAGACTTTTAAGCGGGCAATGACTTCCGAAATGGTGTCATTGAGTGTCAGCATTTTGCCCAAATTGTCAGCGACCATTGGGTATTTTTCCATTGCCAACAAACGCTGCGAGTTTTCGGTATAGGTTCTTAGTGCGGAAAGTGGCTGATTTATCTCATGATTAATACTGGCTGATAGCTCGCCCAACAGTGCCAATTTCGCGGCTTGCGTCAGTTCTTGTTGTGTTTGTTTAAGCTCTTGTTGGCTTTGCTCATATTGGCGGATGGTCTGTTGTAGTTTTTGGTTGGCTTCACTCAGAACTAGTGTCCGTTGCACTACTTTTTCTTCTAGGCTCACATTGAGATGGGCAAGGCGTGCTTTGTTAACTAGGGTTTGGAACCACGCTAACGCAATTAGAGCAATGAGCGCATATAAGATCAGGAAGACGATATCGGCCTGTAAAACGGCGGCAAGAACGCTGTTGTGGTTAATTAAGGCAACGACGCGAAACCCTTTATCCAATAAGTGTGTTGCGTATGCGAGGTAATTTGGTGATAGAAGCAATTGATTGTCATCAAACTCCGTGACACCACTGTGTGCCGTCAACTCACCAAAATATTCGGGCAAGGTATCGCCATATTGACGCGTTTCGGTAAGTTCAATTATTGCACTCGATGACAGTGGGAAAAGTGCACGATAGCGCCAGTCTGGTAAATTGCTCATAAACACGACATTGTGTTTATCTGTAATGAGTACGTCAGTCGTGGTTTGCGAAAGGCGCTGTTCTAATTGCTCCAAGTTCACTTTTACTGTGATCACGCCAACGACTTCCTCATTTACCCACAGCGGAGATGAGAAGAAGTACCCACGTTTATTCGAGCGCACGCCTAATCCAACGTATTGAGCGGGCTCACCGCGTCGCGCATTTTTAAAATAGGGGCGATAGCTAAAGCTAGAGCCAACAAACGTATCTTCTTGCTGAAAGTTACTTGAGGCAATGACTAACCCGGTGCGGTCATGAACGTAAATCGTATCGGCCAAACTTTGCTTCAACCAATCTGATAACAGTAGGTTGAGCTCTTGAGAGGGCGTTCCGCGCTCTACTGCTTTGAGTAGTCTTGGGTCGTGACTTAATAGGTTTGGTATCTGTTCAAACTTTGCCAGTTCGTAGTCCACTTCTTGTGATACTTGCGCGGCTTGTCTCTCTAGCTTTTGTTGCCATTGATCATGTTGGTATTGAGTTGCGTAATGATGAGTAAGCGCAAGCCCTGAAATGCCAACGGCACACAGTAGCAGTAAAAAATGACGTAGGGCTTTGGGGTTGAGTAAGTTCACGATCGGCTCACTGGTTTTTTGTGTCATGGTATCAAATGACGCACTGTGATGCTGTGAGCGGCAACGATAACAAGCACAATGATGTCCTTGTATTTCCTCAGTATCGGGAGCACAATCGACAAAAACGAGTGAAGGAGTAAAGATGGAACTTGCTGATATTCGTCGTGAGTACACCAAAGGTGGGCTGCGTCGTAAAGATTTGAAAGCTGATCCTATTGATCAATTTAATCTGTGGCTAGAGCAAGCAGTTGAAGCGGGTTTAACGGACCCGACTGCGATGACAGTTGCAACGGTTGATGAAAATGGCATGCCGTTTCAACGCATTGTTCTATTGAAAAACGTCGACAAAGATGGTTTTGTGTTTTACACCAACCTAGGCAGTCGCAAGGCCCAGCAGCTAGAGCATAACAGCAATATTAGTTTGCACTTCCCTTGGCACCCGTTAGAGCGCCAAGTTCATATTACTGGTGTGGCTGAAAAGCTTACCGCCGTAGAGAATATGAAATACTTTACTTCTCGTCCTAAAGAGAGCCAGTTGGCCGCAATCGCGAGCAAACAAAGTAGCCGTATTTCTGCCAGAGGTGTGTTGGAAGGTAAGTTTTTAGAGCTAAAACAGAAGTTTGCTAAGGGTGAAATACCAGTACCAACCTTTTGGGGTGGCTTTCGCGTAAAACCAAAGAGCATCGAATTTTGGCAAGGTGGCGAACATCGCCTTCACGATCGTTTTCTTTTCTCCCAGCATGATGGAAGTTGGGACATTGATCGTCTAGCGCCATAGGCTTATGGTCCCTCATGAATAAACAAACACCGCCGAATTGGGGCGGTGTTTTTGTAGGTAGAAGCGATGCGAATTATCGCTCTCCATTCAACACAACCGATAATTGATGCTTAAGCAGCGTTTTGGGTACAACAGAGCCGTAGCCTGCTTCCATTGCTTTATCTATTAGCTCGTTCTTGCTGTTCGCTGCAAACTTATTACGTAAGCGTGCGACGTGACCTTCAACGGTTTTTGTTGATATGCCCATGACCTGAGAGATAAATTGAGGCTTTTTGCCATAGAGCAAGAGGAAAAGCGTTTCTTGCTCGCGGCATGTGAGCTTCTCTGGTTTTGGTTGTAAGTCAGAAAAACGAAAGATGGATTGTTGATTTGGGTTGGTACTGATTGCACGACAAACCCAATACCCGACTTCAATCACGGCGGTGTCGGTGAGTTCCCTTCCGTAGAAAATGGTGCCTACGATGTCGCCTTTGTCATCTCGCCACGGTGTTTTAGTAAATATATGTGCTCGCCAGCGGCCATCTGGATAAGGGTGGATATCCAGAATTTTTAGTGACTCGCCAGTTTCGAGAACGTGTTTATCTTGGCGTTGAAATTCTTGCGCGCATTCAGTGGTTGGGCTGGCCATATCAAAATCAGTTTTACCCAAGCACTCCTCGGGCGACGTGTGCCCTAACAGTTCTGCGTATTCCTGGTTTACGTATAGGAATACCGAATCTTTATCTTTGCATCCCCAACAACCTGGTAGCTGTTTAAGGAGGGATTGTTCTATGGTATCGACTGAAATATTCACAAAAGGACTCACTACATACTGCTTTTACCAATACAGAGACGTCCGTGTTACATGGCTCGTATTGATGTTGCCAAGTAGGCAGTTACGTTGCTAGAACACGTTCGTTGATTGGCGCTCAATCCAATTAAATTCATGGTGTTCGATGTTTTCGTCAGGTAGTCATAGACAACGACGAAATGGAACGAAGAGTTTAATTGGGAAAATGGTCTGTTTCATTACAGATATGTGCGCTCACGGATGTCCGCCTAATGTTCGGCTTACAACTCGTATCGTCCTTGATCATGCTTCCTACAACTCAGTTGTAATGTGTTTGACTTTCATATCACTTGTGAGCGAAAGAGCAGCACCTAAGCATATGAGAGGGACAGTGAGACAAAAGCTATGATATCAGCTTATGCCATTGTTTTCATTGTTGAGAAGCGAAAAAAAAGCCAGCCTGAAGACGGGCTGGCAACACAAGATATAATCTTGTCGACGTGTAGAAGAGGTTCTAAATTACCTAGCGAGGGTCTGCTAAGTAAGTTAGAGGTATCAATGAGATACCGAGAGCTTTAGATCGTATGCATCTTAAAGCTCGATAACTAATGTATTGAATCAGAGGCATATTAGTAAGGGGGGAAATCCCTCTATGTTGAGCTTAAGAGTGGGTTTCGATCCGTTTCAGGGGCGACTTATCTAATATGGAGCACGGTGTTTTACAAAATAACAGATTGTTCGGTAATAAGGATCTTTACATTGATTGATTATGTATACGTAAGGTGTTGCCTATCTATCCGTTTTTGTTAATAAAATTGGTTGCTCACTGACCGTAAATTAACCTCGCATGATCATCGTTCCGGAACTATGATCATGTAAATGAACTTGATCATGCTGGTTTGATCTTGTCGATTGAGTTGGGTAAAAGTTGCAACCCAACAAAGAAGGTATATGATGCGAAGACGTAAGCTGACCGTGTAAAGACGACTGTTTAAAATGAGTGATTCAGATAACCAAAAAATCCTTTCATATCAAGAGATTATGCTGCCAAAGCCGGCGGAGCTGATCACACTTCCGTCTTATATGGATTGCCACGATCATTCTTATACGCAGATCGTGATTGGTTTAAAAGGGCAAGCCGAATTTGAAGTGCGCGGGCGAGGTAATCTTGTCGGCCCTGGTCAAGGTTGTGTGGTTACCGCATGCTCTGATCATGCTTTCGGTGGCGTCATCAATCAATCGGATATTTTGGTGCTGAATATGCCCAAACCGACAAATGATGATCCTGAAATGCTTCAAAAAATCAATAACCTGGAGAGAGACCATGTCTACTTCCAGTTAGATAGTCAAATTCAGAAGCTGATACAGATGTTGGTTCAGGAAATGCGCAACCATCCGGATGACCTGCTGTTAAGTCGTGCGTGTAACGACACTGTGATTGCATTAATGCAGCGCCATATCTCGGCATTTGAGACCAGTCGAAAAGAGTCGCGCTTTGATTTGGAGGCGATTGATCGTTACATTGAGCAGCACCTGAGTCATAAGATTAGTGTGGCTCAATTGGCCGGGCGAGTGTTTCTTGGGGAAAGTCAGTTTCATTGCTTGTTTAAAGAGCAGATGGGGATTACACCTCATCAATATGTTCTCGGAAAGCGAATCGACATGGCTCGTGAATTAATCGAGCAAGGGCACCTTTCTTTAGGGCAAATTGCCGAGTTTACTGGCTTCTCAAGCCAGAGTACTTTTACTCATACTTTTACTCGCTTACAGGGAATATCACCTTCCCGTTATAAAAAACAAGTTGGATAACAACGCGTTTTTTTAGGTCAAATAATCATCAATTAGAATAAAGCCATGCACTATGCATGGTTTTTTATGTTTTATTCACGTGACCTATCTCTCGTTTTTTAAATTCTCTGTTCTTTGCAGTGGCTGATATGCCACTTGATCCTACATTTTCTCTTAGAACGAGCTCTTCACAAAAATCTTATTGATATTCTTGATATTTTGTTGTGAATGCAATGAAAAAATTAAAATTTACAACACAAAATATTACCTATTTGAATGTGACTATGTGGATGTTTTGTTATAAAAGCGAGTTTTTGGCAAAAATGTCGTAGTTTTTGACAAGTATTCTTATCGGCCTCAAAATACACTGCCAGCCATTGATAATCCTCGAAGCGGTTTTCGAGGAGTGAGATTGAGGAACACACATGTTTACAGCTACGAACGTGTTGACACCGGAATTTATCGGGCAGCCGCTTGATAAGTTGTGGTCACTGATCTCGCCATTATATATGGTGGACGAGTCTCAATGGCTAGAGCAACTATTGCCACTAGCGACGCCGACAGAGGATGAAAAATCGGCGATCACTACCCAAACGACCCACCTTATCGAAGCCATTCGTGCCGATAAGAAGTCAATCCAGATGATTGATGCTTTATTGCTGGAATACAGCTTAGATACTCAAGAAGGTATCTTGCTGATGTGTCTTGCAGAAGCATTAATGCGCATCCCAGATGCCGCGACAGCAGATTCTTTGATTAAAGATAAGTTGAGTGTCGCAGACTGGAAATCTCACCTGAAAAACTCTGACTCTGTGTTTGTTAACGCATCAACATGGGGCCTTATGCTAACAGGTAAAGTGGTTGGTCTTGGTGAGCAAGGCACCCAGAGCCCAGGTCAGGCTGTAAACCGTCTGGTAAATAAATTCTCTGAGCCCGTGATTCGTAAAGCCATGTATCAGGCAATGAAGATAATGGGTCACCAGTTTGTTCGTGGTCGTACGATCGAAGAAGCGCAGAAGAACGGTCGCCCAATGCGCGACAAAGGTTTCACCTACTCGTTTGATATGTTGGGTGAGGCGGCGTTAACTACAGCGGACGCGAACAAGTACTTCAAAGATTACCTAATGGCGATCGAAGCGGTGGGTCGCGAGACTTACGGTAACGACACCAGTCCAGCGCCTTCGATTTCCATCAAGCTTTCTGCATTACACCCGCGCTACGAAGTCGCAAATGAAGAGCGTGTAATGACAGAGTTGTATGACTCACTAATGCAACTACTAAAACGTGCTATTGAAGTCGACGTTGCAATCACAATCGATGCAGAAGAGGCGGATCGCCTTGAGCTTTCTCTTAAGCTATTTGAGAAAGTGTACCGTAGCGATCTTGTGAAAGGTTGGGGCAAGTTTGGTTTGGTTATTCAAGCCTACTCAAAACGTGCGCTACCAGTCTTGGTGTGGCTAAATGCACTCGCAAAAGAGCAAGGTGACGTTATTCCTCTGCGTTTGGTTAAAGGCGCGTACTGGGACAGCGAAATCAAGTGGTCTCAACAAGCGGGTTATGCAAATTACCCAGTATACACTCGCAAAGAAGCGACGGACGTTGCATACCTAGCTTGTGCTCGTTTCCTACTTAGCGAAGGTGTTCGCGGTAATATCTACCCACAATTTGCAAGCCACAATGCTCACACAGTTACGGCAATTGCTGTCATGGCGGAGCACAAAGAATACGAGTTCCAGCGCCTACATGGTATGGGTGATTCACTGTATAACCATGTTATGAAAATGTACGGTCAGCCAGTACGTATTTATGCTCCTGTCGGTAGCCATGCTGATCTTCTTCCGTACTTGGTTCGTCGTCTGCTTGAAAATGGTGCGAACAGCTCGTTTGTACACCGTCTAGTTGATGCGCGTTGTCCGATTTATGAGTTGACCCACCACCCTGTGGATGTGTTGACGGGTTTTGACACGCTACACAACGACAAAATTCCATTGCCTGCCGATATTTTCCCTGAGCGTAAGAACTCATATGGCGTCAACATTGACATCGACAGTGAAGCGAAGCCATTTGAAGCTCAGGTCGAAAGCTTCATGGACAACCAGTGGGTTGCAGGCCCGATGATCAATGGTGAACGCTTTGCCGAAAGCATGATCAAGGAAAATGCGGCTGAGATCATCACCGCACCATACGATCGCCGAATTGAAGTCGGCAAAGTGGCATTTGCAACACTTGATCATGTTTCCGCTGCAATTGATGCGGCGCAAACTGCTTTCTCTGATTGGAAAGGTGTTCCTGTTGAGCAAAAAGCGGCTTGTTTAGAAAAGCTTGCTGACTTAATGGAAGAAAATCTGGCTGAGCTGGTGGCGATTTGTCACAAAGAAGCGGGCAAGACGATTCACGATAGTATTGATGAAGTTCGGGAAGCAGTGGATTTCTGTCGTTATTACGCGAAACAAGCGCAAAACCTACAGCCATTTGAGCTAGAAGGTTTTGACGGTGTGAAACGCATTTCTAGCCGTGAAGGTCTTGGTGTGTTTGTGTGTATCAGCCCTTGGAACTTCCCGTTGGCTATCTTCCTTGGTCAGGTAACGGCAGCACTGATTGCAGGTAACACTGTGGTTGCAAAACCTGCTGAGCAAACAAGCTTAATTGCCGCTCGCGCTATTGAACTAATGCTTGATGCTGGCTTCCCTGCAGGTGTGATTCAGTTACTTACTGGTCGCGGCGCTGAGATCGGTCATGCACTGACTTCTCATGATGCTATTGCTGGTGTGGCATTCACTGGCTCAACGGCAACGGCGCAACGCATTAACGTCACGCTCGCGGAGCGCAGCGCGAAACCGGTTCCGTTTATTGCGGAAACAGGTGGTCAAAACGCAATGATTGTGGACAGTACTGCATTGCCAGAGCAGGTGGTGCGTGATGTGATTCGTTCGGCGTTTGCATCTGCTGGTCAGCGTTGTTCTGCCCTTCGTGTTCTATTTGTACAAGAAGATGTAGCAGACCGTATGATCAACCTGATTCAAGGTGCGATGAATGAACTGCATGTTGGTTTACCTTACCTACACAAAACAGATGTTGGTCCGGTTATCGACAGCAATGCAAAACAAAAACTCCTCGCTCACCTTGAGCAAATGAGCAAAACACAGACTAAAGTCGCTCAGCTACAGCTGGATGAATCGTGCCAGCATGGTGACTTTGTTTCACCAAGTGCGTTTGAAATCTCGGGCATCGATGTGCTGAAAGAAGAACAATTTGGTCCAATCTTGCACATTGTTCGCTTTAAAGCGTCTGAATTACCGAACGTGGTTGCGCAGATCAACAGAACAGGTTTTGGCTTGACGATGGGTATCCATAGCCGTAACGAAACCACGTACCGTTGGATTGAGAAACATGCTCGAGTAGGTAACTGCTACATCAACCGAGACCAAGTTGGCGCTGTGGTTGGTGTACAGCCGTTTGGTGGTCAAGGCTTGTCGGGTACTGGCCCGAAAGCTGGTGGTCCACACTACCTATTCCGATTTACTCAACATCTTCTTGCTCAAGCAGAAAACGCATAAGGAGTCGCATTATGGTTCATCAGATCACCTATTTTAAAGATGCATTCTCTGCGTGGGAGCAGTGGAATCTGACTGATTTTGATTACAAATGCGAGCATGTTCTGGCATTTAAATCTGCACTAGAAGGGCAGCAGTCTACCGTTGCCAAAGTGGTTTCTTACCACTTGCAACAAGCATCAGCTCTTCTTGCAGAAACTCACCAGTTAGTTGGCCCTACAGGGGAAACTAACGAACTGTATGCCGCAGGACGCGGTGTGGCTTTGGTGATTTGTGAAAACAACATCGAGCCTGCTGATAATGCGTTATACAGTGCTTTTGCGATGATCACCTGTGCCTTAATTGCCGGCAACAGTGTGGTCGTTTGCAGTGACAATGCAGAGCTAAACCAATTGGTTAAGCAAGCTGTAGCGTTGGCAAACTTCCCATCTAACTTAGTCCAGGTTGTTGCGTACGATGCGTCTGCCCCGTTGCTTGAGAGCGATGTACGTAGTGTGGGTTATGTTGGGCGTTCACAGGTTGAGCATGCGCTCAATCTTCAACTAGCTAAGCGTGACGGTGCAATCGTCGGCTTAGTTTCTGAAACGGATTTAGAGTCACCGAAATTGGCTCATGATCCTCATCTCTCGTTGCGCTTCATTACTGAGCGCACTCGAACGATAAATATTACCGCGGTGGGTGGTAACGCAACTCTACTCGAGTTGGGGAACGAAACTCACTAACCTGACTTGTAATGCCAATCTGGAGTAACTGGACTGAGAGCCGGTCCAGATTGGTTTTTTATACTCTGATGTATTGCTGAGACGGTAAAATATCAGGGCAGGCAAGGAAGGAAATAATTATAACGAGGACTATCTAATGATAGAAAATAGCTTTGCTATCACGTCCACTTTTGTGGCGTATTTACTGATTATGGTTGCTATTGGCGTTTACGCGTATAAGAGGACTTCCAATTCATCTGACTACTTCCTAGGTGGCCGTAGCCTAGGTCCGTGGCCTGCTGCATTATCTGCAGGTGCTTCAGACATGAGTGGTTGGCTGCTGCTAGGCTTGCCTGGCTATGCGTACGCTGCGGGTATCGAGGCCTTCTGGTTAGCCGGCGGTCTACTTCTTGGTACATGGGCAAACTGGCTCATCAGTGCAAAACGCCTCCGTACCTACAGTATCCAAACTGACGCGCTAACGTTGCCAGAGTTCCTGTCACGTCGCTTCAACGATAAGTCGAAACTGATTCAGACAATCTCTGCGTTTTTCATTCTTCTATTTTTCCTTTTCTACACCAGCTCAGGTTTGGTCGCAGGGGGCAAACTGTTTGAGACGGTATTCGGTCTAGATTATACCTACGCTGTTATCATCGGTACGGTGTGTGTCGTTTCTTACACACTATTCGGTGGTTTCCTAGCGGTATCTTGGACTGACTTAGTGCAAGGTCTGCTAATGGCGGCTGCGCTAATGATTGTTCCTATAGCGGTAATGGACGGTGGTTTAGGTCAGCTAAGTTCTGATCTACATGACATCAACCCAGAACTTGCAACGCTATGGAATGACGCGAAAGGCGAACCATTGTCTGCGATTGCCATTATCTCTCTAGCGGCGTGGGGCCTTGGTTACTTTGGTCAGCCACACATCCTAGCGCGTTTTAAAGCGTCTCGTTCAAACAAAGATCTAACGACTGCACGTCGTATCGCAGTGATTTGGACGGCACTATCTATGGTTGGTGCAATGCTTGTTGGTCTTGTTGGCCTGGTTTGGGTTACGGGTCATCCGGGTACTCAACTAGAGGACGGTGAGAAGATCTTCATGCTATTGGTTAACGCAGTATTCCATCCTGTCGTTGCGGGTATGTTGTTAGCAGCAATCCTAGCGGCGGTAATGAGTACCGCTGACTCACAGCTCCTTGTTTCATCTTCAGCGCTTGCAGAAGATTTCTACAAGCAAGTATTCAAGCCAGAAGCGTCTTCTGAAGAAATCGTAATGATTGGTCGTATCGGTGTTATCGTTATTTCGCTTGTTGCGCTATTCCTAGCGATGACGCCTGATAGCTCAGTACTTGGTCTTGTATCTTACGCTTGGGCTGGTTTTGGTGCGGCATTTGGTCCTGCGGTTGTACTTAGCCTTTACTGGAGCGGTATGAACCGTAATGGCGCGTTAGCAGGTATTCTTGTTGGTGGTATCACTATCGTAGTTTGGAAGCAGCTAACAGGCGGTTGGTTTGATGTGTACGAAATCGTACCGGGCATCATCTTCTCTACGCTTGCCATCATTGTGGTAAGTAAAGCAACGGGTGGTGCTGCGCAAGACGTGTTAGACCAACACCAGTCGTTCGAGAAAAAACTGGTTGAACTAGACTAGTAACTTCCCGTATATGAACACAAAGCCCGCTATTTTAGCGGGCTTTGTTTTATCTGAAACTTAATTAACGTTAATGGTGGTAGCTTGAGATCAAAGCTTAGCATTGCTCGGTTAGATTGGAGTGTTAGTCGCGACGAATTTTGGCGTAAATAACGGTGTTACTCAGCTCTCCCGATGTAGTCAGACGTTCGTTTCTGAGCTCTCCTTCGAACTCATAACCACAGCGCTCGGCTACAGCCCGGCTCTTTTGGTTGGTGCTATCAGCATGAATTGCGATTCTCTTGGCGCCCAAGTCATCAAACGCATAGCGCTCAACTTCGAGCACAGCCTCGGCAACATAACCATTGCCAACGGCAGCATTATCTAACCAATAACCTATCTCAAAGGATGGTACGTCGGGATCTCGAATCATCAAGCCGACCGCACCCAGTAAGCGATCGCTTTCCTTTTCAATGATGTAGTAACGCAGCTCTTCTTCGAAGTTTTCAAAGTTTGCGATGGCTTTCTCTGTCCCTTCTATCATCGCTTCTAATGTCAGCACATGAGGCACCCACGGCAGATAGACTTCGAGAGTCTTTTGGCTGCGAACGACAGCTTGATGCGCCTCTTCGGCTCGTTCTAAACAAGCAGGGATGAGTTTGAGACGTTTCGTTTCCATGCCGACTCTCCTATGGGTGAAAAATGAACGGAAAATCATTTAAACAGATGTACTTAGAATGATCTAGTCAACGCCGTCATATTATTCACTTGGTTTGCCAGAGAGAAACTGAGAGAATCGAACCGTTATCAAACCAACTAGGTTCATTATGAAACTTTTAGTAAGAAACTTGGCTCGTCACATGACCGAGCAAGATATCCGCAAATTATTCTCAGCGTACGGCAAAGTAGAACTGTGTTCGCTAGTGCTTGATCAAGACACGGGTTTGTCGAAAGGCTTCGGTTTTGTCATCATGCCGGACGAAGCAGAAGCCATTTCTGCTCTTGAAGCACTGAATTTGACGAACGTAGAAAAAAGCAAAATTCGCGTGAAAGTCGCACAAGACTAATACAGAGAAAAGCCAGCGTTATTGCTGGCTTTTTTGTCTTTCTATTTAGAGACCAAATTGGCAACATTCTAGAATGTCTTCTCTTTTCGTTTTAGCGAGATTGATCATCAATTCTCTCTTCAAGTAGTTTCATTAAATCCTTTAACTGTAGAGAATCGAAATTGTCTGAATTCGGCACTTGGTAAGCGTCGTTGACTGTGTAGAGCATCAAACTTTTGCTAGAGAGGAACTCTTTCTGTATTTGGACTTTGACAATGTCATCAAGAGGTAGACGGAAGTAAACCGTTGAGCCCTGGCGGTACTTCAAGGTGTTGGTGCTTACATCGACATCTAGCGTTTTAGGATTGAACGCGCGGCGCGTGAAGTACGTTGAGAGCAGTTTCAATCCTATTATTGTGAGTGCTACGAGTCCAAACTCGACGATCTTGTCTGCTAGGTAGGAAAAATAGAACAGCGACAACACTACAGTTCCTAGCAAGAAAGGGTTGTTCTTGGGCAGATTTTGTGAAGTTTCATGGATGATCATCCGACATATCCCTCGACTTTATTCAGAAGCGACGAACGTGAGTTGGTAGACACAAACCTTTCGTTCTTTGCCTTGCATGCGCAATGTTTTGTCACCGATGTAAGGGATATTTAGTTTTTGGATCACCGATTTAGAACGCTGATTGTCCACCAAATGCATCACGGTTATTCCGTTTAACTCAAAGTGCATTCGAGCAAATTCGAGTAAGGCTTTGGAGGCCTCGAATGCATAGCCTTTCCCCCAATGTGGCACGCCAACCCAGTAGCCTAATGTACCGTAGCCCTCTTCGATACACGGTAAACTCACTGCACCAAGTAACTCACCAGTGTTTCGCAAGGTAATAGCGTACGCCACGCCTTGATGCTGCTGATACATCGGATCGTGCCTATCTATCCATGCTTGCGCCATCGGTCGCTCATAAGGATGAGGGATGTTTGCTGTCATGTCGGCAATTCGCTTATCTCCAGCGAGTAAAGCCACTTGTTGGCAGTCATCGATATTGAATGGCCAGAGGACGAGTCTTTCGGTAGTAAGAATCGGTTGTATCGTCATGCATTTCTTCCTTGATGAGACGGCTATAGCTGCTAGCAACTGGTTTGCGAGATAAATCAAGATAACAAGGCGTCTCGAAAGCTCGAGCTAGCCAGCTGTAAAGTTGTCATGCGCCTTACTAAATAATAAGCCCGAACAATTGCTTATGTGTAATGTGTCGTATCATTACACACATAAGCACGTTTGCTCATATTGATGGTACAAAAGTTGAGGTCTGACCAATGTCTCAGTTTTTTGATACTTTCGTTCAATTTTTTGAAGATAGGGCACAAAAAATTAAAGGAGCTTTTTAATTGTGGAATTATTTTGAACAAAATATGTCAATTGTCAGTAGGACGAAAAAGTAGGGAGAAGAGAAATGCCGGATATATATTGCGCAGCTTGTAGAAAATCAACGCAACATAAAGTGATTATGAAGCGTTGCGAGCCTCAGTCTGTTGACTCGTTAACAGGCAAAATGGTGAGTTTTACACAGCTGATGGCGAAATTTGTATCAGGTGAACATTATTACGAGATGGAGCCTCAATACTACTGCCGTTGTTGTAATCATCGTGCAATTGGAGAGGTTGTTCCACATCCTGCACGGCATACATCGGCCGCACTCTAACTCTGAGTGATAGCCATGATTAATGGCTAAATAGGGCGGCGTTGCCCGAACGACATATCTATACAGGCGTGTCATGCGCTTTCAAATTTGCGACTCCGCGGGAGCCGATAGGTTGCTTTTTCTCTTCATATCACGGTTACTAAGTGAGCGGCAATAATCATAGCTCTTTCCCTCCTTCGTTGTTTTCTGGTTATTCTCTGCTGAATTTCACATGCTGTGCATTTGATGGTTTGCAATTGTTTGAGCAACGATTAATGTGATGCTTTCTAAGTGGTTACAAGGAAGTGGGTTAATGAGTTATCAATTGGACCGGATTGATTTACATATTTTGAGAGTGCTTCATTCGAGAGGCAGAATTCCGGTTGTAGAACTAGCAAAGCTGATTAACTTAACGACTTCTCCATGTTCTGACCGTGTAAAGCGACTAGAAAAAGAAGGGTATATCAATGGTTACCATGCGGAGTTGAATGCGGAAAAGTTGGGGCTGGATGTGCAAGTATTCATCCATATTCGTTTAGACCAAACCAGTTTTTCTATTTTTGAAAAGTTTGCGAAAGCGGTGGAATTGATGCCTGAAATTGAAGAGTGTTACTCGCTCTCTGGAGATTTCGATACCATGATAAAAGTTCGTGTTAAGAGCATGAAAGCGTATCAGGAGTTTATGTCGAGCAAGTTAGGTACGCTTCCGGGCGTGATTCAAACTCGTAGTGAAGTGGTCATAGAAGAACATAAAACGGGATTTGGTGTTAATCCCGAGCTCCTTGGTTAGGCGAGGCATGTGTTGAGCCTCCTTATTTAGCGTGGCTTGGTATATTACTTTTTCTCGATTAAAAAAGGAGCCGAAGCTCCTTTTTTAATAAATCGGTGAGCGATTATGCCCCGATAAAGGTACTGATAACGCCAATTAAACCACCAAAAACACCGCCCCAAACGACTAGCCAGCCAAGGTGTTCTTTGATCATCTTTTGCACTATTTCTTTAACTAATGCCGGTGTTAATTCGCTTAAACGTTGATCGATGATACCTTCAATGTTCTGCTTTATCTCATCCATCATTGCAGGAGATTCGAATTGCTCTTTCAGTGCTTCTTTGATGTTATCGCTCTTGCTCAACTCAATGATGGATTCTTGCATCTTTTCGACGAAAGGTTGGCGCATGGGTTGTAGCGCTTCCGAGCCGCCAAACATCGCTAGCATGCCGCCAAATTGAGAGCCTTCAATTACTTCCACTAGGGAATCAAATGCTGGATTTAAATCTACTTTCTCAATTACTGGTTGAAGATCGATGTTCACACCGCCCGCCATTTCTTTATTCAAGAATCGGTCAATATTCGCTTCAGTAAAAAACTGTTCCATCATTAAGTTTTTGATAGCCAGTTTAAACTCTTCAAATCGTGCGGGGATCACGCCAGAACCGTATAACCCAGGCACTTTCTCAAACAGCATATGGATGGCAAGCCAGTTGGTGATGGCGCCTGAGAACGCAAACAGCCCTGCATACCAAAGATAGTCGTTTTGTAATTGATGACCTCCAGCCATCAAAGCGATAGCGAGGACATTCGTTAGCAAACTTTTGTTCATAGTGACCAGTTATATGTGAATATCGGAATAAATAAGTGGGCCTGATTCTATACCTAAGTCACATTGAGATGCTAGGTTTTGCCGTGATGAGTGACCGTGTTGCGAAGGGATAAAAATGGATGTACAGAAAAACAAAACCCGACAATCATTGTCGGGCCACTGCTTTTTCTTAGAAAAACTAAGATTCTATTTTTAATTTTAGATGCGGTAGATCTTACAACAAAGTTGGCATTTCCATCTTTCTGAGTAGCCGAATAGCCTGTCAGCCCAACTTGGTTTGAGTTGTACGATCTGCATTGAACCACATTTACACATAAGCTAATTACCTTATTGTTAATATAATAACTAAGCCATCTATTGAGTATAGCTGTTTCTCAAAAAGTGAAATGACAAATGAAGACGGCTCAATACTCTGTATTGTGTTCATTGCAATGGATACGCAACGAGGCGGTATATTAGCAGAAAAAGTGTGATCTTTATCATGTAGAGTGTTTCATATATGAGAAACCACAATGGCTATATGAGCATCTAGCCATGGATTAAAATAAAAAACGGCGCTTAAAGCGCCGTTTTTATTGAGCTTATCACTCGTTAAGAAGCGTGTTGATTGTCTAGTTCTTCAGCGATAAATCCGCCAGTTTGATGCGCCCAAAGCTGGGCGTAAATGCCGTTATTCGCAATGAGTTCTTGATGAGAACCTTGTTCAACGATGCTGCCTTTATCTAGCACGATGAGGCGATCCATTTGTGCGATGGTCGATAATCGGTGAGCGATAGCAATAACCGTTTTCCCTTGCATTAATTCATTCAAGCTTTCCTGAATCGCTGCTTCGACTTCTGAATCCAGAGCCGATGTGGCTTCATCCAGTACCAGCAATGGTGCGTCTTTGAGTAGCACACGAGATATTGCGATTCGCTGACGTTGGCCTCCAGACAGTTTTACACCACGTTCACCAACTTGCGCATCGTATCCGACATTACCAAATGGGTCGGTCAGAGTTTCGATAAACTCATGGGCATGCGCTTGCTTAGTGGCTTTCAGCAAATCTTCTTCTGTCGCATCTGGATTGCCATACAAAATATTGTCTCGAATTGAACGGTGTAGCAGAGAAGTATCTTGGGTCACCATACCGATCTTTGAACGCAAAGAGTCTTGTGTAACTTCTGAGATGTTCTGTCCATCGATCTTAATGCTGCCGTCTTCGACATCGTGGAAACGAAGTAACAAGTTCACCAAAGTCGATTTTCCGGCGCCGGAGCGCCCAACCAAGCCGACTTTCTCTCCTGGTTTGATGTTGAGATCGAGATGGCTAATTACGCCTTTGTTCTCACCGTAATGGAAGCTGACGTTATCAAAGTGAATGCCTCCTTCAGTGACAACCAAGTCTTTTGCACCTGGTTTATCTTTAATATCAATAGGCTTAGAGAGCGTTTTCATTCCATCGACAACGGTTCCCATGTTTTCAAAGAGGGCGCCAACTTCCCACATTATCCACATCGACATACCATTTACGCGCAATGCAAGACTAACAGCAATCGCAATCGCGCCAACGCTAATGGCACTATCCAACCACAGGTAAATCGATAAAGCAGCAACGGAAAATACCAAAATATAGTTTGAGATCTCTACAGCGACGTCGAAGCCGGTCACTAGGCGCATTTGACGATAGACCGTATTCAAAAATCCTTTCATGCCTTGCTCGGCATATTGGGTTTCGCGCTGGCTATGAGAAAACAGTTTGACGGTTTGAATATTGGTATAACTGTCGACGATGCGCCCTGTCATTGTCGAACGTGCATCGGCCTGCGCTGAAGCGACGTCTTTGAGCTTAGGGACAAAATAGATTTGGATAGCGATGTAAGCGAGTAACCAGACGATCATTGGGATCATCAAACGCCAGTCCGCCGTCGCTAACATAATGATCATGCTGGTGAAGTAAACCGTAACGTAAACAAACACATCCATAGCTTTCATTACGGTTTCGCGCACAGCTAATGAGGTTTGCATGACTTTTGTTGCGACTCGACCTGCAAAATCATCTTGATAGAAGTTCAAGCTTTGATTGAGCAAATACCGGTGTGCAAGCCAGCGGATAGACATTGGGTAGTTGCCCAATAACGTTTGATGAACGAGCAACGAGTACAAGATCACCAATATAGGCATGACAACCAGCAATAAGGCTCCGTAGAAAATCAAATCCGATTTGTTGTCTTGTAAGAACGTTTCTGGATTGCTGGTAGACAACCAATCAACCAATTGTCCCATGGCGCCAAACAACATTACCTCAACAACAGCCACAATTGTGGCCATCAAAGACATGATGATCAAAGGCTTTTCATAACCACGAGTGTAATAACGCAGAAAAGCGAACATCCCTGAAGGAGGCTGATCCGGTGTAGATTTGGGGAACGGCTCTGTAAAGCCTTCAAATCGTTTAAACATAACTCATCCTAAAGTTAAAACAGTGCCATTTGGGGTGGCTAAATCCATCGATTCACGCTGCTTTGGACGAAACCGCGTGTATGAGAGTTTTTTGCCTGCTCCTCGATAAAGCAGACCGATTGACGAGAGGGGCGAAAAAATAGTCTAACCGATTGTGTCTTAAATGTAACTAGTTGGTTATGAGTGTGATTGTCTATGGTTCTGATTCTTATGATGAATTCTTATCATGTTCATCGTGGTGCCATAAAAGCTTAAACCTGCAAAGTGACAATAAAATTTAAGGAAAAATGAACTTAATGCAGCAAAAATTACTTTTGTGCAATTAAATTAATTGTCAAAACAGCAAAACTGAAGTTAACAATAAATTTACAATCTCCTCATTCTAGTGATAAGGAATGTATTGGATGCTATTACACGAATCAGTGACCCAATTTGCTAATGGGAAAGAAGAAAGCACGCAAAGTGCTCAGCGCCAAACCGCGAACTGCGTAGTGATGGTGCCACCGAAAGAGTTTCGTTTTAATGAAGAAACCGCACAAGATAATGAGTTCCAACATAAAGTGTCACTCAGCCAAGAAGAAGTCTCACGTCGAGTAATGGCCGAGTTCGCGAGTATGGTTGCAACGCTGCGTCAAGAGGGCGTTCAAGTTGTTGAGTTTGATTATCCAACTTCAGATGTTGCGACGCCAGACGCGGTATTTCCAAACAATTGGTTTAGCACTACGCCAGATGGCACGTTGTACACTTTTCCAATGGCCTGTGAAAACCGTCAAAAAGAAGTACGTCCCGATGCGCTTGTGGCAGCACTAGCGCAAGCAGGGCGAGAAGTTCATCGACGCAGCAGTCTAACTGAATATCTTGTCGAGCAAGCGTATTTAGAAAGCACGGGTGTGATGGTGTTTGACCACCTAAATAAAACGGTCTATGCCGCACTCTCACAACGTTGTGATCGTCTGGTTTTAGAAGATTACGCCGATCGTATTGGCTATGAACGAGTGATTTCTTTCCAAACTCGTTTGCCGTCTGGTGCGCCGATTTATCACACCAATGTGATGATGGCGGTTGGCGAACAGTTTTGCGTGATTTGTGACGAAGTGATCCCAGAATTTGAGCGTCGTTTTGTAATGAAGTCAATCGCCAAAGACAAGCAAGTCATCTCAATTTCGCTTGATCAGATGAACCAGTTCTGCGGTAACATTCTGCAACTAGAAACGATCAACGGCGACAAGGTGATTGCGATGTCGCAATCGGCGTACGATGCATTTTCACCAGCACAAAGAAACCAATTGGCAACGCACGGTAAATTGCTGCCATTCGACGTTTCTACCATAGAATCTATTGGTGGTGGTTCGGTTCGTTGCATGTTGGGTGAAGTGTTCTTACCGAATCGTAAAGCTGTGCTTTAATAAACTGCACATTTCTTTTCAGCCGCAGTGAAAGGCTGATGAAGCGTTCTCTTCAAGGGTTTTTAGCCGTTAGCTCTGTGGCAGTACAGACTAACGGCTTTTTTGCGCTTTTTAGTTTTCTGACGATTTGCGTAGGCGACGCTTGGTTTAAGCGCCTAAAATAGGATGGTTCACCTAGCAGATTGTGGTAAAGTCCGCGCCTGCATTTTACCGCATCTTCATTATTTTTATTGCTTCTTCAACCCAAAGTACAAGGTTTTCGTTAATGCCATTTTCTACTCTCTCATTGAGTTCTGAGCTGATTCACGCACTGCCAAAAGACTTCAAGAAACCGACCGATATTCAAGCGTTGGCCATTCCTGAGCTGTTGGCTGGTCAAGATCTATTGGCTTTGGCAAATACAGGCAGCGGCAAAACCCTTGCTTATGGTTTGCCTTTGTTGGAAAAGCTGGGTGTCAATCCAGAGCAAAAAGCGCTGATTCTTGTGCCAACTCGTGAGCTGGCAATGCAAGTGAGTGAAGCAATTAACCAAGTTGGTCAAGTTCTTGAACTCAACGCAGTGTGTTTGTGTGGCGGCGTTGATAAAGAGCAACAACAGCAGGCGCTAGCGACAAATCCTCATATCCTTGTCGCGACGACAGGTCGTTTGGTTGATCTGGCAAACAACGGTTTAGACTTAAGCAATATCCATTACCTAGTGTTGGATGAGGCGGATCGTCTGTTGGATATGGGCTTTTGGCCTGACGTGCAAAATATTGCGGGGCTGATTTCAAACCAGCTTCAAACCGCAATGTTCTCGGCAACGTTTTCAGATGAGTTGAAGGGTAAAGCGAAGCTGCTTATGCAGGCACCAAAGCAAGTTGCAGCGCATCAAGAAAACAGCACCAACCAAGATATTGCTGAAACGCTGTACCTCGTCAACAAAGGCAGTAAAACCAAGGCATTGATTGAACTGATTCAAAAAAACGCGTGGACTAAGGCATTAGTCTTTATTGGTGCGAAAGAGAACGCCGATGGCTTAGCGAAGAAGCTGAATAAAGCGGGCATCTCAACCAATGCGCTGCATGGCAATAAGAGTCAAGATGAGCGAGAAGAAGCTCTGGCGCAGTTTAAATCTGGGCAAATTCAGGTGTTGATTGCCACCGATCTACTAGCGCGCGGCATTCACATTGAGCAATTGCCTGTAGTGATCAACTTTGAACTGCCAATGCATGCAGAAACTTACGTTCACCGAGTAGGGCGTACCGCTCGCGCTGGCGAGCAAGGTGTGGCGGTGTCATTGGTTTGTCATGGTGAAATGGACGCACTAAGCGCGATTCGTCACCTGACTCAACGTGCATTACCAGTGCAAGATCTGGCAGGTTTTCCAGTAACGGATAAGCCATCAACTGGCGAGAGCAAACGCGCGCCACGCGATAAAAAAGCCAACCGCCGAACTAATGCTAAGAAGAGCATTAAGCAGTTCCAAGGTAAGTCGAAACGCCCAGCCCCGAGTGCGAAGTAAACCAAAAAACACGCTCTGACGGCATAGTCGGTTCAGAGCGTGGCTTAAATTTTACTTTGGGGTGTTAACCCACAGTTGGGCCAACCAAGCGCATTTCCCAATCTTCAACTTCGCCAGTTTCTAGGCGGCGCTCGACTAACTTGCCCCAAGACTCGACTAACGGCAGTTCAGACAGCTTAGTGAGTTCTTTTCTATCTAAACAGCCAGTGAAAACCGCACCCATGATGCGAGCCAGTGGCCATTCTGGATAAGGTCTTTCGCACAGAATAATCTCGTCACCTGCACCGATATCGCCTTCTTCCAACACTCGGAAATACCAGCCTGTTCGAAGCGTATCTTGCAGTCTTCTCGCCATATCGTGTTGGTCAAAGCGTACGTTAAGTTTCCAACAAGGCATGCGACCTTGCGACACTTCCAGTAGTGTTGAGCCGATGCGAATTTTATCTTTCAAGCAAATCGTGGATTCGGTGACGCCTTCGGAGCTGATGTTTTCGCCAAAGCCGCCGGCGGATTGAAAAATGGTTCTTTCGCCTAATTCTTGTTGCCAGATTGGGTAGTGTTCGCTTGGGTAAATATGAAGCGCTTTTTGAATGCCACCATGAAAGCGCGGATCGCCTTGTTCATCACTGATAAAACCAAGCTCTGTTGCGTGCTGGCGCTCAGGCAGCACTTGTTTGTTGATTGCGCTTTGCGCTCCATGAGCATAAGGGACGGTTTTCCCTGCTAGCACAGCTTTTACGACGCCGATTTTCTTCATATAACCTCCTTATTATTTGAATGAGAGATAAAGTGTTTACCTTCATTCGCGATGCGGAGCATGATAGCCTAGTAAACGTGTGTCGGAGTAGAGATGAAAAGACAACTAACAATGCTAACTCGCCAAATTGATTCGAAGTCAGGCGTCGTCACCTCCAATAAGATGATGGACGCGAATCCCCATTCTCCTGTTTTGGTGAAAACCATCGACATGCCAAAAGGTTACATTGATGCGCTGCATCAACACACTTGGCATCAAATCATCTTTCCTATCAAAGGGTTATTGCAAACACAAACGGAGCATTATCAGCATTTGGTTCCGCACACCTCTGCGTTATTTGTTCCTGCGGGTGTTCAACACGAGTCGATTGCTCTAAGCAACACGATATTTGTTGGTATTTACCTCAACCCTGAGTTTGGCGCAACGTACGAGCCACAAGTGAGAACCATTGCTTTAACGTCGTTTTTAAATGAGCTTTTACAAGAGATCCGCAGACAGTGTGAAGGTGAGACAAGCCACGAAGAAGTGCTGCATTTGCTGGCGGTGCTGCATGATCAAATTTTGAAAAGCAACGTGCAGACATTTCAGTTATTGCTACCACAAGACAGACGACTAAAACTGATTTTCGAGCAGTTGACCGACGAGCCCGCGTTGAGCTGTTCGCTAAAAGAGTGGGGGGAGAAAATTGGGGCGTCTGAGCGCACTTTATCACGGTTGTTCGCCAAGGAATTCAATACTTCATTTCTGCTTTGGCGGCAACAAATTCGGCTAATTTACTCGCTTTCTTTGTTAGATGAATCGTTGCCAATCCAAGCCATTGCAGACCTAGTGGGTTATCAAAACGACTCATCCTACATCAAAGCATTTAAAGCCTATTTTGATATGACGCCACAACAGTTTAGAGTGAACGGCGCATCGCGCAGGTAGAAATACAGAGTTTCGACTTCACTTAATGCTTTTGAGTAGAAGTTACGAAACTTCCTTTTTGAATTTCAATTACATGGTATGAATAACAATGGCACCAACGATAAATACTCGAGTGAATCAATTCTGTTTTGGTCAACCCAAAACGTCGCTGTCGTTGGAAAAAGAGCCCCTCAATCCGCTTGCTCAGGGCAAGGTTCGGGTGAGACTCGAAGCTACAAACATTAACCCAAGTGACTTGCTTTCCATTCATGGTGTTGGGCAATACCGCCGCGTTCACGTACCACCTCGCGTGCCGGGATTTGAAGCGGTTGGGCGTGTGGTGGAAGTCAGTGCAGTTGGTCAAACTGGCCTTCAAGTTGGGCAAAAAGTGTTGGTGGCGATGAGTGGTACTTGGCAATACTACATAGATGCTTCGCCTGAGAATCTTTTTCCGCTACCTGAGAGTTTGGAGAACGGCTATGCCTGTCAGTTGTACATCAACGCGTTAACCGCGTGGGTGATCACCACTAAAGTAGCTAAGTTGAACAAAAACGATGTGGTGATCATCAATGCAGCAGGGTCAGCGATCGGTAAGATATTTGCCCAGCTCGCCTATTCACTGGGTTTTACACTGATTGCTGTGACCTCAAAGCCAGACGAGTATCCGTACGATACTATTCCAGTCTTGGACGCAAAACAAGACTTACACGCGCAGCTGCAAACGCGCCAACTGCCACAACCAACGGTCGCTCTGGACGCTATAGGTGGTGAGGCTGGCACGGATCTCATTCGTACCTTGAAAGAAAACGGCCAATACATCAACTACGGAACATTGTCGTTAACGCCTTATACGCCTGAGTTTTTTGAATCGATGAAGGCCAACAACATCGACTTTAGTACATTCTTTTTGCGGTATTGGGAAGAATCGGTAGGTAAAGGCGGGAGAAAGACGGTGTTCGCTGAAATGTTAGAACACTTTATTAGCAGCGACATAAAGTTAAACGTTGCATATGATCTGTCGTTAGAGGACTTTCAAACAGCGATTGAAATGGTTGAGCGACGCTCGTCAGCAGTGTCAGGAAAAATCATTTTGACGCTGTGAATTACAGTGGGCCTGTTGAGAAAAGGGAGGATAAAATCCTCCCTTTTTTATGGGTTTATTTGTAATGATAGGGCTATTTTAGATGGAAGATTTGCTCTGTTTCGAGCGATGTCATCGCACGTACTTGACGCCAAATGTAATAAAAAATACCGAACATCATCAACATACTTGGGATGGCAATCATTGGGTAACTGTACAGCGTCATTTTTCCTAACTCTTCGTTAAAGGCAGCAGTACCAGAAGGGCTAGTCACAATCCAAGTCGCAAGGAAGTAGTTCATTGCAGATGAGAACGCAAAAGTACTTGCAAACAGGTAGTTAGAAGACATAAGGCAACGTTCGAACGCATCGGTTTTACCATTTTCTTTTAAACGTTGGTTAATCAACGCGAGGTTCAACACAGTGTCATTCAGTACTAACTTCTGCATCAGCGGGTAGCGGGTAAACGTTGAACCCAAAACCGCTAAACCGATCAGGCCAGGAATCAGGGCTTCTTTTAGTGCTAACCAGCGTGTATCAAGCTCTAACAAGCCGATGCCACCAGTTAGTAGAACACTGATAAAGCCCAGAGCAGAAATAAAGTTAAATTTCTTGTTACGGACAAGGTCCATACCGCCATAAATGATAGGAAATAGCAAAGCGACAACCAGCGCCATTGCTGTCCCTAGATGCTCATCGCCACTAAACTTCATCAAAATGAAGGAAGGGATAAATACGTTGAAAAGGATTTCAAATAAGGGATTCGGCTTTTTCGCCGTCGTGTTACTCATAATGTTTTACTGACTCTACTCTATGTCGGCTGTTATTGTACTTTGACAAGAAGTGTTCATCTAGTCGCGCTTGATGTAAAGCGTTAAAGCGTCGAGTTGTGTAACGACTTATGAAATAGACCGGAGCATAGCCAGTTAGTTTACATGATTGACTACTTTTTGTGTCTTAATGACTCTCCTTCTGTGCGATGATCTGATTACGCGCTCTGAATAATCGAGTCGCCACTGTGTTGTGGTTGAGCCTCAAGGCTTGGGCAATTTCATCATGATTCAACCCAGCCACTAAGCTCAAGAGCAACGGCTCTCGGTATTTGGGTTCGAGAATCATCATTTGTTTTTGAAGCCAATCTTGGGCCATGTCGTAGTCACTGCCAGGGTAGGTTTTTGTCTGTATTGCACACTCATCAATGTCGACAAAATCGTACTGTTTTCTATCAAAGCGCCGAGCATTCTCACGACGCAAAATAGTAATGAGCCAAGACTTCGCGGCGTTGGGGTCATTTAATTTATCAAAGAATCGCCACGCTTTCAGAAAGGTTTCTTGCGCTAAATCTTGAGCAAGGTGGTGATCTTTGCATAACCAATACGCGAGACGGTAAATCTCTTGGTATCGATCTTTCGTCAGTGCTTCGTAACGTTTATGTTTTTCCATAGCATTAAGATAAAAAGTTTGGAGAGCACGTTGTGTCTGCCAGATGAACGACAACCCTTTTTATCGCTTTTACAGTGATAAAAAGGGTTGTTCGATTAGGAAGACAAATTCGAAGAGTTAACCTTCCAAATATCGAAGGGTGACTCTGATTTCTTTCTTACACGCTTAAAATGGTTGGTTGGAAAAGCGTGAGTACTGGATGGCATCTGCGACTTCCTGAGCTTTAGACTCTGAAGTCATAAGGTGAAGTAGCTTAAGAGCAGCTTGATAGCTAACTAGGCTACCGTTCGAAGTGATAACGCCATCATCAATGACAAAATTCTGGTCGACTTGTACTTTGACTGCTGGGTAATCTCTTTGAAAGCCGTTTTCACCTCCGGCCCAAGTTGTTGCTTTTTTGCCGTTTAAAAGGCCAGCTTCGGCTAACAAATACGCGCCAGAGCAATTACTTGCCATCCAATCTGCCGCCTTTGAGGTAGTTTTAATAAAGTGAATGAGATCTTTATTTTCGATTAGTGCATCCATGTCATAGCTGGATGTTAAAACCAATACGTCGAGTTCCGGCAGATCACCAATCCAAGCATCCACACCAATTTTTAATCCTTCTTCAGTGGTGATGGTTTTCTGATCTGAGACGGAAATGGTGAGCACGTCATAATCACTAAACCAAGTGAGACGACTTGCGACGCCAAAAACCTCTAAAGGAGCAGTAACATCAGAGGTCAGTACGCCATCGTAAACCAGAATACCAATTCGTTTATCTGCGGCATGTGCTGTTTGAAGCATCCCAAAGAATAGGACTAGTGTCGCTATCAATAGTTGTAGTGCATTCTTCAATCCGTTTTTACCCATGGTTTTTTCCTCGTTAACAGAGCATCAAGTTATTGAGGTTCATTATATTTAGGCTAATTAGTGATTGAAGAGCCACTTTGTCTTTACTAAAGTGAATAAAATTCATGAATAGAGTTCATTGGTTATATGGATAAGATACGGTCCCTACGATTTTTTATTGCCACTTTAGATGGCGGTAGTTTTGCTGCGGCTGCCAAAGTGTATGGCACTGACCCTTCGACCGTGAGTAAAGCCATACATCGTCTTGAAAGCGATTTGGGTATACAGCTTTTTCAACGTTCTACGCGACAGAGCCGCCTGACAGAAGCTGGTCGTAGGTACGCAAATACTGCTAGGTTTGTACTGGAGGAGCTGGCGGCATGTGAGGATTCATTAAAAAGTCACAATGATGCGCTTTCAGGGCAGCTTAAGATTAATGTGCCAGTCTCGTACGGTCGCCTCTATATTCGTCCTTTATTAAAAGAGTTTTGTCGCCGCTACCCTAACATCACTATCGATATTCATTACGATGACGCCTACGTTGATATTATTGAGCAAGGTATTGATGTGTCGATTCGCTCTGGTGTCGTTCACGATAGTCAATTGATTGTGCGTCAGCTCAGCCCTATCGATTTTATCATTTGTGCCAGTCAGGATTACTTAGCGCGCCATGGTGTTCCGAGTGGCCCGGATGTATTCAATGACCATTCTTGGGTTCGTTTTCGTTTTAAACAAACGGGGAAACTGTTGCCGATTCGGATGCCAGAACCAGACGGTGCGAGTGAATATGACCCCGAAAGAAACTACATTGTAAATGACGGTGAATCCATGGCAGAGCTTTGCGCAGAAGGCTTAGGATTAACTCAGATCCCTCATTTTATCGCGAGAGACTGGCTTAAAGCGGGGCGTTTAGTGCCGATATTTCCGAGCATGCGCCAAGCAGGAAATGGCGTGTATCTTCTCTATGCCAACCGGGAATATGTGCCTGCACGAGTTAGGGTGTTCATCGATTTTATCACTCAAGCAATACAGGATATGGATGAAACGCCATTCCATACTTGGGCTGAAACGTTGCCGATTTATCGACCGAACCAAGGCGATTGAAAACTTCATGTGAGTCTTTGGTTAAAACCCCCTAAGCTATATGGCGCTTTTATTGGTTTTTGTTAGTTTATTGGGCGTTATTATCGAAAAGCGCAGTTTGCTCTTCGTCACTCATAAAGGAAAGACAATGCCAACTAAGATCTTAGTGCCTGCTTTGGCCCTACTTCTCAGCGCATGTGGCGGCGATGGGGAGTCGTCAGCCCCAGCAGAAAGCGGCTCACAAAACACAGGTTCCACATCGTCACAAGGCACATTTGCCGAGCAGATGCTTGCAGCGGTCAACAGCGCTCGCTCTACTACACAACAGTGTGGCGCAACCACCATGCCACCTGTTGGGGCCCTGACTTGGAGCTACGATTTGGAAAGCGCCGCTTATCGACATTCAAGCGATATGGCGAACAGCGATTTCATGAGCCACACAGGCTCTGATGGCAGCAAAATGTCAGATCGAGTTAACGCAACGGGTTATGCTTGGAGCGCCATTGGTGAGAATGTCGCCGTAGGGCAAAGCACCATTAACGCCGTCGTGAATGCTTGGTTATCGAGTGAAGGTCACTGCCTTAATATCATGAGTGCGGATTTTGATCAGATGGGCGCGTCGCTTGTCGAAAATCACTCTGCACGTTACGGGTATTACTGGACTCAGGTTTTTGCCAAACAGCGCTAATGCGATAAAGAAGCCCGATAGATAAAAAATAAAACGCCAGCAGTCACTATCTGCTGGCGTTTTATTATTTACATCTCTTTTAGCTTGTCAGGTTACGAAGTTTTGGGTCATCCGCCAGGTATTCAACAAATTCAATCTCAAAACCTGCAGGGTCAACAAAATACACATTTTTGCGATATGGTTCATCAGCACCAGGTTGGGCAATCGGATAACCTGCATCGGTTAGTCTTTTGATGATTGCATCGACGTTGTTGGTCACATAAGCAAAATGCGCTAGCCCAACTTGGTGCCCGCTCAACTCGCGGTTTTCTCCTTCGCCATGGTCACTCATGGCTATGTATTGATACTCGTCGCCAAAATGTAGCCAGTTTCTTGGTTTGCCACTCCATTCGCCTTTACCTTCATCACGCACGTACCAATGTGGAAATGCAGTTTGGTAAAACTTCAGCATTTCAGGGATATCTTTCACGACTAAGTTAATATGTTCTAGTTGGATCATGATGTGCTCCTTTTTGTCATTTTCTAGCCAACGATGAATATGCTAAAACCTCAAGTAAAGTTGAGGTGAAGGGCTTTTTTGATTTTATTTGTAGACGTCATTTATAAAGGTCAGGCAGCTGACACTGAAGAGTTGGCTCACACAGAAATCATTGAAACCTTGTGCAAGATTGGAAAGATGTTACATGATGGGGACTTCCAGTTAACCGTTTGATTTAAGTAAGCAAAAGATGAAAGTTTTTACACTTAATCATGATGTTGAGAATTTCCCTTTTTTACAAGAAACTCAACTAGAGATTTCTATACAATACTCGGATGGCGATTTGCGGGAGTTATGTGGTGAGCGTGTCGCTGATACTTGGATGATTATTGATTTGGAGTGGGTGAGTGATAACCACATGCTTACAACAAAACCTGATTTTGCAATCTGGCGTGCAGGCGAGTTTGCTTGTTCTGAGTCCGCATATAATCAAATAAACGAAGCTCTTGATTCCAGTTGTGAGTTTTTGCCATTACGCGTCGCTGGCGAGCGTTGGTATGCTATAAACATACTCAAAACTTGCGATGCCATTGATAAGGATCGCACTGTGTTAAATGTAAGAGCTAATGGTAAGCCAAGTCGTGTAAAGCGGTTTAAAAAATTAGTATTGAGTAGTAAATCAATCAAATCCGGAGGCTTGTTCAGGATTGAAAATAACGGAAGCGGTGTTTACTGCAATGATGAATTAGGTGGTTTGTATGAAATTTACCATCGTTGTCAGCTAAAAGGCCTGATATTTGAAGCAGTAGAAACGAGTTAAAGCCCGCAATGTTTCACCCTAAGTGTATTTCGGCAGCTTTATTTTACGCTGTTATTTCTAGTAATAATTTGTTTCCCCCCCCCCCAAAAAAAAAACAAAAAAGCCAGCAGTTAGTACCTGCTGGCAAAGTCTTTGGGCTTCTAGGTTTTTTGATTTTATTTCTTGTTACTCATCGCTGTCACGGTGCCCCGATTGGTTTTCCGGGGAAGAAAACACAGCACCGTGCGCTTTGTGCTCAAGAAATTGGAGATTAACCTTGCTTACGGATTAGGTAGTCAAATGCGCCTAAGCTTGCTTTTGCACCTTCACCCATCGCAATGATGATCTGTTTGTAAGGAACGGTTGTTGCGTCACCTGCTGCGAACACACCTTCTAGGCTAGTATCGCCACGGCTGCCGACTTCAATCTCACCGCGCTCAGATAGGGCTACTTCTGAATCTTTTAGCCATTCTGTGTTTGGTACTAGACCGATTTGAACAAAGATACCTGACAATTCAATCTCTTTGATTTCATCTGTGTTGCGGTCTTTGTACTTCAAGCTTGTTACGCGAGTACCGTCGCCTACTACTTCTGTTGTTTGCGCCATCGTGATGATGTCTACGTTTGGTAGTGAGTTCGCTTTGTCGATAAGCACTTGGTCTGCACGAAGTACGTCTGCGAATTCAAGAACCGTTACGTGCTCTACGATACCAGCAAGGTCGATAGCCGCTTCGATGCCTGAGTTACCACCACCGATAACTGCGGTTTTCTTGCTTTTGAACAGTGGACCGTCACAGTGTGGGCAGTACGCGACGCCTTTGTTGCGGTACTCTTGCTCACCCGGAACGTTCATTTCACGCCAGCGTGCACCTGGGCTTAAGATGACACTCTTACTCTTCAGCGTTGCGCCGCTTTCAAGTTGGATGTGAATCAAACCATCTTCTGTATGTGCTGCGCCCATTAGCTTCTCAGCTTGTTGCTCAGTCACGACGTCTACATCGTATTCTTTTAGATGTTCTGCTAGGTCAGTTGCCAGTTTTGGACCTTCAGTGCGTTTTACCGAAATGAAGTTCTCAATTGCCATGGTGTCCATGACCTGACCACCAAAGCGTTTAGCAACAACGCCAGTGCGAATACCTTTACGAGCAGCGTATAGAGCAGCTGCGCTACCACCAGGACCACCGCCGACAACAAGTACATCGTATGGGTCTTTTTCGCTCAGTGCTTTCGCGGCTTTCTCGCTCGCGCCGTCATCGACTTTGTTTAGGATTTCAGTCAGAGACATACGGCCTTGACCGAATATCTCACCGTTCACGAATACGCTTGGTACGGCCATGATGTCGCGTTGTTTCACTTCATCTTGGAACAAACCACCGTCGATCATGGTTGCTTTTACTTTCGGGCTGATCGCCGCCATCATGTTGAACGCTTGAACCACGTCCGGACAGTTTTGACACGACAGTGAAATGAAGATTTCTACGTCTAGATCTTTGTCTAGTGCTGCGATTTGCTCAATCACTTCTGGTTCTAGTTTGATTGGGTGACCGCCAGAATGAAGCAGTGCCAATACTAGAGAGGTAAATTCGTGACCCATTGGCAAGCCTGCAAAGCGTAGTGCTGTGCCTTTTGCTGGGTTAGTTACCGCCATCACTGGTTTACGTGCGCTTGCGTTGTCGTCACGTTCAACGGTGATTAGGTCGCTCATCTCTGCGATTTGGTTCGCTAGAGACAAAATGTCATTCGATGCTTTGCTTTCATCTAGACTAACCACTAAACGAACTTCTTCTTTTACATTAGCCAGATATTGTTTGAGTTGTTGTTGGATCGCTTGGTCTAACATAGTTGTTACTACCTTAATTAAATAGTTACCAATCAAAACAAGTATTTGTTCATTCTTGCTAGCTAAAATCGTTGATAACTGCGTTATAGATTTTGTAGTTAGAGGAACTAGCTATCGAAAATCTATGCCTGGTTCTAAACGATTTTTTCTACGCAATTACTGCACACCTACTTATTCAGATAGGTAATAAAAAGTGGTTACTGTAGATAAAACCTGAGGGGGAGAGAGCAAATCAGGCAGAAGGTCGTCAAGGTATCTAACCTGAAGTGCTCTCTAATTCAGTTCTAATCAGAAAAAGGAAATCGGAACTGATTAGAACTTAAATTTCAGTGGCTTAGATTTTGCCAACTAGGTCTAGTGATGGAGCTAGTGTCTCTTCACCTTCTTTCCATTTAGCTGGGCAAACTTCGCCTGGGTGTGCTGCTACGTATTGAGCTGCTTTCACTTTGCGTAGTAGGTCTTCTGCGTCACGACCGATACCTTCAGCAGTGATTTCCATTGCTTGGATAGTACCTTCTGGGTCGATTAGGAACGTTGCACGGTCTGCAAGACCTTGGCCTTCACGCATCACACCGAAGTTGTTTGTGATGTTGCCTGTTTGGTCGCCAAGCATGTAGTACTGAATCTTACCGATTGTGTCTGAGCTGTCGTGCCACGCTTTGTGAGTGAAGTGTGTGTCAGTTGATACTGAGTAAACTTCTACGCCACGTTTTTGTAGCTCTTCGTAGTGGTCTGCTAGGTCACCCAGTTCTGTTGGACATACAAACGTAAAGTCTGCTGGGTAGAAGAAGAATACTGCCCATTTACCTAGAACGTCTTGTTCTGTTACTTCAACGAATTCGCCGTTTTTGTACGCTGTAGCTGCAAATGGTTTGATTTGAGTATTAATCATAATTTACTTTCCTTTGAATGTTTTAAGCTGAGCTGTTGTTGCTTTCGGAAAGTATATTCTCATCGGAGTGTGTTTAAGGAAAATCGCTTGTAACTATCCTATTGATAGCCATTTCCTATTTCACTTGATAGGGAAATCCGATGTAAGTGAGTTTGCTTTGATAGGTTTTATTGAAGATGAAGGCGGATTAGCAATAGAGAATACCGATGATTACTTTGAGTAGATCTTCTCGATAAGATCGAAGGAGCCTGCATCTCGGCAGGCTCTTTCTAATAGGAAGTGGTGAAGCGGATGCTTCTATCTTGTTAGCTCAGATTGTCGAGCACTTTGCCACACAACTTCTTCAGCATGATCATTTCATCCAGCTCTAGGGTGATTTTACACATCATGGCGTTTGGCACCGACTTAGCTTGCTCTTTAAGGGCACGACCTTGCTCGGTTAGATTGAGTACGCGAACGCGCTCATCGGTTTCACTGCGACCACGCTCTACATAGCCTTTTGCTTCTAAACGTTTAAGCAGCGGTGTGAGTGTGCCTGAGTCCAAATGCAGTTGTGACCCCAATTCTTTCACACTGGCACCATCTTTCTCCCACAGCACCATCATCACTAAGTACTGCGAATAAGTCAGATCAAGCTCGTCCAGCAACGGGCGGTAAGCTCGGATCACTGCATTTGCTGCGCTGTAGAGCGGGAAGCAAACTTGGTTTTCGAGTAAGAGTTTATCGTCGTCGGTCATGGTGTTGTCGGTGTAACACTGGCTCATTGGCGTTGCCTACCTGCTCACAGAGAAAGAGAGTCATAAAATAAATTGTGCACAATATAGTTGCAAACTATCTTCATTTCGATATAAGATTGCAAGCAATTAAATTGTGCACAACTTAAATTAAGAAGGACACTCGCATGACTACTCTATACAAAACTCAAGCTACCGCTTTGGCTGGTCGTAATGGTCAAGTAAAAACTGATGACGGTCTTCTCGATCTAGAGCTGTCATACCCGAAGGAAATGGGCGGCACAGGCGCAGCAACTAACCCAGAACAGCTTTTTGCGGCGGGCTATTCAGCGTGTTTTTCTAACGCGATTTTGCACGTAGCACGTGAAGGTAAAGTAAACCTGAAAAGCGCTCCTGTAACGGCAGAAGTGGGCATCGGTCCGAACGATAACGGTGGCTTTGCACTAACAGTGAGCCTAGCGGTAGAGCTAGACATGCCACAAGAACAAGCGCTAGAGCTAACGCGCATTGCACACCAAGTTTGCCCATATTCAAACGCAGTTCGTGGCAACATTGATGTGGCAGTAACGGTAAACGGCGAAGCAATTTAAGCGGTTCTTATCACTGCACAAAGACAAGAAAGCCTGCAAATACGCAGGCTTTGTTGATTGGTATGAGTCGAGAATACTTAACGCGACTCTAGCGGGTAAGAGCGGTAGCTCCACATGCCGTAAGTACGCAGTGCATCGCGGTAGATACCAAGCAGTTCGCCATCGCTGGCTTTGGCTAAGTCTTTCAGTGGCTTGTCTGGGTAGCTCACTGTGTCAAAAGTGATGTCTTGTGGTCCAGTTTGCCAGCTTGCGATTTCAAACAAGGTTTGACCACGGCGTACGTGGCTCGCTGAGCTGATGATGGTCGCGTGTTTAATGTTATGACGTGCCAATGCGTAGCTGCTGAATAGAGCGTTACCTACCGTGCTGGTGGCGTAGTTTTCTTCAATGATGCGATCTTTGCTGATGCCTTTTTCAATCAGCCAATCCGCCATTAACTTGCCTTCGGTTTTGTGGTTCTTTGGTACGCCGCCCGTCAATACGATCAACGCGTCTGGGTTTGCTTTTGCCATGGCTAGCGTGGTTTCCAAACGCTCAACCAAGATTTGATGCATTGAACCATCTGGGTTCAGCGCGTATCCCAATGTGACGATTGCGCCTTTGTCATCCAATTTACCTTTGTCGGCTTTCTCTTTTAGTGGCGTGGCAAGTACGCGGTCTACGGTGTCGAAGATGCGTTGGATGTCTGCGGCTTTACCTGCATTGAGCTTAGTGAGCGTCGCCATGTGTTTCGCTGATTCCGCTTGGTTGCCCTCAAAGCGTTGCCATACCGCTAAGTAAGCGTGCAAATCCACATCATCTGGTGCAACAGAAAGGGCTTGTTCAAACAGTTCAATCGCGCGGTCTGCATTCTTGTTGTAGATCTGCGCGTTTGCTGCAGAAATCAGTAGGTCAGTACGGTACGGCTCAAGTTTGTACGCTTCTAATAAGCGGTCGGTAACAATCTCCATGTTGCTCGGCATTTTGGCGGTAAAACCCGCATGCGAGATACGCGCAGGGGATTTGAATGCTTGTACCGCGTCGTTGAGAAGTTGGTCGACAACCTGACGTTTAGTGACGATTTGTGAGTAATCGGCGGAAGATTGGACGGCAGCATCGTTAGCCGCGATAGAGTATGGGGCAGCAGTCAGCGCAATCACGCTACCAAAAGCAATGGCAAGTAAGTTCTTCTTCATGGAATGTCCTAGAGGTGCTGTAGCACCTAGTTTTTATTGTGCCTAGCGTTGTAGGTCGAACGGGGTCGATGGAGTTTTTTTCAGTCTAGGTTCGCTTCATGAATAATCTGTGAAATGAATCCCAACTCAGTCGAGCGAATGAACGCGCGTAGTCAAAACGCGAAGTAGGATCACGAAAATAAAAAGGTATTCGTTCGTATTCTAAGTAATTGGATTAAAAGATAAACAGCGTTTAGAAGAAGGGATTTAAGCGACCAGAGTAAGAAATGAAAAAGCCTGCAACGATGCAGGCTTTTGGTTTATTTGATCGCGGTGCAGAAGCTAACGTCTGCATGATGCGTTTGTGGGTCGAAGCGGTGGTAAAGCTCAAAGCAAGGACGGTCGTCGTTCTCAATACCAGATTCAATTACCTTGCTCATGACATCATCCCATGCTTTTGAGTATTGGCTCGGATCAGTAATGTGTTGGCGCATCACCGCATATTGACCGCCGGGGAAGTCTTGCAGCTCAATGCCTTTCGGAACTTCCGTGTCTTCTGGCACCATCAAGCAGATATCAGTACGGCACTTCTCGTCTGGCGTGATTTCAGGATTGTCATGGTAGATGAAGATGCAGGTATTGCCCGCCAAACCTTTCATTCCTGCCCATTGATACAGGCGACCTGATGGCTCTTCATAGCCTTGGCCGTAAGGGCCGTTTACACGAATGTAAGCCAGTTTTGCTTTTTCAAAGTTTTGCGTTTCCATTGTCGTGCTCCATTTGGTGAGTTCAGAGCCAGTATATGAATCGCTTGGTGTTACTTCGTTTCCATTCTTGCGCAACGTGTGTCCAATCTTGCTGTTTCGTGCTAATTCAGAAAACTGCTGGTAGTTTTCGCAGTCACGAAAGGCCGTCGGTGTAACGCCATAATGTTGTTTGAAGGCTTTGGCTAAGCTCTGTGAGCTAGAAAATCCGTACTCTAGGGCAATGTTCAATACCGGTTGTTTGGATTTGAATAAGTCATCGGCGGCGGCTTCTAGACGCAAACGTCGAGTGAAATCGGCTAATGTCTCGCCTTGCACGGCTTTGAAGGTGCGATGAAAGTGATAAGGGGAAAGGTTCGCCAGCGCGGCCACTTCTGGCAGGTTGAGTGGCTCATTAAAGTGTTGTTCTAGATAACGAATCACAGGAACCAGTCGTTGGTGGTAGTCGACGCGCATCGTGGTATTTCCTTGTTCTGTTCAGCTTGTTTTCTCTGCTCAAAGCCTACCGCAATCCAACAAGCTTGCAAGGGAGCAGGGTGAGAAATGCGTGGCGAGATGAGCGTCAATCAGTCACACTCAACGAGCAGATGTTTAAGCAAAAACGTTGCGCTCATTATCTTTACTAACCGCTAGGACAATCATGATAGCTTGGAAACACACTTTGCCAGAGTACGAATGGCTCATTCATCAAGTTTGGTACTTGGAAGTGCCAGAGGGTGAAGTCATTGACCCCAAGCCGCACCTTATTCCAAACCCGCGTGCTCACTTACTCTTTACGCCATCAGAGCAAGACTACAGTTACGATACGGGAGACACAAAGCTTGCTGGCAAAGGCTGCCACTTATTAACGGCTAACGAACATTTGCTGTTGTTGGAAGATACGGCTCCCATCAAGCGTATTGGTATCACCTTTCGTCCAGAGGGTTTGTATGCCATTGAATCACGGTTTAGTGATGCATCCCAAGTTGCAGCAATTAACCAATGCGAATGGTTTGATTGGCTCAACGCGGCGTTTGATGAGCGCTTTCAACAGGGGTTATGGCTGCTAGAGTTGCAAGATTCACCGCAATGTTTGCTGAACTACATCAAACAACATCTAGATTCGTTAGATATCGAACCTTGTTGCACCAAACCGTTTTTGGCGTCACAAAAAGCGGTGTCCGTGATGGATGCTCAAGCGCTACGCTCACCTGAGTTAGCGATGGATATTGATGAGATAGCCAAACAGTGCGCCTGCTCTCGAAGAACGCTTGAGCGCAGTTTCAAACAAGTGGTGGGGTTGAGCGTTAAGCAGTATCAACAAATGGCACGTCTGGAGCAGATGATTTTGACCCTCTACAAGCAACAAGAGGCGATTGATTGGGCGAGCTTCTCCCAACAATTTGGTTTCAGTGACCAATCGCATTTGATTCGTACCCTCAAACAGCAGCTAAGGAAAACACCGAGCAGGTACTTGAAAAAGCGTGACTTAACCATCGATATCTATGGCGACTTTGAGTCGTAATACATTGCTAATCAGCCCGAAAGTTGTCGCAAAAATCCAATTTTTCTCTTATCCGCTGGGCTACTATCTTCAGCAGATAACGAGGTAACACATGTCATATCAAAAACTAAAACAAGGCGAAGCCATCCCATTTAACGAATCGTTGACTATCCAACTGATTCAAGGCTCTGATCTACAAGATATTATCGAGATGTTGAACGACGATAAGGTCAATCAGTATCTGTTCTTCGCTCCTGCTGACAACAGTCTGTATGAAGGCTTCTTTGGCCCTATTATTGAAAATACGGCACAAGCGATCAAAGACGGTGTTTGGCCAGATAGCCCAACGTTCGTGATTCGTGACCAACAAGGTCAGTACATGGGAATGTGTGCGGTGACCGCAGTGATGTTCTTAGCTGGCAACTACGAAGTGGGTTATCAGTTACCTACTTGCGCATGGGGCAAAGGCGTTGCGACTCGCGCTTGTCAAATGATGACCGAGATTGGATTTACTGAGCTAAACGCCCATAAAGTCAGTGCGGATTGCTACGCTTCTAATGCTGGTTCTTACAAAACGTTAGAGAAAAATGGTTTTACTCAAGAAGGCCGTCAGAAAGACTACTACAAACGAGAGCAAGGCTTTGACGACAAGCTGTACTACGGCATGACAGCAGAGCAATTCGCGTCTTTAAATCGCTAATAATTAGCCGACAAAAAAGTAGCTAACAACAAAGTAGTGAACAAAAAGGCCGTTAACCCACATGCTCGGGTTAACGGCCTTTTCTATATTCAGCGCTAATGGCTAAGACTTAGTTGCCTTGGTTTTGACTTTGAAGCTTCTCTTTTGCTTCTTCAACCTTTGAGAAATCCAATCCCAATTCGTCTACCGCTTCTTTGATTAGCGCAGGGTTTTGCATCACTTGCGCCATCAGCATTTGTAGCTTGTCTTGTGGCAAACCTAGTTGGCTGATTGTTGCCATTGCCGCTAGAGGGTTTTGCGTCAGAGTCTGAAAAATCTCGTTGATTTGCTCATCGCTGATGTTGTTCTCTTTCAGCAAGGCGATAATTGGGTTCATCATATTTCCTTTCAATCAGTGTATGACTTGGTTGCCAGTATTTGTTCTAGTAGAATAATTGGGGCTCCCGCTCAACATTTCAATACCCCGTTAGCTCCATGTAACCAGTCCCAGAATGAGAGCCCTCAATACGTACTGGGCCTTCCCAATAAGGTACCGAAAGCGGCATTTTCGCGTTCGGGTTGAGAGCAGAAACGGTAAGCTCAATTTGCTGATTTGGAATCGACACTTGCCACTGGGTTGGATACTTTCGCCCTTGGATTTCTGTTTGCTTGGTTGCTATTAAGCGAATGTCTTTTTGAGAAATGGCGATGCCAGAGCCATCTTGCTGCATCAGCTTTGCGCTGGCGTAACTAGCTTGTCCGGTTTTGGAATCCCGCAACTGGAACACCACCAAGCTGGTTTTGTCACTCAACCTCAGAGCAAACCAGTCCCAGCCTTGTTGTGAGTCGAGTAAGAATTGCGAGCTCCACTCTCGATCTATCCAGCCTTCACCCGACACTTGATGAGTTTCGCCGTCGATGGTGACTTCACCGGAGACATCAATAAACGGTTGGCTGTAGTAATACGAAGCCACCTGACCATCGGCACTTTTGGTGCTGTAACCTTGCTCGCCTTGCTTTTGATAAGGTGCGCTGCTGGTCAGTTTTAGTGAGTAGCCAAACTGCTCTGAATTGGCATTTAGCGTGGCAGGGAAGAGGTCGTTGGTTGAAGAGGTCCACTGCCAATCATCGAGGTAAACACGAAATGGAGAGCTATCGACGCCGGCTAAGGACGCTTGAGCGCGTGACCATTTTTCATCTGCATAGTGTTTGTCGGTTGTCGTGACTGCGCTGTGCGCCATGTAGATTTGCTGAGTTTGCCACTCGGTTTTCTTCACGTCATCTTCGCCCGTTGGCGGCGCAGCAGCAAAGCGAAATTGTGTCCATTGAACGCCAAGTGGGTTGCCTTCTTCATCAATTAAGTTAGCGGTTAAGTACCACCATTCATGACGAAAGTTTGGGTGCGCTTGATGATCGGTAGGAAAGGTGAGTTCAACCCCTTTTTCTACGGGTGTGAATAGGTTGCTTTCGCTTTGCATATCTCCACTGCCCAGAAAAGTTCCCATATTTTGTTGCTGCGCATCTTCACAACCGAATAGGAATAAGCTGCTTATGAGTAGAGTAAGCTTGCTTGCCAATCGAACCATCACAAGACCTCGCTTTGCAAACTGGATACGACAGGCTTGCTGACCAATCGCCACAGCGGAATCAAGGTTGCAATCACCGCCACCAAGATGGTGATCGCCGCAATACTGAGGGCGTCACTCCAATTCCACAGATAATTTAAGCTCCAACCAAAAGCGCGTAAGGTGACGATGTCTGTCAGCACATAACCCACCATGGCTCCGAGGGGCAGGGCGACAACCAGAGTAAAACTGACTAAAGCGACGATCTGCCCGACCACCATGGTCATTAATTTACGACGGCTGACGCCAAGTGCATACAGCCTTGCAATGGCGGCTTTGCGCGCGTCGAGCAACATAAAACAAGCACTGAACAAACCAATCACCGCGACCATCAACGTCACGCCGTTGAGTGCGCGTGTAATGGCGAAGGTCTGCGAGAAAATATCCAACGCGATGGATTTGATTTGCGCCTGGTCGTAGAGTTGACTCGGATGCAGATTCAATTGCTCGCGCAGTTGCTCGTAGACGATTTGTGGGTCCCCTGAGACTTTAATGCCAAGGCTTGTTGGCAGGTCGGTAAAGCCACTCTCTTGCCATAACTTTGGTGCTAATAAGACTTCACCGTTAGGTGAGCCGTAATCATGGAATACCGCACCCACAAGGAGGTTCTTATTTGGAACGGCATCAAGCGTGAGCTCGCTACCCAATGATAAACCCAGTTTGACCGCGGTTGGTTCACTGATAGCGACCAACTCACCTTGGTAAAAGCGTGACCAGAAGTTCTCCAAACGCGATTTGAACACCATTGTTTGCTCTAAGGTGTCTTTGTCTTTGGTGCCAAGCAAAATCGGTAAGCCTTGCAGGTTATCGTCGACGTAGTATTGCTTGTAGACGGTCTCAACATTGTCAAACTGTCCTAATGCGCGCTCTACATCTGCGATTTCCCCTTGCGCAGGGCTGACGTAAATATCGGCGTGTAACCTTTGTTCTAACCACTGCTTTAGGGTGGATTCAAAGCTACCAACTAGCTTGTTCATCCCCATATTGGCAGTAACGGCGAGTAGCAGTGCCATCATGGCGAGAGAAAGCGGAGAAATCAGCTCACGCAGCTCAGCAAACAGATACTGCATCAAACCGGAATTGGTGCGCTTCTCACACCAATTGGCTAAGACGCTGAGTGTTTTGGGTAGGTACAAAGGAATCGACACTACAAGCACGCCGAGCCACGCCATGGTGAAGCGGTGATGCTCACTCAGCCATAACCCTGCGAGTGCGAGAGTCGTCAACGCAGCACCTATCACGAACAATTGGTTTTCGTTAGAGGCTTCAGGCGCTTGATAAAACCCGCCATGAGAGGAAAGCGGTTGGCGCACTCGCTGTTTAAAGTGCTGCCAACACGCCAACAGGGTTGCGGTTAACGTGAGCAGCAGCGCTTGCGCCCACCATTGCCACTGCCAAGTTCCGGGCAGAAGTGTCGCGCCATAAAGTTGTTCTAGAGTCAGTGCCACGGTCGGATGTAGCCAATGGCTAAGCTGCATGCCCAATACAAAACCGAGGGAAGCGCCGATGGTAACGAGAACAGTGAGTTCAACTAACAGCGCAGAGAGCACAATGCTCGGCGCAACGCCCGCCTGTTGAATCTGCACTAACAGCCGATTGCGTTTAAGCAAGCTGTACTTAACGCCGTTGTAAGCAATGAACAGCCCGACTAAAAACGCGAGTAAGCTCATTGCGGTGAGATTGAGGTGAAAGCTGTCGGTCAGTGAGCCAAGGTCTGTGCTTTGATTATTGGAAATCCATTGTCCTTGCTCGCCAATGATGCTTTGCCAATTTGCTTGCGTGTCTTTATTCCCTTTATCACCCGAATGGAAAACCGCAATGTAACTGAGCTGCCCTTTTTTATTGAGCAGTTGCTGGGCAAAGCCAATGTCCATCAACATTCGGCTACCTAACTGCCATTCGTCAGGCAACACCACCACTTGGGTTGGAATGTCGTCCAGAGTTAGGGTTTCTACCTCTCCTAAGTTTTGATGTTGAGATTGGCTCATCATCACGATTGGCTTGCCAGCTAAAAGCTCAGGTAGAGGCAAAGCACTGTCGAACAAAGACACGTTCTGTTGGTTATCTGATGACTTTTGCTTGTTATCCGTTGAGTAGCGCGAACGTGAAGAGATGGCAGCAATTAACTCGCTACCTTGTACTGACCAACGACGACCTTGTTCGTCTCTCACTCGCCCTTCGATTACAGGTAGTGCTGCACTGAGCCCGTTTTGTCTAAGGGTGAAATAAAGAGACTCGGGCAGATAGTTTTGCCCTGCTGGTGGAATAATTAAGTTCTGAGCTTGTGCGCTAAGCTGCTCGGTAGATTCCGCATAACTTCGTTTGGCATTGAGGTTGATGGCTTGCACCGCAACAAATAAGGTCACAGCCAACACGATACCGATCAGAATCGCGGCGGCTTGCAGTGGTGCTTGTCGATAATGTGCCGCAAACAGATCCAGGGCGAGTCGAGTATGCGTGAATCTGGTGGTTGATAGCTTAGCTTGCTTCATGGCGAAGCTCATGTTTGTTTACTTGATGACTGTTCTGTAGCTGACTGTTATCCAATCGCAGCCGTGCTTTCATAAATTCAGCGCATTCATGGCTGTGTGTTACCAATAGCACCGCCGTATTGCCCTGGGTGGTGATTTCACTGAGCAGTTTCATCACTTCCAAGCCTGCTTTTTGGTCGAGGTTACCTGTGGGTTCATCAGCAAGTAGCAGTTTAGGTTTGTGTGCTAAAGCGCGCGCAATCGCGACTCGTTGTTGTTGACCACCGGAAAGGGCAGAAACATGTCTATCAAGCAGTTGGCTGATGCCTAGAGTCTCGACCAAATAATCGCACCAGTCATTCCATTTTTGTTGATTCAAATGTAGAGGGAAGGCGATGTTTTGCTGCACGTTGAGCGGCGTTAATAGGTTGAATTGCTGAAAAATAACACCGAGTTTTTGGTGTCGAAATCGGCTCCATTGCGGGTCTTTCCAAGCCGCCGTGTTATCACCATCTAACCACAACTCACCTTCGGAAAGTGGCTCAAAGCCAGCGATGACATTGAGTAAGGTACTTTTGCCGCTGCCACTTGCGCCTGTCAGCGCAACACTCGCTCCTGTGTTCAACGTAAAGTCGACGCCTTCCAACACGCGATGTGTCTCTTTGCCATCGACAAAGCTTTTGCTGGCGTGTTTGAGTGTGACAAGTGGGCTTTCCATTTCCTCTCCCTGTATTCAAAAGGTGTCGTTTCTTTTGGCAATGGCTATTGCAGTTAGTTCTCTAGAAACTTTAGACAACAATTAGATAAAAACAGCGATTTACATCGAGTTTAAGGTCTGTTGACCTTTCGAGCTGATTTTTGCAGCGAATTGTTGGGTATTTGTGCAAGGCAGAAGTTTTGATGTGTAGTTAGCCTACATGAAAAAGCTGATAACGCAGGAGAAATGACCAACAAACGCTGCCCAAAGGGTTCGGCTAAAATCGTTCTATGCCTTGTTAAGGAGTATTTACTTAGGATGCTAGGCTACACACTCCTTGCCTCGCCTAAAACGATTTTACCTCGAACAAAACTTAATCTCGAAAGATAAACAGACCCTACTTTGTACTGAAAAGAAGAGGGAAGAGATTAAATGAGGAAGGGATATGACAGGCATTAAAAAAGCCCGAGTCAGACTCGAGCTTTCAAAGATATTAAGCGTGGTCAGCTTACACGTAGTACGCTTCAACTTCGCCTTTAAGCTTGATTAGCATTGGGTTACCGAAACGGTCTTTTGCTTTAGGAGAAGCAATTTTTACCCAACCTTCGCTGATGCAGTATTCTTCTACGTCAGTACGCTCTTGGCCGTTGATACGAATACCGATTTGGTGCTCGAAGCATTCTTTGATGAAGAATGGGCTACGTGGGTTACCCGCTAGGCGATCTGGTAGAGCTGGTTTAGCTGTATCTGTCATTTTGTGTGACCTAAATTCCGTAAAAAGTGCGCTATTGTAGTCAGTGCACTGTGTGTGTTCAAGATATGTTGAGAGTGGATGCGTTGTTTAACTTTCAAGTACCGCCTACAACCCCTTCAAATACTGCGCGTTGGCTGTTGGTTGAATCATGTCATTCAGCGTTTGGATGGCTAGTTCGCTGTGATCTTCAAGTAGAGCTAAGAACGCGTCAATCAACTCAGGTTTGCTTGCTGAGACTTTCGTTTCGGTCTGGATATCACGCAGATCGATCAACACATCGGTAAACAATTGCGGCAGATCGTGCAGCACTTGCAGGTTTAAGACGTTGTGCTCGCTGTAGATTGAATTGTGGCTGCCTTTCTGTTTTTGCACCACGTAAGGATTGTCTTTTAAGTTGATGATAGACGTGCGTTTATCACAGCGTTTCAAACAACCTTTGTTGACCTTCACCTTACGGCATCCTTCGGTTTGTTGGAACAAACATTGGCGGCTCGTGAGTAGGGTATTTGGATGATAAATGCTGTAGAAGCTGCGCATGTTTTTCGGACGCTTGATATGGCGCATCTGCTTCATATTCAGCTCGTTAGAAACAAACGCGCCACTTGCAGCGAACTCGTCTTGAAGGCATTTAAACGCGTATGAGTTCACCGTGTTCATTTGTGGGCCTGCCACCCAGCCTAAGCCGAGCTCTTTTGCGATCATGCTGACGCCTGAGTTGTTGGTGATCGACAACTCAGGTTGGATGGTTTCCAAAAATACGCGCGCGGCTTGGTAGTCTTCGCCAATCAAAATGGCAGGGAACCAAGGTTTGAGCATTGGGTTGGCTTGGAACAACTCAATCATCGCGCTCAGTTCACCAGACAATCCCATTGGTAATTGATAGTAAACATCAATGTCGCGGTATTCGCACAGCATGGCTTCTTGTGCTGACGAGATCAGAACCGATAATTTTGGCGCACCTTGGCGAGGTTCTGGTTGAGGTAACGCTGGCAGAGTTGGTACATCAATCGACCCTTTCAAGCTGCTGCCGGATACTTGTGTCGAAGTGACATCGAACGACTTGGTTTGCTCTGCCACTTTCTCAATGATCGCGGTTTTGTCGTCGTAGAGTTTCTTTTTCACCGCTTGCACATCATCAGCAGACTGGCATTGATAAACCTTCGAAAAATACTTTACAGCGTGGTCGCGCGGGTTGTCGATGTACATCGCCTTGCCGAAATCACCTTGCAAAAATGCGTTGGAGAAATCACGGTTGAACACCGTGTACAACTCGGTTGTGTCTTCAGAGAGTTCCAAACCCTCGCACAAGCGATCGATTTGCTGGCGCCAATTGTCGACCACGGTATAGACGTAGTGCGATTTCTTGATTCGTCCTTCCACTTTTAATGAATACACGCCAGCATCGGCAAGCGCTTCCAAGTCCCCAAAGGCGGAATTGTCTTTCATATTGAGTGGGTAGTTGTTGCCCGTTTTGGTCGTTTCGTATTGTTCACGACAAGGCTGGCTACAACGACCACGGTTGCCCGAAGCGCCGTTACGCGCAGAACTGATGTAACAGATGCCAGAGAAACCAATGCAGTAAGAGCCGTGTACAAACACTTCCATCATCACGTCATGCTCACGACCAAACTGAGCCAGATATTTGATTTCATTAATGTTTAGTTCGCGAGATAAGTTTACTCGGCTTGCGGTGAGCTGGTTGAGAAAGAGGATTTGGCCTTCGTTATGCGTGTTCAGTTGCGTTGAAGCGTGCACATCCAAATCGGGAAAGTGATGTTTGAGAATGTAGGCCAGACCGAGATCTTGCACGATCACGCCATCGATTTTGGTGGTGTTCAGTTGGCTGAGTAAGCGAACAATCGCCGGAATTTCACTTTCTAAAATCAGCACATTCAACGTTAGGAAAATCTTACAGCTGTGCTGATGGGCTAACGTTAACACGCCATTTAAGTTATCTAAGGTGAGGTTGGTCGCTCGGTTACGAGCATTGAAGCGGTCGAGCCCACAGTAAATTGCATCGGCGCCAGCGGCAATGGCGGCTTTGATGGAATCTAAATCACCACCGGGTGCTAATAACTCAAATTGATCGCGTGTCACTACTTTTCTCTTTCTTACTAAAATAGGCTGCAAATGTTACGTATTTCACGCTTTTGATGCTCGGCTAGTTAATGCTTTATTAATCTGAATCAATTAATCCGTGTTACACGGTCGACTCTTGAGTGGGTAGAGTGCAATTCGCCATAGCGGAATCTGACTTCTATAGTTTTCCTACACTTGGTTTTTCTATATTTAGTTTTCTACTCAGAGAGAGGAAGGGACGACAAATGAAAAAAGTAATGATGGGGTTGGTAGTGGCGTTGGCGTCATTGAGTACGTTGGCTGGGGAGGGTGTGGTAACCGTTGCGAGCACGCATTCAGCAAAAGATACGGCGGATAAATTTGTCGCTATCGCGCAAGAAAAAGGGTTGAACGTCTTTGCGCGCATTAACCATCAAGAGAACGCCGTGAAAGTCGATATGACGTTGCGACCAACTGAAGTTATCGTGTTTGGGAACCCTAAAGTGGGCACACCACTGATGATCTGTGCGCAGGAAGTGGCGCTCGATTTACCCCAAAAAGTGTTGGTGTATGAAGATGCTGAAGGCAAAACGTGGTTAGCTTATAACGATCCGATGTATTTAAAGCAGCGCCATCATATTGAAGGCTGTGACGAGGTATTGAACAAAATCAGCGGCGTGCTGGGCAATTTAACCAACGCTGCGGCGAAGTAGAGTGCTGTATTAGGGCTGTTAGGGCTGTTTGTTATGTTGAAGAATAAAAAAGCCCCAATGATTGGGGCTTGAATGAAGCGAAGTATGCCGTTTAAAAATAGTGGAAGATCGGCGGTTCATGCATCAAGAAGTTTTGATGGGAGATGTTCCACGCATACGCGCCCGCTAAGGTAAACACAACGTAATCACCAATATCGACGTGGGCGACGTGTTGATTGCGTGCCAGCACATCTTTGGGCGTACAAAGCTGGCCGACAAAGGTCGCTTGTGCATGCTGAATTGGGTGAGAAATCTCATGGTGTTGCTCGCTTTTCAGGATGACGAATGGATGATCATGGCTCTGCGCTGCTGGCGTGCGGAAATGGTGGGTTCCTCCGCGCGCGATGACAAAGTTTTCGCCAAGATTTTGCTTAATATCCAGCACTTCCATTACGTAATAACCGCATGCCGCCGTGATGAAACGTCCGCATTCAAAACGCAGTGTCCAATCTTGCACTTGCTCTTTAGCGATGAGGAATTCCAACTTGTCGCAAAACTCCATCCACGGAAAGTGTTGCTCAGGGTTTTGGTAGTTGATGCCCATGCCGCCGCCCAAGTTGATCATCAGCTCACCGAGTTCGAACTCCTGTTGCCACGCCTTCACGACTTGGAAATAGCGCTGCATCAACGCTAAGTGACGTTCAACATCGAGCTGATGCGACATCAAGTGAAAATGGAAACCTTTCAGTGACACTTGCGGGAAATCGCGCAGCAACATTAAAGCATTACTCAGTTCGGACTCGTCCAAGCCAAATGGAGTCGGCTTGCCACCCATCGCCAACTTGCTGAGCGTGATGTCGCCAATATCAATGTTCATACGCAAAAAGATCGAAGTAGGGCGGTTGAGGCGCTCGGTTAGTGCTCCAATGCGCTTTAGCTCGGTGAGACTTTCGACATGAATTCCATCGACATCCAGCTCAATCGCTTGTTGCAATTCACTTAGCATTTTTCCGGGGCCACCGAAGATCAATGGCTTATCGAGTTGTTGCTGGTGGAGGTGTGTCAACTCCCCGCCAGACGCCGCTTCAAAACCATCGACATACGGCGCGAGCGTTTTGAGAATAGGGCCCGATGGATTGGCTTTGGCTGCGTAAAATAGCTCGACATTTTTCGGCAAAACGTGACGCAGTTGTTTGATGTGTTCTTCTAAGGCGCTTAGGTCATACACGTACGCGCACAAGGGTTGATTTTGCTGCTGTGCGAGCGTGTGAACTTGCTGGCTAACGCGTGTCGGTAGGGAGAGTGAATTAGACATGTTGCGCTCCTTTTTCGTGTTGCTGCCAAGGCGCGGCGACTTGGGTATAGCCCGACTCCTTATCGGCTTTTTGCATCAAACGCGTGGTGAAATTATTTTTGCTTGGGAAGTGACCGCCATTCAGCAATGCTTCTAGTTCTGGCTGTTTTCCATTCACTGACTGCCAACGCACAATGGCACTTTGCACCGCATTCCACAGCGTTTGCTCTAGTGGCTCATCACCTTCTGCGATGAAGAAAATCGCTTCGCTGATGTTGTTGATAAAGGTGCAGTATCCGATGCGATTCCAGCCTTGTTCGCGACTGTAGTAAACCGATTGTCGCGCGCGTTCAGACAAGTCAGTTAATGTTTCTGCTGGCCAAAACTCTGGCAGTAACTTGGTGCCTTCCAAATCACGAATCCAAACACAACACGGCATCTCTTGTTCAAAGCCAATCAAGGTGTTTTGCAAATGCGGCTCAAACGCCACCCCGTGTTTGAAGTAGTAGTTAAACACACCTGGAATTAGGCAATGCAAATAGCGTTCAAACCACAGTGTCGCGATGTCGGAATAGCGATTTTGCGTAGTACGCGCTTTGTTTTTAAGGCGTTGAGCAATGCAACTGTTGCCGTTTTTGTCGTAAGCAAACAGAGCGCCAGCGAGGGTTGGTTTTAAGATGTCGACTTCGCTCAGCGAGAAATTTTCGCGGTATAAAATCCCAAACGATTCGCGCGCTTTGGTGTTGTCATCCCAATTACGCTCAGCGACACTTTCTAGATTCAATGTGGTGGCGTAAGGCTCTGTCATCACTTTAAATACGGGGTTGTGCAGCTGTTCGTTTTCTCTAATTGGTTTGAGAATCGACGTGAGTTGCACGGCGCTGTCGAGTTCGTACCACGCGTTTTTACGCACGCAATTGGTTAATCGTACGTTGATGGAGACTTTCGCAAACCAATCCATATCTGGGTGGTAGAGGGTACGAACTGAAGAGGTCGGCTGCATCTTTTCACCACCTAAACCCAGTGGCGTGATCTTGCCTTGTTCAATGGCACGCTTCACGCTTGGGTTGCTCAAAATGGTGTAGCTTTCCCAAGGATGGCAAGGGTAGAGGGTCTTCCCATTGCTGGTGGCGTGTTGTGGCGCGAGCTGTTGTAGCATGTGCTGAGCAGGGTTAGCTTCTCCGTCGGAACTCAGCACATCAAGTAAGGACGTATCCACTTCAAACCAGTACAACGGGACTTGCGCGCCGACTTCTGGAGAAAACGCCAAGAGATCATCCATGGTGACGCCCGAACGACTTTTCGGGGTCGGATGGAAAGTATGCCCCCAAATCAGAGACTGTTCCGAAGCGATAAACTCGTTGTGATGCGATTTGGGCGCGACGTTGAGAAACTGCTCGGTAACCAGCACGCTATTTTCTAGTTGTTCGATCAGCTCATGGTTAAACGGGATCGCCAACACCTGCTTGAGATAGTTAAGCAAAAGCGTAAGAGTTTGCGTGGCATCCAATTTCGCCCAACCAGATCCCGGCATTTTCGCCCACGGCAGTTCTGCCAATTTGATTTTGCCCAGTTTGCTCGCGTAGTGAATCGGCAAAACCAGCACGCCATTTTGTTGAGAAAGATGAACGGCTACCCGCTGCTTGGCGGAATAGTTGCGTTTTAACGTTTGGGGTAGCGATGTCGATTGGTAGTGCCATTCCACTTGTTGATTCGGTAGCGCAAATTCACGTAAGTAACAATTAAGAACACCCATTATCGTGTTGAGTTGGGCCTTCTCCCGATTGAGCTGCACATCATGCGCGCGCAACTCGCTAGTCTGAGAGGATTGAGTTTGTAACATGTTGATTTCCAAATTTTGAATGGAGAACCAGCGCGATCAAGGTGATTACGCTGACTATCGCAGAAAGTAGGAAAGGAACCTCAAGTAGCCCCAAGCTAGAAATGAAAGAAGCGCAAAATCCCGCCGCCACGCCACCCCATTTGGACATGGCATCAAAGCGAGAAAATACTTTGCCACTGAGTTTGCGATCCAGATTGCTCGCAAGATGCTGATGCAATCCGTGATAACAACACACCATCGCGATGCCAAAGATAATTCTCGCAGCAATGAGTGCGGTTTCGGACGCAATCAAATGCAAGGCAGAGCTCACGGCAAGCAATGCAAACCCGAGCCACAACGTGCGCAGCGGTTGATGGCGATTCAGCCCATCTGACAACACGTGGATTTTGCCTGCCAGCAACAGATAGACGCCATGCGGCAGTGCGTACAAAAAACCGATCCATGCGTGGTGAGTGATGCCATATTGCTGCACAAACGGCGAGAAATAAGGAAAGGTCACCACCATGGAAAACGCAAACCCGAACTGAGCAAAGAAGATCCAGCGAATGGCATGCATTGCGTTTTTCTGTGCAACCGGTTTTTCTTGCTGAGATTCTGAGTTTGGCTTTTCGAGGTTTCGTTCGGCGGGTTTATCCGCAGGCAGTGTTAGCGTGATGCCCATAGCAATTAAAGGCAAAACGCATAACCACAGGTACGCGTTGAGTGGGTTGGTTTCGGACAAGCTCCAGCCGAGCCCAATGGGCGCAACGATCAGCGCCAAGCGAGCAGATAGCTGGGTTTTATTGAGTGACTTGCCGAGTTTTTTGGCTTCTTTAATTTGACTAGATAAGTAGCTGTTCGAGGCGGCCATGGTGCCGCCAAAGGTTCCTTGAACAATAAGACCAAACACAAACATGGCGAGGTTGTCTGCCAAGCCGCACAGCGCAAAACCTGCTGCAAGGCCAAGTTGCGCACGCAAGAGTGAGCGGCGGCGACCGTAGCGATCGGCAAAGTTGCCCCAAAATCGCGCCGCCAACGCAGTACAAAACGTAGGTAGGATAAACAATACCCCTGCCCAGTCCGCATCAATGCTTGCGCCTAATGTTGGCAACACGACGGGTAGAAATAGCGGCATACCTAACGCGGCAAACGCAGCGATAAAGTGGCACAACAACACACTGTAGATGAGTTTGGTCATAATCGTTTAACGTACGCTTTTTTTGATGGCTTCTAAGTAGGCGCGCTGCGCTTCTTCGCTAGAAAGCAGCAAGAAGTTCGGGGCCGACAAACCATAGAACTTATTGATGTCACTCGCGCCGGAGGCTTCTTTCGAGAGCAAACTGCCAGAGCTCAACAAGTACTTGGCGTACAAATCAGGTGCTTCTTGCAGTAACTCGCGTGCCAGTTTTATCTCTAACCCTCCGCTTTCTAGTCGGTTGAGTTGCTCTGCAATGCTTTTGGCCACGATAGCGTAAAGCGATGCTGAAGAGGAAATGCCCTTCGCTGCCATGGCTTCTACAATCGCTGCAATATCCAGTTGCAGTGTGATGGTGGTAAACATCTGACCGAGCGCCAATTCATTGTCGACTTTGATGCGTTGGTCGAGCAGTTCATCACAATCCACGGGAGTTGTTCCTGTTCCGTGTTTTTGGGCGGCATGCTCTGTTGCAAAGTGGAAGCGCTCTGGCCAAATTCGCGCTGCGTCGTTGTCTTTCATCGCGAGCGTCATTTTGCCCTGTTGATCAAATGCAACGATGGCGTTTTGCTGGTTGGACTCCAATGCAATGCCATAACGAAGCCACAAGGTAAGGTGTACTTGGCATAATAGGTCGACGTAATCTTTGAACCACGCCAGCGTATCTTGTTGATAGTACTGCTCTGCCAAGTGTTCTAAGAACAAGCGGTCGTCAGGCATTGGGCTAGCCAGTGCTGCAACCGGAACTAACGCTTTATCTTCGCAATGAGTAAGTGGGTACTCACGTACGATGTACGCGAAAGTTTTATCCTCGCCGACGTGCCCACCGTGTTTTTCGTTGCAATGGAACAAGCGAGTGTTTAAGTCTGCGTCCGTTTGTTCAAGGTGGTTGAGTAGGCGCTCAAACCAGTGGCCGTCATACAGTGTTGAAGGCTTGATTAAGCGAATGTTTTTCGTGCCTAGCGATCGCATGATCAGCGGAACTTTGATGTGAATGTGCGGTGCGTCGTTCACGACCACCGTACGAACGGAAAGCGTCGGCGTCACGTCTAGATACGTTAAAGGCGCTTCTATCATACCTTCGGGTAAGGCTTCTAAAGATCGCAGGGTGAGCGGATGCGCAGGGAACAGTACGTGGCTCAGTGCAAAATCAGCAGGAAGCCCAACTTGCTCCATGGTTGGCCAGCAATCAGGTTGTTCGCTGGTTAATGTCACCAGTGATTTTTCAATCGCAATCCAATGCAGATCAAAGCTTGGTGCAAACTCGGGCGCGTACTTAGCAAGGTCTTCATCGCTCAGACCAAACTTCGCCCGCGCAGTTGGATAGTACGGATGGTCAAGGTAAGAAGCGATCTGGTCGGCTAGCAGCAGTTTTTGATGCCAAGAACCAAGCTTGGATATTGGTTGAGAAATGTGGTCTGCGTGATGATGAAACGCTTGGTCACACAGCGCTTTGTGTTTCTCTGCACATTCCAGTTCTTGAAGGTATCCCGCCAGCAACTCGTGAGAGCTCTCGTGCGCCAGTGTCGTTAGTAGCGCAATCCACTCTTTGTAATGCTGTTGATGCTCGACTTGGCCATTTTTCTCCACCCACCAACCTTGTGGTGTTTCGTCATTGGAGTGACCGTAGCGCCAGTGCTGCATGTAATACGTTGGCGCAACGGGTAAATACAACGTGAAATCAGAGTTGGCAAATATCAGCCAGACTTGCTCGTCTTGAGGAACAATTCCCCCTTTTGGCGCGTCGCTACTGAACTTGGCCTTCGACAAAATGCCAAACATGTCTTCGCGCAAGCAAGTGTCGATCAATCGTTGCGTTAGATACAAAGCGTTGTCATTCATGCTGCCACCTCACGAGTCGGAGCGAGATCGAAATTGCTAAGCGCGTTCTGCAGCGCTTGGTCGAGGTTTCGCCCTGATGGTGAGACAATCGAAATTCGGGCGAGATAATCCTTATTGGAATAACTCTGTTGGAAGTGTTCTCCAGCGGTTTTTAGTACCTGTTGCTGGGTGATGATATCGTCATCGTGTTGGATGAACGACGTCGAACCTCCGTCAATCACACCACAGTGTTCTGCAACTACGTAGTGCACGTGCGCTGACCCGTGAATTTGGTAATCGCCGTCCAATCTTCGACCCAGATGCAGACCCAAAATCGTGCTAAACCAGCCGAAGTGAGCGAGATTGTTGAGCAAGAATTCGCGGCCATCTCCAATACTGCGGTAGTTGATTTCCACCAGAACTGGGCCGTTTTCCGTGATGATAAATTCACTGTGGCAAACTCCAAAACCAACGCCGAACGCTTTCAGTTGAGCCAAGCAAGCTTCTCGGTGAGCAATGCCGTTTGGTCCGTTCCAGTCTGCGGCGGTTTCGATAAAGTAAGGCGGCTCAGAGAGCGACACATCAAAACCGCCCACGGCGATAAGTTGGTTACCGTCTCCTAAAGTTTCGAGCGTAACCAACGGTCCTTGAAGAAACTGCTCCACCAGAATGGCGGCGTTTGGGTGCTTTTGCCAAAACGCCTCGCAGTAAGCATCGAGCTCGCTTTGGGAGTCACAGCGCTGTACATCTAAACTTGCCACGCCTTCTTTGGGTTTTGCTACGACAGGGAAGGCCATGCCTAATGCCGCATTCGAATGGCGGTGCAGCAAACAGCTTTGTGTGTTGGGTAGGGCTTTTTCATTTAACACTTGTCGAGTTAAGTGTTTGTTTTTGGCCTTTAACGTGACAGACCAATCTTTGGATGGGAGGCCAAAAAATTGCGCGCAGATGGCGGTGGAAGTTTGTAAGTGATCACTATTGCTGAAAATAGCGTCTGGCTTTAATTCATGCTCCGTGATGGTTTCGATGAGTTCTAATGGGTTGAAGACATCACATTCTAGAATGGTATCCGGATTAAAGTGACTATCACGACTCGCCAACTCTAAATGGCTGAGCTTATGGTCGGTGATAAGAACGACGTGAAGGTCCATCGCTTTAGCTGCAGGCACAAAGCCGTGAGTGACTGCATCGTTAACGACATGACTTACGATAATCATCGTAGATTTCATGAGCTTTCCTAATTTTCTAACATTTTCTTCTAACGTTGATAAAGTCGCTCACGGTCGTCTTCCAATGTGCCTCTCGCGAGACGGAGGGCAGAAGTTTTAGTATTTATTGTTATGATGTTTGGTTTTTTTTGTTGTTAGTTGTGTTTTTAGGGTAAATAAATATAGAGCATAAAATTAATATTGCAAATAGAAATAATATTTGTTCTTATTTCCATCCGTTGGCTTTATAACAACTAAACGGAATTATGGAATGAATAAATTATTGACCCTGACCCCCTTGGCGGTCGCGATTGGTTCTTCACTAGTAGCACCAAGCGCAGTGGCTTCAGAAGAGACGAACTCAACCTCATCAGCAACTGAAACGATTCAAGTCTTCGGGCATCAGTACGAAGGTTATGCTGAACACATGCCTCAATCAGGCACCAAAACCGATGTGGAATGGCTTGATGTGCCACAAGCGGTATCCGTAGTAACGAAAACAGAAATGCAAGACCGAGGCGCGGTGCGCTTAGTGGATGCGCTAGATGGGGTAGCCGGGGTCAATAACACCTTGGGCGAAGGCAGCCGCGATCAGTTCATGATACGTGGTTTTGATTCACTCAACGATATGTACCGTGATGGCTTGCGAGATGACGGTACGTTGCAGTCTTACCGCAGCTTAGCGAACGTTGAACGCGTTGAAATTGTGAAAGGCCCTGCGGGTGCTTTGTATGGCCGTGGTTCGGCTGGGGGCATCATCAACTTGGTGACGAAACGCGCTAACGGTGAGAATTTTACTCACGTAAACGGTAGTGTAGGCAGCAACAACCAGTATGTTGGTCAGGTCGACAGCTCAATGGCGTTTACAGATAAGGTCAACGGGCGTATTAACTTGGAATACCGTCAAGCCGACTCGTACGTTGATCATGTTGATTCAAACGATTTCTTCATTGCACCGACCATTCGTGTGTTACCAGCGGAAGGTCACACCATTGATATTGACGTGGAATACGCCCATCAAGAACTAGTGCCGTATCGTGGTGTGCCATCAAAAAATGGCAAGCCAGTTGATTTGCCAGTAAGCACTTACTTTGGCGGCACAAACGACTATCAGGAGTCAGACAGTCTCCGTATTGCGGTGGATTACGAATGGCGTCTGAATGATCAATGGGTATGGAACAACCGAGCGGCGTTCAACCATATCGAACTTGAGCAAAAAGGCACGCGTCAGGGCAAAGTGACGGGTAATGAAGTGTCTCAAACCGTCAACAACTTTGGTTACGATCCACGTACTACGACCACTTTACAATCTGAGTTGGTTTGGGAAACCAGGGACAATCAATTGATGGTGGGTGCTGATTTCAACCAGATCGATATCGACCTAACGTTGGCAAGTGACAAAACGCTTCCTCCGCAAAATATCTACGACCCAGTCGTTGGTCCAACGCCTGATCCGGGCTTTAAGCCATTTCGTGACAATACCACCACCACGACAGGTTTGTATGTGCAAGACGTCTATACGTGGGGTGACCTTTCTTTGATCGGTAACGTGCGTTACGACTCGATGGAACTCGAACAACAAAAAGCGGGCTCAGATAAGGAAAAATTGGATGATGACAAAGTCAGCTACCGTGCTGGTTTGGTATACCGCATCAATTCCGACACATCCGTATACGCCAGTTTAGCGCGCTCTTGGCAGTTACCGTACGCTGGTATCTACATCAATCCAAAATTGGCGGAATTCTTCCACACCGACTTAAAAGAGGTGGGTGCGAAAGCGTACCTTTTGGATAACGCATTAATGTTGAATGCGGCACTGTTCCAGATTGATCAAGAGCAACCACAAACTAACGTGGACGGCGATGTGATCGATAAAATTGAAGTGCGTCACCAAGGTATTGAATTAGAGGCTCGCGGCCAAATCACCAAACAGTGGGACATCTCTGTGGGTTACAGCTATTTGGACGCGGAAGACAAAGCCACAGGCAAAAAGCCGAACGATGTATCAGACCACTTGTTCTCTCTTTGGAGCACTTACCAATTGGATGACAACTGGCGTTTAGGCGGTGGTGTGAAGTACGTGGGCGACCGTTACGCAGGTAACGACGAAGCTGTCGCACTTGGCGATTACACAACGGTGGATTTGATGGCGGCGTACACCACTGGTCGTCATAAAATCCAAGCGAACGCTTACAACATTTTGGATGAGAAATACATTCTTGGCGCAACAAACGGCACGTCTGGCTTAAACCAGATTGGCTACGGCGCACCAGCCGAGTTTATGCTCAGCTACGGATATCAGTTCTAGGCTTGTTGTGCGTAGTTAGCGCCTGTTAGCCGATTTTTTTCCTCATATTGAGGATGTTTAGCCCCGAGAGCCTACGGGATGTATTCTGCCCGAGGCTCAATTTCTCGCAAAGGAGATCTTAATGTCTTACCAGAATTTGGATGGTAAAGTGCGTGTACGTGCTGGTTTGTCTACCACTTACAGTGTGCTTGCGATTGCAATCGCTTCTGCCACATCCATGAGCGCGGTTGCCGCTCCTGCTAAAAAAGAACAAACTACCGCGATGGAAACCGTCGTTGTCACTGGTAGCGTGATTGGTAAATCTGAAATTGAAGACGTCAAAGAGTACCCAGGTGCTCGTACCGTCATTACCCGCGATCAAATCGAGAAAACCGCTGCAGGCTCGATTGATAACGCGCTACAGCGCGTGCCGGGTATTAAAGTTCAGGATGAAAGCGGAACGGGCGTATTGCCTAACATTTCCGTACGTGGTTTGAAAGCAAGCCGTAGTGGTCATGCTCAGTTCTTGATGGATGGTGTACCGCTAACACTTGCGCCATATGGTCACACTGGTCAGTCTATCTTCCCAGCAACACTGTCGATGCTTGATCGTATTGACATTGTACGCGGTGGTGCCGCAGTACAGTACGGCCCAAACAACGTCGGTGGTGTGATCAACTTAGTGACCAAACCGATTCCACACACGTGGCAAACTGAAATCAGTAACCGTCTTACCGTGTTTGATGGCGGTGATGCGCCGCTGAATGATTTTTACCTACGCACGGGCGGCTGGTTAAGCGACACATTTGCACTACAGTTGGAAGGTAACTTTCTAAAAGGCGAAAGCTTCCGTGAACATTCCGATACGGACGTGAAGAACTTTCAAGCTAAAGCACAATGGCTACTGAGTGATACTCAAGAGATTCAAGCATTCCTGCAACGTTACGATGCTGAAACGCAAATGCCGGGCGCACTTTCGCCACAAGATTACGAGCAAGATCGTCACCAATCGAAACGTCCTTACGATGATTATGAAGGTAAGTCGACGCGCTGGAGTGTTAAGTACATCCACGATTTGCCATTTGCCGACAGTGCCGAGCTAGAAGTGCTAACGTTTGGCCATAAGTCAGAGCGTCTTTTCAAGTGGGGCTTTAACAGCGCGGGTGGCCATTGGGCGGATCCGGCTCTGCCAGCGACGGACGTTCGTACCTCTCCACGTGAATTTACCGTGTATGGTATAGAGCCAAAAATGGCGATGTACTTTGGCGAAGGTAAATCCGTTACTCAAAACTGGATCGTGGGTACCCGTTATGTTAATGAAGACATTGACTACAAACTCACTCAGACTCCAATCGCCGGTGGTGCAACCAGCGTTCCGCGTGATTGGCATTTAGATACGGACGCGTTTGCTGGATACGTTAGCAACGAAATTGGTTTGTTCAATGATACATTGAAGGTAACGCCTGGGTTGCGTGTTGAGTCGGTTCGAATGACGTTTACCGATCGTGGTAAAAAACAAACAGCAGACAACACCGTGACGGAATGGTTGCCAGGTTTGACGGTGGCATACAACTTAACTGATCAGTGGGTGACGTATGCGAACGCGCAAAAATCACTTCGTGCGCCACAAATTGCCTACATCCGAGGCTTGGGTGAAGAAGGTAGCGAACTGGCTTGGAACTACGAAGTCGGCGCGCGTTACACCCAAGATGCGACCAGCTTTAACGCTGCACTTTATCGCATCGACTTTGAAGATCAATTGCAATGGCAAAGCTCAACGCAGACTTTCGATAACATCGGAAAAACACTTCACCAAGGCATAGAGCTTTCTGCTCGTTATGTGCCTGAAGTTCTACCTGCACTGAGTTTAGGCGCAAGCTACAACTATCTAGACGCTACGCTTGAAGAAGAAGGCGCGAATAAAGGTAATCAACTGCCTTACACCTCTAAGCATCAGCTTGGTTGGGATGCAACTTACGCATTTTACGGCATGGACACCACGCTATCGGGCTTCTACTTCAGTGACTCGTATACCGATAACGCCAACACCAGTGCCGAAGATGCAACAGGCGCAACGGGTAAAGTACCATCTTACATGGTGTGGAACTTCAACTTGGGGACGGATTTATACAAAGACGACAAAGGCAAGTTACGCATGAATGTTGCGGTGAACAACTTGTTTGACGAGGAGTATTACTTCCGCGGGATTGATACAAGCCCAGTTGGTCGGTACCCAGCTCCGGGACGCTCTTACACACTGGATCTGAACTATCAGTTTTAAGCGTTTCGTTCACCGAGTTTGAAAAGAAAAGTCGCCAATTTACCTTGGCGACTTTGCCGATCTTAGGTACTGGAAAACTCTTAGCACTGGAAAAAAGCAAGATGAAAAATAAAAAACAATTTACGATCAAACACTTTTCAACCGTTTTGCTGATGCTGTTGAGCTCAGTTTTTATGTCATTTTCCGCAAGTGCTCAGGTGCGTAGCGTGCAAGATGAGCAAGGCACTTTTGAGCTAGAAGCGATACCTCAACGTATTGTGGTTTTAGAATTTTCGTTTGTTGATGCATTAGCGGCAGTCGATGTCTCACCGGTAGGCGTCGCCGATGACAACGATGCCACACGAGTCATCCCTGCAGTTCGTGCCAAGATTGAACCTTGGCAATCGGTCGGCATGCGTTCACAACCGAGTTTAGAGGCGATTGCGGTGCTCAAGCCGGATTTGATCATTGCTGATGCAGAACGTCATCGCGCGATTTATCAAGATTTGCAGCGAATTGCGCCAACTTTGCTGTTAAAAAGCCGTGGTGAGACATATCAAGAAAATCTCGAATCCGCACACAAAATCGGCGTGGCAATTGGCAAACAAGCGAAAATGACACAACGAATTGAGCAGCACAAACAGACAATGGCGGAGTTCAAACAGCATTTTGCAACACAAGAAACCATTCAGTTTGGTGTGGTTTCTGACAAAGGGATGTGGCTGCATAGCCCGGTTTCTTACGCTGGGGGCGTTTTGAGTACGCTGGGCATCCAAAGCCCGCTGGCTCCATCTGAGCAAAAAGCGTATATCCCAACCAGTTTTGAACTTTTACTAAAAACCAACCCTGATTGGTTGTTAGTTGGACTTTACTCTCAACCAAATATTGTGGATGAGTGGCGCAAAAACCCATTATTTAAGCTGCTAACCGCTGCGAAAAAACAGCAACTTGTTGAGGTCTCTCCTGAACTGTGGTCGTTAAATCGCGGCATGTTGGCTGCGGAAGAAATTGCCCGCAATCTTGAAGCGTTATTGGAGCGCTCATGAGTGCGGCGATAAGCTCGGAAAGCGCGTCTTCGGTTAGCAAATCGCATTGGAAAGCGAGCTTGTTTGTCTGTGCTATGGCGTTGTGTACGCTCTCAGGCTATGCAGCCTCAATGATTGGCTGGTCCAACTTTTCTTTGAGCGTTAATGATCTGACAAGCTATTGGTTTGCGTTTGATGAGGGCAATATGCTGCATCAAATCCTCGCGACGCTGCGTGCGCCTCGTGCCTATGCTGGGTTATTAATTGGCGCTTCGCTTGCGGTATCCGGAGTGCTGATGCAAGGATTAACTCGTAACCCTTTGGCGTCGCCATCCATTCTCGGCATTAATGCTGGTGCGGCTTGTTTTATGGCCTTGGCGTCCATCGGCGTACCATTCTTTAGTCAATTGAACCCAATCATCAACGCAGTACTCGGCGCGCTACTAAGTGGTGGTGCGGTCATGTTGTTGGGCGGTTTTTTTTCCGCGCGTTCTCACCCATTGCGTTTAGTGCTAGCGGGCATTGCCATCAGTGCACTGCTGATAGGGTTAACTCGTGCGTCGGTAATTTTGGCGGATGACATGGCTTACAGCGTGTTGCATTGGTTAACGGGTTCACTCTCCGCGGTAGATTCTGAACAGTGGCAGCAACTGTGGCCTTTTGCGACTTTAGGTTTGGTGCTCGCCATGGGCTTAGCGCGAAACTTAAATTTACTCGCGTTGGGGGACGAAGTTGCTGTTGGGCTAGGTGGTAACATTCGTCTTACGCGATTTATCAGTGGTTTAGCGGTTGTGCTGTTGGCAGGAACTAGCGTAGCGATTGCTGGGCCAATTGGCTTTGTCGGGTTGTTAGTGCCGCACTTGGTACGCCCGATTGTTGGTCACAACTATCACATTCTCATTCCGGTTTCCGCCTTGTGTGGCGCGGCATTGGTGACGTGGTCAGATGCTTTATCACGCGCGATTGCCTTTCCGGCTGAAACGCCAGTGGGCGTGATTACCGCGCTGTTGGGCACACCTTGCTTTATCGCGATTGCAATGAGGAAATCATCATGATGAATCAAACCAAACTGTTTGCATTAGTTGGATTGTTGCTGATTGCGTCTTCTCTCACGCTGTTTGTTGGTGCGGCGAACATGTCGGCTCAACAGGTTTTTGCATTGCTGTTTTCTTTCTCTGACTCGGACTTTGTGATTCACCAATATCGATTACCGAGAATGTTGCTCGCCATTGGCGTGGGCGCAGGGTTGGGGCTGTCAGGCGTTTTAGTTCAAGGCGTCATCCGTAATCCACTTGCCTCACCAGATTTAATGGGGATAAGCGCCGGAGCAGGACTGGCGGCTACCGCTTGTTTGGTGCTGTATCCGAATGCGCCAGTGGCAATGTTGCCGATGGTCGCCATGGCGGGAGGCTTGCTTGCTGCTGGCTTTATTGCTGTGCTGGCTTACTGGTCGAAACCAACACCAGCACGTTTGGCGCTGATTGGTGTTGCTGTCAGCGCATTTTTAGCCAGCGGTATCGATTTTCTTCTGATTGTGCACCCTATCGAAATCAACACGGCGATGGTATGGCTAACCGGCAGTTTGTGGGGACGAAATTGGCAACAAGTGCCGTTTATTTGGAGTGCTCTATTGCTGCTACTACCATTGGCGTTTTGGCTGGCTTGGCGGCTAGATGTTATGGGACTGGGAGAAGAAAGCGCCACTACACTTGGCACGAAACCAAGACAGATCCAAATTCTTGCGTTGATTGCTGCCGTGCTATTGGCGAGTATCAGTGTGTCTGTGGCAGGCACGATCAGCTTTGTTGGCCTGCTTGCGCCGCATCTTGCGCGTTTGCTGTTTGGCCACAACCACAAGTTGTTGATTCCAGCCGCTGCAACCCTTGGCGCTTTGTTGGTGATTTGCGCCGATGGTTTAGCGAGAGGCTTACAGCCACCAATTGAGCTACCAGCGGGAGTGCTGACATCTGTTATTGGCGCACCATATTTCATTTTTCTTTTGTATCGTTATAGAGGTTGGTAAGCATGTTACGAACGCAGAACTTATCCGTCGCGTACGGCAAACAGACCATCATTCCAGATCTCTCTTTGTCGATTCCTCAAGGTAAAATTACCGCACTAGTTGGTCCAAATGGTTGCGGTAAATCGACACTATTAAAAACCTTGGTACGCATCAATAAACCCGCTTCTGGCCAAGTGTTGTATGACGACAAACCACTAAGCAGCTACGGTGATAAACGCTTGGCGCGTTCGTTGTCTTTGCTGCCGCAGATTCTTGTCAGTCCTGAAGGTATTACAGTCAGAAAACTGGTCGAATATGGCCGCTCGCCTTACCTCTCTCATTGGGGCCGGTTAAGTCAACAAGACAAAGCCTTGGTCGAGCAAGCAATGCAAGATACTGGCGTGATTGAGTTTGCTGATAAGCCGGTTGAATCGTTGTCTGGTGGTCAAAGACAAAGGGCGTGGATTGCGATGGTGATGGCGCAAGATACCGACGTAGTGATGCTTGATGAGCCAACCACTTACTTGGATCTCTCTCACCAAGTTGAGCTGATGAAACTCATGAGGCAGATGAACGACAAAGGCAAAACAGTGGTGGTAGTGCTGCACGATCTAAACCAAGCGTGCCGTTACTGCGATCATTTGGTGGTGTTGGAAAATGGTCAGTTAGTCACGCAGGGAACACCGCAAGAGGTAATGACAGAAGGCATGTTGTCATCGGTGTTTGATTTACAAGCGAGAGTATTTAATGACCCAATCTCAGGCACGCCGATGTGTGTGGCGGTGTAGGTTTACGTCTTTGGAAAGCTATCTGCAATAAAAACGTCGATCCATAAAAACAAACCCCGCTAGTAACAAAGTTGCTAGCGGGGTTTGTTGTTTTTAAGAGCGTCCTTAATGTGGCGTTTAAGCCAGTTTAAACGTCGCCACTTTCGAGTTGAGATCCTCAGCTTGCGATTTCAGCTCAGCAGATTGATTCATCGATTCTTCGGCACCAACTACCAAGTGATCGGTCACATCTTTAATGGACGTGACATTTTGCGTGATTTCATTGGTTACGTGCGTTTGCTCTTCGGCGGCGGTCGCGATTTGCGTTGCCATATCGCTGATCAGCGCAACGGCCGCGTTGATTTCATCCAGAGCCAGTGCTGCGCGATCTGCATCTTCCACCGAACCTTGCGCGAGCTGAGAGCTTGTATCCATGATGGTCACAGCGCGTTGTGTGGTTTGCTGTAAGGTCTCGATCGTCGAGCGAATCTCTTCGGTTGAGGTGTGTGTGCGTTGTGATAGCACGCGAACCTCGTCTGCAACAACGGCAAAACCGCGACCTTGTTCACCTGCACGCGCCGCTTCAATCGCCGCATTCAGAGCCAGTAAGTTGGTTTGTTCTGCGATGTCTCGAATCGTTGATAGTACGGTTGAGATGTCTTGCGCGTGCTGGTTGAGCTCGCCGATGACAACGCTCGCTTGGTTGACTTCAGAAGACAAATTGTTGATGGATGACTTGGAGTTGATCACTAACTCATGACCATTTTGTGTGCTCGCTGAAGAGTCTTGAGCGGCTTTAGCCGTCTGCTCTGCATGTGCTGCAATCTCTTGCGTTGCCGATGCCATTTCAGTCACAGCGGTCGCCACCATCGTGATTTCTTGTTGCTGATGGTTCAGATCGGAAACCGATTGATTCGCGCGATTCGTGCTCAGCTCCGATTGTTGGCTCAGTTCTTCCGCTTGGTGACGAATGTGACCAATAAGTTGCTGCAAACTTTCAACGAACTGGTTGAAGTTTTCAGCCAGCTCACCAACTTCGTCACGGTTTTCTACTTTGATGCGTTGAGTTAGGTCGCCGCTACCGTTTGCGATTTGTGTAAGCGCATTCGAAACGTTGTAGAGCGGACGGAACAAGATGTTACATAGCAGATTAAACAAAGCTACGCAGATAACGACGACGATGGTGGTTGCGATGATCTGATCCCAAACAGCATCGTAGAGTGGGGCAACCAACGAGTTTTGATCTAACACCGTCACTGTTGTGAGCTTGGTACCCTCTATGTGGCGCGCGTAAATCACATATTCGGTGCCGTTAATAGAGACGCGACGCTCTGTACCTGAACGTGCGGCAGACGTAATGTCGTTGTTGTTGAGGCCTAGCTTGCTAACCGGTTGATTCAGCAGTTTACCGTTGTTATGAGTGAAAATATTGCCCTGTTCATTGGCAATAAACATATAACCTTCACCCGGTAGGATCACTTGGTTCAGACTGTTCAGGATATCACCGATCTCTACGTCAGCACCCAGAACGACGGTTTGACCATGCAATTGCAGGGCTTTACCGAGCGACACGACGTTAGCCCCCGTGGCTGCTGCGACGGTTGGGTTATCCATAAAGACTTTCGATGGGTTGGCGATTGCATTGGTATACCAACCCCACTTACGAGGATCGTTATTACCTGGTGGCAAAACCACCCCATTAGCGTTGTCTTGTGACCCGTCCGGGTAAGCGAGGAAAACGTTATCGAACGCGCCAGAGTCTCGGACTTGTTTCAAATGCGTAACCAGAGAACGTTTCTCTGAATCAGAAGAGAGTGAAGTTAGTGCGCGCTCTTTAGAGAGTAGCCAGTCCTTTACGTATTGATTGTAAGATGCGCTAGTGCTTTCTAGTCGCTGTGCGACTTCGACATCGAGCCTGTTTAATGAATCTCGAAAAGACAGCCCCTCTACCAGCACTCCCCCTAGAATGATGGCGGCACTGGCAGAGATTGCCAGTTTGTTTTTTAGTGATAGATTTTTGAACATAAAGCGAATAGTAGATCTTTGAATAATAGTTGTTGTGTTTTTATTCTCATCAGTACTCTCTGTGCTGTTGAATATGCAGCAGAAAGTCAGATTCGAATCTGTTCAATAATTATATTTTATTGCTCAAAATAAATACTGACTCCATGTCGCGAATTTGAGTTTTACATCAAATAAGCAAAAGGATTTGGAACGATATTTTTTATGTATTTGTAAAGTAAGGATTTGTCGATTTTTGTAAATGAGAATTGATTTCAATAAATGGTGATCTTTATCACATTTGCGTGTCTGACAATCCATTAAAAATGTGAAGGTTATAGCACCGGATATATATTGATTAGCTTAATCATTGTTATGGGCAATCGTTATGCGCAGTATATTGTTAGTCCCCGCGTTATTAGTGTCAGGGTGTGCTCTGATACAACAGTCGACGCCGATTCAACCTGACGCCAACTGGCACGTGGACCAGTTATCGAACGGTATGAAATACCATCTTTATCCAACAGAAGACCAAGAAGTCTCGGTCCGTTTGGTGATGAATATCGGCTCATTCCAAGAAACATCTTCTCAAAAGGGTTACGCTCACTTTGTTGAGCATATGGCGTTTAATGGTAGTGAGCATTTTACCGGTAACGACGTTGTCAAACTTTTCGAGCAATCTGGTGGTAGCTTTGGCGCTGATATCAACGCTTTTACCAGTTATCAGCAAACGTCTTACCAACTTGACCTTGCGAATAATACGAAGCTAGAAGATGCCCTGAAGTGGATGAGAGATATCGGTAACGGACTTGAGTTTGCTCCTGAGCAAGTAGAGAAAGAAAAAGGGGTGATTCTCGGGGAATGGCGACGTGCTAATCCGGATGATAAGTCCTTTTCTATGCATGCTTACCAAGCCTCGATTGAAGGCACTATGTATGGTGAGCATGACCCAATAGGTACTCGCGAAGCGATTCAAAATGCTTCCTCGAGTAAGTTAAAGGCGTTTTACGACAAGTGGTACCAGCCACAAAATGCCGAGTTGATTGTGACCGGTAATATCGACGTAGATTCACTGTCCAAGATTATCAAAAGCAAGTTCTCGAACTGGGAAAGTACCTCGGATACGGTAATAGAGAAGCGCCGCGATATTCGAGTGAACAACGAAAACAGAATCTTGCCAAGTAACACGATGGAATCACCAAGTCTTCATTTAGTGATTGAGCGTGGTCTAAGTGGCGGCACGACGATTGAGCAACAACATGAAGTGTGGCGTGATGAAGTCGCAACACAACTCATTCAACAGCGTTTGATCCGTGTACTCAGTGATGCCGCTGAACCTTTTCAATACGCTTATGCAGAGCCCTATTACTCTAACTATCAGCGTATGATGTCGGCAGGGATTTCGTTTGCACCAGATCGCCGCGAACAAATGCACCAGACTTTCATTCGTACCTTGGCGTCGTTGAGAGATTATGGTGCGACTCAATCCGAGTTAGATAGCGTTATGTCAAATTGGCAAGGTGAACTTGCAAATATTGATTCAGATTGGAGTCTGCGTAAGCCAAACAGTTACGCAGAAGCACGTGTTTTTCAAATTGGACAAGACAGTGTCAGCCAATCAAAAGAGAATTATGCCCAGAGTTTGACAGAATTCATCAACAACGAGAATTTAGAGAGCATTAACACACAATTGGCGGCTTTGTTATCTCAGCAGCCAAGCTTTTTTATTGGTTTGGGGAAAAGCGAAACGTCAGAACAGTTCAATGGTGTATTTGCCGCTCTAAACAGTGCCTATCTTCAAACTGGCGAAAAACCGTTAGAGATGTATGACAAAGTGGATGGATTCTTAAAGCCTACCCAGGAAGGCAGCATCACGAGCATGCGTCAGGAAGCGGGTGGTTTTCAAGTCTATACGCTATCAAACGGTGTCGAAGTGTGGTTCCAAAAAGATACTAAAGCGGGTGGTCGAGCGTATATTTACTATGCGAGCCAAGGTGGTAAAGCCGCTGTTGATCCGACGTTGTATGCCGCTTATGAAATCGCAGCAACAACGGCAATACGCAGTGGGTTAGGGGCATTTTCTGGTTCAGAGCTAGATAGCTACTTACGCAAAAACAACATTGCGCTTGGCGCGATGCTTGATGCGACCAGTCACGGAGCACAAATTACGGCGCCAAATACGCACCTAACTGATGCTTTGAATGGACTATACAACCTAGCGACGGAGATTAAAGTCGACGAGCGCCAGATGGCAGCAGCGAAGCAAGAGTTTAAACAGCAGAGCGGCGCTTTTTTTGAATCACCGATGGGAAAACTGATTCAAAAAGCAAACGGCAATTCTTATTTGCCGGGGAGTCGTCATCGTATAGTGTCCAGTGATGATGTTGAACAAGTGACTTCCGAGCAGGTACTAGCGGTGCATGAGCAACTTTTCAAAACCAATGATGGTTTTAAGATGGTTATTGTTGCAAACGTAGAGCCGGAAGAAATTACACCACTTTTGCGTAAGTATGTGGCCTCTATCGAAATGAAACCGAGTCGTTCGATTGATTATCACGTTGCGTTTAACCCGGAAGTGCCGGAGCGAACTGTGGTTGCGGATGGGCATGAACCTTCATCGTTGTATGTAATGCGTTTGACTAATACGAGCGACTACCAACGTACGGCAAGAGACACGGTTATCGAAGATATTTTGCAACGTATTAGTAATGCACGTGTTTTGGATATTGTGCGAGAAGAGTCTAGCCTTGATTACAGCCCGAGCATTTACACCATGACACAAGATCGCGAACCCATCTCTGATTGGCTCTTGGAGTCTCAAGTTGAGCCCGAAGACGTGGCACTTTTAGAGAGTAAACTGGGCAAAGTGTTTGATGATTTAGCGTCAAATATTACCCAAAAAGAAGTGGATACGGCCGCGAAACAACTGGCAGTCGCGATGCAAGGATTGGATGACAACCCAGCACAGAGATCATGGGCATATACTCGTTATTTGGTGCATGATTACGGCGTCGATGTGTTGCTTGACGTTGAGAAAGTGGCTAAGAGTGTGACGTTAGATGAAGTGAAAGCGTATGCAAAATCAGCTTTTGGTCCACAAGCAAAACGCTCGGTGATGGTTTTAAATCCGGCCGAATAATCACGTAGTTTCTGACGAAAATCGTGGCAATAGTAATAAAAAAGACGGCGTGAAAGCCGTCTTTTTTAAGCACTTTAATCAAAGCGTTTTATGCTGATTTACGCGCAAGTCGCTTTTCATTGTTGGTGTTGTTTTCTTTTGTGTTCGCACTGTCTTGAGCCTTACCCTTGAGCGTTACCACTTCTTTTTCAGGTAATTCAGCTGCTTCACCAAAGAATTTACCACCAGGTTCAATGCTGAGGTTATTGCTCCAGATCCTACCGCTTACGCGTCCCTTGGCAAGCACTTGAATGTGTTCTGCGTGACAGTTTCCGTCCATCATGCCGTTAATGATCAGCTGTTTAGCGTAAATTTCACCGTTTACTCGCCCGCTTTCTGCGACAACGAGAGTGCCTTCCACGTTAATTTGACCATCGACGATGCCATCAATCTGGACATCGTTTTCTACTTTGAGTTCTCCGCTAAGAGAACAGCCTTTGGCGATGAGAGTTGAAGCTGCTGAGCTACTCGTTGTTCCACTGTTTTGATTAAAGATTCCCATCGTATTCTTCGCTCCTTAGTAAAAATGTCTTCGAAATCATTAAGGCTCCAATCGACAAATGGTTTCGGATTCAGTGCTCGCCCAACAAATCGCACCTCGTAATGCAGGTGAGGGCCAGAAGAGAGCCCACTGTTGCCGGAAATTGCAATCAGCTGCCCTTTTTTGACGAACTGACCACTTTTTACTTTGAACGCTTTCAAGTGCGAATAAGAACTCGAAAAACCGAAAGAATGTTGTAGCCTGAGGAAGTTACCAGAGCCTTTATTACTGCGGCGGGTGACTTCCACTACCCCATCGGCAGGGGCATAAATTTTGGTGCCGATATTTACGGCAAAATCGAGCCCACGATGCATCTTGGCAACTTTTGTCACCGGATGGATACGCTTACCGAATCCGGAAGATAGTCGTACGTTGCCGACTGGAGAGCCACTTGGTATTTGGTTTAATAACACCATGCGAACGTTTGAGGTTATCGCTGCTGCATCGAGCCTAGCATCCAAGTTATTTGTCGAGGTATGTTCCCCAACCCCAAGCACTTTCTCTAATTCACCCAAACGTTCCGAAACAAGTTGTACCCGTTCTTCCCGTTCTGAAAGGTCATTTTCTAGCTCTGATTTAAGTGTTTTCAGTGTGCTGAGCTCTTCACCCATGGTGCGTGAATGCTCTGTCAATTCAGCTTGTTTTAACGCTGCATTATCAACGCGAGTGTACAAGTGATGAATTAAGATTACGGTCGCGGCCAGAGCAACAACAAAAAAAACGAAAAACGTTTTTATGTTGCGTTGCATCCTTTTACTGAAGTACCAATGTCTTGAGCCATTGATAGTTGATATAGAGATCGTCAACTGGTCTTTCATCGTCTTCTATTGCTCGTATTTGGTATACGTCTCGTCACTGAGTTAGTAGGAATGTAAGGAAAACGAGTAGGGACTGCCAGAGGCAAATTGGAAAGAAGTGTCAGGTCGTGAGGCGTTTTCAGATATTAGATAAAAGACTCAATAAAGATTTAATATTCTGCTGATTTTGGTCGTAATTACTCCAAATCGCTTCATTTAACTGAATATTATGATTTTTAAGGCGGTTATCCGAGAAATTGGATTGTGAATATTGCCAATAGCATCCGCACGCAATTCAACTTACTTCACGGTTTGCCTTATAAATGTTGGATAATTTATCAAACCGACATTCATTACATCGATAACTTGTTTATGATAGCGGTTGATATAAAGCACTATTCATTGGCTTTAAACCTAAGCGTTACATTTCGTTTAGGAACACATAACTATGACAACGGAGTTGGTCGTGAAAAAACTACTATTGGCTACAGCGGTGGTCGCAGCTGCAGGGGGCGCTGGCTACCTGTACCAAAACAATACTACCACAAGTGATGCAGGCTCACTGTTAACGCAAGTTCCTGCAGATTCACTTATGGTGACGTATCAGACTGAACCTTTTAACCATTATAAATACATGAACGCATTCGGTACGGCGAATCAAGGCTCGATTGCAGAACTTTTTGCCGATGAACCACTGTCTCCACAACAGCAGTTTGCAGTTAACTTATTCGATGGGTACCTAGAGAGTGCTGCGTCGCCAGAAACATTAAAAGCTTATTTGGGCACCGGGGAAAACATTAATCCTGTGTTGTACACAATTGGTATGGTACCGGTGTACAAAGTGGATATTGAAGACCCTGCCGCGTTATGGAAAACACTGGATCATGAAGAGCAGATGAGCGGCGCTAAGCATGAGTTGGTTAAGCTTGGTGACGTCGAGTATCGTCGTTACGAGATGACTGATTCAATTGACCCGCAGGACGGTATTGGCTTGGTTGTAGCCGTGGTTGATAACGTGCTTACGTTAACGGTTGATGTTCCGCAACTGGGCGTTCAAAACCCGATTAAAATGGCATTAGGGCTTGAAGCACCAAGTCAAAATATTGCTGACAGTGGACGCCTTGAGGCGTTGCAAGCCAAATACGGTGAAAACAACAACTCTTTTGGTTACTTTGATCATCGCGAAGTGATTAAAGGTTTGACGACGAAAGATGGCAATATGTTTGCTCGTCAAATCAGCACGTTGGATGCAATAGATCCTGAACCAACTATTGAGGAAATGCGTTCACCAGCCTGCCATACTGAGCTTACTCAAGTTGCAGAAAACTGGCCTCAGTCCGTCGCGTTTGCAGAATACAAGATGAAAGGCGATCAGGCGTTCATTAAAGGTTCTTTTGTTGTTGAGTCCAACAATAAAGTGATTCTAGATGCGCTCAAGTCGATTCGTGGTGTATTGGCAGAGTCTAAAAGTGATAAGAGTTTCTTTAGTATGGCGCTTGGCTTAGACATTAATACGCTAGCGCCATCGATTGGTCAGATTTGGGCTGACTTGACTCAGCCTCAATACCAATGCTCTTTATTGACACAAATGCAGCAAGAGATAGGCGGCCAGAATCCAGCAGCCGCTGTAAGCATGGGGTCAGGCATGGTTAACGGCCTGAAAGGGTTAAGCCTGCAAATGTTTGATATCAAAGTAGATACTAATGCTCAGCATGGTGAAGTATTTAGCCAGCTAGATGGTATGTTGTCTCTTTCTGCCAATGATCCAATGATGCTTATTCAAACTGCGCAAATGTTCGTTCCTGAACTTGCTCAATTGCAAATTCAACCGGATAACCAACCTGTTAATGTCAGTGAGCTATTAGAAATGCATACTGGCATGAAGGTGGACGTGTTTGCTCGTCTAAACGAAAACCATTTCACCCTTTACAGTGGTGATAGTGCTGCGGAAGCAAGCAAAGAAGTGATGGCGCAATCACTTTCTCCAAATGGCTTGTTCAGCTTTGATTTTGATTCAGAGCGTATTTTGGAAGTGCTAGAGAGTGCGTCGTCAATCACTGGGGAGCCGGTTCCGGATGATGTTGTCAAAAGCTTACAAGGCGAGCTTGTTGGTGGTATGACGATGGACGTGACAGACCAAGGTATTGGTTTTGAGTTTGATTACCGTGGTGCAACTAAACCTGTAACGGTTGCACAACAGTAACACATTGAGTAGAAAAAGGCGGCATATGCCGCCTTTTGTTATTATGTACCGTATTAAAAAGCGAGTGGGAAGAGCGACGCTTACTCATCTATTTGAGGATGAGAGTATTGCTGATATTCAGGTAACTCTTTTCTTAAATTACTAAATGTCGCCCATGCACTTTCTTTTGAGAGTTTGTTGATCAGCCAGTTTGGCAATAGACCTCCGGGGTCAGCAAACGCCTTGTATTCCACGAGTGTTGTATCGTTTGTGAGTTTTTGTAACTCCCAAGTCGCATCAACCGAGCGAATTCGAACATAACCATTTTGTTCAGCAAGATATGAGTCAGGTGCGCTTTTGATTTCTATGGTGAATCCCAGCTCATCGACCCAGTACTTTGAGTAGGTGACCATATCCCGATTTTTGGCAGGCCATGGTGCTTTAAACTGGGTGTAAACGATGTTCTCGGTGGCCGATATCTGATTTAAAACCCGGCTATGACTGGCATTGTCAATCCAGTTCGGGATATTGTCACTGTCTTCCAGTAGCGTTAAAAATGCACCATAGCTGGTGGGTGTGAACATCCGGGCACGGATCTCAACTAAACCGTCACTATGTTCTCGGGAGTAAATTGTGATTCCATCCTTGTCACTCTCGAACTGCCAGTTCTCGTTGGCGCTCGCATCAGTGCCAGCGGATATCAATGTGGCGAGTGTTAAGGCGCCCATTCTTAAATGCAACATCATGTTAGTATCCGCCAACTTTTCCTAAATTTAAGTTTATACGATTTGTCGTAACTATAAGGACAATAGTATGTTTTTTGTTATCGTTCTGAAGGTTGCTCTGCACTGAAGCCACGTTGAATGTTGGTGAAGGTAAGCGATGCAAATATTACGATAACGATCGCTAGATGCCATGCTTGACTCAATCCAAGCTGCACCAGAGTTAAGCTGACCAATGAGGAGACGACCATTTGTCCACCACCAGACATTGCCGCTGCGGCACCTGCTTGCTTTTTATAAGGTTGCATTACCATCGCTTGTGCACAAGGTAGGGCAATACCATTACCCAAGATCATTAATAGCTGTCCTAGCATCAGAAATAGAGGCTCAACAGGACAGAAAAATAACCATATTGCGGCAGCGAGGTGAAGAAATGGGGTGCAAAGCAGCATTTTTTTATTGCCAATAATTGGCCTTACTCGGTTACAAATCGTGGTACCACATAACATACCCAAAGCGGGAATGAGCGCCCACATCGCGTATTGAGCGGAGGTCATGCCAATTTGATCTTGCATGATAAATGGCATCACAGAGACTGTCGTAATCATTAAGCTGAAGTTTAACCAACTGATACTGGCGAAACTCATAAAGTAACGAGACGTAAGTAAGCTCTTGTATTGGAGCAACATTTTTCGGGGTGACGGAATGACAGAACGTTTTGCGATGGTTTCTGTGAACTTAAAGGCGATGATTACCCAGGCCAGCGAGACATAGCCCAACAGAGAAATAAACACCATACTCCAACCGAAGTGGAAGTTGATAAAGCCGCCAATCACAGGTGCAATAAGTGGCGTGATTGAAGCCGCCATGGCGATGTAAGACATTGCCACTGGGAGTTCATCCCCGCTAAACCTATCTCGAGTCGACGCCCTCGCGAGTACCGCGCAGCATCCTGTACCTAACCCTTGTAAAAAGCGCCCCATCACCATCCCTGTAAATGTGTCACTGAAGAAAATAATCATCAGCAGACCAGACATCGCGATGAGTAAACCGGTAAGTAATACTCTTTTTCGTCCTAAAGCATCTGACACTGGCCCGTAGATAAATTGTGAGGGGCCAAAGCCGAGCAAATAAATACTCACAAGTAGTTGAGCTTGGTCGAGGGAGATGGAAAAGTCTTTTGCTATCCATGGCAAAGAGGGCATGACTAGCCCCATGCTCAACTGGCCAACGCTAATAATAAGACAGGCGAGTAGTATAGTATGAAAGTTGATTGGGCGACTCATGACTGGTCTCCATTCAAACAACCTTTTTGGCGTCGTGATCTTAAGCCGCCTTCGTCATCCACTTCATTTAGCTTTGCTTTGACCCGCTTCACAGTCGATAGACTGACTTCGCATTTCTCTGCTACGTTTTGCAATGTGTAGCCTTCTAGCAGTAACGTTGCGATCTGTTGGTGTTTGGTTTTGTTTGCGGGGCGGCCGCGAAACTTCTGTTTCCATAATTCTGGCTGCTCTTTAATGGCCTGTCGCCCTTGCTCTGCGGCAAACAGGCGATGTTCAGTCTGCACTTTCCCATATCCAGATAACACTGTGAGTAGTGTTTGAGTTTGAACAGAACCTGGCTCAAAAGTTAGTGATTCACATACGGTTTTCAATGTTACCCCTTTATCGAGTAGCATTTTTATCGTGTTCAATGCTTGACTAAAGTCGCGACCAAATGCGGTCAGCCACCAGAGCACAATCGTATCCCCAGCTCTGACGGAATCGAGCAGTCGTAAGAATGCCTCTCTCTCGGTTGGAGGCATGCAACCACGAACCTTATCCTCAAAATGCTGAGCTTCGGGCGCAAAAGCTTTTAGAGTATTAAGGTGCTCTTGGTAAGCTCGATTTTTTGGCGAATAGCGAGTGTAAAGATACGTGGTCATAAGGATTATGAGCCTTTTTTGTTTGGTTCATATAGTGTAATGGCTCACAAATATACATGGGTTCATTAATACTGACAACACTAAATGAGCCGTTTGGGAGTCAGAGGCACATAAAAAAGCCAACCGAATGGCTGGCTATAGCTATTTAAGCTTTTGTTGTCTGTCGCTCGATTAACTTCACTGGCACCATCATTTTTACTAGGCTTCCGTTTTTCGTATTAATTTGATCAACAATGATCTTCACGCATTCGCGAGCGAGGCGACGGAAATCCTGGCGGAATGTGGTTAATTGATAGCTTAACCATTCTGTCTGAGGAATATTATCAAAGCCAATGACTTGTAAGTCCTGAGGAATGCTCAACCCGCATTCTATACGAGCGATATCCATGACCGCCATCGCAAGGTTATCGGTTGCACAGAACACCGCTTCAGGCCGATTTTTGTCTGCCAGTATGGCACGGACTTTATCAAGTGAGCTCGCGTAGTCATAACTGGCTTCAATGATGCGTGGCGTCTTGCCGGTTAGGTCTTCAAATTCAGAGCAGAAGCCGCTTTGGCGTTCGTCATTCGTAAAGGTTGGCACTTCTCCCGTCAAATAAACCGCGTTCTTCACGCCACTTTTATGCAGAAGTTGCGCGGCTTGTTGGCCTGCTTCGTAGTTGTCACTGATAACGTAGCTACTCCTAGTACCTTCAACAACTCGTGCGTATTGAACAATTGGGATATTAAACTCTTCACATTCTTCATAAAGGGACTTATTGAAGGTTGCGGAAGCGGCAATGACACCATCGACGCGATACTGGAAGATATTTGGGATTGAGTGACCCTCTTCTTCATCCACTTGCCATGGAATCAATACGGCAGAATAACCTTTTTTCTGTAACTCACTGGAAATTAATTGCAGTGTTTTCATATGGATAGGGTAATCCGCATCAGGAAACACCAAACCTATCAATTTCGATTCGTTTGTGGTCAGGCTACGTGCAAAGGCGTTAGGGCGGTAGTTAAGGGCTTTAGCCGCTTCAAAGACTTTTTGCTTGGTCTTTTCGGATACTGAGCTACCCGGAACAAACACGCGCGATACAGTAGATTGAGAGACGCCTGCCATCTTTGCCACATCTTTTGATGTGACTACGTGTTTAATTGATTTCATGAATAAAACTTAGTTGCCAGTAATTGAGGTCGTAAGACTAGCATAAATAGGTACGTATTCATAAATGTTCTGACGGGGTATCCTAAGTAGAATAATGGCTTTGGAGTGTTAAAAAGCAAAATGTGGGTTAACCCATTTGGTTTGCTTTGAGCTAGCACTAGATCTAGAGCGTAGATACTGTCCGTTTGTTGGACGTACAGTATCTACGTAAAGAACATTAATTTGCTTGTTTGACTGCAACTTTACGTTTTGGGGAGAGGAGTGAATACCCCATGTATCCGATGCAAGCGGTAGCGACAAGAATAGAGCAGCCACGCATAAAGTTAATCAGCATAGGAGCGTTGTCGGTAAACGCGTTGATCCCCCAAAGCATCACGATCGAGAATACAAACATCACTAGTAAGCCATAACATGGAGCATCGATTTTGCCGGGAACGACATACCAACCATCTTCCTTGATTGGTTTATTTAGACGAGCATATTCCGCTTGCTGGCCTTTCACTGTGTAAAGATGCATTTCATCTTGTTTACCCGTCAGGAGAAGGCTAGCAATGTAAGCGACAACGGCATTCACAAGGACTCCAATCACGCAATACCAAGGCCACGCAATATCGGTCGCAACGGCTACATACCAAATCACCAAGAAGCTAGCAGCAACGCCAATTAACAAGCCTTTTTCCGTAATGTGTTTTGAGTAGAAACCAAGGACGAACATACAGAAGCTCGCACCGACAAAGTAAGAGCCTGCCTTACTCAGCACTTCCAGTACCGAGCCTGTGCTGGTGGCAAACATGATCGCTGGAATGATGACCAAAATCGCCCACGCAACCGTGAAGAAGCGCGATACTTTCAAGTAGTGCTCTTCCGATTCGTTTTGTTTGTAGAAGCGCTTGTAGAAGTCAGCCACTGACACCGTCGCCATTGAGTTAAAGGCGGAATCAAGACTCGACATACTTGCCGCCAGAATCGCTGCTGCAATGATGCCCATCAAGCCTGGCATTCCATATTCACTTGCATAATGAAGAATGATGGTGTTGCCGTTTTCAAACTCTTTACCGTCGTAATAAGCGTTGAATAGGACACCAAGCAAGATAAAGACAAAGTAAATAAAGAAGGCCACGTAGCCCATCATCAACATTGCCTTTTTCGCATCGCCCATGTTTTTCGCGGCCATACAACGTTGTACCATCATCTGGTTACCGCCATACACGGTGGTGTGGAACATCGTCATTGCGATAACGCCGGCCCATACCGTCGTTACTTGGCTTAGGTCAAAACTTGTTTGTAGAGCATCGGTCATTCCTTTCGCTTTGAGTTCTGCCATGACCTCCGTCATTGGAGCAGGCATGCCATTCCAAACGGCTTCAATGATGATGAATGCGCCAATAAATAAGATTACTGCTTGAATCACATCGGTCCAAATGACAGCCGCGATACCGCCCATTACGGTGTAGATAAGGGCAATTGCAGTGACGATCATGATGCAGTACATCACGTCGATACCAGTAATGAACTCTAAAATCATTGCTGTCGCATAGAGTACCGCTGCCGAGCTCAATGCTTGTTTGATAAGGAAGATAAACGACAAAGTCAGTCGTGAAGCCTTACCGAAGCGTCGTTCTTGATACTCGTAGATGGAGGTTAAACCGTTGTTGTAGAAAAACGGCATAAACACAGCCACGATGAAGAAGATCACCAGCGGATAATTTAGGTGAATCGCGATAACCGACAGGCCTTCTTTGTAAGACCAAGCTGGCCCGCCAAGGAACGACATGGCACTCACGTAAGTACAAACGACAGAAATACCGATCGCCCACCAAGGGATGCTCTTATCACCCAAGGCGAATTGGCTAGCCGAAGTGACTCGCTTTCCGATTACTGCACCCAGTACTAGCGTGAGGGCGATGTATCCCCCAAGGATGCTCCAGTTAAGTGCGCCAAACTCATGCATAATTAGGTCCTTCTAACTGTTCTTTCATTTGTGCAAACACGTCATAGCCAAGTTGCAGCAGGATATGAACGATGTCGATCGCCACCCAGTTTTCCTTCAGTAAATCGCCTTCGCGTCGCCAAATGTCCATAACGCGAAGTTCGATGTGTTTTCCGGTTGGGGCAAGACCGAGCCAGCCACTGTAACCAGTGTGAGTACCATGCATATGTGGCCAACCACCTGTGGATACGTAGTCATTTTTGGCCAAAAAATTGACCTCAATATCGACACTTCGATCTGGGAACGCAAACACAAATGGCGCTTGATGGTGGTTACGGAAACCTTTGATACCGCGCGTAGTACCAATACCAGCAGGGCCGTACCACATGAAGTCATTGTGCCAGTAGTTTTCAAGATCCATCGAGAAAAGATCTTTGCCATCAAAACGACCCAAGCAAGACAGCATATCTTCAACCAGCTGGGCGCTCTTTTCACTTTCTTCCAAAGACACAACAGATTGTTGAATACCGTTAGAAGTTGCAGGAGAAGGAACCAAGCCATCGTGACCTAAGCTTTTACGAAGAGGGTTGCAGCCTGCTTGATTCATCGCATCGATGAAGTCTGGAATCATGTAAGAGTCGGTGATTTGGTCGTTCTCCACACACACCATTTCGGTGTAACGCAAGTAGAGTGTTTTCCCTGTTGCTGGGATGCCAAACAGTGGTTGTTCAAATGTACCGATAAAGTAGCCGGTAGAGTTGTACCAAGTGCGGCCTTCGTATTCGCCGTGCATAACAATTATTGGTCGGCGCTCGGCGTCAGGCAAAGCATTAACAAGTGGTGAGAGGAAAGATTCGTGGGTTGCATCTGGGCCATTAAGATCGTTCACAGGGTGCGCCACGCACCATTTTACGTCAGGGTTCAAAGTTTGCAGAGCGGCCTGTTTTTGCTCGATGTCTGCGGCTTTGAAGTAGTTCTGGTAGAACTGTTCGATGATGTTGAGTGACATGTTGCTTCCTTACTGTCTGTGATTTTAATAAATAGTGTTTAGTCAGCCGTTAGCCTTGCTGAAGCAGGATTTGCTTCCAGATTGCGGTCTCGTCAAACAAAGTGAATTCGCGACGAAGACCCCAAGGGCCAAACTCAGCGTGGCTGATCCCCATGATGTAAACCTCTTTTCCTGAAGGCTTACCAAACATCCCATATCCCTCATGCTTACCGTGCAAAGACCATCGAATTGCCGCGCGTGGTGACATCATGTCGTCATCTCGGCCAATACGATGGTGAACGGTAAATTGAGCATTTGGGAAAGACGCACGAAGTACCATCCAAAAATGATCGACTTCCGAGTGTGATAGGGCAGTTTGACCGCCAGTGTATTCGCCGATGCAAGCGCGGTCGTACTCTTTCGGTACTATTGAGAACTCGGCATTCATAAGGCTTCTGAGAATTGCTTCATAACACTGACCATATTCGTTGTCGTTGCCTACGCCCAAATAAGGTCCAGGAATGTCGACTTCAGGTGTGAACGGAAATGGGCTTGATTCCACGCCACCTTCAAATTCGATTTGTTGGCGTGCAAACTCTTCTGACGTCATGCCCAGTTGCTTCGCGATATCGGCTTGATCGCGAACCAACCATTCGTCATTGATTTGGTTATTGATAGCGTGGCAATCTGCGATAATACGGAAACGAAGTTTGCGGTTCGAGGCTTGCCCGTAGAAGCCGTTGCCACTGTGTGTTGCAGTAGAGATGATTCGATGAGAAGAAAGCATGCCTTGTTCCGGGGTGCCTGACCAAATGACGTCTTCGCCATATAGCGTGCGATCGGGAAACTCGGCCAGTGTCGCCATTGTTGCACTGATCACCCCTTCGTTTCCTTGAACGATAGAGAGTGGAGTACGCACAACAATGTCGGGAGAGTAGTAGTGTTCTAAGGTGTTTAAACCTCGGTCTTCCCAAATCTCTTTTGTGATACCAAGAATGTAGTCGGGAAAATCACGCCACTTTTCATCGAAGCCAACCATGGCCATAAATCACCTCCGTAATTGAATAATTATGTTTTGATTACGTATTCAAAATATATCATGTTGCCATTTTGTCAACGGATTGTTTTTCGATTGTTTAAATAGCGTGCTGATGATCAGGTTTTTAACAATTGAGCGGAAAATAAACTAAAAAAGTACAGGAGAGATGGAAGCTATCTCTTATCGAGACGTGTTAATAAGAAAGGAGGTCAAAGTTTTTTGTATGAATTTCCTAATATCTTATTGTTTTTTAATCGCTTAATTTATTTTGATCTGTTTGAATGGAAACAAATGATTAAGCCAAAACTGATAATCATGCAGATCAAGGCACCCAAATAGACTTTATCGCTAATATTCAGCTATTTTGGTGTCAATTATCCTTATATCTTTCAAATTCTCCTTTTGCATACGAATGCTTAAAGGCTTTTTTATTAAATCGGAAGTAGATAACGAATAAGCCACTAGAAAGGTATTTATCTAGTGGCTATAACAGTCATAAGCGCTCTATGAGTGCAACGATCAGGATAAAAGCGCAGGTAATGATAGCGAGATGGCAGGGATGAAGGTAATCAACATCAAGGCCACTATCATTGCCCCAATCCAGCCCATAATGGCTTTAGAGAGCGACTCTATCGGTACTTTGCCTACCTGACTTGCCATAAACAGGTTGGCACCCAGAGGAGGCGTAACAAAGCCAATGGCCAAGTTCACGATCATCACGATCCCAAAATGAACGGGGTCCATGCCGAGTGCTGACGTTATGGGTAGCAGAATTGGCGTGAGAATAACAATGGCCGCCAGCGTTTCCATAAAGGTACCGACGAGCAACAACAGGACATTGATGCAAAGCAGTATCAGAAGTTTGTTTTCGGTAATCGATAGAATGAACTGAGCAATTTCAGTCGGCAGACATTCTAGGGTCAATATGCGGCCAAACGTCACGGACGCACCCACAATGACGAGCACAGCGCCAACTAACAGTGACGACTCTAGAATGATTTTCACCACTTGCGCTGGTTTGAGTTCTTTATAAACAAACATGCCAAAGAATAAGCCATAGAGAACTCCGATGGCGGCTGATTCGGTAGGCGTGAAGATACCAGAATAGATACCGCCGAGAATGATCACGGGTAGTAGCATTGCCCAACTGGCTTCTTTTAGCGCATCAAGACGCTCTGCCCAGGTCGCTTTGCGCTCGTTACCTGTGTAGCCCCGCATTTTTGACACAATTAGACAATAGCCGATCAATACCATACCGACGACCAAGCCAGGAATGATTCCCGCCATGAACATCTTAGTGACGGAGACTTCAGCAGTGATCGCGTAGACGATCATCACCACAGAGGGTGGAATAATGACGCCAATTCCGCCGGAGGACGCGATTAAAGCACCTGCAAAGCTGCGGTCGTAGCCTTTCTTCACCATCGAAGGAATCATCGTCAGGCCGATAGCGGCAACAGTGGCAGACCCTGTACCAGAGATGGATGCGAAGAACATACACGCCACAATGGCCACGATACCAAGCCCGCCAGTAAAGTGGCCAAAGAAGACCTCCGCCACATGCAATAATCGTTTTGAGATCCCTCCTTGGCTCATAAGGTTACCTGCTAAGGTAAAAAGAACGACGGCGAGGAGAGGGAAGGAGTCGAGCCCTGTCACCAAGCCTTGTACTAAAAACTCGATGTTAAGGAATGGCAGGCTTAATATCGCGACCATACTGGCTGCCGCCAGAGCAATACCGACCGGAACGCCAATGAGCAGAAGCAGACCAAAGCTGCCAAACAAAAGTGCAGACGTCATGCGTTAAACTCCAATAGTCGGTTAGAAGTACGATACTTTGCTTTGATATGGCGATAGCGTTGGCGAGAAAAGCGAACTCGTTCATTGCTGGTGGAGCACGCGTTCACACGTTGATAAATGCTTGTCACTAGGCGCGCGCAGCTTAATAGTGCGCAAACTAAAACAGAGGCATACAAACACGCAATAGGAATTTCCATTGCGGGTGCAATCTGACCGAGTTGCAGGCTGCGGTTTATAACCTTAAATCCAAACCAGGCGACAGTGGCACTAAAGGCAAGGTAGATAAGATCAGAGACAATCAAACTGAATTGCGTCCAATTGCCCGGAAGTTTATCGATGAACACACGAATGCGGATGTGTCGATCATCTCGGATACAGTAGCTGATGCTCAGGTACATCGCCCATACGAATAAATAACGAGCCAGCTCTTCAGCCCACGCGATCGTTGCATCGAACAGGCGTAGGGCGATTTGCAAGCACAGTAAAGTTGTCATCGCTGAGATCGCGATAACGATAAGGGTTGGTTCTAGGTATTTGCCTAGTAAGCGAAACCACTTCATGTTCACCTCCAAAACGAGAAAGCACGACCTGTTGCCAGATCGTGCAAAAGAGTGGGAGTTATAGGCGTTCTATCTCGGCAATCACGTTGTCAAACAAGTCTTCACCTGTCTTGCTACGCAGATCTTGGTACACGGCTGCATTCATTTTTTCTTTCATGATGCTGCGTACCTCGTCTGGGACGATGTTAACCGTCATGCCTTTTGCTTCGAGCTCTTTGATTACTTCTTGGTTTTGCTTAGCGGCGAGCTCACGCTGTTTTGCGATGGTTTCTTTGCTTACTTCACTGATCAGCGCTTGTTGTGCGGCCGGCAGTGAATCCCAAAACGATTTGTTCATGAACAACACGTAGTTGGTGTATATATGGTTAGTTAAAGAGAGGTACTTTTGTGCCTCGTAAAAACGTTCGGCATAAATAGAGTAGATAGCACTTTCTTGAGCGTTAATCAGGCCTTGTTGTAACGAGGTGAAAATTTCTCCCCAAGACAGAGGTGTTGGCGCAGTACCAATAGATTTCCACGCGCTTATTTGAGTGGGGTTAGATGCCGAGCGAATCTTTAGCCCTTTCAGGTCCTCAATACTATCAATTGGCTGTTTGTTGTTGGTCACGCTACGAAAGCCGACCTCCATAAAGCCAAGTCCATGAAAGCCTTTTGATTCCATAGCATTCAACAATGGTTGTCCGATCTTCTCACTGTCGAGCGCTTTGTGTGCTTGCTCTTCGCTATCAAAAAGGTAGAACACGTCGAGCACGTTAAACTCTGGGACGTAGGGAGAGAGTAAAACTGACGCACCAAACGTCATTTGTAAGTTGCCTTGCTGTACGAGTTCAGTCGTCTCACGCACATCGCCTAGTTGTCTTGCCGGATAGATTTCAACTTCTATCTCACCGTTTGAGCGAGCTTCCACTTCTTGTTCGAAATAGAGCATTGCTTTGTGTACGGGAGAGGTTTCTTGACTGTCATGAGCAAGACGAATAACACTGGTTGCAAACGTATTCATACTGCTAAATGCAAGCCCCAATGCGGTAAGTGAAGTAAGGATTGCTTTCTTCATCGTTCTTCCTTGTTTCTGGTATGACCTGCCATGGGCATTCGTTGGCAAGTCACACAACTTTTTATGTTTTTATAAATTAGTTGAGCAATTCATATCCATTTTGCATACGAATCCAAAATAAAACATTAAAGTAACAAGTCAATAACAAGATTGATGAATTGATGAGGTATTAAATAACGATTGGTGAAAATTTAATCGCGATCACAGAAAATGCCTTACTCGAAAGCAAGGCATTTTGTTTTATGAAGAATGAATAAAAATGGATTTATTAAATGGTGCTACTACGTTCGATCAAGGTGCCTTGCTCGAAAAGGTATTCGCCAGTTGCATCCAGGTTGCCGTTGATTCGATTCATCAAGTCTTCAACCGCTCGTTTAACAATTTTGTCGACTGGTTGAGCAATGGTGGTCAAATCATAGCTCGGCCATGCAGACATCGGAATGTTATCTACACCCATCACAGAGAAGTCTTGGGGGATCTTTGTTCCGGCTTGTCGCAAGCCATCCATCACACCCATGGCGAGGATGTCGTTTGCACAAAAAATTGCATCGGGTTTGCTAGTGTGCGACAAGATCGCTTTCGCTGCTTCTAAGCCTGCTTCAAAGCTGTACTTGGCTTGGATAAAGGTTGGTGATGGGGAGCCGAGTTCTTGCAACTTTGAAGAGAAACCCAGCCAACGCTCTTCACTGGTCATGGAGCCAGCATCGCCACTGATATAAGCACACTGTTTTGCGCCTTTCTGCGTTAAATACTCGGCTGCTTGTTGGCCCGCCAATCGGTTATCAATACCAGAGCTGTTGGCATTAATGCCTTCGGCGTAGCGGTTGATCAAGCTTAAATGAACGCCAAACTTTTCGCATTGGGCAAACGCGCGTGAGGTTAAACGGCTGGTGGCGATAACGAGTCCGTCCACTTGGTATTCAATGGCGCGTGAAATGGCGAGATCGAGGTCGTCCTTGTCGATAGGGCAAAGCACAACTTGTCCGCCTCGCTTTTGAATTTCGACAGCCAAAGCACGAGATTGCATGTCGTACATTGGGTTTGATTCGCTATCTAACGCAATCGCCACTAAGCCTGAACGATTCGAAATCAGACCTCGGGCGATGGCATTCGGTGTGTATCCGAGCTTAGCTGCGGCATCCATCACCATTTTGCGTTTCTTCTCGCTAATACTCGCAGTCGGGCTGAATGCTCTAGATACCGTCGATTGAGAGACGCCGAGCATCTTCGCGACGTCGATCGAAGTTACTTTCGCTTTAATGGTGATACTCCTTATTTAAGGCCATTGAACCTTCTCATACGTGCTGAGTTGAGTGTATGGGCTAGGGGATTTCTGTGTCTAGAGCATTACATTGATAAGGCGTAAATATCAGAGAAAACTCAAGAATTCATCACATTTCTCTCTTGCTTGAAGCCATCAATGATCATTTTGTGTTCAGAGCCAACACAAAAGAAGCTAACGCCGAGTTCACGCCATTCCCGAGCTTGTTGAGCCGTCGCGACAAACATGCCAACAGGTTTATTGGCGGCTCTGGCCGCTTCGATTACTCGCATACTTGCTTGTGCGACTTTCTCATCATGAACGCTATCAGCACCATAAGCGACAGTGAGATCAACTTGGCCAATGAAGAGCGCATCAATTCCTTCAACATTGGCAATCGCTTCAACATTTTCAACCCCTTGAGGGTCTTCAATTTGTGCAATGACAATCGTATTCGCACGGCTGTCTTTTAAGTGTTCAACCATGGGCTTAGTGGCGTATTGCGCTGCTCGACTGGAACCAGCATACCCTCGGCCACCTTCGCCGTAATGGCAGATTTTCGCCAGTTGCGTCGCTTGCTCAGCAGTACAAACATGGGGAATTTGTACACCCGCCGCGCCACAGTCAAGCGCGTTCAAAATGGTTGAAGGAGCGCTGTCTTGTACTCGTACCACGCACGCGAGCTCATTCGCTCTGGCCGCCATGATGCACAGATCAAGCGAGGAGCGATCGAAAGGTGCGTGCTCTGCATCCAGTACCACAAAAGGCAACTCTGCCAGTGCCAATACTTCGATAATGTGAGGGTGAGGGGTTTTAACAAATGTACCTAATATCGTTTCTTGATTCAGACGTTGTTTAAAATTGCTCATGATTCTCTCCTTTGCAAAGGTATGCAAAAACTAACATGTAGAAATGTAAATGATGAGTAAAAATGATGTGATCTAAAACTCATTTTTGATTAAAAATTAAACTTAATTAAGGTCCTTATTACTTGCTTTTATTTGTTTAAACTAATAAATACAAAGGCTTAAGGAATGTTTTTGTGGTTTGTTGACTTAACTTGTCAAATGTTAATTAAGTGTTTAATCTGATTTTGCATTCGTATCCAAAAGTATAAAAATAACCGTTCGTCAGCCTCAATGTTCAAGGAGAAACCCAATGGCACGCATTTTAAAAAACGGAATCACTGAAGAAGCATCAGCATCAAACGACGCAAAAGTGCGTCAGATTGTTGAAAACATTCTTGCTGATATTGAATCGAAAGGTGATAGCGCTGTACGTGAGTTGTCTGAAAAGTTTGATAACTGGTCGCCGGAGCAATTCCGCCTGTCAGAAGAGCAAATCCAAGCCTGTGTGGATGCGCTTGATGAATCGACTCGTCATGATATCGAGTTCGCTCAGCAACAAGTTCGAAACTTTGCTCAAATTCAACGTGACTCAATGAAAGACGTCGAAGTAGAAACCATGCCTGGTGTGGTACTGGGGCATAAAAATATTCCAGTAAACAGCGTGGGTTGTTACATCCCTGGTGGAAAATACCCATTGGTTGCATCCGCTCACATGAGTGTACTGACGGCGAAAGTCGCGGGCGTAAAACGTGTTATTGCTTGTGCGCCTCCGTTTAACGGCCAGCCGAACGTCGCGATTGTCGCTGCGATGGCAATGGCGGGTGCGGATGAAATCTACTGCTTCGGTGGTGTTCAGGCGGTAGGTGCAATGGCTCTTGGTACAGAGACTATTGCGCCAGTCGATATGATTGTAGGGCCGGGTAACGCATTTGTGGCAGAGGCAAAACGTCAGTTGTTTGGTCGCGTTGGTATCGATTTGTTTGCAGGGCCAACGGAAACCTTGGTCATTGCTGATGAGAAAGGCTGTGACCCGGAATTGGCAGCGGCAGACTTGCTTGGTCAGGCTGAGCATGGTTACAACTCTCCCGCTGTATTGTTGACCAATAGCGAAACATTTGCGCAAGAAACCATCAAAGAAATTGAACGTCAGTTAACCATTCTTCCAACGGCTGAAGTCGCGGGTAAAGCGTGGGCAGATTACGGACAAGTGATTGTGTGTGATAGCTACGAAGAAATGGTGGAAGTGGCAGACGATATTGCATCTGAACATGTGCAAGTGATGACAGAAGATCCTAAATACTTCCTAGATAATATGACCAACTACGGTGCCTTGTTCCTAGGTCGTGAAACCAACGTTTCTTACGGCGACAAATGTATTGGTACCAACCATACACTGCCAACGAAGAAAGCGGCGCGATACACCGGTGGTCTTTGGGTAGGTAAATTTATCAAGACCTGTACTTACCAGCGTGTAACGGAAGCTGCGTCCCTCAAAGTCGGTGAGTATTGCTCTCGCTTGTGTGCACTCGAAGGTTTTGCTGGCCACAAAGAGCAAGCGGATATTCGTGTGCGCCGTTACAAAGGCAAAGTGGAAGAGGCGTAATATGTCGAAACTTGCCTTAGTCACAGGCGGCAGTGGCGGACTGGGTGCCGCCATTTGTCGCAAGCTAGCTGAATCGGGATATCGCGTAATTCTGACTTACAACAGTAATCAGAAAGCGGCCGAGGATGTGCTTTCCTCGCTGCCACGTAACGAGCATCTAGCATTCAAATTGAACGTGGCAGATTCTAGTGCGATTGAACAGCTTAAACATCAAGTCAGTGAAATAAGCGACAAGCTGGATTTGTTGGTCAACTGTGCGGGGATGACGAAATTCGTCGCGCACTCTGATTTGCAAAGTTTAGATGACCAGCTGTTTGACCAAATTTTCCAAGTGAACGTCCGTGCGCCTTTTGCCATGGTTCGAGCGTTTGAGCCTTGGCTTAAGCAAGCCAATGGTTGTGTGGTGAACATTACTTCTATCGCGGCACAGACTGCGATGGGGAGCAACATTGCTTACTGTGCAAGTAAATCTGCCGCGGAGAACATGACCCGTTCTTTAGCTCGCGCTCTGTCTCCCGAGGTTCGCGTTTTGGCTGTTGCTCCAGGGCTTGTCGACACTGAGTTTGTCAAAGGCTTGGATGACGCATGGCGTAATCAACAAGAACAATCCACACCGCTTAAGCGTTTAGCCAATGATGAAGAAGTCGCTCAAGCCGTGTACGCCGCGGCAGATCTTCTGACCTTCTCGACAGGCAATACCATCGCGGTTGATGGTGGGCGACCTTTAGGTCTGTAACACACTTTAGGTTTGTAACTAACAATTCAAAGGCTAGGTCCAAACAAGGACAACAAGGATTTACAATGACTCTACAATCTAAAATGAATAATAACCTGGTCCGCTACATGGAACTGATTCCGGGTACGAGTGCGTTTATTGATGCGCGCACGCCAGGCAGTGATCTCAAAGATAACTTTTGCATTATCGGTGCTGGGGTGGCAGAGAGCAGTCGTCAGCATGTTCATATTCGCGATACGGCGGGCTTTAACATTGGTGCCGCAGGCCAACCGCCGGGCATCAAAAATTCGTTGCACTCTCATCGTACCGCCGAGCTTTTCTTGGTGTTCAAAGGTCAGTTCCGTTTTTATTGGGGGAACGATGGAGAGCATGAGGCGGTGTTGTCTCACGGTGACGTCATCTCGATTCCAACCAATCTCTTCCGTGGATTTGAAGTGGTTGGCCGCGATTACGGCTTTATGTTCTCGGTACTTGGCGGCGACGATTCAGGTGGCGGCGTTATTTGGCATCCAAACGTTATTAAAGACAGTCAAGGTTATGGTTTATACCTCAAAGCCGATGGCACACTCGTGGACACCATTAATGGCGACCCGGTGCCACAAGAATCAGAATTGATGCCGCTGCTTACCGAAGAAGAGCTCGCGACCTTCGATACCTACACCGCAGAAGAGATGATGCCATTTGTCGCTCTGCAAAAAGATTATCGTGAAATCAAAGGCGATTTCGGCGGAAGCAACGTGAAACAATACGCCTTAACGGGTCATCCTTTGGCGAGTTATGACTTCCAAGTAAAGAGTGAAGATGAAGTGAGCATCATGGCTTATGAGCTTTCTGAAGGTGGCTCGATTCCTCAACACTGCCGAGAAGAAAAACAAGTACTTATCAACTTTGATGGCGATACAGAGGTGGTCCTCACGCATCAAGGCGAACAAGCTAATGTTGTTTTAACGCGCGGTGATGTGCTGAATGTTCCAGAAGGTGCGTCATACTCACTGACGAACTTGCGTGGTAATAGTTTGACGTATTGCATTCTTGGCTCTGATCAACCAAAGCCGCTGGCAGGAGAATAAAATGACGCAACCCACCTCGTTAGTTTGGCTACCCGGACTACTTTGTGATGGCACATTGTTTGAGGAAGTCAACCGAGCGTTGCCAAGTTGGGTTGAGCCTTCATGCCCGACGCTGGCTTCATTGCCGTCAATGGAACAGCTGGCGCAGAGAGTGTTGCAAGACGCACCGCAGGAGTTTGTCTTGGGTGGCTTATCAATGGGTGGGATTCTTGCCTTTGAGGTGTACCGTCAAGCGCCAAACAGAGTCAAAGGCTTGATCCTCATGGATACCAATGCAGCAGATGAAAAGCCAGAGGTGACACAAAAGCGTGATGCACTGGTTAGCCGTGCGTTAAGTGGTGAGTTTGAACGCATTACGCCTGACACTCTGATGCCTGTGCTGATTCATCCCAGCCGTTTGCAAGACAAAGTGTTGACAGAGCGTATTGAAGGCATGGCGGTCAATGTAGGTTTGGAGGCATTTGAAGCGCATGCTAAAGCGTTAGCAACTCGCCCGGATGCTCGACCTTTATTGGCGGACATTCAAGTTCCTACGTTGGTGATAACAGGTAAAGAAGATAAGCTTTGTCCGCTAGACAATCACCTGCTCATGGAGAGATGCATCCCAAACGTCACGCTTCATGTTATCCCTGAGTGTGGGCATCTATCTACGCTGGAGCAGCCTTTAATGGTTAGTGAAGTGATGACTACTTGGCTTCAAGATAACTTTGCTTTGTGTTGATAAGAACTTCATCACTCACCACCTTAAGGCTACTTGGGTATAGGTGGTGAGCGATGAGTATTATCAGAAGTAGTAGCGAATACCTGCCGCGAATTGATCATCACGATTTTCGAATTTGCTGCCATCGTACTGATCTTTACCTAGGTCGAATTGGTATTCAGTCCAAACTAGGAATTTGTTCTTCTGGAAGTGGTATTCAACACCAGGAATCAGCAAGTTACGCTCGTAACCTTGCGTCTCGTCACCGCGATCTTCCATGTAGTTGTAGTTCAACGTTGGGCGTAGGCCGTTGTCGAAGTGGTAGTAAGTGTAGATTTCGCCACCTAGGGTATCGAACATTACGTCCGTACCGCCTTGGCTCACTGCTTCCCAGTTTTCACCAACGTGGAAAGTCGCACCTGCGTAGAAGCCACCGTTGCTGTAGTTTGCGCCCAATAGCATGATGCGCATGTTGTCGCCGTTTTCTACGCCAACCACGCTTGCGTCTAGATCCGCAACTTCATTTTGATGGTAAGCCGCACCAAGTGTTACGCCATCAACGGGTTTGTAAGTGATAGACGCACCCATGCCGTTTTTCAGTGAGGCTGTCGCATTGCTTGCTAGAGCAACATCTTCACGCGTGGTTTGGTAAGTAAAGCCGTAGCTCACTTTTTCATTAATTGAATTACGGTACGTAATTGAGTTTTCCGCACGACCAGCACCGGATGCGATACCCCAGTCAGCTAGGTTGTAAACACCTGAGCCACGAGTACCGAATACACGACCTAAATCGGTGTACCATGCTACGTCGTAGAAGGTAGACCACTGCTTAGTACCCGCAGCAATCTTGCCGTATTTTTCGTGATCAACACCTGCGTATAGCAAGCGGTCGTAAATGTTGTCGCCGTTCGCGCCAGAGTTGTAGCCCCATTCCGCGTGACCGAAACCAGTCCAGCCGTTATCCAGACCCATTTGGCCTTTCAAACCGAAACGTGAGCTGCCGCTGTTCCATTCGCCGTTGTCATCACCGCCACGGTCTTGGTAGCGAAGATCGAAACGGCCATCGATGGTTAGGCTGTCGCCAGCGTCATTAACAAAAGTGTGTGCAGCAAAGGCTGAGCTAGAAGTAAGCGCTGCTAAAATCACTGCAGAAAGGGTCGACTTTTTCATCATCAATCTCATTATTCAGGGCGCAGAAAGCCACCGTGCGTTCATGCCCGTTTTGAATAAGGGTTCTATCTTGAGGTTGTGCCCCATCCTTGAGGCACGAGTTGGGAGCATGTCGCCTGAACCGAGAGGGGATTCAGGCAACATAAAGGCGGGTTGACAATCCGCCCCTAGGACTTCTTATAGAGAAGGGTTTAGGATCTGTTGAGTACGCTCGAACACGTCTAGACCTTGCTGTTTTAGCCAGTAAGGAAGGTCGATCAGTACCCAGTTCTCAGATAGCTTGTCGCCGTCACGGTAGTAAACGTCAACCACTTGCATGTCTGCACGTACTTCACCGCCTGTCATACCTAGGAAACCACCGATTGGCGTGTTAGATAGGTTTGGCCAGCCGAAGAAACAAGAGAAGTTACCTTCTGCGAAACGACATACGTGGCCGTTAAACTTCTTGTCTTTCAGGTTGTTACGGAACGGCAATTGGTGCTGCTGTTGGTAACGAGGGATTGTGTAAGACGCACCGATACCACATGGACCGTACCAGATCATGTCTTTAGACCAGCTCTTCTCAAGAACTTCTGGTGGGCAACCCATAGCACCGCTGTCGTTTAGTGCAGATAGGTCATCAACCATCTTGTTCACTAGTGCTAGTGTTGCTACGCCTTCTTCTGGTGCTGCGTCTTCGAACAGTAGACCGTCGTGGTTACGAGGACCAGGGTATACGAAGTGCTTACCTGTTGATGGTGGTAGTGGGTAACAACCCGCTTGGTCCATCGCACCTAGAAGGTCTAGGAATAGGCCAGTCTTAGTGATCTTGCCGTTTTCAACACAGTTAAACTCTGCGTAACGGATGTTCATGATTTTGCCAGTTGGGCGCATGCCTAGGTATTCAGCGTCGAATAGACCCATGAAGTGACCCATGCTCATTACCCAGATTTCACCTGATGTTACTTCGTTCTCACCACCGATGAAGATGTCTTGACGACGCTGCATGCGAGTCATTGATTTCATCAAAGGAGCCCAGAAAACGTCAGCCGCTGCTTGAGCGCCTTGTTGCTCACGGAATGGGTAAACACCACGCCATAGGTAATCTTTTGAAGTATGTGCTTTTAGTACTTCTGCCACGTTCTCGTGAGTTGCGTTTTCCATTGCGCTGAAGTATTCACGTACAACGCGTTTTGCTTCTTGATATTTAGACATAATAAACTCTCTTATTTGCTGTCGAGTCGGCTTTGGGAACAGGACTCGAAACTAAGTTTTTTCATCCGGCCGGGGAGCCAGCCGGAGTTTTTGAAATTCAGTTACGCTTTTGCTGCTTCGGCTTTTTTGCTCTTATCGAACACGCCGCCTTTTAGTGTCTCTGGCAGTGATAGCCATAGAAGACCAGCAAGGATCCATACGATTGGTGAACCCCACATTGCGGTTTGTAGGTCGGTACGCTCTTGGATGAAGATAAGTACCATTGGTGCCCACATACCGAGGATACGACCGCCGTGGAATAGCGCTGCGCCGTAGCTACGTAGGTGTGCTGGGAACAGTTCTGAGAAGTAACCACCCCATACCGCAGAAGAAGACAGACCGAAGTTGTAAATCAGACCAAGTAGAGCCAGCATGTTTAGGCCGCCAATCACCATGTCGCCAGGTGCAACAAAGAAGATTGAAACCATGATGCCCGCTAGGATGAAGCCAAATGCGTTCACCTTACGACCGAATTTGTCAGCTACCCAACCCCAGAACCACGCACCAAACAGTGAACCAAATGCTGAGATAGAGAAGATGAGACCGATGGTTGCACCGTCGAACATACGTACATCACGTAGGTATGTGGTTACGAAGCCACCAAAGAATTGGAAACCGTAGAAGTTAAGGCCAGCCAGTAATAGACACGTTAGAGTGATCTTACGGTAAGGCTTGCTTAGCATTTCGCCCCAAGAGCCTTTTTTCGCTGGTGCATCTGATTCTTCTGCTTTTGCTTGCTCTTCTTCACCGTAAGCGATCACTTTGCTGTCGCTAGGTAGTACAAAGATCATGACAACAGCCGCTGCCAATGGTGGGATACCACCGACAAGCATTAGGCTTTCCCATGGTGCATCAATACTTGCAATAAATGCTGCATACGCACCCATTACCATCAGTGCTACAGAGAACATAGAAGACGCGAATGCCGTCAACTTACCACGTACCGTTGGCGTAAATAGGCCGATCATCAAGCTTACTGCCACGGTGAAGTAACCACCCAGTGACAAACCAATGATGAAACGCATTGCTGCCCATGTTGTGTAGTCGGTGAACATCATATTGATGATCGTTGCGCCACCGTTTAGGGCTGTGATGGTAATAAGAGTGGATTTCTTACCAAATTTTGTTGCGAACCAAGCACAGCTCAATGCACCGATAAGTGCACCAACCGACTGCCATGTATAGAACTGGGCAGTGTCTGACAGGCTAATACCATCATACGCTTCAACGATGTATGGGCGTACGTAGTCAATAATTACAAAGTTATAACAATAGAAAAAGTAACCAACCAGTATTGCTAGATAGGCAGCTACCCTTTGAATCATAGGAACTTCGCTCATGTGTCTTTTGGCATTCATGACCGATAAACCTCTATTTCACTTAGGATTTGTTGCTATTCAAACTTAAAGAACACGATCTTATTGGGATCATCTTCGATTTCGTGTCGTGGTGAATCATAGTTTTTTTAAGGTCATTAGATCCGTGATCAATATCAATTTTAAAATGAATGCGTACCCAATTTGTGATTTTTAGTGATGGGAGTCTCATTAAATCGGTCTTTTTGGCATTTTTGAATATATAACCGTCTATATTGGTGATTATAGTCACAGTTATGGCGGGATTATCGTTTAGATATGCTTTTTTAAAGTAATATCCAAGCACAAATAATTAGCACCCAGAATTATGGAAACCCTGAAATGGTTACGTACTCAAGTTTTGTGGTGATTGCGTTATACGTGTTAATCACCATATTAATCAGCTATTTAGTGAACAAGCGCTACAGCAATGGTGGCGACTTTTCTACGGGTGGAAAGCAATTTGGCTGGTTTACGGCGGGTGTTTCGATACTTGCGACTTACATTAGTGCGATGACGTTTGTAGGGATGCCTGGTTGGGTTTATAGCTCTGGCATGGAAGCGATGAGTATTCACCTTAACTATCCCATCGTTATCTTTTTCACCGTCATTTTCTTTGTGCCTGTCTTCTATAAGCTGGGCTTGACTTCGATTTATGAATACCTTGAGCACCGCTTTGGGGTGTATGCAAGAACCATCAACTCGATTGTGTTCATTGTGGTTCAATGTATCTCTGCGGGTGTGATTTTGTATGCCGTGGCGCTGATCTTAGTGCAAGTTCTGCCTATCAGTATTTCTGAAGCCATTATCTACATTAGTATTTTCACCGCTTGCTATACCTATGCGGGCGGAATTTCCACGGTTATCTGGACCGATATGTTGCAATCTGCAGTATTGGTAGCAGGCAGCATCGCTATCTTTGCCATTCTAATGACAGAGATTAATGCGGCAGATTACCTTTCTCGTAATCACCTGAATATCATCAACTTAGACTTTGATTTAGGCGTAGATACCACACTCTGGGCTGGCGTGGTTGCCGTGAGCTTTTTGCATTTGAGTGTGTACGGCACCAACCAATTGATCATCCAACGCACGTTAGCGACGAGATGTGAAAAGACGGCGCAGAAGTCGATGCTGTTGTGTGGTTACGGTGCGTTTTTCGTGTACTTGTTCTTCGCGGTACTCGGTGTTCTTTTGAGTGTTTTCTATCAAGATCAATCATTTGAAAACAGCAACGAAGTGATTTTGGATTTCGTCTTCAACCACACTAACCCAATAGTCGTTGGTTTGATCATTTCCGCATTGGCGGCGGCCGCAATGTCGACCTTGGACTCGACCTACAACTCAATGGCGACTGTCGCGACGTTCGATATCTACAAGCGTTTCGTTCGCAAGAGTGCCGATGATGAGCACTACGAAAAAGTCGCAAGAAAGATGAGTTTGCTCGCTGCGGCCATGGTGGTAGTGCCAGCTCTTCTGGCGGTATCGAATGAATCGGTACTCAAAACCATCGCTAGTCTGACTTCTATCTTTGTTGGTATCCGTTTGGGTTCATTCGTGCTTGGTTTATTCTGGGCGAAAGCCAATGAGAAAGGCGTGATCGTTGGCAGTATCATGAGTGTGATTGCGGTGTTTACTGCGATGTATCTCGACGTGGCTTGGCCGTGGTTCGCGCCAATTGGTACGTTTGTCTTCCTTTTGTTTGGTGTGTTAGTGAGCCGTCGTTGGGGCGCTGTGACTGCCGAGCAACAAATTTTTATCAATAATCAAAAACATCTTTTTGCAAAGCCAACCGCAAGCCATTATGGGCTGTTGGTGTTCGCTGTGGCGACCATCGCTGCTTGTATGGTTCTCCCTGATTGGCTTTATGCTGCATTGTCGTAATAGGTAAGTTTATGCTGTCCATCTTTGATATTTACAAGATTGGTGTGGGCCCTTCTAGCTCTCACACCAATGGTCCAATGATCGCGGGTTACCACTTCACTCGTTTGATTGAATCGAACTTGGCAAAAGTGGTTCGTATTCAAGTTGATTTATACGGCTCACTCTCGTTAACGGGGATTGGTCACCATACTGACCGTGCAACGATTTTGGGTCTGTTGGGTAACAAACCAGATACCATCAAAATTGCTTCTGCGAACAAAGCGATGCGCAAGGCGATTGAAGAGGGCATGATGTCTGTCGATGGCCGTCATGAAATCGAATTCAACTACAAAACGGATATGTTGTTCCACGAAGAGAACCTTCCTCTGCATGAGAATGGCATGACGATTACTGCGTTAGATGCGCATGGCAATCAGGTTGGGTTTGAAACTTACTACTCTATCGGTGGTGGTTTCATCGCAACGGCAGATGAACTGCAAAATGGCAGTACGACTGCGACTGTAGAAGTTGAGTTCCCATTCTCCAGCGCGGACGAAATGTTGGCACAGGCTGAGAAGAACGGCATGAGCCTCGGCGGTATGATTCTGAAAAACGAACAAGCGTTTCAGAATATGGAAGCCATCAATCAACGCGCAGAGCAGATCTGGCGTGTGATGACGCGTTGCATGGAGCGCGGTTTCGAGACAGAAGGTATCTTGGATGGCGGCTTGAACGTGACCCGCCGTGCGCCTAACTTGCTGAAGAAGCTTGAAGCAAATGCAGCGATTGAAAACGATCCAATGGAAATCATGGATTGGATTAACCTGTTTGCTTTTGCTGTGAGTGAAGAAAACGCGGCTGGTGGACAAGTCGTAACGTCGCCAACTAATGGTGCGGCGGGTGTGATTCCTGCGGTATTGATGTACTACCATCGCTTCATCAAAGAGCTTGATACTAAACAGCTTAAAGACTTCCTTGCTGTATCCGGTACGATTGGAATTTTGTACAAAACCAATGCGTCTATCTCGGGTGCCGAAGTGGGTTGTCAGGGCGAAGTTGGCGTGTCTTCTTCCATGGCGGCAGCTGGCTTGACCGCGCTACGTGGTGGCAGCAATGAGCAAATTTGTATTGCGGCCGAGATCGCCATGGAGCACTCACTAGGCATGACTTGTGACCCAATTGGTGGCTTAGTGCAAGTACCGTGTATTGAGCGTAATGCAATGGGTGCAATGAAAGCGATCAATGCATCTCGCATGGCACTAAAGCGTAATAGTAAATGTTTGATCTCGTTGGATAAGGTGATTGAAACCATGTACCAAACGGGCAAGGACATGAACAAGAAATACCGCGAGACGTCACAGGGTGGGTTAGCTTTGATTCACCTAGCGCCGCCTTGCGAATAATGAGTTAGGCACATCTAACCAACAAAAAAGCCGAAGCACTGAGATGCATCGGCTTTCCTTTTTTGGAACGTTTATAATTTAGCTATGCGTTTGCTCACCTTTTGGTGTGCTTTGGTTTGGTTGATAGTGCAAAATCACCATCGAGGTGGGTGACAGCAAGACTTCGCCTTCAGCATGTCCTGGGTTGAGGTTACGTACGTTTGTATCACAGATCGTCACCCATTCTTGCTTTCGCTCATTGGGGAGCTTAAAGCGCGCTGTGGCGTTAGTTTGGTTGATGAGGTAGACCAACTCTTGTCCTTCTTTACCGATACCAAGGTGAAGTGCGACAGAGCTTAAACGGTTCCAATCATCGTGCTCCATTAAGCGACCGTCTGTTCGGCGCCAGAAAATGCGGTTGTTATTGCGGTTTTCGCCACTGAAAGCTCGGATAAATGGCACCATGTATTGATTTCGGTTGGCGACCATTTGTGACATCCATGCTTTGAAATGTTGCTTACGTTCTGTCTCTTCCCAGTTCAGCCAACTGGTTTCGTTGTCTTGGCAATAGGCATTATTGTTACCGCCTTGGGTGTGAGACAGAACATCAGCAGTGAGAATGTGTGGGATACCGAAGGCAAACAGCAAGCTAGCAATAAGGTTGCGTTTTTGCTTCTCACGCGTGGCGATGATCATCAGATTTTCGGTCTCGCCTTCAACACCGTAGTTTTCTGAACGATTGTCGCCGTGACCGTCGCGATTTTCTTCGCCATTGGCTTCGTTATGTTTGTGCTTGTAAGACACTAAATCTTGCAGTGTGAAGCCATCGTGATACGTGATGTAATTTACGGTGAGTTTGTATGGCCAGTTCGCTGCACTATAAATGTCACGAGAGCCCATTAATCGAGTGGCAAACTCTTTTAAATAGCCTTGATCACCGCGCCAAAAACTGCGGGAAATATCACGCAGTTTGTCATTACATTCGTTCCAACCAAATGGAAAGTTACCCACTTGGTAGCCATTTGGACCAATATCCCAAGGCTCGGCAATCAATTTGGTTTCACGCAAAATTGGGTCTTGCGCAACGGCTTTAAAGAAAGCTGCTTCTGGGTTGTAATCATCGCCCTGTCGACCTAACGTTGCAGCCAAGTCAAAACGGAAGCCATCGACTTTAAATTCGCTAACCCAGTAGCGCAATGTATCCATCACAAGGTTTAAGGCTGGTTGGTAGGTGAGATCCACTGTATTTCCGCAGCCAGTGTAATTGGCGAAGTGGTTGCCATGTTTGATGTAAAAACAGGAGTCGAGGGCTTTCAGGTTGAAAATTGTAGGCCCTTCACCACCTTCAGCAGTGTGGTTGTAAACCACGTCGAGAATCACTTCGATGCCGTTTTTATGCAATTCGCGAATTGTTGTTTTTAATTCCGTAACGGCGTCTTGTTCTGCGTAGCGCGGATCGGGCACCATAAAGAGATAAGGGTTGTATCCCCAATAATTGACCTTTTCCATCTCTAGTAGGTGAGGCTCATGCATGCATGCTGCGACAGGTAGCAATTGCAGCGTGTTGATGTTTTGCTGTTTGTAAAAGGCCAGCATTTCAGGTGATGCAAGACCTAAATAGCGCCCCCTCAGCTTGTCCTCAACCTCTGGGTGGCGTTGGGTAATCCCTTTGACGTGCGTCTCAAACAACACCATCTCTTCTCTGGGTATACGCGGGTGATCCGTGTTTTGCCAGTCAAAATCATCTTCGATAACGACGCACTTCGGCATATCGAAACTTTTGGCTGGAGAGTAGGGAGGATGATAGTGGAGGGCTTTATCTATTGATTTTGCGTACGGATCAGAAATTAACAGTGGCTCGTCCTTGTGGGAGACAAGATAACCGTATTTTTGCCCCGGCTCAATATCTGGAATAAAAGTATGACGTATGCCAGCGTATTCATTCGGTAAACCGCGAAGCTCGTAGCTGCCATCGTCTGCAAACAATGCCAGTTGAATGTCTTTTACGCCCGGAGCATGAATAGAGAAGTTACAGCCTTCTTTATTCAATGTTGCGCCCAGGGGGTAGGGGCGAGAGAGAAGTCGTGTCATCGGAGATACTTTATTTAATATTTATTGCTACCTTTAGGAAACTATAAGTTAAAAACTTTGTCTTACTAAGGTCAACCACCCTAAATATAAAAATATTCGTGTAATTTAATTACTTTATGTGACGGCTTAGAGTCAAAAATATGAAATGGCTATCACTTTGTAGCGGCTCAAAACCGAACAAACTTACTAATTCCTCCCTAGATTGGTGATCTGACTCGAAAAAACACCATTCGGTAAATTTTCTACTCCCTTCTCATCCCCCTTAAATTAGTTTAGGGCGGAGGAAGTCATCCTTGTACGCCTCGGGTAATCTCACAACTGTTGAAACAAACGGGGATTCGTTCCCATCTTACCTCTCTTTCTTTAGGTGTGTTTTTACTGCCTATATTCACCTAAAAGAGTGAGCAGGGAAGACAGAATTATAAATACCCTTAATGGAGTTAAGAATGAAAAAAGTAAGTGCAATTGCTGCTGCTGTAGCTGCAACTTTAGCTGCTGGTTCTGCATTCGCAGTGGATTTCCACGGTTACATGCGTGCTGGCGTTGGCGTGAACGCTGACGGTGGTCAACAATTAACATTCGAAAAGAACAAGATCGGTCGTCTAGGTAATGAAAGCGATATCTACGGCGAGATTCAACTAGGTAAAGAAGTTTACAACAACAACGGCAAAACGTTCTACGTAGACTCTATGGTTGCAATGACTTCTAATGGTTCAAACGACTGGGAAAGCACTTCTGCTAACTGTGGTTTGGATAACGGCGAAGTGAAATGTGTAGACGATGCACAATTCGCACTACGTCAGTTCAACGTTCAAGCTAAAGGCCTACTAAACTTTGCTCCTGAAGCAACGCTTTGGGCAGGTAAACGCTACTACCAACGTCACGACATTCATATCTCTGACTTCTACTACTGGAACATCTCTGGCGCGGGCGCTGGTGTTGAAGGTATCGAAGCTGGTCCTGGTAAAGTTTCTTTCGCTTGGGTTCGTAACGACCGCGGCGATATCGCAGACCCAGGCAACGATGGTGGCGCAACAAACGTAAACACTCTAGACGTACGTTACGCAGGTCTTCCTCTATGGGACAACGGTTCTCTAGAAATGGGCTTGAACTACGCAATTCTTAACGAAACTGACGCTGCGCCAAACGGCACTAAAGATGCGAAAAACGGCGTAATGTTCACAGCTGAATTGACTCAAGGTCTAGACGCTGGTTTCAACAAAACAGTGCTTCAGTACGGTACTGAAGGTTACTCTAAAACAATGGCATTCTACGGCGACGGTAGCTGGTACGGCGCAGAAGCTGACAACGGTGCATCTGGTTACCGCCTAATCAACTGGGGTGTAATCGGCATGGGCGACAGCTGGGAAATGGGTCACCAGTTAGTGTACGGTGTTGGTGAAGACATGTGGGCTGGCCAAGACAAGTGGGAAACAATGTCTGTTGTTGTTCGTCCAATGTACAAATGGGATGACAACCACAAAACTATCTTCGAAGCTGGTTACGCTATCGACGATAACGACGGCGAAGAAAACAAATACGGTAAGCTAACTGTTGCTCAAGCATGGTCTGCTGGCTCTAGCTTCTGGGCTCGTCCTGAAATCCGTGTTTACGCTTCTTACCTAACGGCTGACAAAGAAGACAACTCAAACACATTTGACAACGGTCGTTCAGACGATACGTTCCAATTCGGTGTACAAGCTGAAGCTTGGTGGTAATCATCTAGCCACTAAGTCCTAAATTGTCCTAGAATGATACAGCCAGAACTTATCTGGCTGTATTTATTTAAAAAACAATAAAGAGTCGAGGTAGACAGTAATGAAAAAATGGCTTGCTCCCGTACTGCTGGGCATGTTGGCTACTGGTTGTGCGTCTGTAGAACAAGTAGAGATGAGTCCAAAAGGTCAGCAACAAGTGATCACGCAATCGGGTGATATTCAATGGGTACCGCTTAACGTGCCTGTGGTTACTGAATTCGCTTTGACTGATAAAAGCCAAATGTTGTTGGATGGTAACAGTGCTGGCGCTATTGCAGCGTTTGCTCTTCCAGGTAACCGTGGCAGTCTCGATATCAAATTAGAGACATTCGTAAGTAAAGAACTTCAATTTTATGCTCCTAATGTCGCAGTGATGAACTCGGCAGGAGAAACCATTTACCAAGCAGATTTTTCAAAGTTTAAGTACGAACCAGCAAAACTGTTGGACAATGATAAATTCGTACTTGATCTCAATGTGATTCCAGACATGACAGGTAACGATCTGCATGTGTTGGTTTACACGACTTCCGCCGATCTAAAAGGAAGTACACAAGTTTTACACCCTGCAAAAGCCTTCGCCATGGCGCGTCACACTCAGCCGCCAGATATTGCAGACCCTCTAGCGAAACATAGCCCACTTGGTCAGTTCCGCTTTTCGGTATCCGCGAATGATATTGTGAATACTAAGATTGTTGCGAAAAACGATAACATTCCCCAAGGTACGGACCTTACTAGCTACTACTACAGCTCAATTGAAGCGGCAGTCGCAGCGAATGATATTCCGAAAGCGCTCACTTTGCTTGATGAAGCAAAAGAACTGGGTATCGAAGGTGCGCAACAAGTGTTTGTGAAAGCCGTAAATAGAAAATAATCAGATAAAAAAAGGTCAGCGAAATGCTGACCTTTTTCATAGAAAATAAAGTAATAAAAATACCCCTACATAGAGTTACCTTATTCACATAATTATTTTTATTACTTTGTTTTTTATATAGGTTGGATCAATAATTAATGGCAGTTCCTAATTTATTTTGTGTACTTAGGAAATAAACAAACTTCTCGAAGTGATTTAAATTCACAATCTGACGATATTTATTTGTCGTTTGATATTTCCATTTTAATAACGATTAATATTTCTTTTAACCGTTGAGTTTATTTTACTTTGGATATACTAAAAAGGAATTACGTGAAATGAACATGATGAAGACCTCTCTTGCTGCTGCTCTACTTGTTGCCTTAGTGGGTTGTCAATCGACTGCAGAACCAGAAGCGGCCGCAGAGCCTGTTGTTAATATGTCTCAAGACGAAGTGGTTGCTTTCATGAAAGCGTGTGACAACCCAGATAGCACAGCGAAAGGACCTATTTCTAAACCACTATTTGTAGTGGGTACTTTTGCGGATTCCGATTGGAAACACGTGTCTCAGCGTCAATACACCTACAAAGGGAATAATTTCTACCAAGCCGTGGTTCAAGAAAAAGTAGGCTCCTACAAAATGCAGTACGCGACCGAGTTGTGGTTCCCACAATTTACCGCAAAAGGTAATAGAATGAACGTTGGTGAATTAACACCATTAACATTTGGTGGTTATGGTACGGATACTTCGGTTGATATTAAAGAAGATGGTAAATATGTATGGAGTCTTCAGTTTGAAGGAAAAGGTAAACCTGTTCATGTCATGGTAAATAAGTGCCAATAATATTCCATTCAATTATTTAAAATCTATTTTTATTTATTAACCCCTGCATGAAACACATGTCGGGGTTAATTTTATTACTCAAATGTCATTAGTTTATTTGAGTAAGTTAGGGAGAATAAAATGCGTAATATCCTACGTAACCATCGCCTGTCTCGATCGTTGCTTGCGTTAAGTGTGATTGGTGCTTTATCTGCGTGTAATTCTTCTGGTGGTGGCGACACTAATAGCAGCACTCCGCTACCGGATACCAGTTATGCTTGCCAAGCCAATGTCATGGCGCAAAGTAACCAACTTCGTACTTATCAAATCATGGTAGAGAGTTTTGTGGATGGTGATGCGAGCATTGGTCACGGTACAGGTTATGGCACCAGCCATCATAACGGCGATTTGCAAGGAGTGATTGATTCACTCGATTACATCCAAGATTTAGGGATGAACGCGATTTGGTTGACGCCAGTTTTTGAATCGGAAGCGATAGCGGGCCAAGAACACTGGGCCGATCGTCTGGATGCCACGGGCTACTTTGCAACGGATTACTTCACCATTGATCCACGTTTTGGTGATTTAGAAACGGCGAGAACCTTGGTCGAGGAAGCACACAAACGCGGCTTATACGTGTTTTTTGATGGTGTATTTGGTCATCACAAAGATGGTTTGATCAAACCATCTCCCTCCGGTTTGTTGCCATCGGGATCGAGCAATCCCGTTGATTACCCGGCCAGTCTCGATTTCTACAAAGAAGTGGCAACGTATTGGATCAAAGAACTGAAGATTGACGGCTGGCGTTTAGATCAAGCCTATCAAGTTCCGACAGACGCTTGGACACAAATTCGTAAAGCCGTCGATGAAGCCTCACAAAGTGTGACGTACACCAATAGCAAAGGCGAACAAGTGAATCCGTTGGGTTACATGGTGGCAGAGATTTGGAAAGGGGAGTCTGAGATCGCGAATGAGGCGTATGGATCGAACAGCGATCCGGCACTGTGCTCTGCATTTGATTTTCCTATGCGCTATCGCATCGTTGAAACTTTGGCCGTGAATGAGAGTGGCGTGGGTGGTCGCGGTGTGGATTGGCTAGACAACGGTTACAGCACACACAACCAATATCCAACACATGCGCAGCCGAATTTGATGATCGGCAACCATGATTTAGTGCGCTTTGGTGACTTGTTACAGCGCGGAAACTTGGCGGATGTGAATGATGTAGAATATTGGTTACGCCATAAAGCCGCGTTTGCTTTCCAAGCGGCGTACACAGGGCCAATCACGTTGTACTACGGTGATGAAATCGGGGAGCAAGTGGATGGTTTTGCCGTAAAACAAGACAACAGCACCTGCGCCATTCAAGGTTTGTGCGATGATCACGTTGCGCGCAGCAGTGCGAAAATTGAAGGCGTGACGGCGACGCTTGATGCAAACCAAGCCGATCTCAAATCTTATGTGACATCGCTGATGACAATGCGCGATGCGCATCCTGCACTTTATCAGGGGTCACGCACGAATTTAGTTGCGAGTAACGGCAGTTATGTGGATTTGAAACAATCTGGTTCGGACAAAGTCTTGTTTGCGCTAAATACCTTAGAGAGCGCTAGAAGCGTCACTCTTACTCAGGAGAGTGTTGGTACTGGTGAGTTGGTGGATTTGCTCACGAATGAAAAAATTACTCCGAGTAATGGTCAATATCAGATTCTGATGTCGCCACTACAAGGACGATTCTTTGCGGTAAAACCTTAAGGAATTATTCAGAATTGATGCTCACCAGTTGAGCTGACCACAAGCTTTCTTATAAACAAGCCAAGTGTTGTTGCTGACCCCCATAGGCGCACACTTGGCTTTTTTCTGTCTGTTTTACTTTTCCCTTAATGGTTTTACGACGATGTAGCCAACAAGTTGCTTCGCTTTTTGTATTGGCGTTTGTTTTCAGCAGATGGATATTTGTGAGATAAGCTGCACATTAAAAAGTAAATTAACACTTGTGCAACGTAAAAATGTGACTGAAGGATTATTTATGCCCCACTAATATGTTTATCGTGTCTGGGATTTATATAACTAATGGAAAAGTATAATGAAATCCATAACGAACTCCCTCTGTCTCCTTGCTGCTGTTAGCTCTCCGTTTGCATATAGCCAAATTATCAACGGTGACTTTGAACAGTGGAATGGCAATGTACCTACGCAGTGGTCAGAGATTGACGCGGGCATTACAGTGTCGCCAAGCAGCGAGCAAATCAAATCGGGTGGTCTGGCTGCCCAGGTCGTCGTGAATACAGGTACCCAAAGCAACACCGACTTTTTGCAAACCATTAATGTGGAGCAAGGGAAAACCTATCCGTTTTCTGTCTCGGTTTATCATACCGAAGGAAATGTAAAAGCACGTCTGGTGGTTGATGGTTATCACAATTACTCGAACCCACAACAGATAAACCAGTGGCAAGAGCTCGCGCACAACTACACAGCGAGCTCGAACAAGACCATCAACGTCGGTTTGCGTTTTTACGATGAAGCCAGTTTTGATGGCTCAGAAGTTGTCTACGTCGATAATTTTCAACCGACTGAGACGAGTACACAACCTCCTGTAGAAAGTTGTAGTGATCACCAAGTGGTCTTGACTCTCACAACAGATAATTATGGTTCAGAAACTAGCTGGACGTTAAAAAACAACCAAGCCGAAGTACTGTTTTCTGGTCAGGGATATGAGTCAGCAACCACCATTGAAAAGAGCATGTGTTTAGCTGACGGTAACTACCAATTGACGATTCAAGACGAGTATGGTGATGGCATTTGTTGTGGCAGTGGCGCGGGGTCGTACACGCTGACTGAGGGAGATAAGACTCTTGCTTCTGGCGCTGAATTCTCGAAAAGTGAAACCACCGATTTTAACTTAGGTGACACAACGACGACCCCACCAGTGGTTGATGGTTACTATCAAGCGGCATCTGGTAAGACGGGATACGCTCTAAAAACAGCGTTGTTTAACATTATCAATAATCACTCCAGCCGAGGCTATTCTGCGGTCTGGACCTTGGTAAAAGATGCCGATATTGATCGTTGTTACGAAAATGATGGCTCTATTCTCGATATGTATTCTGAAAAGCCATCTGGTAGCGATACAGTAAGCTTTACCAAAGTCACAGACCAATGTGGCCAATACAAAACGGAAGGGGATTGCTACAACCGTGAGCACTCTTTCCCGAAAAGCTGGTTTGGCGGTAAGGTTGAGCCGATGAACTCAGACGGTCATCACTTGTTTGCAACCGATGGTTATGTAAACGCGAAGCGCAGTAATTGGCCATTTGGTGAAGTGGGCACCGCGACCTACGTGTCTAGTAATGGCTCTAAACTTGGACAAGCAAGCACTAGTCTGGGCTACTCCGGTACGGTGTTTGAGCCGATTGATGAGTTTAAGGGCGACTTCGCCCGTGCTTATTTCTACATGGCAACCCGCTATGAAAATGTTGTAGGTAACTGGGAAGGCAATTCAAGCAATGCGGATGCTGTCCTTGATGGTTCAAGTTCAACGGTTTTTGAACCTTGGATGTTAAACATGCTGAAACGTTGGCACAAAAATGATCCCGTTAGTGAAAAAGAACGAAACCGCAATCAACAAGTGTTTGATTTTCAGGGCAATCGTAATCCATTCATTGATCACCCTGAGTTTGTTGAACAGATTTGGGGAAACTAACACCTTCTTGATTTTGGTATCCGCCATTTAGTGACGCCAATAAAACAAAGGGGAAGCGTGATGCTTCCCCTTTTTCATTATGGATGTTTTCAAATGAAACTAGTTTTTCGTAACGGTTACGATTGGCGCTGACTTGTCAGCTGCATTGAAGTGAAAGTTGTAATTTCCTGCTTCTGCAATCGCAATTTTTAGGTTTGCGCTACCGCCACCGGCTTCCATCGTCAGCCCTTTACCAAGTTCAACACTGCCTTCACCACCGAAGTTGGTGTCTGCTGCCCAGTCTGCGCTCGCAACTTTCATCTCGTAGTTGCCCGCCGCTAGGTCAATGTCTAGCGAGTAAACATCATTAGCGACGTAGCTGAACTTCGCTGCTGAATCTTGCGCTGGAGTGTCCCAACTTGTGATGGTGCCACGTAGGTACAGTGCAGTTTCACCGAATGTTGGTGCATCTGCTGATTTGGTCACTGACACGACCGGTTTTTCTACGCTTTCATCTTGAACATGTAGCGCGTTCAGAGTGAAGTTGTACTTACCTGTTTCAGCAACAGACAGCTTACAGTTACCTTCTGAACCTAATTCTAGTGAACCAGAAGCTATATTCGCAGCTTCACAACCGATGTTTGGATTTGCCCAACCAGAGTCCGCGAATTTGAACTCGTGTTCACCTGCTTCAAGAACGCCAGTTACAGAGTACATGCCGTTGCCAATAAAGGTCATCGCCCAGTCACTGCTATCTGACCACTCGTTCATGGTGCCTTTGACGTAAACCACGGTTTCGCCGTAAGGAGGAATACTCGATACGTCTTTATTATCCGTGTTTACTGGTAGGCCAGCACCTTGAGCGCCGTCTTGTGGCTGTACGAATACCGCTGTTGTCAGTGCTGGTACTGTGAACGTTTCATTGGTGAAGCTTGCACCTTTCACGGTGTCATCCGCAGAGTTTTGTTGAACTTCATGTAACTCGAAACCAGTTGCGCCAGCAACCTTGAAAGATTTCTCAGTTGATGTTGAGTTCACAACGGCCACAACAGCATCGTAGTTCGAATCTAAATCGGCACCTGCTGATGTACCATCGTCGATAGACATCACAATCAAGCCTTCCACTTGGTCTTTCCCTACGTTGCGGAAGTCCACACGGTTCATCACTTCTTGCGCGGTATCTAGGCGAAATAGTTCGCTTGTGCTACGGATTTTTAGTAGCTCTAGGAATTGTTGCTTAGTCAGCTCGATGTCGGTTGAATCTGGTTTCGCCGTGCTGTCACCAACGATGGTTTTGATCAGCTCCCAGTTTGCACCGTCTTTGTCTTCACGTGGTAGACCAACGTTCCAGTTATTGTCGCTTCCGTCGAAGAATACACGGTTGAACCAGTCACCAGAATCGTACGAGTCGCGCTGCATAGATTTAGAGCGCAATAGCTCAGAACCCATGTGGATGAATGGAATGCCTTGACCAAGCATCACCGTTGATAGGGACACAGACTGCATACGTGCACGCTCGGCAGATGAAGTGCCTGTCGCAATCTTGTAGGCGTTGTTATCCCACAATGTTTGGTTGTCGTGCTTAGACACGTAAGAGATGTTCTCTGATGGCACTTTTGTGTAGCCTGCAGGCGCACCATTGTAATCAACGTTCTTACCCAGCTTGGTTTCGCCTTTGTAATCAAGAAGGATGTAGTCAGCCAAGTTACCAGCCATACCTAGACGAACCAGATCTTGGTTGTGTAAACGACCATTCACCGATTCTGCGTCAGTTTTGGTTTCTTCGTTAGGGTAAGCAGCATTACCAAAGCCTTGGTTAAAGCGAAGTGGGTGCTTACCTTCAGAATCTACACCGCCATCAAACGGGCTTCCGCCACGAACTGCGTCACGCAGACGATCAGAGAAAGTACCGATTTCTGTCCCCGCCATGTTGACTTGTGTCGCCTGATCGAAGCGAGCGTTTTGCGCGACTTCACCAAAGTCCCAACCTTCGCCGTAGAACAAGGTATTCGGGTCAATTTCACGGACTTTTTCAAGTGCGTAAACCATCACATCTTTCGGCTGGTGGCCCATAAGGTCAAAACGGAAACCATCGACTTTATAGTCATCCGCCCATACCATCAATGAGTCAACCATTAGTTTACCCATCATCAAGTTCTCGGTTGCGGTGTTATCACAACAGGTTGAGTTTTCGACGCCGCCAGTGTTGACGTTTAGGCGGTGGTAGTACCCAGGGACAATCTTATCCAGTACTGATTTTTCGTTCACACCAGATGCATTTGTGTGGTTGTACACGACGTCCATGACCAGTTTCAGATCCATTTTATGCGTCGCTTGAACCATTTCGCGGAACTCAAGAATACGCTTAGACCCGTTAGGATCGGTCGCATAACTGCCCTCTGGCACGGTGTAGTGGTAAGGGTCGTAACCCCAGTTGAAGCTGTCTAGCATGCGAAGATCGTTCATCAACGCTTGTGCTTTGCCCGTTGTTGGGTCGTAGCTATTTAATACCTCTTCAATCACTTTGCCGTCATCTTCGGTCTCACAAATGGAGGCTTCTGGCTTGATGCCACAAAGTTTACCCACGGTGTCGGTGATATCGACTCGCTGGTCAGCGTCTTCATCCACGGTTGCAATATCAAACGCAGGCAGGATATGTAGCGTTGTTAGGCCAGCATCTTTCAGGGCTTGTAAGTGAGATACAGACTCACGCTCAGGTTCTGTAAGCGCCAGATATTTGCCATCAAGACTTGGTGTGCCTTTGCTGTCGTTAAAGCTGAAATCACGAATGTGTGACTCGTAAAGGACGTGGTCTTCGTCTTTTTTAACCGTTGGGCGTGCGTAGTTTTTCCAATCTTGAGGCATTAAGCTTGGATCATCTAAATCAACCACTTGCGAGTATCGTGAGTTCTTAGACAAGCTCATTGAATATGGGTCTGTTACCAAACGCGTTTCAACGACGCCAGTTGTTGGGTGGTATACCTTAACTTGGTAGCGATAGTATTTGTTGACAACGTTGCTTTGTGCCTCAGAAACCCAGATACCTGTTGCTGGGTCTTCCGTCATGGCAACGGTCGCTTCTTCTGCTAAGTTTTCATCGTAGATTATCAGAGCAACATCTTGGGCAGTTGGTGCCCATAGTTTGAAGGTTGCGGCACCGCCTTCCACAATCGCACCGAGTTCTTGACCGATCGCGTTACCTGCCTTGGAATCGGCAAACACCGCATCCAAAACGCCCGGTTTTTGCACTTCAGTTGCAGAAATGACGTCACCATTTGCGTTGTAAGCCACCATAACGATTTGTGACTTCAGGATCGTACGCAAGGTCGCGTCATCGACATCGATACCCGCAGATTGAAGGCTAGCAAGGTGACGGAAGCGTGATTTTAGTCCATCAGATAACTCACCAGCTTTTGTCAGCTCAACCGCAGTACCGCCAGAGATTTGCTTGTCTTCATCCATTTTGATGTCATTGCTAAGGCTGTAGAACAGCTTCATGGAATCCGCACTGGTCGCCGCTTCCCATGCAATGGTGTTGGCGTCTAACCAATGGGCTTTTTGACCATCAATATCAACAGGGCGCTCTTCTATTGGCTCGTAGTAAAGTTCACTGCTGCCGTGGAAGCCAAACAAACCTTTCGATTCGCCGATTTTCGTCAACTCTACTTTTGAGTTTGCGCTGCCGAACGCTTTCTCATCACCTTTGTGCAGAATGAAGTTCATGCATTCGTGTGGGTCAGAGGCGTCAGGGTTTATTTTCAGTACGTAGTAAGCACCGTAGGTGTCGTTGATGCCATCGAATGGGTGTGGCGCAGACCAATCCGTTCCTGTTCCCGGAATGCCCATTGCGTCTAAATCTGTGCTGGTACAGCCCTCACCGTTCCATAGGTGCAAGCCCCAACCTTCGTAGTCGCTTGCTGTTGAAGCTGATGCTACGTCACGTTTGTAATAAATGACGACTTCGTTCTCTCCCGCAGGGTACAAGCCTGAGCCAGGGTTCGTCGTATCTTCGTTCGTGCTATCACTACCACAACCGCTGATTACCGCGACGGAAATCAAAGGCAGTACGGTTTTGGCAATTGTTGATAATTTAAATGTCTTATTGTCCACGTTTACAAATCCATTGTTATTGAATTGATATTGAGCTGCGCGCTGCCTTCGCTGACTCAATCATCAAGAAGGTTTTGCACACGCTAGAAAGGCAGATGCCAAAAAAGGAAATGTTCAATTAGATGCTAATACACTGAATCATCAGCAAAATGTGAGAGCAGGCTGTTAAGTTTTTTACAGGTGCAAATTTTCTGTCACAGTCGATTTTGTTCACAAATTAAATAATAAAACAGGCGCATAGTGAGAGATTCTGCACATCATTAAAATGTAAATTTTTATGGGATGAGTAAGGGGGGATGATAGGGGATGAGAATGTCTCAGCCCCAAAACCGTGATTAAGTTCTATAAAAATGAGGGCTATATTTTTCTTTTAAAAATAAGTTGCAGTGATGTTGAATAAAATACCGCCATTAAGTCTTCGCAAGCTTCAGATTTTCGCTAAGTGGTCGTTATATAATGAAGGTAGTCGGCGTTATGTCGGCGCGTAATCATAAGATTTCCCTGAAAGGGAGTTGAATTGGGCCCTGAAACCAAAAGAGGCTATTTATGAGTAGTATGGGCATTGCCATTGCGGCAACTGGCCTTTCACTCGTCCTGATATTTGTGTGGATGATCTCGTTGTCGATGCGGAAACAGAGACTCGAGGCAGAGAGGAAAGCTCGCGAAGCCGCTTATCGAAAGGCGATGCATAAAGCGCGAGAGCAAGAGCGTAAAGAGCGAGAGTTCAAAGCAGAAACCGGGCATATCCCCACCATTTTATTTCTAGCGAAAGAAGCCGAAAAGGACAACATTCGTCAAGCGCTGTATTGGTATGATAAAGCCGCTAAACTGGACAATGTGACGGGGATGTACGGCATTGTTCGCTTAAGTGAACGCATGCGCGAAGATGTGATTTTAAAAGAGCAGGCAAACTTCTGGCGCACCGCAATTGCGGGAATGGAAGGGGATACCGAAGCGAAATTTTCGACGGGCAAGGCCTTGGTCTTTGGTCGAGGAACTGAAAAAAATATCCCAAAAGGTAACCAACTGATTGAAACTGCCGCCGAAGAAGGCTGCATTGATGCCATGATTTATATGGGGGAATGGCAGCTTTCACCAGACAATAGTGCAGGACGCAGTGCAGATGCGCTTTACTGGTTTATGAAAGCGGCGGAAAAAGACAGTGCAGATGGCAAGATCCAAGTCGGCTTATGTTACCTAAATGGCATTGGTACAGAAAAAAGCATGGTTAAAGGTTGCTACTGGCTGGAACGGGCCGCGGAAGGTGGCAGTGCTAAAGCGATGTATCATGCTGGCGAAGCGTGGAAGGATAAAGGTAAAACGGGTAATGCAATTGCTTACGTTTGGCTGTTTCTTGCTGCCAATATGGGCTACCAACCTGCGCGTACGTTGCGTGATGAAGTGGCGACCAATATTGGTGTTGATGTTGTCGTTGGATTGCAGTCCATAGCGAAGCCGTTGCAAAGAAAGCTGGCCTCAGGAATGGTGAGAAAGCACTCTATTATTCGAGCCCTTAACAAAGTGTACAAACGCGAAGCGTATTTTCCTGCGGAAGAGGAGCTCAATGCGGTGTTGAATGATGAGAATAAAGACGCCTCCGAAGCTTGGGAGGATACATCAACACTAGATTTTCAGCCTAACATGACAACGGTAACAGCAGAAGACCAGGCAAGCACATTGCCCAACGAAAAAAAACTTTCTAAAGAGGCGCTCGATTTCACTCAAAACTTCCTTCAACCATAACCTATCTTATCCAGAAGCCTCAAGAGTGAGGCTTTTCTTTTGCTCTTTTGCCAGTATCTCTATCAGTCACGACAACAGAATGTAAACTTACTTAAGCAGTCATTTTACTGATGTGCATACTATTTATGCGATTTTTCAACATATTTTTAGTACTTAACTAAGATGGGATCTGTTTACCTTAAAAAAGAGGTTTTTCCCTCTTTATTTACTTCCGCTATTGGGCTTAGATCAAGCCTTTTCAATTGATAGTAATAATGATTGAAGAGCAATACTTGATGCCCCAATTTATAGGTGAATAGTACTCATTACTTTATCTAATAATGTAAATTAAAAAATGTATTATAAATCTTAAATTGTTCTTTTATATTTAGGTGTCGATTATTGATTTTATGATTAATTAGGCGCAAGATAACGTAAAAATAAAATAGCATAGTTAATATGCAGAATTACACTAGGAAGTAACTTTTTCATTACATGTTTCATAATAAATAGAGATAATTTTTTATCTCTGTTTTTATTTATATTAGAGATTTGTGTATGTTGAGAATCATTAGTGCAGATAAATTTATCTCTTCAAGGTTTATCTTAGAGTACAGTAAGGCTGAGTTCGCTTCTTTATTAGGTGTTTCCGTCGCTAAAATAAGTAATATTGAAAGTGGAAAATCTTCAATCCCCCCGGTGTATGATTACGCCATTAATTACTTGTTGAGCGAACATCCATTTAAAGATAGTGCTGTTGAGGCTTTATGTTCTCATGAAACGTTAAACTTTGCTCGTCGTATTGACGTCAATACCAAAGTAAAACGCTTGTCCTGTAAGCGTTGCGATAGCCGTAGACTGCACGTTATGGCTGGCATGAGTGGCTTGTATTTTGTCGAGTGCATGGATTGTAAACACACTATGTACTCGTCAGGCATGTCTGTAAAACGTTATCAGCAATGGTCGAATGATGGAGTCAAACTAGATAGTCATTTATTTAATTGAATTGTGTTTCCTTTGCACCTAAAGTAAAAAGCCATCAATACATGTGTTGATGGCTTTTTTATTATGTGTTTAAATTTAGTTAAAATTAAAATATTTATCATTCCTAATAATATAGTCCTAATAATTATATAGTGATGGAAATCTCAAAAAATTATTTTCTTGATATTTTATTTCTAACAACAATGGCTGTGGTCACACAATTTTTAATTATTTTTCCTTTTAAGCCTGGTTTCAATATCATTGGGCTATCAATTGGAAAGTGATGAAGATCGCGAAATTTTAATTCGAGAAAATAAGACTTTTAAATATGAAAATTTAATCACGAAATTTGTTTTTTGAATTTTAAATGTCGTTTTCGTTTGTAATATCTGTACCTGTCAATTTTAAAGAACAAAAAAGAGATATTCCAAATGAAACGTTTAATTATAGGTGTTAGTAATTACATGCCAGAAGACTTCAGTTTATTAGCTGAATCTTTAGATGAACAATTTAATCGTCATTTACAACCTTTAGAGCAAGTTGAATTAACCGACGTTGGTGCGGCTATTATTACTTCAGCAGACATTAAAGCAGGTCTGCATAAAATGATTTCTGAAACGGGTTACGGTATTCCAGTTTTCTTAGTAACGGATGCAAACCCAGTTTCGGCTGAAGATTACGTTTGGCTAACTGGCGTTATCGATTTAGAAAGACAATCTATTGAGTACTACTGTCGTCAAATCAACGAAGCAGTAACCAAGTACGAATGTCGTCTGCTTCCTCCTTTCTTCAAGCAATTAACGCACTATGTTGAGATGGGTAACTCAGCGTTTGACTGTCCGGGACACCAAGGTGGTCAGTTCTTCAAAAAACACCCAGCGGGTAAACAATTCTACGATTTCTTCGGCGAAAACCTGTTCCGTAGTGACTTGTGTAATGCGGACGTGGATTTAGGTGACTTACTGATCCACGAAGGTTCTGCACATCAAGCGCAGGCGCACGCTGCAAAAGTATTTAACGCGGACAAAACTTACTTCGTACTTAACGGCACTTCTGCTTCAAACAAAGTAGTCTGTAACGCGCTGGTAACTGAAGGTGATTTGGTACTGTTCGACCGTAACAACCACAAATCGAACCACCACGGTGCGTTAATCCAAGCGGGTGGTATGCCAGTTTACTTAGAAACGGCGCGTAACCCTTGGGGCTTTATCGGTGGTATGGATGAACACTGTTTCGATGAAGAATACATTCGTGCTCAAATCGCGAAAGTGGACCCAGAACGTGCACGCGATGAACGTCCTTTCCGTCTTGCTATTATCCAACTTGGTACTTATGACGGTACTATCTACAACGCTCGCTACGTAATGGATAAGATAGGTCACCTTTGTGACTACATCCTGTTTGACTCTGCATGGGTTGGTTACGAGCAGTTCATCCCGATGATGAAAGACTGTTCACCACTGCTGCTGGATTTGAAACCAGAAGACGCAGGTGTGATCGTGACTCAGTCTGTTCACAAACAACAAGCTGGCTTCTCTCAAACATCGCAAATCCACAAAAAAGACCGCCATATCAAAGGTCAAGCTCGTTACTGTAACCACAAACGCTTTAACAACGCGTTTATGATGCACGCATCGACTTCACCATTCTACGCACTGTTCTCTGCGCTTGATGTGAACGCGAAGATCCACGACGGCGAAGCAGGTCTGCGTTTATGGCGCGATGCGGTTAAGACAGGTATCGAAGCGCGTAAAGAAATCCTTAAGAGTTGTGAATTGATTCGTCCGTTCATTCCAGATGAAGTCGAAGGCCAACCTTGGGGCGGCTACGACACTGACGTGATCGCAACGAACAAGAAATTCTTCATGTTTGAGCCAAACGCAAGCTGGCACAAATTCGAGGGGTACGGTGAAGGTCAATACTTCGTTGACCCATGTAAATTGCTACTAACCACAGCAGGTATTGCTGAAGATGGCAGCTACGCAGACTTTGGTATTCCTGCAACGCTTTTAGCGAACTTCCTTCGTGAAAATGGCATCATCCCTGAAAAGTGCGACTTGAACTCTATCTTGTTCCTACTCACTCCTGCGGAAGATATGGGTAAGATCCGTCACCTTGTGGCTCAAATTAACCGATTCGAAAAATTCATCCGTGATGATGCCCCTTTAAGTATCGTACTTCCAAGCGTCTACGAAGCGAATAAAGAACGCTACCGTGGCTACACCATCCGTCAGCTATGTCAGGAAATGCATGACATGTACAAAGAGCTGAACGTGAAACAGTTACAAAAAGCGATGTTCCGCAGCGAGTACTTCCCACAAATGGTTCACAAACCTGACGTAGCAACACGCAAATACTTCCGTGGTGAATGCAATTACCTACCACTTAAAGAGGCCGTGGGCCGCGTAGCCGCTGAAGGTGCACTTCCTTACCCTCCAGGCATTATCTGTGTGATCACTGGTGAAGTCTGGACTCAACAGGTGGTGGATTACTTCCTATCTCTAGAAGAAGGCATTAACCGCTTCCCAGGCTTCGCGCCAGAAATTCAAGGTGTGTACCTTGAAGATGTTAACGGTCGCACTACCGCACATTGTTATGTCCTAAAAGATTAATCTACCCGTTCGCACCACGCTCCGGCGTCGGTGCGAACCGCTTATTCGTGGAGAATAATTTATGAGTACTGAAACTAAAAAAATGTCGGTGGTGCAGTTAACCATTCTGACGTTCATCAATATGGCTGGCTCCGGTATTATCATGCTGCCAAGTAAACTGGCGCAAGTGGGTACCATTTCAGTGTTGTCCTGGCTGATCACGGCTGCGGGCTCTTTGGCGTTGGCTTATGTGTTTGCAAAATGTGGTCGCTTTAGTAAACGAGACGGCGGTATGAACGGTTACGCGTCTTACGCATTCGGTAAATCGGGTGCGTTTATGGCGGGCTGGACTTACGGTTTGTCGCTCCTTATTGCGAATATTGCGATCGCGATTACCTGTGTGGGTTACGGCTCCGCATTCTTTGAAGTGACCCTATCTCCGGTCGAAACCTGTTTGTACACCATCGCCATTCTTTGGATTTGTACTTTCGCTAACTTTGGTGGTGCGAAAATCACAGGTCAAATCGGTACCTTCACGGTATGGGGTGTGATCCTACCGGTATGTTCGCTAGGTATTGTTGGTTGGTTCTGGTTTAACCCAACCATGTACATCGAAGCTTGGAACCCACACCACCTACCATTTGGTGAAGCTGTGAGTGCTTCTATTGCCATGACACTATGGGCGTTTCTTGGTCTTGAATCGGCCTGTGCGAACTCAGAAGCGGTAGAAAACCCAGAGAAGAATGTACCAATCGCAGTATTGGGCGGTACGTTGATTGCTGCTGTGGTTTACATTGTATCGACAAACATCTGTTCTGGTATCGTTGCAAACTCTGAGCTTGCCGCTTCTACCGCACCATTCTCAACCGTATGGTCTGTGATGCTTGGCTCAGCAGCAGGTAAAGCGGTTGCTGGTATGGCGGTATTGGCTTGTGCGGGCTCTCTATTGGGTTGGCAATTCACTATCGCGTCAGTGTTCAAATCGTCTTCTGATGCGGGCTTCTTCCCTAAATTGTTCTCTCAAGTGGACAAACGCGGCACACCGATCAAAGGTATGATCGCGATTACTATCATCCAATCAGTATTGTCTCTAATGACGATTTCTCCAACGCTGAACGAGCAGTTCGAAGCACTGGTTAACCTAGCGGTAGTAACAAACGTTATTCCTTACATTTTATGTATGGGCGCAATATTTATTATGCAGCAAGTAGCACACGTGCCAGAGCGCGAGATGAAAACCACCAACGTTATCGCTCTGATTGGCTCTCTGTACAGCTTCTATGCGCTTTACGGCTCCGGCTACGAAGCGATGATGTGGGGCTCTATCGTAACCTTCCTAGGCTGGAGTGCTTACGGTCTGATTGCTGCGAAGCATGAGCCTTTAGCAAATTAAAAAATAATACAGAAAGAGCCTTCCCAAACGCGGTGTGGAAGGCTCTTTGTTTTTAGGCATTTACGCCAAACCCAAGTCAGCTCAATGCATTTGAGGCTAGACATCCAATGGCGTGAAAACTCATTTTCGACATTTGGAGGACGAAAGATGATAAGTCAACCTGTTAAAATCGGTGACGACACCGCCGTAGTCATTCCAAGCGTAATCCTAGCTCAGCTCGGGATAAGGGAAGGAGATACCCTAGAAATCGCACTGAATAAAGACAAAATGGAAATTAAGAAGATGGTGTTGAAAACCAGCGCGCCAACTTACTCTGAAGATATTGAGGAGAATTGAGTTAGAGAATCTTGGTTTGTCGGATACACTACTGGTTTCGCAAAACTGGCGCTTGCCGCTGTCTTTGAACTATCGATAACTACAATAAGAGGTAAGGTACTATGCAAGGTATCCTCTCTATACAATCTCATGTTTCTTTTGGTCATGCTGGTAACAGCAGTGCTGTTTTCCCAATGCAACGCATGGGTTTCGAAGTATGGCCGATTCATACCGTTCAATTTTCTAACCACACGCAGTATCAAGAAGGCTGGACTGGGCGAGCGTTTGCGGCTGAAGACATCAGCGAGTTAGTTCGTGGACTTGGTAACATCGGCGCGCTGGAAAAGTGCCAAGCGGTATTGACGGGCTACCAAGGTAGCGCAGAGCAGTGCCTTGCTGTTGAAGATACCGTGACGAAAGTGAAGCAAGCGAACCCGAACGCACTTTACGTTTGCGACCCTGTGATGGGCGCGCCAGACAAAGGCTGCATTGTGGCTCCGGGCATTGCTGAAAATCTTCTAACGCGTTTGATGCCAAAGGCGGACGTGATCGTTCCGAACCAATTCGAGCTAAGTCAATTTGCTGAGATGGAAATCCACTCATTAGACGATGCGATCACCGCATGCCAACGTGCGCTAGAGAAAGGTCCAAAAGTGGTGCTAGTTAAGCACCTTTACTGCCTAGAAAATGGCAGCTTCAACATGCTATTGGCTACGCAAGAAGGCATTTACCTTGCGAAGCGTCCTCAATTTGAGTTTGCTAAACAACCTGTTGGCGTGGGCGATCTTATTTCAGCTATCTTTACCGCGGGACTCTTAAAAGGCTGGTCTCCTAAACAAGCTTTCCAACATTGTCACGACGCGTGTTACGGGGTGTTGAGTGCAACGTACCATGCGGGTGAGTGGGAACTGCAAACTATTGCTGCGCAGCAAGAGTTTGTTGAACCAAGCAAACACTTCCTGATTGAAGAAGTGGCTTTGGTCACCGCGTAATTGAGCGCAATTAAACAAAAAAGGGGAGCCATCATCGGCTCCCCTTTCTATTTGTTCTGTCAGTCTTACTGAGCTTTTTGCTGCTCTGATTTACAAACTGCTGCCGTAAAGACAACGTCTGTTGAGCTGTTTAGCGCAGTTTCTGCAGAGTCTTGAATCACACCGATAATGAAGCCAACCGCTACAACCTGCATTGCTACGTCGTTTGAGATACCAAACAGGCCACACGCAAGTGGGATAAGTAGTAGAGAGCCACCTGCAACACCTGATGCGCCACATGCAGAAACCGCAGCCACAATACTGAGCAGTAGCGCAGTCAGTAGATCAACTTCGATACCCATAGTGTGCACAGCTGCAAGCGTTAGTGTTGTGATAGTGATTGCAGCACCAGCCATGTTGATGGTCGCACCTAGAGGAATAGATACTGAGTATGTATCCTCGTCCAGTTTTAGCTTCTCACATAGTGCCATGTTTACTGGAATATTCGCTGCACTTGAACGAGTGAAGAACGCTGTTACACCACTTTCACGTAGACAACGGAATACAAGTGGGTAAGGGTTTTGTTTGGTTTTAACGAACACGATCGCCGGGTTTACAACGAGTGCGATGATCATCATTGCGCCAAGAAGAACCGCCAGAAGGTGTGCGTAGCTTGCTAGCGCGCTAAAGCCTGTTGTCGCAAACGTTGAAGCAACCAAGCCAAAGATACCAAATGGTGCAAGACGAATGATAAAGCGCACAATGTGAGACACGCTGTGGCTTAGATCTTCAAATACGGCCTTCGTTGTTGCCGATGCGTGGTGTAGTGCAAGACCCAGACCCACACCCCAAGCAAGAATGCCGATGTAGTTTGCTTCTACTAGTGCATTTACTGGGTTGTCGACCAGTTTAAACAACAATGTGCGTAGAATTTCAGCAATACCTTGAGGAGGCGTTGCACCTTCAGCGCCGGTGACAAGCGTTAAATTGGTCGGGAAAAGGAAGCTTAGAACCACTGCTGATAGCGCCGCGAAGAATGTACCCATCAGGTACAGTACAACGATTGGGCGCATGTAAGTGTGTTGGTTTTTCTTTTGGTTTGCAATTGAAGCGGCAACCAAAATAAACACAAGAATTGGCGCGATCGCTTTAAGCGCACCGACAAAAAGGCTACCAATTAATCCCGCGCTTTCGGCATGGCTTGGAGAAATTGTCGCGAGCAAAATACCAAAGACGATACCGACAAGGATCTGGACGACGAGGTTACCACGAGCATATCGGGCAACGAGGCTGTTGTGTTGCATACATCATTCCTGCAATTTTATGCCAGAGTGGCAGGGCAATAGTCCATCATTACACGGCGATAATGCCCTTATATTACAAGGGGTGAGCATTGCTTCTGGTCACTAAGACACATGATTATCAATTATCCTGTTTTTATAAATTCAGCCATTTTCTTGCTGAATATCACATATCTTAGCTTGGTAATATTTTGTGTCTAGTTTTAGTTTGTTTTTGGATTAAATGTTTGCTCAATGTTATTTAAATAAGATTTTTATGTTGAAAATTATCATTAGTTATGAGTAATGGTTTTTAATAAAGTTGTTAAAAAGGAGACTTTCGTCTCCTTTGATTTTATTGACAACTCAAACGCAACAAATTAATAACTTTGTTGGCGCCTGCGCTTATCACTCATGGCATTGCGAGCAAGTTTACCGAATTGTCGACTTTGAGCTCGTTGCTCTGCCAAAGTCGCGCGGTTAAAGGCTTGTTCTCGCAATAGTTTTTGATAGTTATTGAAACGACGAACCTCCAGTTTGCCATTTGCAATCGCAGTTTGAACTGCGCAGCCTGGCTCAGTTTGGTGCTTACAATTGCCAAAGCGACAACGCTGAGCGAGCGCCTCAATGTCAGAAAATGCCTCACTGACCCCCGATTCACAATCTGCTAGTTGAAGCTCGCGCATTCCCGGAGTATCAATCAAGATGCCGCCATCAGGTAATAGATGGATAGAGCGCGATGTAGTTGTATGTCGCCCTTTGCTATCGTCTTCACGAATATGCCCAGTTGCCTGTTCTTGTTGCCCGAGTAATGCATTAACAAGAGTTGATTTGCCAACGCCTGAAGAACCGATAAAAGCGAGGGTTTGTCCTTCTTTGCACCAGGTCATGAGTTTAGAAGCACTCTCTATTTCTAAGCCGTTGACTGTCTCTATAGCTAATAGAGGGTCGAGCTTCTGTACTTGGCTTTTTAGTTCATCAGTATTGTCACACAAATCGGCTTTGGAAAGCACGATGACGGGTTCGACTTCGGCTTCATGAGCCAAGGCAAGATAACGTTCAATACGACTTAAATTGAAGTCGTCGTTAAGGGAACAGACGATAAACACTGTATCCACATTGGCTGCGATAAGTTGCTCTGCCACTTTGCTGCCAGCGGCTTTGCGGCTAAAGAGGCTCAAGCGATCCAGTAAGCGAACAAATTGCTGATCTTCATTTAAGATTACCCAGTCTCCGACGGTCATATTGGGTAAAGAATGGTGGGCATTAAGATGAACTTGCCCAGTTTCTGTTGCCAATAAATAACCACTTCGGTGATGCGCAATTACACGAGCAAAGATAGTGTTGTCGTAATCGTCTAATGTCAGTTGTTGCTGAAAAAATGGTTTCCAACCCAATTGTTTTAGAGGGTTTGAAGTTGAAACTAATGTGTCACAAAAAGTATGTGTTTGATTCATTATTGAATTATCCCAGACGCAACAAAGCGCCTTAATACAAATCGCATTAGGGTCTAATTCGGATAGAGTTGACCCCGGTGAAGACCGGGCAGAGAAGGGAAGTTGTGGCTATGCCACAGAGTTGGTGCTGTTAGGGTTACCCTTGCGATGCCCAGTTAGTGTTATTCAATACAATCATCTTGTGTCCTCTTCGTTGGTTAATAAATAAGTGAGTTAATTAAGCCAAAAGAGTATAGCCGCCGTTTTTTAAAGAGGGTAGCTATACTGCAAAAATATTAACTTTGTTTTGTGATGCGCTCTTCCATAATTTGCGAATACGTGTTGGCTTTTAAGCCGTATATGATTTGGACATGACGATCATCCAATATCACGACGCCATGCGCGTCATGATTTTTGAGTGCGTTCTTATCGATGACGGACGTCGCTCTGAGGGTAAGACGCAGCCGAGTCGCACATGCACCAGTTTCTAGCAGGTTCTCTATGCCCCCAATGGCGTCAATGATCGTATCGACGTCTTGTTCGACATTGGGGTTGGTATGAGTTAGGAAATTGAAAAATTGCTTCAGCACTGACTTAACCGTCATTTGAAGAGCCTTCGGTCGTTAGTTTTGAAATGGCTTCAACAATCGGTGCCGGCGAGAGCGTATGCGGTACTTTAGTGATTAACGTGCCATCCGGCTTCAAGAAGTAAAAGTAAGAGCTATGATCCAGCGTGTACTTTAGTTCCGAGCCTTCCAATTCTGTCTTGCGGAAAATGACACCATAGTTGTGTGCCAAAGGTGTCGTTACATCAAGTGGTGCCGATAGGCCTTCAATCATTGGATGGAAGTAATGGGCATATTTTGCTGATGCATCGGCCTCATCACGCTCTGGGTCTAAAGAAATGAACATCGGGCGTAGTTGTGCTTTTTGCGCGTCATCAATTTGATTCAGTGCTCCTGCCAACATTGCAAGAGAAGTTGGGCAAACGTCTGGGCAGCGAGTAAAGCCAAAATAGACGACTCGGATGCGAGGGTCATTCACATCGAAGATATTGACGGCTTGGTTATTTTCCCCAAACAATACCGTTTGTTGAGAGGTGGAACTGTCCACTTGCTCTGGCTTCGTTTTCTGATTATCTAAATAGCTCTTTACGCCAAACCCGAGTGCGAAAGCAGCTACGAGAAATAGGGACCAATTGCGGCTCATAACGATTCCTTATCTTTGCATTTTTATAGCAGGGTAAACGGTATTCTCTCCATCACTGAGTTCACCAACCCAAGTCATTGCATCCTCCGTGCAAACCGGGAGAATGATGTCACCTTGATATTGGCCAGGAGCGATTTGCTTCAGCAAAAACTTAGGCTCACCCATCTCCATTTCTCTTCCTGAAAGACTTAGGATGAGTTGCTTAGCATCGCTTGTATGCCACTCAACATTTAGAGTGGTAGGAACCAAGGGTTGAGCAGTTTCTGAGTTTAGCGTCATCGTAACATTTTCTTGGACGCAAGAGGTTGTAGAGAGAAAGCAGTATTCATCTATTGACTTGCTTTGAGTGGAAGAAGAAAAGCTTTTTATTAGAGTCGGGGCATAAAATCCCGCAACTAATGCGGCTGAAACAGCGGCGATTTGTAACAGTTTCATTAAGGTTCAGCATTTATCACTTAACATTACGAGCATCGTAGCACAGATGCGCCGCTCGCCAACTCGTGACCTCGGTAAATTGTGCGTTATACCTCGGTGACCAGCTTCTTAGTAACGCGACGGACTTTATTGCATCAAATACAGCAGAGTTTTCAATTGAGATGTTTTGCCCTTAGCCAATAGATAAAAACGGAGCCAATTGGCTCCGTTTTTATTTGGTTCAGTATGTGTTTGATACCAAAGTTATTTATCTGAATCTGCGAATTTCTCTAGACCCAAAACCAGAGCAATGGCTGCAAGCATCATTACGACAGCAAGTACTAACTGAGAAGGTTGTGATGTCACGTGTTCAAATTCAAATGGTGATAGGTTGTGCTGTAGCAATGGCACTTGCTCGCCCTTCGAATTGGTGCGCCAAGTGATGGTTTCTTTCCATGGCCAAATCTTTGGCAACGTACCAATCATTAATCCAGTCAAAAACATCAGGGTGAAATCACGGAACTTGCGTAGTAACCACGACAATAAGTGAGAGAAGGACAGTAAACCGATCACGCAGCCAGACAAAAATAGCGCTAATGTATCGACTTGAAAACCTTTCACTGCGGCTAATACAGGAGCATACATGCCAATCAGCAGCAAAATAAAACTGCCAGAGATACCCGGCAAGATCATCGCACAAATCGCGATAGCTCCAGCGAATAAGGTGTTAATGGCCGTTGGTTCCATGTGTAAAGGTTTGAGCACAGTAATACTATAAGCAAACCCGACACCAACGAGCAGAATGACAAAGCGGACAAGATCGCGTTGCTCAACCTGACGAATAATGTGATACACAGAGACCAAAATCAGACCAAAGAAAAATGACCAAAGTGGGATCGGGTGTGTGTCAAGAAGCCAAGTAATCAACTTTGCTAGCGTTGCAATACTGGTGAAAATGCCGGCAAACAGAGCGATAAGGAAGAATCCGTTGATGTGATTAAACGCGGCTTTAACCCCTTCTTTTCGCCAGATAGAGAAAAGTGAGGGGTTAATGCGTCGAATGCTTTCAAGCAGCGTATCGTAAATACCAGTGATAAACGCGATGGTGCCGCCAGATACACCAGGTACAACATCTGCTGCACCCATGGCGATTCCCTTGAAGAAAGTAATTAAGTAGTTCATTGCTCTAATGCTAAGTCGTTTCGATGGCAGAGAGTATACAAACATTGCGATGAAAAAAGTATGAAATAGTGCTGTAACTACTTGGTTTTATATCCAATCTATTGCCTATCTTTATTACCCGCCAAGAGACAATGCCGCCGTAACGAGCTTTTAATGCTTGGTTTACATTTTTGAGATGATTAACTCTACTATCAATTATCAATCTTGGTTGCATTATGCAATTGCACTTTGCATTATCAAATTGCATTTTGATAATTTGCGCGTGAATAAATCCAGCTTATATGAGATCTTGTGCCCAAAAATAAGTCTTTGCATTTTGGCATGATTAATGCATAATACTGCTCGACCCTTCTTAAGCCGAGGGTCACCTAGCCAACTGACGTTGTTAGTGAATACAATTTGTTCACACTAAATATAAGCCAATCGCGATTATTGCGGTTGGCTATTTTTTTATATGAACAACGTTACTTACGTGCTTTGCAAATTGCACTTCTCTTACTGTCAGTCATAAAAAAGGGCTGACGTGTTACGCCAACCCTTGTGTTTTACTTTACGTTTTAACCCGTTTATCTAGCAGTTCAGTATCCCATTAACTGTAGCAAATTTTCAGCTGTCACAATGGCTTCTTTACGATTAGCAATATTAAGCTTTTGGTACAGGTTGCGAATGTGGGTTTTAATTGTCGTACCTGCCACATCCAGCTCTTGTGCGATTTGCTCGTTACTAAAGCCTGAATAAATCAGTCCCAGAACCTGCCATTCGCGTTGTGTTAATGGGCTGGTACGTACTAGCTCTGGCACATTAGGGTGATTCACCAACTTTTCAATAAAGTCTTCATCAAAGTGAATTGACCGGCTACGTTGATTCGATGAAATGTCCTTCATTAACTGTTGAGCACGGTGACGCTCAAGATCGCCCAGTTCATGGCGGAGGCTCAACTTCTCCAGCAGACCGCCAATGGTTGCACCATCAATCAGGAAGTTTCCGACCATGCCAGTTTGGTTCGTCATTACTAATGCTTCTTTTAACAGAGCCTTGGCTTGCTCCTCATCTTTTTGGCGAGCAGAAAGGACTGCTTCAACCACTAAGTTGCGATTAGTATCTGTGATTAGGTTAGTGCGACGAGCTTCACCTTGGAGAAAATCTAACGCAGCACGAGCGTCGGTATATTGGCCTAAGTTAATGTGGGCGCGAGCAATGTTACGCCATTGCAATTGAGAAAAGTGGTTGCATGCCGATTCAGGACGAACCGCAGTGTTGAGCCATTCTTGCATTGCATCGGTATTCCCACGCGCTTGCCAAAATAGAATCAACGATAGTGAAGCGTTTGCAGTCCAATCTACGTGGTAAGTCGACTGTTTCATCAAGTGTTGGATGTGCTCAATGAATTTACCGGCTTTGTCTAATTCACCGCGTCCAATCGCAATACGCGCCAACATCGAATAGCTATGTAAGTGCTTGCTTGGTGAATGGTTTTCGAGAATTTGCAGACCTTTGTACGCGCATTCTTCCGCTTCATCAAGTCGGTTCCAGCACCAAAGTACTTGCGCGCGAATACGCAGCAAAAATTCATGAAGAGGAACATGCTGAAGCTGCTGATCTTCAATCAGACGGAATGCGGAATCTTGTAGTTCAAAGGCAGCTTGCACGTAACCTTGTGCAATTAAAATCTCGCTTTGCTGCAATATTGCCCATAACGCTTGGTGATATACCTGGTACTGACGAGCTAGCTTTTCAGTTTGTTGCATCATTGGCAAAGCACGGTCTAGTTTACCTAGCACGTGGTTAACTTCACCAACAACCGAAGTCGCCACAATTCGGCTACGGTAAATTGTGTTATCAAGTTGGCTAAGCGCTAACTCCGCTAATTCGAGAGCTTTTTCTGGCTGGTTACTGTTGATAGCCACTTGAGCAAGCAACGCGTTTGCTTGACCTTGATAATGAATATCTAACGCAATGTTACGCTTTTTGTGTTCCTCTTCCGCTTCTTCAAGCAGGTGGCCCACTTGGTTATAACGATGCTGACTTTGAGCCAACCATGCTCGGAGCATCGTAAGTTTTGGGTGGCTGAACAACAGATCATCGTCCAACTTGTTAATTGAGCTTTCCAGTGTGCTGAGTTCGCCTTGGTTAAACATCTTCCAGCCGAATTCGTTTAGGATCTCTACCACTAAGTCCTTATCATTCGATTTTTGTGCATGATGAATCGCTTGGTGTGGTGCTTTTTGTTGTAACCAAGCGATAGCAGCATTGCGGTGGAGATCTTTTTCTTGCTGAGGAATACGAGCTTGGCGCTCATGAGATAAAAACTCGCCAAATAAGTTATGGAACCGGAACCAGTTCTGTTCCCCTTCGAGCGGGTAAATGAATAAGCCGTAACGGTTAAGCGATTCAATCATTCCCAGTGCGTCTTCGCGTTGGGTAAGGGCAAACACTAGCTCATCATTGAAGTGGTCAAGCACGGATACTTGCATTAAAAAGTGACGAGTTTCGTGATCGAGTAAGTCAAACACTTCTTCGACCAAGTAATCCCACAAGTGCGCGTGATTGAACTGCGATACCGACTCTACAGTTTGCGCCAATGTGCGGTTTTGATGTTGGGCTTGTAATGCGATCAACTGCATCGCCGATGGCCAACCTTCAACATAGGTTCTTAGGCTGTTCGCCATGTCTTCATCAATACCATCGGCGATACGCTGGTTAAAGAAGCGAGTGGTTTCTTCGGTATCAAACGCCAACATCTCGTTGCCAATTTCGATCATTAAATCACGAACACGTAAGTTTGCAGTGCCTAGAGGCGGCGCTGCACGACTGGTTACCACAACGGTGAGGTTGTCTGGCATGTGCTTTAAAAAGAAACGCATGGATTCATGGATTTCATCATTCGTGATTAAATGGTAGTCATCAAGCACCACGTAGCACTCTTGATGAAAGTCAGCCATTTCTGCGAATACTTCGCTAAATAGGGAGCGTAAAGACGAGATCTGACGTTTTTCCGCCAGTTTTTGTGCGTTAGCGCAACTGAAGTTGGTGGCTTTGTTTAATGCTTGAAGCAGATAGTTTACAAAGCGAAAGCCGTCGTTATCGCTGTCATCAATGCTGTACCAACCGACGTTTGGCTTATCGGATAGCCACTGCGCTGCCATTGTTGTTTTTCCGTAACCTGCTGGGGATCGGAATAAAACCAATTTGTAGTAAGGCGCTTGCTGTAGTAAGTCCAACACTCGTGGGCGCACGATGGCATTGTGCAGGCGTCCTGGTCGAGTAAGCTTAGATGGAATCCACATTAGTAGTTATGTCCTTATTTATGTATACCCAAATGACAGCAACGTGATCATTCTAGTAAAGCCCCCTTGAAAGCCGTCTTACTGAATGATGCCATCAGCATCAAAAACACTGTTTGAATACCGGATAATGTCGCTGCTATTGGGGCTTGCGTCCGTCTGAAAAACCATTCCATACGGTCACTTAAATATAAAAGCTAGCGAAAACTAGAAATAACTCACATCGCCTAATTCTAGTTTGTATAAAAAGCGTACAATCCTGTGAGCTGAGAGGGATGTTACGACATCAGAAATGTTCGTTACTTTGATCCACTTCCTAATTCTCAAGGGTTGATGGATTTACCATCAACTACGCCCTTTATTTGTGATTGTCGTCACTTAAATATCGTTTGTTTCGTTAGCGTTAAGATCGCGTTGCACATAGATTACGAAAAGTTCTTCTACGCTGACCGAGTTAATGTGACCGATATTACAATTTTCACATCATCAGATGAGTGGACTATAAAAAGCGTCATGAACGGGTTTTAACCTTTCTCACATTCCATTGTGATCAAAATCACTAAGAACTGGTGCAAAGTTCACTTTGTTGAGATTTGGATCACTAACCTAGCAATGGTACCCCCTCTACGCCCTCAGCCCTCCTCCTTCAAAGGATGAGAATTAGGAGGATGTTTATTCACAGAGGTAAATGCACGATGTATGGCAGATGAATTACCAAAAGACGTGAGAATTTCGTAATGAAACCTACTCAACAAAAACAATTTGACAAGAAGTCGTTCCAAGAAAGCGTAAAGAAACACCTATCTGTAACTTACGCTCATACGATTGAAAACGCAGACAGCCGCGCATGGTACCTAGCAATGGGGCATGCTCTGGCTGAATTTACTACTCTAGATTTGCTAGCGACAGAAGAAGATCCACGCATTAAAAGTGCGAAGAGCGTTAACTACCTTTCGCTAGAATTCCTTATCGGTCGTTTGACGGGTAACAACCTAATCAGCATGGGTCTGTATGAACAAGTAACAGAAGCAATGGCTGAACTGGGTTACAACCTAACTGATCTGCTAGAAGAAGAGCGCGACCCATCATTGGGTAACGGTGGCCTTGGTCGTCTGGCTGCGTGTTTCATGGATTCATGTGCGGCACAAGAATTCCCAACTGTCGGCTATGGTTTACATTACGAATACGGTCTATTTAAACAGTCATTCAAAGATGGTCGCCAGCAAGAAGCACCTGACGCATGGCGCGGTGTAGAAGGCTACCCTTGGGAAATTGCGCGTCCAGAACTTGCGCAAGAGATCGGTTTTTACGGTCACGTTGAAGTGATTAACGAGAACGGTAAAGAAGTTCGCAAATGGGTACCAGGCATGACAGTAAGAGCAATGCCTTGGGATCTTCCAATTGTGGGTTACGAATCAGACACGGTTTACCCGCTACGTCTTTGGGAATGTCAGGCGATTGCACCATTCTCACTAGCAAGCTTTAACAATGGTGATTACTTCGAAGCTCAGCACGCACTGATCGACGCAGGTAACATCACTAAAGTGCTTTACCCGAACGACAACCACGAGAAAGGTAAAACACTGCGTCTAATGCAGCAGTACTTCCACTCAGCAGCGTCTGTACGTGACATCCTACGTCGCCACGAAGCTGCGGGCTACTCGCTAGCGGATCTACCTAAGCAAGAGACTATCCAGCTTAACGATACGCACCCAACGATTGCGATTCCTGAACTAATGCGCATCCTGATGGATGAAAAAGGTTTAGCTTGGGAAGCTGCTTGGGAAATCAGCTCTAAGACATTTGCGTACACCAACCACACGCTACTTCCAGAAGCACTAGAGACATGGCCAGAGTCGCTAATCCAGCACCTGCTACCACGTCATATGGAGATCATTTACGAGATCAACCACCGCTTCCTACAAGACGTACGTGCAATGTGGCCGGGTGATGTCGCGAAGCAACAGAAGCTTTCTATCATCGAAGAAGGTTTCCACCGCATGGTTCGCATGGCAAACCTATGTGTAATCGGCTCTTACGCAGTAAACGGTGTAGCAGCACTTCACTCTGAATTGGTTAAGAAAGACCTATTCCCAGAGTTCCACGAAATGTACCCGACACGTCTACACAACGTAACGAACGGTATTACGCCACGTCGCTGGTTGAAGTTCTGTAACCCAGGTCTGTCTCAGCTTATCACTGAGAAAGTCGGTCCAGAATGGCCAGCGAAACTAGAGCAACTTGAAGGTATTGCGAAGTACGCTACTGACGCGACATTCCAAAAAGAATTCATGGCAGTGAAGAAAGAGAACAAAGAACGCCTAGCAACTTGGGTGAAAGAGAACATGGGTATCGAGCTCGATACTAATGCAATCTTCGATGTTCAAATCAAGCGTCTGCACGAGTACAAACGTCAGCACTTAGACCTTCTACACGTACTGTCTCTGTACCATCGCATTATTAACGAACCAGGCTTCGAATGTGTGCCTCGCGTTGTGTTCTTCGCTGCGAAAGCAGCACCGGGTTACCACCTAGCGAAAGAAATCATCTTCGCAATCAACAAGATTGCAGACAAGGTGAACAACGACCCTCGCATCGGCAACAAGCTGAAAGTGGTCTTCATTCCTGATTACCGTGTGAGCATGGCTGAAATTATTATTCCTGCGGCGGATGTATCACAACAAATTTCACTTGCGGGTAAAGAAGCATCAGGTACTGGTAACATGAAGATGGCGCTTAACGGTGCCCTAACGATCGGTACTATGGATGGTGCTAACGTTGAGATTCGTGAAGAAGTAGGCGATGAGAACATCTACATCTTCGGTCTAGACGTTGAAGGTGTGAAAGCGCTGAAAGCTCAAGGTTACAACCCATTTGATTACTACAATGCGGATCACCTACTCAAAGCGTCTATGGATCTACTACTGGGTGAAGAATTCACTCCAGGTCAACCAGGCTTACTGCGTGCAACGTATGACAGCCTACTAGACGGCGGTGACCCGTACTTATGTCTTGCGGACTTTGCATCTTACGTGAAAGCGCACGAAGACATGAGCGAACAATATAAAGATCAAGCTGGCTGGGCGAAGAAGGCCATTCTTAATACCGCCCTTGTTGGCAAGTTCACGTCAGACCGCTCAATCCTCGACTACGTGAACAATATCTGGAAACTTGAAGCGGTGAAACGCTAATAGAACCTAGTTAAGACCAAGGTAGCCAAGCGCTACCTTTGGTCATTTTCCAAAAGAAGTTATTGATAACAATAAAACCCTACATGGAAGGTGTTGGTATTACCTTCGGAGAAAGCGATGAAAGAACAAACAGCATTAAAGAAAGTCGCGGAAATGGCGAGATTGGCTGATAGCTATGTCAGTGCTTGGGGAGATGAGGCTAAAGTGTCTGAGGAGACGCTACGCCGCTTGCTCGCTTCGCTTGGCTACGATACTAGCAGTGATGAAAAACTACTGGCTTCTGCTGAAAAGAAACATAAAAAAGACGTACTAGCCCCTGTTCTTGTTTTACGCGACGGCGAACCAGTCGAAGTGGAACTAAACCTAGGTACGAGTGCTCGTGAGAGTGAATTCAGCTGGAGTTTAGAAACAGAACAAGGAGAGGTACTTGAAGGCTATCTTCAGTCCCAAATTGTTCGTGATGAGCGTGCTGAGGGTGGCCCTCTAGTGTTTGCATTGCCAAAGAACTTGGCTTGGGGTTATCACAAACTGATCATCAGTCGTAAGCGTCGTAAAACACCTTACGAGATGTCATTGATCATTACGCCGAAAGCGTGTTTCAAACAAGACGATCTAAACCAACACAAAAAGCTATGGGGTCCTAGTATCCAGCTTTACACACTGCGTACTCAGCATAACTGGGGCATCGGTGATTTTGGCGACCTAAAACAACTGGTGAGTGATATTGCCTCTCGTGGCGGTGACTTCATTGGCTTGAACCCTATTCACTCGCTGTTCCCTGCGAATCCAGAAGGGGCAAGTCCATACAGCCCGTCTTCTCGTCGCTGGCTGAACATCATGTACATCGACGTAAGCTCTGTACCTGAGTTCGCGCTAAGTGCAGAAGCACAACAGCGAGTGGGTAGCGCAGAGTTCCAACAACGTCTACAAAAAGCGCGAGACTCTCATTGGGTGAATTACACCGAAGTTTCACAACTAAAAATGAGCGTTCTTCCGCTGCTATTCAGTGAGTTTAAAGCTCGCCATTTAGACAAGAACACCGATCGCGCTCGTGCCTTCTTGGACTTTGTTGAAAAAGGCGGCGACAGCTTGCTACACCAAGCTGCATTCGATGCACTTCATGCTGATTTACATGCAGAAGATGCAAACATGTGGGGTTGGCCTGTGTTCCCTGAGAAGTACCGCACATTCGACGCAGCTGGTACTCAGAAGTACATTAAGGACAACCAAGATCGTGTTCACTTGTACATGTACCTGCAATGGATCGCAGACGATCAAATCAAAGAAGCGCAAGCGCTAGCCGAAGAAAAAGGCATGGCTGTGGGTTTGTACCGCGACCTTGCGGTTGGTGTTGCAGATTCAGGCAGCGAAACATGGGCTGACGAAGGCGCGCTAGTATTGGATGCAAGCATCGGTGCGCCACCAGATGTACTTGGTCCACTAGGCCAAAACTGGGGTCTGCCTCCGCTTAACCCTCAAGTTTTAGAAGCGACTGGCTACGACGCTTACATCAAATTGTTACGTGCTAATATGAAGCATTGTGGTGCATTGCGTATCGACCACGTACTTGGCCTGCTTCGCCTTTGGTGGATTCCAAAAGGCGAGAAAGCGACAGAAGGCGCATACCTGTACTACCCAGTTGAAGACATGCTAGCAATCCTAGCCTTGGAATCTCACCGTCATCAGTGTTCTGTAATCGGTGAAGACTTGGGTACTGTACCTGATGAAATCGTTGATATCCTTCGTGATGCGGGTGTGCATTCGTACAAAGTCTTCTTCTTCGAAACATCAAAAGACGACGGCGGTTTTATTTCTCCGAAGCACTACGCTGAGCAGTCTATGGCTGCGCTGTGTACGCACGATATGCCAACACTACGCGGTTTCTGGCACTGTGATGACTTGAAGATGGGGCGTGAGATTGGTCTGTACCCTGATGAACAGCAGTTGGAAGGCCTATTCGCTGACCGCTTGAAGTGCAAACAAGGTATTCTAGACAGCGTTCGCTGGCATGGCTATCTGCCAGAAGGCATTGGTCATGATGCTCAGTACGTGCCAATGGATTCATACCTAAGCGAAGCGCTGCAACTGCACGTAGCCGCGGGTGACTCTGCACTGCTTAGCGTTCAGCTTGAAGACTGGCTAGAAATGGATCAACCGGTCAACATTCCTGGTACGGTGGATGAGTATCCAAACTGGCGTCGTAAATTGTCGATGAACCTAGATGAAATCTTCAGCCGTGAAGATGTGAATCGTATTTCTAAACGCCTTACTGAAGTTCGTGCACAGGCGAGTAAGTAAGATGCCTAGAGTGGCGTAGATGGACGAGCTGATTACGAATTTTGTTAGCTCAGAGGTACGAAAGTTCCGTCTAGGTCACTCATTCCTAAAACACAATCCGTTAGGATGAAGTACCGTTATTATGCCCGCGACAATAGCGGGCATTTTTGTATTTTGACGCCGTTTACGCAACGAACGTGAGAAGCGGAGTCTTTTTGTGAGTTCACAACGTTGGCTGTGGAGAAACCGATGTTTGATTCAGATCTCTGGTCTTGAAAAGGATGTTGGCTCTAGGGAGAAAGATTTGAAAACCACCAAAACCAAGAAAATAAAGAAACAACACGAACGCGCATACGAACTGCTTGCTGAGGCGGCTTACTCAGATCCATTTGCGGCGCTGGGTCCTTTCATTGACGACGAAGCTTCGCTGAGAGTTTGGATGCCGGGCGCAAACAAGGTTGAACTGCTTGTTAATGGTGAACCTCGCGTGGCGCTTGAGCGTGATGGCGACAGCGGTTTCATCTTAAAAGAGCAACGCGATTTACATCTGACCCACTACCGTTTAGCGGTCGATTGGAATGGTGTTGAACAAATTATTGATGACCCGTACCAGTACCACAATATCTACCAAGAGTACGAGCATCTGCATACGCCAAAAGACATGTATCACTACATGGGCGCACACTTTGTCACGCTAGAACGTGGTGGTGAAAATATTTCCGGTGTTCGTTTCCTTGTTTATGCACCACACGCATCGGCTGTTAGCCTTGTGGGTTGCTTCAACCAATGGGATGGTCGTCGTCACCCAATGCAACGCCTAGACTACGGTATCTGGGGCCTATTTATTCCTGGCTTAGAAGAAGGCGTTCAGTACAAATTTGAGCTCAAAGGGCCAAATGGGGAAGGGCTTCCTCATAAACAAGACCCTTGGGGTTTCTACTCTGAGCAATACCCATCGTTCGCGTCCATTACTTACGATCACAAGCGTTACCAATGGCAAGATGCGAAATGGCAAAACCGTGCAGTGACGCAAAAGCGTGATGAAGCGTTATCGTTTTACGAGCTGCATGCTGGGTCATGGAAGCGCAACGAGAAAGGTGATTTCCTCAATTACCGCGAACTTGCGGAGCAGTTGGTGCCATACCTTGTGGATATGGGCTACACCCACGTTGAACTGATGCCTGTGTCTGAGCATCCATTCTATGGTTCATGGGGCTATCAACCTGTTGGCTTGTTTGCACCAACTAGCCGCTTTGGCTCCCCTGATGATTTCAAATTCTTCGTGGATGCGTGTCACCAAGCTGGTATCGGTGTGGTGCTGGATTGGGTTCCGGCGCATTTCCCATCGGATGACCACGGTTTAGCAAACTTTGACGGCACACCGCTGTTCCACGACCCGGACCCACGTCGCGGTTGGCACCAAGACTGGAACTCCTACATTTACGATTTAGGCCGTGAACATGTGCGTCGCTTCCTTGTCTCGAATGCGCTGTACTGGTTTGAACAATTCCATATTGATGGTATTCGCGTGGACGCCGTCGCGTCGATGCTCTATCTCGATTATTCACGTAGCCACGATCAGTGGGTCCCGAACGTTGACGGTGGCAACGAAAACTACGACGCAATCGCAACCTTAAAATGGATGAACGAAGAAGTGTACAAGCACTTCCCGAATGCGATGACGATTGCGGAAGAGTCAACGGCGTTTCCGGGTGTGTCTGCGCCAACCTTTATGGGTGGTTTAGGCTTTGGCTTCAAGTGGAATATGGGGTGGATGCACGACAGTCTTTCATACATCAAAGAAGATCCTGTTCACCGCAAATACCACCACAATACCATCACATTCCCGCTAGTTTATGCGCACAGCGAGAACTACGTCTTGTCTCTCTCTCACGACGAGGTGGTGTACGGCAAAGGCTCTATTCACAACAAGATGCCAGGCGATGAATGGCAGCAAACCGCAAACCTACGAGCATACTACGGTTATATGTATGGTCAACCGGGCAAAAAGCTGAACTTTATGGGCGCGGAAATTGGCCAAACGGCGGAGTGGAACCACGATGATCAGTTGCAATGGTTCTTACTGGAATATGAGCGTCATCAAGGTGTCCAAAAGCTGATGCGAGATTTGAACCACTTGTACCGAAATGAAGCGGCGATGCACGATCAAGATTGTGTTCCTGCTGGTTTTGAGTGGCGTCTACAAGACGAAGCGGATGCGAGCATCCTAGCGCACGAGCGTATTAGTAAAGAAGGTGAGCGTATTCTCATCATCACCAACTTTACGCCCGTACCACACGAGCGTTTCCGTTTAGGTGTTCCAAATGCAGGTCAATACGAACTGCTGCTGAACACGGACGACAGCAAATACGGCGGAAGCGATTTTAAAGTGCTGACCAGTGTGAAAACGGAACAAGTCGAAAGTGAATCACTGCCTCAATCACTTGAGCTTCGTTTGCCTCCACTTTCAACCGTGTTCTACAAGCTGCACAAATAATTTAGTCTAATCAAATTCTAAGCCCGTTTTACATTGTAAATCGGGCTTTTTTTTAACCAAGTTTTCACTAACGATAAACAGACTGCATACTCTATACTTGCATCATATTGTTTTATGAAATCAGGCTAGGTCGGACTTTGAGAAAGATTAAATCCCTTCTGTTCAATATCTTATTGGTGCTTTTGCTTTTACCAGTGATGCTCGTTGGCATAGTGAAATACATCGATCCACCAATTTGGGGATGGAAGATCAGCCGCATAATTTCTCCTCCTGAAGGATTTCCTGAAGAGAGTCAAAATGAATGGGTGCCTTTGAGTGATATTTCTAAACACATTCAACTGGCCGTGATTGCGACAGAAGATCAAAAGTTCCCGACCCATTACGGAGTGGATTTTGATTCCTTGTTTAAAGTGATCTCAGAGTCTGGCGAGAACGGTCCCTCTCGCGGTGCGAGCACGATTACTCAGCAAACTGCAAAGAACGTGTTTCTGTTTCCTTCACACTCTTATGTGCGCAAAGCGTATGAACTTTATTTTGCTCTGCTGATGGAAGCAATGTGGAGTAAAGAACGCATTCTCGAAGTGTATTTGAATGTGGTGGAGTTTGGGCCGGGTATTTATGGGGCGGAAGCCGCTGCACAAAACTACTTTGGTATTCCAGCTAAACAACTTTCAACACGCCAAGCAGCAAGGCTTGCGGTGGTGCTGCCAAATCCGTATCGCATTAAAGTCTACCCTCAGACTTCTTACACCATCAGCCGCGTCAATTGGGCGATGAGACAAATGCGCAACCTAGGCAGCGTGCAGCTTTAAACTCCCTTTTATCCTGCTCGTAAATAGAACTACGCCCCAATAAAAGCAAAATGTGAAGCGTCACAAGCTTTAGGGCGTAGCCTTTCAGAATGATGTGCTCAGTTTTTCATCCATTTACTATTAGTGTGAATAAAACTACAACACGAATACTGCGCCTATGCGCAACCAATGGACTGAACGATGAAACTGAATCTGATTACGACGACCTTATTGCTTGCATCGGCAAGTGCCATCGCCGAGCCAAACATCACCATTTCTACCACGACCAACAGCCGTGACTTTCCTTTAAGTGCAGAGCAACCTTTGGTTGTGCCCTTAACCAAAGACGGATACACGCTCAAAATCACGGGTGTTGAAGGCGACTGTGTCGCGCCTGATGGTCAGAAGGTCAAATTCAACAAACCTATCGCGCTGAACTGCGGAAAACCAACAGAACTGCCGTTAAAAATCCGTTTTACTGGCGATTACTCTTTTGCTTTTGATGCGGAAGCCAAAACTCTACGCTTCAAGCGTGAACCTAAGAAAGCTGCCAAGACAGAATTCAAACGCCCAATCCCACAAGTGCAATGTGAGGTTTACCAAGGCGGCGAAGTCACCATCGCGCTGGGTGACAGTTTCCCCGATGGCACCAAGTTGCGTGATGCCTATTCTGGTCAAATGGTCGAAGTAAAAGATCAGCAAGTATCGCTGACACCAAGCAAAGATTCCGGCGGTTTGGTGCTACTAGAGCCAGTGAAGAAAACCAAAGAAGCAGTACCGTTTGATTACCGTAATGCCAACATTTACTTCGTGATGGTCGACCGTTTTAACAATGCCGATACCAGCAATGATAACAGCTATGGGCGAAAGAAAGACGGCAAAGAAGAGATTGGTACCTTCCACGGTGGTGACCTAAAAGGCGTGATCGAAAAGCTAGATTACATCAAGAGCCTAGGTACAGATGCAATTTGGCTGTCGCCAATCGTTGAGCAAGTGCATGGTTTTGTGGGCGGCGGCGATAGCGGCTCATTCCCATTTTACGCTTACCACGGTTACTGGACGCGTGATTTCACCAAGATTGATGAGAACTTCGGTAACGAAGATGACCTGAAAAAGCTGGTGGAAGAGGCACACAAACGTGGCCTTAAAGTATTGATGGACGCAGTAATCAACCACACCGGTTACTCAACGTTAGCCGATTTGCAATTTGATGGTATTGAGGTGTTAAAACCAAACGCTGAACTACCTAAGAAGTGGGGGGATTGGCAACCAAAAGCGGGTGAAAATTGGCATAGCTACCACCAGAATATTGATTACCAGAGTCCAAACTGGGCGAAATGGTGGGGCGGTGACTGGATAAGAACAGGTCTACCGGGATACCCAGTTCCGGGCAGCAGTGATATCACCATGTCATTGGCGGGTTTGCCTGACTTTATCACTGAATCAGACAAAGCCGTGAAGCCAGCTCAATGGCTATTGGATAACCCTGGCACTCGCGTTGAGGCGCGTGATAATTACACCGTCTCGGACTACCTAATTGAGTGGCAAACTGATTGGGTGAAACGCTTTGGTATTGATGGTTACCGTGTCGATACGGTGAAGCACGTTGAAGGCGATGTGTGGAAACGCTTGAAAGAAGAGGCATCAAGCAGCCTTGAGCAATGGCGTAAAGAGAACGGTAAGTCAGGTCAGCCATTCTGGATGATGGGTGAAGTATGGGGACATACCGCTTATCGCAGCCCTTACTTTGACGATGGCTTTGACGCGTTGATTAACTTCGACATGCAGAAGAAGTTAGACAAAGGCGCGGCGTGTTTCAGCCAAATGGCAGACACTTACCAAAGTTACGCAGATACTATCGCCAATGAGAAAGACTTTAACCCTGTGAGCTACATGTCTTCTCACGATACCGAGCTGTTCTTCTCTCGCTTCAAAGATTACGGTATGCAGCGTAACGCCGCGAATGCACTGCTTCTGAGTCCTGGTGCTGTTCAGGTTTATTATGGTGATGAAGTTGGTCGTAACATTGGTCCTTACGCGGATGATTTCCACCAAGGCACACGTTCTGACATGGTGTGGAAGCTATCGGATGAGAAGCAAGCGCTACTCAAACACTGGCAAACCCTTGGTCAGTTCCGTAAAGCGCACCCAGCGATTGGTGCAGGTCAACATCAAGTGATTGAACAAGAAGGTGCGTATGTGTTCTCTCGCTCGCTTGGCAATGACAAAGTCGTTGTGGCGTTTGTGGGTCGCGAAAAGTAGTTAGAACTTCGTTTTAAGCCTAGATAGAAAAAGCCCTTCCTTGAGTTATCAGGGAAGGGCTTTGTTGTTTTAGTTCGCCAGTTCTTGGTCGATGACTTGTTCTAGCTCGTCAAACGGCACATAGCTAGGAATGACTTGATCATTAATGATCAACGCAGGCGTGCCGCGTAAACCAAGTTGCGTGAAATACTGATAGTTTTTATCAAGCAACGCCTTGGTCTCTTTGTCGTCGACAAGCTGCGCTTCTGTCCCCGTTTTTTTCGCGATTTGATTTAAGGAACGTGCGTCATGTGCGCCCGGTTTTTTCACCAATAACTCATGCACTTGCTCGTACTTATCTCGCTGGTTTTGCCAAACATTTAATGCGTAACTTGCCGAGTTGTAGCCGTTTTTCTCGTATTGTTCTTTAAAAGAGACATTGAGGTTAAGCACTTTTACCTGCGGATATTCCTTACCAACTTTGACCAGCTCTCCTTCTAAACGTTTACAAAAAGGGCAGCTGTAGTCTGTTACGTTAATAATGGTTAACTCAGGGTTTTCAGCACCAAAAGAGGAATGTTTGCCATCACTTAGATATTGACGAACCTCCTTCAAGGTGTCGCCAAATGACTGTTGATACGCAATGTACTCTTGAAGGTTTTGGTGCAATGAATCAAGAATTTGAGGGTTATCTTTTAGTATCTGATTAACTTCCTCTAGCTTTTGTTCTGCGGTCTTTTCTGATGCGAAAGATACGGCAGATACGATAGCCATCGTTAACGCCAAAAGTGTACGAGTGAATGTCATAATATTTCCTAAAACTTTTAAATTTCGTTGTTTGTTATGTGAAGTGAATAAAATATGCACAAAAGTCAGGCAGAAAGGTCTCTCGCCTTGCTGGCTTTATTCTCTAAACACGCAAAGTTTTAGGTGAACCCGATACTTTTCCGGTATCGGTTCTGTGTATTCCAGATAACGAATTGCTGTGGTTGTCATCGGCAGCGCCACAATCAAAGCAAACAGAAAAAATGGAATAAGAATATGATCAAACTGATGTTGGTACGCTTGAACCAGCTTTTCTGAAAGGTCGCAAGATGGTGATAAATTCACACTCTCATCTTGCTGACTCTGTATTTGGTGAGCCTTCGGGCAGTTTTTCGAGAAACCAGAATTTTGGCTTAAGCATATCATCACCACCCAAAGCACGAGGGCGAGTGTCCATTTGGCTATTTTATATTGTGAGCGTAACAATGGGTCGTGTAGTCCTGTTAATTCTGGTTTATGCCGTTTACATATGACCGGGCCATCCTAACCTAAATTTCGTGGCTGAATGTTACTTTCGAGTTAATCGATATTGCCTCAATGCCAAAGTATGAAGTACGTCATGAATGTTGTAGAAAGTAATATTCGTCAGAATCATTTGTTGGGTTGATAAAGAAGTCCCGAGGTATCGATATAGATTAAAATACCTAATTGTTAGAACAAACTTTTATTATCTTTCAATTGTGATTGAAATCATAAAACAAAACTTCATAACTGAGTCGCGATAATGTTCGGCAGGCGGATTGATTTTGATCATCTCTCTAGCACATTATTCAGGTGAACATATGTGTTAAGTTCCACATGTGTAGGTAATGTTATGAAAATTCCTGTTCAAACTGAGCGTAAAGTTACACTGGGGTGCTACGTTGCTCTGGCGTTTGCGGTTGTGTTCTTTTCTGGCCTGATGCAATCTAGCGAATGGTACGGTGTATTCGATTTTACAACGCTCAATGGCTCTTTCGGCAAGGTGGCGTATGGTGTCACCGAAACGGCTGACGGTGTGCAAGTTGCAACAACGTCGCTTCGCGGTACTGGTGGTAGCGGTGCTCGCGACGGTTTCATTTTCGCACTTACTTTGATTCCAACTGTTATGTTCGCCTTAGGTATGATCAACGTACTTGAGCACTACGGTGCACTTGAAGCAGCTCGTAAGCTTCTTACTCCTCTTCTACGTCCTCTAATGGGCATCCCTGGTAACTCTGGTCTGGCTTTAATTGCTTCTCTACAAAGTACCGATGCAGGTGCGGCAATGACGCGTCAGCTAAAAGATGAAGGTCACCTAACTAAGCGTGAAACGGACGTATTTACCATGTTCCAGTTCACAGCAGGTGCAACCATCGTGAACTTCTTCTCATCGGGTGCTGTGCTGTTCACACTGACGATGGCTGACGGCTCTCTAGCAGTAACGTCTTCTATTGGTTTAGCAGTTGTGGTGATGTTCGCATTTAAGATCATCGGCGCGAACCTGTTCCGTATCTACCTGAACATGACGGAAGGTAAAGGAGACAAGCAAGACCAAAACAAATCAGAGAACTTAAAAGAGGAGACGGCATAATGGGTGACGTTAAAGCGAAAAAACCAATGGTGACGGATATCTTCGTCGAAGGTGCTAAGAAAGGTTGGGTGATTGCGACTACCTCTACGGTGCCTAACGTATTGATGGCGTTCGTAATCATCAAAGCGTTGCAAATCACTGGCGCGTTGGATCTGATGGGCACTGTGTTTTCTCCAATCATGGCGGTGTTTGGTCTTCCGGGTGAAGCTGCAGCGGTATTGATCGGTGCTTGGATGTCGATGGGTGGCGCAGTGGGTGTGGTTATCACGCTGTTTGACCAAGGTATCCTTAACGGCACGCACATTGCGATTCTAGCGCCTGCCATCTACCTTATGGGCTCTCAAGTTCAGTACATGGGTCGTATCATGGGCCCAATCGGTACTGAAGGTCGTTACATCCCAGTTATGATTGCAATCTCAGTATTGAACGCGTTTGGCGCAATGCTGGTGATGAATCTGTTTGTCTAGGAGTGAGTCATGCAATTCTCTCTAAATGAATATCTAGAAGAGCTACGTCCGCTGATTAATGTGGATTGTGGCACTTACACGACTGATGGTATCGAGTTTATCGCTTCTCAATTTGAAGAGAAGTACCAAGCGATGTCAGGTTGGAGCGTAAAACGCATCGACTGTGGCAGAGCGGGTATCGGTCTTGAAGTTCGAAACAAGCCGGAAGCTGAGCAAATCGACGTAATGCTGATTGGTCACATGGATACCGTGTTCCCTGTGGGTACTGCTGAGCTTCGTCCAATGTCTCAAGATGCAGAGAAAGCCTACGGTCCGGGCGTCTCGGACATGAAATCTGGCTTGCTGAACATCGTATAGGCGATGCGCAATCTAGACCAAGCGGTGTTGGATAAGTTGTCTATCGCTATCTGCATGAACCCAGATGAAGAGACGGGCTCTCTGGACTCTGTGGATTGGATTCAATCAGTTGCGAAAAACGCTAAGAATGTGCTGGTTGCAGAAGCAGCACGTGCAGACGGTGGTTTAGTGAAAGCGCGCAAAGGCATGGCTCGCTACAAAATGACCTTTAATGGCGTTGCTGCTCACGCAGGTAACGAGCCAGAAAACGGCCGCAGCGCAATCACTGAGATGGCGAATTGGATTCTGGCTGTTAATGCAATGACCAACTTTGAATCTGGTACTACGCTGAACGTCGGCATTGTTTCTGGCGGCAACGGTGCGAACATCGTCCCTGAGCACGCGGAAGCGATCGTGGATGTGCGTTTCTGGAGCAACGAAGAATACGATGATGTCGATAGCAAGCTAAATGGCATGCTGGAAACACCATTCGTTGATGGCGTGAGAATTGAGTTGGTTCGTGAAGCTTATAAGCCTTCTATGGTGCCAAGCCCACAAACAGAAAGCCTGATGATGCTAGTTGAAGAAGCCGCAAGTGAACTGGCGATCGACATCAACTGGAAAGAAGTAGGTGGTGGCTCTGATGCAAACAACACGGCGATTCTTGGTGTTCCAACTTTGGATGGTCTAGGACCTATCGGTGCGGGCTTCCACAGCGATCAAGAGTGCTTGTTGCTTGAGTCTATCGAACCACGTATCAAAATGCTGATGCGTGTACTGGAGAAGATTGCTCAATAAGGCATTTTGCTTCTAAAGCTTGGTTCCCAAAGCTGTTGGTTTCAAAACCATTTGGTTTCCAAAACTTTTGATTTCAAGGCAATAATCCCCGGACTTCGGTTTGGGGATTTTTTTATCTAACCATTTTGTTTCCTTTCTTCATTATCATTACTCGCTATTAATCCTACGTTCAGGTTCATTGCCTTAATATCTATGCCACAGTCATAAATTTCGGAGGCAACGATGACCACAACAATGTCTGTAAAATCGGCGCCGAAAGACGCCAAAGATCAAACGATGCAAGCGCCAGATGAGAAAACATTCTGGCGAAAAATGAAAAATTCCGTCAAGAAAGCAGGCGAAGAGATCGCTGTTATGGGCATTAAATCATGGCTCGCGATGGCAGATTCCAACACCTCAGTTCGCCACAAGGCTATACTAGGTGGCGCGCTGGCTTACTTCGTCCTACCAACTGATATGGTGCCAGACGTACTAGCAGGCGTCGGCTTTACTGATGATATGGCGGCACTGACTCTGGCGGCGAACTCGGTCGGCAATGCCATCACTAAAGAACACGAAGCACAAGCCAGAGAAAAACTGAATTCGATGTCTGATTAAGTTGAAAGTTTATTTTACAGCACTAATAGCCATTTGTGCTGCTCGATAAAGTTTTCCAAATACCATAAGAAAAACGTTTCTAATAAACTTTGCAGACATATCTTCAATTGCTGTTACTGGTTTTCCAATAAACACCAGCATATGGCCTAACAGCCCTTTGACTTGTGATTCTCTTACTTTAGAAGCTTTAGCTACTTTTTCTATATTTCTGGCGAGTATATCATAAAATGTCATTCCAGTAGATACTGTGGCTTGGGCTGCTATTGCTGCAAACAAGCCAGTATCTTTTAATAAGGTTATTAATGCTGCTTGAATTCTTTCTGACCAATATTCTGTAAATGATGCTTGGTTTCTGTGCTCAAACTTAAATCTAGTAGGTGTATACAAGTACTTGTTAGATCTGACTTTTATTGCTCCCCACGTTTCGGAGTTAGCATTATCTAAATACCCTAAGCTTGTTTCGCTAGACATACTATGAGCATTTAAATTAAAGCCAGTACTAGCGTCTAAGCGGTACTCATCGCCATTATGTGGAGCATGAATAAATGGCCAGACAGGTACTTTAGGCACAGGATCTGCGCCGTGAGTACAGCGGTATACTTTGTCGTTGCTTTTACTAGATTTACGGGAATATTGTTCTAAACCAACTCTAGGTGCGCCAAAAGTATATAAATTCACTCTTAATGAATATTCTTCTCTCAGCCAATCAGAACATAATGAAGCCAGAGCTCCTCCTAAGCTATGCCCAACACAATGAATACGGTTAGGTAAATTTTGGCATTGCTGTAAATATTGTTTTATGCTTGGTTTGATACTTGAAAATGAATTAATAAATCCAGCATGAGCGATAGAGCCATTTGGAGAGCCTTTAAGGCCGACATTTAGGTTGGTTACCCAATCATTGGCGTTTTGCGTCCCTCTAATGGAAATTACTAAATCTCCCTTATATTTTCCTTTCCCAATACCAATTACCGCAAATGCTTCAGATGTTCTCATTACACCAGGTACCACTTTTCTAAACAATGGTATACGCTCTAATCCTGTGATGCCTCCAGTTCGGCCACTAAAAACATCTTGCTGCGAAAATGCAAAGTGTTTTTCAAAACCTCCTTCTCCCCTAAACGCTAGTCTCCCTTGTCCCTGGTATACTCCATACGGTATGTTCGCGATCTCTGATGCAAGTTTTGGTGTTAAAGACGGCATTATGTATCCTCCGTAAACTCTGTTTTATATAAAAATCCATTTAAATTGCAGTTGCTAATAACCATTAGATCTCGAGCACTTTCTAGATTGATATTTTTGAAAAAATATCGGAATTCTTTATTTTTAAGCTCACAGTAAAGGTTATTTAAGTTATCTTTTATAAATATAGGCGGTGAAACGTAGCTTAACTGAGACTCCCAAATGTACTTCTTTTCTTCATTTATATAGGTATATATTCCGATATATGAATATGTTTGATTCAAAGCTGATTCTTTAAACCTTTGAGAATGTATGACTGGCTTAAAGTGAAATTCACCTAACTCATTAGTAATTGAACTCCTTTTGTAAGCATTCTTTAAAAAATTAGCTTCTAAGTAAACGGTTAAATTTTTTAGAGGTCTTTGATCAAGAACTAAAGTACCTTTTATCTCTGGGCTTAATGTATATTTAAATTTCTTAAAAAAATCGAACATACTTTCGTTGAAACCTAATGCAAGTATTGGAAATGAGAATATGAATAAAAAAAGACTATTTTTAAACATGAAATTATGATGTATGTATCTTAGTACCAACTTAATTATCAGACTACTATCTATCGCGATTTGGTTTTGAACTTTAATTTGATAATGGAATTTGTATCTCTATATGATGAAAATGTCCCTTATATCATTTTCAAAGTGATAAACATAGGCGAGTTATCTTAACCCTCTAGATGAACTAATATAGAATCTAACTACTTACCGATTAGTAATTGAAACAACCTCGGGGGACGAGAATTTTATCTAAACCTTTTTGATTTCGGGTTAATTGGAAATAAAAAACCACCTTAGAGTAAGGTGGTTTTTGCTTAGACAGGATAATTTAACTTGGAAGTATTTAAGCTTCCGCGCGCTTCAGATGCACTTCTTCTTCGGCTACGCCTGCCATTGGGTCGTTGAAGCGAGCTTCATCCAATGCACCTTCTGATTTCGCAACGATGACGGTTACAGCACTGTCACCAGTGATATTTACCGCGGTACGAATCATATCAAGAAGACGGTCAACACCCATGATGAGCGCGATACCTTCAAGCGGCAGACCAACTTGGTTCAATACCATAGCAAGCATGACAAGACCCACACCAGGAACACCTGCGGTACCGATAGACGCCAGAGTTGCCGTCATGATAACCATTAGGTAATCGCCCATAGTTAAATCAATATTGAAAGCTTGAGCAATAAACGCAGTTGCTACGCCTTGCATGATCGCCGTACCGTCCATGTTCACGGTTGCACCTAGTGGTACTGTGAATGATGATACACGGTTCTCAACACCCATGCGGTGCTTTGCTGTTTCCATTGTCACTGGAATCGTCGCGTTCGATGATGCTGTAGAAAAAGCAAACATGATCGCGTCTTCCATCTTGCGTAGGAACGTAATTGGGTTTAGACCAGTGAAACCTTTTAACATCAAGCTGTAAGTGACTAGACCGTGTAGGACAAGCGTACCAGCCAGTACTAAGAAGTACTCTGCCAGATTGACGATCGCGCCCAGACCAAGACCAGTAAATAGCTTCGCCATTAAGAAGAACACACCATAAGGCGCCAAGTTCATCAAAATCGCAACCAGTTTCATGATCACTTCATTCAGATCAGCGAAGAACGCTGCAATACGTTCACCAGGTTTGCCTGCTGCGCTGATCGCGATACCAAATAGTACCGCGAACACAATAACTTGCAGGGTTTTACCTTCAGCCATCGCACTGATAGGGTTGGTTGGGAACATATCGATGATCACCTGACCCAAAGATGGTGCTTCTGCTGATTTGAATGAACTTGCTGCGGTTAGGTCAGCGCCAGCACCTGGCTGGAACAGAGTACCCATAGTTAGAGCAAGCGTAATCGCGATAGCCGTTGTTGTAACGTAGAAAGCGAGGGTCTTACCACCCATGCGACCCAGTGTAGAAAGGTCTTTGAGAGAGCTAGTACCACAAACTAACGAAACAAATACTAGCGGTACAACAAGCATTTTTAAGCTGGCAACGAAGATCTGTCCACCAACTTCGAATAATCCATTAACAATGTATGCGTCGACAAATCCGTTGTCGGCAAAAAGTGTGCGAATTGCAAATCCTGTCAAGATACCCGCAACCATACCTAAAATTACGCGGCTGGTAAGCGACATCGGTTTCTTGGTATTCATGAGAACACTCCTTATAGTTATGCACCTTGAGTTCACTTCAAAGCGGCGAGCAGATTAGCAGCGGAGTGAGAAAATACGAAAGAATAATCCTCTAAATGGTTAATAGATGTGAACTTTATCACTAATAAAAATGGAATTTTAACCAAATATTAACGAATTGGCTGGATAAAAAGTTTGTATTTTAACACTTTTATCGAATATACAACCGATAACAAAGAGGATTTACAATAAATTCTAATAAGAGATAGAGTGCATACTCTCTTTGAGTGGATGCATTTCTGCATAACTATTTAAGTTGTATTCAGACTAGCGGTCGCTTCTTTAGGGATAATTTAGTATTGAGTGTTCATCAGAGCCAACGAACCCTTTATGCTTTCATATTTGTCAACTCAATGATGGTTGGCAAGTGTAGTTAGTTGGAGGTGATCCCAGCTCCAATAACTTTGACTGGTATTTTTAATCCCTCCAACCCAATAGCATTGTTTCGCTCGTATTAAGCCTTCCAAACACTGCTTGCCAGCCTCAGTGATACGGACGCTTTGTTCCCACCAGTGCCTTTCACGTGACTCAATCGTGATCAAATGTGTTTGACACTGTGCTAGAGGGAGGAGTAACGCGTAAAACATCACGTCTCCTAGGTAAGGAAGAGGTTCTAGTTGTTGATATTGCTCAAACCAATCTTTGATGGGAATTGAACGATTTTGCGAGCTCAAAACCTTTAGTGCGAGGTGTTGTGTCAAGCTCAATCCAGTTTGTGAATTAGGTAACTCTTGCAAATGGCGTTTAAGCACGTTGAATATATTGGGCAAGCAATCCAGGTTATGCTGCTGAATCAAATTAACTATGGAAATAGGTGTCGGTGATGTAATAGCGTGCCAACACCGTTTAGCCTGACTGAATAATTTTGCTGTCACAGGTTTACGGTATCGCCAACAAGAACGAATAGCTTCTTCAGGCAACTGCCCAAAGCCGATGAATCGTTCAGTGCCCGGGAACTGGTTCAACTCAATGATCTCTATCACTTTATTCTTTACATTCTCTAACTGTGTTAGAGCACGAATTAGCATCAATTGATCATAACTGTCATGTTCGACCCAAAAGACGATTCGTTCAAATACATCACTTTGCAACAGATCGAGGTTTGATTGTTCCAATGTGACTATATCTTGAACCGAGTCTTCACGCTTCATCACGGGCAGCAGAGTCTCTACGACATATTGGGCACGAATGGCAAGGAAGTTCTGCGGTGTTGCTGGTATGGGGCCAATACAAAGCGGATCGATCAGGGCTAAAAATGTCCCTTCAAATCCGCTGGCTTTAAGTTGTTGTTGAATGTCGTGGCCACAACGAACGTGTAGCGTTTTTACTTTTGCATCTAGGGGCGGTTTTTGTTCTTTGATGGCTAGTTTGTGCGCTTCTAGCTCTTCGACATGAGCTTTTAGTTTACTCCAACTGGATAAGCCCAGTTCTCTTGCGAGTGCATGTTGAACGTCAGCCAATTGAATTGTATTGGGAGCCAAAGATTCTGGTTTGGAGTGAAATCGCTTAACTAACTCCAACGTGGCGTCATCGTATAGGCGGATAGCTTTGAGCCTTTTTTTAGCAATGGATTTTTGCTGATTGATATTGATCGAGAAGCTATTTGTAGAGTTCATATTTCACCTTTCTTATTTCTTCCACACTCGCCTAAATAGAAGCTAAAAAGAAGGTAAAAACAGATTGTGCCTGCTAAACCAAGCAGGTGAGGATATTGCCGTGAACCGAGTTCTTTCCGCGAGTGTTGGGTGCTTTAGGCATGAGCAGAGTGATAGTAGGTGGTCGCTATCCTTCGTGCAACCTTTTGTGAGAGTGTAGCGTCACAAAATGGCCGTTTCTCTATGTTTAGGGAGAATCAATAGGCGATAACACTAGCGATTCAACTCAATACCACTGTTGCTAGACTCGAGTTTCTACACTTTTGAGTAAAATACGATAAAGCGCTTGAGTCGCAGGACCACTTTTGGCTCCTTTGGGCAAAGTGAGGTGCAGCGCAACTTGATATTGATGGGAGTGTTCGAGCTCCAATACTTTAATTTTATCGCTCTTTCGGGCTGAGACTAAGTGCGCTGGTAGCCGACAAAACCCAACGCCTTGCTCTACGGCGTGAAAAGCGTGGTCGAAGTTATCGACGGTAATACGCTGACGTGCGCGTAACCAACCCACATCTCTTTTCGTTTTGTCTGAATCACCTAAGTCACGGATGACAATTTGGCTGGTGGTTGCAAAATCGTCGATGGAAACATGCGGCTTTTTAGCGAGTGGATGGTGTGCTGCGATTACAGGCAGCATGGTTGTTACGCCAAATGCTTCGGCAGGGTAGTTGGTTATCGGTAAGTTGATGATTGCGATGTCAGCGAGCTCATTTACGACCATTTCGGTTGTTTTGCTCAGTGACGTTTCAACCACTTGAACGGAGGTCGTGTTGTTGTCCTCCAAAAATTGACTGAGTGGTGCATAAAGCCAAGAAGGGTCACAAAGATGATCTACTGCGACCGTGATTTGAGATTCCACCCCCACTTTTTAACTGCTCGCTGATGACTTCTAGTTCCCGCGCTTGTTCAAGCATGGATTGTGCACGACGCAGCATGGTTTTGCCGTGCTCTGTCAAACCCGCTTTGCGCCCTCGTACTTCGATAAGTTGAATACCAAGTTGGTCTTCTAACTTCCTCACCGAGTAGATCAATGTGGTATGGCTCTTGTTGAGCAGTAAAGCTGCGGATTGAATGCTGCCTTCTTGATTAATCGCTTGTAGCGTTTGCCATTGTTCTAAGGTCGTTTTTAGTCTCATGAGTCAATTTTTTAGACAGTTAATGGCGAAATTATGAACTTTTCTGTCAGTTTTATAAAGGTAATAATCTTGTCATCGAAAACGAGTCAATAAGAAGAGGAGACTCAAGATGGCGAAATTATTGCAAGTTGATTTTGAATTTCATGGTCCGTTTGGTGACGAGATGTCGAATGCTCTGGTCGACTTAGCTAAGTCGATTAACCAAGAGCCGGGCATGATTTGGAAAATCTGGACGGAAAGCGAAAAAGACAAACTCGGTGGTGGTATCTATCTTTTTGAAGATGAAGCCACGGCGCAAGCTTATCTCGAAATGCATGCCGCACGCTTACGAAAAATGGGCGTAGTCGAAGTACGAGGTCAAATTTTCGATATCAATGTGCCGTTAACGACGCTCAATCAAGGGCCTATTAGAGGATAAGGAGATGATGACCAACCGCACTTTTCTAACCGTTCATGGTGTCGTATATACGGTATTCGCTTTTGCGTTGTTTTTTGTACCAACCATAATGTGGCCGATGTATGGAGTACAAATTAACGACCAGTACGCGCTGTTTTTATCGCAGCATACTTCGATCTTTTTAGGTGGAATCGCAGCGGTGAGTTTGATGTTACGTAATGTGGAATCAGGGCATACTGCGAAACAGATGTTTAAAGCATTATTGATTACTAATGGCTTAGGGGCAGTGATTACTACCTATGCCGGCATTATCGGAGTATTTGTCGGTTTTGGTTGGAGTGACCCAATATTCTTTGTCTTGCTTAGTTTGATTACGTACAAGCAATTAAGAGTGCAATAGAAAAAGCCCTGCTGTTTCTAGCAGGGCTTTGTCATATTTGGTTTAATTAGCGATCTAAATTCAAGTTATGATTCGCTTTTGTACGCGTAGTTATAGTAGCCGTATCCATAGCCGTATGAGTTAGATGCTTTTTTCTCAACTGCATTGAGAATCACACCTTTAACTTCAACGCCTGATTGCTCGAAGCGACCTTGCGCGACTTCAATCTCCTTCAAAGTCGTTTGATCAAAACGAGCGACCATCAGAGTTGTTCCTGCAAGCGCGCCAACAATGCTTGGGTCGGTAACTGCGAGTACAGGCGGCGTATCGATGATGACTAGATCGTATTCTTTTGATACTTGTTCTACAAATTCAACAAATCGTGGATGCATCAAAAGCTCTGATGGATTTGGTGGTACTTGACCACGAGTAACCACATCCAAGTTTTCAACTTGACTTGGCTTGATTGCGGTTGCTCGATCAATTTTTCCACTTAGTAAGTCAGATAACCCTTGCTCTGCTGTGAGGCCAAAACATTGCTGTAAATAACCTTTTCGCATGTCAGCATCCACCAAAAGGACTTTTTGACCCGTTTTAGCCGCAACGGCAGCAAAGTTAGTTGATACGAACGTCTTACCAATGGAAGGCGCTGGGCCTGAAATCATTAAGACATTGTTTTTGGCTTCCAACATTGCGAAGTGTAAGCTGGTTCGAAGTCCACGTAGTGCTTCAATTGATAGATCTGCTGGATTGGCATTTGCTAAAAGAAGTAAGTCTTTGTTGTTTTTGCGTTTTAGCTTGTTCGCGACTTCCAATTGTTGTGCCGATTTAGGAACACTTGCATATACAGATATTCCAGTTTGCTCAATTACATCAGGAGAAGTCACTCCACGATGAAACGCGGTTTTTACCAGAACAAATGCGACAGCTACCATGCCTCCAAGAAGAGTAGCCAAAACCACAATCAAAGGTTTTTTTGGTTTAATAGGAACGGCGTAAGATTGTGCATTGTCAATAATACGCACATTACCCACGGTGCCAGCTTTTATGATATTTAGCTCTTGAACTTTATTCAAAAGTTGGATGTAGATTTGCTGGTTTACTTCGACATCACGAGTCATACGCAAGACTTCGCGCTGTGTTTTTGGCAGTTTTTGAACTTGTTTGTTAAGACGCTCTTTCTCTTGCAGTAATGTCTGACGTTTGTCTAACAGCGATTTATAAGCTGGGTGGTCTTGGGTGAATTTTTGACTGATTTCACTTTCTTTAAATGTTAGCTCATTAAGTTGGGCTTCAAGTGCCACCATCACTTTTAGAGTCGATTGTGCTTCGAGATTTAAATCGATAGATTCGTTTTCTTGTCTAAAACTGTTCAATGTATCTTCTGAAATAGTTAGCTTGTCCTTAATCTCGGGTAAATGACCTTTAAGGAAGTTGAGGCTCTGCTCAGCTTCAGCTGAGTTTCTTCTAACATTCTGCAAAAAATAGTTTTGAACAACATCATTTAAAACAAGCTGATTGTGGTCTGGGTATTCACCTTCAATGCTTAGAGATACAATACCTGTTTGGCTACCTCTCTCTGAAATAGAAAGTTGTGAGGCTAACTTGTTGATAGCATCTAACTTGCTTATTTTACTTATTGTAAAAGTATCTTCATTTTGAGCATTGAGCTGGTTCACTTTTACACGATAGCCATTCATCTCAATCAGTTGACCAACTGAACCAGAAAGTACCATTTGGTCTTCAAGCATCAAGCTGAATTGACCTTTCTCGATGTCTGTAGCAATCAGTTGATGAGATAATCCTCTAGCCGTTCGAGGTACTTCAAACGTGGTCAAAGAAATGTAGTTTTGAGTACCGTTGATTCGTGCTAGACCTTTACCAACAAAAGGTAAGTAATCAGGAGTGGCAATGGTTGTTAAGTTAAACTTATCAACGGTATCGCCAAGAATCATTCTCGATTTAATTATTTCAATTTCTGTAGTTGCAGATGATTCGGCAGAAAAGAGTTCTCCCATGTCACCGACCATCGCCGAGATACCACCTGAACTCTTCTTTTCGATTTGTATTAACGCGTCGGCTTTGTAAATCGGAGTTGATAGCAACGCGACCGCGATACCTAATGTTGCAAAAAAGAGTGTAATGCTGATGATAAACCATTTCGCGTCTATCAATATGCCGAAGAGCTTGCCTAGGTCGATCTCATCATCAGCAAGAGCAGATGATTGTATTGTTTGGTTAGCCATTATTTTTTATTTCGCCAAGTGATCTGAATTTATATTTTTTTTGCCCATGCATGAGCAGCATTTTCAATCAGAGATAATGCATGCTCAAAGGCTTCTCTACTCTGTCTGTATGGATCTGGAATATCCACGGAACCTATCCAGTGACCAAATAACATTGCTTTACCTCTAGCCTCCGGTACCAGCTCCGTCAAAGCATCGATATGACCTTGTTCCATCACCAATATTAGGTCTTGCTTTGCGCACAACTGAGCGGTTAGCTGCTGTGCTTTGTGGTCTAGCAGGTAGATACCACGTTCTGACGCGACAAGTCTGGCGGTTTCATCTGCTGGCTTTCCGGTTAGGCGACTTTTTTCTACGGCAATACCCGCCGAAGAAATCTGTTTATTTGGGAGTAGTTGCTGTAGTAACCGCTCTCCTGTGGGGGAACGACAAATATTACCTACACACACGACAAGAATGTTCGAAAACATGTTTTGCTCCTTATAGACAACGTTTGAATGACTTGTTTATGTTCAAACAAGCCCTTCAGAATGCTTTTTCTATGGCCAAGTCCTGACTCGAAGGACGCCTTCTGTAAGTTCATTGAAGCCTGAGATGGTAGGTACTAGTTGTGCAATAACGCGATTCCAACGACTGATAGGCGCCGCAGTGACATAAACGATGTCATACGGTTTCAGAGCAAATTCAGTACCAATAACGAGCGCTGCCGCATCGGAGACATCAAGTTGATATATGTCGCCCAGTGAACCTGCGTCTTGTGACCTCCTAATTACGAATACACCTGTCGCATCCGCTGATATCTGATTAATACCGCCAACGTTGCTCAGAGCTTCCGTAAGGCTCATGCCAGCGCGATCTATTTTCAGTAGTTTAGGATCGTTAACTTCACCCATAACGAAAACCTTTTGTGAATCATTTCTTGGCACATGGATGATATCACCTGGTTGAAGTAGCCTATTTTCAGTGAGGTCGCCTTCTTGCATCAGCGCATAAAGAGATATGTTTTCAACTATGCCGTTTCTTGTCAGTGTTACATTTTTCCAGTCGGCGTTTTCGGCTAATCCACCTGCACGGTTAATTGCATCTAACAAGGTGAGTGGGATGTTGGTGATTGGTTGTTGTCCAGGATTACTTACTTCACCAGTAATGTAGGATTTTTTCGAACGAAAAGCTGCTACGCTGACATCCACTTGAGGACTTTCTATGTACTTTGCTAATCGGCGAGAAATATCAGCACGAATTTGACGAACGTTTTTACCCGCAACTTCAACAATACCTATATATGGATAGAAGATAGTACCATCAGCATGTACCCAGTTCCCCGCTTCAGCAGAGCTGCGATAAGAACCAGCAGGAATAGTTAGTTCTGGGTGATCCCAAATAGTAATGTTTAGTATATCTCCAGGGCCAACCTCATACTCATAAGCGTTAAGTTGGCGATCTAGTTCAGGGTTGGATTTGGCTTCTATCCCCAAACTTTTAAGTTGAGATACTTTATCAAGTGTAAGTGGAAAAACATTGAAATCAGAAGTGCGACTAACATTGCTGTCTTCGACGAAGTTTTTTCCATCTGTGGAAAGGTGACTACCGGGTACAGTACATCCAGAAAGAAGTACTGAGGAAAGCACTAAACTAGCTAGCTTTTTATGTTTGAAATTCATGTTTTTTCATTCATCTGACGTAAAGAGCGAGTTGCTGGTAGCAACATTCTTTTCCAGAAAAGACTTCACAACATAACCTTATAAGCACCACCTTCTTCTATTTATAAAGTGCCCAATAAGGGATTGATTGCATCTGGAAGCATGAACTCTAATGAATTTCAATGGTTAGAGCAATAGACAGTAATGCAGCAAGTGTCCAAATAAATATCGTATTTTTATGTTTTCACTTACAAGATTTCATATTGCGGATAAAAAACTTGTTCAATTAGCTCAAATTTTGTTTATTAGCTCTATATGTAGTGTTTTCTTTCTAAAATACAACCAAGAAAGTCTACCGACTAATTATCTCGTTGTATTAAATGGGATTATTAAAAATGTGACTCATGTCTCTTTTTTGTTTTGTTGTCTTTCGACATGGTCACTTCTTCGCTAACCCCTTCCCATTCAAATACGGAAGGATGTGCGGACGTGATTCGCCAGCCAGTTTACTGGTGACTTCTTGCGACCAAGTACTCTGTTTTTGATTGCTCGAACGGTTTGCATAGTAGTTTTGCATGGTTTGGTCATACGTCTGAATATCATCCAAGTTTAGGTCTTGATACTGATTCTCATGCACCACGACATGCTTAGGTAGGCGAGGTTTTACTTCAGGGGCTTGATCTGGATGACCAAGACACATACCAAATAAAATGGCGGTATTTTTAGGTAAACCTAATAATTCGTCTACTTTTGGGGCATTGTTTCGTAAACCACCAATATACACGCCTCCTAGTCCCATCGACTCCGCCGCAAGCAAGCAATTTTGTGCCATGATCCCCGAGTCTACAGCGCCTATTAGCGTTAACTCGGTAAAATCAGCTTGAACATCTGGGTTGATACTGGCATGGCGCTGGTAATCAATACAAAACACCAAAAACTCAGCCGCGCTTTCAACGTACCCTTGATTTCCGGCATATTGAGCTAATAGTGTACGTTTTTCTTTGTCGGTCACGCGGATAATTGAAACGACTTGCAACATGCTTGATGAGGACGCCGCAAGGCCGGCTTGAAGAATGGCATCTAATTGTTCGCTCTCAATCGGTTGTGAGGTGAATTTTCGAATTGAGCGGTGATTGAGAATTGTTTGAATCGTGCTGTTCATGGTGACTTAACATCCCCTGTTACGTGTAAAGGCTGAAGACTCACCTTAGCGACATTTGATGAGTCGGTAAACTATCTCAAAAGAAAAACAATGCTTGGCGCATAAGTGTGAAGGCGAATCGAGAATACACCACTCTTTCTGTTTGAGAGCGTATATACTGTTTTTAGAATCAATAATTTAAATGCAGTGGAAAATATGAAAGAACTCATTGTTCATACAGTTACGGTGTTTATGGGCTTCTTTGCCATCATGAACCCTATCGCCAATATTCCCATCTTTTTGAGTTTAACTGCTGATGAAGATAAAGAAACCATCCGTTCCATTGCGCTCCGCTCGGTTTTTATTGCATTTATTATCATCGCGATATTTTCTATTGCCGGTAAGTTAATTTTTGATTTGTTTGGTATCACGCTTTATGCATTGCGAATAACAGGCGGTATTTTGGTGTTTTTGATAGGTTTTAACATGCTTCAAGGTGATTCGACGCATCAAAAAACCAAAGAGAAGGCGTATTCACCAGCTCAGCAACGGGCGGCATTGAGTATTGCAGTGTCTCCACTGGCGATGCCAATATTAGCTGGGCCTGGAACGATTGCTACCGCGATGAACTTTGCGACAGCGGGTGGTTTCGATCAAACCATTATTACTATCGTTTCTTTCGCTGTCCTTTGTGTGATCACCTATGTACTGTTTTTGTTTGGAGACAAATTGGTCAAAGCGGTTGGACCAAGTGCTCTAAATGTTGTGACTAAAATGATGGGCTTAATTCTAGCGGTTATTGGTACTCAAATGTTCATTGATGGCGCGGGCGAAGCCTATAAAACGGTTTTCTCCTAGATTTCTCTTAGACCTTGCCACCTTGGTTAAGCCCGCAATTACATTTCTAACGGGTACGGATTTTTTGAACTTTAGTTTTCATTTTCTAAGAGAGAAATAAATAGACTTCACCTATTTCAATAATAAGAATATTCAATTGTTGTGATTGCACGAATTTCATTACTCTTTTGGCAAGGAGAATGGGGGAAATATGGCAACAAAAGCAATTGTAGTAGAAGGTGGCGCGATGCGAGGCGTCTTCGCAAGCGGAGTGTTAGATGCGTTTTTAGAGCAGAGTTATAAACCGTTTGATTTTGCAATCGGTGTATCTGCTGGTGCATCAAATTTGATTGGGTATTTGACCGACTACCCGCATCGCAGTATTAACGTCATTACTAAGCTGGTCACAAGTAAACGCTTTTTTGACCCGACTCGCTTCGTTAAAGGTGGGGACCTCATCGATGTGAAGTGGTTGTTTGAAGAATCTAATCGCTTGTATCCCGTCGATGAAAATAAACTGTTTAATGGCGTTCCTTTTCTCGCAGCGACAACAAATGTAGATACAGGGCAGGCAGATTACTATCGCGTGACACGTGATAATTTTCACCATGCGATTGAAGCGACAACAGCATTACCGATTGCCTACAAGCATACCCCTTGTTTTTCTGGCGGTTGTTATACCGATGGTGGGGTCGCTGACTCTATCCCAGTGCGTGAGGCTTATCGTCGAGGGGCTCGCGACATAACCGTAGTACTCTCTCACCCACTGAATTATGCCAAAAAGCCAGTTAAGACCACATGGCTGATGAAGAAACTTTTTGCGGAGCACCCCAAAATGGCGGATGCGATGTTAAGACGTGCAGATAACTATAATCAATCATTGGAGTTTATTCGTAACCCTCCACCAGGAACACATGTTAGGGTAATTGCCCCACCAGATAATTTTCATGTTCAGCGCTTATCAATGCGACAATCCGTTTTACTAGAAGGGTATGAAATGGGGCTGATTGAGGGGCGAGCGCATCTCACTAGTTTATCTGGTGTTTATGGTTTAGACCGGGAAAATTGTCATTTTTGCGTTTGATTATAAAAGAGCCTCATAGTGAGGCTCTTTTTACTTAACGTTCAAAAGGGTGATTTAGTTGACTTTATCCCAAGCCATCTGCCAGTGTGAACCTATTCCAGGCTCGTAATGGTTTGCGCTTTCTTTCCACTGCATACAGTAACCAGAGTATGGGAAAGGTTTACATTGATAAATGCCCCCGTCGCTGGCAAGCACTTTTGTGCCCGCCGTGTAGCTAGATAGTCCTTCAGGGAAGACAAAATCGTACTCACCAGATGGTGGCGGAGTAACTGACTCTTCTTTTAAGTGAAAGTCGAGTGTTTGCTGATCCACCAAGTTGCCATCTTTATCCTTAATACGTGTCACGAGCATATGGTGACCCGGCTCCGATTTACTTAAAGCGAGCGATATCGCCTCTACCGAGCCGTCTTTCATTTCGTTTGCCTAACTTGCAAGTGGTTCGCGATGGTGATTGTAAACGGTGAGTTCTGCATTTAAATCGCCTTCAGAAGTTAGTGTCAGATCCAACGTTGTCGGTGTTGACTCAATGATATACTCGTCTGCTAAGCCATCTACTGTGAGTGAGTATTCTGGAACAGGAGTTTCAATGTTATAGCCGATCTCTACTCGCTCAAGGCCGCTATTTGCTTGCAGATACACCGGATTAGTACCATAAACAGGAGTGAATTTATCCTCTGCATACTGCCCGGCTTGCAGTTTTGCTTGTTCTTGGTTTAGCTTAGTCGCGAGTGCGTAAGACCAGTTTTTCGCTTGGCCCATTGCTGCATCGGTAATTTCTAGTTCAGTTCTATACGCCACGTTTTCACCTGCTTGATCAAATACGCGTGTATAAACCGAATCCCCAATATTTAAATCCATTGTAGGAATAATTTGACCGCCTTGCTTCCAATCTGGAATAACGGGACTGCCACCATCAAATTTCACATCGATCACGTTATAAAATGAGGCTGCAGTGTCGCCAACATCCCATACTGCCAGGATGACATGGTATCCCTCGCGAGTAGGCACATTACATTGATGGCTTACCTGTTTCGGGGGTTGAACCATATTGCCGTCGACGACACAGAAAGGAGTTAGATCAAAAGAGTCTCGTGATAGTGAAGCGTTTGGGTTCCAATCAGGCTTGGTGATGTAATATTTCCAGTCGCGCGTCACGTGGTTAGCGGTAAATGTCCATTCAAAAGTTTGTGTACCTGCTTGAATAGGGCGTTTTACCCAACGGTCGGCAGTTTGCTCATCAAGGGCAGCTGCTAAAGCGGTTTCGGCACTCGCTATTTTACCATCGCGAGGCCCTGTTTCGGGAAAGCCATCAGGGCCTTCAACGCTTTGCGGTTCATATTGAATCGCACCGCAGTTATTATTTTTTTCGTTAGTATCTGGCGATGGATACTTACATAGTGCCGAGCGACTTGCAGCGACACCACCATTGGTTTCTGATACATAACCGTGAGCCGCAGCACCTGAGCTAATGCTTGCAAGTGCTAACGCGAGTACGGATTTGGTTGGAAATGATTTCATCACATGTCCTCTGTTATGGCTGACAAACTAATGTCACACCCCGGCGCATGCTGAGCATAAAGCAACGCTACAGAAATTGGACTTCTGTAACACTGAGTCATGGTAACCCCGCTATCATGAGCATTCTTTTAGATTTTTAAATGCTGACAGACCGGAAGCTTTGCGTCCCACCCTTTCGAATGGTTTGCCGAAATGTGATTGAGCAGCCAAAATTTAGCTTAAGAATTTACATGTGGAAAAGTAAACGTCACTGACATGGAATCCTGTTCTCAAATTGAAAGATAACGATATCTTAACCTCGTCAATATTATGCAGTATCGTATTGCAAGATATTGATTTTAATTTTGTTTTTATCTTATTAATAATCATGGAGAATGAATGGAGGTTTGTTGGGGATAAATGGAGAGGAATCGTGCTAAGGGTGGAAGAAGTTCTGTCTAAAGGGCGGAGTGTACCGCCCTCTGGATGGTGTTATTTCGGCATAATGACAGTATCAATCACGTGAATGACACCGTTTTTAGCTTTCACATCGGTTGCGATGACATTTGCATCGTTAACCATGACTTTATCGCCCATGGTTTTAATCATCACATCTTGCCCCTGAACCGTAGTCGCTTTGTCTAGCTTAACAAAATCGGCAGCCATCACTTTCCCTGGGACGACGTGATAAGTCAAAACAGATACTAACTTGTCTTTGTTTTCCGGCATTAAGAGCATGTCGACTGTGCCGTCTGGCAGTTTTGCAAAAGCGTCATCCGTTGGTGCAAAAACAGTAAATGGGCCTTCCCCTTTGAGAGTGTCAACCAGGCCCGCTGCTTTCACCGCAGCAACAAGCGTATTGAAAGAGCCATTTTCAGCGGCAACGTCGACAATATCGGCTTTCATCATGCCATGCTCATGAGCCTGAACGGGGAGCATAAAAGATAATGTCGCCATCAGTGTCGCCGCGATAACTAAGATACGTTTGAACATAATGTGTTCCTTACTAGTTGAGGGTACAACGGGTTCCCTGGAGTGTGTTTGCATTTGTACGCATCGTGATTGAAAGATGATCATCGCGTCCTACTTTCTTTTGAGGGTCTAACATGTCGCGCAAGAATTCGTCTGCCTTCTTGTTTCACATCAGCTCGTTTCCGCCACGTCCATAAGCGCTCTCTTGCTGCCTTAGCTGCTTTGTCTGGTGCGATAAAAGGTGCAAGGTAACGGCTATCTGGCTGCAATTGATACATGACAGCTTCCATCTGGGTCATTGTCCAGGGCTCGAATAAAAGAGGGGGAGGAACCATTTGTAACTCAGGTACCCACTTGTAGATGAACGTACCGTTAGGATCATGTTCTTGGGCTTGCTTGATCGGATTATAAATACGGATTGTGTTAGTCCCGGTTACTCCTGCTTGCATTTGGAATTGTGGGTAATGAATTCCAGGCTCAAAGTCGAGAAACAGTTGCGCTAAATGCGTTACACCTACTCGCCAATCCATGTTCATGTGGTGAGTAAGAAAGCTAACCAGCATGGCACGCATGCGAAAGTTAATGTAACCAGTGTGGTGCAAACAGCGCATGCAGGCATCAATCAAAGGTACGCCAGTATGCCCGGATTTCCATGCTGCTAACTTTTCTTCATCGAAAGTACTACTTTGTCTAATCAATGGTTCGTAAGCCCGATTAACGCAGTAAAACTCCATGTCGTATTCCGATTCGAATTTTTGGATGAAGTGACAGTGCCAATGAAGCCGTGAAGACAATGCAATTAAGCTGCGACGAAATCCAGCGACTTGCCAGTGTTTCAAAAGGTATTGATAAACTTCACGCAAGGATATGTTACCCCAAGCGAGGTATGGAGAAAGTCGAGTACAGGCTGTGCGTGAGGCTGTGGGACTAGAAATACTTCGATAGTAATCACGACCTCGACGATGGAAAAAGTCCTCTAGTGTTTTCCAAGCGAGCCGGCTTCCTCCCGTTTGCATTCCTTTGCATTTTGATAGCCAGGATGATGGTGGCGAAAACGAACAGCCGAGAGCTTCTGCATCCAATGAATGCAATAAGTCGGTTTGGAGCTCAATAGGGCTTATTGAGGCTCTCATGACAGAGTCCCAATGTTTGTCCCAACCTTGCCGGTTTATTGCACCTCTGATTACAGCACCGTGTTCGAATTCAAACCAGTCGATGTTCTGCTCATACAGCCAAGCGGCAACTTGTCGGTCTCGTTCAAAGGTGCAGTTGAGTCCTATTTCTTGGTGAGAAAAAACAGCGTTGATTTGATATTGCGCTTGAATTGATTGGAAACATGCTAAGGCATCGTCAAACAGCACCGTGATTCGATGCCCATACGCTTTGAGCGTTTCATCCATGTCTTGCAGTGATTGCCAAACAAATCGCCAGTGGCGCTCAGAATAGTGTGGGTTGTTCAATAGCAATGGTTCAACAATATACAAAAGCACAGTTGGGTGCTTTGTTGATAATGCTTGAGTTAGTGGTTGATGGTCAGTCAGCCTTAAATCTCGCTTTAACCACACGACATTGATTGTTTGCATCGGAATCCTCTTTGTTTCCGATGTTGTACGCAAGTAAACCGAAGAAATCTCATCCAATGATCGGTTTTATTCTACAAAACGTAGAGGTAACTTTCAGGGAGGTGACACATGGCAATACCATTGAGTAAGTTACAAAAATACTTCTATGTAGACAAATTGGTCATTCATTCGCTTGATCTCGCATTGTACCAGGCATCTGTCGTGATTGATGGAGAAGCGCAATTTATCACTGATGACAACGGTATCTTTTTGAGGGCTCATTCCCTGATCGAGATGCAAAAGAAGTGTAGGAATATCAAAGCAAATAAGCAGGTTCTAGTGCATCAAAGTGCTTATGATGAAATGGTGGGGCTACCCGAAGGCAAAAGAGACAATCAACTAGAGGTATTGGTGAGGGATACAAAATTGTATTGAAAGAGTATTGGTGCGTAGTAAAAGCGAGCCACCTTACGGCAGCTCGCTAAATATAAGGAGAGTTGGGCTTAGTCTTGTTTACGCTGCGCTTCTTTTTGCGCGTACTTAGCGGCACGTCGGGCTTCTCTTTGCTTGGCACTTTCACCACCAACATGCTGCTCGCCTCGCTGCTCTGCAAGAACAACTTGTTTTTCACGCTCGCGGAATCGAGCAATTTGTTCTTCTGAGTGTGTGCCGTGACATTTTGGACAGCTCACGCCTTGCTCGAACAATTCTGACTGTTTGTCTTCTTCAGTGATCGGTAGACGACAAGCGTTACATAAATCGTAATCTGCTTTTTCTAGCTGGTGGTTCACTGCAACACGACCGTCAAATACGTAACAATCGCCTTCCCACATGCTCTCTTCTTGAGGAACTTCTTCAAGATATTTAAGAATGCCGCCTTCTAGGTGGTAGACCTCATCAAAGCCCTGTTCTTTCATGTAAGCCGTTGATTTTTCGCAGCGGATACCACCGGTACAGAACATCGCAACTTTCTTGTGTTTTGCCGGGTCCATGTTTTCTTTTACATAGTCTGGGAATTCACGAAAGGTTTCAGTATTTGGGTTTACAGCGCCTTTGAATGTCCCGATCTCGATTTCGTAATCATTACGTGTATCGACAACAAACACTTCAGGATCAGCAATAAGATCGTTCCACTCTTGAGGTTTCACGTAAGTACCCACTACGTGGCGAGGGTCTATACCTTCAACACCTAATGTTACGATCTCTTTTTTCAGTTTCACTTTGGTGCGATTGAATGGCTGGGTCTCAGAATACGACTCTTTGTATACGGTGCCAGTCAAACGAGGTTCGTTGTTTAGCCACTCCAGTAGCGTATCAATACCTGCACGATCAGATGCAACAGTACCGTTGATACCTTCACTTGCCAGTAGTAATGTTCCGCGAATATGGTGTTTTTCCATCAACGCAAATAATGGCTCGCGTAGCTCTTGATAGTTATTCAGCTCAACAAACTTGTACAGCGCACAAACTACATACTGACTCATGAGGTTTCCTTTAAAAATACAGGTGGTCAACGACCTTAAAATTTTAGCGGCACGAAGTATACCTGACTAAACCAGTCGGAAATACGGACAAATTATACGGATATTATGAGTAGGCGGGGCCTGGCGGTCTTTGATAGGGGGAGCATGTCCGCAGGTGAAGCCGCTATGTGTTCAAATTATAAGCATTAATTATAGTGGGTTAGGTAGGTTGGAGCCGATACTTTTGGTTTAAATTTATGCTGTTTTGGGCCCTTCAAAAAAGTTAGGCGCAAGAAGCACCAAGTAATCACCGGAGTAATTGACAAGGAAAGGACATGTCGCAGTTTTATACATGAGGTGGTGAGGGATAAAGGTTTAGGGACAAAGAGTGAATGACTGATCGCCATTGTTCATAAACCGCTATAAACGCCTTTTCATCAAATACTAAAAAGGCGTATTTCTAACGTCTGTCCTGCTTATTTCAACGCAGCTGCGGTCTGTTTACCCATGGCAATGAGCCTGTCGAGAATGCGTTCACCGTCGGCACGTAAACCGTTGTGCTCGTACTCATTGGTGATCCACGCTTTTGAATTTGGTATTAACGCGAGCGTCTCTCGACTGATATCCATTTCAACAAACATATCATCGGCGTAAACGGCGCAACTGACAGGCACTTTGTTTTGAGCCAATTGTGTTTGATCGTACAGCGCAGCCCAATCTTCTTTCGCTGCCAATATTTCTGCGGTGTCTTTTAGTGGCTTGAGGTTAACGTATTGGTCGAACATCCATGGGAAGACCATTTCCCCCGTAAAGTAAAATGGCTTGCCAGATTCATAATTAAACTCTGATCGGGTTTGGCGAACGCGGTGCGCACTCCAATTCGACGCGAAGCTTTGACAGTAAATCGATTCATGCAAAATGGCGTAGATCGGGTTGGTTTGGAAGTTTTGCTGCGCCAACATATCGTTTAAGAACTCATAACGAAGTTGTGGTTTGCCGTTCACTTCAATCAACGCGCTTTCTAGCCAATAGTAAGTTGGTAAGAAAGTATCACTCACACCAAAGTTGATGCCGATTTGTTGAAATTGTTCCACCGTGAAGCGTTGACCATTTGGTAGGTACTCTTCATTTTCTAGCAAGTGATTCGCAATGTTTTGGCAAAGTTGCTGTGCATTGGGAAATTGTTGGAAGAATGCTTGGTTTTTCTCCATGGTGCGTTTGAAGGTGGCTTCATACACATCGTCGGCATGACGCGAGACTGATGGCACGCCACCCGTGATGTAGCTTTGCAGCAAGCTGTCTGGGAACAAAGACAAATAGGTGAGGGAACAAAAACCACCAAAGCTTTGACCTAAGATCGCCCATTTTTCGACGCCAAATTGCTCACGAATGTATTCCGCGTCGCGCACGATGTTATCCGCTCGGAAGTGGCTCAAGTAGTCTGCTTGTTGCTCTGGCGTGAGGTGAGCAAGCGTCTGATGATTAATTACGCTGCTGTTGCCCGTACCGCGCTGGTCGAGAAGCAAAACTCGGTACTCTTGCAGCGCGCGCTTTACCCAGCCGCTATTGCCGTTTTGACGCGGAGAGGGAAAGCCCGGCCCGCCCTGAAAGTAAACCAACCAAGGTTTGGTCGATTCTTCATCGCCGACTAGGCAAACCGCACGGGCGAAGACTTCAATGGTGCCTTTACTCGCGTCTTGGTAATCCAGAGGAACGGTAAAGCTGTGGGGAGTGTAATGCAATCCTGCGTCGATAAATGATTGAGCGTTCATTGTTATCTTTATTTCCTTATTGAGGGGTAGCGCTACTTTACTGCGAATGGCATGAAGAACCAATGCTATTTCCCAATCGCCTCTTCAGTTCTATACCTTGGTCAAATCAATGTAAGTTCAAGAAAATGAAACGATTAGCGACTGGTGCAACTGGTTGAGTGAGCTATGCTCAATAGAGTTGCGACAAAGTAAGAGCATGGAGGAAGTCGGATGAAAGTGTCACTGGCTCGATGGACAATTGTGACTTGTTTAATAAGCGTACCTACTTTTGCCGTTGTTACGCCCAACCCACCTCAGTTACAGGCAAAAGGTTACGTATTAATGGACTTTCAATCCGGTGCCATTATTGCCGAGCATAACGGGCGAGCAGGCCTTGCTCCGGCGAGTTTAACCAAGTTGATGACCGCTTATGTAGTTGGACAAGAAATCAAAGCGGGGCGTTTGAAATGGGATGATGTTGTCACCGTGAGCGAAAACGCGTGGTCGGCCAAGTTTCCCGGTTCTTCTAAAATGTTCATCAAACCGAAAGATGAAATTAGTGTTGCGAACTTAATGCGCGGCGTGATCATCCAATCAGGAAATGATGCGTGTGTTGCACTGGCTGAGCATGTTGCAGGCAGTGAACGCGGCTTTGTCGCCTTGATGAATGGTTGGGCGGAGAAATTAGGACTGCAAGACACCTATTTTGTGAACTCCCATGGTCTTGATAGTGATGGCATCCAAACCTCACCAACCGATATGGCAAAACTCATGCAGTCGATCATCAGCGATGTTCCTGATGTGTATGCGCTATACAGTGAGAAAGTCTTCAAGTGGAACGACATTACACAGTACAACCGCAATAAATTGCTGTGGGACAATTCCATTGATGTCGACGGGGGAAAAACCGGCTACACCAGCAATGCGGGATACAGCTTGGTGAGTTCGGCCAAAGAAGGAAGAATGCGCCTTATCTCGGTGGTGATGGGCACGCCAAGTAAACAGGCTCGGATCAGCCAATCGAAGAATCTACTCAGCTATGGTTTTCGTTTTTATGACACCAAGCAAGTTGCTAAGCAAGGCCAAGTTGAGTCTAAAGTTCGCGTTTGGAAGGGAAATACCAATCAAGTTGAGGCGATCTTTGCTAAAGATGCCTATCTCACTCTGCCTCGTTCAATGACGGCTGGGCTTGATAAGAGTGTGGTGTTAAATGAACCGTTGATTGCGCCGATCGCGCAAGGAGATGAGATTGGTAAGGTCGTTTGGAAAAGCGATGACAGTACCGTGGCGAGTTATCCCTTGGTCAGCAGCCAAGCGGTAGAAGAGGGCTCGTGGTTCGCTCAGCTTTGGGACAGTCTGGTGCTGTGGGTGAAATCGTTCTTTAACTAGAATAAAAACGAGCAGAAGTGTCTTTCTGCATTTTTTTGTTGATGGCCGCCCTGCTATAACGCTGGGCGGTGTCTTATTTAACGGTTTATTCCGACAAGGTGATGATTGGTAAATCGTCCCAAATCTTACTTTCATCCGATGCGCCACCGGAGAAGTTCCAAGGGCCTTTGTCTTGCTCTAGCGGACGGTAAGTTGCCGAAAGGCCGTCTAAGTCCCAAGTCGTGACATAGAAGCGGATACCATCGAGCGAATCTGGGCGGCCTAGTGCATCGCTAGCAAAGTCCATTGAAATGGTGTTGTTGGCTTTGTCTACTGTCACTGTTGGTGCTGGCGTTACGGCTTCTCCCCATGTCGTCGCATTTGCTCCTTTGGTGTTGTAAATCGAGCTTTGCCAGCCAAAAACAACCGCATTGCGACTCCAGGTTCCGCTTGGCATAGAAGCGTTGATCTTCGGTAGCTCAGACAAGTTGGTTGCCGTTTCTTCCGGTAAATCCATAAAGATGGTGAAACCCACGTGGTCGAAGCCGTTTGGTGGTAACCAAGTGTCGGTGATTTTGTCCATAGTGAAGGTCAAACGTACGTTACTGCCAACGGTAAATACCTCAGCTTTGTTGATTGCGAGTTGGCTATTGTTTTTATCGAATGTTGGATCCGTTGGTAGCGAATAGTTACCGTTAGGACCGCCCATGCCATCTTGCGCATCACCCGCGTCATCAATAGTGTCGTCTGGCGTGTTTGACCAGCTTAAGTCCGACACAAAGTTAACATCTTCAATGCCAGCTTTTTTCTCAGTAGAATAAATCGCGAAGCGGTGTTGTTGTTCGCCAATTGCAAAGTGACGAGTCGACAGCGTGACACTAAACTGACCATCAGCGCCTGCAGTAATGGCTTGCGCTGTTTCTAAGTTACCATCGACGACAAGGTTCAACTTCTCGTTGGCGTTCGCACTACCCGCGATAACAATATCACCAGTGATGGTTTTTCCTTCCCAACCCTGCGCCAGTTGGATGTTGAGGTCTGGGGTATCTACCGATTGGGTATCGTTAGTTTTTGAGTAAATCACGGCAGATTTGGCTGGTAGCTCAAGGGTTACGTGACCGTTTTCATCTGCGATTAACTGCTCTGGAGCGTCTACCCAGTTCGACATGATTTGTTGTTTGAAGACGGTGCCACCAACTTGTTCTACATCGAGTTGGTTCATCAACATCGGCGAGTTGGACGTATTCATCACAACCAAGACTTCGTCGTTATCCAACGTTCGAGTAAAGGCGAACACGCCCGCGCCCGCTTTATCGCTGCCAATCACTTTCATTTCGCCGCGTGTCATGACTTTGTTTTCAGTGCGTAGCTTGGCAAGTTCTTGAATAAACAAGTACATCTCACTGTTTTGGTCGAATGAGTCTACGTAGTTGCCATCTTCACGATACCCTCCGGCGAACATCGCATCACGCGCCGCTGACATCGCTTGCTCTGTACCTTGGTAAATCACAGGGATGCCCGGCACTGCCATCATTGTGATCAGAGCTTGCTTCATATCGTTGACACTGCCTTGCGATAGAAAACGTGGCATATCGTGGTTATCAATGAAGTTCGGCATGATGTATGGATTCGGGAACATGTCCATCATTTTCTCAAGACGGAAACGTAAATAGTCGGTCGGTTGCCCTGATGCAAATACGCGCGTCATGGTCGCTTGCAATGGGAAGTTCAGTACCGAGGTTAGCTGTTTCGGCGAGCCACTTTCACCGATGTAAGTCAGCATCTTCTCTTCGCCTTCGGTGTGGTAGGGCGTAGATGTTTCGAATACTTCACCAAAAGTGAGGAAGTTGTCACGACCAGTATCAACCGCTTGCGTCATCACACCATCGTCGGCGTGTAGGAAATCGTTCCAGAAATCGTGTTCAACAAACTTCACCGTATCGATACGGAATCCGTCGACGCCGACTTCGCGAATCCATTTTCGGTAGCTCTCTTTTAGATAAGCGCGTACTTCAGGATCGGACGTATTTAGATCATCCAGATCCGACAGTTGCCAGGTTTTTTCTTGGACGGGATCGTTGTGGTCGGTGATGCTTGGCGTCCAGTGGTAAATGCCAGTACCGTCTTCTTTACACTCATTCATGTTGAGCGGATAAGGCAGTTCTTGCCCTGCTGGCAGCGCATTTTCAATCAAACGGAAACCTTGGCAAGGTAGGCTAGGGTCGTAATAGTATGGGTCATCGTAAGTGAAGAAGTTACCTACGTGGTTGGTCACGATGTCTTGAATCAAGAACATATTACGAGCGTGCACTTCTCGCGCTAACGCTTGGTAGCTTTCCATGTCACCAAAGTGCTCATCCACTTTTTGGAAATCACGCGCCCAGTAGCCATGGTAGCCGCCGTAGTTTTGCTCGGCATCCCACCATTGGTTTGCCACTGGCGGTGTAATCCAGATAGAGGTAGCGCCTAGGTCTTCGATGTAGCCCAGTTTGTCACTGACACCAACCAGGTCTCCACCACTGAATTTCTTGTCTGAGGTAGGATCGTATTCATTCTGACCTTGATCGTTAAGCGTGTTGTCGCCGTCGTTAAAACGGTCGATCATCAAGAAGTAAATGATCTGGTCTTGCCAATCAGGAGATGCCACGTGGCTTCCTGTATCGGTTGGCGTAGTTTCATCGCTACCACAGCCAGAAAGAGCTAGGGCGATCGCTATAGGGAGTATTTTTATTTTATTCATAGGGTTAGGTAAGGTTTCAAACACGGTTTTTGTCTCCGTTGTGCAGCAATGCGGAAACGATAAATCAAAGGTTTGAAATTGAGAGTGTCATTTCACGCCAAAAAAGACGTGAAATGATGTCACGAAGAGACGATTTTGATCTGACCGACAGTTTTAATTGAGCGGTTGCACAATAGGATATTGTATCGGGTAATGCTCTTTCGCGAGCTCGTTGCCGGATTCATCATAAAGGCGGAAACGGCACTGCTTTGTAGTTTGAGTGAGCGATAATTGCAGCACCCAACAAGCATAATGTAGCGAGTGTTTGGTTAAGCGCATTGCGTGAGGTGTGGGGTCATCATCGGCGTAACAGTCAATCCTCGCAACGTTTTCAAGTCGGCATGCCAGTTCGATAAAGAGCGTATATTGCGCCCCAATGTTAATAAGTTGCCGAGTCGGGACAATATATTCCGTTGCGCCAATTAAAAGCCCCTTAGAAACTACATAATCACGCTGGTGGTTATTCTCAATGTAACGCTCCCCATCGACTTCGTAACACAGGCGAAAGGTAAGGGGATGCGCCACCGGAAGTTCGGTCGTTGCCCAGAGTTCGGTGCCATGACTTAAAAAACGCTCGAAGAAGGCGGGGTAGCGCCGCCATGCGCCATCACGGTCACGGCATTCTACCGAGACCACTTTTTCAAACGCAATATTGTCCACTTCCATCCAGATTTTGCCGACAGGTTGGTCGATGTGGTTATCGTCGAAGGTATTGGCTTTGGCGTAGTACAAGCGGATCGGTTGCTGATTTAGCTGAGTTCGGTTATCCAAACATTGTTGGCGATACTGCATGGGTGAAAACGGATACCAACGACGAAAAGTGCGGTGAAAGTTCGATGGTTCTTCGTAACCAAGTTGATAGGCGATTTGCTGCGTTGTGAGTTGGGTGTCGGCAAGCAAAGTGAGTGCTTGCTTTCTTTTCGCGAAATCAACGCATTGAGAGTAGCTCATTTGCTTCTCTTGCAGTCGACGTTGCAAGGTGCGTTTGGAGACGCCCAGTTGCCTTGCCGCTTGCTCTAACTTGAGCGCGTAATTGCTGTTTTTGATGAACAAGGCGTTCAAAACACTCAGTAATTCTGGTTGCTCAATTGGCTGGTGAGAAAGCAGCAAATAAACATGTTTCACCAGGTCAAACACGCTTGAACTCGTTTTAGAATCTCGCGTTTCCCTTAGAAAAATATCGGCCGCGAGTGGATTGCTGGCTTGAATTTGTACCTGTATTGATTCGCTTAGCTCAAGCATTTCCAATTGCATTTTGAGCAAGCCAAACACCGACTCCGCCCAATTTGGCATATCGGCCGTTCTGCATTCGACTTGCAGATGGATTTGGGCATCACCATGTTGCAATGTGACGTACAAACGGCGGTCGAATAATGAAACACTTTTACTCCACCAAAGCAGCCCTTCTTGGAGGTTAGGCGCTTCTTTCAACATCATGCATTGCAAGGCAACCAACTTCTCAATGTGCCAATATTCGCCGGCAATTCGAAGGTGATTGTGACCGAGCTTTTTGCACAGAAAGGATGTAATAACGTTATCTTGAGGCAGCATGAGTTGAGTTTGGTTGCGAGCAAACATGCATTATTGCTAAAAAGATGAAGAAGTTCAGTGAGAACGCTCAAAGCCTTTCTTATCGTTTTATTTTCAAATTTATTTTGAAAATGTTTTTAATCGAAATCGGTTTTTCCCTTTATCTCATGAGGTTATGCTGTTACACAGCTTAAGTTCATTAATTGGAGAACCTCATGGATATCGTACAAGCTGCAAAATCTCGTTACTCAACGAAAGTGTTTGACCCAACGCGCAAGCTACCTCAAGAAAAAATCGACGCAGTTAAAGAGCTGATTCGTTTTAGTCCATCGAGTGTGAACTCTCAACCTTGGCATTTCATTCTGGCAAGCACAGAAGAAGGCAAACAGCGCATCGCTAAAGCGGCGCAAGAGAACTACGCGTTTAACGCGGCGAAGATTCTCAATGCTTCTCACGTATTGGTGTTTTGTGCAAAAACAGGCATCGATAACGACTACATTGAAGCGCTAATGGTGCAAGAAGAAAAAGATGGTCGATTCCCAACTGAAGAAGCGAAAGCGGCTGTGCGCGGTGGTCGTAGCTACTTTGTAAACATGCACCGTTTTGATCTGAAAGATGCGAACCATTGGATGGAGAAACAAGTTTACCTCAACGTGGGTACGTTGCTGCTGGGAGCTTCGACGCTAGAAATTGATGCAGTGCCAATTGAAGGGTTTGATCCCAAAGTGCTGGATGAAGAATTTGGCTTGCGTGAAAAAGGTTACACCAGCGTTGTGATCGTGCCGCTGGGCTACCACGCGGAAGATGACTTCAACGCGAAAACGCCAAAGTCTCGCTGGGACACAGAAACCGTATTCACCGAGATCTAATTCGAGCTTACTTACAGGTGACGTAGAACCCTGTAATCAATATATAAATCGCAAAAGAGTGATAAAACGATGATCCACTTAGTTGCAGAAGTGAAAGCCTACCCAGACAGCAAGGATCAGGTGGTGAATTTGCTTGCTGGTTTACTAGAGCCAACTCGTCAAGAAGAAGGCTGTTGCCAATACGAGTTGTATCTTGACGAGAAAGTTGAAGGCCTATTTATGTTCCAAGAGATTTGGGCATCGCAAGAGGCCTTGGATAAGCATTTGCAAAGCCCGCACATGGCGGCGTTTCTTGAAACATTGGAAGAGAACGATTGGGTTGAGTATACCCAGATTCGTCCTCTTCGATTTATCGCCTAATGACAGAAGGTTGCCAGCACGTTGGCGCGTTGCTGGCAGCATTTTTGTTGGATAAAGTCGCGGAAAGTCCGAATCGTTGGCGTTAGTAACCGACGATCGGCGCACACCATGTAGAGCGGCACTGGGCCGCAATCCCACTCTGGTAACACTCGCACCAATCTTCCCTCGATTAAGTCTCGGCTAATGTCCATCAATGATTTATTCGCAATGCCTTTGCCTTTGATCGCTAACCGGTGTGGCAAGTCACTATCGTTGCTCAACAAGTTACCGCTGACCACGATTTGTTCTTTCTCGCTGCCACGCGTGAGCGTCCATTTGTTGTAGACCGAATCCGCGACCATGTAGCACAAGCAGTTGTGTTGCGTTAAATCGGCAGGAGAGGCGAGTTCTGGATGTGTAGCTACGTACTCTGGCGATGCACATAATATCCGTTCGTTTGACCCACATAATGCCAATACGACCAGATTGGAGTCGGCCGGCTCGCCGTAGCGAATCGCAATATCGACAGGCTTTGTGTACATATCCGTCAAGCTATCGGACAGCTCTAGTTTGATGGAAACATTTGGGTAGAGATCGATGAACTCATCCACCCAATCGAGCAACATATTGCGACCAAAATCGGAGGGTGCAGTAATGTGCAGCTGACCAGACAACTCCCCGCGCGCACTTGAGATCTGATCCAACCCCTCTTGCAATGTTGCCAACGCTTGCGTGGTTTTGTCTAAAAACAGTTCGCCCTCTGAGGTTAAACGCAGGCTTCGGGTGGAACGCACAAACAACGGGAAACCGATTTGCCCTTCAAGACGCTTAATCGATGCGCTAATGGCGGCAGGTGTCATGTCCATACTGTTAGCGGCTTTTGAAAAGCTGCCTTGGCGCGCGGTTTCGACAAAAATATTGAGGTCGTTGAGGGCTTTCATAATGAAAAGGGCTTTTAAGAAGTTTGGGCTACTATAGGGGAGAGTCGTAGGCCAATTCAAGGTTAAAACATTAGGTTGCACGGCGAGTTTGAGTTAGATTAGCGCGCAACTTCACTTTACCGGATCAATAGCATGAGCCAACAGCAGCCGAATAACCCACTTCACGGGTTGAGTTTAGAGAAAATCGTCACCCGACTAGTTGAACACTTTGGTTGGAATGGCATGTATGAGCGCGTTCGTGTGAACTGTTTCAAGAAAGATCCTTCAATCAAATCGTCGCTGAAGTTCCTGCGCAAAACGCAATGGGCCAGAGATAAGGTGGAAGCGCTGTACATCGAGACGTTCTGCTAACCGCTCTATGGTCTGCAGCAAGCGGTAAGTAGATTCTTAGTCTCGCTATGGCTCGCTAGAATGACGCAGCTTTTCTTATCGCGTCGGCTGGAAGAGTCGCTCTGCTGATACGTCTAAAGCGAGATTCCGAGTGACTCACTTAGGTTCTTCTGGAATCGCTTTTTTGGATGGTTTTGTAGAGATCAGAGTCAAACTCGAACCGTCATTCTGAACCGCGAGGAACGAGCGTGATTCAGAATCTACTCTCAGATTGTATTGAGTTTATTCATGGCTTTATGGTCTGCAGCAAGCGGTAAGTAGATTCTTAGTCTCGCTATGGCTCGCTAGAATGACGTAGCTTTCTTATCGCGTAGGCTGGAAGAGTCGCGCTGCTGTTACGTTTAGCGAGGTTTCGAATGATTCACTTAGGCTCATTAGAATGACTCTAGTTTTCTTATTGCGTAAGTTGGAATGGTATCTCAGCATCATTCCCGATAGCGATGAAGGAGCGCTGTCGGGAACCTCGCCTTTAATCTCTCGTTTCTTGCTACTCCAAATGATGCGTACTACCCACGGTTCCTTCCAAGTCTAAAATCGACTGGCGAACGTGATCTGGAATCGCAGCTTTAACGTTGTTCTTAAAATCAAACATCACACCAGTGGCGGTCGCGATGGTCGCAATTTTCCCCCACTTCTTACTCAGCACTTGGTACTCCATTGTGATGCGATCTTCTTGCATGTCGATTACGCGAGAACCGACTAATAGCGTGTCTGGGTAAGTAACAGGCAATTTGTAGCGGCATTGAGTCTCGCTCAGTACTGGCCCAATTTGCGAGGTCTGCAGGTCGACCAGCAGGTTAATTTTGTTGAAGTAATCTAAACGCGCCGTCTCGAAGTAGCGAAAATAGACCACGTTATTAACATGTTGCAGAGCATCCATTTCACCCCATGCGACTTTTATCTCTGTGATAACGGGAAAGTCCTTTAACAGTGTGTCCATTTTTATTGCTCCTTTTTCATCTGCTTTGCCACAAATTGCGACGCGACTTATCACTTTGAGCATTTATTCTAGATGTAATTATTTAATATGTAATAAAATTGTTTTTAAAATGTGAAATGGAATGGTGGTTTGATTATGTAAACTAGAAACTTTACATAATCGAGTTGAAGGCGTAAGTTTAACTAAGAGTAACCAGATAGGAGGTGTCTCATGATTGAACTCAAAGGTTTCAACCTCGCAAGAGTTGAGAAACGCATTGATTGGACAGGTGAGCTGTTCAGTTTGAGAATATCTGGCGCGCCTCTTTCCTTTAAAGCTGGCCAATTCACCAAGCTTGCTTTGCTTGATGATGAAGGTAAGCCGATCAGCCGTGCTTACTCCGTGGTTAATGCGCCAAGCGAGCAATTCGATTGGTTGGAATTTCTAATAGTAGCCGACCCTCAAGGACAACTTTCTCCACGGCTCCAAAAGCTTAAATCTGGTGATAGTATTTATGTCGGTGCCACTGCACATGGCGATTTAACCCATGATTCTATTCCTAAACAGGCTCATGACCTGTGGCTGCTATCTACAGGTACGGGGATTGGACCGTTTTTATCGCTGCTGGATGATATAAACCTACCGCCTCACAATGAGCGCATTGTGCTGGTTCATGCCGTTCGTTTCGAAAAAGATCTGGTTTATAAATACCTAATTGAACAGCTTCAGCAACGATATGAAGGCAGATTAAAGTATATACCGATAGTCAGCAGGGAAGTGGTTGATGGTAAATTACAAGGCCGAATTCCTGAACTCATCGAATCGGGTTTACTGTCCAACGCCGCTGATGCGCCATTCTCAGCTCAGCGTAGCTTTGTCATGATGTGTGGGAATCCACAAATGATCAAAGATACCGTGCCCGTCTTACAAGAGCTAGGCTTGGAAAAGTATCGCCATCAAACAGGGGGAAATATCATTTACGAACGTTACTGGTAGCGTTTTGTTAAATTGATACGGTTATGCTCAAGATGTAATGATTACTTTTGAGATACGACCGCGATTTAGTATGTTCTTAGTTGAATATTATGTTGGCAATACCTAAACTGCGCTCACCATTGCGCGTCTGTACACCCAGTCATTCTCGCTTAACCAATTACATTGAGGTGACTGAAGTCCATGTATGCTTTTATCGCGAGCAAGCAACAGAGAATCATTGCTGGTTTTATCGACCTGCTCTTTGCGATGGTGGTCGTGTTAATCATCGCATTGAGTATTAACTCTTTTCTTAACGACTTTCAGCTCTCTTTAGCGGATAACCTCACGCTTGTTCGTGAAACTCAGGCGTTTTACTTGCTTTCTTTACCAACGGTTTTAATGATCAACTGGAATGCATTGAGTCATGGGCAAACCATTGGTATGCGCATGATTGGTATTAAAGTTGTAATGAAAAATGATAGTAAGGCAACGAAAGTTACAGCAGGGTTAAGGCTTGTTATTAGCTACTTACTGGAGATGCTCATTCCGGGGATCCCGTTGGTAAATTTGGCATTGTTGTTCTTTCATCCGGAGCGACGTTTGTTGCATGACTTGATCGCCAATACTAAAGTTGTCCAAGTTTCCTAATTTTTGATCAAAAAAGCCACGTGAAGTGGCTTTTTTAATATCGATAAAGTTAACCAGATTTACTGTTGATTAACATATTTCTTAAAGCGAGCTTTGGTTTCTGCGTCTGCTTTTTGGTACCAGAAGTGCAGCATCTCTTCAGCTGTCGAATCCGCTTTAACCGCAGTTGCTCTCACTTGCTTCATATCCGCAGGAACCTTTGCAGGAAGCGTGACTGGCTGCATGGTCGCTGCGCTAGCAAAAGCCACGGCTGCTGCACCGCCAGCCTGGTTGTAATCTTCGATTTCACGTACGTAATCACGACCGATTTGCATACCCGGTTTGAGCAGCTTGTCCTGGTCAACCGCGATTGCGTTGCCAGAATCATCAACCAGTTTCCAATCTAAGTCTTTGATCTTCTCTTCCGCATCACGTAGGTTGCGGTATTCTGGCATTTGTAGAGTGAGTTCGGCATTGGTCGCGTCAAATCGTGTAACGATAACATCGCTTTCAACACTTAAACGGTCATTACCTTGGTTGAAGTAAGGGGCGAAACGAAATACGACTTGGTTAAGGCCATCAGGTAACGTCAGTGTTCTCTCAGAGGCGAAAAAACCACCCGAAAGATCTGCTTTTTCACCGTTAGCCGCTAATACTGAAACGTTGTCAGGAACACTCACGGTTACATCTGCGAATGCCATGCCACTCATTGCGAGAGCAAGCGCACAAGTTAAAGGCTTGATCAATTTCATTGTTTTTATCCTAAGCAAATTAGTGGTCATCGAGAGTGCATCGTTCATTGCCCGATTGCAACTCCCAAGTGTAATAAGTATGAAAATTTAACAAGAACGTCATTTTTATCGCATTTATTACGACGAAACTGTGATCCAAATAGAATCAAACCGCTGAAATTCAGCGGTTTGATATCATAAGTTATAGATTGAATTTCTTTCTAACTTATTGATTTATTATATGCCTGCACCATGTCCAGGTTCTGATTGGTCATCAGAAGCGTCTTGTTGTTCTGCCATTTCTTCTTGCTGTTGTGCTTTCTCAATGCTCAACCACCAAACAAATAACTCATACCAAATTGCTAGGATAACGGCACCTAAGAACAGACCAACGATGCCGTAGAAAAGCATACCACCGATGGCACCGAGCAGAATCACAGGCATTGGCACGTCGACGCCACGTCCCATTAACATTGGTTTGAACAGGTTTTCAGAAAGAGCCGCAACTACGACCCAAACAGTAAACATGGTTGCTGTTGAGGTGTCTTGGGTCATGTACATGAAGCCAATCACAGGTAGCACTGCGAGCAACGCCGGGAGCTGAGCGATACATAAAATCATTAGAAGCAGTGTGAGTAAACCTGCTGCCGGAACGCCAAATACGAAGAAACCAGCACCGATCAACAGTGCTTGAATCGCCGCTACACCGACTACGCCAAGCAGTACGCTTTTAATTGTCGCTGCGATAAGCGTGGTCCAGCTTTTTGCGTTTTCACCTGCGGTTCGAATCGCGATGGTTCTTAGGCCTGATGCCGCAGATTCAGAGTACGTCATGAAACCTGCTGCAATCGCAAGTGACAAGATTGAAAGCAGTAAACTTCCCAATACGCCCCCAAGTGTACCCAGTAAAGATGTGAGCCCTGCCTTTATTTGTGGCATAAAGGTTTGAATAGCTTGTTCAAGATTAGTAGCGAATAGGGTCCACACTTCGTAGAGCTTATCACCCACGATAGGCCAATCCGCTACGGAAGCTTTTGGCCCTGGTATTTTCACTTGTCCATTTTGTAGTACTTCAAGCGCGTGCGTTGCACCATCCACAATGGAGCCTGATACCATAACAAGTGGCGTGACAAGGAGGGCAATACCAAGTAAAGCAATGGTTGTGGCTGCCAGGCCTCTGCGACCACCATATACACGCTGCAATTTTTGGGTAAGCGGCATTAAAGCGACGGCTATAATAGCGCCCCAAATAACCGGAAGTATGAAGGGTTTGATGATGTCGTACGTAAACATCAGCAAGACAAAGATCAAGCCAATGCGTATTGCTGATTCCACCATATTACTGATGAAAAGCTTACTGTCGATTTTTACCGATTGTTTATCCATTTTTGTTTACCTGATGATCAATGTTAGAACTGACGAGACTTGAAACAACAATCGCCATATAAAAAACACCTGTGATGGCCTCTAAATACACCACGACTTGAGCCAGTGGTGTTAGAGGACTAATGTCGCCATAACCGAGCGTGGTTAAGGTAACGAAACTGAAATACGCTGCATTGGAGAAGTTCTGCCCCCAAGAAATCGCTTCCATACCGGTAAAGGCTTCAGGCGAAAACTCAAGCAGAATGAGGTAGGCAATCGCCCACATCAGACCAAGCAGCAAGAAAAGCGCTACCGAGCCAATGACTTTGTTGCTGTTGACATGGCCGGTGAAAAGAATCTGTCTTGCGATGGATTTAAAAGTGCCGAAAAAGAACGCAAAGGTGAGGGCAAGCATCACCACATTCATCTCTCTGATGTCGAAAACGGTCTTGATCACAATCACAAGAACCCAAACACCAAACAGGCTGTAGAGGAAACGAGACCAGGTTTTGTCAAAGCGAAGGCTCGCAAAACAGACGATAAACGTCAGAACCGTGAAAGCCTGAAGTATGTGTTCAATCGTCCCTTCACCTACTACTTGTGCCATCGCACTCCCTAGCAACAAAATCACTAGCGCTAAGGTTAGATAGAAGAAGTTGTTTTCTTCATTAATGTTTTTGAGGTTTTTACCAATGACCATGGCTCTTCTCACTTAGTTATTGTTCACTGTCTGCGGATGACTCTTTCATCACCATGATGGACGCAGAAAGCCCGAATCGAAGATCAACATCTTCAGGAAGTTCTTGTAGGGAGATTCGCACCGGAATACGTTGTGCTAAGCGAATCCACTGAAAAACAGGGTTTACGTTTGGCAGAAGGTTGTAGCCGACCGTGCCGTCTTTGGGCGCAATACCCCAACCAATCGAGTCAACCGTCGCGTCAATTGGCGTGTCTGGGTGAGACATCAAAGTGACACGCGCTTGGCTGCCAGGTTCGATTTGCGCAAGTTGGTTTTCACGGAAGAAACCAAATACCCAAAAGCTGTTTTTGTCGATCAGTGCGAGCAGTGGTTGGTTTGCGACCGCTTGCGTACCGTTTCTAATATCGAGGTTAGATACAAAACCATCGACGGTCGCATAAACTTTGGTAAAGCTGAGATTAAGGCGTGCTGATTTTAGTTGCTCTTCTGCAGATTTGATTTGCAGTAGCGACTCTTCGTAAGCGATTTCACGACGAATCAGATCCTTATGAGAAACTGCGCCACGGTCTTTGGCACGAATGTCTTTTAAGCGGTCATATTCGATTTTTTTACCGCGAGAGCTAACAATGGAGCGCTCCAGTGCTACTTCGGCTTGAGATAACGCAACCTGGTAAGTCGCAGGGTCGATTTCAAACAGTAAATCCCCCGTTTTTACTTCTTGGTTGTCTTGCACCGCGACATTTACAATTGGGCCTGATACGCGAGGAGCCACTTTGATGACGTTAGCACGCACTTGCCCATCTCGTGTCCATGGGTTATTAAAGTATTCCTCAAACTTTTGATAGCCGAGCCAAGCTGCGCCACCAAGAATGACAAGATTGAGTGCGATTACGAATAGTTTTTTCATCTTGTTTGGCACCTAAAATTGAATATAAAAGCTGTCGATGGCCACCACATAACCGACCATGATGGCAATAAACGTCAGAGACGGAAAAGCGATGAAGCGAGACAAACGTGTCTTGTTCAATATCATCACCGTTATCCACGTGGCCGTGACGGCGAGAAAGAGCACGAGTAGCGTAGGAGAAAAGTAAACGTCTCCCCAAGAGAGTTCATGAGGCATTACCGATCCTCCGTTTTGTTTTCATCACTGGTCTCAGCCGGAGTTTCGAGGCGCAAAGGCGGCAATACGCGGTTTTCTTCATTTAAATAACCATCCCAGTCAGTTCGTTCTGTCATTTGCTTGGCAATAGATTCACTGAGGAAGGGTTTGCCTGTTTGGGTTTGCCAGCCTCCACCGAGGGCTTTATAGAGTGCAACAACTTGGTTCGCCACGTTCCCTTTGATCGTTGCGTAGCTGTCTTCCGCACGGGTCATTTTTTCTACCGAGTTAAGCAGACGTTCGAATGAAATTTGTCCGTTTTCGTACTGTGTCATGGATATGTTGAACGCACGAATGGAAGAGTTGACCGATTGCAAGCGTAAATCTTTTTGTTGCAAATACAGGTCATACGCTTCGATTGCATTGGTGACTTCATTAACGGCTTGCAGTACCTTTTTGTTGTAGTTCGTCAGCGTTTCTTGGAAGCGAGCATCTTCGAAACGAATGTTATTTTTCACGCGTCCGTATTGGAAAATGTTCCAACTGAACGTTGGGCCAACCACCATGGTGAGCGAATCGCTAAAACTGAAACTGCTGCCATCGGGAACCGTACTGTCGATACCGATGGAACCGAACAACGAAAAGCTTGGGTACAGAGCGGTTTCTGCCACGCCAATCTGCGCACTTTGCGCGCGAGCTTGCATCTCAGAGACTTGCAAATCCGGACGTCGCATCACTAAGTTAGCATCCACTTGCGTATCCAAAAGCGGTGGACGTGGCACAATGGAAAGCTCGTCGGTGCCCGATAGTGCCGATTTTCTGCCCGTCGATTTGAACTGGGCTTCGTACTCAGCGATTTGCTTGTGCATCCCATCCGACTGTAGCAGTCGATCTACTTCTTCTGGTAACAGACCCAGTAGCAAAGCCAACACAGTACGTGATTGCTTCATTGCCACTTCGAGGCTCGGTAACGCTGCTTTGGTGGTGTAGAGTTGGTTTTTAGCTTGTTGAACGTCCAATTCTGTAACGTTGCCAGAGTCGAACTGCACCTGAGTAATACGTACGACACGCTCTTGAATCTCTATGTTGCGGCGAGACAGCAAAATACGTTCTTGGAATGTGCGATAGTTGATGTAATTGCGCGCCACTTCGGCGGTTATGGTGACCATGATGTCGTGATACGATGCGATGGATGCGTAGTAACCCGCTTCTGCCGACTCAATACCGCGAGCATACTTGCCCCAAACATCCATTTCCCAAGCAGCATCAAACGACAAAGTGGCGTTATTCACGCCCTGATCATTTACGTAGGCACGCGCTAGGTTTCCTGACACGGTTTGAACTTGTGGGTATTGCAAGCCAGTCGAAATACCAAGCAATGAACGTGCTTGGACAATTCGTAGCCCTGCGGCTTCTAAATCGAGGTTTTGTTTGCTCGCCAACTCAACCAGCTGATTAAGAGTCGAGTCATTAAATTGCTGCCACCATTGTTGTAGCTGTTGCTCTGATTGCTGCGTATCTTTGGCTGCTTTTTGCACCGACCAGTCACTTGGCAGTGGCGCCTGCTTTGGATGAACATAATCTGGTCCTACCGTGGTACACGCACTGAGTCCGAGCAAAGAAAGTATGGCGAGGCTTGGTTTGGTTAGTTTTGGAAGCATCATATCCCCACCTTTAAAAACGCTTCTGTTGTAAGTTCACCCAATCGATATCCTCGTAGGTTTGCTTGCAATGCTTGATTGCTTCGAACACGTTCCGTTTTAAATTCAGCAAGATATAAAAACCGGCTATCTCTGAATAAGCGTAGTCAGATAAATCCAACTCACTAAAAAAATCTTCCAGTTTATCTTCGAATGTTTGGTAATCTTGACTGTATTGGTCGAATACGGAGTCGAGTTCTTGTGTTGCTTGATGGCTGGCTAAAGCGCCCGCCATCAAAGGAATGATGGAATCGCGGTGCTGTTGGCGAAGCTGAGTAATTAGTGGATTGGTCATCAACTTTTTCTCGGCGGCCATTAAGATGTTGATGTGATTACTGAGTACATCACACGCTTTGCTAAACGCGCCAATCGCTTCTGGCGTGGTTTTATCAAAGTGTTTGTGGTTGATTTTCGAACCCCAGACTTTGAGCTTTTTCGATGAGACATTGAGCGTCACTAAGTGTAAGGCCCGTTTGAGCGGCGTAATAACCGAGCTAGACTGCTGTTGATAGGTAGTGAACAGCTCTCGGGTATGTCGGAAGTAGCGTTCTTTTATGGTCAAAAAGAGGTGTTCTGGTCGTGAGCTAAACGGGAAGTAGTGCGCGAAAATAATCATGAACACCACCATGTAGAACAACAGCATGATCGTCATGAGGATCCCGAAGTGATAAAACATGTTGTTGTCTAAACCGAGAACAAACAAGCCAATCATATAGAAAATCGTCACTGGCCCGTTAAACAGATAAAAACCGATAAAGGTGTAGATAAAGATAAACAGGCCAAGTTCTAATCCGAGATCCAATTGCGGAAGAATGAAGACGTAAGAAGGCACCGCGAACAAGAAGCCGAAAGTGAACAGCACAAGTAACAATATCGGGTGCACAGGTACGAACGACAGCAAAGACATAAACATGGTCGAGAAGACCACGAATGAATAGCCGCCTGGTGGATTGAAATAAATCCAAATCAGTCCTGCAATCCAATAGATAACAAAGGTTTTGACCGCAGTTTTAAAGTTTTCTGCGTCCCACCATAGAAACTTGCCTTTCGGTTTCGGCAGTGGCACGTCAAAGGAGACATTGTTCGTCACAGAGTCAATACAGCTAATGCTCTCCGCTAAACGCGACAAATTTTGATGCATCAGTTCCAACAGGTGACCAAGCGTAAGCGCAGAGCCTTTCTCTAGGTGCGCTGCGTCTTCTAGCAACGCTTGGTTGTATTTGACTTTGAATTCCTGAGCACGATAAGCGGGTTCTTTTTCGTCCCAGACTTGTTGGCAGGTATCAAATAGCGCGTCAATTTCCGCCACGGCTTGATCAAAGTTGCTGATGCTTTCACGGTCTTGCTGGTGGCTAAAGTGGCTGTGCGCCGCGACGGTCAATTGTTGCGTTACCTGCTTGTTCAAATGAACTGCCAAGCGCCACTCTTTCATGTAGGCCGACACGTCACTGCATTCCACACTGACCGTGGCAAAACGCTGTTCGAGCGCATTTTGAGCGGCAAACATCTGTTCGATGAGAGTGTCCACGCTAGGAGGTTGTGGCTCTTCCGCTTCTGGATTTTCTTCTCCGCCTTCTTGAGGAGAGATTTGCCCTGCCGATTTTTGCTCGAAATTTTGCAAGATAGAGGTGAACAACGCGCGTTGTGCTTGGTTGAGTTGTTCGATGAGCTGCCTTAGGTTTTGTTCTGTTTTGGTCGGGAATAAGAAAGTCCCCACGAGTGTGTAAACCACCACCCCAAACACCGTCATGTAGGCGCGGTCAACGCCATATAGAAACGCACCTTCTGCGTCACCGCCATTGGACATCATCAGTGTCATCACGCCGGTCAGCATGAGTAGCGTTGGATCTTTTTGATAGGCATTACGGAAGTAAAAAATGAATGAGACCACAACCGACACGCTCAGCATGTACAGCAAGCGGTCTTGAGCAAACAACCCCACCAGTAACAAGCCAACCACGGCACCAACCAATGTACCTAACACGCGTAAGGTACCTTTGGCGAGTGATTCACGACGACTGCCTGTCGATGCAATCAGCATTACAGTAGTTGCGGCCGTCGATGCTTGCGGCCAACCCATGGCAAACGGGATCAGATAAGCCAGAGTCAGGCTAAGCGATACTTTAATAGCGAATTTTATTTTGTCGTTCATAGTGTCAAAGTTTGCTCAGGCTTATCGTTATAAGTTGATGAATTTCTTATATGAATAATCAGAATCTTGTTCTGAATAAATTCGGGGGCGGAATATAGCGGGTGAAAAAGTGTGCTTTGTAAACCCTTTGTCAAAACAAAAAGTGCGTATTTGGCTTGATCTCGTGCTAGCCCTTGGCGTTATTGGTGAAACGCCTAAAACGAGCAAATTCGCGATCTGTGATGATTCTCACTTTTGAAACAAAATCGTTGCATTGTGTGAGCCAATGCTCACCTTATATTCTTCGCCTGGTACCAAAGCAGACCACTTATACCATCTGCAATGAGCTTTACTGCTTTAAAAAGCATAGATGATGAATGGGTATTTGAGAGGGAAAGTTATTACTTTTTATCGGCTTGCTGATTGTTCGTTTGTTTTTTTGGATCGAGATAAAAAAACCAAAGCGATCCCACCAAGAATGATGCCGCTGGTTGAAAGAGTATGCAGTGAAAGAGGCTCGTGGAGTACGATGCTGCCGAGTAGCAAAGCAATGGCTGGCACAGAAAGTTGGCTGACGGCGGCTTGAAGCAAAGAGAGCTTACGTACGACTTGGTACCAAAGTGTATAACCAAGGCCAGAGGCAATGGCACCAGATGCGATAGCGAGCAACACTCCGCTCCAAGAAAGGTGGATTGAGGACAAGATTAATGGCGAAAGGAGCACGCCAATTATTGATGCAGCGATGAATCCCCACGTGATGCCACTACTTGGAGAAGGCGCTTGTTTACCGAGCGCAGTAAACGCAGCCCAACAAACGCCAGAAATCAACATGAGAAGTGCAGAACTGGTGTCGGGGCGAGTGGCAGATGGCAACATTAACCAAACAAAGCCAACAATCGAAAGGCCGATACCGATGATTTCGAGAAACTGAAAGCGCTCACCTTGCAACCAATAGATCGCCAGTAATGTAAGTTGCACGGCACCAAACAAAAGCAAAGCACCAGTTCCTGTCGCCAGTTGTAAGTACGCGAAAGAGAAAAGGGCTGCGTAACCAAATAACGCCACGCCAGCAAAAAAGCGAAAGCGAGAAGTTGGCCGATCGGTTTTCCACTGACCTCTCACGACAAGCATTGCGATTAAGGTAATCGCGCCAGATATCAATCGAACGAGCGTGAAGCTTCCTGCATCAATTAACCCTTCTGCCAAGGCAAGTCGGCACAATAATGAATTGGCAGCGAACGCCAGCATTGCAATAGCAGTGAGTAAGAAGGTCGGCATCCTTGATCCTTAGCGTGTAAATGAACAGCTAGTGTAGATCCAAAAGAACATTTTTATTAGTTGATAAAGTGATTAGTTATAGCTATCAGAGCAAGAAAGTCATTAAAAATAACCAGAGAAAACCTGACCTTAGCCTGAGTCTTACTGTGGTTGGGAAGGTTGTTTGTACAATGACTTAATGGTGTTTTTCAACCATAGCAATTTGGGATTGTACGCATTGCGTTTATGCCAAATCATGGTAAATGGAATCAGTAACTTGTCTTGTTGAGCTTGGTCTAATGGAATTGGCAAGCACACCAAATCGAGATGCAGCTTTTCTGTGTAACTTTTGCAATAGTGCGGCGCGGTGGTGATCATGTCATGCGTCGGCTGCGCTGCCATAAAAAGGGATTGCTCAAAGTTGGACATCGTCAGCCCGATAGAGCGCTGTAGCCCTAGTTCCGTTAATACTTCATCCAACGCCCAAGTTTCACTTTTTTCCCAAACAATATTGATGTGTTGGTAGCTCAGAAAGGTCTCGAGATTCCACTCTTGCTGTAATGCCGGATGATCTTTATGTAAATACACCATCGGCAGGTCATAAAATAGAATCTCAAAATCCAAGAAATACGGCAGAAGATCCAACGACTCTTTCGATCTCGGGTGACTCTCTCGGCCGGTAAAACCGATATCCGCCTCGCCTCGAATGATGGCGTCGAGTGAGTCGTAATCCCAGTTACTGGTTTTTACTTTCGCTTCAGGGTATCGCTGGTGGATAGCGACGATGAGTCTGTCCAGCATTGTGAGCACTAATGGCGACTCAATCGTGATATCAAAACGCACTCCTTTAGGCGTAATATCGCTGCGTTTTTCTGCAATCTGGCAGCCAATTTGCAGCCATTCTGCAAGATCTTGCTCCATGCTTTGCGCCAAGGGCGTTGGCGCAAGACCTTTAGGTGTTTTGACAAACAAAGGATCATCGAACCAATGACGAAGTTTGTTGAGCGACTTACTTACGGTAGAGGGCGTAACGTTCAGCTTTTTCGAGGCTTTCGAGACGCTTTGCTCTTGCAACAATAATTGCAGAGTGAACAGTAAGTTTAAATCAAGTCGCGCTAGGGATTTCTTCATAATGGGTATCGTGAACAGGCTTTGGAATCAATAGTATTAGAGCAAGGCTGATTACGCTACCTAGCACTAAGATAAACACCAACATATTCAGTGCAGTAACGCCGATGAAACCCATAAACCAAATATAGAACGCGGAACTACAAACTTGAGCAATGCCCAGTAACGAGCTTGCCACGCCAGCTTGTTGAGAGAATGGGCTGAGCGCTTGACTCATGGCCACGCCAAAGCCAATCGAGAAGCCTGCGCAAATCAGCCCAAGTCCGAAAACATAGTAAAAAGGTTGTCCATCATGGAAATGGGCTGCACTGAGCACGATGGCTGAACAAACGAGCAATCCTTGAGAGCTCATCATTAAGGTTCGCTGCTTGAAAATCCCCAATGCCAATGGCGCCGAGAACGAAATCAACATACTGATCGTCGCAGTCCCCGCCATGATGGAAGAATAGCCACCGCGATCAAAACCAAGCATACTCATCACAACAATTGGTGAAGCGTTAACAAAGGTCAGGATGGTGGTCACTCCAAGTGCAGTAATGATCAGCCTACTGATAAAAAATCGCTCGAAGAAAGTCTCTTGATGGCTCTCTGGCGTTGTCTGTTCTTCACATTGTTGGCTGGGTAGTGATTCTTTGAGAACAAAAATGGCCAATACACTGACGAGAATGCCCATTCCTGCCATCGTGGTAAACAAACTCGGCCAAGGAAATTTCAGCATAATCAAGTGACCAATCACGGGTGCGATCACTGGAATGATACAGGTGATGCCATTGAGCATCGACAATACTTTCGCGCGGCGTTCATCGTCTAACGTGTCGCGTAAAATCGCGAACGCGACGACATAGCAAGATCCAGCACCGATGCCTTGGCAAAAGCGAGCAATCAAGAAAGCGTTTGGTTGTTCAGCCATTCCGCCGAGAAAAGACGCGAGCACGAAGATCATCGCGCCGACGACGGCAACAGGCTTTCGTCCCACAGAGTCTGCAATTTTCCCCGCGAATAACATGGTGGTAGCCATGCCAGCTAAATAGATCGAAAACGCAATATGCAACTGAGATTCACTGGCGTTGAGATCTGACGCAATTTGAGGCAAACCAACAAGATACAAATCAATGGCAGTAGGGTAGAGTAAAACGAGTGCAAAACTACAAAGTAAAAAACGGGACATGGAAACCTCTCTATCGAATGGCGAGGATAATAGAGTGCTAAACGTTTGCCTGCGAGTGGGAAATACGACACTAGGTATTTCTATTTACGACATACCCTGTATGAATTGAGCATAAAAACAACAAGGAAGATTATGATTACTATTGAAAAGTATTCGCCTGAGCGACATGAACACACTTGCGAACTTAGCGTGCTAGAAGAGCAATCGCAGTTTACGGTCGCGGATGTGGGTGAAATGCTTGCACGTCTTGAACCCACAGAGCTTCCGCATCTGATTCTGGCGGACGATGACGTGGTTGGCTTTTTTCTATTTGATGCTGCTTACAGCGAGAAATACGATTTTTGCCCGAAAAACAGTTTAGGCGTGCGTGCTTTGCTGGTGGATCACCGTCATCAAGGCAAAGGCATCGCCAAGCGAGCAATTCAACAGTTTGCCAATTTCGCCAAACGCCATTATCCCGAATTTGATGCGCTTTATCTCACTGTGAATTGCCGCAACATACCTGCTTATCAGTGCTATTTAAAATCAGGGTTTGAAGATACCAATGAGCTTTACCACGGCGGCCCTGTTGGACCGCAGCACATTATGAGACAGCCGCTTTAGCTATGAAAAACCAAGGATGGAAAGATGAGGATTGAAATCGACAATTTAGAACGGTCGCAAGTGATAGCGCTGTTGGAAGGACATTTACAGGACATGTACGCCACGTCACCACCAGAAAGCGTGCATGCGTTAGATTTAGATAAGCTCAAAGCGCCAGAAGTGACATTTTGGACCGGATGGAAAGGTGAGCAACTGCTTGGGTGTGCGGCGATTAAAGAGTTGGATGACCAACACGCGGAGCTGAAATCCATGCGCACCACGCCTACGGCAAGAAACCAAGGTGTGGCATCTCAATTATTGATTCATGTGATTGAGCAAGCGAAGCAAAAAGGTTTGCAGCGCTTGAGTTTAGAAACGGGCTCGATGGAGTTTTTTAAACCAGCGCGCCTGTTGTATGAAAAGCATGGCTTTGTGTACTGCGAGCCGTTCGGGGATTACGAACTCGATCCGAACAGTCAATTCATGACCCTAGAACTGAGCTAGGGCCATGAATTTTTAGAAGCTAAATCCAATCGATTTAGAAATTCAGATTCAAGTTGATGGTTGGCGACAAGAGGCTTGAACGCTCGTCAGCCAATCGCTTTCTCTTCTCTTTCAGTCTCTTGGCATTATCTTTGTCTGGATTGCCATCAAGCTGATTATCGATGACCGAGATTTCAGTATCGATTTGTTGGATGCGTTGCTGGCGTTGATATTCTTGATGACCTAACTGGTAGTTCTCAATAAACTCTTTGCTGCTGCATACACCGTAATATTCTTTGCCTTCGATACCGACAGTGTACCCATTGTCTGGTGAGCAATATTGGATAGTGCCTTTATCAAAGCCTTCTTTCCATTTCGCTCGGTCGGGTGTCACACCCGCTTCACCACAGTCTTCGGTATAGCTATTGATAATGTTTGGATCGTTGCCATCTTGGCCATCTTGATAACCTACGTTGTACCAGTTTGCCGTTTTGCACTCATCCGGAGACATGCTAGCGCAACCTGAGAGCAAAGTCAGTAAAGCCAGGGGGATTAGCGCTCTTTTCATCAGTGACTGTCCTTTAAATAAAATCGAATTGATAACTTGAGTTTAAAATGAACACTGTTCATATCAATGGTTGAAATCATTGTATCCACAATTGTGGTGACTCATTAATCTAAGTGATAAATTTATTATGCTGAATAGAAGTGTGTTTGATTAGTATTATCCACGAACTGCGCCTTTGCTGCATCAATCCACTAGCCTTGGCCCCAAATTAAGTGATAATACCAACATAAAGATAAACACCGTCAATGAGGCTAAGACATTGAGCGAACAACCCACCGTCCTTATTATCGAGGATGAATCTGCTATCGCAGAGAACCTGATTCATGTATTAGAGATGGATGGCTACCACGCAGAGTGGTTTGCAACGGCAGGAGAGGGCTTGGCCTTTTTGCAGCACAACTCCGCAGCGTTACTTGTCTTAGACGTAGGCTTACCGGATGGTAATGGTTTTGAATTGTGCAAAACCATCCGTGAGTTTTCTGATATTCCCATTATCTTTCTCACCGCAAGAAGCGATGAAATTGACCGCGTCGTGGGCTTGGAGATTGGCGCGGATGATTACGTGACTAAGCCATTTAGTCCGCGTGAAATGTTGGCTCGCATTAAACTTAGAATCAAAGCTAAAGCGCCAATGATGGAGCACAAACCAGAGCCTGTGGCTGTTCCAGAACAACCTCATTTGAACCATGATTTAGTTGCGCAGAACTTCGACTACGGTGTTGGCGGGCAAATGCTTGGGCTGACCGCGGTGGAGTTCAAGATCCTCGATAAACTGATTTCTGTCTCTTCCAATGTATTGAGTCGAGAGCAACTTATGGTCGCTGCTGACATGGCGCCAGAGGCTGCATACGAGCGCAATATTGATACCCACATCAAAGCCATTCGCCATAAGTTGAAGCCGTTTGAGATGTCTGAACGCATCTGTACCAAACGTGGCTTTGGTTACTTTTACTGCATTAAAGGTGAATGATGAATCGCTGGCCGAAGATCCCACTTGGACTCAGACTGTTTTTTCTCTACTTCATCTTAGTCGGGATGACGGCTTACATGGTGAGCAAAACGGTTGTCCAAGAACTTAAGCCAACCGTGCGCCAAACCACCGAAGAGACGCTGGTGGATATGGCGAACTTGCTTGCGGTATTGGCGGAAGAAGACGTCGCGAATGACAAGTTGTCTGAGAATCGCTTCTCCAAACTATTAACGGCTTATGGACAGCGAGAGCCTCAAGCGCGCATTTGGGAAATTGGCAAAAAAGCGATTAACCATCGAATTTACATCACCGACAAACAAGGCATTGTGATTGCGGATTCTTGGCAGCAAGACGTAGGCAAAGACTACTCGCAATGGAACGATGTTTATCTCACGTTGCGTGGTCAATACGGCGCGCGCAGTACCATCGAAGACCCGAAAGATCCACTCTCAACCGTTATGCATGTTGCTGCGCCCATTTACCACAAAGGTGAAATCATTGGCAGCGTGACGGTGGCAAAATCCAATCGCTCAGTACAACCCTTCATCGATCTTTCTAAACGCAATGTGCTGTTTTGGATGGTGTGGATGAGTGGTTTAGTGCTATTGGCAGGGGCATTGTTTGCTTGGCGAATTCACTCGGCACTGAACAAGCTAGAAGACTACGCGACCAAAATGGGTGAGGGTGAAAAGGTCTCTAAGCCAACATTTCGTATCTTTTACGAGTACGGCACGCTAAGCGACGCATTAGAGAAAATGCGCAATCAGCTCGATGGCAAACAATATGTGGAAGAGTACGTACAGACGCTGACTCATGAGCTGAAAAGCCCGTTATCAGCGATTAAAGGCGCGAGTGAAATATTGCAAATGCCGTTGCCTGAAGAAAAGGTCGCGCGCTTTGCTGGTAACATTGAGCGAGAAAGCGATCGCATGCAGTCATTGATTGATAAGCTGCTAGAACTTGCTCGTCTTGAAAAGCGCCCTGAACTAGAACAAGTCGAAGCTATCTCGCTAAAACAAATGGTCAATGAAGTGGTTGAATCGGCGGATGCGCGTTTGAGTGCTAAGCCGGTCACTGCCAAAATCCAAATTGATGACCATCTCTCCGTGTTTGGTGATGCCTTCTTGCTGAAACAAGCCGTTTTTAACTTGATGGACAATGCGCTGGATTTTGTTGATTCGGAGGGATGCATTGAATGGAAAGCTGAGGTCACGAAAGAGAAAGTGTGCTTGTCGATTTTCAATTCAGGCCCTCAGATTCCCGACTATGCAATGCCTCGTTTAACCGAGCGCTTCTACTCCGTCGCTCGGAAAAATGGTGTTAAGAGCACTGGGCTCGGGCTGAATTTTGTTGAGCAAGTGATCAAACTGCACAAGGGTAAGTTGCAAGTCGAAAACGTCGATTCTGGCGTGAAAGTGACGCTGGTTTTACCAACTCCATAGAAACTCCACATTAGCTCCATTCGTTCTCCAAATTGCTGATTTAGATTACTCCTATCAGCAAATGGAGAATGAAACATGAAAAAGATCCTCAATAACCAACTCGGCACGAAGTTCGCCTTCGTGCTGTTTTTGTTTGTCTTACTGCAAATCCCGCTTTCAATGGTCACTGGGCTGATCTCAGAACGCTCATATCGCCAAGATGAAGTCAGAAACGACATCGCACGCAGTAGCAGCGGCGAGCAGCGCATCATTGGTCCATTCATCATGGTTAACTACACCGAAACCAGTTACCGAGATGACAAAGTACAGATTAAAGAGCGTCGTAAATTTCTTTTACCCAGCACTTTTGATATGAGCGCGAATCTGGACAGTTTTGAAAAGTACCGAGGCATTTACCGCGCGCGTTTATACAAAGCACAAGTGGCACTGAAAGGCACTTTTGATGCAGACGATCTCTCGGCGTTGCAGGGGCTTGATATTGAAAACATGAGCCTAGTGGTTGGCATTGAAGACAGCCGCGGATTGATTCGTTTGGATGACATGACCATGGCGAGTTCTGAAATCGAAGTCGCACCGGGAACGGGGTTAGATCAGTTACCACAAGGCTTCCACAGTGCTCTGACACCCGCAGACCTAAATACAGAGCAACCTTTGGCGTTCGATCTTAACTTCTTGCTGCAAGGGATGGGACAGCTTCAAGTCACACCAATCGGCAGTCAAACAACAGTTGAGCTCTCTTCAGCATGGGCGCATCCAAGCTTTATCGGTGATTACTTACCAGTGTCGTCAGAGGTATCCGAAGATGGATTTAACGCGCAGTGGGCGAGCAATAACTTCTCTACCAATATCGCGCAGCTGTTCCAAAGCTGTTTGTCATCGAATCACGCTTGTCACGAGCTTGAACAGCGACAAATGGGCGTAGATTTGATTGATCCCGTGGACCACTATTTGAAATCCCACCGAGCTGTGAACTATTCACTATTGGTTATCACATTAGTATTTGCGAGTTTCTTCTTACTGGAGCTGTTCCAAGCGCGTCCGGTTCACCCAGTGCAATACGGCTTTATTGGTCTGGCTTTAGCACTTTTCTATCTATTGCTGATTTCGATGAGTGAACATCTGGGCTTTAACTGGGCGTATGTGGTGTCGGCAGTCGCCTCGACGGGACTTTTAAGTGTGTACGTGAGCGGTATGTTGAGCAACACCAAACACGGCGCGATATTCGGAGCGTGTTTACTTACTCTCTACGGATTACTGTTTGGCTTGCTACAAGCAGAAAGCTATGCATTGGTGATGGGGACATTGCTGTGTTTCGCGATTTTGAGCTTCACTATGGTCATTACACGCAACATCGACTGGTACGCACGAAATAAGAAAGCGGAAGAAAGCGCAAAGGCGAATCATGAAGATGTTTAAACGAGCAATTCTCACTGGGCAGCCAAGCAATATGGTGGAAGAAACGTCCGCTATCCACCTGCGATTTTCGGTAAAAAATGGACTGAAAAGTTTGGTGTGTTTTATCGCATTGGTCGTTATTGCGCTCTATGTTCGAGACAGCTTTATTCGTCCGACATTTGGTGATGTTCTCGTTGTGGTTTGGCTCTACTACTTTCTTGCAAGTATGTTCTCTATGCCCGTTAACTGGCTGGTTTCATTGGTGGTGTTGATTGCGTTTGCCGTCGAGTTGGGGCAATTGCTTCAGGTCGCAGCTTGGCTTGGTATCGAATCTTCATCGCCTCTGGCTGTAATTTTGGGCGCCACATTTGATTGGAAAGATCTGCAGGCTTACTGCATCGGAGGTCTACTGTGTTGGTGGATGGAAAAGAAATGAAAACCGAGATGAAAGCCATTGTGCTACCAAACCGACTCCACCATTCCAAACGAGGTGTTCGTAAGAGGCTCAAAATCAGTTTACTCAAGCGCGTGTACCTTTGGTCACTGACCAATAGAGAACTGCTGTAAACCTCACCTCTTTATATGAAATACAAAAGGGAATCTTAAACTCACCGGCGCACAGGGTGAGTTAAGATTCCCTTATTGTTGACTAAAATATTGAGTTCTTACTTTTAATTAGCTTTCAAATGAAAGCTTGTCGCCGAACGTCTCTTTCCAGTCTTTATCGAACTGTTCAACCGCAGGTTTTACTGCTGGATGAGCGAACATTTGCGCTGCCACATCGGTTGGCAATGTAATGGCTTCGATACCCAGTTTCATCACCTCCATTGCTTGTTGAGTATTCTTGAAACTCGCTGCCAAAATCTTCGCTGGTAGTTGGTTTTGATCGAGCAACAATTGAAGATCCGCGACCACTTCAACACCGTTGCCGTTCATCGCATCAATGCGGTTTACGTAAGGTGCTAGGTAGTCTGCACCGCACAGTGCTGCAAGGAACCCTTGTTGAGCTGAATAGATAGCGGTAGCAAGAACCTTAATTCCCTCTTTTTTCATTAGCTTAATTGCAGCTAAGCCTGTTTCTGTGGCTGGCACTTTTACCACCATATCGTAAGGCAATTCATTCAGTTGGCGCGCTTCTGCCACCATGCCTTCGACGGTTGAACTCACGACTTGAGCGTGAAAGCGAGGTGTACCGCCAAGTGCTTCTTGCATGCCTGCTAGGGTTTCATTCAGTCCCTGTTTTGACTTCGCCAAAATGCTTGGGTTTGTCGTCACGCCTTTTAGCGGTAGGCACTGGTTAAAGCGTTTTACTTCTGCCACATCAGCAGTATCTAAATAAAGTTCAATCATGGTTTCTACCTTAAACAAAATCTTCGTTTTGATGATGGGATCACTATAGATCTGACAATCGAACGAGATCTTGATTTTGATCAATTGAAATTTCATTTGAAACTATAATAATTTCATTAAGTGAAAGTTAAGTGAAACTTGTAAACGCTCAAATGAAGCTTTCAGTTAGAAAACAGAAAAGCTGTTCATAAGACTCAACGAGCAAAAGAAACGAATTAAGTAAATAGCGGTAGCACAGACCAAGAGGCAAGCAGAGATGTATTTCAATATTCAACGATTCTCTACCCATGATGGTGATGGCATTCGTTCCATTCTTTTTCTTAAAGGATGCAGCTTGTCTTGTCCTTGGTGTCAAAACCCAGAAAGCCGCAGCGAAAAGTATTCACTGTTGTTTGATCAGCGAAGCTGCATGGAAGATTGCCAGCTGTGCGTTTCTGCTTATCAAGCCACAACTCAAACCACGGCGGATAGTGAAACGGTGGGTGATGGTATTCAACGCATCGACAACCAGATCATCATCAATCGCAAAGCCATCAAAGAAGACCAACTGATCGCGCTGCGAGACGTCTGTCCTACGCAAGCACTGACTGTCTGCGGTGAAGAGGCAAAATCAGACATGCTGTTCGACACCTTAATGAAAGACAAACCGTTCTACGACCAAAGCCAAGGTGGCGTGACCTTCTCCGGTGGTGAGCCTCTCATGCAAGCGGATTTGGTGGCAGAACTCGCGCAGCGTCTGCGTGACAACCAAGTCTCTACCGCTATTGAATCGTGCATGCATGTGCCGTGGAAGAACGTTGAAAAAGCCGCGCCGCATATCGATTGTTGGTTGGCAGATTTAAAACATACCGATGAAGAGAAGTTTCTTAGTTGGGCGAAAGGTTCACTAAAACGCATCAAAGATAATTTCCGAAAACTGGCACCTATCGCGAAGCGCATTGTGATTCGTGTTCCCGTTGTGCCGGGGTTCAATGACACCATCGAAGAGTTGAAAGACATCATCGATTTTGCGGCTTCACTAGAAAGCTGCCAAGAACTTCACTTGCTGCCGTACCACACGCTCGGCATCAATAAATACCGTTTGCTCGATATGCCTTACGAGTGTTCTGACAAGCCATTAAACAAACCAGAACTGCTAGAAAGCGCCATGCAATACGCAAGCGAAAACACCCAACTTAACGTGATTGTAAGAGGTTAACTATGGACCTGAATTACCTTCCTGAGCGTATCAAAGCGCACAAATCGGCACTGGTAAATATCGTTACGCCACCTGTCTGTACCGAGCGTGCAGAGGCATACACTCGTGCTTATCAAGCAAACGAAGACAAACCTGTGATTGTCCAACGTGCGCTAGCACTGCAAGAGCACTTACGCACTCGTACGATTTGGATTAAACACGATGAATTGATCGTCGGTAACCAAGCGAGCAAAGTGCGCGCTGCGCCTATTTTCCCAGAATACACTGTACGTTGGATTGAAGCGGAAATTGATGAGCTAGCCGACCGTCCTGGTGCAGGTTTTGCGGTCACTGAAGAAGACAAGCAAAGCATTCACAGCATCACACCGTACTGGCGTGGCAAAACCGTTCAAGACCGTTGTTATGGCTTGTTCACTGATGAGCAGCAAGAAATCTTAGCCAGCACCATCATTAAAGCTGAAGGCAACATGACTTCGGGTGACGCGCACCTAGCGGTGGATAACGAGAAAATCTTGAAGCTAGGCATGAACGGTTTGCTAGAGGATGTTCGTCAGCACCGTGCTAACAATGATGTTTCGACCTTTGAAGGCTTGAAGAAAGAGCAGTTCTATAAATCAGTCGAAATCGTACTGCTTGCCATTCAAGACCACATGGTGAGCTACGCTGAATTGGCGGCAAAAATGGCGCTTGAAGAGAAACGCCCGCTGCGCAAAGCTGAGTTAGAAAGCATTGCGGCAAACTGTCGTCATGTAGCAAGTCACGCACCAGAAAACTTCTGGCAAGCACTGCAGTTGAGCTACTTCGTTCAGTTGATGCTACAAATTGAATCGAACGGTCACTCGGTTTCTTTCGGTCGTATGGACCAATTCCTCAACGAATTTTATGTTCGCGATATCGAAAATGGCACGATTGAGAAAGACTTTGCATTAGAGCTTTTACAAAGCTGTTGGTTGAAGCTGCTTGAAGTAAACAAGATTCGCTCTGGTGCTCACTCGAAAGCATCGGCAGGTTCTCCGCTGTATCAAAACGTGTGTATCGGCGGTCAGAAGTTGAATGAAAAGGGTGAGCCTGAAGACGCAGTGAATCCTCTTTCTTGGGCGATTCTGGAATCTTGTGGTCAGTTGCGTTCGACGCAACCTAACTTGAGTGTGCGTTACCACGAAGGTTTGAACCAAGAGTTCTTAATGGGCTGTATTGAAGTGATTAAATGCGGCTTCGGTATGCCAGCGTTCAACAACGATGAGATTGTTATTCCTGAATTCATCAAGCTTGGTGTAGAGAAAGAAGACGCTTACAACTACGCATCTATCGGCTGTATCGAGACCGCAGTTCCGGGCAAATGGGGTTACCGTTGTACGGGCATGAGCTTCATTAACTTCGCCCGTATCTTGCTAGCTTCATTGAACGAAGGTGTGGATGCAACAACGGGTAAAGCTTTCTTGCCACACGATAAGTCATTAGCAAAAGGCAACTTTGAGAACTTTGAGCAAGTGACCGCTTCTTGGGCAGAGCAAATCCGCTACTACACCCGTAAATCGATTGAGATTGATACTGTAGTCGACAGCGTACTTGAACAGCAAGCTCAAGACATTTTCTGTTCAACGCTGGTGGATGACTGTTTGGCTCGCGGTAAAACCGTGAAAGAAGGTGGCGCGAAATACGATTGGGTATCTGGTTTGCAAGTCGGTATCGCGAACTTGGGTAACAGCCTAGCTGCCATCAAGCACCTTGTTTTCGATGATGCGCAAATCACTCAGCCCCTTATCTCACAACAACAGCTAGCAAAAGCATTGGCAGAAGATTTCGATGGCATGGAGAACGAACAGCTTCGCCAACGTCTTATCAACTTTGCACCAAAATACGGTAACGATGATGACGCGGTAGACCAACTATTGGCAGACGCTTACCAAGTGTACATTGATGAGCTAGAGCAGTTCGTTAATACGCGTCATGGGCGTGGTCCAATTGGCGGCGGTTACTACGCAGGTACATCAAGTATCTCGGCAAACGTCCCATTCGGTGCTTCAACCATGGCAACGCCAGATGGTCGTAAAGCGAAAACGCCATTGGCAGAAGGTGCAAGCCCGTCATCTGGCTCAGACCGTTTAGGTCCAACGGCAGTGTACAACTCGGTTGGTAAGATTCAAGCGAATAAGATCCTTGGTGGCGTGCTGCTTAACCAGAAGTTAAGCCCGGCAGCAGTTGAGTCTGAAGGGGACAAGCTCAAGCTTTCTATGTTGATTCGCACCTTCTTCAACCACCACAAAGGCTGGCATGTTCAGTACAACATCGTCTCTCGCGAGACCTTGCTAGCAGCGAAGAAGAACCCTGAACAATATCGTGATCTGGTTGTGCGAGTTGCAGGCTACTCAGCCTTCTTCACCGCGCTATCACCAGATGCTCAAGACGATATCATTGCTCGTACCGAGCACGAGCTGTAAGTACACTCACTAACTAAAACGAAAGGCACCGATTGGTGCCTTTGGTTTGCATACTTAATCCGCAAATGACTATACCTGAACGCATTAAAGCTTGTGCAAAATGGTCACGCATTTCTTCGTGATGTTGTCGTACTCTTTCGTCATGTAAGCGGTAGTGATCGCGCCCTCTTTCATGATGCAAATGGCATCGAGTAATGCAGCGTTGTCTGATTTGAGATAGTGATGAATTAGCTCTCTGACTTGCTGCTTATGGTAGCGGCAATACGTTGCGATCTCGCCACTGTCGTCACTGAATTCCGCGGACGTATTGATGAAAAAGCAACCGCGAAACTCGCCCAACTTTTCTTCAGAGCCATGAAACCAGCCGTTGAGTGCTGTAAATAACTGATCGATCACCTCCGCGCACGTTTGTGCTGAAGAAAGCTTTTCCTCCAACCATTCCATAAATACTTGGTGGCGTTGTTCTAATGCGGCGATGATAAGCGCTTCTTTGCTCTCAAAATGGTTATATAGCGTGCGTTTAGCCACGCCGGAAACATTGAGGACTTCATTGATGCCAATAGAGTTGATGCCTTGTTTATAAAACAGTGACAAAGCTGTGTCGATCAATAACTGTTTCTTTTTGTTCATAACTACGTCCTCAAAAAGTTCCATAAACACATATTGACAAAGGTAGACAGATTTGTCTATTTTATTTTGTAGACAATTCGGTCTACTTTGAGGTGTTTATGAATAATTTAATTTTATCGTTGGTTGCCGGGCTTGGCGCTACGTTGGCTATTGGCGTATTGTCCTACGCAGAGGTATCACTGACGGAGGTTGTACTCCTGATGGCACCATTTGGTGCTACCGCAGTACTGGTGTTTGGGGTGCCTAGCAGCCCTCTCGCTCAACCAAAAAACGTGATCATTGGTCACTTCATTACGGCATCTATCGGTATTGCGTTTAGCCAGTATGTTGACGTCACGCCGGTCACGCTCGCGATTGCGACGGGGCTAGGTGTGTCTGCGATGCTGATTACGAAGACCACTCATCCACCTGCGGGGGCAAATCCAATTTTGATCATGGCGTCTGGGCAGGGATGGAGTTTTCTCTTCACGCCTGTCCTGATTGGCGCGGTAGTGATTGTTCTGGTCGGTAAAGGGTTACAGTTGCTACAAAGTCAGTACTTAAACCCTCGACTGAATGGTCAGAAGACCTAGTCGGATTGTAGTTAGAGCCGCGAAAGGGAGTGATCTCTTTTGCGGTTTTATCTTTTGTCGGTTTGCAAAAACAAAATCTGATTCTCTCTTGGTATTCAGTCGTATACATCAACATGGTAGTTAAATTGGTACAATGCGATGAACAGAATCCACCCTAAGAAACTATTGCACAGTAAATGGACGGCAATTTCACCTAAAAACAAAGAGAAGCATTTTGTCGTGACGGAAATGGAACTAGATGAAGATGGTAACGTTGTGAGATGTGTCATCGAGGCAGTCATGAGTAAACGCGACCGAGAGATGAACTGGCAAGACCTAAAAGACTCTGAGCAATGGATGCAAGGGTGGAAGTGAGTGACGCTTCGTTGTTGGGCGAATCAAGCAGAAACGTGCGTTGCGAGTAGGCAAAAGTGGTGCTATCTGATACGTTGATAATTCGTTCTAACGCCCACTCAAAGGATTAATTATGATTGATTTCGACAATTCCTCTGTATTTAAGCTTAAGCCGATTGACGTTTCTAATGCCAGAGAAGACTTCCTTAAGTTCTTGATTGATGGTGAGACTATTTTCGCTGCTTTTAAAACAGTTCGTGACCAAGTGGTGTTTACGAACAAGCGAGTGATAGCGGCAAATGTGCAAGGGATTACCGGCTCAAAAGTGGATTACACTTCTTTGCCTTACAGTAAGATCAATGCATTTTCTATCGAGACCTCTGGTACTTTTGATTTGGATTGTGAAATCGAGTTCTTCATGAGTGAGGTGGGAAGAGTGCGTTTTGAAATTAAAGGCTCGTTTGATTTGATTTCTTTCAACCGTATGGTTAGTGAGTATGTACTAGGTTAAGGGATTAGAAATGAGAGCTTCGCTGAGAGACAAAATTATAGAGGTCTGTGACAAAAAGATCGCGAGTAAAGGTGAATTGGTTGGTCTCTCATTTTATGCGTTTTTCGCTAATAAAAATGACGACCCAGAGCTGTTGATGGAAGCGGCTACGTGGTGGATTCAGACTCATCAGCTCGACCACTTCGAAAAAGCAGTAAAAATAAAATCAATGGTCGAGTCGGGGAGCTAAATTAAAAAAAAGAAGTAAAGAAAGCAGACAAATGCTAATAACGTTGCGGACAAAACAGGGTAGATAATGTAAGAGTCCTGCTTGTTGGTTCGTTGAAAACATAGCGAAACAAGTAAGACGTTATAAACAACAAGTAACAAGCTGATCATGGTTCCGCTGTTTAGTGTCATACTTGATAGCTGAGTTAAGAAAAACGCCAATAAAAGGTAATCGAAGACAATGAGCCATAAAAAGGCTTTCTTCAGTAAGTCGCTTTTTCTTTTTTCGGATGATGTTATGTGCATATAGAACTCAACTAAAAAGTCACAGTAACAGAGGCTTTGGTTAGAGAGGTCACCATCAGAGTGGTGACCTTTTAAGATTATAATTCTTGAATTTTTACTTCGCTGGTGGCGGTATCGCCGGAGTAATTGATGACTTCTTGACGAATGACTGGTTGGTTGAATTCAGCCTTCTCTTTCGCTTTTTGCAGTTCGCTTTCTTGGTGGTTGCCAAAAAGGGTCTCAAGCACTTTAGCGGCAGGAGTCGTTAAAACAAACAGCTCAATACGACGGTTTTCGCTAGAATCTGGCTCATCAGGATTAAGCAGCGCTCTATCTGACATACCCGTTACCTGCATTACTCTATCATCCGGCATACCGCCTTCTACTAACGTATTTCTTGCTACGTCTGCTCGAGAGGCTGATAACGCCCAGTTAGATTGACGACCAAAACGCTTTTTAAATGGAATTGCATCTGTGTGTCCGCTGATGATCAGAGGGTTGTTAACACGATGAAATACAGGTGCTAGTGCGAGCAGTAAATCTTCAAAAAAAGGAGTAAGTTTTGCACCACCACGGCTGAACATATGCTGTTTGTAATCATCTTGAAGGACGATACGCAAACCTTGTGGTGTCACCGTGACGTTTACATTTCCCTGCGCATTAATTTGGGCAGTCATTTGCTCAATTACTTTCGCTAGTGCGGCAAGTTGCTCTTGAGTATCGAAGTTACCAGGAATCAAAGAATCAATTTCTGGTCCATCCCCATCACCTTTGAAGTAAGAGCTTACCACATGGTTGGAGTTGTGTTTACTTGGCACAGAAGAGTCCTGTGCCAAGTCGATAGGAGAAATACTTTGTGACGTATCAAATGGGTTGCCGTAACTCTTGTCGAATACGCTTGAACTATGCAAGTGGGCAACAATCGCTTTACGCTCTTCTTTGTCTACCACCTGCATAACCCAAAGTACAAGAAACAGCGCCATTAGGGCGATCATGAAGTCAGCAAACGCGACTTTCCACGCGCCGCCATGAGACGACTCATCATGGCTGTATACTTTGGCACGTTTGAACACTACATGCTCTTGTTTTTGCATTATCCCTCCTGTTCAGCTAACCACTTCTCCATTTGGTTGAATGTTGGTTTGATGTCTAGCTGAATATGTTTACGACCAGCGTCAATGGCGAGCAATGTCGGCTTTTTCGCTACGTAGGCAACCAAGGTTGCACGAACGCACTCAAAAGCAGTCATATTACGTTTTACTCGCTGAGCCATGGCGTTACTTAGTGGATCTAAGCCACAGTAACAACCGAAAATACCAATGAATGTACCAACGAGAGCTGCCGCAACGTGATAACCAATCATAGCGATTGAGCCATCAATAGCTTGCATGGTGATAATGATGCCACCAACTGCTGCAAGAATACCGAAGCCAGGTAGTGCTTCTGCTGTACGCTGTAGTGAGCGTGAAGGTAAAAGCATTTCGTTCTGTATTGCTTCGATTTCTTGCTCTAGCAGTCCCTCTAATTCATGAGGCGACATCTGTCCCATTGCCATTAAACGTAAATTGTCAGTAATGAAAGAAATTAGGCGATGATCTTCTGCGATCGTCGGGTAAGCGAGGAACATAGAACTTTGCTCCGGAGCCTCAATATGAGAATCCAGAAACTTGTATCCGCGGTTTCTCGCTGTCTCTAGCAAGTTGTTGAGTAGTGCCATTAATTCCATGTAGTACTCATGCTCTTCTGTTGGACCTTTAATGGTCGCTGGCACTTGGCGACGCATTTCTTTCAGTACATGAGGCGGATTACCGATGATCAGAGAACCAGCAGCGGCGCCAATAATGATAAGGAATTCGGCTGGCTGCCAGATAGCACCTAAGCTACCACCGGCCCACATATATCCACCGAAGACGCACACCAGGATAGTGAGCACTCCAAAAAACTTTTGCATCTTGTGACTCCTAAGAGGACATTAATTGGTTGAGTTGTTTCAGCGCTTGTTTGTGAAGCTGACATATACGAGGTGGTGTCAGATCCAATACCAGAGCTATTTCGTGTAAGTTGAGTTCATGTTGATAGAACAGAGTCAGGAGCAGTTGATCGCGCTTAGGTAACTTACCCAAAGCACTGTCTAAACTACGACGAATATGTTCATGTTCCATGCCATCGTATTGCCCGCCAATGTAGCTATCACCGCTGCTCTCCATCAGTTGGTCAAGGCTTTGCATCTCGCCTGCGAGAGCGGCATTTTGGCGGTTGTAATAATCTTGCTCATTCGTCCCTAAAGCCTGGATGATTTCGGCATCCGTTGGCATTCGACCTAACGTTCGAGTGAGATCTCGAGTCACGTCGTTGAGCTCGTGGGCTTGTTGACGAGTCTTACGTGAACGCCAATCTAGTCGGCGTAATTCGTCTAAAATAGCTCCCCGAACTCGACAAACGGCGAAAGCAGGAAAGTGAGGATCGTCAACATCGCCATATCGGCGTCCAGCCTCGACTAGAGCGATAAGGCCTATCTGCTGCATATCTTCAATACTACAGTGAGAAGTGGCATGAACGCGCAGCTGGTTAACTACGCGTTTTACCATGACCTGATGACGTTGTAGCAATGCGTTTTCATCAATTGGTCGTGACGGTGTTGTCACTTCCTCTTCTGTGGTGTAAGTGTCTTGTACATTCATGTCTAACATGGTTGTGCTCCGTTATTGCACAACATATTTAGTCAACAAAACATCGTCGATTTCTCGGACGATGTCTGTTTTAGCAAAAGCGAGTAGAAGCGTTTGCTTCACTTCGTCTTGCAGAATATCGATGGCACCCGCTTGCTGTAACTGATCAAACGTTTTGTCGCTAAACAGTTTTAATAGAGAGTTTTGTACCATAGGCATGTATTCATCGATCTCTTTGATACGCTCTGGACGGCGTGTCTCAATTGCCAGTTCTAGCATCACAAAGTGAGTCTGTTTCTTGCCTTTAACGGTCAAAACGACTTTGTCCAAAGGATGGAAGCTAGGACCTTTGCTTGTCGGTTGTTCTGTGACCAAAAAAGACAGTGGAGAGTCTTCGATCAGTGAACCAGAGTCAGGTGACTCTTGAGCGTGTTTGTTTAAGTACCAGATTCCGCCCATAATTGTGACGGCCGAAACGAGGGCACTGGTGATGATCATGGCGATAAACAGGGCGATCATTTGTTGTTTGGTCATAACCTTTTTCCTCGAAGATTCACTAAGCTTGAGTGCTTAGCCAGTGTTCTGAATAGTTAGTTGTTGTCGTGGTTTGGAATGCACCAGATTCTCGTGCGGCGAAAATATTGGCGTCTTCTTCGTTTGCATGTGGGTCATTTCGACCTTGGTTTTGATCAGAGCCAACATTGACATCGACATGAACGAAGTTTTGCTCTTGTAACTCAGTACGCAATCGTTCCGAAACTTGCATTAAAGCTTCTCGTGTTGCTGCGGCATTGGCGTTGATGTGGACACTCAATCGGTCACCTTCAACACGTACAAGTAAATCCAATTTCCCTAAGTCTGGTGGGTCTAGGCGGATTTTTGCTTCTTGTACATTTTGTTGAGCTTGGAGCGTCACGCGATCATGTAATACTTGCATCATTTGCTCCCCCCACTTTCCGGCAGTGGTATCAACACGCACCGCTGCCCACTCAGAGCCTTGAGCTTGAACATGACTCGTCGCAACCGGTGAATGTGCAGGTTGTGTTGTAGGAGCTTGTGCTTGAAGTAGTGAGGCGGTTGGTTGCCCTTGAACAGGTTGATTCAAAAGAGTTTGAAACTCAGCACCGGATATAGGCAAACGCGAACTCGATGAAGTCGGCAGACTTTGCTTCACATCTTGTTTTGATGATGTGTTTAACATAGCGTTAGACGAATCTTGAGTAACAGACTTAACTTCGCTCGCAGTCATTAAAGATGACGCTTTTCCTAGTTTCTCAACCTGCTTCTCTGCCATGGTAATCATACCCTGGGTTAAAGCTTGAGCTTGCGCTGCAAGATCAGTCGATTCTGTTAACCCTAGTGTACTGGTCAAGTTGGCATCCGGATCTGAAGCTGAGCGGTCATCAGTATCAAAACCATGACTTTGTACTTTGTTTGCGCTGTTCAAAGTAGAGGCCGTAAGGTGAAAACTCGGTACCGCTGACGCAGAGTTAAAGTCTTGCTCACCATTCTGCTTGTTCCCTGATTTAAAACCATGAGAAAAGCCGTGTACCGAGTTCGCTTGCTTGATGTGACCCTCATTGTTAGCTGGCGAATTACCCGAGTGCTGAGTTGAAGAAGGTATGATCATTGAGTTAGCTCCATGGTCATTGCTAATTGATAGGCCATAGCGCGTTCTTGATGGTCATTGACCATGTTCATCTCTTTTTTCAACTCGTTGGTCGACTTCTCTAATACTGCGAAGGCATTAGCGTGCACTGTTTTCGCTCGCTGGATTTCAGGTGCAAGCTTAGGATCTTTCAAAAAAGGCTTGTGACTGATCAAAAGCTCTCGCAACTGCAAGTCGTACCGCTTGAGCGCATGCCAATCGGCCGTTTTTGCGGCGAACTGGATGAGCTGAGATAAATGACGGAATCGCTCTGGCGATACTTTATGCTTGTTGTCCAAAATTCATCCAACCTTCACGAATGTTACCCATTACACGCTCAACGTTAACCAAGCGATTTGCATCGTTTTGCACGCTAGCGTAATAAAGTTCGACTTGGCAGAAGTCATACAGCTGGCGTAGGTTTTCCGCAATTTCACCGCCGTTTTCATCATCTAAAGCACTTGTTAGTCCAATCAAGATGTTCATGCATTTGTTGATTCCATTCCCTTTCTCGGCCAAACGATTTGCGGCTAGGTGGCCGCGAATACGTTCAACTTCATCGAGTAGGCCATCGATTAACATGATGACCAATTGGTGTGGATTTGCTGCTGCCGCTTGAGCGTCGAGATCGACTTGTTGGTACGAATCGTAACCAGAATCCATAAGCATGAATATTTCTCCTAAATTTGGAACCAAATGTCTTATTTTTGAGCATTAAACATGGACATGGTTTGGTTCATTTGGGTCATAATTGAATTCATTTGAGTGAATTGTTTGAGATAGCGGTTGTACGACATTTCGTACTTACGCTCTAAATTGGTTTGTTTATCTTTGATTCGGTCTAAGCTTGACTGTATTGCGTCTTTACGCGTGCTGAAGGTTCCTGATGAGAACTTCAAGAAAGGCTCTACCATCGCGTCAAGAGAATCTAGCAAAGCGTCATCCCCATTAAACAACGCCTCTAAGCCTGCGCTGTTTGTTTGTTGAGCTTCTTTGAACTTTTCTTGATCAACTTTCATTTTACCGTTGCGGTCTAGGCTCACGCCGATTTCGCTTAGGCGCATACCATTGTGTTCACCTCGGATTAACCCCGTTAACTGACTCTCAATAGAACGCAATGTCGAGTCGCTAGCGAGCACGCCGCGTTTCTGATCTTCACCGCCAATTTGGGTGTACTGATCGATAGTCGAAACAAGGGCATTGTAGGTTTCCACAAACTTATCTAGTTGTTCTTTAGTGCCTTCGCTATCAGCTCCAATTTTTAAACCGATTGGCGAATCTCCCGCGGCTTGCGGTTTAGATACGGTAATGTCAACACCGTCGATGACACCTTCAAAAGTATTACTTGCGTTGGTTAGTTTCAGGCCTGAGTCTTTTGCACCTAGCCACATAATCGCATCTTGCGGAGCGTTAATTTGCTTGAGGTTGGTGAAGGCGTCTTCAAACCACGCTTGGCCAGTACCCGATGCAGATACGTTGATCTTATTTTCGACACCAGTCTCAGTGCTCGATAGCATAAAGTGTGTTTGACCATTCGAGCGAACTAGAGTGGCGTTAACGCCAGGGTTATCCGTGTGATTGTTAATCGCACTGGCTAAATCGCTGATCGTTGCAGTGCCGTCACCATTAACATCAACGGAGGACAAGTCTAGAGTCATTGTTTCACCGTTGATGGTGAATTCTAAAGATCCAGTTGTTGGTACTTCTGTCGTTGCCTCAAGGTCTGCAGGCATACCTGTAGATACTTGATGCGCCGTTGCCACTTTTTCTACAAAAATCTGATAGTTACCCGTTAGCGCTTTAGCATCCGCGTTTGCAGTAAAGTTACCTTCTTGAGAGAGTGTCGCACTGTTTTTGATGATGCTGTTTGTGCTGTTATTCATCTCTTTCATTGCAGTACGAAAATCACGTAGTGCGCTTTCAACTTTATTAAAAGCTGACAGTTGTGACTGGTACACATTAGCTTGCGCTTGGTAACGGTTTTTGAATGGGTTTGTGTCCAATTGTGCGAATTGGGTTGCCATTTTTACTGGGTCTAAAGAACTCATGAGGTGTGCTCCTCTCATCTCTTATTGGCTTGAATACTTTGAATGCTACGCCTTAGTTTAATTATCAGTGGCAAGATGCGTGCCGTATATTAAATTCAATTAAAACAAAGGTTTAGAGCTATTTTGTTTTCTTGGGAGGAAGTGGTGTTTCCACCTTGTTTGTTCCGCCTTCCTCCATGGAAAAAGTAATTTCCTTATAAGAAAAGGCGACCTAAACAAAGAAAATATTTAATTGTATTGACGGTTCTAATTAGGAGAGATGTTTTAATTAGACGTTATATTCAGCCTTTACTTCAGCTTGATTCAGATAATTCTTACAGAGTGCATTAATTGCGTTCTGATATTATTTTTGATAGTGCGATGTGCAAGTGTTCTCACTAAAAATTAAATTTTTTACGTTTCAAAGAATGTCAGTTATGAATGAATTTGCGTTACGATTGATGAAATGTGCTCGTGCATATGAAGAGTTCATTAACAAAAAACTATTAAGTAAACAGAGCATCAATTCTGATGAGATAGCTAGTATCTTAAAGGAGGCTAAGTTCAATTTTCCTGAACTTAGAGATAGTAAAATAGGAAGCAAATTAGAGACGATAGAATTAGAACTGTTTAATAAGGTTTTATTTAATATTATGTTGAAATTCGGATTCAGAGTGCCTGAATCTCACAAAGATAATACGAGCTCTATTTATATTCGTAGATAAAAATAAAGCCTTCCATAGGAAGGCTTTATAATTAAGACGATTTAAATTAAGCGCACTATTAACTAAGTAATTAGCGTAGTAGTGACATTGCCATGCTTGGAAGCTGGTTAGTTTGAGACAGAACAGTTGTACCTGCTTGCATCAACATTTGGTTCTTAGTCATGTTTGAAGACTCTACTGCAAAGTCTGTATCCATGATACGACCTTTAGATGCTGTAACGTTTTCTACCATGTTACCAAGGTTAGCCATAGTGTGCTCAAGACGGTTGATGTTCGCACCGAAGTCTGCACGAGAGCTACCAATTTTTTCTACTAGACCGTCAGCGCCGCTGATTTTGTCTAGTGCTGCTTTTGCTTTAGTCGCGTCATCGATACCATCTGTAATTGCTGCATCAGCAAGAATAGTAGTGATTTCACCGATACCTGCGCTTGCGCTTACAGTCAATGTTTCAGCAGAAGATGCACCGATTTGGAATGTTACGTCACCTGCACCGAAGCCGCCGCCTTTAAGAAGGTTTTGACCACCGAACTTAGTGTTGTCTACGATGTTGTTTAGTTCTGCAGTAAGCTGTGTGAACTCTTTGTTAAGAGACGCACGGTCTGTTGCACTGTTTGAACCGTTCAACGATTGTGTAGCAAGGTCGTTCATACGGTAAACGATGTTTGTCATTTCATCCATCGCACCTTCAGCAGTTTGCATCATAGAGATGCCGTCTTGTGCGTTACGCATTGCTACTGACATGCCGCGTGTTTGCGCTTCTAGACGGTTAGCAATTTGAAGACCAGCAGCGTCATCAGCAGCTGAGTTCACACGGTAGCCTGTGCTTAGACGTTCCATTGCTGTGTTTAGAAGTCCGCTTGTTGTGTTCATTGTGTTTTGAGTTACAAGCGAAGCGTAGTTAGTGTGCATTGATAAAGCCATCTTAGTCTCCTTAGTTAGTCACTATATCTTTCAGGCCTCGGGATATTCCCTTGTCACTAACTAGAGGCGGTCGGTCGGCTTTAATGATTAATTTGAAAATTAAAAAATTTCTAAAAAAGATAAAAATTGATGATTTTTAGTGATTTGTATTCCATGAAAACCGGGAAAATCATCATATAAGCCTAAATTTTTTAGTTAAGTTAAAGAAACTATTGCCCAATGATCTTGTGGTTATCCGTTATAAATAAAAAAACAGCACGAATAAATCGTGCTGTTTTAAATATAAATGGTTGAGTTTCAACTATTCCTCATCAAAAGACTGAAAGGAGAGAGAGGTTGGGATATCGCTGAAATAACCAAAATAATAACTGGCACCCAATAAACGATAACGGTTAAGTTCCGTTTGACTCGCTACACGTCCGGCAACCCAAGTATATTTATGCTTTCTTAAGAACTTAGCAATAGGTAGGAAAGCGTGTCTTTCTTCTTTATCTTCTAGTGTGACTGACAATTTGATCATATCGGGACTAAAGTCTGCGACGCGCTCGAAGTTCACTTGCGATGTCGCGACTTCAAACCAAAGTGAATATGCATTCTCTTTTAACTTTTTGGTGAGTGTGGCGACTTTATCACGATCACATAACGTTTCATCAGCTTGAAGAGAAGGAATCACATGTTGAAAAGCAGAAGAGTGGAATTGAATCGTCTGTTCGAGAAAATAAACCCCAGGCTCCCACAGTAATGCATCAACGCGAATCGGCACGACAACATTACTAATCAAGTCGTGGTGAAAGGCTTCTAACTGAAATTGTGTTTGTCTTAGTGCAAGGTAAAGACTGAACAAATCCAGGCAGTACTGCATTTGTTCAGAGAGTTTGAATTGATAGACACTTTGTTCTCCACGCATACCAAATCTCAACGTCAGGTGTTGGAATTCTACTTCCCCTGATTGAGCTTCCCTAATTGCTTGGCATGCGTGTTGGACATCATTGTGTTTTAAAGCATCAAAGACTAATTGATCGTCATCCGTGACGATATGTTGTACTGCGAGACCAACCAAATGTTCGTACATCGCATGTGTTGAAATAAGATTAACCAAGGTTTCCTACCACATTGATTTGTTTGTTTTCTGGGATTTCGTTGTAAGACAATACTGCCAGCCCTTGTGTAAATGTACGAGCGTAACGCGCTAGAAGAGGGCGCAGCTGTGGCATAACGAGAAGGATCGGAGGTAGCCCCTGTTGCTTAAGCTGTTGTCTGATCAATGGCAAGTTTTGTTGGAACTGACCAAGAATGTTTGGCTCAATTGGGAAGCTATCTAGTGTTACCGTACCAGAAGATTGTGCTTGTTGCAGTGAAGTTAGTAGCATTTGTTCTAGCTCATCAGACAGTGCGTAGACATTTAACTCGTTCTTTTGTCCTGCAATTAAGTTAACAAGCGTACGCTTTAGTGCACAGCGTACATCAGATGCAAGTAGGATCGGGTCCTTTGTATTTTCCGCGGATTCCAACATTGTGTTGGCAATCGTGCGAATATCTTTTAGTGGCACTTGGTCCAATAAAAGCTGACGATATACTTTCAGCTGCTGCGCTGGATTAAGTGCTGCTGCTAATGCTTCTGCTAGTTTCGGGGCTTGTTGTGTCAAACGCTGGGTTATTGCTTCCACATCGTCGTGCGTAAACAATTCTGCAAGGTTTGTCTTCATGATTTTACTAATATGAGTGGCAATAACAGTGCCATCATCGACAACTTGGTAACCCATATTAAGTGCTTTTGCTTTATCTTGATGCTCAATCCACACAGCTGGCAACTGATAAGCAGGATCGCTACCCAAAATGCCATCTACCTCACCGTAAGTTTCGCCAACCGCTATCGCCATTAAACGCTCTGGTTCAATAAAACCTTGCTCAATGACTTCGCCATTTAGAGAAATTGTGTATTGGTTTGGCTTGAGGCTCAGGTTGTCACGAATACGAACTTCAGGTAATAAAAAGCCAACTTGTTCAGAAAGGTTTCGACGCACACCGCGGATACGTTGTGATAAAGGAGCCCCTTGTTCTTTGTTGACTAGATGGACGAGTCGATAACCAAGCGCAAGTGATAATGTTTGGACGTGAGGAATATCATCCCATGTCAGCGGTGTATCATCGTCTTGCATTGCTTGTGAAAGTGCTTCGACCTCTTCAATCTGGGAGTCTTGCACTGGCTTCTTGGTTTGACGCCACCCTGCGAACGCTAATGCGCCAGCAAACGCAAAAAAGGCTAGGTGTGGCATACCCGGTACCATACCGATTACCGCCATAATACCTGCGACAGTAAATAGCGTTGCAGGAGTTGCCAGTAATTGCTTTTGCATGGTTTCCGACATGCCATTATCGCTATCATTAATTCGCGTAACGATAATCGCGGCAGCCGTTGCCAATAGTAGTGAAGGAATTTGAGCAACTAGACCATCACCGATTGTGAGTAGGGCATAAGTTTTAAAGGCGTCAGACGCAGCGAGTCCATGCTCGAAGACACCAATACTGATACCACCAATGATATTGATAAACAGAATCAACAAACCTGCGATGGCATCGCCACGCACAAACTTTGATGCACCATCCATCGAACCATGAAAATCGGCTTCGTTGGCGACTTCTTTACGGCGTAAGCGAGCCGTTTCCTGATCGATAAGGCCAGCGTTTAAGTCGGCATCAATTGCCATTTGTTTGCCTGGTAAAGCATCCAACGTAAAGCGGGCTGAAACCTCAGAAATACGTTCACCACCTTTGGTGATTACGACGAAGTTGATGATCATCAAGATGACGAACACCACCATACCAACGACGTAGTTACCGCCAATGACGACTTCACCGAATGCTTGAATGACCTTACCCGCTGCGTCACCACCATTATGTCCTTCTAGGAGTACAATTCGCGTAGAAGCCACGTTCAATGTGAGACGTAATAATGTTGCGACCAGCAAAATAGTTGGAAAAACAGAGAAATCTAATGGTCGCTTTGCGGTTGTGCTGACCAGCAATACTAGGATTGCTAAGACGATATTAAAGGTAAACAGCGCATCCAGTAGCAGAGGAGGCAAAGGAAGAATCACCATTGCTAATATCATTAGCAAGACGATTGGAATGCCAACGTAGCCTTTGGTTGATGTTTGAAGTTGTTTTAACCGGTTAAGCATACTTTCGTGTCCTTGGATAAACGCGGGTTAATCAGTGCTGCAAATGTTTTGGAATCGAAAAATGAGGTAAAGGAATTGGCTCTTTTCCCTCACCTTTACGAAAGGCTTTCAATTGCAAAACGTAAGTAAGAATATGTGCCACTGCGATGTACAGTTGGCTTGGGATTGCTTGTTCAATCGCCGTCGTGTGATAAATCGAACGGGTAAGTGGCGGGGAGTTAATGATTTCCACTTTGTTTTCTCGGGCGATACGTTGAATGTGCATAGCAGTTTCGTCTACGCCTTTTGCGACGACAAAGGGCGCGTCAGAAAGCGAAGGCTCGTATTTCAGTGCGACTGCGTAGTGCGTTGGGTTTGTGATGATCACGTCAGCCGTCGGCACCATTTTATCGATCTTACGGCGCGCAAACTGTTGCTGTATTTGACGAATACGTTGTTTTACTTCCGGACGACCTTCATTATTTTTAAATTCCTCTTTCAATTCTTGTTTCGTCATGCGGAGTTCTTTTAGGTGTTCCCAACGCTGATAAGGAATGTCGATAACCCCAAATAACAACAAGGCGAAGCCCATTAAGAGTAAGCCTTCAAACAGAATGGACATTACTAGAGAAAAACCTTGGCTGAGTGGGAGGTTTTGCATGCCAAGTAATGGCTGTAAGTGGTTGTCTAAATAGCCATATAAGATGCCGAAGATCACGGCTACTTTGAACGTCGACTTTAAGAGCTCAACCACTGAGCGGGTCGAAAAAATGCGCTTTATCCCGCTCAAAGGATTAATTTTGCTGAGCTTTGGCATCACGTTCGCGGGACGGAACATCCAGCCGCCTAGCACAAGGCTACTACCACAGGTCACGATAATAATGACGGTAAACAATGGTAATAGCATGTCGATGATGACTGCTAAACTTTGTCCCAATTGCTCGACAAGTTGTTTAGGATTTTCTAGGTCGGCTCGCGTCAGCATCATGTTGTAGCGAAAGATACCCGACATGCTTTCCCAAATACTATTAAGCTGAGAGTAAAAGTAGAGCGCCACCGCTAGAAATATAACCGCAGTAGTAAACTCTTTCGCGCGAGGAATTTGTCCTTCCTGACGGGCTTTCTTTACCTTCTGCGGTGACGCTTTTTCAGTTTTGTCTTGAGAAGATTGATCGCTCATGCTCCCCCCAACATAAAGTTACTCAAGTGTCTAATGGTGTCGTGAACGAGCGCCGTGTAGCGACCAGGAACACCAGAAACTGAGATTAATACGCTGAATAGACCCAGCAGCATCGTCATAGGAAAACCTAACGCATAGACATTAAGTGATGGTGCGGCTCGGTTCATTACACCAAAACTGATGTTGGCTAGAAGCATGGAAACAATAGCGGGTAAAGCCAAAGCTAGTGAAGAGGCAAACATCCAACCGAAAATATTGACAACACCTTGCAGAGAAAGCGATGTGATACCAGATCCGACTGGCCAAACAACAAAGCTTTGAATCACGATATCTATGACGAGTAAGTGTCCTTCTAGCGCAAGAAACAACAAGGTTGAGAAAATCAGAAATATGCGTCCCAAAATGGCGACAGAAAGCCCGTTAATAGGATCATTCATCATCGCCATACCTAAGCCCATTTGCAGAGAAATCACCTGACCAAGCATGGTGAAAACGTTAAAGAGCATGTGCAAAATTAACCCAAACATTACCCCCCAAATAGCTTGCTCAAAAGCAAGGAACAGGGAAGTCATAGAGAATAATTCGACTTGTGGCATGGGTGGCATTAACGGTCCAGTAATGACAACGATCGAGAGGGCCAGTAAAGTACGAACCCAAACAGGAATAATTGCATCACCAAAGAAAGGCATTGAAATAAATACGGCTCCCACACGAAAAAACGGCCACCAGAGTTGACCGAGTATCGCCGAGAGCTCTGCAAATGTGATGGCCATTAGCCAATCATCCCTGGTATGTTGTGGAACAAGAAATCAAACAGTTCCATGATCTTACGGAGCATCCAGTGACCTGCAAAAATCACCATTAATAAGGTAACGAGCAAACGTGGCAAAAAGCTGAGTGTTTGCTCGTTGATTTGTGTGGCAGCCTGAAATACGGCGATACACAAACCGACAATTAAGCCTGGAACAACCAATACGGCAACCATCAAAATGATCAGCCATACTGCATCGGAAAATAACGTTACGGTTAGTTCTGGGGTCATAACTGCTCCTAGTTAACCGAAGCTGGCAGATAAGGTGCCAACTGTCATTGCCCAACCATCCACGAGTACAAATACCACCAACTTAAAGGGAAGTGAGACAATCAAAGGTGATAGCATCATCATACCCATTGCCATCAGGACACTGGCGACAACCAAGTCGATGACCAAAAACGGGATGAAAAGCATAAAACCAATTTGGAAGGCGGTTTTCAGTTCACTAATGACAAATGCAGGCAAGACAACGGCAAATGAAATATCCTCAACGTTTTGGTCGAGAGGCTCATTGGCAATACGTAACATTTGTTCAAGAGAGCTTTGGTGCGTCTGTGCCAACATGAACTCTCTCACTGGTTTCTCTGCAACAGAAAAAGCCTGTATTAGCGTGATTTCGCCGTTGTCGTATGGCTGAAACGCATTTTCATAAATATCGCTCCAGACAGGGCGCATAATCAGTAACGTCAATGCGAGAGCGATCCCGACCAACACTCTGTTAGGTGGGCTTTGTTGAAGACCAAGAGCTTGGCGCAAAATCGCAAGGACAACGACAATTCGAGTAAAGCTCGTCGCCATCAAAATAAATGCTGGAAGAAAACTGAGCGCCGTCATCAACAACAGAATTTGCAGTTTAACGCTGTATTCTTGTTGTGTGTCGCCATCAGAAACGGACAAGATAGTTAAGCCGTTGTCAGCCGCCATTGTTGGGAAAGCAAACAAAAGTGACACTAATACCAAAAGAGGTAACCAACGGTGCCAAGCGCTCAGATTTTTCATTGTGATGCCTACCTAAGATTATTGACCAACGCCACTCAATGCAGAGTCATGTACATCGATCAGACGAAGTCCATACTTATCATTGACAACGACAACTTCAGCGTGGCCCATAAGAGAACCGTTTACTTTCACGTCTAAAGGCTCGCCATTGAGCTTTTCCAACTCGATAACCGTGCCTTCACCCGCTTTCATTAAGTCCCCAAGTGGGATCTCCTTACTCGCAACTTCCAGCGTGACTGTGACAGGAATGCTTTTGAAAAAGCTAAGGTCACGTTCCGCAGTGGCTGGTTCTTGTTGGAGCGTATCTTCGGCTTCAAAGTCTTCTAATTGAAAATCATCAAAGTTCAGTTCTTCTGCGTCGAATGCATTAGTTTCTAGCGCTTCGCTCATCGCTGCGGTTCCTTATCAGGGTTAAAGATCAAAACAAGTTGGCCGTCTTGCTCGGCAATACGACCTGTAAATAGAGATTGGTTGCCAATGCTTACTGGAACCGTGTTAAGAAGCTCAATAGGTAAAATATCGTTGGGTTGTAAGCCAACCACATCACTTAAAGGCATCTTCTTTTTACTTAGAACAACGTTCAGTCGAACGGGGGTCGTCTCTAAAGAACGACAGAAAGGTTGAAACAAATCGGTATCAGGCTGCAGTTCAAGCTGCTCGATTAGCGTTTGAATAAGATGACCATCTAGCTTGAGATGAATTGAGCCTTGATGATCGTCAAACGCAATGTTTAATTGAACGTTAATGCCAATACCTCTAGGGGTCTCATACTCACCCGTGTCCCACATTTCACCAGGAGCAAGCCAACCGATGATGATTCGACTGATGCGCTCTTGTAAACGTAAGTCACTGGCCGTCAGAGTAGCGGCTGAACGCTCTGCACTTGCACCATAAAATCTATCAGCCAACTTTATTAGCGTGTGAGGGTTACCATGGATGAATACCATGCCGCCTTCCTGATGTTGATAGGTCGACGTTTGCTCTTTGTCCATCTCAACCGATGTAAAGCGGTGCAAGTCTACTGAGGTTAAGCTAGCTTCCACTTTTCCTGTGCTGAGCCAATTTTGTAATTCAGTCGTAAGGTTTGAGCAAGATTCTGAAATTAAATTATCGAGCTTCTCACGAATGATATGAATAGGTTTGCCTAATAATTCTACATCAAGTAGTTGACTATCAGAAATAGGCTCGCTAACTCTATTTTCCATTTATATTTTACCGTGCGTTAACAATCGAAAGTGTTTTAACTTAATGGCGTGTAGTCTACACAGAAATTTTAATGATCTTTTAGCTCCAAACTCTAAGATTGTGACTTTAGTTCACATGTTGCTTTGTTCATATAGTCATAATCTTTTAATGAAATTTAAAAAGAGTTAGTTTTCTTTATAAATCGCTTAATAAATAAAATAACAATGTTGAGCGTTTTAGTTGTTATAGCTTTTTTAAATTGCCTTTATGGCGTAACAACAACTTCAAATAAATAAATTATAAGATACTGTTTTTTATGCTTAAAGCTTCCGTTGGAGGCTAAGCGTGCTCTCTTGAGCGTTTTGTAACCAATTTTAATATTCAGAATAGGTAATTAAAATGATTAGCTATGCCAGTTCTCTCGGCTTGGTGGCATATTTAATTAAACGGTTTAAGTCATGGGAATGTAAGATATACATGAATCATGTCCGTTTGATAATTTGTAACACAATTATTGTTATCAGTTTTATTTTTTCAAAAGTGTCATATTCAGAAGAAGTCTTAACAATCCCTATGGACCTCTCTAAATGGACATATGAGGGAAATAAATTCAAATGCAACTTGTTGCAATCAAATAAAGACTATGGGAAGTTTTATTTCCTAGCGGAACCTAATAATAAATTCTATTTTATTTCCGATATAGAATATGAAAACAATAAATGGAAAACGATTGCTTTAACAACTCAAAATGCTCCTTGGGGTGATGAGCTTTATAGAAAAGAATTTGGTTCCCTTGAATTTACTAAGCCGTCTCAGCGTTTCATCTTTAATAAAGGCGCTGAAGAATTCATGGATTCAATTGCTTCGGGTAGTTGGGTGACGCTGTCACTTAAAGGAAGTAATGCTTCCTCTGTTTCAGAGATTGTGATTCCTACTCTTCAAATTCAAAACGCATTGAAATCATTTAATGCGTGTCGCGCGCGATTGCCTAAATTGTCTTTTTCAGAGGCAAGGGATATGGCGCTCTCATTTGAGTTTGGTCAGAAGACGTTAAGTCGTGGACAGAAAGCAACACTAGAAGCGCTGTATAGCTATGTATCTGTGGATGATCGAGTGACCAAAATCCTCATCGACGGTCACACCGATAACGTTGGTTCAAGTTTAACGAACCTTTCTGTGTCACGTACTCGAGCAGAGCAAGTCACCAATGCTTTGATTGAGCTTGGGGTCGACGAGTCGATGATCGAAACACGAGCTCATGGTTCACGTTACCCAATTGCCAGCAATAACTCGGTTAATGGCCAAGCAAAAAACCGACGTGTCACCCTGCGTTTAGTGAGGGACAACGAGTATACGGCTACGAAACACCACCCAGATCTACAATCACAAAATCAACAAACGAAAGTTAAGGTTCAATGATGACGAAAACGAAAATTTTGTTGGTTGAGCCAAATGAAGCTCTTGCTCAACCAGTATTGGATGTGTTGCAAAATGCAGGTTACACCGCGAAACACACTCGTACTGGTCGAGGCGCTTTGCTTGAAGAGCGAGCAGAAATCACTTTAGTGAGCTCTACGCTGCCGGATATGTGTGTTCGTGAGTTTGTCGCGTGTCACCAAAAGCAGCGAAATTCGGGTGTTGTTATTGCGATTGTCGACCAAGAACAAGGCATCTTGGCTGCTGAGACGATGAAAGCGGGCGCTACTGATTATCTATTACGCCCGTTTGAATCTAATCAGTTGGTTAATCTGCTTAAACGTGTTGAAGCGTTAGGTAAGCCAATGGCCAACATTGTTGCGGAGTCTTGGAGAAGCAAACAAGTTCTGCAATTGGCGCATCGTGCAGCATGTACTAACGCGAGTGTGCTTATTACAGGTGAATCGGGAACGGGTAAAGAAGTGCTGGCGCGATATGTGCATGAGCACTCTCCGCGTATCAATGGTCCATTTGTGGCGGTTAACTGTGCCGCCATTCCAGAGTCAATGTTAGAGGCTGTGCTATTCGGTCATGTAAAAGGCGCGTTCACCGGAGCGACAAATTCTCAAAGCGGTAAGTTTGAAGAAGCAAATGGCGGGACGATTCTGCTTGACGAGATTGGTGAAATGTCACCTGCGGTTCAAGCGAAATTGTTACGCGTCCTTCAAGAGCGTGAAGTAGAACGTGTTGGTAGCCATAAAGCCGTTCAGCTCGATATTCGTGTTATTGCGGCAACCAACAAAGACTTACGTGAGGAAGTTCAAAAAGGCACGTTCCGTGAAGATCTTTATTATCGATTAGATGTGCTGCCTCTGCACTGGCCGCCTTTGCGTGAAAGAAAAGAGGACATTCTACCGATTAGCCAATTCTTTATTGAAAAGTATCAAGATAGCAGCCGCTGTCACCTATCCCAAGATGCGATTAGTGCGCTGAGTCAGTATCACTGGCCGGGCAATATTCGTGAGTTGGAAAATGTCATTCAACGCGCTTTGGTCATGCGTCATGGTGATTACATTACAGCCCATGACCTGATGCTGCCTATTGAGCTTGTCGCGTCAGTTCCTACAGCAGAGCCAACTTCAAGTTTTGGTCATGTAGAAGCGAAGAAGCAAGCTGAATATCAGTTTATTTTGGAAAAGTTACGTCAGTTTGGTGGAAACCGAACGAAAACCGCAAACGCGCTTGGAGTCTCTACTCGAGCGCTACGCTACAAGCTCGCAGCAATGCGAGAACATGGTATTGATTTACAGTCGGCACTAGGCTCGGCTGCCTAATAGGAGAAAAAATAGATGGCAAGTCAACCTACTCATGCGGTCTCGGCAGAGCAACTTATGTTGTCAAAAATGCAGGCGATGCAGGCACAAGTGCAGCCGCCAGAGTTTATCGTGAGTGCAAATCCTTTAGATCAACAATCACTAAACGCACCTTTATCGTTCTCACAAGCGATGACAAATGTGTTGGATACAGTGAATCAACATCAATCAGTGGCTAGTCAAAAAATGACGGCCGTAGAAACAGGAAAAAGTGATGACCTAGTTGGTGCAATGGTCGCGAGCCAAAAAGCCAGCTTGTCCTTTAATGCTTTGATGCAAGTGCGCAACAAAGTCGTGACCTCATTTGAAGATATTATGAAGATGCCGGTGTAATTCATGTCAGAACTAACCCCCCAAGTCGCCGGAAACACAGCTATGGCTACCGGCACAGCACAGACATTTTCTACTGCCAACGGCATGGACGATGTGACAACGAAGCTGAAGCAAATCTGGTCTAGCAGTCAGAGAAACTTAGTGCTATCTGCGGTGTTAGCTGCGATTGTTGCAGCGATTATTGTGGTTGCACTATGGAGTTCCTCGCAGAGCTTTCGTCCGCTCTATAGCCAGCAAGAGCGTTTTGATATCGGCGAAATTGTGTCGGTATTAGAAAGCGAAGGCGTAAGCTACCGCATGCAAGAGCAAAATGGACAAGTTCTTGTACCAGAAGGTGAGGTTGCTAAGGTACGCATGTTGCTTGCATCAAAAGGTGTTAAAGCTAAGCTGCCGACAGGTTTGGATTCGCTCAAGGAAGATAGCTCTCTTGGTACGAGCCAATTTATGGAAACAGCGCGTTATCGTCATGGTTTAGAAGGTGAGTTAGTACGTACTATCATGTCTTTGAACTCAGTAGCGAACGCGCGTGTTCATTTAGCAATACCTCGTCAAACTCTATTCGTCCGCCAAAACAGTGAGAATCCTTCAGCATCTGTCATGCTTGAGCTCAAACCTGGTGAAGACTTAAAGCCTGAACAAGTTGAAGCGATCATTAACCTAGTGGTCGGCAGTGTCACGGCAATGAAGCCAGAATTTGTTTCTGTCATTGACCAGTATGGCCGTCTTCTTAGTGCGGATGTCGCTTCTGCGGAAGCCGGCAAAGTAAACGCGAAATATCTTGAATACCAGAAGAGTGTTGAAAAACAGATCATCCAACGCGCAGCAGATATGCTTACGCCGATTGTGGGGCCGAGTAACTTCCGCGTACAAGTCGCTGCCGATCTGGACTTTAGCCAAGTTGAAGAAACACAAGAAATTTTGGATAACGCGCCGGTTGTGCGTAATGAGCACACCATTCATAACAACTCGGTTGATCAAATTGCGTTGGGTGTTCCTGGTTCTCTAAGTAACCAACCGCCAGTGACAGGATCTGGTGAAGTGGAAACGAACGATAGCCAAAACACGAATGCGCGATCTGAAGTGAATCGTCAATATGCTGTAGGTAGTAGTGTTCGTCGTACTCAATACCAACAAGGCCAAATAGAAAAGCTTAGTGTCTCGGTTCTGTTGAACTCCAAAGCTTCGCCAGATGGTGTGGCGTGGAGTGAAGCCGATAAAGAGCAAATCTCAAACATGATCATGGATGCTGTTGGTATCTCTGCCACACGAGGTGACAGCTTAAGTTTAATGAGTTTCAACTTCACCCCAATCGAAATTGATGCTCCTCCTGCACTGCCGTGGTGGCAAGACCCTACAGTACAGCAGCCAATACGCTACGTTATTGGTGGCTTGTTAGGCTTGGCGATGATCTTCTTCGTACTGCGTCCATTAATCATGCACCTAACTGGCGTTGATAAACCTGTGCCTGAGCTAAATTTTGCTGAGCCTCAGGAAGAACCTGACTACGAAAACTTGCAAACGCGTGAAGAACGCGAGCATGAAGAAGTACTTGATCGCCGCCTATCTGAAAAAGGCATCTCAGCCTCTTCAGGTTTAGATGTAAACAGCGACATGCTACCACCAGCAGGTTCGCCATTAGAAATTCAATTGAAACACCTACAGCTTATTGCTAATGAAGAGCCAGAGCGCGTAGCCGAAATACTGAAACAATGGGTAAACATCAATGAACACAGTTCTATCAAAGCAGACGCTTAGTTATGTTGAACAAACCGCGCTCGTGCTATTAGGCATGGGCGAGGATGCCGCAGCGAAGGTTTTGCAACACTTTAGCCGTGATGAAACCCAGCGTGTGACTCGTGCAATGGCGAAGTTAAATGGCATTAAGAGCGATTCTGCTCGTGGTGTTATTCAAACTTTCTTTGAAGATTTTCGTGAGCACAGCGGTATTCGAGGAGCCTCGAAGGAATACCTATCTAATACATTGCGTAAAGCATTGGGTAACGATTTGGCAAAAGGGTTATTGAATACCTTATATGGCGATGAAATTCGCAACAATATGCAGCGCTTACAGTGGGTGGAAGCAGAAACTCTCGCTCGTTTCATTGTGAACGAGCACCCACAAATGCAAGCAATTTTTCTAGCGTATTTGCCAGCAGACAGCTCTTCAGCGGTATTGAAGCACTTGCCACAAGATTACCATGACGAAATCTTGTTCCGTATTGCTCAATTGCAAGATATCGATCATCAAGTTGCTGTTGATTTGCATGAACTCGTTGAGCGTTGCATCGAAAAAGTATCCGCAAGTCAAAGCACGCCGTTATCAGGTGTTAAGCAAGCTGCAGATATCATTAACCGCTTTGAAGGTGACCGTGGTTCATTGATGGAAATGCTGAAGTTGCATGATGAAGATGTTGTTAATGCAATCGAAGAAAACATGTTCGACTTTATGGTTCTTGGCCGACAACGCGAAGAAACCATGGACATGTTGGTGCAGCAAATCCCGCTAGAGTTGTGGGCAGTCGCGCTAAAAGGTTCCGATATTACCTTACAGCAAGCTATTAAGCGTTCAATGCCGCAACGTATGGTGAAAGCGCTAGAAGATGACATGGACGCACGCGGCGCTGTTGCGTTAAGTCGAGTTCAAAAAGCACGTCAAGACATCATGCAAATGGTACGTGAGCTAGATGAATCTGGTGAAGTTCAGCTGCTTCTCTATGAAGAGCCAACGGTGGAGTAAGGTCATGCTAGAGACAAAATCAAGTACTATGCGATTGCCTCCGAGCGGGTATCGTTTACACCGTTTTCCTCCTTTAGCGCAACCTAAGACTATCGAAGACGAATTCGGGCTAGATAACCAAGGCTGGCAAGAACCTCAAATAGATATCCAACAGCAACTTGAAGAAGGTTTTCAACAAGGTTTGCAACAAGGACATGAGGAAGGCTTACGCCAAGGTATCGAACAGGGCAAGCAACAAGGTCTGTTGGAAGGCCAAAAAGAAGGTTTCCAAAAAGGCTTTGTTTCCGGTGAGCAGTCTGGAAAGCAAGGCTTTTTGGAGGCGGCGAAGCCTGTCAATGAACTTTTTCACGCCCTTTCTCGTTGGCAAGATGAAAAAGAACAGCAACAACGCCATATGATTTGTGAACTGGTACAAAAGGTAGCTCAGCAAGTGATTCGTGCCGAGCTCACTTTAATGCCTCAGCAGATCCTAGCTTTGGTGGACGAGACATTGTCTGCCATGCCTGGTAAAGCGGAAACAGTAACTGTGCATTTAAATCCGCAAGATTTAGAGCGCATTACTCACATCAATGCTGATTTGCCGCAATCTTGGAAACTGGTCCCTAATACGGAGCTTCCTATTGGTGGCTGTCAGTTAGTGACTGATGACGCAGAAGCGGATGCGAGCTGCGACTCTCGTTTGGAAGCCTGTATGGACAATGTAAAGCAACACCTTTTGGATGAAGTCAGTATTCCACAGGTAGAGTCTGAGCATGAGTAATACCCTAAGCCATGAACTATTAAGTGAGCGTTTGAGCGAAGCCTTGGCTTCGCTTGATTCAATTCCTGTTGCTCGCGTAACAGGGCGATTGATAAAAGTAAACGGTTTAATGTTACAAGCCGTAGGGTGTCGGTTTAAGCTTGAGCAGCGTTGTCTCGTAGAAACCGCGGAAGGCGATATGATCGAAGCGCAAGTTGTGGGCTTTGAACACACTATTGCTTACCTCATGCCTATCCGCCGTTTAGGCGGTCTGTTTGCAGGTGCAAAAGTCATCCCTCTTGATGGTGACAGTACCGTGCAGCTAAGCTCTCAGTGGTTAGGACGCGTACTGAATGGTTTAGGTGAGCCGTTAGATGACGGGGCACCGCTTAAGGGGGGAGAGCGAGTTTCACTTGAACCAAAACCGATTAACCCACTGAAGCGACGCCCAGTTGATACACCACTCAACGTAGGCGTGCGTGCGATTAATGGACTATTAACGGTAGGCAAAGGCCAACGTATTGGTTTGATGGCTGGCAGTGGCGTCGGTAAAAGTGTGTTAATGGGGATGATCACCAAAAACACGGAGGCCGATGTAATTGTGGTCGGGCTTATCGGTGAGCGAGGCAGAGAAGTACGTGAGTTTATCGAGAGAAACTTAACCCCAGAAGCGCGCAAGAAAGCGATCATTATCGCGGCTCCTGCTGATGAATCCCCGCTAATGAGGTTAAGAGCGACACTACTTTGTCATCGCGTTTCAGAGTATTTCCGAGACCAAGGCAAAGACGTTCTACTTCTGATGGACTCTCTAACCCGATACGCCATGGCACAGCGCGAAATCGCTCTTTCGCTCGGTGAGCCTCCAGCTTCTCGTGGTTATCCGCCCTCAGTCTTCAGCGTGTTACCTCAACTCCTAGAGCGAGCGGGTAACAGTGAAAATCAACATGGTAGCTTAACGGCAATTTATACCGTATTGGCAGAAGGGGACGACCAACAAGATCCTGTCGTGGATTCCGCGCGCGCCATCTTAGATGGGCATGTCGTTTTATCGCGTCAACTGGCTGAGCAAGGGCATTATCCCGCGATAGATATCAACGCGTCTATTAGCCGTTGTATGAATACTTGTACGCAGGACGCACACAGCACGATTGCGAATAACTTCCGTCAAATGTACTCCAACTACCTTCAGGTTAAAGAGTTACTGCCATTAGGGGGTTATCAACCAGGACAAGATCCTGAGTTAGATCAATCTGTTGCTATGTATCCAAATTTGCGTGCATATCTACAACAAGCTGCCAACGAGTCTGTAGATTACCCAACCAGTTTGACCGAGCTCGCGCAGCTTTTTCAAAGTGCTTAATCAAATGGGAGTGACAAGGCTGAAATGAAATCCAAGTTAAAAGCCGTAGGCAAGTTACAGCAAATGGAAGAAAAACAGCGTGACCGTGTGGGTCAACAACTTGATGCCATGCGTCAGCGTCACTCCCATCTTTCAATGCAATTGGAACAGTTGTCGGCGTTGAAAGGCCACGCTGGACAATCAACCCGAACCGGCCCGACGCTGACGAGCGCGGCTTTGATGAACTTTAATCGTGTTGACCAAATGCTACAAAGAATGCTTCGTCACCACGAGCAAGAGCAAGCCGTTATGCAAGCGGAATGTGCATCTGTACAGAAAACGCTAGAACACAAGCACGCACGCGTTCAAGGGTTAGAAAAAGTGCTTGAACGTTGGCGTACTAAGCAGAACTATGAAAAAGCGAAAAAAGAGCAAAAGATGATTGAAGACATCATTAACTCTCGCGTTAAGCGCAAGATATTATGATGTCTTGTTGACGCTACTAGGAGCGCGAATAATTTCTGCGGTGTCTTAGCCAACCAAACCAGCCTCCAAGCATGATCAACCCTGATCCGAGAGCACCGCCGCCACTGCTGCCGTTGTTACCAAAGCCAGATGTGTTGGTATCGACAGGCTCAAAGCCAGAGTCCCCTTCGCTATGATAATCTTCCGAACTTGCTAAGAGGGCGTTATAACTGGTTTTTACACCTGAGCTGGTTTGGGTCTCAATCCATGTTGCATAGTTCAAAATCTCGGTAAACACACTTGGAATCGCAGCGGATTCGCAAACTGAAGAACCGTAGCTCACAATGCCAATTTGCTGATACATGCCATTATTGTCTTGATAGGTGAGAGGACCGCCTGAGTCACCACGACAGATGCCAGTGTAGCTTCGTTCAGGAAATCCATTCGCACATAAACTTTCCTGAGCGTTAAACCCTGTTACCAACGAAGCGCATTGGGTGTCGGTAAGGGGTTTTACTTCTGCCCAGCGTAAATAGTTAGGGGGGCTTTCATCATTGGTTGAGGTCTGACCTAAACCGAATATCTGATAAACTGACTTGCTGCTGTAGTCTCCAAAGTCTTGCGGTAAAGTGATGGATTGGACGTTATCGGTGATAGGTCTAGTCAATTCAAGGACAGCGATGTCATTAATCCATAAATCGCTAGGCACATAATCAGGATGAATCGTGATAGAGCGAACATCTTTGAATTCTTCAACAAACACGTCATTCATCGTAGGGTTTTTGACTAGCACTCGTAGATCGTTGATTGTCCAGCCATCAGTAAAAACGCTTGGTTCTACGCAGTGGGCCGCAGTTAAAATGAAGCGGTCGTTTACAATGGTTCCCCCACAAATATTGGCAAACTGATTAGCGCCAGTTTTATGTAGAATAAGACGTGCAAAAAAAGGAAGTTGGTTTTGGGTAGCCTGCTGACCCCCAATAATTGCCGTGGAGATCCCTTGTTCTGAAAGGCGGTTATCATTTTCTACTTCAGCGGTCGTACTCAAAGATACTGCAAAACAGAGTGCGCTTAGCCATATTTGATACTGCTTCATAAACCATCCTTGGATGAAAAGTGCTCTTCTAACTTTATACTAGTTTTTCAGTGAATGTGCTTAACAAAAGTTTCTAATAGTTGAATGATTGTTGTAGCCAAGATCGCAACAGATGAAACGATTCAAGCTTTAGCTTGTGTGGCGGGCATACAAAGTAAAGCTGTTGATGAGGATTAATGACGGGTTCACCCAGCTCGATTAGCTGACCATATTTGATGTCATCCTTCACAAACAAGCGATGAGTGACCAATAACCCCAAACGACGAGTTGTGGCCTGGACGGCTTGTATCGACATGTTAAAAGTGATTGGTTTTTTATTTTTAGGTCGCTGGATACCCGTCGCGTCCTGCCACACGTTCCAGTCGTTTTTTCTTCGCTCGTTAGTAACTTCAATGATGGGATACTGCTTTAAGAGTTGAGTGATGTTTGAGTCCTTTGTCGTCGCTAACAATTCAGGGCTGCACACCAAAACCAGTTCATCTTCACTGAGCTTTTCGCAGTAGTAATCCTGCCATTCTTCGGGATTTCCATGCACCAAGGCCGCGTCGATACCTTCTTGTTCTAAATTGAATCTGCCAGACAGGTTTGATAAACGAACGTCTAATTGAGGAGCAAACCCTTGTAAATCTGACATTCGAGGAATCCACCAGTGAAGAGCCAATGAATTGACCATATTGAGCGTAACACGTTGCAAGTTCTGATCTTGGATGAGTGCTTCCGTTGCATCGACAATTTGCTCTAAAGCGGGTGCCACCTTTCGGTAATACTTTTTACCGTCCGCATTGAGTTGAACTTGTCTGCCTATGCGATCAAACAGAGGCTTGTTGACTTGACTCTCCAGCGATTTAATCGCCTGACTTACGGCTGAGTGGCTCACACTTAATATCTGTGCTGCTTCTGTCATGCTGCCAGACTCAGCTACTGCAACAAATGCGTAGATGGACTTTAAGGGGACTAGTTTCCGCATAATTTAAAAACCGTAGCTGGTGATAGATAAGTTAAACTGTAAGTTTTTCTTACATCAATGGTTAATATTACTCGCTATTTGCGATGAGTGATGTCTTTTAAAATGCTCCATATATTAAGGAGTATTGAATGAATGCTGTAAATAAATCTATCCTTTTCATGTTGATGTCTACGTTAAGCTTATCTGTTACTGGACTGTTAGCAAAGCAGTTGTCAGGCGAACTTTCCGTCACACTATTTAGCTTCTTACGTTTTTTGGTGCCTGCGCTTATCTTGCTTATCTTACTTCGTGTGAAAAACCTTACCTTTCCTAAAGCGGGCACGCTAAAGCCTATTTTATTGCGAGCTCTTTGTATCGGTTTGTCACAACTTTGCTTTATCGCGTCATTACAAACGTTAACGCTCGTTGAAGGGGTCGTTTTGTTTGCTACTGGCCCATTATTTATTCCCTTGGTTGAAAAGCTGTTCATGAGGGGGCGCATTCGTGTTTCAACATTGGCGGCTTTAGCAATGGCGTTCACTGGTGTGGTTATGTTGGCGGGCGGTGGAAGTGAGATTACATGGCGAGCGGATTTATTGCTCGGCTTGGCTGGTGGACTCTTCAATTCTGGTTCTCAGCTTACGTTATATAAAGTGAGTAAAACAAATATGTCGCCGCTAGAAATCAACTTTTGGGCGTTTGGTTTTGCTGCCGTATTTCTGTTGCCGCTAACTTTGTTTAATGACTTCGACGCGTTACTTAATATGAGTGTTATGGCGCCTGAGATTTCTTCAAATACGCTGTGGATCGGTATGATGTCTCTGATGATCATTAACACCCAAGTTTTTCGCTCCAAAGCATATAAACTGGCAAGCAGTGGCTCTCAACTTGCGCCACTCATTTTTACTAACTTATTGTTCACTGCGGTTTGGCAGAGCCTGTTTTTTGAAGACCGAATGAGTCAAAGTCAAATTGTTGGGATGAGTTTAATAGTGCTCGCAATCATACTGAACACATGTTGGGTTCGCTTTAAGGCGCATCGCAGTGGCGGTTTACAAGCGAAAACTTCTTAGTCTGTCGGAAAATGAAGGGGGCAGGTAGATAAATTGGTCGTGTGGTTTGATTTTTCCTGAGTATGGGCTAGCGTCAAGAAAGGTTCAGGGAGAGAAATCATGCTTACGCTAAATTATTACGTCGAAATTTCGGCGACACCGCAACGAGTGTGGGAAGTGCTAACCGATGTTGAGTTGTATAAACGTTGGGCACAAGCCTTTTCACCGCAGTCTCAATTTGAAGGAGCTTGGGAAGAAGGAGGTGGCATCACTTTTTTTGATCCAGATATGGGCGGGACAAGGGCGATCATAGATACGGTGCTACCCCTTCAAAAACTTGAATTTCATCATGTTGCCATTTTTAATCCGGATAATCGTCAACAACTCGATGCTGACCTAGCATCTAGGTGGATCGGATCGCGAGAGATCTACCAGATCGATACCAACAACGATCGTTTACTACTCAATGTTACCATTCATACTCACAATGACTTTGTTTCCATGTTTAATCACGGATGGGAAAAAGCTTTACCCTTGATAAAAGCCATTAGTGAAGAGCAAGCTTAGGGTTCTTGCTTATCTTGGGCTGACGATGCGTTACCTGAAGGTATACAATAGCACGCAAGATAGCGCACCTAAGAGAGTGGATGATGGAATTTAAAGTTGATACCCATACACATACGTACGCCAGTGGTCACGCGTACAGTACCTTGATTGAAAATGCAAAGTTGGCAAAAGAGAACGGGCTGGATATGTTCTGCACGACCGATCACGCAGAATCAATGCCGGGTGCGCCTCATTACTGGTTCTTCTCTAACCAGAAAATTCTGCCTCGTTTTCTTGAAGGCGTTGCGATTATTCGCGGCGTTGAATCTAACATTATGAATACCGAAGGCGACATTGATATTCCACTGAGTGTGGACCGCAACTTAGATTGGGTGATCGCGAGTTTTCATGAACCCGTTTTTCGTCCAGCAAACAAGCAAACTCACACGGAAGCACTTGTTAATGTCATTCAGAGTGGTCGTATTGATGCGCTCGGTCATCTTGGTAATCCAAATTTCGACTTTGATTTTCAGACCGTTTTAGCGTGCGCGAAAGAGCACAATGTCGCGATTGAAATTAATAACACCACGCTGAAAGGCAACAGCCGAGTAGGCAGCGTAGACCGTTGCCACGAGATTGCACAAATCGGGAAAGATCTCGGTGTTTTCTTCACCACGGGCAGTGACGCGCACTTCTGTCACGATGTTGGTAATCTGGAGTTGGTTGGAGAGTTAATGGACAAAGTGGGTATTGATAGCAAGAAAGTGATTACTCACACCGCTCAGCAGTTTTTGTCTTTCTTAGCTTTGAGAGGCCGTAAACCAATTGCAGAATATGACAGCATTCTCAACGCATAAACTTGATTACATTTAAGGTATGCACCCGACGCCAGATTGCTTTACACTGCGACCCGGAAATACTCAACTAAGCTAGTTTTTCGCCTTTTATGGCGTAGGTTATTTGGGTGAATAAAGCCGACACAGAATTCGGCACTATAAATGGAGAAGTGAAAAATGTTACGTCCTTTAGTCCTAGGGTGTGCTATTGCGTTTGGCTCAACATACGCAATGGCAGAAGCGGTTGATTTAAAACAAAACATGAAACAGATGAAGATGGAATTCAAACAGGCGGCAGAAGCATCTGATGTCGAAACCATGAAATCTGCGATTGATAGCTTGCAAGCGATTGTTGAACAATCTAAGCGTGGTAATTACCCACCAGAGAAGTTTGATACTTACTTAGAAGGCTTTAACAAGCTGACGGTAACGCTAGATAAGATTGAAGCGGATCTTGATGCGGGCAAGCTACAAGAAGCAAAAGACCAACTGCGTGAAATCGATAGCCTTCGTGAAGAGTACCACGACAAGCGCAATCCAAGCATTTGGAGCAAGTTGTTCGGCTAATTATCTACTGAGCGGAGCATTTGCTCGTGGCAGTGGATTACGCGTTATCTCTAAGTAATGAATGAACACATTATCAGCCTGCCATTTCGGCGGGCTTTTTTGCGCCTGTCAATCGATGCATTCAAGAAAACCTGTGAGGTAGCAACCACTTATTGATACTGTTTTTTGAGCTATCACTCAAAATTGGTTACGCTGTGTGAAATTTGTTAAGTCACCGTTATGCGTAGATTAATTCCCTTTTACCGCTCGATGTTATTTGCTAGTGCTCTCAGTTGGGTGCTAGTGACGCTGATGCCTGTTATCAATGCTCATGGTAACAGCATGGGCGTGTGGGCGACGCTATGTACGCTTAACGGTTTTGAGTTGGTTCAAATAGAAGAGGGCGACAATTCGGTCAGCCACAAAGGCAAGCCTTGTCCGTTTAGCCACTTCTCGACTTTTCATCACGATACACTTCCAACGACACCGATACTTTCAAGACAGAGCTTGGTGACTTCTGACAGCTACGCTTATTTGGCTCTAAGTGTGCGATTTGAAACACCAGTTCCTAGAGCGCCGCCAGTTTCTCTTTTCTCATAACGAAAACAATAACAAGTAAAGTCACATAACACTGCCACTTCGAGCAGTGGTACTCCCAAATCTAAGTCAAATAACGCCGCATACGAATGTGTATGTGCAGGATGCGTTTGGCTGAATTTGGGTGTTCAACAATGAAAAAAGGAAAATACACATGTTGAGAAACTCGGCAAAGCCTCAACTCAAGGAAGCCTCACGCGCAAAATCCATCTACTTTATGACGTGGCGATGGCACTTTTACGCAGGTTTGTTCGTCATTCCATTTATGCTCATGCTTTCCCTCACGGGGTTGGTGATGTTGTTTGATGATGAAATCGAACTGGCTCGATACGAAGCGACATTACAAGTTTCACCACAAGAGCACATGATTCCTGTCTCTGCACAATTGGAAACCGTAAAGCAGGCGTATCCCGATTTTAATGTCACTCAATTTGTACCTGCTAAAACGGCCGATATCGCCAACCGATTCTCGATTCAAAACCAAGAAGGCAGCTCGCTGATTGTTGCAGTAAATCCTTACACAGGAGACGTACAAGGCACCATTAATCGTGGTGATAGCATCTATGAACTGATGAATAGTATTCACGGTACGCTGCTCATTGGCGACCTAGGCGACCGTTTAATTGAAATCGCCGCAAGTCTGGGGATTTTGCTGTTGGTATCTGGTTTGTACCTTTGGTTACCTAGAGACAACGCAAGTCGCGCCGGCTTTTTGAAAATTCGCCTTAACAATGGCCCTCGAATTTTGATGCGTGACCTGCATGCGAATTTAGGTGGCGTGCTGTCGATTGTACTGTTGTTCTTTTTGATTTCAGGTTTGTCGTGGGCAGGGATCTGGGGAGCGAAAATGGTACAAGCTTGGAATACCTTCCCAACCTATTACACATGGGGTGAGAAACCGGAATCTACACTGACACACAAAGATCTTAACCATGGTGCTTCAGAAGAGATGCCATGGAACTTAGAGCTTGCTGCTGTGCCAGAGTCGAAAGACAAACCAGCTCATGATCATGCCAATATGAAGGAAGAGATGGCATACGCAGGCAACCATGATGCGCTCTCCATTGATGATATCATCCTCAAGGCTGAAATGATGGGCTTCACTGGCTATAAGCTGTTTTTGCCACGCTCTGAGACGGGCGTTTACACCGTTGCAGCTAACTCTATGGGCGGCGATATTTCCGACCCAAGACAAGATCGCACCAGCCACTTTGACCAATATTCCGGTCGCTTGTTGGTGGACGTCACGTGGCAAGATTACAGTTTGTTTGCCAAGTTAATGGCGGCAGGTGTGTCATTGCATCAAGGTGATGTCAGTGTGCTTAACAAAGTGCTCAACGTGGTGTTCTGTTTGGCGTTCATCTTAATCTCAATCACAGGTGTGGTGATGTGGTGGATTCGTAGACCAAGTCGCAGTGCTGCATTGGGCGCGCCACCTAAGTTTCAGCAAGGCGGTATTTGGAAGCTTGGTTTAGTAACGTTGGTAGTATTGTGTCTGGCGTTCCCGATGGGCGGTTTGGCAATTGTTACGGTTCTAGCTCTGGATTGGTTGTTGTTTAACCGCGTCGAGAAGCTGAAAACGGCGTTGAATTAGTAACAGACAAAGAGTGGAATAGTAGAAGAGCCAGCGAAGTTCTGGCTCTTTTTATTTCTGATAAATTTCCAGCGGTAAGCCATCTGGATCTTGGAAGAAGGTAAAGGCTTTACCTGTGAATTCGTCAATACGAATTGGCTCAACTTCAACGTCATTCGATTCTAGGTAGGCTTTCACTTGTTCAACATCATCAACCAAAAATGCGAGATGCCTTAACCCTTGTGCTTCAGGAAAGCTCGGTCTCTCTGGTGCGCCCGGAAAGCTAAACAGTTCCACTTGGCCGCCGTCAGGTAAAGCGAGGTCAAGCTTGTATGAGTCTCTGGCTTCACGATAGTTTTCAGCAATGACTTTTAATCCCAACACTTCAGTGTAAAAGCGTTTTGACTTTGGGTAATCGCTGCAAATGATCGCGACGTGATGAATAGCATTAAACATGGTTAGCCTCTTCAAGCATGGTAAGTTTCCTCGGAGACTAAATGCTCCTTAACGAAGTCGATAAACACGCGTAGACGAGCAGGCATGTATTTGGTTTGTGCATACTGCATCGCGATAGCGCCATGGTAGTTACTCTTGATCATCCAATCCGGCAATACTTCCACCACTTCCCCTTGCTCTAATGCGTCTTTGATCACGAAGTCATGGAAGATCCCAATTCCCAAGCCAGACTTAACCCCGTTCAAGCGCATTTGAGAATGGTTGACGGCGTAGCGTCCACTCACGGCAATGGAGTGGAACGCTTCTTCTTTAAAGAATGACCAGATGTTGTCTTTGTCGTTCTCGGCAAGGTAAATGCAGTCGTGCTGCTCAAGTTCAGTGGGATGCTCAGGCATACCGTGTTTGGTGAGGTAATCTGGAGAGGCACATAAAACGAGATTGGTCTTGCTGATCTCTTTGAGTACCAGATTCTCATCGGGTTTGTCGGTGAGCTTGAATGCGACATCAATTCCTTGGCGGAACAGATCGATCTCACCATCTGCTGCACGCAGCTTAAGCTGTATATTTGGATAACGTTCTAGGAATGGCAACACAAACGGTTGAAGCACCGAATTAAGAAATGCTTCTGGGGCTGCCACTGTGAGTGCGCCTGTTGGCTCAGCATGATCTTCTGCAGATAACTCAACGGCTTGCTGCGCGGCATTCACCATTGCGATGCTTTGGTCGTAAACCTTTTGCCCAGCTTGAGTAATGATCAACTTACGAGTCGTGCGCTCAAACAGTTTCACCGAGAGGGCTTGCTCTAATCGCGTGATCAACTTACTTAAAGCCGATGGCGTTACGCCGAGTTGTTTAGCAGCAGCGGTAAAACTGCCTTCGTTTACCACCAAGATAAACGAAGCAAGATCAGGAAGTAGGGCAATGAGTTTTGGATTAACCATAATTGTTCAGTTCTGCGCAGCGGAATAACGATATTGTCTGGTACGGTTTCACGAGGTTCAAGTGTCACCGTCTCGCTTTAACGATATTTTGCCAAAAATGCATTGAGTGCAGGCAAGCCAGATTCACCAGTATGGTATTGCTGCCAACAGTGATAAATGGCCGTTTCGTGGTCTGCAATCAACTCGATAGCTTCTCGCTCAGCGATTGAATACTGCTGTGAAGCTTTCACTTCTTCATGCCACTCTCGATACTTGACCTCATAAGGTTCTACCCACTTCAGAAGAGTCGCTACCAACTCTTGCCATGGTAAACCAATCCACTTGGTTGCATCTGCCAAGCCTTTATCTAGCATTTCTTGGTGTCGACTTTCGATATCCATGCCATTTGTCAGCAGTACAGGTTTGAGCTTTTCTGCGGTGAGTTCTTCCACTTCAATCAAGGCTTGCCACAGCGTTTGTTGTTCACTTTGGGCGTAATGGCTCAAGTAGTGGTTGAAAAAAGCGATGCCGTAGATTTCGCCATAGTAGGCAGACAGAGCGTTATGAATCATGGTGAGAATCGTGATTTAAACAGAGAATACCGCATTGTAGGAGGGGAAAGCGCGAAGTGTAAATACCTGATTAAGAGTAAAAAAGTGCTGCTGACAGAATTCGAACAGAACTTGTGAGAATTTTATGAGAATTCGATGAAGTTGCTGATAGATTTGCTCGTCATCCTTAGAGGCAAGAACGCAAAACGTTCGAAACGTAATGCTTAACCTACTCAAGTCACGAACAAAGAAGTAAAGCCGTACACATGGGCTTGGGTAGTTCAACCCTCATTAAAGGATGGAATCACAATGAAAAAACGTACCCAACTCGGACTCGTCATGACTTCAGTCGCTATGGCACTAGGCTCTGCACCAGTGAATGCAGCGGAATTGGAAATCACCGTGACAAACGCAACCAAAGGCATCTACTTTACGCCTCTTATTGTTGCCGCACATGGTTCTGACCTTCAAATGTTCAGAACGGGTCAAGCAGCAACGCCAGAACTAGAAGCAATGGCAGAAGGCGGTGATATCTCTGGTCTTGCTAGTGTGATTGGTAACGCTGGTGGTGCGGTGGTTGAGAATCCTGCTGGTGGCATTTTGAATCCGGGTGTTGCAACCACCTTCACCTTGGACAGTGGCGACCACGGTTATCTTTCTCTGAGCGCGATGTTGCTGCCAACCAATGATGGTTTCGTCGGTCTAGATAGTTGGAAGATTCCAACGGAAGCGGGTACATACCGAGCAACGCTAAGAAGTTACGATGCCGGTACAGAAGCGAACGATGAACTTGCGTCTAGCATGCCAAACCCACCTTTCATTACCTTTGGTACTGGCGGCACAGGCGTTGAAGCAACGGTAACTAACGACAAGGTTCACGTGCATCCGGGTAACCTTGGTGATAGCGACCCAACCGGCGGCATCAGTGACCTAGACAGCAGCAGCCTTCGTTGGTTAAACCCAGTTGCAACCATCACAATCGTTGTGAAGTAAGGGGGATGTATGAAATACAGAATCTTACTAGTAGCAGCTTCAATCGGCTTGCTCGCCGGTTGTCCAAGCGATGATGATAATGACGTAGTGAAATCGTACCGCTACACCGTCAACGTGGCGAACTTGACTGCGAATCAACCTATGTCTCCGCTCGCGGTACTCACTCACAATGGTGACTACCAACTGTTTGAAATTGGACAAGCGGCATCTGTTGAACTTGAGCATCTTGCCGAAGGCGGTAGTAACGCTGAGCTGATTGAGTTGATGAACAGCAATGACAGTGTTTACCAAGGTATTTCGGGTAATGGATTGGTGTTGCCGGGGGCATCGGACGAAGTCACCATCACGGTTGACCCTAATCGTTACGGTTACTTGTCAGTGGCGTCTATGTTCGTGAATACCAACGATGCCTTTGTTGGCGAAACGGGGCTATCGCTCAAATCGCTCGCAGTGGGTGAAAGCTATGAAATGAGCATGAACGTTTGGGATTCCGGTACAGAGCTAAACGATGAGCTTGCCGCAACCATTCCGGGCCCAGCAGGCGGCGGTGAGGGCTTCAATGCCGCCCGTAATGATAGCAATGACGTTGTTGCTTTCCATGCAGGTGTTGTTAGCCAAGATGACGGATTAGCAAACTCAGCACTTTCTGCGAACCATCGTTTCTTGAACCCAGGTGCGAAAGTCACCATCACTCGAGTCGAGTAACACAGGCTCCGATGACGTCTCCTTTCCAAAGCGCTTGTAACCGAGCGCTTTATCCCTCATGGCGTCATCGGAACCTTTTTTGAAAGAATTTCTAATTGGTTCCGGTCATGTGCAAAGTGAGGATACTCGAAGGCAAGGAAAGGACCATGGAACAACAGGCAATCAATTTAGTCGCGAACATCTTGTTGGTGGAAGATGACGATGATTTGGCAGAACTGGTTCAGATGCATCTCAAGTTTCAAGGACACCAAGTGTCGCGAGCCACAAATGTCGCCGATGCTAAAGCGCAATACCAGCAACAACCCTTTGATTTATTGATCCTTGACCGAGGTTTACCAGATGGTGATGGCCTAGACATCTGCCATTATTTGCGTCAACAACAAGATTGGAGCCCGGTGCTCATGCTGACAGCCAGAGACGGTGAAATGGACAAGGTTGACGGTTTAGAAGCGGGCGTTGATGACTACATCACTAAGCCATTTAGCGTATTAGAATTCCAAGCACGAGTGCGAAACGTGCTCCGTAGAGTCAGCCAAACCGCAGAAGTCAAAGTAGCAGATGAAGTCCTAGACGATGCGATGGATTTTGGTCCGCTGAGAATCATTCCGGAGTTGCACCAAGTATCCCTAAACGACAAAGACGTCACTCTTACCGCGACAGAGTTTACTTTGCTGCAGTTTCTCGCGACTCGTCCGGGCAGAGTCTACAGTAAAGATGAATTGCTCGATCACGTTTGGAACACCAGTCATTCTGGTTATCACCATACGGTGTGTAGCACCATAAACCGTTTACGCAGCAAGTTGTCTTTGTCTGATTCTGATCATCACTTCATTCAAACCGTGTGGGGTGTTGGGTATAAGTTTCAACCAAGACACTAATGCAAGAAAGTAAGTCAAAACATCAAGTCAAGACAGTAAGTCGGCAGTTGTTTTCACCGTCATTTTTCAATCATCACGGGTGTTTCAAAAACACCGCTGTTTAAGGAGGCGATAGGATGAGCTTCAAATCTCGCTTGGTAGTATTTACTAGCTTGTGGTTCTGCCTCGCGGCGGTGGTGATTGCACTAACTTACAATTGGCAAAAAGAAACCATTGAGCTACGCACTAAGCAAAGCCTACATAAAGAGCTAGCAAGCCATATGCGTGACGATAATCCGCTGATGATCGGGACGGATTACAACCCTAAAGCACTTAAGTCGATCTTTCACACGCTTATGCTGATTGGCCCTGATTTTGAAATCTACTTCCTCGATAGCCAAGGCAATATCACCACCCATGCAGCGCCAGAAGGAGCTGAGATCATGGGAGCGGTGGATCTCAATCCCATTAAGCAATTCTTAAATGACCAGCCTTTTCCTATTTTGGGTGAAGACCCACGTAATCGTGGTGAGCACAAAGTCTTTTCTGTCGCGGCGATAGAGGAATTAGGCTCAACGGTCGGTTATCTCTACGTGGTGATTGGCAGTACCCGACATGACGCCATTGCCAATGCTCAAGTCGACACCCCTTACATCGCGCTGGCAGGATTGGTCTTAGTGTCCATTTTAGGCTTTGCTCTTGGAGCTTATGTGCTGGTCAAACGTAGTCTGTTGAACCCGATTGAGCGTGTGACCAAACAACTTCAACAGCAAGCTGAACATGATTTCCGCCTGCAACCTGATTTCACTCACCAAGTGCCGGAGCTCGTGCCGATTGCGAACTCTTATCAGATGATGGCGAAGCATATTCAGCAGCAGTTTTTACAGTTGGAGTATCAATCGTCTCATCGTCGTCAAAGCTTGTTGCAGCTTAGTCATGATTTAAAAACGCCATTATCGAGCGTGCTGGGCTATTTGGAAACGTGGCGTTTGCAACATCCGGAATCTGATCCTTTGATTGACGTCGCTTTCCGAAATTGTGAGAAGCTTTCAACTCAATTGCATTCTCTATTAGACGCTGCGCGTAAAGAAGCTCCAATGCCAAACTACGAGTACCGCCCTGTGGATCTTGGCACGTTGATGGCAGAATGTGCCGAAACGATGCAGAGCCAGTTTTCTCGTAAAGAAGTGGTGTTGAAAGTGGATATCGATAGCGAAATCCAAACCGTGGGTGATAAGGGGCTATTGGAGCGGTTGGTGCTTAACTTACTTGAAAATGCTTTACGCCACAGCCCAATTGGTTCGGAAGTGCATTGCCAAGCGCATTTGAGTGAGGATAAGTCGCGTATCCACTTTACCTTCGTCAATCACATCGAGAAAGAAGCGGAGGGCGGTTCTTTGGGGATCGGGACGAAGATTGTCCAATCGATCTTAATGCTTCACCACAGCTACCTTGAGACCAATGCAACATCCTCTCAGTATCAACAGAAGTTCACACTTCTCGCAATCTAAGAGAAGTGTGACACATAAGTTAATGTTTATTCAATAACACCACATATGACGCGAGCGCCACCACCACCTAGCTTACTTGGGTGATCGGAGTGATTGTCACCACCAGCATGGATCATTAACGCTCGACCTTTTAAATCCGATAATTTTAGGCGAGGCGCGACAACGGGCTGATTGGCATTGCCGTCCATGTCCACATAGAGTGGAGGCAAGTCGCCTAAATGATTGTCATCGGTCCAAGGATAGCCATGCTTCCCTGTGTTGTTAGGATCATAATGGCCACCTGCTGCGCCGCCTAATACGGTTTTGTCATCCTTTTCTATGCTATCGCAAGATGGATTAGTGTGAACATGGAAACCGTGCACACCTGCTGACAAACCTGATAATTGAGGCGTAAAAACAACGCCATAATCACTTTGTGAAATCTCAATGGTACCCGCACTCTCATTGGTGTTGAGAGCAGTCATTTCTACCGTTTTCGCTAGCACGTTAGGGGCGGCGACAAGAGCGGATGCAACTGAAATGCATAGCAATCCTTTTAACATGGGACCTCCTTCTTTTAGGGTGTACGCTCAAGCACATATTAGTGAAAACCTGTTGTACTTATGTCTGTTGAGCGGTGAGTTTATGTCATAGAGTGATGTGTATCACTTTATGGTCTTAAACTGATATCTCGATCCGAAATCAGCTTTCTTTTATTTAGTCTTAACATGTTGAGATCGTTAAGATATAAAAAGAATAGACGCCAATCTTAAAATAGCCTGAATATTTTTAAATTAACGCAAAGTTAAATTTTTAATGACTTTATAACAAAGCTCATAATTGTTTTATAAAGAATTTGGTGGAATTGTCCGCAATAAAGAATAATCAAATTAACGAATATATTAATGTGAACATTGTTGTTTATAGATTTGTGGTCAAACTGTTGCTTATATCATCAAATAAGATAAAAAATTGGAACTAAAGTCACTTAATGGCAGAGGAAAAAATTAAACTCTGATTGTAATGGGTAATAATGTTTTAGTAACAGATAGTTACGCACTTAAAATTAATAATATGGCTAATTTCCGACAAGGATTGAAAAAGATGAAAGACAAGGAATCTATTCAGACTAATAGCAGCCGCCGTAATTTTCTGAAAGGCGCAACAGGAGCTGTTGTTGCTGGTGTGAGTGCTTCCGCTTTCTCAGGCGTAGCTCAAGCACGAGAACAGAAAATTGATTGGAGCAGCCGCGGGCTAGGTAGAAAACATGATAAGCGCTTCTGGCGTAAAGTGCGAAGACAGTTCGTTTTGGATAAACGAACCACTTACATGAACATTGGTACAACAGGTTCAATGCCAAAACATGTTCTTGAAGATTACGAGCATAACAACAAGCTAGTGGCTAAATATCCTTGGGATATGAAAGGCAAATTTGGCTCTTGGCCGTATGTTTCTGAGATGGTTAAAGACGTCGCACCAGGTTTTGGTGCTAACCCAGAAGAGATCATTCTCAGCCGCAACACTACTGATGGCTTATGCTCGATCATTAATGGCTTACACTTTGAACCAGGTGATGTGATTCTAACGACACACCATGAACATATTGCTGCAACATCACCTATGAACGTAGCGAAACATCGTTTTGGTGTGGATGTGGTAGAAATTCAACTACCAGTATTTACTGGTACCGAAAACGTTTCTGAGCAAGATTACATTCAAGCGTTCCGAGACGCGCTTGATGCGAATCAAAACGTTCGCCTAATTGTTTTCTCTCATATCACATACAAAACAGGAACCGCGCTACCAGCAAAAGCCATTTGTGCTTTAGCAAAAGAGTATGGTGTACCTACTCTTGTTGATGGCGCGCATACGGTCGGTATGTTTGACCTTGATTTCCACGATATGGATTGTGATTTCTATGCAGGATCTGGTCATAAGTGGCAGTGTGGTCCGGGCGCGACAGGTATTCTGTATGTTCGTGATAACGGTAACCGTTTGAATGAGTATTGGAGTGACCGAGAGAACCCGTTATGGTTGATCAACTCCTCACTTTCTCATGCTGATTACCTAGGTAAACAGCTGCAAATGCAATACATTGGTAACGATAACTATCCTGCGAAACAAGCACTAGTTGATAGTTGCAAAATGTGGGATGAGATTGGTCGAGACCGTATCGAAGAGCGAGTTGTAAGCCTTGGTAGTTTATGTAAAACCTTGCTTCAAGAGTACTTACCACAAGCCAAAATGTATTCACCAAACGTGGAAGGCTTAACCAGTGGCTTAACGACGGTTAACCCGTTCTCCGATGTAACTAATGAAGAGATACTGACGGAATTCCGAGATCGTTTACGTGAAGAGTATGGTTACATCATCCGTACGACTAGCTTTAAGCTGCATAAGGATGATGACTTTGATACTTACGCGCTGCGTATCTCTACGCATTTGTTCCATGACGAACAAGATGTGGAAGGGCTCGTAGTGGCGATGACGAATTTGTATTACTCGTCGTTCTAACATCGTTGTTTATCACTCAAGCGCCCATTATTGGGCGCTTTGTGAAAGGTAAGGATATTATTATGTCAGTCATAACATTCAAAAGAACTTTAGCGACGGTGGCGCTCATGGTTACCTCTGTTGCGTCGTCTGCCGCTTGGTCAGACGATTTACAACAAATCCGTGAACGCGGTGTACTGCGTCACATTGGTGTCCCGTACGCTAACTTTGTCTCCTATATTGAACAAGGTGAAGTGGAAACTTTGACTGGCTTGGATGTAGAGATAATAAAAGGTTTTGCCAAGTCGTTAGGTGTTCAGTACCAGTATGTTCCAGCACAGTGGAGCGACGTGGTTGGTAAGTTGACAGGGCAAAATGTGCAATATCACAACAAGCAGGCTGTTGTCGGAGAAAGTGTTCCAATTGAAGGCGATTTGATCGCAAATGGCGTTACTATTCTTGATTGGCGCTCTGAGGTTGTCGATTTTTCACAAGATTATTTTCCTTCAGGTGTATGGTTGGTTTCCAGATCCGACTCTAGTCTGAGCCCGATTAAACCTAGTGGGTCGGTCGATGAAGATGTTAAAAACGTCAAGCAGCTGATCGATGGTCGCGAAGTGTTAGCTTTAGAACATTCTTGCTTGGATCCTAACCTTTATGACTTATATGACACAGGTGCAAAAGTTATATTACCTGATGGGGCGCGTCTCCTTAATGAGATGGTTCCAGCGATAATGAAAAATGATGCGGAAAGCACATTGTTAGATGTTGCGGATACGCTAATTGCCCTCGAAAAATGGCCGGGCGAAATAAAAGTCATTGGCCCTATATCTGAAAATCAAAAAATGGCTGTTGCATTCCGTAAAAATTCCCCTGAATTACGCAAAGCATTTGATCGTTATTTAGACTCGATAAAAAAAGACGGTTCATACGAAAAATTAGTAAAAAAATACTATCCATCTATTTACTACTTTTATAACGATTACTTTATAGAAGATAAAAAGAAAGTCCGATGAATAAGGCCGTTAAAAAATTTTCTAGTAAAAGATTTATTACAATAAGCGCAATATTAGTTTCAATTTACCTAGCTATGCTTATTACTGTGACTAGCGTAGGTCAAAATAAATTAAAAGAATCTCAATACAGAGAACTAGATTTAAAAGTTAAAAGTTATGCAAGCACACTCGATAATTTATTTACCATAGCGAGTGAAGATGTTGATAATCTAGCTACAGATAAAACAATACAAACATTCTTTGGTAATTTAGCTTCTGGAATGTCAATGGAGTATGGGTTAGGTGCCAGTTTAATTAATTTAAAGCGTCGCTTCGATGAGAAGATAGACAGTAAGCTAATTAATAGCAGCCAAATCTATAAAAAGCTCACGCTGGTCGGCAGTGATGGAGTCACCATTGTCACCACAGGCTCCGAAAACCTTGCCGAGCATAAGATGGACATACAAACCTTAATGACTCAACACGGGCATCCCGAAGAGGTTTGTGCGACGCGATACAATGATGACGTTCGCATTCAAGTCATTAAGCAAGTTAAGTTCTCCGGAAAGCCTGTTGCCTTTTTAATTGCCGATCTTAATAAGAATATTGTTATTGACCAACTTACTAACCAAGAACACGAAGATAGTTATAGCCGAATGGTGCTAAAAATAAAAGACGTGGAAATGGTTGTATGGGATACCATAAATAAAACACCTTCTCACAATAAGGATGAGAACTATTTCGTTTCTGAGGCTATAGGCGGAAAAATTTACTTTGAAGTGCCTGTGGATAAACATCACTTCAAATTGATGGCGTGGTTCGAGCCTTTGAGTGAACGAGATATATTTACATCACGGCTCTTTATTATTGGTTTGAGTATTCTCGCCGTTATGATCGTCATTGCTTTATGTTATGCATTCATCACGAACAATAATAGGATTGAATTGAAAATTAAGCTTGAGGAAGAAAAAAAGCGTAAAGATATTCTTTCTCAACAGAATAAAAAATTAACGAACGAAATTGAACGTCGAAAAGCGTCTGAAAAAGAACTCGCCTTCCAAGCTAAATATGACACATTAACCAATTTACCTAATCGTAGTTATGGTTCCGAGCGATTGGCTTTGGAGTTAATTAGGGCATCGCGTAGTGGGTCTAAAGTGTTGGTGATGTTCATCGACTTAGACCACTTTAAGCAGATTAACGATTCAATGGGACACTTTGTTGGGGATGAAATCCTTAAACTCAGTGCTCAGCGACTGTATCAAGTCGCAAGAAAAACAGACTTATTGGCGAGAATTGGTGGGGATGAGTTTTTACTCGTCATCCCAGACTTGCCTGATAATGATACTGCAAAGCGAGTTGCTTCAAGTGTGCTTTCGGCGTTTAACGATCCGTTTGTTTGGAACAACCATGAATTCTTCTTGAGTAGCAGCGTTGGAATGTCTGTGTTCCCGGATGACGGAGACAACGCTGAGCAGCTCCTTGCATGTGCTGATATGGCAATGTATCGGGCGAAACAAGATGGGCGTGATGGCTTTTGTTTTTATAACCATAATATGAACCAAGATTTGCAACGCTATTTGGATCTGGAAAATCGTCTGAGAAGTGCGATCTCCAATCAGTTGTTAGAGCTGTATTATCAGCCAATTATTGAGCTGAGTAGTGGTAAAATCGTAGGTGCAGAAGCGCTAATGCGTTGGAATGATGACAAGTACGGATTTGTAAACCCTGAAGAGTTTATCTCTATTGCAGAGAAAAATGGTTTAATTCATCAAATTGGTGAGTTTGCTATTCAACAAGCGTGTCGACAAGCGGCACAATGGCAAAGTCTGACTCCGTTGTTTGTTTCTGTAAACTTTTCTAGTGTTCAATTTAGGTACTGCGAGCGCTTACTTACGTTTATTAAACACAGCCTTGAGGAGTCTGGTCTTCCGTCAGATAAGTTCGATATTGAAGTGACAGAAAGTCTCCTCTTCAATCACGATTCTGAGCTATTAGACATGCTTAATAACTTACGAGCGTTAGGCACCAAACTTACTATTGATGATTTTGGTACTGGTTATTCTGCGCTGAGTTACTTGCAGAAGTTTCCGTTCGACCGCTTAAAGATTGATCGTAGCTTTATGCAAAATATGTTCGAGAACGACTCCGATCGCGAGCTTGTGAACGTAATCATAGCAATGGCGAAAGCGCTGGATCTTAAGATCGTCGCAGAAGGCATCGAAGAACAGCGTCATGTGGATTACCTGAAAAACCTAAACTGTGAGTTCGGACAAGGTTTCCACTATAGCCGACCATTACCTGCTAAGGACTTTGAAGCACTTTTGGCTAAGCCTACCTGGCTATAATTCCTTTTATAACAACCTCATAGAAAAGCATTAATCGAATTTGTGCCTAGGATTCATTAATGCTTTTCCACCTTAAGGTATAATCCTTCCTCCTTCCTTGAATTACACTACAATTAATTGATGAGAGATAGCCCGTGACGCCCGTCACATAAAGGCTCAACCTAATTCTAAACGAGTAAATACTCGCCAAAATAACTAGGAAGGAATTTCAAATGTCTTCTGCATTCTACCAACAGATTCAGCAGCAAATCGAAGAAGTAAAGGCGGAAGGCCTTTACAAATCAGAGCGTGTCATTACGTCTCAACAGCAAGCGGCTGTTAAAATCTCTACTGGTGAAGAAGTACTAAACTTCTGTGCGAACAACTACCTTGGTCTTGCTAACCACCCGGCACTTATCGAAGCGGGTAAAGCAGGCATGGACGAGCACGGCTTTGGTATGGCTTCAGTACGTTTTATCTGTGGTACGCAAGACATCCACAAAGAGCTTGAGCAGAAGCTTTCTAAGTTCCTAGGTAAAGAAGATACGATTCTTTACACATCATGTTTCGACGCAAACGCGGGCCTATTTGAAACTATTCTAGGCAAAGAAGACGCAATCATCTCTGACGCTTTAAACCACGCGTCAATCATCGACGGTGTTCGTCTATGTAAAGCGATGCGTTTCCGCTACTCAAACAACAACATGGAAGAGCTAGAGCAACAACTGATTGCTGCAAAAGAAGCGGGCGCTCGCCACATTCTTATCGTAACGGACGGCGTGTTCTCAATGGACGGCGTAGTAGCAAACCTTCCTGCTATCTGTGACCTTGCAGAGAAGTACGGCGCATTGACGATGGTTGATGACTCGCACGCTGTTGGCTTCATGGGTAAAACTGGTGCAGGTACGCACGAGCACCACAACGTGGTTGACCGTATCGACATCATCACTGGTACGCTAGGCAAAGCAATGGGCGGCGCTTCAGGCGGTTACACATCTGGTAAAGCGGAAGTGATTGACTGGCTACGTCAGCGTTCTCGTCCATACCTATTCTCTAACTCTGTTGCACCAGCAATCGTAAGCGCTTCTATCCGCGTTCTAGATCTACTAGAAGAGAGCGGTGACCTACGTGATCGTCTATGGGAAAACGCAGCACACTTCCGTACTCGTATGGAAGACGCTGGTTTCACAATGGGTGGTGCTGACCACGCAATCATCCCAATCATGCTTGGCGACGCAAAAGTAGCAGCAGAATTTGCAGAGCGTGCGCTGGAGAAAGGCATCTACGTAATCGGCTTCTCATTCCCTGTAGTACCAAAAGGTCAAGCACGTATCCGTACTCAAATGTCTGCGGCGCACTCTCGCGAGCAACTAGACCGTGCAATCGACGCGTTCATCCAAGTTGGTAAGGACATGGGTCTTATTTAAGATTCTAGGCCTTAGACAATAGGGCCTTTAATTAAGGTTACATTATGAAAATTAAAGCATTATCAAAGCTAAAGCCTGAAGAAGGCATCTGGATGACTGAGGTTGATAAACCTGAAGTTGGCCATAACGACATTCTGATCAAAATTAAGAAAACCGCTATCTGTGGTACAGACGTACACATCTACAACTGGGACGAATGGTCACAAAAGACAATTCCAGTGCCTATGGTTGTCGGTCACGAATACGTGGGTGAAGTGGTTGCGATTGGTCAGGAAGTTCGTGGCTTTGAAATCGGTGACCGCGTATCTGGCGAAGGTCACATCACGTGTGGTCATTGTCGTAACTGTCGTGGCGGCCGTACTCACCTATGCCGTAACACGATTGGTGTGGGCGTTAACCGCGAAGGTGCATTCGCAGAATACCTAGTTATCCCAGCGTTCAATGCGTTCAAGATCCCTGAAGGCATCTCTGACGATCTAGCGTCTATCTTTGACCCGTTTGGTAACGCAGTACACACAGCACTTTCTTTCGACCTAGTAGGCGAAGACGTGCTTATCACAGGTGCTGGCCCAATCGGTATCATGGCAGCGGCAGTAGCAAAGCACGTTGGTGCTCGCCACGTAGTGATCACAGACGTGAACGAATACCGTCTAGAACTTGCTCGTAAGATGGGTGTAACACGCGCAGTAAACGTGGCTGAAGAGAAGCTAGAAGACGTAATGGCTGAGCTAGGCATGACAGAAGGCTTCGACGTTGGTCTAGAAATGTCTGGTAACCCAGCAGCATTCAACTCAATGCTAACCACAATGAACCACGGTGGTCGCATTGCACTACTAGGTATTCCACCGTCAGACATGGGTATCGACTGGAACCAAGTTATCTTCAAAGGCTTGGTGATCAAAGGTATCTACGGTCGCGAAATGTTCGAAACGTGGTACAAGATGGCTTCACTGATCCAATCTGGTCTGGATCTATCGCCAATCATCACGCACCACTACAAGATTGATGACTTCCAAGAAGGCTTCGATGTAATGCGCAGCGGTATGTCAGGCAAAGTTATTCTTGATTGGGAATAACTTATTCAAGTAAGAAATGCGCTCCTTTTTGGGGCGCATTTTTGTTTCATGAAGATTTTTGTTTCGGGAAGAAATGGTCGCCAATCTTTTCTAAACTTCTCGTATCGTTCTGCTACTTTTTTTAGATTTTTTCCACTCAACTTCACCCTACCTTCTAACTAATTGTCAATTCTGTATTTGGAATAAGATAATAACCATTTGTTTTTAGTGGTTATTTTTTAGCATTACATGCTTAAAAATCGTTATTTTTAAGTTTAATGTTTTTATTTTCTGTTCGTCTTTATCCTTATCCTGCTTCTTTTTATTGTTTTACATTTTATATGCATTTGGTTTGTCATAATTGAGCTATAACTAATAAAAAGGTTACCGATATACAGTGGAATGTAAAAATGGAGCTTTATATGAAAAGATTTTATCTGATGATGCCTCTGCTCTTAACCTCATTTAGTTGGCAAGCGAATGGAGCGTCAGTGAGCGGTACGATTGATGTTTCAATTAACCTTGTACAAGGTTGTGTGATTAATGGAAATAATGCGGTAGATGCAGCTTCTGGCGTTGGCTTTGGCTCACTTGCCTTTGGAGACGTGCCTGCAATCTTCAGTGAACAAGATGGTGTGGTAAATGGTGGTAGTGCGACGGGTATTGAAGTGCTTTGTAGTAACGGTGTGACACCGACGTTTACATTGGGCACCGGATTGTATGATGCAAGTGCGACCGTTGGTACCTACGCGATGTCAAATGGCGCGCAATTTATTGATTATACGTTGTTTACCGACTCAGACCGAAGCACACAAATTATACAAGGCGGGACGGTAGCTCTGTCTGAATTTACTAGTGCAACATCGCAAACTATTGAGCTTTTTGCGAAAGCTTACGGTACGAGCAGCATTGCCGGCACATACTCCGATACCATCAGTGTGACGCTAAGCTGGTAAAACGTGACGCTGGTTGTTAGGGGCTTTTCACTTGTCGCGATGAGTTTGTGCTCTTTAACTGTGCTGGCTGATGCGACACAAACTTTTCAGGTGTCTGCCACCGTAGATACAGGTTGTTTGATTAACGGCGCAGTACAAGAAGAAAGCGCAACCCAAGCCGGGCAAATAGGCACGTTAGATTTTGGTGAGCATTCTTCAGTTTACGTGACGGAAGTACAAGGCAGCATCACTTACAGTTCATCACTCACATTAAGTTGTACTCCGGGTATTACGATGAATGTTTCCGTAAATGGCGGGATGAATGCATCGGATGGTGTACGTAAGCTAAAGCACAGTGAAGAAGCGACAACGGTAGATTACTTTTTGTTTCAGGATCTAAATTATACGCAGGTGCTTGATATTGACACGCAATATTCCGTCGATACTGACCAAGACCCAGATAATATTCAGTTTCCTATCTGGGCAAAGGCGACAATAAATGGGAATGAAATGGCTGGAATTTATATGGATACGCTTACGCTGACATTAGAGTGGTAAGTGAACTTTGGAGGGGTGAAATGGAATTCATACTCAAAAAACTATTATTAATAACCTTCCTTTTTGTTTTTTTCTCAAATGCCAACGCTAACTCATTATTAATTTGGCCGATTTACCCCAAAATATCAGAGGAGAGTAATGCAACATCACTTTGGATGGTAAATAAAGGCAGTGTTGATTCTTATTTACAGGTGAGAATTTTTAAGTGGGAACAAAACGAAGGAGAAGATAGCTATTCAAGTCAAAGCCAGTTAATTGCAACCCCTCCGTTTGTCAAAATTGAACCAGGTGAAAAGCAGTTAATCCGCATCATCAACCAAGATGAGGCCTCTGCGGGTAAGGAGTATGCATACCGAGTGATCATAGATGAATTACCGCCAACTCAAAACCCTCAAACAGAATTGACGGAAAATGAACTCGCTGTCAAAGTCCGAATGCGTTACTCGATACCTTTGTTTATTTACGGGAAAGGGCTGACTGATACTCAAAAACCAAACCGCGACAGTGAATTATGGGGTGATTTACAGGCACAGTTTATTAAGAAAAATAATCAGCGTTTTGTTCACATTAAAAATTCAGGAAAACACCATGTTCGCTTAGTGAATTTACAGTTGAATCTACCAAATAAAGATCCTGTCGTTATTTCCGATGGACTAGCTGGCTATATTCTTCCTGAACAGTATAAGGTTTGGTCTATTCCCCATAGTAATGTCAGGCCCTTGAGTTTGAGCGCGAATATTGGAGGTAAACGTTACCAAATACCATTGAAGCAATAATGAATAGATTTAATACAATGAATGCTTTCTTGTGGTTGGTATTACTTAGCGTAACGTGGAGCAGTATTGGTCTTTGTGCAAATTCAGCAAACCACTTCTCTGAGCTACCGAGTCCTGAAAATTTCTCATTAGAAAAGTTTGAGAATATTAGCCTCAATCTGGAGTTGGTGATCAATCAAAGAGCAACAGGGCTTGTTGCGAAAGTTGAGCGAGTTGGCGATCAGTTCTTTTTGCTCCGGGAGGACCTCATTTCAGTTGGGGTTACCGCCACGTCGTTGCCTGGAACCGAAGAGAGACTTGAGATTACGTCTATCCCAGGTGTTAACGTGCGTTACTTGCAATCGTCATTGCAACTCGCAATTGACGTACCGCCTAATTGGTTACCGATGCAGAGCTTATCAGCGCAGGATATGGGGCGATTTTCCCCGGCTCAGTTTGGGCGTGGTGGCCTGCTTAACTACAACGTATTTGGTGTGTACGAGAACGAAAGCCGACAAAAGGAGGTTTCTATAAATCATGAAGTCAGAGCCTTTTCTGAGTTTGGCGTTTTTTCTACTACCGGGATATTTAAATCTAACTTTCATCGCGATGTTCAGTCCCAGCAAAGCAGCCAGTACACTCGTTTTGATACGAGTTACGAGTACGTCAATCAAGAGAAGCGAATTCGTATGGAGGTAGGGGATTATATTGTTCGCCCTTTATCTTGGAGCCAACCAGTAAGACTGGCGGGTATTCAGTTGTCGCATGATTTCTCTATGCGTCCGGATGTCGTGACGACGCCGTTACCTGCATTTTACGGTGAGGTCACAGCGCCCACTACGTTAGATTTGTTTATCAATGGCTTTAAAACTGACTCAATGAATGTTGGGCCCGGTCCTTTCATTATTAACGATATTCCAATGCTCTCTGGTGCTGGGGAAGCAACGGTAATTGCAACGGATGCTCAAGGTAAGCAAACGGTCATGACCAGCCCATTTTTTCTCTCTTCCGATCTACTCAAGACCGGATTTACATCTTACAGTGCGAGTATTGGTGCGATCAGAGAAAATTTCGGTAATGCATCTAACGACTATGGAGACGGTGGCGTGGTTACCGCTCTGCGTCATGGCATGACTGATTGGTTAACATTAGAAGCTCAAGCCGAAGCAAAAGATGACCTGATCGTTGCGGGGCTGGGCTTTGTCACCAATGCTTTCAACTTGGGTACGGTGGATGCCTCGTTTCGTGTGAGTAATTTTCAGGATCAATCTACCTCATATGCGCTAGGTTATAGTTATCAGTCTCGGCTGTTTAGCTTCGCTGCTCGAACTCAAGTAGAACAAGCCGACTTTTATACCTTATCTCATTTACCAAATTACGAAATGCTCGATGAAGGCAAGGACGCTTTACTCGCGTCGCGCCATCTATCACAAATCAATATGGGAGTCCGTTTGGGAGATTGGGGCTCACTTTCTGGTGGGTACTTTGATATTCAACAATCCGACTCAGATTCACGTACCCTAAATCTTACTTATAGCTACGCTCTGCCTTTTAATATCAATATGTCCCTTTCTTACAACCATAGTATTGGTGGTCAGAGTGTTACGTTGGCTCAATTCTCTCTACCTTTCAGTTCTTTGGGGGGAAGTTCGGGGCTAACGCTGAAAAGAGAGGACGATGGCGATGTGCGAGGGCGAGTGGGTTACAGCCGCCTTGCGCCAATACGAGGTGGATGGGGCGTCAATTTAGCGCATGATATTAACGAACACCCAGAAAACCGTAAACAGGCTGATTTGACCTACCGTGCGTCATGGGCGCAGTTCAGAGCGGGGTTAAATGGCACCAGTGGCGACTATGATTATTTTGCGGAAATGGCAGGTTCGGTCTCTACATTGGATGGAGAAATATTCCCGGCGAATGAAGTGTATGACAGCTTCGCTGTGGTGAGCACCAGTGGTTTTGAAGGTATTCCGGTTAAATATGAAAATCAAATTGTCGGAGTGACAGACGATGAAGGTTACTTACTTGTTCCTTGGGCTACGGCGTATTACACCGCCAAATATGAAATCGATCCACTTAATTTACCTGCCAATGCTGCGTTTTCTGCGACAGAGCAGTTTGCTTCGATACATTCGGGCTACGGCTACCTGTTAGAGTTCCCAATAGAGCTACAAATTGCACTGAGCATGACGGTGGTAGACGAAAATCATTTGTTCCTTCCGATTGGTACATATGGCCGCTCAGAAACGGGCTTAACAAGCCAAATTGGTTGGGATGGTTTTACCTACTTTGAAGGCGTTGACCCAGGCCGCTACATTCAGTTTTATCCTCAAGGACAGCCGCCATGTAAAGTGTTTATTGAGGGGTTGTATCAGCGTGAGAGTCAAAAAATACAAACATTGCCTGAGCAGGTTTGTATCAAAGCCGAAGAAGAGACCGCACTATGATTTTGCGCCGCTGGCTTGCTAGCCTACTTCTCTTTTTCTCGTTCTCGACAATGGCTTGTCAGCTCACGGCGGCAACACCTTTAATCTTGTTTGGCAATGTTTCTTCGTTTACTGTTTCAAGCTCTCAGCAGCAAAGCTCAGCTCAGCCTCATGCGGGGATTACGTGTGACTTTTCTACACTTGTGTCTTTGTTAAGTGGCGACTACGTATCAGCAACGTTTAACAGTATAAATAATGGTTTGCTATTAAATGAGGATGATCCGAGTTCGGAGCTCAGCTATCAGATTTTTGGCGATCCAGGTCTTTCACAAGAGTATGTATTCGGCCAAACTTACAATTTTTTTGAAATTGGGTTACTCGATTTACTCGGGTTGTTTGGCACTCAAGCTGAGTTTCCGCTTTATGCTCGGACGGGAGTGGGCAGTAATCTTTCCGCTGGGACTTATAAAGACCAAATCACCGTATCCTGGATTTGGGATTACTGTAAGGGTATCGGGGTTCTAGGGGTATGCATTGGCCGCGCCAATGGCAGCGCTCAAAGCGTGATTACGGTTGAGTTGGAAGTGACCCCTGATTGTATGATCACGGCGCCAGATATTGATTTTGGTTCGTCCCCATTAGTGGCCGGTTTTGAGCCAGTCAGTCAGGTTATATCGTTAACTTGTACCAAGAATAGTTCCTTCTCCATTGGCTTGAATGACGGCCTAAATGCGTCCGGCGGTCAGCGGCGAATGATTTCTAGTGGTCACTATTTGGAGTATGAAATCTATAAGTCATCAACGATGGAGCGCTGGGGAGGCACCAGTTCTGAACGTCGTGAACACAGTGACGTCGATACTGGCGGCTCCATTCCGGATGGTATCACGCCACAGAATTATAATTATCGCGCGCAGATACTAACCAGCCAAACGACCCCTCCTGCAGGTACTTACACCGACTCAATAATCGTTGACGTTCAATTTTGAGCATCATGTCAATTACATCATTAGAGGCTTCTATTCCAAAAATCTTTTGTAATCATAGTTTTCACTCTGTCACTGCTTAATTTTGTGAGATTAGTATGGCTTTATTCTCACGGAATTTAACTTTCAGAAATAAGGAAAATGATGAAGAAGTCACTAACAACATTAGGTTTGGCACTGGTATTTACAGGAACAGCTTATGCAGCAAGCTGGGGCTACGAGGGAAACCATGGGCCAGCTCATTGGGGTGAGTTTGCATCTGAGTGCGCGAAAGGTCAAAACCAGAGCCCAATCAACATTGAATCGGCGACCGAAGCGAAGCTAGAAAAATTGAATTTCGACTACGAAGGTAAGGCAATTTCACTGCTGAACAACGGTCACACTTTACAGACTGGTTTAGAAGGTAAAAACACACTCACCATTGATGGTAAAGAGTTTACGTTGAAACAGTTCCACTTCCATACGCCATCTGAAAACCATGTGGACGGTAAAGAATACCCTCTAGAAGCACACTTTGTGCATGCCGACAAAGTAGGTCATCTAGCTGTTGTCGCGGTGTTCTTTAAACTGGGTGACGCGAACCCAGATCTAGCTAAGATGCTAGCTAACATTCCAACTAAAGATCAAGATGTTACCATCAAGGTTCCATTTGATGCTGATGCCATTATCCCAAGTGATAAAGACTACTACCGCTTTAACGGCTCACTAACGACACCGCCATGCTCTGAAGGTGTGCGTTGGTTCGTGATGAAAGAAGCACAAACTATTTCTCCTGAGCAGATAAAATTTTTTTCGGAAGTAATGGGGAAAAACAATCGCCCAATCCAACCGCTGAATGCACGTATGGTGTTAACGCAACAATAACCACTTCATGCGAAGAAAAATAAAAAGCCCGCTTAAACACAGCGGGCTTGATTATTTGGGTATTGGTGAGAACTAGAAGCCGTGATCTTCTTGCTCTTCCGCTTTTACCATTTGTATAGGATCAAGCTTAAGCGTCTGAGTAGGGAACGCGATATCTGCATCGTGTTCTTTAATGATGTTGATTACCTTAAGCAGTATGTCCTGCTTAACCTCATGGTATCTCACCCAATTCACGGTTTTAGTAAAGGTATAGACAAAAAAGTGCAATGATGATGGACCGAATGTATCGAAGTTGACGATAAGTGTTTGGCGTGCATCAATGTCTTTGTGATTTTTCAGCATTTCTTTTACCGCGGTGATAATTTGCGGCATTTTTTCAGCATCGTCGTAACGAAGTCCAATTTTTTCGTAGATACGTCGGTTCAGCATGCGAGATGGGTTTTCTACGACAATGCTGCTAAACACTGAGTTTGGCACATACAGTGGACGCTTATCGAAAGTTCGGATAATGGTCATACGCCAGCCAATGCGTTCTACCGTCCCTTCTATTTGTCGGTCTGGAGAACGGATCCAATCGCCAACTTTAAATGGACGATCGAAGTAGATCATAAGACCTCCAAAAAAGTTAGACAGCAAATCCTTCGCCGCTAAACCGACGATCAAACCACCAACACCACCGAAGGTAAGTAGGCCCGATAGTGACAGACCAAATGCCTGCATTACGGTTAGAATTCCGACGGTAATAAAGAACAGGCGCGCGACCTTAGCTATCGCTTGTACTGTTGTTTCATCTCGGTTCTTTTGTTCGAGAACATGCTCTTCAACATTGGTAATGAGCCGCATAACGGTCCATACGAAGATACTGATGATTAAAATCAGTTTCAGCGTACTTAACCAGTTTATTTTATCGTTGAGCTCGCTCTCTAATATGATGCCGATAGAGACGGTTGCTGGCCAACACCAAATGAGTGTACTGACTGGCGCTTTTAGCGCATCAAGCAACATGTCATCCCAGTGGAAGGGCGTTTTCTCTACGAGCGCAGCGAGGCGAGAGCGGATCAGCCGCCAAGCTATCCAAGCTATAAAGCTAGCGAGCGTAATGAAAAGGACGCTTCCACTCCAATTTTGATGAGACGTTTCAATGTAGCTTTGTAATTCGGTAAACCACTGTGGCATATATAACTTATTTCTAGTGAACCATGGAAGGAAAGGTAGCAGATATTACTCCTTCACCCCAGTGATTTCCTTTAAATCATTTACTTATGTCTAAACCGTCCGAGATGGACTTTTCCTTCCGATGACAAGAGAGTCACCTCAATGTTCTGTTGAGCGACCGCCTCATGCATGTTCAGAGGTACGCTACCAATGATTGAGGGTTGATATTTGGACGATCAATTATAACTTCTCTGACTTATCGCTAACATTTATCTTAAGTAAGTGTGAGAGTGTATTGGCTCTTGAATTAGCGGAGGCAGATATGGAATTTACAGAGCTGGATCGAAACGCGCTCTACGACATCTGGATGTCACAAAAAGCCAAAATGCACATCACTCAAATGGAAATGGCGAAGCGCCTTGGTTTGAGTCTACACGAGTTTTCTGGCTTGTTACGTGGTAATTCTCCACTGACGCTAGGTTTTGTAAAACAGCTATGCGAGCAGCTACATGTACGTCCTGGTCAGGTGATTCCGTCTTTGACGGAGCGTGATCTATCTGCATCTGGTACCGTTTATTTACAAAATCGTGTGACGGTGGATGGCGATATCAGTAACGTGTTTATCGACGGAAACCAAGTCGTGATCGAGTACGTTCACCAAGTTAGCTAGCTTGCTCGTCAAATTATCGGGTTGAAGAGCAATAAAAAACGAGCCACTGTTGGCTCGTTTTTTCGTTTCTGTTTTGCTCGCTTGCAAAGATTATGGGATTTTCACTAGCGAATCGCGTGAAAGATCCGCGATAGACTTCGCGCCTGTAAGCGTCATTGCTACACGCATTTCTTTATCGTACAGATCCAGTAGGTTTTCAACGCCTGCTCCGCCTTGTGCTGCCAATGCGTACACAAATGAACGGCCAAGAAGCGTACAGTCTGCACCAAGTGCGAGCATACGAACGACATCAAGACCAGTACGAATACCAGAGTCTACGAAGATTTTAAGATCACCTTTTACCGCATCCGCAATGCTTGGTAGTGCTTTAGCACTTGAAAGTACGCCATCTAACTGACGGCCACCATGGTTAGATACCACAATGCCATCTGCGCCGAAACGTACCGCATCTTTCGCGTCTTCTTCATCTAGAATGCCTTTGATAACCATTGGGCCATCCCAAAAATCACGAATCCACTCAAGATCTTTCCAGGAGATAGAAGGGTCGAAGTTTGCGCCTAACCAGCCGATGTAATCTTCTAGCTTTGTTGGTTCGCCACGATAAGTTGAGATGTTACCTAAGTCGTGCGGTTTACCAAGTAGACCCACATCCAGCGCCCAGCTTGGGTGGCGCATCGCCTGGAATACACGACGCATGGCCGCGTTAGGGCCACTCATACCTGAGTGCATGTCACGGTAACGTGCGCCAGGAACTGGCATATCAACGGTAAACACCAGCGTTGTTACGCCTGCTGCTTTTGCACGCTCAAGTACGTTTTTCATAAAGCCACGGTCTTTAAGCACGTAAAGCTGGAACCACATTGGACGTTCAATTGCAGGTGCGACTTCTTCAATCGGACAAACCGAAACAGTCGACATAGTAAATGGGATGCCTTTTTTCTCGGCTGCTTTTGCTGCTTGCACCTCGCCTCGGCGCGCGTACATACCAGTTAGACCAACAGGAGCTAGCGCGATTGGCATTGCCAGTTTCTCACCGAAGATCTCGGTTTCGAGGCTCAAATCTGTCATATCGCGTAGGACGCGTTGGCGAAGAGCGACATCACCTAAATCGTCAGTATTACGCTTCAGCGTGCGTTCGTCGTAAGAGCCGCCATCAATATAATGGAATAGAAACGGGGGAAGCTTGGCTTTCGCGGCAGCGCGGTAGTCAGTAGAAGCTGAGATAATCATAATGGTGTCCTAGCGGTTATTCTAAGCAAAGTTGTGGAGCAATTTGCTCTTTCGTTGAGCCTTCATCGCAAAGCAGTGAAGACATCAAAATGAGTATAGTTACCTATGGTTCACTTACGTTTGAATCGGTGATGTTGGTAACCCATTTACATAATTGGTTGAAAAATTTTGTTAAATCACTCAATCAGTTATGCAAACTGGAAAGGGTGACACAGCTGTCGGGGGAATTGATGTAGCAAGCTAAATCAACATGTCGGGGTAGTAGTGCAGACAGCTGTGTCAAATTAGGCAGGGCTGTAAACCCTGCATTTCGCGTTACTTCATCAAGACATCTGTCATTTGGAAGCCATAAATCAGAACCAATCCAATAATGCCTGTCATTACAATGTAGTAGAACGTAGGGATAATCGTTTTACGCAATGTTGCGCCTTCACGACCAAGCAAACCTACCGTGGCTGATGCGGCAACAACGTTGTGAATCGCAATCATGTTACCTGCAGCAGCACCGACGGCCTGGAGTGATACAACAATCACACTCGAAATAGACAACGTTTGTGCCACTTCGAATTGGAACTGGCTGAACATCATATTTGATACCGTGTTTGAGCCAGCGATGAACGCACCCAGTGCACCAACGGTGGCACTCAGCGCTGGGAACGCAGAACCAACAAGGTCAGAGGCGAAGTTTGCGGTTGTGACGGGCATACTTGCTAGGTCAGCACCGTTGATGCCTGAGTTGATAAAGATACGAACCATCGGAATGGTAAATACCAAGACAAAACCCGCCCCAATCAGTGTTTTGCTTGACTCGCCAAACGCTTCACGCAATGGCTTTACACTACCGCTTTGTAACATTGCAGCAAGTAGTGCGACAAACACCAGAATGCCTCCAGGAAGGTATAACGGCTGAATCGCAGCGCTAACGCCAGTCTCACCAAGAATGTTGCTGAACGACAAACTTACGCTTTGTACAAAGCCTTTCAGCTCAGGGCTTACGCGGCTTGCGACGAGAATAACTGCCAGCATTACATATGGAACCCAAGCTTTTACGATGCTCATTGGCTTGCCCGGATTGTCGTTTAGATCGACTTTTAGCGAGCCTAACCACTCTGCAGGCCACTTGTCTTCGCTTTCGAAATCCCACTTAGTCTTTGGTACTAAGAAGCCTTTTTTCGCTGCGGTAACAACGATAGACAGACCAACCAAACCACCGATAAGTGAAGGGAACTCTGCACCTAAGAAAACACCGGTTAACGCGTATGGAACGGTGAAAGAGACACCAGCGAATAGTGCAAATGGTAGAATATCTAGACCTTCACTCCAGCTTCTGTTCTTGCCGAAGAAACGTGTTAACATCATCGCCATTAATACTGGGATCATCGTACCTACGACTGCGTGAATGACAGCAACGTGCGCTGTGATATCTTGCAGGTACATTTCCCACGTTGCACCTTGTGCGGCCAACGACTCACTGATGTTATGGGTGTCTAAACCTTTGTTTACACCTACGATGATAGGCGTGCCTACCGCGCCGAATGAAACAGGCGTTGACTGAATCATCATGCCCATAAGGACAGCGGCTAGCGCAGGAAAGCCGATTGCAACCAGTAGTGGTGCAGCGATTGCTGCCGGGGTACCGAACCCAGATGCGCCTTCAATGAACGAGCCAAAGCACCAAGCAATGATGATGGCTTGTACACGGCGGTCAGCCGAAATATCGGTAAATCCATTACGGATTGTGGTGATCGCTCCAGTGTGTTTTAAAGTGTTGAGCAAGAAGATGGCACCAAACACGATCCATAGAACAGAGACAGTAATGCCCAGTCCTTGGAATACGGAGGCCAGTACGCGATTGGCTGACATATCCCAAAACATTAGTGCGATAGCGACGGTTAGACCGAACGCAACAGGCATGGCTTTTTTAGCAGGCCAGTTGAGACCAACCAATAAGATGGCGGCAACAACAATTGGCGAAAATGCCACTAGGGCAAGTAGGGTTTCACTCATTTGTACATCCTTCGTACGCTGACTTCTCGAACGGTGTCAATCCGCTGTAGAGGTGACTTTTTGTTGTAATGGTTTTGTTAATTTGGCGTGAATTTACTCCTTTATTTTTTGTTGATATAGGGAAATAATGAAAATAATTAATTCCAAAAGTGACATAATGGTATGAGAGCAGACGACTTAATCCTATTTTCTCAAGTAATCGAACTTGGCAGCTTTAGTAAGGTTGCAGAGGCAAATAACCTTACAAATTCGGTAGTTAGCAAAAGAATGGCGAGGTTGGAGGAAGAAATAGGGGCTCAGCTATTATATCGAACAACGCGCAAATTAACCTTGACCGAGGCAGGTAAGGTGTTACTCCACAGTGCTAAAAATGTGAAGCAGGCCACTCAGGAGGCTATGGATGCTGTTGCAGGCTTTGGAGAGAATGTGAGCGGTCATATAAAAATGTCCGTGCCGTGTATCTCTGGAGATTTGATACTTGCTGATGCTGTTGCCGAATTTTGTAACCTTCATCCGGGTCTGACCGTGGATATGTCATTGGATAATCGCTTTGTCGATTTAGTGGCTGATGGTTACGATTTAGTCATTCGAACTGGCTACCTAGCCGACTCAAGTTTGATCGCACGACATATTCTCGATTCCCAATGGGTGGTATGCGCGTCACCTTCTTATATTGCGAAAAATGGGAAACCGATCGAGCCGATTGATCTCACCACGCACAATTGTCTGCAATACGCTTACCAAACCACAGGTGCAACGGATTGGGAGTTTAAAGGAGAAGATGGCAATTACATCGTCAAAGTATCGGGCTGCTTTTCTACTGATAACGCGACCGCATTACGTAAAGCCGCTCTGGGCGGCCATGGTATTGCTTACGTCCCGCGCTGCTTGGTGTATCACGATATTCGTAATGGTCAACTGGTGGATATTTTTCCTGAATTAGTAGGTAAAAAGTTGGGTATCTACGCGGTGTATCCGTTTACTCGTCAACCACCGAACAAAGTGAAGCTGCTTATTGAGCACATTCGTGACCGATACTTAACGATATCTCATTATTTCTAGGTTCTTCATAGATTTAAAACAATGTCGTTGAAATCAAAATTGGGTGCTCTAAGGTAATCACCGCAATAAAACGATTGAAGATAAACAACTTAATAAAAACAACGGAGTAACACGGACGTTATGCATTACCCAAAAACACGTAAAGATTCTGTCGTGGACACTTATTTTGGTCACGACATTACCGACCCTTATCGCTGGTTAGAAGATGATCGAAGTGAAGAAACCGCACAATGGGTTTCGGGTCAAAATTCGGTCACCTTCGATTTCCTTGGTCAGATACCGTACCGCCAACAAATCCGTGACTTAGTGGCGAACAGTCAAAACTACGAAAAATATTCCCAGCCATTTGTACGTGGTGACTACACCTACTTCTACAAAAACGACGGTTTGCAAAACCAAAGCGTATTGTATCGACGTAAAGGCGAGGGAGAAGCCGAGGTTTTCCTTGATACAAATACTTTCTCCGAAGAGGGCACGACCTCTCTTGGCGAAGTCAGCTTCTCTAAAGACTGCCGTTTGGTCGCGTATTCCATCTCGGAAGGGGGCAGTGATTGGCGTAAGATCTTTGTCATTGATACGGAAACCAAAGAACAGTTAGAGCCTGAGATTGTTGATGCGAAGTTTACGTCGATTTCTTGGCTGGGCAGCAAAGGCTTCTATTACTCAAGCTACGATAAGCCGCAAGGCAGCGAGTTGTCTGCTCGAACTGAGCATCACAAGCTTTATTATCATGAACTCGGTACACCTCAGTCTGAAGATAAAGTGATTTTCGGTGAGTTGGATACGCAAGTTCATCGTTATGTGTCTGGTACCACGACGACAGACGATCGCTTCCTCATTATCTCTGGCGCAGAATCTACATCGGGTAATCGTCTGTTTTATATTGATTTACAGTCTGAGTTACAGGCAATTGTGACGCTGCGCGAGACAACGCAAGGAGACACCTACTTAATTGATAGCCAAGACGCAACCTTGCTGCTTTACACCAACCTAGACGCGCCGAATGGCAAAGTTGTCAGCTACAACACTCAGACAGAACAATGGGCTGACGTGATTGCTGAACAAGAACAGCCGTTAGAAATCAGCAAAGGTGGCGGTTATCTGTTTGCGACTTATATGGTAGATGTGCTTTCTAAAGTGCAGCAGTTTAACTACCAAGGTGAGTGGATTCGAGATGTACAATTGCCGGGAGAAGGCACGGCTTATGGTCTGGCGGGTAAAAAAGAAGAAACCACACTTTATTACACATTCACTAACTACGTGACGCCTCCGACGATCTTCTCATTTGATGTCGAATCTGGTGGATCGACGCTGTTTCAAGAATCAAAGGCACCGTTCGATCGTAATGAGTATGAATCAAAACAGGTGTTTTATACCTCAAAAGACGGCACGCAAGTTCCGATGATCATTTCATACAAGAAGGACATTGCACTTGATGGTAGAGCACCAACCATGTTGTATGGTTACGGCGGTTTTAACATCAGCCTCACTCCAATGTTTTCTGGCAATGTAGCCAACTGGCTAGAGTTGGGTGGTATATACGCTGTCGCCAACATGCGAGGCGGCGGTGAATACGGTAAAGCCTGGCACAACGCAGGCACTCAGCAGCAAAAGCAAAACGTGTTTGATGACTTTATTGCGGCGGCGGAATACCTGATTGAAAACGACTACACTAGCTCGGATCGCCTAGCGATTCGCGGTGGTTCTAATGGTGGTTTGTTAGTTGGAGCGTGTATGACGCAACGCCCTGAACTATTCAAAGTCGCGCTGCCTGCGGTTGGCGTGCTTGATATGCTGCGTTATCACACGTTTACTTCTGGAGAAGGCTGGAAGTATGACTATGGCACGTCGGAGCAAAGTGAAGCGATGTTCCAATACTTGCTTGGTTACTCTCCTGTTCACAATGTAAAAGAAGGCGTGCGATATCCTGCTACCTTGGTGACAACTGCTGATCACGACGACCGAGTTGTGCCAGCACATTCGTACAAATTTATTGCGGAGCTGCAAGACAAACAGCAAGGCGCTAATCCAGTATTGATACGCATTGATGTTAATGCCGGTCATGGTGCAGGAATGCCGCTGAGTAAGCAAATTGACCTCACCACAGACGTGTATGCATTTACGTTACATAATATGGGTATTGAGTCGATTTAATGCCCTAGTTGTTAGAAACTTCTGAGAATAAAAAAATGCCGCGACAGTGTCGCGGCATTTTTCATGGTTGGGGGAACTCAATTCATACTGTTTGCCAGTATTTGAGTCAGGTTGACTAAGTCTGACTCTTGAACCAACCAGTCTCGGCGGCCAAACCGAAAGGCAGCTACGCCATTCTTAAGACAAGATGAATTTATCACCTTTTCTTAATCCTAGTTTATGAATATGAAACTGTGATGAACCTAAGCCGCATTGTGCTGATTTTCACTGTTTTCAAGATCAAATGAGGCATCTATCAGTTTTTTCGTGTAGTCATTTTTAGGGTTTTGGAAAATCTTTTCGGCCGTACCTTGTTCCATGACCTCGCCCTTTTGCATGACTAGAACACGATCAGAGAGTGCTTTAACTACTGATAGATCGTGGCTAATAAACAAGTAGCCAATATTGTGTTTTTTCTGCAAATCTTTCAGAAGGTCAATCACTGTCAGTTGCACCGAGCGGTCTAATGCAGAGGTTGGCTCATCAAGCAGAATAAACGAAGGTTCAAGAATCAGTGCTCGCGCGATAGCAATACGCTGACGCTGGCCTCCCGAAAACTCGTGCGGATAACGGTTGATGGACGCGGGATCTAAGCGGACCTCACGGAGCACGTCGCGCGCTTTCTGCATACGTTCTTTTTTACTCAACATTGGTTGGTGGACAGTTAATCCTTCTGTGATGATCTCGCCGATAGTCATACGAGGAGAAAGCGAACCATAAGGGTCTTGGAATACCATCTGAACGTCTTTTTTCAGCTCAAAACGTTCTTTGTTTGTCAGCAAGGCCATATCTTGGCCTTTGTATTCTATTTTGCCAGTTGAGGGCAGTAGACCTATCAAAGCTCGGCCGAGTGTAGACTTACCTGAACCGGACTCCCCAACGATCCCGAGGGTCTCTCCTTGTTTAAGCTCAAGAGAAATGCCTTTTACCGCTTCGAAGTACTCATTCTTGCTCGCAATAAAATGCGACTTTACCAAGAATTTGACTCGTATATCGTCGGCCTTTAAAAGCTGTGTAGCACTTTCGCTAATAGGCTCCTTACTGCCTTTAGGAATCGAGTTGATTAGCATACGTGTGTATTCGTGCTTTGGGTCCTCGAAGAGTGTTTGCGTTTCGCCTTCTTCGACGACTTCTCCTTTACACATCACAATGACACGATCTGCAAAGTGTTTTACGACGCCTAAGTCATGAGTAATAAATAGGATTGCCATGCCCATCTGAGCCTGAATTTCTTTAATCAGGTGCAACACTTCTGCTTGAACCGTGACATCCAACGCTGTTGTAGGTTCGTCGGCGATCAAAATATCGGGCTCGTTAATCAGTGCCATCGCAATCATGATGCGTTGCAATTGACCACCAGAAAATTCGTGTGGGTACTTGTTGTACGCTTTTTCAGGGTTTGGCATATGAACCAATTCAAACAGCTCTAACACCTTTGCTTTTGCTGTTCGTCTGTCGACCGGGCGGTGACACATGATGGCCTCAGCGACTTGGATACCCACCCGCATGTACGGGTTTAGTGAGGTCATCGGCTCTTGAAAAATCATGCCAATGCGATCACCGCGAATACTTTGCATTTCACGCTCTGTTTTATCCAAGATGGAGCTACCCTCAAACATGATGGATGAGCTTTCATGCAAAATAGCGTTGTCTGGCAATAGTTTCATCAGTGCATTGGTTGATACTGACTTGCCAGAGCCAGATTCGCCAACGATGGACAGCGTCTCGCCTGCTTTTAAATCGAAGCTAACATTCTTTACTGCATCGACGATCCCATCGTTTGTCGTAAAGCTGACTGATAGGTTGTTCACCGAAAGAATGGTTTTAGAAGACATCACAGATCCTTGTGGTTGATAAAGCAAATGATACTCAAGCAATGGACAGCACAAACCTAGTTGGCCTCAATACTTGAGCTTTAGATTAATTATACAGGTGAGAAGGCGAAGATTTTGCCGAACTCATTGCTTGCAAATGTAAGAACTGCTCATGCGCGCGCGTTACGTGCTCGAGTTCTATCATCCATTGAGCATTACGTTGGGCAGAGCAAAATGCCGCCATGTGAGCTAACAAGTCTTCGCTCTGTTGACCAAGTAGGTGACCTACGCGCTCAATCAGTTCATGGCTCTCTAGCTGCAAAAATTGAAATAGCGCGTAAGTTTGATTGAGTATTGAGAACGCATCATGTTGTAAGCCGAGTTTGTTGAGAATCTCTGATTGCGTCACGCTGGCATCTCTAAGCCCCGTAATGAGACATACAAACTGGCAAGGTTTAGTTTGTGCATTTTCTAGCGCTAAGTGAATGTGGTTGGGTAGATTGTTGAGCACGTCGTCATATAAACGATGAGCTTCTGGCCAATGGCCTTGTTCCATCAGTTGCTCTGCTTTTAAGTAGCGCATCCAGCATTGCTCAATATTCATATCCATCTCCACAACATTTGATTTGTTTAGATATTAAATGAAATTGATTATCAATTGCAAGTGCGTGTTAATATCACTTATGTGTTCATAAAATGTCCAATCAATCTAGGGTGGAAGGTAAATCACTTAAAATTAAGCAAATAATCTCTACACTCAAATAACGAAAATAAGAAAAAAGGAAGTGGATATGGCAATACTAAGATTGGAAGCTAAGCAGCTATATTCTGTAGCAGATCTAGAGAATATGCCATGTAAGTCGACCAAGGAGTTACCTCCAATTGATGAAATCGTGGGCCAAGAGCGCGCGCAAAAAGCGGTCGAGTTTGCGATGTCCATCAAAGAGAAAGGGTATAACATCTACGCCATTGGTCAGAATGGGCTAGGTAAACGCACCATGATCTTGCGCTATCTGAATCGTCACCAGCACGATGCAGCAGCCCTGTTTGATTGGTGTTACGTTGCGAACTTTGAGGATACCCGTACACCAAAGGTATTAAAGCTGCCTTGTGGTATCGGAAATAAGCTACGTGTTGATATTGAAGCTTTAATGGGCAAATTATTGAATGCTTTACCCCTAGCATTCGACAATGAAATGTACTTTAGCCGCGCTGAGCGATTAAAAAATCAATTGGCAGCTAAGCAACAAAACGAGCTGGATCGTATTAGCCGAGAGGCAAAAGAAAAAGGCATCAGCCTAACACTGACTACACAGGGGGATTATCAGTTTGTCGCCATGAACGGTGATGAGCTTCATACGGAAGAGTCTTTTGATGTACTAAGCAAAAAAGAACAAGAGCAATTCAGCGATGCTATTGATGAACTCGAAGTGCGATTGCGCTCGATGGTTCGTGAGCTTACGGAGTGGGAAGAGACATACAGCGATAAAATCAAAAAGCTCAATGATGAAGTGACGCTTGATGTGATTACTCACTTCATCAAAAAACTCAAAGTGGATTACGCGCAATATTCCGAAATCAAAACCTACTTAACTGAGCTGCAAAAAGATATTGTTGAAAACGCAGATATCTTCCTTGACCAAAGTGGCGAGCAAGGCGAAATTGCGACGGCATCCTTGGATAAAAAATTGCCACGTCGTTATAAAGTGAATGTCTTGGTAAGCCGTAAAAGCAGCGAATTTCCTATCGTTGTTGAAGAAAATCCCAACTATCATTCACTCTTCGGGTCGATTGAGACTGCCACTTTCAAGGGAACGGTGTTTACCGACTTCTCGCTGATTCGTGCAGGGAGCTTGCATAAGGCGAATGGCGGCGTTCTATTAATGGATGCTCAGAAAGTACTTGAACAGCCTTACGTTTGGGATGGTTTGAAGCGCGCATTGCGTGCTCGTCAATTGAGTTTTACGTCTCTAGAAAAAGAAGTCACATTGACGGGAGCGGTATCACTCGATCCTGAACCGATTCCGCTTGATATCAAAATTATCTTATTTGGTGATTACCGAACTTACCAATTACTCCAACATTACGATCCAGAGTTCAGCGAGTTGTTCCGTGTGACGGCAGATTTCGAAGACGAAATGAAACGTACGCCGGAGTCTGAGCTGCATTACGCGCGCTTTATCTCTAGCGTGGTGCATGACAACAATATGCTGCATTGCGATCGCAAAGCCATTGCTCGGATCATCGAATACAGCTCACGTTTGTCTGGCGACCAATCCAAGCTATCTCTACATTCGGCTAATATCGCCAACTTGCTTCGAGAGTCGAACTACGTTGCTCGTCAAGCCAACTCCAACATGATCCGTATTGGGCATGTTGAAGAGGCGCTCAATAACCAAGAAATGCGAGTAAGCCGATTACGCGATAACGTAATGGAAACCTTTATTAACGGCACAACGCTGATTCGCACCGAAGGAGAAGCCGTAGGCCAAGTGAACGCACTTTCGGTATTGAGCACTAGTGACTACATGTTTGGTGCACCGAATCGCATCACAGCGACGACGTGTTACGGTGATGGGGATGTTATCGATATCGAGCGCAGCGTGGATTTGGGGGGCAGTATTCACTCTAAGGGCGTAATGATTTTGTCTGCCTACTTATCTTCCGTATTTGGTAAAACGGCACGAGTGCCATTAACGACAACCATTACCTTTGAGCAATCTTATGGTGGTGTTGATGGTGATAGTGCCAGCATGGCTGAGTTATGTGCGGTTGTGTCTGCTTTTTCAAAGCAACCAAACCGACAAGACATTGCGATAACAGGGTCGATGAATCAATTTGGTCAAGCTCAGCCTATTGGTGGCGTAAACGAAAAGATCGAAGGCTTTTATGATGTGTGTGTAATTAAAGGTCGTCATGACGGGCAGGGAGTCATTATTCCGCGCTCTAATGTTCACAATCTAATGCTTCGTTCCGACATCGTGAAAGCAGTCGAAAAAGGCGAGTTTAATATTTGGGCGATTGACCATGTTACTGAAGCTATCGAATTGTTTACGGGGAAAGTTGCTGGTGAGCCAACCGATGAAGGCTCTTATCCAATCGATACCATTTTTGGCCTTGCTCAAGCTAAGCTCAATTCGTTGAGAAAATAGGCTGAAACCGTCCTAAATGTGAATGTATCTCATCATAAGTGATCATAACGACAATATCCCGACGCTACTGTCGGGATATTGTCAATAACAGATTGAAAATGGAGAGTTTTTGTACTAGACAAAAGTGTGATCGACCTCTAATATTCGCCACTTGTTTATTCGTCTGGGATTTATCCCGTCGCAAGGAAGCATAGATATTCAAACTGCCGAAAAGTAACGTTGTTATAGGCACTGCTCGAGTTTGTTTGGATATAGACATCACGCATACAACTGAGGCCCTGTCATGCAGTTATCACTGAAAAATTTGTCAGTACGAACGCAAATTTTGGTTCCGGTATTATTTACCGCGATTGTTTTGTTTATTGCTCTTTGGATTACTAAAAACAATCTTCAAGCAGAGCAAGATGTTATTGCTTCCAACCAAGAATCTTTGGTTTTTCACAAAGACACATTGGCGAGTATTGACGACCAAATTTACCCTCTGCGCATAAGCGCGGTTTACGCTATTTACGATGCTTCTCGTCGTGAGAATTTTCTAACCGAATTGAAAGAAGGCTTAAAGCAAGTTGATGCCGATTTAAGCGCAATTGAAGCCCGAAACCTATTCCGTGACGATGCCGTTAAAGTTCGCCAAGCAATTGAATCCTATGTGCGATATTCAGAGCGCTCAGTTGCTTTCTTCAACCAATACGATCAAGGTTTGAAATCGGATAGCGAGTACCGTGCATTTGTCAAAGAGTATCGCAATGTTGGCCGAGAAATGGTCCAACAAATTAACACGCTATCAAAGCATGTAAACGAGCAAGCTGAACAATCTACTATCAGAAGTCATCAGCAAAATGAACGTGTGCAAAATAACGCTATGTTGACGGTTTTAGCGGTATTTGCTTTCTCATTGATAGGCGCTTGGTTCCTATCTGGCATGATTGTTACACCAATCCAAAAGCTGCAAGAAGTGATGCGTCAGTTAGCAATGGGTAATCTATCAGTACGTGCAGATGTCGATGGGGACAATGAGATCTCTAAGCTGAGCAAAGATGTAAACCAAACCGCAGAGCAGTTATACAACACTGTGGACCAGTTAACCCGTATTAGTGAGGAAGTTGCATCTGCATCGACCGAATTAGCTGCGGTAATGACGCAAGCGGAAGCGAACGCTCAACAAGAGTTGGCGGAGATCGAGCAAGTTGCATCTGCGGTTAACGAGCTTGCAAGTACTGCGAATAATGTGAGTGATAACGCGACCTCTGCTGACGCAACAGCGCGTGAAGCTGATGGACTTGCTCAATCAGGTTTGGCTATCTTCCAAGAAAGTGCGGAAGCAAGTGCGCAAATGTCTCAAGCATTGAACGATGCAGCGCAAGTTGTTTTGCGTCTAAAAGAGCAATCTGTACAGATCAACGATGTTATTGAAGTGATTCGCGGCGTATCTGAGCAGACCAACTTGCTAGCATTGAATGCTGCGATTGAAGCGGCGCGAGCTGGTGAGTCTGGTCGTGGTTTTGCGGTAGTAGCTGATGAAGTACGCATGCTAGCAGCGCGTACTCAAGACTCGACACAAGAGATCCAAACGATCATTGAAGAGCTTCAAGCGCAGTCTGGGCTGGCGAATGACAGTATGCAAGTCAGCCTTGATATGCTTAGCCGCAACAACGAGCTGACGCAACAAGCGAATGAAGCGTTGGTTGGAATTACCGAGTCGGTCGCCAACATCAACGATTCAAACACGCAAGTAGCAACCGCAGCCGAAGAGCAGTCTCAAGTTACTCAAGATATCAATCGCAACGTGGTTAACATGTCGGAGCTTGTAAACCAAAATGTAGCGGGCATCAGCCAGAGTGCAAGTGCGAGTACTGAGCTTTCATTACTTGCAGAGAAGCAGAAAGAGCAATTAAGTTTCTTTAAGCTTTAATTCATCATCTACTTATCAAATCTCTAAATCCCTGAGTGAATGCTCAGGGATTTTTTTGTTTGTAATAATCGGATTTATTATCAATAAGTCTATCTAAAACAGTTAGTTAACAAGATTTTTTTGCGGGCAATGTCACGTTTTGTGATATTGTTTTTACATTTTTTTCGTCAATTTTTTTTTGACGCGAACATTTTTTTTAACTCAACCGATAACTTGATGGTTGAGAGGTATTCATATCGCCATTTTAAGTGGTGTTTTCTTCTATAAGCGCTGTTTATTCAACACGTTGCGTGAAAAATAACAGCTGCTACTATGCCGCCAGTTTTCTCGTTGGTACAGAAAAGTCCTGTTTTTCTGGTGAGAAAACACATATAAAACAATGATATGGAAAATAAAAATGAAATTAAAAACTTTAGCTGTAGCAGTGGCGCTAATGGCATCAGGATCTCAAGTTGTCGCTTCAGAACTATACAACCAAGATGGCACTTCTCTTGAGATGGGCGGCCGCGCTGAAGCGCGTCTTTCTATGATGGATGGTAAGGCAGAAGACCGTACTCGCATCCGTCTTAACTTCCTAGGCAAACAGGAAATCAATGAAAACCTATACGGTGTTGGTTTTTGGGAAGGTGAGTTCAAAACAAAAGAAGAAGGTGCTGTAGATAACGACAGTGATCTTGAAACTCGTTACGCTTATGCAGGTCTGGGTGGCAAATACGGTGAAGTAACTTACGGTAAAAACGACGGCGCACTAGTGGTTCTTACTGACTTTACTGACATTATGGCTTACCACGGTAACACAGCAGCACTTAAACTGCCTGTTTCTGACCGTACAGATAACATGCTGTCTTACAAAGGCCAATTCGAGCAACTAGCTGTACGCGCTAGCTACCGTTTTGCTGATCGCACAACAGATGCACAAGGCTTTACAGACAACGAGGAAGATGGCTTCTCTCTATCTGGTGTTTACGCGTTTGCTAACACTGGTTTTGAACTAGGTGCTGGTTACGCAGATCAAAACGACAGCGATGAGTTCATGCTGGTAGCTGCATACTCTGTAGGTGACTTCTACTTCGCTGGTAACTACACTGGCGCGGATATGGATGTTGCAGGCAAGACTCTTGATTACAAAGGCTACGAACTAGCCGCTGCTTACACTATGGGTCAAACTGTATTCACTTCTACGTTCAACAAAGGTGAACTAGAAGACGCAGATACTGTAGAAAACCTAGCTGTTGATGTAACTTACTACTTCAAGCCTAACTTCCGTGGCTACGCATCATACAACTTCGATCTAATGGATAACGAAGGCGCTGATGAAAAAGATGAGCTAGCGCTAGGTCTACGTTACGACTTTTAAGTCATGACTCTTATCTAAGATACTGCCTTATTCTTAGTAAATAAAACCCCTTACTGAAAAGTATGGGGTTTCTTGTTTTCTAGCACTTCGAAGCTTCTTGATAAGCGATAGGGGTTATCAAATCTATCTTTTTAGTGTGAGCTTAGTACCATCAAATTTGAGGTGACTGAGGAGGTTTTTAGCGTTGTTTTTACCAACCTCATCAAACTCCATTCCGTAGCGAGCATAGTGCGTTGATTTTTGTAAATTACAAATACGACCTCGCAACGGCGCTAGCATACGACTTTCTCCGGGCATCGTTAGATCCAATGAAACGTGGTCACCAACCTGAAGTGGTCGGCTCATTGGTGATGTTACAAAACGACAGCCACTACGAGATAAATCTCTTATTTCGCATTCAGTTCGATAGGCTTCTAAACAAACACGCGCTCTCAAATTTACTTCGTAACGTACTTCTTTGCGAAGCTGAAAGACCTGCATAGTGTTAGGTAGGTCTAGCACCAAAATTGGGTACGGATCGCCTAGTCGATGCTGTAATTGGGCCCGAAATGGGATAACGGCCCCTTCACCTCGATGAGAGTAGGCTTTTACATTGATCCAAAAGCCTTCTTGAAAATAGAACTTCAAGTCTTCATCGGAGATGTTCGGAACCTCTATCAATGCAGTATTATTTGAGTGACAGCCAACAAATGTGCTGGTTGTAATAAACTTTGTACCAACGGGGGTGGTGACGTTTAAGCTCACTTCACTGCCATGTTCGACCATTGCCATTGCATCGGTGCTATTTAATGTACTTGCCTGACGTTCTGGTGCCTTCTTGCTTTGCAGAGGTAGCTTGCCGTCTCTGGCAATTGGGCTCATATTTCTCATTATAATTGTCGTACCTGATGTAAGAAGGTAATCGCGTGAGGCGAAGCAGCACTCTCGCATGGTATCGATTTTATTCAGTGATATAGTTTGATTCAATCAATCTGTAACAAAAATTAGAGAGCAAGATATGCATAAAGTAACTCATGAGACCACGAATAGTACATTCTGGGTTGATTTAGAGCAGGGTTATAAAGCCAAGGTGATTTATCAGCTTAAGGGTAATGTCATGCACATTACATCAACGGTTGTTCCTGAAGCACTGCGAGGTAAGGGGTACGGAAAAGTGATGATGGAAGCGGTGTTGCCAGAAATTGAGTCACTCGGTTATCAAATCAAACCAGTTTGCCCATATGTTATTCACTATATGGAGAAGAACCAAACGTGGTCACATCTGCTCGCATGATGAGTAACAACCACCAACGCTACCAAACTATTGGCCAGGAACTCAATCTCGGTAATTACCGCTCTGTAGAAGTCATACAATCGCTATGGGGAGGCTATGGGGAGTTAGTCCGAGTTACTTATTCTACTGGTTCGGTGATCATTAAGCATGTAAAACTCCCTAAGCCTTCAGAGCATCCTAGAGGCTGGAATACGGACCGTTCTCATCAAAGAAAGTTGCATTCTTATCAGGTGGAAGTGAATTGGTATGAGTATTTTTCCGGAGGGGTGGATACTCGCTGCCGAGTACCACAAGGTCTAAAAACGTTCCAATCGGAGAATGAATGGCTCATTGTGATGGAAGATCTCGCCGAGGTGGGCTTTCCAAAAGTCATCACAGATGCACAGCTAGAGCATCTACAAGCCTGCCTCACTTGGTTGGCGAACTTTCATGCGCGATACATCGATGTTCGTTCGGATAAGTTGTGGCATACCGGAACATACTGGCACTTAGCAACCAGACCCGACGAGCTTGAAGCATTGCAAGACACTGAGCTACAAAATGCGGCTCAATTGATTGATCAAACGCTTTCGCAAGCTAAGTTTAAAACACTAGTACATGGTGATGCCAAATTGGCGAACTTCTGTTTTGATGAAGAAGAATCAAGCGTTGCTGCGGTTGACTTTCAATACGTTGGATGTGGGTGTGCAATGAAAGATGTGGCACTGTTTATGAGTAGCGCCGTTAAGCCAGAACGTTGTGCAGAGATGGAAGTTTGGGTTTTGGATACGTATTTTGCTCAGTTGCAACACGCGCTAATTGTCTATCAACCGAATCTTGACCCTAATGAAGTCGAGCGTGAGTGGCGTCCTTTGTTTGCTGTGGCTTGGGCAGACTTTCAGCGATTTGTGAAAGGTTGGAGTCCCGACCACTGGAAGATCAATCCCTACACAGAAGCATTGACTCGCAGAGCGTTGGCTTACTTACGAAAGTGAGTCGAAGTTTAAAAAGAAAAGCCTCCAATTAGTAGGAGGCTTTGTTTTATCTTTGGCCTGGTCTGATGCGCGCCATGTAATAGGTATTGATGAATTCACCATCACGGAAGGAACCGTCAATCGCTTCACCCTCAATTTGAAATCCATGCTTTTTATAAAGCCCAATGGCGGCGTCGTTATCGGCATTGACCTCTATCTGAATTCTTCTCACATTTAACCAGTTATCTGCTAGTTCAGTGACTGTTTCTATCAATTTACTACCAATACCGAGTCCGTGGAAACTATCATGTACTCCGATGCCAAACGATGCCGTGTGCATCGTTCTTGGACGTAGAGAGTGGTGAAAGCCAATATTTCCGACGACTTTACCATCAATTTCAGCGACATAGCTATAAACACCATCAGGTATGTTTGACAATCTTTCCACCCACATCGCGAGCGAAGGCTTTGGGAGTTGCAGGGTTTCACGTTGTGCTTTTGGTTGTGAATAGATTTCTACGAGTGCCGCTGCGTCTTCGACGGTCGTTGGACGTACGATAATTTCCATGCCTCTCTCCTTCGCTTTTTAGTTTTAATTTTTAATCTAACCACAGTTTTCTTATTTGGATAGTGTTTTTTTATGTTTAATGGATAAATGCCTTTTAAATTAGCTTGTTATGATGTCATTTTTTGAATTTTTAGTAGTGATTTATCATCGAATTGAGCGAGTAGATTGCAAAGGTGTTGAATTATTGTACTGAGAATGGCGCGTACTGCAGAGTATCGTGGTGAATTTCATGTCGCAGTAAATAAACGCATTTAGTCAAACTGTGACGACGGCACTGTGCGTCAGTTGACTTGAATCAATAGAGGATGGGGTTACCTCCTATGAGGTATAGGGAAACGACACGTTTAGGGCTATTTATGCTTAACTTGATAAGGGAGTTTTGTTGAGGAAATAGCATGAAATCCTCTCAGTCTAAAATATCGCAAAGTCGGCGCCGATTTTTGCGTGATACAGCTCGAACTGCGGCTGGTGTTGGCGCAGCTGCGTGTGTATTGGGCTTACAATCGCTACAAAGCCAAGCTCGAGAAACCAAAGGTGTGCCTATTCGTCCGCCTGGTGCACTGCCGGAAGGCGATTTCGAATCAGCTTGTATTCGATGTGGCTTGTGTGTTCAGGCATGTCCTTACGATACCTTGAAACTTGCGACATTACTTTCACCCGTCGCGACTGGCTCACCTTACTTTACTGCACGCGATATTCCCTGCGAAATGTGCGAAGACATTCCTTGTGTTGTCGCTTGTCCGAGTGGGGCGCTGGATCCGAAACTAACCGATATTGATGATGCTCGAATGGGTACAGCGGTTCTTATTGACCATGAAACTTGCCTTAACTGGCAAGGGTTACGATGCGACGTTTGTTATCGCGTTTGTCCGCTGATTGATGAAGCCATCACATTAGAGATGGTTCACAACGACCGAACCGGTTATCACGCCAAACTTATCCCAACAGTGAATTCCGAAGTGTGTACCGGATGCGGTAAGTGTGAACAAGCGTGCGTGTTGGATGTCGCTGCTATTAAAGTCGTCCCGACGGATTTGGCGAAAGGCAAAGTGGGCAGCCACTACAATTTTGGTTGGAAAGAGATCGACAAACCACTCGAAAATATCCTCCCTAGTGAGACGCCTGTACCGGAAGGTGCGCTTGAATCGCTAAAAGGAGGTAAGTAATGGCAAAGAATTTAGCTCAAAATGCTGGCAAAGAAGCGCTTGAAAAGCTTGGTTGGTGGCGCGCGCATCGGTTTTTGATTTTACGTCGGCTATGTCAGTTCACCATCATTGCGCTGTTTATGGCTGGGCCGACGCTGGGAATTCTAACTGGTAATCTGTCATCAAGTATGTTGCTCGATACCGTGCCGTTAAGTGACCCGTTAATTGTGCTTCAAGCTTTGGCGACAGGGCATGTTCCGGAGTTTAATGCGTTGTTAGGCGTAGTGATTGTCGTTGCGTTTTACGCGATTTTGGCGCCGCGCGCATTTTGTGCTTGGGTGTGCCCGTTGAACATCGTGACAGACTTGGCGGCGTGGTTGCGTCGAAAGTTCAACATTAAAGCGAGCTATCGTTGGTCTCCCATGATTCGTTATTGGCTGATCCCTGTTTTGATGTTGGGCAGTGCGCTATCTGGCGCGATTCTTTGGACATGGTTAGATCCAGTTGCGGCACTGCATCGCGGGTTGGTGTTTGGTATGGGCGCAGGTTGGGTGCTAATCGCCCTAGTGTTTGTGTTGGATTTACTCTTGGTTGAGCATGGGTGGTGTGGGCACTTATGTCCACTGGGGGCTACCTATGGCGTGATAGGCCGAAAAAGCCTGTTGCGCGTTACTGCTGTTCGGCGCGAAGATTGCACCAAATGCATGGATTGCTTTTACATTTGCCCAGAACCAGAAGTGCTTCGGCAGCCTTTGAAAGAGGGAGATCGTCGAGTTATGGATCAAAACTGCATTAGCTGTGGCCGTTGTTTGGATGTGTGTCCAGAACATGTGTTTGAATTTAAAAATCGCCTATCAGTAAAAGTCATTGATTAAGCCACTGAGCACATTTACTCATGCTTTAGTTCTCTTGATACTTGAACATCGCGCTTAGCCAAGGAATTGAGTGCGATGTTTATCTTCATAACAATATTCCTCAGCCATATCAGCTTGCTCTGGGTTGAAAATAATAATGATATTGCGAATTTGTTACATTTAAAGCTATGATGATGCCTTCATATTTAAAGGAAACATCATGACTACCTCATCGCACGGCTGGAGAACGCCGCAAAATTTCCTCCTGTTAATTTCCATTATCGTGCCCATTGCTTTTTCTACCTGGATGGCGTTGTTGAACAACTTTGTTATAGAGAAAGCAAACTTTGATGGTGCCGACATAGGCCTATTGCAAAGTGTGCGCGAAATTCCGGGTTTTTTGGCCTTTACCGCCGTGTTTGTATTGCTGTTTATCCGAGAGCAACGCTTTATGCTCGTATCTTTGGCGATGCTTACGCTTGGTACGGCATTAACAGGTTATTTTCCCACTTTGTACGGTCTACTTTTTACAACCTTGTTAATGTCCACCGGCTTCCATTACTTTGAAACACTCAAGCAGTCTTTGTCTTTACAATGGCTATCTAAAGAAGAAGCGCCAGAAATGCTGGGTAAGTTTATTTCTGTTGGAGCTTTGGCTTCTCTGTTTACCTACGGCGCCATTTGGGTTTCGCTCGAACAGCTCAAACTTGATTTTAAAACGGTCTATTTAATGGCTGGTGGTTTAGGTTTTGTGCTCATTTTGGTGATGGCATTTGCCTTCCCACAATTTAAGACAAAAGTGCCTCAGAACAAGAAGCTCATCCTGCGTAAACGTTACTGGTTATACTATGCGCTTACGTTTATGAGTGGAGCACGCCGTCAAATTTTTACGGTGTTCGCTGGTTTCTTGATGGTAGAAAAGTTTGGTTACTCCGCCGCAGATATTACGTTGCTGTTCCTGATTAACTATGTCTTTAACTTCTTGTTTGCGAAGCGAATAGGCCGTTTTATCGGCGTTGTAGGTGAGCGCAAAGCGTTGATGTTTGAATACGTCGGTTTGATCTTCGTGTTTGTCGGGTACGGTTTGGTGCAAACGGCTGAGTGGGCGGCAGCATTGTATGTTGTCGATCATCTATTTTTCGCGTTAGCGCTTGCGATTAAAACCTACTTCCAGAAAATTGCCGACCCAGCAGATATGGCGTCGACCGCGGGCGTTGCGTTTACGATTAACCATATTGCGGCGGTTGTAATACCTGTTACGTTTGGTGTGATTTGGCTGGTTTCACCTGCTAGCGTATTTTACATCGGCGCTGGTATGGCAGCAGTGAGCTTGCTGTTGTCACTCAATATTCCAGCGAAGCCGGAAGAAGGCAACGAAACTCGCTTGTTGAAGTGGAGTTAAGTTGGTACTCACTATCTAATCATTAAAGCGAATACCTGTAATTAGACTCGCTAAAAAGGGTGCTTATGCGCCCTTTTCTTTTTATTGCAAATAGATAATCCCTCCAATGGTTGTCAATGCATGCCACGTCCGTTAGGGTTTAGAACTAAGTATTTCGAAATAACTTGGGCGTAACTGACGCGAAACAATAAGAGGGGAGCTATACAGTGCAGATACATGGCAGAGAGTTGGATTTAGATCTAGGAAGCCGTCACATCGTTATTCAGCGCCGCTATGAGGCGTTAGGTGCTGCAAACGACCTACTCATTGCTATTTGGTTTTTAATTGGTAGCTTTTTCTTTTTGAATGATTCGTTGATTGAAAGTGGTACTTGGCTTTTCATTGTAGGCAGTGCGCAGTTGATCATTAAGCCCCTGATAAAACTGATGAGTTTAGTTCATGTTGGTCGTTTGAATAAGCAACTTTCTGGCACATCAGCGAGCCGCTGAAATTACCGCTTCTTTTGAATACTTGCAAGCAAGAAGCCAACAGGCGAGTTATCGAGGGGAAAGACGGAAGATAACGTGGTCACAACACTAACCACGTTATGTTCAGTTTGAAGCTTCAGAATTTAAAACGGATACCAGAACAGTTGTGTGTCCATCACACGCTTGCTGATCGCAGCAATCACTATCACCGCAATCCCAGCCATGCAGATCATATCGGCTTTGGTCAGTGGTTTTAAGCTGTACCAAGTGCGAGAGGAGTGGCGGCCAAAACCACGTAGCGTCATCGCGTTTGAGATTTGATCGGCTCTGTCTAAACTAGAGAAAATCAGAGGTCCAAGAATCTTCGCGACGTTCTTCATACGATTGAACAACGGAGCCTTCTTGCTCAGTTCTACTCCGCGTGCTTGTTGCGCGTGCATGATGTTAACAAAGTCCTTTTTCACTTCCGGCAAGTAGCGCAGCGTTAAGCTTACGGCATAGGCGATTTTGTAAGGTACACCCAAGCGGTTCAAGCTGGCTGAAAACTCCGTCGGGTGAGTGGTAAATACAAACACCAACGCGATTGGAAACATGCTGAAGTATTTCAACGTCACTGTTACTAGGTAAAACAACGTCTCTTGAGTGAGCGAGTAATTACCGGGTAACGAGAGTAAAACCGTTGATGAGCCCATGAATTCAGTACCTTGTTGCGGTGCTAACGCGAACATAAACAGGGCATTGATCAGTAATACCGTGCCTGTACCGAATAACAGCGGTTTGTAGACATGAAAGGGCACTTTGGTCATTTTCAGTAAGCCTAAACCAAGCACGATCAACAGTGCGATGATTCGCAAGTCAAATGTGGTCAACACCACCGTTACCCAAGCAATGAAAAGCAAGAACTTAGTAATGCCATTCAACTTATGAAGTGGTGATTGGGTATCGATGTAGTTGATACCAAACTTCATCTTATTGTCTTTCATGCCACCGCTTTCTCTAGTTGGTTTACGTCGTCGCTTTTTTGTTGGCGGTGCGCTTTTTCTACATTGATAAAGTGCTGCATAAAGCCATTGGTGTCTTCGATGCCAACTTTCGTAGCCAACTCAAACAGACTTGTTGTGGTGAGGTTTGCTTTGTCTAGTAGCTCTGGACTGCTGAATACCTGCGTCATTGGTGCATCCGCGACTAATTTACTGTCTGCAATCACGATAGAGCGCGTGGTGTATTCCAGCACTAAATGCATGTCATGAGAGATGATCATCACGGTTACGCCCAACTCGCGATTGAGCTTTTCGATGAAACTCAGCATAGACGTGTAGTTTCGATAGTCCTGACCTGCCGTCGGTTCATCAAGGATCAGAAGCTCTGGTTCCAATACCAAAATTGACGCAATGGTTACGCGCTTTTTCTGGCCGTAGCTCAATGCTTCGATTGGCCAGTGGCGGTATTTGCTCAAACCGCACAGCTCAAGGACTTCAAGTACTTTAGCTTCGATTTGTTTCTCTTCAACGCCACGATTACGGAGGCCGAAGGCCACTTCGTCGAAAATCATGTGATGGGAAATCATGTGATTCGGGTTTTGCATCACCACGCCCACTTTCTGGCTGCGCTCGAAGATGGTCAGTTCGTTAAGATCTTGACCATTCATACTCATTGAGCCGCTATCCGCTTCAATAACGCCCATAATCAGTTTGGTGATGGTCGATTTACCCGAGCCATTTTTGCCAAGTACAGAGACAAACTCGCCACGCTTGATGTCAAAACTCACGTCTTCTAACGCGTTTTTCTCACCGTCGTAAGAATAGGTGAGGCCACGGACTTCAAGCAAAGTCTCGGCTGGCGTTTTGGGCGGTTGTGCTGTTGAACCATCAAACCATGCTTGTACTGCCGGTTTATATTGCTCCAACGGTAAGGTAGTTAAGCTAGAAGGTTTTGCATCGCCCTCAATCGCGCAGCCTGCTTCTTTCAGTGCTGAAATATAAAGCGGTTCGCGGATGCCGTAATCTTCTAGCAAAGGCGACGCTAAAATTTCATCTGGCGTTGTATCGGCAATGATTTTGCCGCTTTCCATCAAGATAATACGGTCAACTGAGCAATGCAGAACGTCTTCAAGACGATGCTCAATGATTACGATGGTTTTGCCCGTTTCGCGGTGTAGATCATCGATGATCTCGATGGTTTTTTTACCCGTTTTAGGGTCAAGCGCAGCTAGTGGTTCATCAAACAAAAGAATATCGACATCATCGACGAGAATGCCCGCCAAAGAAACACGCTGTTTCTGCCCGCCAGATAAATCGTGGGGTGAGCGTTCTAGCATCTGTTCCAAGTCGACCATTTTGGCCGTGGCTTTGACCAATGGGTACATGTCGATATTTGAAGTTAGCTGGTTCTCCAGCGCAAATGCAATGTCTTCGCCAATGCTCAAACCGACAAATTGGCTGTCCGTATCTTGCAGTACGGTGCCAACTTGCTCAGTGTATTGGTGCATGTCGAAAGGGGCGGTGTCTTGACCATTGATGGTCAATGTTCCACTGGTTTCCCCTTTGATTGCGTGTGGGATCAGTCCGTTAAGACATTGCCCAAGGGTAGATTTACCACTACCACTTGGACCGATAATGACGATTTTCTCTCCTTTCTCTATCCTTAGATTGATATTTTTTAGCGTCGGTTTGTCCAGCGACTCATATCTAAAAGAGAAGTTAGAAAATTCGATTGTCATTCGACATTAAGCCTCTGTTAAGTTACGGCTTTGCTTGTTACGTTTAGCGACAGACTTAAGAATGAAGAAGCCAACAATAGCAATAAGAATGGTGTTACCGATCGCGATAATAGAAAGCTGGGTAAACACTTTAGTGAACGGTTCTGCGTATAAAATCGTGTCGAGGAATGCAGAGCAACCGTAACCAAATACGTTGCCTAATAGCGCAAGTACTACGAATAACGCGAAGTCTTTCATATTGAAATCACCTTTCTCCAAACGGTAGCGCGTTAGAGAAGGGAATAGACCGATAATCAAACCAACAATACCTGAACCAAGTACCCAAGTGAGCCATACGCCCCAACCTGCAAATAGGTCAGTAACCCAGTGACCAATAAAACCAACCAAGAAGCCAACAAGTGGTCCAAATAGTACTGAGAACAATGCTAATACTGCCATTGCTGGTTTTAGCGTTGTGTTTGCAAACACAGGGATGCCAAACATAGGTAAGCCGCCGATACCGTAAAGAGCAGCACCGATTGCAATAACCACAACAGTTTTAGCGGAAAGATTCATAGATAACCTCAGTTCAATAGTCGATTTTAAAGAACGTTCATTTATATTGTTGGAAAGCGTTAGTTATTTGATTGTGTAACATATATTCAAAACAACCAAGCTGCTTATTGTTTGCTCTATTTTTCTTCAGGAAATGTGTGATTTGATTCACGCATCCCTTTGACTGGCTTTGGTTTTAGCAAGCATTAAAAATAAGGCGCGCATTATACAGAATATTAATAAAAGTGGGAATGCTATCTATCTGGATGGCTAGAATGAATCAGGGGCTGATCGTCAGCCCCTGATTACACGGTTTGATGTTATTTTTACCAATAAATGAATGCGCTATATGTTCATTAATGGTCGAGGTATAAATAGTTCTGCCAGCTCTTCATACGAATAAGCACTTTGCGCATCACTGATACGTGAGTAAAGCTGTCTGAATAAACTGCAACTTCAACCGCAGTACCCATTGGTAGGTGGTATCCACTCAAGTCGTCGGTAATTTTCAGCTTCGCAAAAACACGTCCGCTCGTGCGCAAGGCATCAGTCCCAAGCAGAGCGCCTCGCGCTTGAATTTGGCTTTCACCAATGGCTGGAATCACGTCAATGACTTCGCCACGGAACACTTTGCCCGGAATTGCGCGGAACATAAATTCTGCTTCAAAGCCTGGCTTCAAGCGTTGTAATGAGTTCTGTCTGAATGCCGCGGTGTACGTAATGTCTTCGGTATGTACGAAGGTCATTGCCGGGGCAAGTGGCAACGGCACAGCCATCACTCCAGGACGTAAAGCCAATTGCGTAACGTAACCATCGGTTGGCGCACGAACGACGGTTTGCTCTAGGTTAAACTCTGCTTTACGCAGCTCGGCAAGAAGTTGCGCGACTTGGGTATTTTCGCCTCCGATTTCAGAGTCCAGAGCGATTTGCGCTTGTTCTTGTTGCAAAATCGCAACGTCTAACATGGCTTCTGCCGCTTTATACGCTTGGCGTCGAGTATCCAAATCTTGTTCAGTAAACGCGCCACGATCAAAGCCCCTTTGATATCGGCTAAATTCCCTTTGTGCTTTATCTCTGTCCGCTTGCGCTTTCAATACAGCAGCTTCTGCCTCTCTTAGATCAGACTCTAAGCCCAACGCACCTTGGCTTGCTTCTTTGACTTTCGCTTCCAGGCGAGCAACTTCTGCTTCAAAAGGCACAGGATCGATTTTGAAAAGAATATCGCCCGTTTTGAGCGGTTGGTTGGCCTGGACTGGCACTTCCACCACGCGGCCACGCACGCCAGAGACGATAGGCGTAGTCGGGAACACTTGGTTACCCAATTGAGTAAATGGGTGGTTGTAGTTCATAAGCAGCACGAGTGTGCCCACTAACACTACGCCGCCAAGTACGGCGGTTGGAACGGTCCATTTGTTTAGAGGAATATTGAAAATTTTAAAAATGGCAATACAAAGAGCGGCGTAAGTCAGAATCAGCAATAAGTCCATTATTCGTCCTCTTTACTTTGTTCAGGCAAAGGCTTTTGCTGAATATTTTGTTGTTTCAACATCGATACTTCGTTTTTGAGTTCGTTGACTTCATCGATGAGTTCTTCAAGGCGGTGATGAATGTCGTGTGTTTCTTGTTCTAGTTGTTTAAAACCCCAGCCGCGTTCCTTGCGCCATAATGTTGCCCAGATCCATAAAAATGGCCACAGCGCATGCAAAGTGAAAAGGCTGACCCAGCCAGCGTAGTGAATTGCGTCTTGGTGCGGGTGCTCTCTCTCTTTGGCGATTTCATATGGAATATCATGGATGACAATGATTCCGTAAAAGATCACTAAAGCAACGAAGATGAGTAACCCAAGTGCAAAATAGTCTAGAAACATCTTACCTACCTGTGCGTATTGCGAAATGGAAAATCTACGTAAATTAACAATTTAAGTATTTGTCTTAACTACAGATGAATCAAGCGGTTTTTATGTAGGAATTATGTTTATGCGATGTAAGTATCCACTGATGTTTATTGGCAGTTAAGGTGTTGCTGAGTACTTATTTAAACAAGCAGTGAAGTGATATAGGAAGGATAAGTAAAAAGTATACTAAAGCCCCAGGTGTCAACCGGGGCATGGTTTAAAGTTCGGTACAGACTTGGTTTCTGCCATTGGCTTTGGCGCGATAAAGAGCTTTGTCTGCACGATAAAAAGTTCGCTGAGTATTCTCGCCTTCTCGATGCAAGGTAATCCCTATGGATACGGTCAGCCCCCGCTCACCAAGAATATCGTCCCAACCATATTGATAAATCCGTTCACGATAATTCTCGGCATGCATTTCTGCGCGTTCCAGTTGGGTATTCTCAAGGATCACGAGGAACTCTTCACCACCAAATCGTACGCACGATGCGCCTTTAAATCTGAAGTAGGACGCCAGTTCCTGTGACACACTTTTGATCGCTTTGTCGCCCACCAAGTGGCTTAGTTCGTCATTGATGGATTTGAAGTGATCGATATCGATGACCATCAATGCAAATGCAGTATCGTGCAGAAGTAGATCTTTTAGTTTAACTTCTAACCAGCGTCTGTTGTGTAAAGACGTAAGTGGATCGGTAAAGACGTCCTGCTGTAGCTGAGCAACAGTATTTTTATGCTGCTTGGTGGTTTCTTTTAGTTCTTTGTTTTCTAGCTCTGACAAAATGAGTTTGAGTTGTAACTCAAAGCGTGAAAGTCGGCGTAGTTGAGCAGACCCTAACTCACCGATCGGAATATGTTTTACAAGATCAGATTCGATTCTATGCGCTTTTTTTTCACAATTTAATGCTTCTTGATACACCCCTTGAGAGGCGTAAACTTGACTCATCGCGTTATAAAAATGCTGAGTAACGATAGGAGATAGCTGCTTTTGAATCCTTTTACTGATGGAGTCCAGCGTTAAGTTAGCTAAAGAAGTGTGCCCTACACCGTTTAGACAATACGCAGTCTCAATTTTGACCATCGTGGATAACCAGTATGTCGTGGCACTACCCGTTGTATACTGAACATTCGAAATAGCCAGCAACGCACTGGGGTAGTCTTCTTGCAGACGATGTAATTTGGCTCGGTAGAGGTGAATTTGTGCGGCGAGGTTTTTATCACTGACGAGAATGCTCAGTTCTTCACATTCACTCAATAGCTCTTTGGCGTCTGCGGTACGGTTCAAGCTGATATAACAGGCAAGCATGTACAGCTTGTAACGAAGGCGTAGGGATCGACTGCCAATAGCGTGATCGATAGCATCTATTTTTTGATAATAACGTAATGCACGTTGGTGATCCCCATAGGCATCGCACAAATTACCCATTCCAATAATGGCCAATACGTACTCATCAATATAGCCGTACTCGACGGCGATATTGGTTGAAGCAACATACTCGGTTAATGCCGCATTGTAGTCACCTACTTCAACTAAACGCTCACTCAAGCTTGCTTTCACAGAAAGAATATCTTCTACATCCTCTGGTAAAACAAGCAACTCAAGCGCTTGTTTCAATTCACTAATGCTGTCGTTGAGCTGTTTGATCTCTCTTCGATACTCGGCGCTAATGATATAGCAATGCGCTTTCTCTCGGTTTGTTGACGCAATATGTAACCCTATGTGTTCCCATAGCGTAATCGCTTCTTCACCTGAAACGGAAGAAGGATCGATACCTGCGTCAGTCACCTTGCTAAGCAGTTGTTCCATTCTTCATTACCTCAATATAACTTTCTTCGAGCTGTTCTAACGTGAATGGGAAGGTCAGGATATCTTGCAAATACAGTATCGGTTTAGGGCCTTTGATTCCGCGTCGCTTCCATGGATAGATGTCTAACATCGCTTGGACAGTGCGGTAGACCTCTTCTGCTGCTTTACCTTTTTCTGCAATTAACATTGCTAGCCTGTTACTGGAAATTCTCGAGATGAGGTCGCTGGAGGTTGTCAATGCATGAACGAGCTCGGTACAAACATCGAGAACTTCGGGGTTTGAATGCTGAATCATAATGATGGCGTGGTTAGAGCGTTTGAGCTCCGTTTTAAACAAAACTAACTGTTCCCACCAGTAGGTCTCAGAAACGACATTAGAGAACTGTTTTTCAGGGTCGTATTCGTGTTGAGAGCGAATATGATTGATCAGCTTACGTGCTCGCTGCTCTAGTTGGCGTTTAGAGCCTCTTGCTTTATCCATGCTGATTCGGTGAGTTTGTTCTTTGAGCATTTTGAGTGCGTGCTTACGGTATTTCTTGAACGCGTTAAACGCAGACTCAAAGTCTCCTTGTTCTTCAGCGACTCGTGATTGTTGGAAGCAAATTTGGCTGAGTAGCTCACCGTGGTCGAAACTGAGTGCAGACTCTTCTGCTGCTAGTAGCAACTTGGCAGCGCTGTCTGTATTTTGGCGCAAAAGCTCAAGTCTTGCTCGGCTAATAAAAGAGTGTGCTTTCATCCAAACGAGATCATGCTCAATGGCGAGCTGGTGGGCTTTTTGGGTGGCTTCTTCGGCCGCATCAAGGCGTTCTAGTCCAAGCAGTGCTAACCCTTTAAAGTCCCAGATCTCGGCTTGCCACGTACTGTCATCATGATCTTTTAATACTTCGGTTGCTCCATCCAGTACCGTAAGCATCTCGACAAACTTATTTAGTAAGTAATAGTCCCAAGCTAATAGGATGCGCGCTTTGCCTTCTAACCAAGCAATACGAACATTGTTTGCCACTTTAACGGCTAACTCATGAGTTGAAGCGGCAAGTTGGTGTTCATTAGTGATGCGCCATACATTACCAAGCCCAATTAGAGATTCGATTTGAATTTCAACATCATCAACAAGAGCAGATTGTTCGAGCGCATTAATCCAATATTGTTGCGCGGAATAATACTTTGCTTGGCCCCAATATTGGAGTGCAAAAAGATGGAGAATTTCCGGGAGATGATCGTCGGTTTCAAGCTGTGTTTGTTTGCTGTAAGCGTCTTTGACGAGTTTTAAGCCTTGTCGATAATCCATTAGGCACCAACAGCATTGCGCCATGATGAGTAAGGCTTTGATCTCTCCGTCCACAAATAAAATTTGTTCCGCGCGGATAAGATATTGCTGCGCAACATTAAAGGTATGTTTAGGGGCCGATTTTATTTGGCCTTTAAGCTTAGTGAGATCATCTTCTAGCTGAATTTGGTTTTTATCCAACGTTCACATCCATGACTATCGAACTGGAAATCACACCTAATATTAAGTGGTTAGATGCATGTTTCTTTACCAAAGCGATGCGGATAACGTTTTGGTAAACGATCAGGGGCCGTAATGTATACCGTTACAACCCCTAATTACTACATCTAAATTACCAATAGAATAGCTACGATAGGAGCTGTTTGATTGTCAAAGGTGCATCAGAGACTTCTAACCTTTGTGCAGCGGTAAGACCTTGTTTATCCTGATAGCACAAATTATGCCAAGCTCTGAATATATCTAAAAGAGGTAAAATACCAGCAGGTCGTAATTTGCGACGTGGCTCGTTAATGAAGCTTTCGAAAAGAATCTGAAAGCGGTTTTGATAAAACTTCACATGACGAGTTGTCGCAACGTTAAACCATTTTTCAGGCTCATTTTGATCGCCAGCGAGGTAGCAAATGCCTTTGTGGTTTTCGTTTTGACTAGAGATTGCCCAACGATCGCGCCACCAACTCATATAGGCGATATCGACTTTGCCAAAGGGAGTACTCATGTCCCAACTAGCGTCCTCTTCTACGTACATCAAGTCGACACTTTTCTCTTTAATGCGAGGTAAACAAACGCTCAGTGCAGCCGAACGTAGTAGGGGATCTTGAGGCATGTATAGAGATACACGTTTGTTTGGGCAGCACATATCAAGTACGTGCAAATAGTGTGCATATGAGGTGTATGGTGGACGGACTAATGCCCCTTTTGAAGGGTAATGAAATACAGATAGATTACCAAGAGGGTCTTCTACGTTACCGCGAGCCAAAATTGTTTGGTATTTTTGGTCAATTCGCTCTCTGAGGTGATGAGAAGGTTCCGCAAGCGGCTCACTTGCTTCCGCTACGTACTCCTGGGAAACAAAACGAGACACCTCATCGTAAGGATTATGATCGAGCGTTGCGATTGGCTCTTCATCAGCGGAATAATTGACGTGCTGGCAAAGAATATAGCCAGAATGCGCTTCGCCAGAAACAATCCAATACACACCATTATTGCTGTTCGGTTGCAATGCAATATAGTTTGAGGCCAATTCATAATGCGTTGCGTGGTTTACCCAGCGCGCATCAATGGTTGCCAGCTTACGGCGGCAGCGGCTAGCTATATGGTCAACATGGTCGTAAAAGGTTTTTGGGTTAATACTAAGCTTACGGCAGATTTCTCGTACGGAATATCCCGTAAACAACAAGCCCATCAAGTTCTCTTGAAATTGAAGCTTCTTGTTGGCACCAGACCACTTGTCGACAAAGGTACTTTGACACACTTTACAGCGGTAACGTTGGCGATCGCCACTGTAACCGAAAGCGTGATAGAGGTGTTTGTGAGTGTGGACAGAAAGTCCAAAGTTGTCGCAATCATCATTACGGCAAGCAGGCAACCCGTCACTGTGGACGTGCCGCAGGCGATGAAGTTCGTTCACGACATCGCGATTATTAAGTAAGGGGGGGAAAGCTCCACATTCACGGCATACCATCGCCGGACGCTTAGGGTTCGCATGTTGCAGAACGTAACGCTTTGCATCACTCAATCCAAAGTTGTCACACGCCAATGTTTTACAAAAGTTGAGTTGTAACCCATCTGCGTCTTTTGGCAGTTCGCCGTTAGACACAATCGCCCCCTCGGGATAATTCGGGCAGCCAGCATAACTCTGGCTGCAAATTATTACTTACTATTTGTTCTTAGATGTTGATTGCAGTTTCTAGTGCAACTTTCATCATGTCGTTGAACGACTTCTGACGCTCTTCTGAGCTTAGTTTTTCACCACGGATGATGTGGTCAGAAACTGTCAGGATAGTCAGTGCTTTCGCGCCTAGGTCAGCTGCTACGCCGTAGATACCAGCCGCTTCCATGTCTACACCTAGGATGCCTAGTTTTTCCATCTTCTCGAAGATGTCTGCTTCTGGTGTGTAGAACAGGTCTGCAGAGAATACGTTACCTACTTTTACAGGCACTTCCTGAGCGCGCGCTTGGTTAACTGCTTCTTCTAGAAGACCGTAATCAGCGATTGCTGCGAAATCGTGGTTGTTGAAACGGATACGGTTAACTTTAGAGTCTGTAGAAGCACCCATACCGATAACAACGTCCATTAGTTTCACGTCGTCACGTACTGCACCACAGCTACCTACACGGATAACGTTTTTCACGCCGTATTCAGCGATTAGCTCGTGTACGTAGATACAGCAAGACGGGATACCCATGCCGTGGCCCATTACAGAAACTTTTTTGCCTTTATAAGTGCCAGTAAAGCCGAACATGTTGCGAACGTCACAAACTTGTTTCACATCTTCTAGGAACGTTTCAGCGATGTATTTAGCGCGCAACGGGTCGCCTGGCATTAGAACTGTTTCAGCGAAATCACCTGGTTGTGCGTTAATGTGTGGGGTTGCCATAAGTGCTCTCCAAAGTTTTGTTTTGATAAAACGCCTCTATTATAGAACGCTATTACCAATTCTGTTGAACTTGTTCGTTTTCGTTGAGGCAATAATATCGGGACGTACAGTGGCCCCTTGAGAGCTTAGTCACAAAAACCACGCATTTAGAAACTGCAATTACTATTGATAACCAAATCTGTTGAAACCAAAAGAGCAATCGATTTGCTTTTGAGCAGTTTGTCGATTGCGCGCACAAATTCTTTGTTTTTGGGCCAAACTTTTTTCTGACAGCTGGTTGATCGAAATACTTTCGAGTGAAGTAAAACGATTAAATTGTACAACTTATTTTCTTGTACAACTTGGAAAGGCTTGCTATAAGTTATACAACAAAACTTTTTGTATAGGGATGCGTCATCATGGAATCTTCAATCAAAGTAGGTATCAGTTCGTGTGTTTTGGGTGAACGAGTGCGTTTTGACTCTGGTCATAAGGTGAGCAACTTTGTGACTAAAGAGCTCAGCCCGTATTTTGACTTTGTTTCGGTATGCCCTGAAGTCGGCGTAGGTATGCCAGTACCCCGTCCAACAATTCGTCTTGTTTCTAATGAAGAGCGTGTTGCATTGGTTGAAACCAAAAATCCAGAAAATGATCATACCGACAATATGCTCACTTACTCGGCCAATAAAGTAGATGAACTTCAAAGCGAGCAGCTTTGTGGTTACATCGTTTGTGCCAAGTCACCAACTTGTGGCATGGAGCGAGTCAAGGTTTACAGCAAGAACAGTGCTGCGAAAGAAGGTGTTGGCTTGTATACACAAACATTGATGCAAAAAATGCCTTGGTTGCCTGTTGAAGAGGATGGCAGACTTAACGACCCTGTATTGAAAGAAAATTTTATTACTCGAGTATTTTGTCTAAATGACTTTTACGACTCGATGGATGGTGAGCCTACTCGTGGCAAAATCATCGACTTTCATTCGCGCTACAAACTGACGTTAATGGCACACCACCCAGAGTCATACCGATCCCTTGGCCGCTTAGTTGCCGATGTCGCTAATTATGAAATTGAAGACTTTTACCAAGAGTATCGTTTAGGACTGATGAAGGCGTTAACGAATCGGGCTAGCCGCAAAAATAACACAAATGTGTTGATGCATTTACAAGGGTACTTCAAACGCTCACTAACTAAAGAAGAAAAAGAAGAGTTAGCGACAGTGATTCACGACTACCGTATTGGAATGCTGCCTCTGCTAGCACCACTTACGTTGATTAAGCATTACTTAAATACTTACCCAGACGAGTATTTAGCAAAACAGAAGTTTTTAGAACCGTATCCGCAGGAGATGAGATTACGCTATGGTTTGTAGTTCAGAAGAAAAACTATACGCGATCCGAGATGTCGCAGAAATCACGGGTGTAAAACCAGTTACGCTGAGAGCTTGGCAACGAAGATACAACTTGATCCAGCCTCAGCGAACTGAAAAAGGACACAGACTCTATCGCCAGCAAGATCTCGATACGATTCGCGAAGTCCAGAGTTGGCTCGCGAAGGGGATTTCGATTGGTAAAGTTAAGGGGTTGCTAGGAAAAAGCGCCGATGTCGAAGTCAAAAACGAGGTTCGCACACTCGAAGAAGTTGAAAACATGCTGCTTGCGCTGTCTACCCTGAATCGAGGAAAAGCAGAGAGTTTACTTGCCTCTGTTCTTAAAGAGTACCCACTAAAACTCGTTATTGATCAGTTTATTAGCCCAGTATTTGATGCGCTAGATATGGTAAAAGGATCGTTGCGATCCTTGCAGGTGGGGTTATTTCAGACTTGTTTAATCACTCGACTTGCCCTTGTTATCGATTCTGAAAACAAAGCCGCTTCCAAAGGAAAGTGTCTGCTCATTAGCTTTGAACAAAACAGAGAATCTGAGAGTTGGATTCAAGCAGCGAAGCTTTGTGAACAAGGGTATCACACGACTTTGATCGATAAGGTTGATGATGTTTCTGGTCTACTAGATCACGAGGTCATTGAAAATGGTTCGTTTATCTACCTTTTCTCCAATAAAGCACTAGCTGCTAAACAAGTAGCGTCCATCAAAATGCTTCACGCACAGCTAGGTGATCGGATGGGGTGCTCTGAAGTGATAGAGAAATTACACCTAACTTAGTAGACAAAAGATAGGAGCTACCATGATTTTAGTATGGTTTCGACGTGACTTGCGTACGTTAGACCACACGGCACTCAAAGCGGCATTGGATTCAGGTCAGCCTGTCGTCGCTTGCTTTATCGCGACGCCAGAGCAGTGGCGGGAGCATCACATGGCGCCGATGCAGGCAGACCTCATTGCTCGTCGCTTAGCTTGTCTTAACGAGGAGCTTGAAAGCCTTAATATTCCTTTTTTGTACAAAGAGGTGCCGTCGTTTTCCGATTGTACAGATGTGATTAGTGGGTGGGCGGAAACACTTGAAGCCACGTCTGTCATGGCAAACATTCACTATGAGGTGAACGAACGAGAGCTCGACACACAAGTAAGTGAAGCGTTAGCTTCTCACGATATCGAATTTGAACTGTTTCATGACAAATGTGTGCACGCGCCAACGACGGTTCTTAATAAGCAAGGCGAATATTTTAAGGTATTTACGCCATTCAAGCGTGCTTGGTTAACGCAGTTCCATATGCCGACGGTAGTAAAACCTCACGAGCAAGCGCCACTCAATAAAAAGGTACTCGAACAATTAGAGTCGGCTCGATTTAATTCAAGCTTCACATTTAGCTATCCTCGAGAATCCAGTGAAGACTGGCTGGCTTCGACTAATGATATTTTGAAGCAGCTTAGGGAATTTGCACGGGAGCGCAGTGACGCGTATCAAAGCGAGCGAGACTTTCCAGCTATTGATGGCACTAGCCAACTGTCTCCATACCTTGCGATTGGCGCGCTATCACCAAGGCAGTGTATTGCTCGTTTGTATGCTGAAAATCAACAAAATGACCTTACAGAAGGGAAAGCAACTTGGCTAAGTGAGATCATTTGGCGTGAGTTTTATCAGCACCTATTGGTTTTCGAACCAAAACTCGTCAAAGGCAAAGGATTTATCGATTGGGAGGATAAAATCCAGTGGTCCTATGATGAGAAGGCCTTTGAGCGATGGAAGACAGGAACAACAGGATACCCAGTCGTTGATGCAGCAATGCGTCAGCTCAATCAAACAGGTTGGATGCACAATCGATTACGTATGATTGTCGCGAGCTTTCTTACCAAGGACTTACATATTGATTGGCGATGGGGAGAAGCGTACTTCATGAGTAAGCTGGTGGACGGCGATTTTGCAGCGAACAATGGTGGCTGGCAATGGTCTGCTTCTACGGGCTGTGACGGGCAGCCATACTTTCGTATTTTCAACCCGATAAGCCAAGGCGAAAAGTTCGATGCTAATGGTGAATTTGTGCGCCACTGGGTACCAGAAATCAAAAGTGTACCGAACAAATACATCCATAAACCTTGGACTTGGGAGGGCTTTTCTTTACTGGAATATCACAAGCCGATGGTTGATCACAAGACAGAAAGAGAGATAACCTTACAGCTCTTTAAAAGTGCCAAGGAATAGAGTGAAATGCTTAGCAAAAAGCGATCAATGAGTTTCGCAAAACGTACCCTGCTATCTGTGTCGTTATCTTTAGTGAGTGGTCTATCATTCGCTAAGATGTACGAATTACCAGAGGATGGAAGCCGTTTAATTGGTCGCCTTGAAAACCACGTCGTGCAAGAAGGCGAAACCATGGCAAATATCGCTAAGCTCTACGATGTGGGTATGCTAGGTTTAATGGCCGCAAACAAAGGCGTGGATCCCTTCTTACCAGAAGAGGGGCATGTTCTTACTATTCCGACACAGCTAATCCTCCCAGACGTACCTTATAAAGGTATCGTTATTAATCTAGCCGAGCTGCGCTTATATTACTTTCCGAAAGGAGAGGATATTGTCCATGTATTTCCTGTCGGAATTGGCCGAATAGGGCGCGATACCCCAGTAATGACAACGCGTATCAGCCAAAAACGACCGAACCCTACATGGACTCCTCCAGCCTCTATTCGTGCCGAGTACAAAGCAAAGGGCATTGACCTACCAGCCGTTGTTCCTGCGGGGCCTGATAATCCACTTGGTATGTTTGCATTGCGTTTAGCTTACGGGAATGGCGAATACCTAATTCATGGTACCAACAAGGACTTTGGGATTGGTATGCGGGTCAGCGCGGGTTGTATTCGTATGGACCCAAGTGACATTGAGTGGTTATTTGACAAGGTTCGTAACGGTGAAGACGTTAACATCATTAACCAGCCTATCAAAATGACACTTGAGCCTGACAGAAGTGTGTTCTTAGAAGCACATGAGCCTTTGACTCGTAGTAATGGCGAGAAAGATGAACTCAAAGTGCCGAAAGAGTTAAAGTGGTGGTTGGATGAATTCGGTATGAAAAACGTGAAGGCTAAAGCAGCAATCGCTGCACAGAATGGGGTTCCTATCGAAATAACCGCGCCTTAACGGGCGTTAAGACGCGGTATTAAATCTTACTTAGTGTAAGACTGAGCGATGTTATCGATACGCTCGTTAGCACGCTCAGCTTCTTCTTGAGCAGCCATTGCTGCTGCGCCTGATTTTTGAACGTCAGATTGAAGAGCTTGTACGTCTTGGCTTAGTTGGCTAACTTGGTTGCTTAGTTCGTCTAATTTTGCTGCATTTGCTGTAGCTGCGTCATCAGAAGAAGCACAACCGGCTAGTAGAAGTACTGAAGTTGCTGCAGCTGCGATCAACGTTTTGTTCATATAAGAACTCCTTGCTTATAGTGAAAGTCTCGCTACTAACTATTATTTTATACAGTAGCGAGGTTAAATGTGGTTACATTTTATCAGTACATGATGTAGCAAAAGTCAAAAAAACCCAAGAATTTCATGGAGTACCTGACGTCAACTTTTACCTGAACTTAACAAAGTTTAACTACCTATCCTTTATTTCGTTCTCACAACAGTTTTCATAGCAGGTGTATTTGCCACGTTCCTGATATCAATAATTTAGACGATATTGACACAAATGAAAGTTTATTGGCCCAAATAACTGCTATTTAAGTCGTTTTGTTGATGGATAGAAGGCATATTTGAACGGCTTTTCTCTAAACTTCCTGTCCAGCTGCTCATCAAAAAGGCTAGTCTTTACTCTGAACTGAGCCACAAATGATGTTTTACCGTTACCACAGGGAATTAGTTTGTGTGATCTCTATCTATACTCCTATGATTTGCGGTATTATACCGAGCTTTATTTTTTTGCTGCGTTAGAGCGGAAACGACACTACAGAGCGCTCAGACGCTGACTGATTTATTGGAGAATACTTTGCAATTTAAAGATCTAGGCCTAGACAACCGATTGTTGAAGAACCTAAAACACTACGATTTTAAAAAAGCGACTGACATTCAGCAGCAGGCGATTCCTGTTGCGATTGCAGGCAAGGATCTATTGGCATCTTCGAAAACAGGTTCGGGCAAGACTTTGGCGTTTGTATTGCCAATGCTTCATAAGTCTTTAAAGACAAAATCGTTTTCTGCGAAAGACCCTCGCGCGGTAATCCTTGCTCCTACTCGTGAGCTAGCGAAACAAGTATATGGTGAGCTTCGTTCTATGCTAGCTGGCCTATCTTATGAAGCAGCACTGATTTTGGGTGGTGAGAACTTTAACGATCAAGTAAAAGCTCTGCGTCGTTACCCGAAATTTATCGTGGCGACACCAGGACGTTTGGCTGATCACTTAGATCATCGTTCGCTTTATCTGGATGGTTTGGAAACGCTGATTCTTGACGAAGCAGACCGCATGTTGGATTTGGGTTTTGCACCAGAGCTTCGTCGCATTCATAAAGCAGCCAAGCATCGTCGTCGTCAAACGTTGATGTTCTCTGCGACATTAGATCATGCAGACGTCAATGAAATCGCGGCTGAAATGCTCAATGCGCCAAAGCGAATTGCTATCGGCGTTTCTAACGAAGAGCATAAAGATATCACGCAAAAATTTTACTTGTGTGATCACCTAGATCATAAAGAGGCAATTTTAGATCGTGTTCTTTCTGAGGCTGAATACCGTCAAGTTATTATCTTTACGGCAACGCGTGATGATACTGAGCGACTAACAGAAAAGCTAAACGAAAAGAAACTGAAGGCTGTAGCACTAAGTGGTAACTTGAACCAGACTCAACGTAACACCATTATGAGTCAGTTTGAGCGCGCAGTATTTAAGATCCTTGTAACGACTGATGTTGCTTCCCGCGGTTTGGATATTGCAACTGTGACACACGTCATCAACTTCGATATGCCAAAGCATACCGAAGAATACGTACACCGAGTTGGTCGTACTGGTCGTGCTGGAAATAAAGGGGATGCAATCTCTCTTGTTGGTCCAAAAGACTGGGATAGCTTTAAACGTGTAGAAGCATACCTACAACAAGATCTTGAGTTTTCATTGTTCGAAGATTTGAAAGGTAAGTTTAAAGGCCTTAAGCCACCTAAACCAGATTTCCGCAATAAGAAAGCGACCGCAAAGAAAGCTCGCCCTCAAGCGAAAAAATCGGCGAAAAAACCAGCTAAGCGTGACAAGAGCTTCTACAAAAACGTATCTGTGGGTGATGATGTCTTCATCCCTAAGAAAAAACCAGCGGCACCGAGCTCTGAAGAGTAAAAGCTGCTGTAGTTTCCCATTGATTTTAGTTCTTAAAAATCCGAGTGTTCGCACTCGGATTTTTTATGTCTGTCGCTAGGTGAAATAGCGTCTTTCCATACTCACTCGTTAGTCAGCTTTTATATTTGTCTGGTTGTATATAAACAGCATAGAACGCTAATTTAGGAAGTTATTAAGTTTTATAACCTCGGTCAAAGCAAACGTTTTTCCTCACACACTAGATAAAAATCTCACATGATTATGAAAATGATAATTGATCTCATTTTTATTTAAGGGCAGAATACGCGCCATTGTATTAATCCTATAAATGAATTCGCTCTCTATATGAAATTTACTCATGTTTTTTTAGGGCTCATAATTACCTCTAGTTCTGGCTTTGCTGCTGATGATTTCAACTGGCTTCGAGATGATGCTCGTAAAGATGAGCGAGTTCTTACCTACCTAACAGAACAAAACCACAAAACTGAACAGCACCAAAAAAGTTATCAGACGTTGACAAAAAACCTACTAACGCAGTGGGATACCATTGTGGCAGACAAAGGTGATAAGCCATGGTCGATCGTGAGTGGAAGAGAGTGGACGCTAATGCGTCGCGATGGTCGTTACTTACTATTATCCCGTGCGAGTCAACATGCACCAGAAAACGTGGTGTTCGATTTCGATGAACGACAATCTGCGCATCAGTACTACCAACTTGGTCAATGGCAAGTGAATGGTGACACGCTACTTTTCACGGAAGATATCGACGGCAGCGAACAATATCGTGCTGTGGTTGTTGATTTACTCTCCGGTCAATCTACGGAACTGGCGACGCACGTCGATAGTGGCGTATTGTTGTCACCTAACGGGAAAGTGGCATTCCTCGTTGCAAAAGAAAAGCGCACCCAGCGACCTCATCAGATCTTACGTATCTCCACTGAATCTTTGGCAAAAACAGTCCTATGGAATGAACCCAAGTCAGATTGGTTACTTTCTTTCTATCGTGCGGCAGATAGCCGTTACGCTGTGCTGCAAAGCAACAACGAGTCAACAACAGAGCAGAAGCTTGTCGACCTAGAAACGGGGACTGTCTCAGATTCATTGCGAAAGCCTGAAGTGGGTGTGGAATATTACGCGGATGTGGCGAAAGGTTACATTTATCTTAAAAGCAACCTGGAAGGAAAGTTCGCCCTTTACCAAGCCGAACTCGCACCGCTTGGCGCAACATGGCAACGCTTTACCAATCCTCGTGAGCCGCTTGAACAGTTCTACCTTTATGATGCAGGAGTTGTGGCACTTAGTAAGCCAAACAACTTGTCGACATTGACGGTGTATTCTTACCAAGGGCAGGAAAAAGTGATACTGCCATTGGAACACGATGGTAATGTCGCTTGGCTAAGCACATTGGGCGATTTTGAATCAAACAAAATTCGTATCCGAAGCATGTCGATGACTACGCCTCCTCAGTGGGAAGAGTTCGATGTAAAAACGCTGAATAAATCCTTGTACTCTCAAGATGCTTACCAAGACTTTGATAGTCAGCGTTATGTATCCCAACGTATTTTTATTAAGCACGACGGCGTTTCTGTCCCTGTCTCTTTGGCGTATCGCAAAGACAAATTGCACCCACAATCTCCTGTGATGATTTACGGTTACGGCGCGTATGGTTTTACGATGAAACCGTACTTTATGCCTCAGGTTATCAGTTTACTCGACCAAGGTGTGATTTACGCTATCGCCCATGTCCGTGGCGGTGGGTACTTTGGCGATGAATGGCACGAGCAAGGCCGTGGTGTGCGAAAAGCCAATTCTATTGGTGATTTTGTCGCGGCCGCGAAGGCGCTGCAAACATTCGAACGTGGCAATAGAGAGGTTTTCGCCATCGGTTCTAGTGCTGGTGGCACGTTGGTGGCCGGAGCGGTTAATCAAGATCCTAAATTGTTTTCAGGTGTCGTACTTAAAGTGCCTTTTGTTGATGTGGTTGCAAGTATGTCGGATACCTCACTTCCGCTTACCACACAGCAGTATGGCGAATGGGGTAACCCAACCAAACCTGGACAATTGGCGTTAATGAAGGCGTACGATCCGATTCTCAATATCCATAAAGACGCTTACCCACCCATGTTGGTTCAAGTCGGTTTAATCGATCAGCGCGTGCCATATTGGGAAGGCGCAAAGTATCTCGCTAAAGTTTCAGCGTTAAGTGAGCGCAACGGGCCGTACTTGTTGCAAACTGATTTTAATTCGGGCCACCAAATGGACCCACGACAAGCGCAAGAACAACAAGCAAAAGAATACGCATTTCTACTATCACTCATTAAAACATCTAAAGCGGAGCAGTAAATGAAGCTTACCCCAGTGTCAGCGGCAGTACTTTCGGTACTTGCTGCCAGTCAAGTGCACGCCGAATCTAAGGCTTTCTCAATGGAAGAGGTGGTGGTAACCGCCAATAAAATCGATCAGCCATTGTCAAAAGTGGCAGGTAGTGTCGCGGTTATCACAAACGAGCAAATCGAAGAAAGAGGCGAGACCGAGCTATATGACGTGCTGCGTAACGAACCTGGTGTAAGCGTGACGGGCGGTGCAGGACGTCCGCAAAACATTACCATCCGTGGTATGACGGGTAACCGCATTATGATCGTTCGTGATGGCATTCGTTCTGCGGATGGCTTCGGTGCGAATGACATTAATGATGCCGTTGGGCGAGATACTTTTGATTTATCCAATTTTGAATCGCTGCAAATCATTAAAGGGGCAAGTTCTTCGGTGCATGGCTCTGGCGCGATCGGCGGTGTGGTGATTTTAGAATCCAGTCAGCCGGGTGATTTCTTAAAAGACAAAGACTTCTACACCGATGTTTCCGGTACTTACACCGATATCAGCAACAAGTACAAAGGCACGAGTAATCTAGCTTTCCGTTCCGGTGATACAGAGAGTTTGTTTAACGTTTCATACTGGCAAGGACAAGAGACACGTAACTTTGATGAAGATTTGTATAACCGCGACCTCGATGGTTACAGCGGTGCTTATACGATCAACCACTTTTTCAATGAAGAGGTGATGTTGAAAGCCAAAGCGGAACTCTACACCCAGAACCAAGAGCGTTTGGAGGGTTCACCGTCCATTCAACCTGATGGAATTTGGCATATTGAAGACTTTGCTGAGGATGAGACCACAGAAGAGTACAGCGCTTATATTGGTGCAGAGGTGACTCCGATTAATCCAACTTGGTTCGAAGAGTTGGATACCAAAGTTTACTGGCGTCACACCGAAGTGGTGGAAGACACCAACCGTTTAATGCGCCAAGTGGATCATAATGGTTTGATCACCAAGCGTCGCGAGCTGGAACACAAAACCTTCATTGACGAAACAATTGGCTTCCGTGGCGATTTCACCAATACGATTTATGCAGCAAATGCTGAGCACCAATTGGCTTACGGTGTCGAGCTTTCTACAGACTATTACGAACGCACAGATAGCGACTCCAAGATTGATTGGAACGGAGTAACACCTTCGACCAAACAACCTTTCGCTCCTGCTCGTGCTTATAACATTGGCTTGTATGTCCGAGACATGGTGGAACTGGATAAATGGACCATCACAGGTGGCCTACGCTTTGATGCGCACCGTCTCACGCCAGACGGTGCGGGTGAAGTGGGCGGCTTCCCATTAAAAGACATGGATAGCTCAGAGGTATCTCCAAGTCTGTCGGTTTCTCGTGAAGTATTTGCCAACAACATTGCTTATGTATCTTATAACCATGGTTACCGTGCTCCGGAATACGATAAAGCGTATGGCTTCGTAAGCCACGACTTTGTGCCGCTCACGCCGTTTGTCATTGCACCAAACATGGATCTAGAAGCTGAAACTTCCGACTCATTTGAAATCGGTAACAAGTTCGATAACGGTCGTGCGTATGTCTATGCGTCTTTGTTCTACAACAAGTTTGAAAACTTCATCGACGTTGTGACCACGGGCTTTGACTCAAGCAATGGTAATTACATTAAACAATACCAAAACCTCGATGGTGTCGAGACGTATGGTGCAGAGCTTTCTGCAGGTTACGCGATCACTAAGCGATGGAACATCAGCACCAAGTTTGGCTACGTAGATGGCAAAGACGCGGAAGGTGAATACGTTCGAAGCATTACGCCATTCGAAGGTAACGCTCAACTGAAATACGCCGACCAAGACTTCAATGCTTACGTGGCTTGGAACTGGGCCGCGGCCATGGATCGCGTTCCTAAATGCCAGACCACGCTTGGTCTAGCGACAGAGTGCGCGCAGACAAGTGCGTGGAATACGTTTGATATTGGCGCAACTTACCACGTTTCCAAAGACCTTCGTGTTAGCGCAAACATCATCAACCTGTTCGACAAAGAATACATCCGATACCAAGACGTAGCGGGTATCGCTGAGGAAAGTAAGCGTTACTCAACTGAGCCAGGGCGCTACTTCACGCTGACTGCAAAATACGAATTCTAGGACGAAATCATGAAGCTAAAACCATTGGCGTTTTCACTGCTTATTGCATGTACCCCTGCGGCGCTGTCTGCAGAGTGGGATTATCCCACAACGGATTCTGTGGTGACCAATGAAGCGCAAGCGAAAACTTATTTAGACAGCCACTACTCAGAAGCGGGCGAGTTTAAGTTCCGTTACAAAACCCAGTCTCAGCTTGGTGAGCATTACAATTTTGATGTTTGGGTTAACGGTGAATATCAATCTCAGCGTGCCCTTGTAGTAACAACTGATAAAAATCATCACGTTGTGCGAGTGTTTAAGAGCCTTGAAGATACGATAATTCGCAACGGTAAACCAACGGTTGCAATGGAATTGGAATCGCCTCGCCAACTGCAAGCACAAGAGCCACCGGCTTTGAGCTCTGGAAGTCTGGTTGATGTTGAGGTTTCTTTATTCAACCCAGATCTGCGCACCATGCAACAGCAAGCGGCACCAGAATCGACATGGTCAGCACTGTCCGATTACCCTCAGCCGATCGAGTACGTCACCAAGTCGATTGAGGTTTTAAAGTCGGGAGGTAAGTTCTATCTCTCTAACCCAAGATTAAAGCAAGTGGATGCGACGGGTTTATTTTCAGCCCCAGCACCTGGTGAAGCGCCTGTACTCGATACGTTGGACTTCCTCAGCGCAGAAGGGGTTCAAGCATTTGACAGTGTTGATGAGATGCAAAGCACCGAGTTTGGTGACAATGCGTTCCCACAGTTGATGGCTTTTTATCATCTTGATAGCTCGATCCAATATCTGACAAGCCTGACTTACGACTTGTTTGATGAACCGCTTCGTTTTGACGCTCGCGGTTTATCAAAAGATAACTCTACTTACTATTACGGTCCGAAAGCACTCATGCTGGGTGTTGGTGGTGTTTCTCCGGATGCAGTCGATGCTGATGTCGTGATACATGAGCTTGGGCATGGTATTCATTACCAAATCGTACCGGATTGGGCGTACGGCCACACTGGTGCTATCGCAGAAGGTTTTGCTGATTACTGGGCGGGCAGCGCGAGCTACCGCACTCAATATTTGGATGCTTCGCGTCGTGGTCAAGAGTTCGAGTTAGATACGGTGTTCAACTGGGACGGTGTGTTCGGAACACGCAAAACAACTCGTAGCTTATGGAACCAAAGAGCGCGTTACTTCGAGGGCTCAGAGTATCCAGCGCACGTTAGTGTGGGCGGTGAACTAGGCGATGAGCTATGGTCAACGCCACTGTTCCAAGCACTTAAAGCATCGGTTGAACGATACGGTGATGATACCGATAACGTGTTCCGCGAGTTTGACGCCATTGTACTTGAAGGTATGTACGGCATTGGTCGTGGCGTGAAAATGCATGATCTGGCGGAGTCGACCGTGTTTGCCGCAAACACCTTGTTCCCAAATAAAGACTACGCCCAATTCCTGACGGACAGCTTCAACAGACACAACTTACTTAAAGCGCCTCTTCGTGTTCGCTATGACGCTCGATACATCGCACAAGGTCAAGACGTTGGTTTGAGCCTGAGCCAAACTGGCCGTGAAGCGAGCATCAAAGGGCAATGGAAGCTAAACAACGCATCTGTTTTCGACTTTGATGAAACGCTTTCTGACTTGACCTCAATGAAGGTGGCGTTACCAAGCGGTCTAACATGTGGCACGCAATTCGATTCCTCTATTTCATTGGATTATCAATTTGCTGAAGGCCTAAAGACTCACCAGTGGAGTGAACAGGTGATGCTGGTTAATGGTACGCCAGAGCTTGATATCCAGCCTCAATCAGTGAATTCCGCTTTACCGGAGCAGGGCGACAGACTGTTCTCTCAGACGCTATCGGACAAGTCACGCACGATTGATGATTCGTTTGCGGTTTACCTGAACATCGAACATGACTCACTGCAAGATCTGCAAGTGACGCTAGTGTCTCCACAAGGCAAATCGGTCGTGCTACTTAGCCATCAATCAAGCAATACCAAAGGATTTAAAGGTTACTTCACCGCTCAGTATGACGAGGAGTTACAAGCACTTGTCGGTCAACCGAGTTGGGGTACTTGGCGTCTCGAAGTGTCTGACCGCGTGTCAGGGAACTCTGGGGTGTTGAAAGAGTGGGGTGTGAGTCACTTTGCTCAGTATCAGTGTAGTGCTGATACCACTAAAGAAAGCAGTGGCGGTGGTTCAGGTGGCAGTGGTTCGCCTTGGACCTTGTTAGGACTTTTCCTGCTTTCAATGGTGAGAGTGATTCGCTCTCGTTAATTAAAATCAAAAGAAGATAAAATCTATGAAGTTTCAATATTCTTTCGTTGCTATGTCACTAGCCCTAGCTGGCTGTGGCGGTGGTTCTGGTGGTGATACGTCGGCACCGACCTATGATGTAGCTGGCACCATCGTTTCTGCAGGTACACTTCTTGATACGCCAGTGTGCATCGATTTAAACCAAAACTACGTTTGTGATACGACTGAACCGAGCACTAAAACGGATAATGCCGGTAAATTTAGCCTGACTTCAAGCGACAAAAACATACTAACTAGCACCATTCTTGCTCAAGTTGAGCAAGGTTCAAACCAAACGTTGCGTCTTGCGGCTCCAGGCCAAAATTTAGCAACGGGTAACACAATCAATGGTGTAACAACGTTGCTCGCGGGTCTTGTGGTTGACGGTAAAACCGTTGCTCAAGCTGAAGAGATTGTGAAAGCGCAACTCGCCGATGCTGGCGTTTCTCTTTCTGGTACGGTGATGTCTAACGCAGAAGCCAGCGAGCTAGACAAGCTAGAGCAAAACACGGCTGCACTATTAGCTGCAATGCAGCCACAACAAATGACCCAAGGCGTAGCGCTGCTTGCTCAAAGCCTTAGCTTCCAGGGTAAATCATTGGCCTCTGATCTTCTGTCTGAAGTGGAAGTGAGTGCATTTGCTGAAGAAATTGTAGCGGTTGCTGAACAAACGGTTGGTAGTAACGATACGGGCGCCGTTCTTTATTTTGCTGAAGGAGCAGCAGACGTAGCAGAGGTTCAAGCGTCTTACCCTGGTCAAGATGCGGAATACGGCTTCGACAAAGAGGACAAGCAAACGTCGACAGGCGCTGGCTTTAAGTTCGTTAAGCTAGATTCACAAGGTGCAGCTTTAGCTGCAGATGCGACTGAGTGGGCTTGTACTATGGACGAACGTACTGGTCTTGTTTGGGAAAATAAGAGTGCGGATGCGAGCTCGGTTCAATTTAAAGATCGCCTGTTTGCGTTTGAGTCTGAAGCATTTAAGCCATTTAGCAAAGATGTAGAGCTTGCAGGTTGTAAAGACGCTGGTGATGAAGTTTGTACCACTAGCCAATATGTTGAGTACATAAACAAACAATCGTTATGTGGAATCACTGGTTGGCGCTTGCCTACTTACCGTGAGACTTATGACTTACTAGACTTTGGTGAACAAACACTGTTTGCTCCGAACGATGAATATGCAAAATACAACGTCTATGGTTTTAATGTTAAATACTTTCCACAGCAAACCATAGGTAGCCCTTATTTAGGATATGGTGCGTTTTGGCATAGTGACTTTAAGTTTACGAATGCATCATCACAACTTATTGATGGCGAGATTTATTTCCCTGCGATTGTCTCCCGGGGCAAAGATAGAGGCACTATTTCATACGTCGAGATTCGATCAAGCAACACAAGTGCGGGTGCCGATGATTCTTACCAATTCCCAATCCGTCTAGTCGCAGTTAAGGGGCAATAAGATGAAGAAATTAATAACTGTACTATCTCTTACTTTGGCTTCTCAAACTGCAATAGCTGCACAAGAGTGTTCTACTGACTTTGCTAAAACGGCACCTAACACGCGTTATACATATTCTGAGAGCGGTACCGTAACTGACCTGAAAACAGGTCTAACATGGATGCGCTGTCCAGTTGGTATGACATGGAATGTAGGAAACCAAGAATGCCAGGGGACGCGATCTACAATGTCATGGCAACTCGCTCTCTCCACAGCCAAACAAATTCGTAATAAGGACGGCAACCATCCTCTTCACAATTTTGCTGACAAAAAAAATTGGCGACTAGCAAATATCAAAGAGCTAGTATCTCTAACTGAGCGAGCTTGCCACAGCCCAGCCATAAATAGTACAGGGTTTGCTAGCGGCTATAGTCTGACAGATGGAGATGATGTTCTAGGGCGTTATGTCTGGAGCAACACACCTAATGGCGACGGTAAGCATGTTGCAACTTTTGATACGACTAATGGTGAGGTTTTCAATAGAGATCCGTTAAACTCAAGTTTCAAAAGTTCTCTCTTGTTAGTGACAGATGAATAATAATTATTACGTTAATAAGGGTTGATAGCTTTGCCTTTATAATAAGCTCCGCCAGTGCGGAGCTTTTTCTTTTCTAACCTTTGGAACTTATCGTGTTGAGCAGAGAATTTAAACTTGGAACTGCTTAAGCTGATGTTTTTGGTTTTCTGCTAAACCAGACAACTCTTGCGCTGCCGCGGCTGATTGAGTGATACCAGTGACGTTCTGGCTCACTAGTTCATAGATGTTCGTTAAGTTGTTGTTGATATCAGCCGTGACCTGTTTCTGCTCTTCTGATGCGGTCGCAACTTGAGTGTTGATTGAGTTCAGATCGGCGATAGCATTACTGATATTAGCAAGTGATTGGCTAACTTCTTGTGTCAGAGCTTGGTTGTCTGACAACATGGCTAAGCTGGAATGCATACTTTCATTTGCGTGACCAGATTGTTGCTGTAGCTCTTCTATAATGGTTTGGATCTCTTTGGTGGACTCCTGAGTTCGCGCTGCCAGCATACGTACTTCATCGGCCACTACCGCAAAGCCTCTGCCACTTTCGCCCGCTCGTGCAGCTTCAATCGCTGCATTCAGTGCAAGGAGATTCGTTTGCTCAGAAATACCTTCAATCACTTCGATCACGCGACCAATGTGTTCTGATTGATCTTTTAGTGAAGTCACGACGGCAGCGGCTTCGTTAAGTTGTTCCGCCATCTTTTCACTTGCGCGAGTACTTTCCCCAAACATGCTTATACTTTGTGAGGTTAACGTACGTGCTTGATTTGATGCACTATCTGCTTCTTGTGCATTGGTCGATACTTCAGCTGCGGTCGACTCTAGCTGATTGATCGCCGAGGCTACTTGCTCAACTTCTTGCTTTTCTTGATCCGAGTTGACGCTGCTTTGAGTCATAACAGTTGCTAACTCGGTTGATGCTGATGCCACATCTTCACTAATGCGAACCAATGCGCTTACAGTTTCACGCAGTTTTTCTATGGTCTGGTTTACATCTCGAGCCAACTGAGACACTTCGTTTTTCCCGATGGCTTCGGCCTTAACTAGTAGGTTTCCCTTCGCGACTTCCTGCATCGTTACTTGAAGGTTACGAATCGGCGCAACGATGTAGCTGGCGAGTACCCAACTAATAAGTGAAGCAGCACTCAAGATCACCGCAAGCGAGACGGTGCTGTAAGTGAGCGTGGTTGAATGTTGTTCGCCATTCGTTTCGACTTCATCGGTGACGATTTGATTCAATTGTTTAGATAGTTTGTCGATGGCGTTGATCATCGCTTCGCCAGCTAATCGATACTCAGCCATTGCAGATTCGTACTTTTGATTGAAATCAGAGGTGGTGTAATCAGAAGAGTGTTTAGTGGTGAGCAGAGGTGTCATGGTAACGCGAGTGAAATCAACATAGTGATTCATGGCCTTACGCATAGCATTGACTTCATTTTGAATGCCAGGGAGATTGTCGATGGAGTTAAGAAAATCGCGGTTTTTGTTTTGTCGCTTAGAAAGCTCTTGGTTGAGAGACTGAACATCTTCGGCTCTAAATAGACTATAAATGGCTTTGATGCGCATGGCGTAAGTGTTGTCTACGATGCCGCTAAGTTCCTCTTTGTGAATGATTAGCTTATGGGTGGAAGCCGAAACCTTATTGAATGCTTGATCGAGTTTACCGATTCCGACACTCAGTCCAATGATGAGTAATATAACTGTGAATAGAACAGGCAGAAAAACCTGAAGTTTAATAGAAAGCGTACTAAGAAATTGACGCATGAGATTGACCCTCTATCGGTTTGATTATTATCTTTTTTATAAATAAGCATTTCGATTTTAATTGTTATATTTGCCAAATCAATGAGTTACTCATGCCTAATTGCTATGAAATGTACCAAAATCGATGGGGTTATCATCTTGAACATGAGGCAACGTTATAAAAACGTTACGTTCAAATTGAGAGAGGGATAAGTCGCGGAATTAATAGTTAGAAATGACAACGTGTCATAGAGGGTTCAACTAAGTGAAACACAACTGTCATATTCAAATTCTAAAGTGAGCACCGTTCAAGTGAAACACAACGGCAATAAAGCCACTTAAGGAAATTGTGATGAAAAAGACAGTAATCGGTGCAATCGCACTTCTAGGCGCAATGGCAGTGACTCCTGTTTCTGCTAAAGAAACTATCTCTGCAGTGGGTTCTAGCAGCGTAACTCCACTGATGGAAGTTTTCTCTGAAACGTACATGAAGAAGAACCCTAACGTATTTATCGAAGTTCAAGGTCCTGGTTCTTCAGCTGGTGTAAAAGCAGCGAAAAATGGTTCAGCAGACCTTGGTATGTCTTCTCGTAATCTAAAAGACTCTGAAAAAGAATCAACACTAATCGAAGAAGTGGTTGCTCGTGATGGTATCGCAGTGGTTGTTAACCCACAAAACAAACTGCCAGGTCTAACAGCCGAGCAAGTGACTGCAATCTACAAAGGCGAAGTATCAAACTGGAAAGAAGTCGGTGGTGCAGACAAGCCAATCGTAGCCATTACTCGTGACACAGCTTCTGGTACTCGTGGCGCATTTGAAGACATCATGTCTCTAAAAATGAAGATTTCTGGTAAGAAGGTATCAGCTATCTCTCAACGTGCTCAAGTTGCAAACGGTAACGGCGCACTGAAAACAATGGTTGCATCTAACCCATACGCAATCGGCTACATTTCTCTTGGTACTGTAGATAACACTGTTAATGCGCTAGCAATCGACGGCGTTGATGCAACGGTAGCTAACGTTAAAAACGGTTCTTACAAAGTAGCGCGTCCATTCCTTGTTCTTTACAAAGAAGGCAAGCCATCAACAGAAACGCAAAAATTCCTAGACTGGATGCTAACTGACGAAGCGCAAGCGCTAGTTGACCAAAAAGGTTACATCTCAGTTAACTAATCCCATCGGGACTCTAAAGTTTGCTCAGCCCAACGTTTCGGGCTGAGCCTTTTCTATCCATTGTGTTCAACGGCATTGCCCAGAACCGTGAGATTTTTAAATGACCATCGCAACAAATAGTGAAAAGCTTATGAATACTGACGCTAGAGCTATCAGCAAGTCAGGCCTACGCGAGAAGCGTCGTGTAGACTGGAAAGAGCGCATCTTCCACGGCTTGTTCCTAACGAGTGCCGTAATCGGCATTGTTTCATTAGCCGTTATTGCATACTTCATCGTTCGAGAGAGTATTCCGGCATTCCAAGAAGCAGGCGTATCGGGCATTGTCTTAGGACAAAACTGGTTACCACCTGCGCTTTACGGTGTCGCCACCATGATTGTGGCATCTATCGTATCGACGGCTGGTGCTGTCATTGTTGGGGTTCCAATTGGTGTTCTGACCGCCATTTTTATCGCTGAAATCGCACCAAAGCGATTAGCAGACATCATCCGTCCAGCGGTTGAGCTGCTAGCCGGTATTCCTTCAGTGGTCTACGGCTTCTTCGGTCTGGTTATTATCGTTCCATTGATTCAGAAGGTATTTGATGTACCTGCAGGTAACACTATCTTGGCCGGTATTATTGTTCTTGGTGTGATGATTCTACCAACAGTAATTACGGTTTCTGAAACGTCTATCCGTGCTGTCCCTCGTACTTATAAAGAAGGTTCTTTGGCACTGGGCGCATCGAAAATCTACACCATCTTTAAATTGCTCGTTCCAGCGGCTCGCTCAGGCATCATGACAGGTGTGATTCTGGGTATCGGTCGTGCGTTGGGTGAGACTATGGCGATCATTATGGTTATGGGTAACGCGCCGGCAATGCCAGAAGGCATCTTGGATTCGGCTCGTACACTAACTGCAAACATCGCTATTGAAATGTCTTACGCAAGTGGTGTTCACGCGAACGCACTTTACGCTACAGGTGTAGTACTTCTGGTCTTCATCATGTCGTTGAACGCTGTACTACTGTACCTAAACCGAGAAAAAGCGAAGTAATCGCTCGTTAAAGGTGACTATTATGGATCGCGCAAAACTGAAAAAAGCACGCCAGTTCAAAGATAATGTCTTTAACGCATTTGTCTGGATCTCGGCAGCACTAACGGTAGGTTTTTTGTTCTGGATTATCTGGTACATCCTATCAAACGGTCTACAACACGTAGATTGGAACTTCATTACTGATAACTATACGCGCACAGGTGAAGAGCATGGTATCTTCCCAATGATTGTGGCGACCATTTACATGGTTATCGCTTCTATCGCAGTGGCAGCGCCACTCGGTATCATGACGGCAATCTACTTGACCGAATACGCGAAAGTGGGCAGTCGTTTGGTGAAAATCATCCGATTCTGTACCGAGTCATTGGCGGGTATCCCGTCGATCATTTTCGGCCTGTTTGGTATGACTTTCTTCGTGGCGATTCTTGGCCTTGGCTTCTCTATTCTGTCGGGTGCATTGACGCTAAGTATCCTAATCCTGCCAGTTATCATCCGTACAACGGAAGAAGCGCTGATGGCAGTACCACAAACGTACCGTGAAGGCTCTTATGGCCTCGGTGCTTCTAAGATTTACACTATCTGGCGTTTGATTCTTCCGAGCGCAATGCCAGGTATCTTAACCTCGGTCATTCTAAGTATTGGTCGTGTCATTGGTGAGTCTGCTCCAGTATTCCTGACAGCAGGTATGGTTGCACGTATTCCGGATTCTTTATTGGATTCAGGTCGTACGCTAACCGTTCACCTATACAAACTGACTACCGAACTGTTTACCGTTGAAGAATGGAATCAGGCTTACGGTACGGCAACAGTGCTTATCGTAGTTGTTCTCTTGATCAACATGGTAACGAAACTGATTGCTAGACGTTTTAACACCGCAACTTACTAACAACACTAATTAAGAACGCACGTTAAAAGACACGAATTCAAGAATTAAGAGATTAAGACAATGAACAAATTTGATATTGAAAACCTAGACCTATTCTACGGTGACAACCAAGCACTGAAATCGATCAACTTACCAATTCCAGTTCGCCAAGTAACTGCACTTATCGGCCCGTCAGGTTGCGGAAAATCAACGCTTCTACGCTGTTTGAACCGAATGAATGATCTAATCGAAGGCGTGAAAATTACAGGTAAATTGGCGATGGACGGCGAAGATATTTACGGCAACATTGATGTTGCTGACCTTCGCATCAAAGTCGGCATGGTATTCCAAAAGCCAAACCCATTCCCGATGAGCATTTACGAGAACGTGGCTTACGGCTTACGTGCTCAAGGTATCAAAGACAAAAAGACAATTGATGAAGTGGTAGAGCGTTCGCTGCGCGGTGCTGCCCTTTGGGATGAGGTGAAAGATCGCCTTAAATCACACGCATTCGGTCTTTCTGGTGGTCAGCAGCAACGTTTATGTATTGCACGTACAATCGCGATGGAGCCGGATGTGATTCTGATGGATGAGCCAACGTCGGCACTTGACCCAATTGCGACACACAAAATCGAAGAACTGATGGAAGAGCTAAAGAAGAACTACACCATCGTTATCGTGACTCACTCAATGCAACAGGCGCGTCGTATCTCTGACCGCACTGCGTTTTTCCTAATGGGTGAACTGGTTGAGCACAACGATACGCAAGTGATCTTTAGCAACCCTCAAGACGACCGTACTCAAGGCTACGTAAATGGTGATTTCGGTTAATCCACCGTATTTACAAGCATAACTAAATAACTATAAGCGATGGTAACTTTGCCCCTCTTGATGAGGGGCCTTTTTCTTTTTAAGTCGTAGGCTTAAAACATCTACCAACACAAAAATCTTGTAAATAAGAACAACTTTCCTCCCCAGTTTATAAAGCATGTAACTTATGTGAAACATGGCTTTAAAAGTGCTGAAGAGCTCTCGAATGTAACACTAAGTCTGATAATTTTGCGAATGACTTAACAGCTCAAATTTGAACGTATTGATTGCATATCATGGCCTAAGTAGTTTTTTATCGAGGATAAAAAAGTAGATTAGGTTGGTAGGGTGAGTTTAAGAAGTTTTACAAGAAAAGTGTCTTCAACGAGGGACCATCGGTTGCTAGCGGAGGCAATCTTTGATCATTTAGAGAGTCTGTTCTCCCCTCAAGCCCTCGCTATTTTTGAAGATCCTTCAATTAACCCTCGTCATTCAATGAGCTTCTCTCGCGGAGAGCTTTACCCAACCCAAAACTATCCTGAGACATTCTGGGAGTGGGCAAGTCAGTTTGACACCTCTGAAAGCATCATACCTCTGGCGATCAACACTTGTAATTGGAATCACACCCGAGATTTAGGTGGTGATAGTTACATCATGATGCTCGACAACACGCCTATCAAACGTACCTACCTACTGATTCAATCTGTTCATGCTCGCACAGCACATAATATCTATGAAGAAAGTTACGACGCAATGCAACTCGCAGCGGCGCGTTGGCAATGTATTCGTGCTGAAAAAAATGCCTCGAAAGAGATCAGGCACAGAGATATTCGTGAAGCGCAATATGTTGATGAGATTAGCCAACGCGAGCGCTTTATCGAAAATATGAAGTTAGTTCAGCAAGTTGCACTCGAAATCTCTAATCCTGATTCTTTAAAGGACTTGTACTACAAAGCCGTCGAAGCGTTACGTGAACGACTTGGGTTTGATCGCTCTACACTGATGCTTCTCGATATGAAAAAGCGTAGCTTCAGTGGTACATACGGTACGGATGAGTCAGGAATTACGATTGATGAATTTCACACACAATATGATTTACACCAACTTAGCGAGGAGTATATCACCGCGTTATCTAGCCTTGAGAGCAACTTAGTTATTGTAGAAGACGCGCCAATATACACAGCAGGCAAGGTCATCGGGCAGGGCTGGAATGCGATGTTGATTTTACGCGATGGCAATGAACCGTTTGGGTGGTTCGCGCTAGATAACTTTATTCATCGTAAGCCGATAACGGCATATCAAAAACAGATGTTGGACTCGTTTGGTTCACTCTTCTCTCAAATTTACATTCGTAAGCGCCAAGAACAAAACGTACGCATGCTGCATTCAAGCATGGTTGAGTTATCACGTTGCACTACTGTCAGTGGAGTATGCAAATCGGCCGTCACTTTCGCCATTAAAAATCTTGGTATTGATCGAATGGCGGTGTTTTTAACTGATGAAAATTGCTCTTACATGCAAGGAACGTGGGGTACCGATATTCAAGGGAACGTGGTGGATGAATCTTACTTCTTTGGCGAAACCCAAGATTTCTCTCTTATAAATCTGGCTCGCTCAATGCCAAACGAAGTCGCATTTGAAGAATCAGTGCCTATTTATCATGACTGTAATATTGTTGGCTTTGGTTGGGCTGCGATGACGGTATTGACTTCAAATAGCAGTGGTCCTATCGCCTTTATCGCTGTTGATAATTTGCTGACACGTGCGCCCTTAACTTCTCAGTTACGTGAAGTGATTCGTATGTTCGCGTCCAGCTTAGCTGAAGTATTGCAACGTACTCAAGCTCAAGAGGCGATTCGCGAATTAAACGAAAACTTAGAGCTGGAGGTTCAGAACCGAACAAAAGAGTTGGAGGAAGCCAATCGACAGCTTGAGGTACTTTCTAAGCTCGATCCTTTGACGCGTCTTGGTAATCGCCGCATGTTAGAGCATGTGATGCAAAAATATTGCGCCCTAGAGTGTGAAGACGACATGTCGTTTGGCCTGATCCTGATTGATATTGACCATTTTGGCTTATTCAATAATCACTATGGTCACCTCGAAGGCGATATTGCATTGATGCGAATTGGCTATATCTTGGATCATCATACCAAAGGTGAAGATGAAGTTTTTTGCCGTATCGGTGGTGAGGAGTTTGCGTTGCTCATGATTGGTTCTGAGCAAGAGGAGGTTCGACTGAGAGCAGAGTGCATTCGTCAGTGCATCGAGGGCGAGGGGATAAAACATCGACATAACCCAGAAGGGGAGTTACTTACCGTTTCAGTCGGTTACTCCTGTTATAAAGCGAAAGGCAAAGACTTTAATTTCGACCATTTATATCAGTTGTCGGATAAGGCACTCTATCAAGCGAAGAATCATGGGCGAAATTGTGTAAGGCGATACGAATACGAGCTCCAAGTGTTTGTTGAGTGAGTGATGTTCATAAGAGCAACTTGATAGGGAAGGGGCGGCGGTTGGTGCTCTAGATAAAACCGCTAAAGCAAATTTGGCCGGATAAGAGAATGGGCAGCTCATGAGAGCTGCCATTGTTATCTAGTTATTTATAGCTTTTCGAGTTGGTGGTCGGTTTTTGTTACGTTTGCTTTGCCAAGGTTTTGAATTTTCGCTAGCAGCGAATCAGGGCTCCAAGGTTGTTGGTTAGCACTAAAATACGCTTGATTCATGGCATTAAGCTCTTGCTTAATTGCTTGTACGTCGCCAGGGTTTAGCCTGTCTTGATGAGTGGTTAAATACTCATTTACAGAGCGTTCAATTTTCGCAGCATCGCCCTCTTCGATGACTTTTTTTAGCGCGTCGATGCAAAGTGGTTGTTCAGTGTTTGAAACCGTTCCACTCGCTGTTATTGACCGCTTTTTCCATGCCCAAATAGCGATTCCCAATGTCATTATCCAAAGCCCTAGGAAAACAAAGGTTAATGTTCGCCAGAGACTGTTTACATCGCCGCTTGATTCAGGACTAGGGGCTGACACTAAAGGCGCTGAAAGAGGCGATTCCGGCAACGTGATTAGCCCAGTGTCATTTTTCTCTACGTCTAATGTTAGCTCTGGTAACGTTGTTTTCTTCGCTTCATCATTTTGACTGTCCCACCAGTTCAAGTCGTATCCTGGTAAGGTATATTTCCCGGCCTCTGTAGGAATAATGACTTGCTTCACCGTCATGGTAACGGTGCCATCTCTCGCGCTATCGAACTTAGGTTGTTCGGGATACACGCGCAGTGAACTCGGGTAACTAATATTGACTCGTGGCAGATATTCGGCTTGTGTACCGCGAGCCTTAACTTGAATGGTTCGAGTGAGTGAAGAGCCTTGTTTTACTGTGTTGATCGCGTTAGTCGACAGTAGATTACCTTGATCGTCTTGCCAGCTCTGTGTCGTTTCTAACGCTGAAGCAGGAAGCCATTCACCTTTAAATTCGCTCGGAATCGGTTTGACCGTGATTGGCATGCGTTCCGCTTTGGTGTTGATAGGCATTATTTTGGTTGAGCCCGTCAAGCTGTCGCCATAAATATAAGAACCGGTCAGTTTAGGACCTATCAAGGTATAAGTGCCTGGTTGATTGGCCGTTAAGCGAAACGACTGCTCTATGATCGCTACTTCTAACCCATTTAAGATCTTCTGTCTTTGTTGTAAGCCACCCAGTGCCTCAAGCTTCATGCCTTTAATCTGCGGAGGTACTATTTGCGGGTTATCTAGGCGTCGAGTGTCCGCTTTAATTAGAAGTTGTATACGTAATGTTGCAGATTGCTGAGGGTAGAGCGTACTGTTGTCGACCGTAATATTGAAGCTAAATAGATCATCAAGATTGGGGTCTGTTTGGCTCGCGTTGACACGTAGTTTGATCGGCTCCGTTTTCATGCCATCAGCGGAAAAACTTGGAATAGTCAGAACACCTTCTTTCATTGGTGCAATTGAGATACTCCACTCGGTACGCACTGATTTTCTTCCGTTAATGTTATTGCTAGAGCGGCCATAACGAGGTTGACCCAAGAAGAAGTCTTTCTCTAGAACATTGAAGTCGATTGAGTCTGAGCTGAGCTCAGTATCTGAAATGATTCTGAGGTTAATCACTTCATTCTTGGCTATTTGTGTTTTATTCACACTAGCTTGAAGTGTCTGTGCCATCACCGAGAAACTGGATATTAGGCTGGCCACAAAAATAAAGACCAGTTTTACGCCTTTGTTCATCACAGGCTTACCACTCCTTTTGAGATTGTTGTGGAGGTTGTTTTTGTTGCGCTTGAAGTTGCATTTGCGCACGGATCAAAAAGCTTGGGTCGCGAGCACTTTCTACTGCTTCTAGTCGACGAAACTCAGGATCATCCTGATGCATTTTTTCGGGATGCGCTTTAGCCTGTATTGGTTCACCTTGATCCTTCACTTGCTTGTCATCTCGTTGCGGTTGATGTTGTTCCGTTTCTTGTTTTTCTTGTTTTTCTTTTTTATTTTCAGAATCTTGCTGATTTTGTGACTGTTGTCCTTGCGCTTCTTTCCCTTCGTTTTGAGACTTTTGTTGCTGTTGCTGTTGCTGTTGCTGTTGCTGTTGCTGTTGCTGTTGCTGTTGCTGTTGCTGTTGCTGTTGCTGTTGCTGTTGCTGTTGCTGTTGCTGTTGCTGTTGCTGTTGCTGTTGCTGTTTTAGCTTTTCTTCTACAACCGATAGGTTTTTCTTCGCGGCTTCAAAGTTAGGCTTTTCCTCTAGCAGCTTTTTATACAAATCAGCCGCATCTTCTAATTGACCATTTTGAGCGAGCGAGTTGGCGAGGTTATAGCGGCCGTTAAGGGAGGCATCATGAGAAAATGCTTCGATAGCGGCTTCGTAGTCACCTTTTTGATAACTGGCGGCTCCTTTCCAGCTTGGGTTTGTAAATAGGTTTTGCGCCTGTTCATACTCACCTTGCTTGTAGAGTTCCGCTCCTTGTTGGTCGGCATTTAAGAACGGATTAGCTTCTGCATGCGGTGTCCACGTTACTGGGACTACAGTCACAACTACCATCCAAATCAGGCCGCGTCGAAACAGTAAAGCCGCAGGAAGAAGTAACAACGGCAGTAACCAAAAGCCACTGTTGAGACGAGAATCAGTTTTAACTTCTTCGCTTTGGGTCGCAGAAAGCTGGCTACCAATGTTATTAGTAAAGGCCGCGATATTTTCAACATCACGGTTGGTGTGCTGAATAGGAACAAATAGACCGCCAGTTTTATTCGCTAGCGTCTGTAGGTTTTTCAGGTTTGTTTTCGCTACGACGGTTGTGCCTTGTGCCGTTTTTAGCAGAGAGCCATCGGGCAGCGCGATAGGCGCACCGTTAGGAGTCCCGACGGCAAGAACAGAAATGCGAAACTTTGTACCTTGGACTAAATCTAACGCGCGAGACAGCTCTGACGTATCAAGATCATCCGCTAACACGATGATATCGCCTTGTTGCGTGCCGGCTTGAGAAAACTGGTTGATCGCAAGTTCAATCGCGGCAGGCAGGTTTGCTCCTTGAAAAGGCATCAGCTCTGGTGACAAATTTTCGATAATGCCCGCAAGCGTGCTGGAATCAGTTGTCAGTGGACTTAAGTTATAGGCATCGCCAGCGTAAGCAATAAGTCCAGTGGCTCCCTCTTTCCATTTAGGCAGCAAATCGAGCGCCTTATAACGTGTTTGTGCTAGCCGATTGGGTTTGATGTCTGTAGCAAACATAGAGCGAGACATATCAAGCACCAAGATACGGTTTTGGTTTAATTCAAAGCTTGGTCGAGCATTGGACTGCCAGCTTGGCCCCGCTAATGAAATGCAAGTTATTGCCCAAGCTAAACCCCATAGAGTGAAGTAATGCTTAGACTGCGTGTTTTGTCCGAGCATCCGCGCTAGATGAGGGGCAATCAGTGTGGACTTTTGGGCTCTAAATTTGTGATTAAGCAAGAGTGCAATAGGGATCACGATGAGCCCCAAAAGCCAATAAGGATTGAGGAAAGTAAACTCAGCCATGTTTTCTCCTTAATAGGAATAACAATACCGACAATACAAATGCAGCGCTTAATGGATATGGAAACCATTCAGACTGAGGGCGCCAAGTTTGTGTGTCGCTAGATACGGGTTCTAGCTGGTTGATGGTGTCATAAATCTTTTCGAGCTCTTCCGTATCTCGCGCTCGAAAATATTGTCCACCTGTCACCTCTGCCACTTTAGTCAGTGTTTGTTCATCTAAGTCGGCTGCGGTGTTTACTTTGCGAGTCATGAAAAACTCTTTTACCATCATTTCACCAGCGCCCACGCCCACGGTGTAAACAGTGGCGTTGTATTTTTTCGCAATTTCCGCTGCTTCTAGCGGCTCGAGCACCCCTGCAGTATTGCTGCCGTCACTGAGCAAAATCATGACTCGTTGCGGAGCATCACTGTCTACAAAGGTTTTTGTGCCTAACCCAATACCATCACCAATGGCGGTTCGTTGACCAACCAAGCCGATGACGGTTTGATTAATCTGTTGCATGACGCTTTTGCGGTCTGCAGTGAGTGGTGTTTGCAAATAAGCATGGTCGCCAAACAAAACAACTCCGAGACGGTCACCTTTTCTCTTTGCTACGAAATCAGACAGAACTTTTTTGACTGCTGTGAGGCGATCGATATATTCGCCGTTGAGTTCCATGTCTTCCTGCTGCATCGAACCGGACAGATCGACGACTAACATCAAGTCCCGATATTTGGGTTGGAATTCAACGGGATCGCCAAACCAAACTGGACGCGCACACGCGACGACAAGAAGGCCCCAGATCGCGATTGAAAGTGCTTTTTGCAGCGCTTGCTTAGGCTTGCTGCGATTCTCATTGGTTGGTAAGTACGCCAATTTGATCTCGGCTTGTTGAGATTCTTGTGGCAGGAACTTGTATACCAGCCATGGGATGGGCAACAAAAACAGTGCCCACCACCAGACAAATTCAATGTTTAGCCATTGGGCAAGATCGGTTATGAGTGTTTGCTCAGTCACGGTTATTTGCCTTTTTCTTTGGTGGCAAAGCGTAGGTTATCCAAAAGACACAATCGTCTACCAAGCTTTGATGCTGCCCTTGGGAAGAATTCTGATACAACGCTTCTTGCCACTGATGTTGTTTGTCTACGAATCGACTTTCTTTGGTATGGCTATCGAGAAATTTATACCAAGCGATTCCGGTTAATGGTGCGATCTCTTCACGCGGAAAGTAACTCAATGCTGCCTGGCGCAATATTTCCAGAGCAGAAGAGGGGGTATGAGGCGCGGTAGGTTGAGTTAAAAGTGTTAATGCTGTCTTTTTTGCGCGTAAGTGTTTTTTACGCCATCTCACATAAAGACAAATGCCGAAAACGAAGAGCAAGGTGGCTGCAAGCACCACCCACCATCCCCAAGCGAGCGGAAACCAATCCGGAGCGTTTGGCAAAATCAAAGGTTCAAGGTCTAGGCTTTGGTTGTTTGTTGTCATTATTATTACTGCTTAATAAATACTGCTTGTCAGTTTGTTAGCTTAATTGTGAAATTAAGGGCCAGCCACTTGATAGCGTGTTAAATGGAATTGCTATCGAATGGCACTGCTGCTTAATGGTTTCTTGATGTTGGGTAAAGTGGCTTTCGAGTTCTCTTCGTTGTCCTTTAGAGCCAAAGTTAAACCATTGACTATGCAGCCCATCCGAAGCTTTCACTTGACCTCTAAAGTCTGTTTCGCCTCTTTCTAACGGATCATAAAACTGAACGGCCCTTACGCTATTGTGTTGTTTGAGTCGACGTAGTTGTGCCAGTTCCGTTGGTGTTACGTGGGCAAAATCACTGAGCATAATCAATTCGCTGCCTTTTGGGGTGAGCGTATGAAGTGTCTCCAATACTTGTGTATAAGGCAGTGTACGAGTGTCGTTGCTTGCAGTACGAGTTACTTGCGCATTATGTATGTCGACTATGGCGTTAAGAATCCGCAGCCCTTGTCTTTGTAAAGAAGAGGGGCGAAATTCAAGACATTGATGTCCGTCATCAATCACTGCGCCGATGCGATCTTTTTTAGCTAGAGTTAGCCAAATTAGAACACTGGCAAAGTGGGCCAATTGAACGGATTTGAGTACATACTTAGATCCAAAATGTAGACTAGAACTTAGATCAAGATAAAGAATGACCGCTTGCTCTTTATCTTCTGCAAACAATTTTGTATGTGCTTTACCGGTCCTAGCGGTGACTCGCCAATCAATGCTGCGAATATCGTCGCCAGGTTGATATTGGCGCACCTCCATAAAATCCATACCTCGCCCTTTTTGGCGACTGGTATGGTTACCACTCATCTGCGACCAGAGACTCTGTGCTGGTGGTAACCAACGTACAGATTGAGTGCGATATTGGAGCAGCTCTTCAAGGGTTAATGTCACCCCATTCGCATGAGGTGGTAATGAATGTGTAGCGGACATATCACTCACTCGTTTATGCACTGCCAACAAGGTTTAGCAGTTTATCGATGACCTGGTTTGCCGTAATGCCTTCCGCTTGAGCGTGGTAACTCAATAATAAACGGTGGCGCAGTACCGGATAAGCCATGGTTTGAACATCTTCCGGAGAGACAAAATCACGACCAGCAAGCCAAGCGTGCGCACGTGCACAGCGATCAAGAGCGATGGTAGCACGCGGACTCACACCCATTGACAACCATTTGTCCAACTCAGTGTCATATTTGTTGGCTTGACGTGTCGCCATAACTAAACGGACGATGTACTGCTCTATCGTTTCTGCCATATGAATATCCAACACTTCTTTACGTGCGGTGAATATATCTTGTTGGCTTAACATTGGGCGTTCAACCTTTGCTTCGCCTTTTGCTTCTCCGCGGTTAATACGCAAGATAGATAGCTCATGCTCCGCATCTGGGTATTCCACTTCTAAATGCAATAAAAAGCGGTCTAGCTGCGCTTCAGGAAGGGGGTAGGTCCCTTCTTGCTCTATCGGGTTTTGAGTTGCCATAACCAAAAACAACTCTGGCAGCGGGTAGGTATGACGACCTGCTGTGACTTGTTTCTCTGCCATTGCTTCAAGCATTGCCGCTTGTACTTTGGCTGGTGCACGGTTTATCTCATCCGCAAGAATAAGCGAGTTGAAGATAGGACCTGATTGGAAAGTGAATTCTCCGGTTTCGGGACGGAAGATATCGGTGCCGGTTAAATCGGCTGGCAGCAAATCAGGGGTGAACTGAATGCGGTGGAAGTCGCCTTCAACACAGTCTGAGAGTGATTTTACTGCACGGGTTTTTGCTAACCCAGGAGGGCCTTCAACTAAAATATGCCCATCCGCAAGAAGCGCAACAAGCAGTTGCTTTACCAGATCTTGCTGTCCGATGATCTGCGACTCTAAGTATTGCTGAAGAGTTTCGAAGTTAGATTTATGCATGCTTTGGACTCTCGGTATCCATGTGATTTTCGTGTTGAGTATTGGTCATTTTCCATGTGAAAAAAGTTCCAACGCTCTATTGCAATTTATCTTTTCAATATTGGGACGCTACAGAGAATTGCAAGTACGTGCTATCTCTGAAAGTGCTTATTTGACAGTGTGTTACATTTATTTTTCATAATATAATGAGAAATGCCTCTAGTTTTGTACATATGAGCCGATAAAGATTCCGTGGTGTGCGTGTCATGAGATATGCACCTGATTCCCCTTGTGGGGCCAATAACAAGTGATTCTTTTAAAAGGTCCGAATATGTTGAAACTTCATTCCTTGAGCATCAAACAGAAGGTTGTACTTGGCATTACGTTTGCTGTTCTAGCATCAACAATCATTGTTGGTGTTATGGCTCAGCGTCATGCGAGAGATGTATTGAGCCATCGTCTTATTGACATCGAGCTACCTGCGATGTTGCAGCAAATCAATACCGAAATTGACCGCGAAGTTGTCGAAATGCAACAAGCGGCAAAACAGCTGGCTACAAACGAATTTATTGTTGAAGCCCTATCTAATACAGACCGTGATCCGTCAGTAGAAGTTCAGTTGGTTCAGCAGCTCAATAACGTTAAATCACAGTATGGTCTTAATGATGCGTCGGTAGCGAATCGTCAAACGGCATATTACTGGAATCAAAACGGATTCTTACGTCAACTTAACCGAACGCAAGATGCTTGGTTCTTTGGATTTACGTCGTCTGGTCAAGAAACGTCCGTGAGTGTGTTCCAAGAGGCAAATGGCGAAGTGAAAATGTTTGCCAATTTCCAAGAGCTTAATGGTACATCAATGTCAGGTCTCTCTAAATCTATGGGAGACATGGTTACTTTGCTCAATGGGTTTAAAATTGAAGATACGGGTTACGTGTTCCTCACTAATGAACAAGGCCAGATTCAAATACACCGCCAACAAGGTAAGAACCAAACTTCTATCACTAAACTATTTGGTAGTGACGCAAGTGCGCTGTTGAACAAAAATAGCTTCAACCTAATTAATGTGGAGTTTGAAGGGCAGGATACTTTTGTTTCTAGTTTGTATGTTCCTTCAATGAACTGGTTTGTTATTGGCGTGGTTCCCGTTGATGAAGTATTCGCTGACCTGAATGCGACAGCTAAAAAAATGCTGTTTACGACCATCATTGTTGCCGTTGTATTCATCCTCATGGGCGTATGGTTAGCAAACAGCATTACGAAACCAATCCGACTGATTGCCGATCGTTTTACCGACCTTGGGCAAGGTGAAGGCGATTTGGCGCAGCGTATTGAAATTAAGGGTAATGATGAAATTGCTCAGCTTTCAAAAGGCTTTAATGGATTTATTGAGAAGATTCATGCCACGATTAAAGAGGTTGCTTTAACCAGTGGCTCATTAAGTCAAGCGGCAGAAAGTGTGTCAACGAAAGCAACATCCACACACGACAACAGCCAAGAGCAGCGTGATCAAACCATTCAAGTAGTTGCAGCTATCAACCAAATGGGTGCGACCATCAGTGAAATTGCATCGAACGCTGCTACCGCTGCTGATACGGCAAATCAGGCTTCAGATAACACTCAAACTGGTCGAGAAGTTGTGATGAAAGCAAAAGAGGTGATCAGCCGCCTAGCCGATGATGTTGAAACAACCAATATTGTTGTTACGCAGTTGGCATCGACAACCAAAGATATTGGCTCGATTCTGGGTGTAATTCGTGACATCTCTGAGCAAACGAATTTACTTGCGCTAAACGCTGCAATTGAGGCTGCTCGTGCTGGTGAGCAGGGACGTGGTTTTGCGGTTGTTGCTGATGAGGTAAGAAACCTAGCTTCACGCACGGCTGATTCTACAGAAGAGATTCAGCGCATGATCAATCAGCTTCAAAGTGACGCACAAGACGCGGTAAGTGCTATGGAAGCGGGCAAAGCGGTCACCATAGAAGGGGTTACTTCTACCGATGAAGCAGTCGAGGTATTAATCAGTATTTCTGAACGAATCACCGACATCTCTGATCGTAATACACAGGTTGCAACGGCGACGGAAGAGCAATCCACGGTGGTGCATACCATTAATCAAAATATCGAAGAAATCAACGCGATAAATGAAATGACAACCGCGACAGCAGAAGAGTTGGCGGATGCAAGTCGCGATCTTCAAGCGCTCTCTTCTCGTTTGGACAAGATGGTTGGTAGCTTCAAGTTATAGAGTTGGATAGAATAGGCGAAGTTTAAAAGTTCAATCATTAATTTTAGGTAAGTACTATGAATGACTTCGAAAAAGAACTAGAGCAAATTTCTCAAGAAACCGCTCAGGAGCCAGAAGTAAAACTGCCGTCGCTAGAAGAGCAAAAAGCGATCGTCGCTGAGCTGAAAAAGCTGGAAGCGGAAGGTAAGCTGACGCCAGAAGTGTTAGAACAACACTTTGGTAAGTTTAACCAAAAAAACGCAGTTCCAATCCACTAAGTTAGGTGGTGTTTTGCCTCTAACGTGCGTGATTAAATCACCTGCTCAAACACAAAAAGGGAGTTTATACTCCCTTTTTTAATGTCTGAAAAATGCTAATACCTCTCATATACTTGCCACTTAAAAATTATTGACACTTCAATGAGTTATTAATTAGTACTAGTGATTTTCATACTTGACAATACTACCGCTCTATCTAAATCTATTGCGTATTTCAATAAAAACGACCAAGGGAATGCGATCAGGATGGAGCAGCAAAAAAAAAGAAACGTTATTTTAATCACGGAGGGAAGTCTACAGTCATCTCTGTTGAAAGATGTATTGGAGACCAAACTCGGTATTAGTGTTGCTCTAATCACGCCAGATAATCTGATTCACGGAGTGTTACATGAATCTCTTGCATCAGCCATTATTGTTGATTGCAGCGTGATCACGGATGAAATTTTTCGCCGTTATGCGGAGTTTAAAGCGGCCAAGCAGAAAGACACGCTTGAAATCTTAATTAATTGTGAGCAATCCATATCGACAGAAGATCTCTTTGCTTGGCGTACTTTGGCCGGTATTTTCTATACCTCTGATGATATAAAAACGTTGCAAGTTGGTATTGGTAAGGTGCTTCAAGGAGATATGTGGTTCAGCCGTAAGTTTTCTCAGCAGTACATTACTTACCTTCGTCGACATTGCAAACCTATAAATAAGAATGTTTCCGCTATTCTGACCAAACGAGAGCAACAAATAATTACCTTTCTTTCCATGGGGGCGTCCAATCAACAAATCGCCGAACAATTATTTGTCAGCGAGAATACGGTAAAAACGCATTTACATAATATTTTCAAGAAGATTGATGTGAAAAATAGAGTTCAAGCACTTATTTGGGCAAAGGAAAATATTTCAGACAACTCGTTAACGGTGTAATGCTATTGCAATATTAGGTTGCCTAATTTAGTAAACTCTTAATAATTTCTGTGACCTGAATGTGTTAAAAGTGTTTCTTTTATGAGAAACACTTTTTTTGGTTCTCTTTTTAATAACTTTAGAATTTAAAAAAGTAGCAAATAACTTTACTCTGTGAACTAGCACTTACATATCAAACTAAGTGCTGACGATTAACTACTAATTTAAGAATGTTAAGTCACTGAAAGTATGAGAAACATTATGGGACAGTATATGGAAAAGCCTGAAATCCTAATGCTCACTCAACAAAGTTTACAGAGTGAAAACTTTAAGGAAATGCTTTCTAAAAATACAGAAACTAAAATAACGATCATTGATACTAAAAACCCTAGTTATCATGAACTCATTCCGGAACGCTACTTTTTGCTTGTTGATTTTTCAGTTGAGATTCCTTCCGAAACTTTAGTTTATTTAAAAGATAGTAATAAAGTGCTAGGAACTATAATGCTTAATCTAGGTTATGACTTAGACACAGAAGAACTCGCTTCTTGGCCTCATGTAAAAGGTATATTTGGTCCAGGAGATTCAATGGACAAGGTTTGTCAGGGATTAAAAGCAATAATAAAAGGGGATAATTGGCTGTCTCGAAGATTACTTGATCAGCTAGTAAATTATTATCGAGGCAGAGAAGTAAATAGCATTATCGAACCTGCTATTGAGGTTGAGCTTACTCGGCGTGAAGTTCAGGTTTTAAAAATGTTGAAAGAAGGTGGTTCAAATATGGAAATCGCTGATTCTTTATTTATCAGCGAGCATACTATTAAATCACATCTATACAATATTTTTAGAAAGTTAGAAGTAAAGAACCGTACGCAAGCTACAAGTTGGGCTAAGAGAAACCTGTAGTACTAGTATTAACTTGCTGTAATAAAAAGAAAATACTCTATAAAGTACTAAATTTTATATTTATTATTAAAATGTCAGTCTGAAATATCATCCCATATTCAAACTTATTCCTATTCAGTTGACTATTAGACTTCTCATGTCGTGACGAATCTAGTCAGACGTGGAACAGAAGGTCTATTCAATTAATAAGCTAAGAGGGAATAAAAATGAGCGCAAGTGACAATGACACGTATTTAGGCGATGCAGGTGTAAATAACCAATTTGCTGATTTCGATGGCGGCGATGATTTGTTTATCGGTTTTGGTGGTAATGACTCGTTTGTTGGCGGTGGCGGTAATGATTATGTGATCGGCGGCGACGGCGACGATCGCCTAACTGGTGGTGCTGGAGATGACATCCTTAGGGCTGGTACAGGAAACGACTACCTCGGCGGTGGTACCGGTAATGACTTGCTGTTGGGTTTGCTGGGCGACAATAAATTAAATGGTGGTGTCGGTGAAGATATTCTTGTTGCTGGTTCTGGTGACAACGTTTTAGTTGGCGGCAGCAATGGCGATAAGTTTGTGTTCACGGATAAGTTTGGTGGCCATGGCGAAGCCAAAGTTGTTGACTTCACCATTGGTGAAGACTCTTTGCACATCATTAGCGACTCTGTCACAGACTTTGGTGATTTAAGCTTTAGCTACGATGCAGTTGGGAATGCAGTGTTTACCGATGGGGCTGATCTAACAGTGAAACTTATTGGCGTGACTGAAACTGACATCAACACCTATGGTGCTGATCTGTTCGTAATCTAAACGACTGAAAATAACTCTGGATGGGAATTAGTTTGCGTGGCTCTGCCATGCTGAGGTGAACTAATCGGACACTCTAGAGCGATTTGAGGTTACCTTAAGTTAGGCGCTAGTATTTCTGGCGCCTACAATTTTCACATTAAACGGAAGTAGTCGTGCAAAAAACGGTTTTCAAAGAAGTGAAACAAAAACTATGCACGCTTGCGGGCTTGCTGATCGTTTTTAGCCTTTTTATCAACTTATTGGTTCTCTCGATTCCGCTGTACATGCTTCAAGTGTACAACCGAGTGATATCCTCCTACTCAACCGATACTTTATTCTTGCTCACTGTCATCGTAATTGTCGCGCTGTTAACCATGTCCATCATCGACATTGCACGAGCACAAATGAGTAAATCTTTTGGTTATTGGATGGACACAAAACTCTCCGCTTTCATGCTCAAGCGCACGATTCAATATCAATCACATACTGGGAAGAGTTATACCTCGCAAACTCTGAGAGACATTCAGAACATCAAAAGCTTTTTGAGCAGTCAAGCACCTTATCCACTGTTGGATGCGCCCTGGACACCGCTGTTTATTTTATTTGTGTATTTATTGCACCCGATACTAGGTCACATCGCGTTACTTGGATCTATCGTATTGTTTAGCCTAGGTCTACTCAATGAGCTGATGACGCGTAAAACAATGCAAGAGAGCGAAGTCAGGGCGATTTCTCATATCAACAACGCAGAATTAGCCACGCAAAACTCCAATTCAATTCTCGCAATGGGGATGATGAATGCATTTTTAGAGAAGTGGCAGTCGCGCGTGAGCGAAGTGAATGTGCTTGAAGAGCGAGTTGCAGGTAAGTCTATCTACATGGCTAACTTTTCTAAGTTTGTGCGTGGCTCATTACAGATATTTTTACTGGGAGGTGGTGCATGGTTAGTTATCCAACATGAGATAACGGCAGGGACGATGATCGCGAGCTCCATATTAATGAGTCGGGCATTATCGCCGATGGAGCAGGCGATAGGCACGTGGCGAAGCGCGATGTCTGCTAAAGGCGCCTATAAAAGGTTGAAAGAAATCGATGCGATCGTGCGCCAAGATGAATCAGATATGCCACTGCCTAAACCAAAAGGACACTATGAGCTTACCGGACTGGCCTATCGCCATCCTGGAGCAACCGAACCAGTGCTCTCATCGATCAGCTTATCGATTCCTCCGGGTATTGCTGTTGGGGTGATTGGCCCTTCTGGTACGGGTAAATCGACGTTTGCTCGGCTGTTATTAGGTACGGTTAAGCCATTAGCGGGTAAAGTGACTCTTGATGGAATGGAAGTCTCCGTATGGGCATCTGAAGATCGCGGCGTGCATTTTGGGTATCTCGCTCAAGAGGTGGAGTTATTTCCTGGCACAATTCGAGAGAACATCGCGCGCTTTAAAGAAGAAGACCCCGCTAAAGTCATCAAGGCGGCGCAACTAGCAGGATGTCATGAATTAATACTCAAGAAAAACAAAGGCTATGATTGCATTATTGGTGAAAATGGCCGTGGTTTATCTGGGGGGGAAAGGCAGAGAATCGCTCTTGCAAGAGCCGTTTATGGCGACCCATCTATTGTGATTTTCGATGAAGCGAATGCCAACCTCGATGGTGAGGGAGAGGCTGCGTATCAACGTTTGATTGCCCATTTAAAAGCACAGAGTACAACGATTATCGTCATAGCCCACAATCCGAGTACGTTACGACAAATGGATAGGCTGTTGTATTTGGCTGACGGCCGAGTCAAGTTATACGGCGCTAAAGATGAAGTATTAAAACGTTTGATGGGCGAAGAAAGAACAGATATCCCAAGGGTAAGAAATGAGCAATCAACTGCCAACCGTTAATCAGAGTTCTACCGAGATCGTATATCGTTTTAGCCCCAAAGCGAGACTAAGCTTTCGAAAACCAATTTTACTCGGTGTGGTGACCTTAAGTGTTTTTCTTGGAGGTCTTGGCTACTGGGCTGCAACAGCCAAATTAGAAAGTGCAGCGATTGCTTATGGTGATTTGTCAGTTCTCACTAAGCGACAAGAAATTCAGCATTTAGAAGGCGGTATTATTGAAAAGCTATATGTACAGGAAGGGGATTTAGTCGAAAAAGGTCAGTTATTAATTCAACTTTCTAAGCGTCAAGCTATGGCTAAGTTGGACTCGTTAAGTGGTCGTTTTATCCATACTCTAGCAAAGGAAAACCGTTTAAGTGCGGAGCTTGATGAGCTTCCAACGATTGTATGGTCTGATGATCTTGAAAGCATTCCCCGTGTCGATATCGTACAAGAAGCACAACTGGTTCAAAACAAGATCTTTGAAGCGAGAAAGCGATTCTTTGATAGTAAACTGAGTATCATTGAGCAGAGTATTTCTGGAGCAAATTTAGAGCTTGAAAACCTTCAGCAAACCAAAGTGATTGAGACGGAACGGCTCAACTTTATTGCTGAAGAAATAGACAGCAACCAAGCCTTGGTGCAAAAAGGTTTCTCGGGAAAATCTACCTTACTTCAACTCAAGCGCTTAGCAGCGGAGGTGAGAAGTACCTTAAGCCAGTTAGACAGGCAATCGCTCACCGTTAGAAAAAGGTTAGATGAGAACCTAGCGCAAATTGAAGAGTTGAAGCTTGAAAGGCTGAATGAGATTGTCGAGGAACTACGAAATACCAAAACGGAAATTGTCGCAATTCGGGAAGAATATCGCTCCGCTCAAGATATTGTCGCAAGAACAACGATCAACGCACCTATTTCTGGTCGCGTAGTCAACATGCAAGTGTTTACCGAAAAAGGTGTGATTGGCTCGGGTGAAACGTTACTAGAACTCGTCCCGCAAGACGATAAGTTGTTAGTCGAGGCTCGTGTTAATCCTCAGGATATTGATTTAGTGAATCCAGGCCAGCAAGCGCATGTTCGTCTGACCGCTCTGAATGCACGGACGTTGGCACCTTTAGACGGTACAGTGCTGACGATTTCTGCCGATAAGCTCTCGCAAGAAAACCAAGAAGATTTTTATCTCGCTAGAATTGCAATTTCACCGGAAGATGTGACAAAACATCGTTTAACCTCAGGTATGAATGCCGAAGTGCTTATTTTATCTGAGCCACGAACGCCATTGAGCTACCTAATAAAGCCAATTACAGAAAGCATGAATCGCGCCTTCAGAGAGGAGTAATTTCAAAAAGACTTGAGTGAGCACGGACAACAGACAAAATAATTTGTTATCGTTAGCTGTTACTGGGCCGTATTTTTATTCGAGGGAGCCGTGGAATGGAGAAAGTGCAGTTAGTTGTCGATTTTCTTCTCACTCATAAATTGATTTTTACCGCACTGATCTTTGCGATTATGTGGTTAATTCGTCGTGCAATTTTATCGATGATTCGTGGTGATCACGCTTTTCTCTCAGAAGATCAGCGTAGTTGGATGTCCAGAACTAAAAATGGCACCTTTGCTGTTACATTACTGATTTTATTTATTTTATGGCAATCAGAAATTAACGAGTTTGCTCTGAGTGTAACGGCGATTGCCGTTGCCATTGTAGTGGCATCCAAAGAAATCATTTTGTGTTTTACGGGTTCGATTCAAAGAGCAAGTTCACGTTCTTTTCGCGTTGGGGACTGGATTGAGGTCGGGAAGTTATGCGGTGAAGTGATTGAGCACAATATGATGGCGACGGTGATTCAAGAGATCGACCTGCATCATGGGCAATATCATTACACCGGCAAAACAGCGACATTGCCTAATAGTATGTTCTTTACCTATCCAGTAAAGAACCTCAACTTCATGAAGCGGTACGTTTACCACAACTTTTCTGTAGTGGTGAAAGACTTCGTCAATTTGTATCCACTGCTACCGATTTTAACTGATAAAATTGAAGAACATTGCAGTTACTTTGCTGATGTTGCACATCGTTACAATGCGATGATTGAAAAACATGCCGGTGTTGACCTTCCTGGTTCTGAGCCACATATGCATATTTCTAGCAACATTAATGGTGAACAAATTCTGCACGTGATGATTTTCTGCCCAACCGATAAAGCGAACCACTTAGAGCACTTAATTCGTAAGGACTTTATGGAACTTTATGAGCAGCGTTTTCCTGTAGTGCGAGAAGAATAGAGCATCGTACTTCGCCTTTCATTTCAAACCCCGCTATCAAAATAGCGGGGTTTGTGTTTCTTAGCGTATTTTTAGGCAGTAACAATATTCCCAACTTAGCTGAATTTACTCTTCAGCATTAAAAATAGGAAGTAAGTGCTGCCTATAATAGCGACCAACGTGCCAGCTGCGACCTGACTTGGATAAATAGCGATTTGTCCTAGCCAATCTGCCCACAACATTAGGGTTGCGCCAATTAAGGCACCGACACACAGTTGCTCTTTCACTTTTCTTGCTCCTAACATCATCGCCATATGGGGAGCGACCAAGCCAACAAAAGATATTGGACCAACTGTAGCGGTAGAAAAGGCGCATAACAAAGCAACGATGGTGAGCATAAGCGTATTGGCTACGGTAGGGTTAAGCCCTCGTGCATTTGAGAATTGTCGCCCGATGGAAATTAGTGTTAGCCAACGAGAAATCGAGAATACAGCGGCAAGCAGAACTATTATGGCCAAACATAACATCAGTGCGGTGTCGGCTGTGACTCGATAAATAGAACCAGTTAGCCACAATAAAATTTTGTAACTGTCACCTGAGCCTTGAGCTAGCGAAAATTGAACGAGGGCTTCTAATAGTGCCGTTAGTGCGATGCCGGACAACACGAAGTTAGATGGATTAAAATGGCTTCGTTTACCGATAACCAGCAATAACATCAATACGGACATACTTCCGAAAAAAGCGATACCCCAGCTAAATGCGGAGAGAAGCGACCCAGCGATGACTCCTGTCGTAATAATGGCAAACGTGGCTCCGGAAGACACACCGAGAATATCGGGACTTGCCAGAGGGTTGTAAACTATGCGTTGCAAAATGATTCCGGCAACGGATAGCGCAATACCGACAGAAAGTGCGGTTAACATGCGCGGCCAGCGCAATTGCCATTGGAACTCACCTGGCACAGACCATTGAATTCCGTTTATACCATGGGTAACGAATGAGTAAGCTAGAATCCCAACCAGACTGAATAGCGCAATGCTGCATACCGCGCGTTTAGAAAGCGCCGTTTTTCCTTGGCTCATTGAAAGGTTAAGTTGATCGGTTGCCGTCAGTTTTTTACGAGTAAACCAAATTAAAGCGGGAGCGCCAATAGCTGCAGCCGCTACGCCGCTAGGAATGGTTTCCTCTAACCATAAGCTCAGCGAGATAGCGGCAGAGTCTGTGATGATTAGTAGCATTGCGCCCAAAAGCATGCTGCTGATCAATTCGTCGCGCGGTGTTCTTGCCCCCATCGCTCTGGCAATATTGGGTGTCAGTAATCCGATGAAGCTGATAATACCAACTGCGGTGATGGAGGCAGATACCAGCCAAATACCCATCACCATTAACGCACCAAACGCGGGTAATACCGCTAAGCCTCGGGCTGCTGCGCCTTCTTGTCCTAGTTTCATTAAGGTCAGAATACGTGGTGCGACGATCAAAATTACGATTGCGATAGCGCAGCGAGGCAATAACCACTCAAACCAATCCCAGCTGTATTGAGAGAGGTCTCCTGCTCCCCACATAAAAATATTCTGTGCGAACTGGGCGTTTAAAATAATAATGGCTGTGGCGATAGAACCGAGCAAGATATTGATCACCATCCCCGAAACGACCAACGGCAAACCTGTCATATTACGCACACCGGCAATTGATACGATCAGGCCAAACGCCACTAAAGCCCCAAACATTGCGGCTAATGCAGAGTAATCGGCGACCCAATCGACGAACCAAATGTTTACCACGACTAATGCAAGCCAAGCACCAGAAGAGGTGCCAAGAGTCAACGGCGAGGTGAGGTTATTCTGCGTTAATTGCTGCATTAAGCTGCCGGTGAGACCAAGCATGGCACCAACAAGCAGGGTCATACTTAACCTAGGAAGTTGCGCTTGCGTAAAGAATACATCACGAAACTCGGTTGCTACCTCTGGTTTTGTTAATAATTGCCATTGTTCGAAAAGTGATAAATTAGTATCAATTTGTAGGCTAAAGACGCTAAGTAACGTAATCAGCGCCAGATAACCAATATAATGTTTCGTTCTCATTGTTCTGGTGCCAACTCTATTAGACTGTCGGTAATCGCTTCAGCGGTGTATTGCAAAGACATGGCACCGCCATACGCCCACACTGCTCTGACTGAATTTACCCGCTGCTTTTTCACAAACGGCATCGCTTGCCAAAGTGGCGACTCTTTCAGTTTTCGTTCTTCTGGGAAAGGTTGTACGTAGAGAACGTAGCTGTTTTGAAGGCCCTGAAGCCGATTGATTCGATCTTGCTTTACTCCCCACGCTCGTGGGTCCTCTTTAATTGGAGCCTGTAATCCCAGTTTTCTAACCACGTAGTCAGTGGTGGAGTTTTCGGTTGCAAGTAATACAGTATTCGGAGTTGAAAATCGCATCACAAGAACGCTGAGTGGAGAAGAGTAATAGTGGCGAATTCGCTGGCGCATCTGCGCAAATGAAGCATCTAATTCTGCCAGTTTCTGTTCAGCAAGTGCCTCTTTATTGAATAGCTTGCTGAGCGTACGAAAGTGACGAATGGCCGTTTCAGCTGCGGCCTCATTTTCAGAAAAATTAGGTAAATAGATTACCGGAGCAATTTGTTTGAGTAACGGAATCAAGTCTTGCTGTGGAGACGCAGCAAGGATGACATCTGGTTTCAAACTGGCTATTTTTTCTAAGTTGGGTTCTGCTCGGGTTCCAATATCTTCAATTGACTCTGGTGCAGTTGGATTGACGACCCATTGGCGGTAGCCTGGTAAATTTGGGGCTGCGATTGGTTCTACGTTTAGCGCCAAAACTTGTTCTAAGATGTCCCAGTTTAAGGCTACAACGCGTTGAGGCGCTTGCTCAAAACTATGCTCGCCATATTCATCGGTAACGGTGATGACTGCATGTGCATTGGTCATAAAAAATGCGAGGAGAAAAGCAGATTGTGTAACCACAGTAAGTAAACGAGCTATTATGCGCATACAACAGCCACCTTTTGGCTCGCTAATGTGTTAGCCGGGCTTGGGTGTTCAATCAGCTTAATTGGTGACTCATATAGTTTAGAAAGGCGTGCCTCGTCTAACAACATGTCGGCGTTGCCTTCAAAGGCAATCTTACCTTTTTTGAGCGCAACAATGTGGGTGGCGTAGCGCAGTGCTAAGTTCAGATCGTGCAGGATCACGATAATGCCTACATTCTCGGTTCGATTCAGTTCTGCCAGCAGCGCCATTAGTTGAAACTGATGGTGAACATCGAGCGCCGAGGTTGGCTCATCGAGAATTAAAATTGGCGATTGTTGAGCCAGTAGCATAGACACCCAAGCACGTTGGCGCTCGCCGCCCGATAAGTCATCCGCCAAAGCTTGAGCAAAAGGTGTAACCCCTGTTCGTTCCATAGCCTGCGTGATGATCTGTTTGTCTTCAGCTTTCCAACGACCAAGTGCCCCACGCCACGGAAAGCGACCTAAGCGCACTAGCTCTTCTACCGTTAAACCAGCCGAAGAGGGCAGCTTTTGTGGCAAATAGGCGATCTGTTTTGCCAACTCTTTGGTTTTGAGTGATGAAAGGGAAGTATCGTTTAGTGTTACCGTGCCTTTATCTGGTGGCATTTGACCAGAAAGCAGGTTCACCAGTGTCGACTTACCTGAACCGTTATGGCCTAAAACGACCGTTAGCTCATTTGTTGGGATGTTAAGTTGTTCGATGCCGAGGATCTGACGTCCACCTCGCACGATCTCAATATTAGACAGTTGAAACATGGATGGCTCTTAGGAGAAAACTCCCCTCAATAGAGGGGAGTAGAAGTACAATTACCAGCGGTAGTTTGCGTTTAGCATAACAGAGCGAGACTGGCCGTAGTAACACCAGTAATCGCAACCTGAAACAAACTCTTTATCTAGGATGTTGTTCACGTTTAGCTGTGCTTGCCACTGTGAAGTGATGTCGTAAGTGACTGACGCATCCCAAAGAGTGACAGAAGGAACCGTTAGGTTCGAGCTCTTAGGGTTATCTTTTGACTCACCTACGTAGCGCACACCAGTACCGATATTGAGGCCTGGAATCAGGCTGTAGGCGCTGTAGTCTACCCATGCAGACGCTTGATGCTCAGGAATAAGTGCGGCTTGTTTTTTACCTTGGCCAAAGCTCTCATCTGTTTTCGCTTTAGTGTAGGTGTAGCTTGCCATCAGTTTTAGATCGTCGGTTAGCTGCGCCGTGCTTTCTAGCTCAATACCTTGAGATGTCACTTCACCTGTTTGTGTCGCAATCCATGTTGATGGGTTAGTGACCAACGCGTTCTTTTGCGTGATGTCGAACCATGCAAGGTTGATAAAGCCATCCATAAAGCTTGGCTCATACTTTACACCCACTTCTACTTGCTCGCCTTCCAGCGGTTTGTAAAGTTCATTGGTTGCCGCATCAATAGTGCTGATCACTTCAAACGACTGAGAGTAGTTTGCGTAAGGTGACAGGCCATTGTTTGCAAGGTACATCACACCCGCACTTAGAGAGAGCTGACCATCATCACGAGATTCACTTTGATCAACGGTAGCGCCTTTGCCAGAGTTTTCTGTTTTCACCCAGTCGTAACGAGCACCTATGTTACCAATCCACTGTTCATGCAGTTTCAATTGGTATTGTGAATAGAGACTTGCTTGAGATTTCTCAATCTCACGTTTCACGTTGTTGGCAGGATCAAGAGGGGTGAAGTTGCCGTAAACTGGGTTCCACGGGTTGATAGTGCCAAATGCATAGTTGTCTTGCTCGTCGCCATCGGTTTTGTGGAATTGCAGATCCATACCGATAAGCACTGTGTGCTCTGCGTTGTCTGTCATCCAGTTGCCGACAGCATTGTTATCGAACGTGATGCTCTGGTTTTTTCCGTCACGGAATACGATGCCTTGCGTTAACTCTTCTTTCGCTGGATCGTTGTTTGAGAACGCGTAAGAGCTGCGCAAGTACAACTCATTCGAACCGTAGTTGAGGTTTTGCGAGAGTGACCACATGTCATTGATGTCGTGCTCTAGTAAGTAACCTAGAGAAAACTGCGTGCGTTCGTATTTATCGTAGTTTGGCTGACCAAGGTTAGTCGAAGGATCGATTTTGCCAAAGTTAGAACCAATCAGAGTACCTGCTGCCGGGAAGAATGGGTTAGTTGGTACACCGTCATCATGAAGGTAAGTTGCCAAAACGGTCAGCATTGTACGGTCAGAAATGTCGAACTCGACACTTGGCGCTAGGTAGAAACGCTCGTTATTTGTGCCGTCCAGTTCACCATCTTGGCTTGTCATCAAGCCAACCAAACGATAGCGCACAGTGCCTGCGTCGTTTGCTTCGTCAGCAATGTCAAAACCTACGGATTGGTGTTGGTTGTTGCCAACTTCGACTTTTACTTCGCCTTGAGGCGTAAACGTTGGTTTTTTCTGAACAGCATTCACGATACCGCCTGGTGCCGATTCACCAAACAGAATAGCCGATGGACCTTTAACGACTTCTACACTTTCTAGGCCGTAAGGTTCGACCAACCATGTGTAGTAACCATCGCGGAATAGGCGGTTGCCGTTTAGGTAAGTCGCTGCATCAAATCCACGAACTTTGAACCAATCAGTGTCGTTGTCTGCGCCATAAGGCTGAGCGGTTACACCAGACGTGTAGCGTAATGCTTCATCTAGCTTTTTCGGTGCACGAACACGAAGTTCATCTTCAGAAATGATAGATACGCTGCGCGGCGTTTCTGCTGCCGGGGTTTCTACTTTAAGTGCTTGCGCGGTGACCGTTATGGTCTCCATGGCAATCACGTCATCTTGTACGACGTCTTCTTGAGCTTGTGCTGTGAATGCAACCACTGCTGTAGGTGCTAAAGCACAAACCAACGCGTTGCGGATAGCGATGGTCAGTGAGTTATTCTTTTGCATAAATCTATTCCCGATAATTATGATTAACGCTAAGCTTAATTGTAATTATTATCATTTGAGCTTTTGTTTCGGTATTTTACTGACTTTTGTATCAAAAGATAGTAAAACGTTCGCAAATTCATTCGCGGTACCTAAAGTCATTGTTATGTTCAATTGGTTTGAAAAGCTGACCCAACCCTTTCCCCAGATGGAAACCGAAAAGCCACCGAAGACGCTATTTGGCTTTTGTCGTTTTTACACTCGTGGCTTTGAAGCCCCTTTACTCGTTATGGCTGTGTTCAGTGCGCTTATTGCCATTACTGAGGTGACGCTGTTGCGTTATATGGGCGAGCTCGTCGATATTCTCTCTAATCAAGATCGCGCAACATTCTGGCAAGACCAGGGTGATCGCATGCTAATGATGCTGTTCTTAGTGGCGGTTGTGATGCCAGCTCTCGGTTTTGTCCACTCAATGGTGATGCACCAAACGTTATTGGGTAACTACCCGATGTCTATCCGTTGGTTGATTCACCGTTACTTGCTAAAACAAGCGGTTGGATTTTTCCAGCGTGACTTTGCAGGCCGAGTTGCGACCAAAGTGATGCAAAGTGCGTTAGCGGTACGAGAAACGGTCATGAAGCTGGTGGATGTACTGGTTTATATCAGCGTTTATTTTCTTTCGATGCTTTGGATGATGGGCGAAGCCGATGGTTTGCTAATGCTACCTATTGTGATTTGGATAGGAATGTACGCGGTTATCCAGTTCTACTTTATCCCTAAAATGAAACAAGTAGCGACAGAGCAAGCGGATGCTCGTTCTGTAATGACTGGGCGCATTGTCGATTCTTACACCAACATATCTACCGTAAAGCTATTCGCGCACTCGCAACGAGAGTTGGAATACGCAGAAAGCAGCATGAAGCAATTTTTGGTGACGGTTTACCGTCAAATGCGCATGGTGACTTGTTTACTGTTTAGTGTGGATGCCATCAACTATTTGCTGCTGATGTCTATTAGTGCCATTTCGGTTTATCTATGGCTAGATCACGCTGTAACAATTGGTGCTATTGCGATTGCCATCAGTATTGCATTGCGCGTACAAGGTATGTCGAAGTGGATCATGTGGGAAGTTAGCGCACTGTTTGAAAACATCGGTACAGTAGTAGACGGTATTAATACGATTTCAAACGATGTTGAAGTGAAAGACGTACCAAATGCTAAGCCTTTGCAAATCTCCCAAGGTGAGATCTGCTTTGATCACGTAGGTTTTAACTACAGTGACGAGAAGGCGGTATTTGAGAACTTGAACCTGACTATCAAACCGGGCGAAAAAGTCGGCATTGTCGGTCGTTCTGGGGCAGGTAAATCCACGTTGGTCAACTTGTTGCTGCGTTTTTACGACGTAAATACCGGTAAGATTTGTATTGATGGACAGGACATTTCTCAAGTCGAACAAGAGTCGCTTCGCCAACACATCGGTATGATCACGCAAGACACCTCTTTGCTGCATCGTTCAATTAAAGAGAACATTCTTTACGGTGATCCAGATGCTTCAATGGATGCCGTTATCGCAGCTGCTGAGAAAGCACATGCTCATGATTTCATTCAATCTCTACGAGACGAGCAAGGTAACGTTGGCTATGACGTTGAAGTGGGTGAACGCGGTGTGAAGCTGTCTGGTGGTCAGCGTCAACGTGTGGCGATTGCTCGCGTTCTGCTGAAAAACGCGCCAATTTTGATCATGGATGAAGCAACGTCTGCACTTGATTCAGAAGTAGAATCGGCAATTCAAGAAAACCTTGAAGTTCTGATGGAAGGAAAAACAGTGATTGCGATTGCTCACCGTTTATCAACGATTGCCGCGATGGATCGTTTGATTGTAATGGATGACGGCAAAATCATTGAGCAAGGCTCGCATTACGAGCTGCTGCAATTGGGTGGTGTTTACGCTCAGTTGTGGAAGCATCAAACCGGCGGATTTTTGTCTGAGCAAGGTGATGCTCAACTGCAAGTCATCTAATATGACGCTACACGAAAGAGGAGCAAATGCTCCTCTTTTTTGTGTCTGTCGTTTATACCGAGTAAGTAGGCGTTAATGGGCAACGTTAACTTGTGATTATTCATTGAGTTAGGCCAACTTAATGATGATTATGTTTATAACTCACTGTCGTTATTGAATTTTTTACGCTTTTTTTACGCGAACTCCGAATGGGCTTTTGCTAAAGTTTTCTACATCGAATTTTGGTTGATGTATTTTATGTTTGTTCAATGGCGAGATAACACCTCTCTCTTTTCTACTACCGTGATTGTTGGTGCGGTTGTCGTCTCATGGCTGTTAGACCAACTGTTTGGCTCTACAGCCGCAGTCCTGCTGATTTTACAGTTAGCGGTCGTGGTAGTGGCGTTTCAATGCAACTCGCGATTCGCTTATGCGGCGGCGGTGATCGAAGCGTTGAGCTTCAACTTCTTTTTCACGACGCCTCGTTACTCTTTGCAGATGTTTCGTCCGGAAGACATTTTTAATTTAGTCGTGTTTATGGTGGTGGCTTTTATCACCAGCACCTTTGCGGATCTTTATCGTCGGCAGCAGGGAGAGTTAAAACAAACCAAGCTGCAAAACAGCATCCTGCTATCGGTGTCCCATGACCTACGCACGCCGCTAGCAACCATTATTGGAACACTGACCACACTCAACGAGTACATGCCCAAGCTCGATGACTTAGAGCGTAAAGAATTGCTCGACAGTGCGACTTCAGAAAGCCATCGCTTGCATCAATATATCGAGAACCTCTTACAGGCGACTAAGCTCCAGCACGGCACATTAAAAATTACCAAAAAAGATGAGCCTATTGCGAATATTGTGCGGGATGCGGTTTCTCGTTTGCCGAATTACACCGAGAAAGTATCCATGAATATGGATGATGCCGTTGGCTATTTGTCAGTAAGTCGTTCGCTCATCGAACAAGCGATTTTTAATGTGCTGGATAATGCCATGCGATTTTCGCCAGAGAATGAATCTGTTGAGGTTTCACTTTCTAAGCAGGGTTCGTCGTGCGTGATTGATGTTCGGGACATGGGGATTGGCATCAAAGCTGAAGATGCGGAAAAAATATTCAACCTTTTCTATTCCGGCGCGAACAACAAATCGGCCGATTCAGGCACCGGAATGGGACTCGCGGTTGCCAAAGGCATCATCACCGCACACCAAGGATATATTCAATCTATGCCAGTATCAGAAGGGACGCTGATCCGCATTCGACTTCCACTCAATCAAGGAGCAGAGCAGGCGTGAGTTACAAAGTTTTAGTCGTGGACGATGAGCCTCGCATTCATACCTTTATTCGAATTTCGCTGTCTGCTGAAGGGTTTGATTACATTGGCGCGAGTACCATTGCAGAAGCCAAAGCGTGTTTCGAAGCGTATTCGCCGCACGTCATTCTGCTAGATTTAGGCTTGCCCGACGGCGATGGGGCGGAGTTTCTCACTACGCTTCGTCAGACGTATAAAACGCCAGTGCTAGTGCTGACAGCTCGCGATCAAGAAGAGGAAAAAATCCGCCTTTTAGAAGCAGGCGCGAATGATTACTTGAGCAAGCCTTTTGGCGTAAAAGAGCTCATCGCGCGCATCAAAGTGCTGGTTCGAGATTTGGTGGATGAGCAAACCGTCGCTGATGAGCTGGTGGCTGGCCGAGTCAAAATCATCAAAAGTACTCACCAATTTTGGTTGGATCAGAGGGAAATTCCACTCACCAAGAAAGAGTTTTCTTTCATTGAACAGTTGATTCTCAAGCCGGGAAAACTCATTGAGCAAACTCATTTGCTAGCGGTGATTTGGGGAAAAAGTCATGTCGAAGATACTCACTACTTACGTGTGTTAGTGAGTCAACTACGCAAAAAACTGAACGATAGTGCTGATGAACAGCGGCTATTAAAAACCGAGCCGGGGTTGGGTTATCGTTTAGTGCTAGAGGCGTCCAAGCACCACTAAATTCCAAATTTAATCAACGTTAATGCCAAGGTTTAGTGCTGGTTATCGGCACTCGAACAGGATTCGTGTTGCCTATTTTCCGTGACGGAAAATCAGTCTAACCCTTAACGCATTAGCATTTTCTATACATAAAACACAGTTAGGTATTGATATGGCTCACTTTACAGTAATTGGTCTAGGGCGATTTGGCGTTGCCGCCAGCTTAGAACTTATTCATCTTGGACACACCGTAACGGGGGTGGATAGCGACCCGAAAATCGTCGAAAAATACGTCGAAGAGTTAACGCAAGCGGTCATATGTGACGCAACAGACGAAGGTGCACTCAGAGAGTTAGCGTTAGCGAACAGTGATGTGGTGTTGGTGGCGATTGGCGAAGACATGCAAGCCAGTTTGTTGTGTACGCTGGCGCTGAAAAATCTGGGTGTGAAATCTATTTGGGTCAAAGCGAGCACCAAAGCACACCACACCATCGTGTCTAAGCTTGGTGTACAACGCATTATTCATCCGGAAGAGGAGATGGGCGTAAGAGTCGCGCAGGCACTCAACTATCCGATGGTGAACAACTATTTGGAAATGGGGCATGGTTTGTATGTGGTGGAAATCCACGTTAAATCCAATCTGCACGATACGCCGCTTTCTAAGTTGATCAGCCGAGGCAGTTACAACATTCAGCCTATCTTGGTGAAGCGCGAAGAAGCCGTCTACACCAATATCAATGATGAGTTTGTGCTTAATGAGTTCGACACGCTGTTGCTTTGCGGTAGTCGCGCTGAGCTGAAATACGTCGCTCCAAGGTTGGTGTAACATGGTTTTGTGGCATCCCTCTGTTATCCCAATCGAGCGAAAACCCAAAGCGGGCAAAAAATTGTTGGGCGCACCGCCATTAATACTTAGCCTCAGCTTTGCGTGCTTGATCATGCTCGGCACGGTCTTACTCAAACTGCCGATTGCCACCACAGAGCCCATCACTTGGATTCAAAGCCTGTTTACAGCAACATCGGCCATTACGGTGACGGGATTAGTTGTGGTGGACACGGGCACGGCGTTTACGCCTTTTGGGCAAGTGGTTATTGCTTTCCTGATTCAATGTGGTGGCCTAGGTTTGATGACGTTTGCTATCGTGACCTTGCTGGCTCTGGGCGGAAAAATTGGCTTTTTGGAGCGAGCAGTCGCGAGAGAGGCGTTCAACCAGACTGATTCATCGACACTCATTGCCACTGCTAAATCTGTATTGATGTTCGCTCTGCTCGTTGAACTTATTGGTTTCACTATTTTGAGCGTTTATTGGAGTGAAGAGCTGGGCTGGGAAACCAGTTTGTTCCATGGTTTCTTCTACACCATCAGTGCGTTTAACAATGCAGGTTTTGCGTTGAGTGCCGATAGCTTAATGCCTTACGTGGACGACCCGGTCGTTAACTTCACCATTACCAGTTTGTTCATTATTGGTGGTTTAGGCTTCTCGGTTTGGATTGACTTAAAACGCAATCGCCGTTGGCATCGACTCACCGTTTACAGTCGAATGATGATCTTAGGCACGATGATCATTAACGTGGTGGCACTTATCGCGATTTATCTGATTGAATATGACAACCCCAACACGCTTGCCCCGTTGAGCGAAGCAGGGAAATGGTGGGCATCGTGGTTTCAAGCGGTGACGCCAAGAACGGCAGGGTTCAACACTTTAGCTATCGATCAGTTGGAAGATGCCACAACGGCGATCATTCTGGTGTTGATGTTTATCGGCGGTGGATCATTGAGTACGGCAAGTGGCATTAAAGTTGTGACATTTATAGTGTTAGTCTTGGCGACTTACAGCTATTTGCGTCGCGATGAAGCAACCTATGCCTTTCAACGCGAGATTCCCAAAGAGACCATCAGCAAGGCATTGGCGCTGACTCTGATCTCGGTGGGGGTGACTTGGTTTGCCATATTCACGCTGTTACTGACAGAGAAAGCGTCTATGTTAGACATTATGTTCGAAGCGGTCTCGGCACTGGGTACGGTTGGGTTATCGCGAGGCTTAACGGGCAGTTTGTCCGAACCGGGTGAGTTAGTGATCATCTTCATGATGTTTATGGGACGATTAGGGCCTCTTACATTAGCGTACTTCTTAGCCAGTCCAAGAAAGAAAAAAGCGCGTTACGCGAGTACTAAACTGGCAATAGGGTAAATGGGCTAACTCGTACAAAGTGAGCAAAAGGCTAGACAAAAGAGGAGTAACTGCTCCTCTTTTTGTGCTCGTTGTAGCCACGAAACTGTATACGGCAGTCTCTCTCACAACAATTTATGATTCATCTCTATTTTTTATCATTTATAAATTGTCGTTTTTGAGGTGTTGTCCAGAATGGCATTATCCACGTGCAACATAAGATTGCCGGGAATAAAAATAATTACAATACTGCCTTACTGGAAGATACATGAAAATCAAACCCCTCCCACCTTTAAATAGCCTCGTTGCGTTTGAAGCGTCGGCGCGGCACTTGAGTTTTACATTAGCCGCTGACGAGCTAAACGTGACCCAAGGTGCTATCAGTCGCCAAATTAGACAATTAGAAGAATACTTAGGCAAGGCTATGTTCACGCGAGCCAATCGAAGCATTAATTTAACGCCTACAGGTCTTCAATATTATCAAGCTGTCAGCCAATCTTTGCTCGATATTGCTCAAATCACGGGTGAAGTGAAGAAGTGGCAGGGCGAACAAAAGATCACGGTTGCGACGACAAATGCAATGGCAGCCTTGTGGTTGTTGCCTAAGGTTGCTCAATTTCAAAATGAACATGATGACATCGATATAAGGATATTGGCCTCAGATAATGTGTTGGACTTACGCCGATTAGATTGCGATATCGCCTTGTTTTATTGTCGCACTCCACCTGCGGAAATGGACGTGACAACGCTATTTTCAGAAGAAGTATTCCCTGTGTGTAGCCCGCTTTATCTAGAGAAAATCGGCCAGCCTAGTAAGCCAGAAGAAATCTTCAATAAAACGTTACTCTATCTGGAAGAGTCTCAAAGAGATTGGGTGAATTGGGAGCAGTGGTTTGCGAGTGTAGGATTGCCAAATATTTCGCCTCGTAATCGCATGAACATCAATAACTATCCAATGCTGTTACAAGCGGCAATTAATGGTCAGGGAATCGCGTTAGCCTGGGGGTCATTAGTGGACGACTATTTACAAAGCGGTGCTTTAGTTAGGCCAGTCGAACACGTGCTTTCAACACCTTCCAATTTCTCTATGCTTGAACCTAAAAATAGAGGTTTAATCCCAGCAAGCGTCAAGCGTTTTAGAGAGTGGCTTTTGCAACAGTTGCCAGATGAGGTGGGTGATCGAGGTTTAGCCTAAATCAATAAGCAGAGAAAATAACAGAGTTTGGTCATGTTAAAAAGCGGGAGTACCAGTTCCCGCTTTGTTTTAATTGATTGATGAAACGACGCACTAACTTAGTACTGGTCCCTGATTGAGTGTGGAATCATCTTTTAGTGAGGATGTTGAAGCGATAGGCTCGGAAACCACTGTTTTGCTTTCAACAAGCGGTTCAACAGGACCATCAAGTTTCTCTTGCTCTGGGTGAACATGCTCAGGAAGCATTGCCCATGGCTTAGGTTCGCGTCGAATACTATGAAACAGCGTTAAGCTCATCACTGCGATAAAAATGGCGATAGGGAAACCGGCAATAATGGAGGCCGTTTGCATTGCTTTTAACCCTCCTGCGTATAGAAGTACTCCCGCAATGGCTGCGATCATGATCCCCCACAATACGCGTATAGAGGTAGGAGGCTCACTGTGCCCAGCGGCATCGAGGGTACATAGAACCAAGGTACCCGAGTCTGCGGAGGTAATGAAATAAGTACCGAGTAATAGACACGCAAGCACGCTAAGTAGTTTACCAAACATACCTGTATCTAGATTGTCGAATAGCGTAAACAAAGCGCGTGTCGTATCGGCTTTAGTCGCTTCAAGAATCGGGCCGCCAGAAAAATCCGCAGGTGGTGTTTGTTTGGCTTCTTGTGCCGCAGTGACTTGCTCTTGATGAGCAACACGAGCGTCTTGCTCTACCTTCAACGCTGCACCACCAAATACTGAAATCCATAAAAACGTGATTAGCGTAGGTACGATTAATGCGCCACCGATAAGTTCACGTATTGTGCGTCCTTTAGAGATACGAGCTACAAACATGCCAACGAAAGGCGCCCAAGTCATCCACCAAGGCCAGTAATAAGCCGTCCACCAGTTTTGCCAGCCAGAGTCATTCTGTGCATCGCTCCATAAGCTCATACCGACAATGTTTTGTGCATAAAGCCCCGTACTTTCGAGTAGCGTATTTAAGATATAGCGAGTTGGACCAATGTAAAGTACGACTAGCACGAGTGCGAGTGAAAGCAGCATGTTCCATTCTGATAAACGGCGAATACCTTTTCCTACACCAGATAGCACCGACGCAACCGCACAAGTACAAAGGGAAACGATAATAAAGAGTTGAATCCCCAAACTAATGTCTAGACCAAAGGCTTGATTCAAACCAGAGTTTATTTGGATAACTCCCATCCCCAAGGTTTGAGAGATACCGAAAGCAGTCACCGCGACTGTTAGGATATCAACCGTGTGCCCGATAGGCCCATAAATACGATCACCAATCAAAGGGTACAAGATAGAGCGTAGGGTAAAAGGCAGATCTTTACGGTAGGAAAAGTAAGCTAATGCGAGTGCAACAATGATAAAGACAGACCAAGGATGTAGACCCCAGTGAAAGAATGTCAGTTTCATTGATGTTGTTGCGGCTTCATTGGTCAGGCCTTGAGTAAATGGGTTGTCAGCGTAATGCCACATCGGTTCGGCGACCGACCAGAAAATTAAGCCTATCCCCATGCCTCCGGAAAAAAGCATGGATACCCAAGACAAATAACTAAACTCTGGTTTTTCGTCATCTTTACTCAAACGAATATGTCCATATCGACTAACCATAAGGTAAAGAAGAAAACCGACAACGAGTGAAACAAGTCCGATGTAAAACCACTTCATATTCTGCAGCAAAATGCCGGAAATCGTTTCGAAGTATTGGCCCGCTTGGTTGGCGAGAATGGCGCAGAAAAGTACAAAACCGATAACGACGATCTTTGATGCGATAGTCACAGTCGGATTGAGTCCTTTCAATATCCCAGATGTTGCTCTCATAGGCATCCCTCACAGTGCGTTTGTTTTAGCGTTATTGTTTGTTGCGTTATTGTTAATTTTTGAAAGAGAGTAGAGAGAGGGCTTTTGTGTTTCAACTGATTAATACTCATCGGTTAATGAGTATTAATCATGACAAGAAGATCATTGTTAATTAAAAGGTTATTTTTTTGTTCGAGATCAATGCATGAATGACAAAAACTCATCCAAGCCCGGCGAAAAAGTCGTTTGTTTGTTGCCGGGTTGTTAATCAAAATCATCTCCACTAACACAACACGATGTTGTACGCACTGGATGCAACTCGACTCTCGGAGATAAGAATATGAGCAATGTCAACCAAACCATTATTCCTGTTGAACTTGTTGATAATGTACTGAACCCAATCAGTGAAGCAACAGGAATGCCGAATCAGGCCTACACCAGCGAAGAGTATTTTACTTTTGAGCGTGATCAGGTGTTTGGTAACACTTGGGTATGTATTGGTTTTGCATCAGACCTGCTTAAAAATGGTTATGTGATGCCACTTGATTTCATGAATCTTCCACTACTCATGATGAGAAATCGCCAAGGTGAAGTCCAAGTTTTCCACAACGTATGTAGTCATCGTGGTATGAAGCTGGTGCATGAGGCAGGCGAAGTTCAAGGCATGATTCGCTGTCCTTACCATTCATGGACGTACGATCTTGACGGCAATCTAAAAGGCACACCACACATTGGTGGTATCGCAAAACACAAAGATGACCGATTTAAGTGTGAAAAACATGGCCTTAAGCCACTTCGTTCAGCCGTTTGGATGGACATGGTATTCGTCAACTTATCGGGCAATGCTGAAAGCTTTGAAGAGCATATCGCGCCGCTAGAGCAACGTTGGCAGCAATTCTTAGGTGAAGAAGGATTAGGGCTTCTTCGCCGCGTGAACATGGGTGGCAACTTAGAGATAGAAGTGAAAAGTAACTGGAAGCTTGCCGTAGAAAACTACTGTGAAGCTTACCACTTACCTTGGGTGCATCCGAGTTTGAACAGTTATTCTCGCCTAGAGGATCACTACAACATCATGTTTGCAGAGCGTTTCGCTGGCCAAGGTAGTCTCGCATACAACCTCTCTGATACTGCAGGTACACACTTACCTAAATTTCCAAGCTGGCCAGAAGATAAACTGCGTCATGCAGAATATGTTGCACTCTTTCCAAACGTGTTGCTTGGTATTCAAGCCGATCATGCCTTTGCAATGATGATTGAACCAATCACTGCGAATAAGAGTGTTGAGCACCTACGTGTTTTCTATGTGGGTGATGAAGCAACGAAAGATGAGTTCGCTGCGTGCCGTACTGCTACCGTTGAGTCATGGCGAGTCGTATTCGGCGAAGATATTGGAGCGGTCGAAGGTATGCAGGAAGGTCGTTACTCACCTGGCTTTGGTGGTGGCGTGTTCTCACCAGAAATGGATGTTCCGACGCATTTCTTTCAAACCTGGTTGGCAAAGCAAGTGAAAGCGGCACTGGAGCAGTAATATGATGCATTACCTTAATTATATTGATGGTGAGTGGTGCGATTCAGAGCAAGCGCTGACCGTCATGAACCCTGGCACAGCCGAAGCGTATGCGACGGTTGCAGAAGCCACTATCACCGATGCAGATCGCGCAATGGCAGCGGCACGTCGAGTAGTCAATCAAGGCGTTCTTTCGGACGTTCGTCCAGCCGTCAGAACCGAGTGGATGTTAAAAGCCGCCGCGGCTATTCGTGAAATGGTTGATGAAGGTGGGTTAGTTGCCTGCCGTGAAAATGGGAAATCTTTGCAAGATGCCAAAGATGAGTTTTTAGAATCGGCACGTTACTTCGAATACTACGCTGGCATGGCCGACAAGCTGGAAGGCACGTCAATTCCGTTGGGTAAAGATTATGTCGATTTCACCCAATATGTGCCGTTTGGTGTGTCAGTGCAGATTGTGCCGTGGAATTTCCCAGTTTCTATTTGTGCACGCTCATTAGCACCTGCATTAGCTGCTGGTAACGCAGTGGTGATCAAATCGCCAGAGATTTCCCCACTCGCTATGACGTTGTTGATTAAAGCGATTGAAAAAGCGGGTTTCCCAAAAGGCGCGATTAACTTGCTATGTGGCAAAGGCTCCGTAGTTGGCAGCCACTTGGTGCAGCATCAAGACGTTGATCAAATTGTCTTTACAGGTTCTGTGCCGACCGGCCAACGCATACTGAAAGATTCAGCGCAACGCGCCACACCATCTGTGATGGAGCTGGGTGGTAAATCGGCCGCTATCGCACTGAAAGATGTGAGTCTCGAAACGCTTTTACAAAGCGTTCAAGTCGGTATTTTCTTTAACGCTGGTCAAGTTTGTTCGGCAATGTCTCGTTTGCTAATTCAAAAAGAGCGTTATGAAGAAGTAAAAGCGGCGGTAGTGAAAATGGCGCAAGACCTAACCATTGGTCAAGGTGAAAGCCAGCCGGATATAACACCGTTGGTATCGGCTGATCAACAAGCGCGCGTGCTTGAAATGATAGAACAAGCAAAAGCCGACGGCGCGAACATCCTAACGGGTGGATACGCCCCTGATTTGTCGGGTTACTTTGTGGCACCGACGGTGATTGAAGCCTCACCAGATATGCGTATTGCTCAAGAAGAAGTGTTTGGTCCTGTACTGGTAATTACACCGTTTGAAACCGAGCAAGAGGCCGTTGAAATCGCGAATGGCACCGATTTTGGCCTGGTCGCTGGTGTCTTTGGTGAAAGCCTAAACCAAACATTGCGTGTGGCACAGCAACTGCGTGGTGGACAAGTGTTCATCAATGAATGGTTTGCTGGTGGCATCGAAACACCATTTGGTGGCGTGGGCTTGTCCGGGTTTGGGCGAGAAAAAGGACAAGAAGCGATTTATAGCTACGTCCAGACACGCAATATTGCCATTCGTTTGCAGCAAGACAGCAACGTATAGCTACCGTGTAACTGTATTTTCATCACCTCGTACCGGCTTGGATTTCAGACCACAAGCTAGGACGAGGTTGATGGAATCACAACAAATCTGACAGCGGTTTGTAAACACGGAAATTCTGAACAAGGTAGTTGGAGTATAAGTGATGAGAAAGTGGCTCTGTATTATTTGCGGCTTAATCTATGATGAAGCACAAGGTTGGCCATCCGATGGAATTGCACCAGGAACAGCATGGGAAGATGTACCGGATGACTGGTTATGTCCTGACTGTTTAGTGGGTAAGGCCGATTTTGAAATGATCGAAATCACCGACGATGCGCCACTAGAAGAGGTTGCAGCTGTGTCTTCGGTGTCGGTAGAAGCGTCTGTTCAGCCAAATACGGCTCAGCCTCTTCCATCTGAAGTTACTCAACCTGTATTCTCAAATGACCCTATCGTTATCATCGGTAGTGGCCACAGTGGTTACCAGTTGGCGGCGGCACTTAGAGCGCAATCTGAGACGGTTCCGATCACTGTCTTTACCGCTGATGATGGCGCTTTGTACAGCAAACCAGCATTGTCTAATGCACTGGTCATGAATAAAGACGGCGACGCGCTACAAAGTGAGAGCGCGTTGGAGTGGGAAAGCCGTCTCAATATCCGAGTTTACCCGCATACCCGTGTTGAACAGATCGATCGTGCCAATTCAACGTTACATACCTCCATCGGTAAATACGCCTACAGCCGCTTGGTACTGGCAACAGGTGCATCACCGATTGAAATCCCAATTGAGGGCGATCGCTCTTGGGTTATGAGTGTGAACGACTTAGTTGATTACCGCCGTTTCAGAGCGGAGCTGCAAGACAAAAAGCGCATCGCGATCCTAGGTGATGGCTTAATTGGCTGTGAGTTCGCAAATGATCTGATCGAAAGCGGTTATGAAGTAACAGTTATCGGTTTGGGTCAATGGCCAATGGAGCGTTTGATCCCGCAACAGTTGGGTGAATCATTACAAAGCGCACTTGCCGATCGAGGCGTGCAATGGGCTCTACAAGACAGTATCACCAGAATCGAACCAAGGTCGGAATCTAGTGCGGTTTTACATCTAAACAGTGGCAAGCAGATTGAAGCAGATCTAGTGCTGAGCGCGGTTGGACTCAAGCCAAATGTTTCTCTGGCTGAGCAAGCAGGGCTCGAAGTGGGCCGCGGCATTAAAGTGAATCAATTCGGCCAGACGAGTGATGAGAATATTTACTCGCTAGGTGACTGTGTTGAAACTGAGCAAGGTTGGCAGCCCTATATTGCACCGATTAATCAAATGATCCCTTCTGTAGCGAAAAGCTTGCTAGGCGATGTCGCCCCTATCTCGTTAACACCAACTCCAGTGATTGTAAAAACGCCGATTCTTCCACTCACGATTTTCACGGTAGCCGCTGAAGAACAGGGACAATGGTACATCGAGACCCAAGCAGATGAATTGACCGCTGCGTTTTATTCACCAGAAGGAGCAATGCTCGGTTTTGCGTTGCTAGGAAGAAAAGTACAGTCATTACGCGGCCCTTGGCTAGATCAATTGTCATTGAAACTGTCAGCAGCGTAGCGGAGAAAAAAGATGATTCATTTACCCAATGATGACGTGACGTGTGGTTGGTACCATGCGTTGCCAAGTATTCCAGAAAAATCGGCGTTAAAAGGTAAACAAAGTGCTGACTATGCCGTGTTAGGTGCCGGTTTCGCAGGCCTAGCTATGGCAAGACGTTTAGCTGAACTTATGCCTAATGCACGAATTATACTGATTGATGCGCAACGTATCGGCCAAGGGGCTTCAGGAAGAAATTCGGGCTTTGTTATCGATTTGCCTCATAAGTTTTCACTTGAGCATCCCGACCCTGAGCACAAGCAAAAGTTATTATCACTCAACCGTTCTGCGATTGCTCAGCTAAACACTTTAGTGTCGAAGCACAGTATTTCTTGTCAGTGGTCAGCAAAGGGCAAATATCAAGGAGCCGTAGGGGCGCGCGGTGAAGCGTATCTCGATCACTTTGAGCACCTAATGAAAGACCTTGGCGAACCATACTTCCATGTTAATGGCAGTGAGCTGGCGAAAGTCTTGGGAACAAACTACTACAGCCGCGCAATTTACACGCCAGGTGGTTATTTAATGCAACCTGCTGCTTTGGTGCGTGGGCTAGGGGAAAGCCTTCCAGAGAACGTCGAGGTGTTAGAGAACTCGCCAATCCGCAAGCTCAGTAAAGAAAACGGTTACTGGGTATTACATGGAGATAGTGGTTCTGTTGAAACCACTGAACTGTTACTTGGCACCAGCATTTTTACTCGGGAGTTTGGTTATCTTAAAAACAGATTACTGCCAGTGATGACGTTTGCAAGCTGGACGCGTCCATTGACCGACGCAGAAATGCAACGATACGGAGGTGAGCTGAATTGGGGCCTAACCCCAGCTGATCATGCGGGAACGACGTTACGTATGACCGCTGATCGACGTATTTTGATCCGCAATACTTACAAATACGTGCCGAAGTATGGCTCAAGCATGAACGATAAAGTCAGAGAGCAAATCCGAGACGATCATCGTCAAGTCTTTTTGGCGCGTTACCCCGAGCTGGCCGACGTACCATTTACTCACACATGGGGTGGGGTATATGCCATCTCTCGTAACTTTACTAACTTTTTTGGGCAATTAGATGAAGGTGTTTATGCCAGCGCTTGTGACAATGGTGTTGGCGCTGCGTGGGGAACCATTTCTGGAACGCTGTTAGCTGACTATGTCGTTGGTGCGACATCTAAATCATTGGATGACATACAGCAAGTGACAGGAATGCCTTGTTTGAATCCGCCAGAGCCTTTTTTAGGCATGGGAGTAAAAACGCGTATCCAATTAGCAAAATGGCAAAGCCGGAGTGAATTATGAAGCAAGTCAAACTCGTTGATAGTAAAAACCTAGATTTTAATGTTCGTGGTGATACGCCGGGAATGGCGTACGTAGCCCGAGCGTTAAGCCCGGAAATTTCACCAAACATTGGCGTAGGCTTTGCTAAATGGGAAGACGCTCAAGTGGCTTGGACGGTGCTTTATGATGAAGTTATTTTCGTGATTGAAGGCTGTTTCGAGCTGACCGCAAATGGTGAAACACATTTTGTGCACCCAGGTCAGATGCTGTGGATACCGGAAGGAACTGAATTGGTTTATGGTGGGCATGCTCTGTTCGGCTATGTGGTTCATCCAGGAAACTGGAAAGAGTTACATGGTATTGAATGACTTTTATCATTTAGTAGTGTCTCGGAAAGGCAAAACAAAAAACCGATTTTTACCCATGAGTTTTCGTAAAAGAACTTAATCTCAATGGAGCAAGGGTTTCTTACTTGCTATGTTTCTTGGTCACGTTTCCAGACGTGTTAGACCTTTCTCAATTGCTATTTTATCTATCAAAAAGGGAAGCCTTGGCTTCCCTGTAATGAGTCTTCTTTTGGCTTGGCTAAATCTTTTATTTTAGCTCAAATTTACCCTGCATGATTGCCCAGTGCCCCGGGAATGAACAGAAGAATGAATAGTCACCGCCGGCTTTCATTTTCTCAGTACTGAACGTAATGCTGGTGCTTTCACCGCCACCAATTACTTTTGTGTGAGCGTAGACGCGATCATCATTTGGTTTTACGTAGTTATTTTCTGCTCCAGCTGCCATGCCATCAGTACCGACTGCTTGCAGGTTGGCTGTGTCAGAGATGACCACGTTGTGACCCATCGATTGCGCTGGCATCTTACCTGTGTGATTCAGCGTCAGTTTTACCTCTTTACAAGTGGCTGGTACGCTCAATGTTTTAGTAGAAAACTGCATCATATCGTTAGCATCTAATGACACTTCACACTCGGCACTGGCTTGGGCACCAAAGCTCATTCCGACTAATGCGAAGGTTGTTGCTAATAAACGTAAAGACATATAACACTCTCCATTTTGTATTTTAGGCTGACTTGGATTGATCTTATCCAATAGTTCTCATTATCAGCCAATTTTCACTCCAAAAACGTGCTTCAATCGGTATATTGACGTTTTGTTGCAAGCTTGTACTGGTCAGTTCCGCTATTTGATCACTCAAATACCTTATTTCATGCGATTGCGTGAGTTAAATCAAAAATCGTGATGAACCAGAGTTAAGGTGAAAATAATCTCGCTAAGCGGGTGGCAGAATTGTTTGGTTTTACGGTATTGGAGAGGTTTCGAGAAAGAAGCTCAGCTAAATTGCTGAGCTTCTAGAGAACAGATGACAAGTAAACCTAGCGAGTTTGTTTTAACGTGTGCAACACATCATGCAGTGAAGGTGCGACGGTATGGCCTAATTGTTTTATTTCGTTGCAAGGCTCAACCAAATCAGGAATTTGATAAGTGATCATGTTCGCTGCTACCGCAGCACGCACGCCATTATTTGAATCTTCAAAGGCGAGACATTTGGTTGGATCTACGCTTAGACGACTTGCTGCAAGCAGGTAGATCTCTGGATCAGGTTTGCCGTGTGACACTTCACAGCCCGTCGTTAAGTTGTCGAAATACTTGCTTAGGCCCGCTAACTCCAACTTCTTCTGTGCCACTTCTTTTGCTGTAGAAGTGGCGACTGCAATTGGCAACCCTTGGCTTTTCAACCACTCAAGCAGCTCAATCACCCCTTCTTTTACTGGTATCGCTTGGTGCTTAACCACAGCGTCGTAACGGTCGCGCCACTCTTGGTGTAAGCGGTCAAGATCATCCCCATAAGCTTTACGAAAAATCACTTCAATGCCCGCTGCATTGCGACCAATGATTGAAAGATAAACATCTTTATAGAAGGGTAGGTTCTGGGCTTCACATGCTTCTTGGAAAATATGCATACAGACGCGCTCAGTATCAAGGAGCAAACCATCCATATCAAAAATAGCAGCTTGGTAGTTCATTACATTAAGACTTTTTGGTTGGGATGGCGCATTTTGACACAAGCAGATCGGTTTTTCTTCTAAAAATTAGAACTTGATTTTGATCCTATGAGTTCACATTGCCTTTGAACACACTATACACAGAGTCTATAAATTAGGTGTGAAATATAACATTTTTAAAATTACAAAAATTTCAGTTAAATAGATAAAACTCTATCTTAATATAAGCTAGAGTTTTATTAATATTCTATTGTCATTTTAACTATTGGATAATTTATTAATAGTTAAAATTAATAATAAAATAATACCAAGTCACGATTGTTTACGACTGCATGAGTGTACCAGCTCTTGACTTCAGATATTTGTTGCTCTGATAAGCCTCCGAAGTCAACATTATCTTGGTGAATATCTTGATTTTTTATCATAAAAACAACAGGGAAATCGTCAGGCAATGGGAATTTTATGGGATAATCGGTGTTAGTGAATGGGATATCGCAGAAATCGTTTACATCGCATGGATACCAAGAGTTATTGGACAAGTAATAACCAGTTATCTTACATATAGCTTCAAGCAAGTAAGCATAGGCGTAACCCAAGTGACTGTATTTTATCTCTTCAGACAGCATCTGCATAAGAAGCTCTTCAGCTCGGATGCTTTCGCCACTACTTTCCAGCATTTCATTAATCACTTTAAAGGAGTCTTGACACCTTTCCATGATGGCTTTTTCTAGCTCTGGATTACGCTCATTCTTTAGTACGTTAAAAACCTTTTCAGTATCTAATGAATATACTGTCGCCCCATATCCCATATTTTATTCTCCTCACTTTTATACAGTTAAATTCATTTAAGTGTTTTTATCGAAGGGATTATATTTTGATGTTTTTTGAAGGTAAAGTGTATACATAGAGGTTGTATTTATTATGATGAACTTTGAAAGTTTAGATTCTTAAAATAAATACTATATATTTAATTTTATTAGATCTGACTCATAAAAATACCTTAACTATTATTGTGTTTATTGTTAAGGGTTATTAAATCTGTGAGGTGGTTCAAGACAATAAAATTTAGAAGAAAATACCGTCAAACTTAGGTGGCTATTCTATCTGAGCACTCAGCCCACTACTTATAGTGGGCTGAGTGCGCGGTTGGGCATCAGGCACATTGTTTGGCGATGAATATGCCATATTAGGTGATATTCGTTAGTGTCTATTTTATCCCTAAGCGCTTCGCTAATCGGTGTAAGTTGCCGTTGTCCAGTTCCAACTGACGTGCCGTTGCTGCCCAGTTGCCTTGGTTTTCTTCCAGTGCTCGAACAATCATCGCTTTTTGGAAGGCATCTGTGGCAGGCTTTAATCCACCTTCTGGTAGCTCACGCCGAGAGTTTTGCTCCGTTTCTTCAACATTCTTGATGTTCTGATTCGGCGTTCGAATATCAAAATCTTGCTCAACCAACTCAATGTCTATGGCGTGAGTACGTGCTTTTGCCAAAACACCAGCACGTTTAATGACATGTTCAAGCTCTCGCACGTTGCCTGGCCATGAATAGTCTTTGAGTGCCTGCACCAAAGTGGGAGACAAACGAATGCTGTTCAATCCCAATTTGCTTCTTAAGCGTTCGGCGAAAAAGCCCGCTAACAACACCACATCGTCTTCACGTTCACGAAGAGGTGGAACATGAAGCGGGAAGACGCTTAGGCGGTGATATAAGTCGGCTCGGAAGCGACCAGCAGTCACTTCTTCATGCAATATACGGTTAGTGGCGGCGACAATGCGTGTGTTGACTCGAATATGGCGGTCATCACCCACACGTTGAATGTCTCCATATTGTAGAGCTCGAAGTAACTTGGCTTGCAGCTCTAACGACAGTTCGCCGACTTCATCCAAAAACAGTGTGCCGCCATCGGCTTGTTCGAACTTACCTTTACGATTGCTGATCGCGCCCGTAAATGCGCCTTTGATATGTCCGAACAACTCGCTTTCCGCGACTGATTCGGGCAGCGCTGCACAGTTGAGGTAAACCAAAGTATTGTTCGAGCGGCTAGAGCGATGGTGGATAGCGCTGGCAACCAACTCTTTACCTACGCCCGTTTCTCCCATGACCAACACAGACAATTCCGTATCGGCGACTGCATCAATCTGTTCTTGAAGATTCTTCATGCCCTGAGAGTTGCCAATGATTTCGTTACTCAACGTGCGTTTCTCAGCGTAAGAGTCACGTGGCAGGCTCGCTTGAGTCTCTAGTTGTTCTAGTAGGAGTGCAGTGTGCAAGCCACCTGCTGCCAACGCGCTGACAAAACGTAACTCTTGGTTGCGTAGCCCATCAAATTGGTTGGGGTCGAAGGCGTCAATCGTAATGGCACCAATCAGTTGATCGTCGATCAGCAAAGGTAAACCAATGCAGGAATGGACATGCAGTTTGTCATCGTGGTTTGGAATCAAGCCGTCGTATGGATCAGGTAAGTCGCTGTCGGAGGGAAAGCGCACGATATCGCCTGCTCGGGCAATGGCTTCTAATCTTGGGTGTTGCTCAATAGAGAAACGGCGTCCAAGGACCTCTTTCGCCAATCCATTGATCGCTAAAGGTTTAAAGTGCTGGTCTTCATACAAAAGAAGGGCTGAAGAGTCACACTTCAATACATCTCGAATCGCCGTTAATAACGTATCGAAGCGAGCCTGTTGAGTGAGCGCCGAGTTAAGGTCTTGCGTGATGTGTAGCCATTGCGCGATTAAAGAAGTCATAGCCAATACCGATTGTGTCAATATGACTATTGTAGTGTCTTAATGACAATTTTCAACTGTGTCCAAATGACACTTATCAAAGTTGGATTTTAATTAAGATATTGAAATATATAGTAATAAAAAGTTGGCATGCCCAGTGCAATACAAGAAGAAATTATTTTTGTTTATCCCGTCATTCAAGGTAGTAATTATGACAATTCACGTAAAAAACAACATCCACTGGGTAGGTCAACGCGATTGGGAAGTTCAAGACTTCCACGGCACAGAATACAAAATGACAAAAGGTACCAGCTACAACAGTTATCTAATTCGTGAAGAGAAAACCGTATTGATTGATACGGTCGATCATCGATTCAGTCAACAATTCATCCAAAATTTAGAAATGGAAATCGACCTTAAGTCTATCGACTTTATCGTGATAAACCATGCAGAAGAAGATCACTCAGGCGCATTGTCGGCATTAATGGAGAAGATTCCAAACACGCCAATTTACTGTACAGAAGCGGCGATTGAGTCGATTGTGGGTCATCATCACCATCCTGAGTGGAACTTCAAAACCGTAAAAACGGGCGATAGCATTGATATTGGTAACGGTAAGCAATTGGTGTTCGTGGAAGCGCCGATGCTGCATTGGCCGGACAGCATGATGACCTACCTAACTGGCGATGCAGTGTTATTCAGTAACGACGCATTTGGTCAGCACTACTGCGATGAACGCTTATTCAATGATGAAGTGGATCAAAATGAGTTGATGGAACAGTGCTTGCGTTACTACTCAAACATCCTAACGCCATTCAGCAGCTTGGTAACTGCAAAAATCAAAGAAGTGCTGAGCTTTAATTTACCTGTCGACATGATCGCTACGTCACACGGTATTGTATGGCGCGATAATCCAGTTCAAATCATCGAGCAATACTTGGCGTGGGCAGACAATTATCAGGAAGATCGCATTACGATTTTCTACGATTCTATGTCAAACAACACTCGAATGATGGCTGATGCCATTGCGCAAGGCATTCACGATGTCGACCCTGGGGTCGCGGTCAAAGTCTTTAATGTCTCTAAGCATGATAAGAATGAAATTCTCGCCAATGTATTCCGCTCAAAAGGCATCTTGGTTGGTTCATCTACCATGAATAACGTCATGATGCCGAAGATCGCTGGCATGCTAGAAGAAATTACCGGTCTGCGCTTTAAAGCGAAAAAGGCCGCTGCATTCGGTAGCTACGGGTGGAATGGTGGCGCGGTGGATCGTATCCATGCTCGATTGACCGACGCAGGTTTTGAAACCGCAGTGAGCTTGAAAACCAAATGGCGACCAGATGGTAAAGCGATGCGTGAATGTCGCGAACATGGTCAGAACATCGCGAAATTGTGGGCAAAGCATGACCTGACAAGTCCCGTTATTTCGCCGGCGATTGCTGCGTCTGCACCACAAGTTCAATCACAACCCGCTGCGCCAGCGACAACACAGGCGGTAGTAGATGCTGCTCCTAGCAACCCTAGTACAGAGGCGCATCCTGCAGATTGTCAATGCATGGTTTGTACGGTTTGTAATTGGGTATACGACCCAGCTAAAGGCGAGCCTAATCAAGGCGTTGAACCGGGCACGGCATGGTCTGAAGTGCCAGATTACTTCTTGTGCCCAGAATGCCATTTGGGTAAAGACGTCTTTGTCGAATACAACGGGTAAGGGGGCGAATATGCAAGCACCTATTGTGATTATTGGTAGCGGCTTTGCGGCTTACCAATTGGTGAAAACAGTGCGTCGAATGGACGCACATATTCCGCTGCAAGTGTTTACTGCTGATGATGGCGCGGAATACAACAAGCCCGATTTGAGTCATGTATTCAGCAACAAGCAAACCGCCCGAGACTTGGTAGTTAAAAGTGGTGAGGCGTTTGCACAGGAACACAACATCGAACTGTTCGCCCATACCAAGGTTGAGCATGTCGACGTGCAAGCTCAGCAAGTGGTCGCCAACGGCCAAACCTATCCTTATTCCAAACTGGTGTTTGCGACAGGCGCGAAAGCCTTTGTGCCACCAATATCTGGCGATGCAGCACCTGAGGTGATAACGCTAAACTCGCTACAAGAATATCAATTAGCGGAAGAGCAAATTAGCCGTGCGAAACGAATTCTAGTAATGGGTGGTGGTTTGATCGGCGTCGAGATCGCCATGGATCTCGCAACCAGTGGTAAAGCCGTTACGGTGGTTGAGCCAAATCCCCGTTTGCTCGCTAACTTGATTCCTGAATTTGTTGCATTACCGCTGGAGAATCAACTTAAGCAGCAAGGTATTCAACTTGCTTTGGAGACTGGAGTTGTCGCGATCAATCACTCGGAAGATTCGCTGGTGGCAAGCTTGAGCAAAGGTAAGGAAATCGAAGCCGATGTAGTGATTTCAGCGGCGGGTTTACGTGCAAACACTTGGTTAGCGAAGGCTTGTGGGATGAGTGTCAATAAAGGCATCGAGGTAGATGCTCGATTACAGACATCAGTTGCCAATGTATTTGCATTGGGCGATTGCGCCGAGATCCAAGGTCGAATGATGCCGTATCTCCAACCGATCGTGCTAAGTGCCAATGTTTTAGGGAAACAACTACTGGAGCAAGAAGCAGAGTTGAAACTACCGCCTATGATGGTAAAGGTCAAAACGCCGAGCTACCCAATTCAATTGGCAGGCGATTTTAGTTCGGTGACGAACTGGAGCGTGCAGATTTCTCAAACTGGCATTGCCGCGAAAGCAGAAGATGAAAATAGCCGACTCATGGGCTTCGTCGTGACGGGAGAACAAGTTACGCAAGCATTTCCACTACTCCGAGAGTTGTCTCAAGCCGCTCAGGCTTAACCGATTTTAACGAAAAGAATTGTAATTAGAGAGGGTATCATTATGTCGCATCTAAGAATTCCTAAAGACTGGACTGTTCAACGTTCAACGCCTTTCTTCACTAAAGACAATGTGCCACCAGCGCTACTGACTCATCATAATACCGCTGAGGGAGTGTTTGGACAGCTGTGCGTCATGGAAGGGCAAGTGACTTACTACGGCTTTGCTGATGAAAATGCCACAGAAGCAGAAGTGGTGGTGGTGATTAATGCAGGCCAGTTTGCTACAAGCCCACCGCAGTACTGGCACCGTATTGAGATGAGCGATGATGCTCAGTTCAACATCAATTTCTGGTCGAATAAGGACAAGAGTGGGCAAGCGATGTTCCATGCTAAGCAGTAGTAAACCTTTTTAAGTGCTTTGACTGTTATGCTAATCGTCAAGTAAAGGGGTGTAGAAGGCGCAATAAACGAACTGAAATACTGGATCATCGAGACCGTGGAAAGAGAAATCACGAGTAATGATTTCAATTCTTTAGTAGCATGTTACGAAACATTTCAGTCAGGTGAACTAAGGGAAGCGTGCAATGGAAAAACAACGAGTAGCATTTATTGGTCTGGGTGTGATGGGGTACCCAATGGCTGGTTACCTAAGTAAAGCGGGCTTTGAAACCAAAGTATACAACCGCACAAAAGCGAAAGCCGATAAGTGGGCTGAAGAATACCAAGGTGTGGCTTGTGAAACACCACGTGAAGCCGCAGAAGGCTGTGACATTGTTTTTACCTGTGTGGGTAATGATGATGACGTTCGTAGCGTTGTTTACGGTGAAGAAGGCATTCTGGTTGGTTTGAAAGCGGATGCAGTGTTAGTGGATCACACGACGACTTCTGCAGACCTAGCGGTTGAGCTGGCTGAAGCGTGTGCTAAGTATGGTAATCACTTCATTGATGCGCCAGTTTCTGGTGGTCAAGCGGGCGCAGAAAATGGTGTTCTAACCATCATGTGTGGTGGTGAACAAAGCATTTTTGACTGTGTGTCTCCGGCGATGGATGTGTACGCGAAGCAGATGACGCTACTGGGTGAAAACGGTCAGGGTCAACGCTGTAAGATGGTAAACCAAATCTGTATTGGAGGCGTTTTACAAGGCCTGAGTGAAGCTTTGCTGCTGGCACAAAAATCAGGCTTGGACATCGCTCAAGTTGTAGAAACGCTTAAGCATGGCGCTGCAGGTTCTTGGCAGATGGAAAACCGCGCAAATACGATGGCTGAAGACAAGTTCGATTTTGGCTTCGCTATTGATTGGATGCGCAAAGACTTAGGTTTCTGTCTGCAAGAAGCTGAGCGAGTGGGTCTAGAACTTCCACTGACTAAGAAAGTGGATGAGCAATACGCAGACCTTCAACGTGATGGTTTAGGTCGCATGGATACATCAGTACTGATCAAAGCGGTCGCTAAAAATCAGTAGTTGATGAATCAGTAATAGATAAACAGTTCTTTGGTATCAAAGAGCTTAAAGAAATCTAAGTTAATCATAATGAACCTCCTTGAGCATGGTTTATGACTTGTGATTAAGGATTAGTGATTTGAAATCAGGAGGTACTGTAGAGTACCTCCTTTTTTCGTCTTTAAATCACACAGTGTAATGATTGCAGCGTTCGCTTACTTGTTTAAGCCTAGTGCAATTTCAAGACCTTTGCCGTACGCTTCGTCCGCTTGGTATGCGTGTTGAACGTGGCGCTGTTGGATGAACTCTGGCACACCGTCCATTGCGCGAGCTGTGTTATCGAACAGAGTTTGACGTTGCTCTTCGCTCATCAGACGGAATAGGTCACCCGCTTGGCTGAAGTAGTCTTCGTCTACACGATGATCGTAGTGATCAGCGTTGCCGTTGATGCGTAAAGGTGGCTCAGAGTAATCTGGTTGCTCTGCCCATTCTTGTTTGTAGTTTGGCTCGTAACCTAGTGTTGAACCAAAGTTGCCATCAACGCGCATTGCGCCATCGCGGTGGTAGCTGTGAACAGGACAACGAGGTGCGTTCACTGGGATTTGATGATGGTTCACACCTAGACGGTAACGCTGAGCATCGCCGTAAGCGAACAGACGACCTTGTAGCATCTTATCTGGAGAGAAGCCGATACCAGGTACGACCGCTGCTGGGTTGAACGCTGATTGCTCAACTTCTGCGTAGAAGTTTTCTGGGTTACGGTTCAGTTCGAACTCACCAACTGGGATCAGTGGGTAGTCTTTTTGAGACCATACTCGTGTTAGGTCGAATGGGTTGAAGTTGACTTCATCCGCTTCTAGCTCAGGCATGATCTGTACGTACATCTTCCATTTAGGGAAGTCTTGACGCTCAATCGCTTCGTAAAGGTCACGGTGATGGCTTTCGCGGTCTTTACCTACGATTGCTTCTGCTTCTTGGTCAGTTAGGTTTTTGATGCCTTGCTGAGTTTTGAAGTGGAATTTCACCCAGTAACGCTCGTTTTCTGCGTTGATGAAGCTGAATGTGTGGCTACCAAAACCATGCATATGACGGTAAGAAGCAGGGATACCACGGTCACTCATTACGATAGTCACTTGGTGGAATGCTTCTGGTAGTGATGTCCAGAAATCCCAGTTGTTGGTAGAGCTACGCATGTTAGTGCGAGGGTCGCGTTTTACTGCGTGGTTTAGGTCTGGGAATTTTAGTGGGTCACGTAGGAAGAATACTGGTGTGTTGTTACCAACCAAGTCCCAGTTACCTTCTTCAGTGTAGAATTTTAGTGCGAAACCACGGATGTCGCGTTCTGCGTCTGCTGCACCGCGCTCACCAGCTACAGTAGTGAAGCGAGCGAATAGTTCTGTTTTTTTGCCGATGTCAGAGAAGATCTTAGCGCGAGTGTATTTTGTGATGTCGTGCGTTACTGTGAACGTACCGTAAGCACCAGAACCTTTTGCGTGCATACGACGCTCAGGGATCACTTCGCGGTCAAAGTGTGCCAATTTTTCAAGGAACCAAACGTCTTGTAATAGTTGAGGGCCACGAGGACCTGCAGTCATAACGTTTTGGTTATGTGCGACAGGGCAACCTGCTGCTGTAGTCAATTTCTTGTTTGTCATTTTTCTTCCCCCTCCAGGGCTCAATACCATAGAAACTGTAGAGGAGGTTATTACGGAAAAGCTGGAGGAGAAAACTGATATTGCTTATCAATTCAATAGATGGTGACTATGGTCGAAACTATATTAGAATCAGAAATTTACTACATTAGCTTGATTGACATAACAATCGACGTTCTCGAAAGCGATTGACTGAGGGGGAGCGCTATCCAGTTAGCGTGTCTGCGATGCCAGTAATATCGCCCCTTAAATGAAGTTTTACGTGTCATCAAAGGGGCGAAAGGGGGGAAGTAATTAAGAGTACTTCACTTCAAGTTGTTCAGCTTTTGCAAATGCTGGGTGTGTCGCGAGCTGTTTCCCATAACGTTCAATATTAGGGAAGTGATTAACTAAACCAAACTTTTGAACCAATTCGACAATGAAAGACATCATGATGTCAGCGCCAGTCAGACGCTCTTCTACTAGGTAAGTTTTGCCTTCTAAGGATTGCTCGAAGTAGCCTAGTACATTCATTGCTTCCTTGTCGGCATAGCCTGATAAAAACTGAGTTTCATTTGGCTCTTTGCTTACGAAGATTTTTAGCAGCATAGGTAAAATTGCAGAGCTTTCTGCAAAGTGCATCCATTGCAAATATTCTGTGTGTGCTTTTGTACCACGCTCAGGAGCAAAGGCTCCGTCACTGTATTTCTCAATCAAATATTCGGTCATTGCACCTGACTCAATGATAATCTCGCCGTTATCTTCAAGAACAGGTGACTTTCCTAATGGGTGAACACTTTTTAGTTCTGGCGGTGCCATGAAGGTCACGGAATCACGGACATAGGGTACAATCTCGTAATTTACATCTAGCTCTTCAAGTAACCAAATGATGCGCTTTGAACGAGACTGATTGAGGTGGTGAAGTTTAATCATTTACATATCCCTTTTTATAATGGGTCGTTAATCTGTACTACAAGCTTGCCGAAATTCTTACCTTCCAACAGACCGATGAATGCTTTTGGCGCATTGTCCAGTCCTTGTACTAGATGTTCGCGGTATTGGATCTTTCCTTCTGCCAACCATTGATTAATATCTTGCGCAAATTCACCGTAACGATGTCCGTAATCATCAAAAATGATGAAGCCTTGCACCTTGATTCGTTTGGTCAGGAGCTTACCCATTAGTAATGGAAGATGGTCGGTACCTTCAGGCAGCTCTGTCGCGTTGTACTGAGAAATCAAACCACAAAGTGGGATACGCGCATTTGTATTCAGAAGTGGCATTACAGCCTCGAATACTTTGCCACCTACGTTTTCGAAGTAAACATCGATACCTTTGTCACAGGCATTTTTCAGTTGTTCTGCAAAGTCTTCAGCTTTGTGATCAATACACTCATCGAAACCAAGCACCTCTTTAGCGTAACGGCATTTTTCTTCTCCGCCTGCTATACCAACAACTCGGCAACCTTTGATTTTACCAATTTGACCAACTGTTGCGCCTACAGGCCCCGTAGCAGCTGCTACCACGATGGTTTCCCCTGGTTTTGGCTGACCAATGTCGAGTAAACCCATGTACGCGGTAAATCCTGGCATACCTGCAACGCCTAACGCGTAAGAAGGGTTTTGCGGTTCTTTACCAAGTTTAATGACCATCTCACCAGTTGAGATAGCGTAGTCTTGCCAGCCAACAGTGTAGGCAAGAACCCATTCACCTGCTTCGTAATCTGGGTGGTTTGATGTTTCTACCTGACAAACTGTACCACCGACCATTACGTCATCAATTGCAACAGGGTCAGCGTATGATTCGGCATCACTCATGCGACCACGCATGTATGGATCTAGAGATAAATAAACCGTTCTCAATAGCATTTCACCCTCTTTCGGAGTCGGTTTCGTTACCTCTTCTAAACGAAAGTTTTCTTGTGTCGGTGCACCATGGGGACGTGACGCGAGTACGATTCTGCGATTTGTTGCGTTAGTCATATCTATCTCACTTGTTGATTAGACCGGTCGTCTAGTATTTGTTTCAAAATATCCCGCTTATTTAAAGCGGGAAGGTTTACTGTGTTAACACTGACGCTTTTTCTGACAGTGAAACGTGTGTAGGGTGTTCATTCTGCTTCCACGCCGCCCGTTATGGGCAAGTGCGCGTATTCTGCAGTAAGTGTTGAGTATAGGTCAGACTTTGCGTCAATGCTGCCTGATCTTGATAAAGTTTGTTCAGCAAGCTAGCGCCATTCCAAAGGTAGTATATCTGCCTTGCTAATAACGCACTGTCACCATTGGGGATTGAGCCATCTTGAATGCCGATGTCAATGCAATCCGCTATCGCTTGAATGGTTTTGTCTGCTCCTTGGCGTAATGCCAAGCGCATTGACTCAGAGAGATCGGAGACTTCTGCACTTAACTTAACCAATAAACATTTGTTCGCATTACACACGTCGTCTTCTACTTTGACCATTTCTTCGAAATAGCTCATTAGGCGTTGGTAGCCACTCAGTTCAGTATTGGTAAAGCGTGCGTTTAAACGCTCAAAATACTTAGTAAAGTAGTCTTGAATCATCGCTTCACCAAATTGTTCTTTGGACTTGAAGTAATGATAAAACGAGCCTTTTGGCACTGCGGCCTTTTTTAATAGCTCTGAAAGACCAACACTCGTGAACCCTCGGTTTACGATCAACTCGTATCCGACGTCGAGAATATGTTGGCGTGTGTCATTCGTCTTTGCGTTCATGAAGTTTACTATAGAATGAATTAGACCAGTCGTCTAGTATTTGTTGTGGGTTATTTAATCAGCTCATACTCAATAACAAAGAGCGTGTCGGTATTTGGGTAGATTTCTCTAATTAACTGCTTGAGTTTTGGTAGTTCGATGGCTTCTTGTTCTGCATGAAACTCATTAATATCTTCAAAGTGAAGTGGTTCTACAGAACGTATCTTGATATCGCAGACTTTACGATCCGTTTCTAAGGTAAAAACTTCGACTTCTGTATTGGGAACGTAATGGCTTTCTGATTCATCTCGAATCGTTATCGTCTTTTTGCCTGACGTGATCAACGGGGTTAAGAATTCAAAAAAAGTAATCTTGGTTGGATGAGATGGCATGATGTACTCGTTAGTCTGGTTGTTTGGCGTAATTATATACCCAAATCCCCCAGAGATTCCTGTATTACTAGAACGATCGAGTGCGGATGAAGCGAATTAACTTGGCACTAAAGTAACCTGAGATAACGCCTATCCAGTTGGTGCTGAGATCATCAAAACTAAATGATCGATTTGGAATAAAAAGTTGGCTTATTTCTTCCATTGAAACGATAGCCAACAGCAGTAGCAAAAGACGAATCCCAAAAACGTCGGTTTTATTCGAGCTCACCAGAGAAGGGAACGTGAAGACCGATAAAAAGCCGATCAATAAACTGAAAGTAAAGTGAAGCGTACTCGATCCGCCTAAGTAGGTTTCCATTTGCAGGTAAGCAGTATGGTGTAGGTCAGAGCTTTTCCACAAAGAGAGTGAAGCGGTTAGCATCAGGACTAAAACAAAACTCGTGCGTGCCAGTATTAAAGCCATAATTAACCTATTGGAAAGAAGCCTAAGTAACGTTTTACAAAGTACAGTGCAGCTAAATTCTGGATAGCCATGCCAATTGCCATTGCCCACGCTGCACCAATCACACCAAACATTTGACAAAGCGTAACAAGTAGGCAGATGGACACCGTACCGGAGGAAATTGTAATGTATTTCATGGTTCTCTCATGACCGCTCATTAATAATAAAAAACCTACTGAACCAGTCGCAACATTGACTAACTGCCCCAGAGAAAGGACGACTAATAGTGGTGCCGCGGCGAGAAACTCTCCACCAAAAAGTTGCATTACAAACTCGGGGAAGAGGGTGCAAATAATTACGGGTACAATCGCTAAACCAACATTGGCTCGGCACGCCAAGCGGCTCAGATTCTGCAGTTTGCGCATTTGGCGCTCTTTGTAGAGAGACGCAAACATCGGGGCGACCACAAAGTTAATGGTAATCAGCACAAAGCCAATCAGTAGTGATGTGCGTTGGGCTGCGGCTAACAAACCGAGTTCCGCTGTTGAGATAAAAAAGCCCGCAATAACAAGGCTTCCCCACTGAAGAACATTCGTGAAGATACTGCCAACCCAGACTTGCTTGGCAGAAGCGACCATTTTTTTGTTTGGTACGAAAGCCGATGTTTGATATTGATCTGAGCCCAGCCAATTGGCACTAGATATGACCGCGACACCTATGCTCGCTAAAAGCAGTGCGGTCATTAGATTGTTGATATTTTGCTGACCGATATAGTCTAGGGCAAAGACAAAAATGACCATCAACATGCTTACCCCAAGCTGCAACGCAAACAGAGATGATACGACTTTTCTACATGCTTGAAGCACCCGACTGTTGGTTTGCGCAAGCACCAAGAAAGGTATGCAAAGCAAGCATAAAATAATCGCATACATTGGTGATTGAGTCTGGTTTAGCTGCTCTGGAAACAGATTAAACCCTGCCAACAAAACGCCTATGACGAGCAAGCAAAATGCCATACTTCGATAAAGTGCGGTTTTATAGTTTTGGCTTTGTTCAAGCTTCTCTTTGTTATTAAAAGCGATCGCATTGTAACGAACTAACGAGACATCAAAACCTAGCTGAGAAACGACGGCGAGTAGCGAGACTAGGTTGAATAAAAAGAAAAATTGACCGGCCGTCGAAGCGTCACTGGTCTTCGATACAATCAGAGTCAGTAAAAAAGCAAATAGCGCACTCAACACACGCGTGATTGCGGTTTTTAATCCAGCAGATAACAAGCTTTTTTTACCGCTGGGCATCAACAGTAATTTTTGTTGAACAGTGTGAAACATAGGGGCATTTAACCGTAAAGTTTATTGAGTGCGAGGCGCTGTTTTTCTTCACTGAAGGCATCGTTTAATTCTGCTGTATATTGGCGAAAATCGATCTCTTCATAATGATTGACACAATGCGCGATCTGCTTGGCCATTTCTTCAGGTGTGAGCGCTAAAAACGGGTAGTTGAGATCTTTGGTTGCGCCGATGGTCCGAATAACCATAGGAAGATGTAACTTGGATGCTTCTAGAATGGTTAACGGCATCCCTTCCCATGCTGCAGTATGTAGATAAAGGTCTGAACCCTTGAGCTTTTCAACTACCTCATCGCGAGGCAGCATGCCCGTTACATCCACATTTTCAGTGCGTAATTTCTGTTCGAGTACGTGGTCACCGCCACCTATCCATGTGATCTCTATCGGGCGGTTAAGCGCATACCGATTAAGGAACTGCAATGTGCTGATAAGAAACTGAGGATCTTTTTGGGGCGCGACACGACCAAGTACAACGAGCTTCAGCGCTTCTTGCTTGTTTCGCTCTATACGATCTTCACTTTGATAAGACACGTAGTTGTTGAGCAGTTCGGCACGTTTCGCACCAATGCTAATGGCTAGGTCACACTCTCGTTGGCTACAGCCTGCAACCACATCAATTTTGCTCAGTTTTACTTTCTCTAGTGCTTTATAGATCTGGCGTGCAAGCTCTGAGATATCTTCACGTTCGAAGGCATAACAGTGCGGTGTGTAAACCAAGCGTGCCTTGCCAAGCTTTAGAAATCGGCCGAGAAATCCTGCTTTACTCGAGTGCAAATGCACGACGTCGGGGCCAAGTGATGCAATCTTGTGGTTTGCATCGCGAATAAATTGAAGCAAGCCGCCTTCTACCCACTTTGTCTGTACGAAAATGTGGTGGTTGTTCTCATTGGTCAAGTCGTTTTCTCGGGCTCTGGCTAGCAAGAAATGCTGATAAGGCTCGTCTCTGGATGAGTGAACATAACTATAGAGGGCGGTTTGAACGCCACCTCCAAATGCTTCTGTAACATGGAGTACTTTCTTCATGATGATTTTGTCCCTGGTGTTTGCATCCATTTGTGTTTAAAAGCATCACGCTCTTGCTCTGAATAAACGTGGCGATACAAGGGAAGATCGTACATATAGAACAGTTTTGAGAAGTCGTAGTGATTCTTAAAGTGTTGGTGGATATTGGAGTACCACTTGTTTTTCGCTTCGTTGCTGTTTTTCAGCACGAAGTCTTGCAACTCAAGAAACTCACCGATTTCTTTATCAAGAGAACTGAGCTGTTCGCATTTGATTAGCATGACGTTGGCCTGAGCGTTCTGGAATGTGAAGAAAGGTTGAGTGTTGTCCAGCTCTTGGCGCATCACATCGATATTGAAATTACGCTTTAACTCGTTGTCGAACCAGTCCGCAAAATAGTTGAGATTGATATAGTTATCAAAGCAATGCTCGAGGTGCTGATACGTGACTTCCATATCTCGGTGAATTGCATCATTCTTTTTGCCTTCGATAAATTGCAAATGGAGGTCTTGAAAGAAACGAGAAAAGACAGTTGCGATTGGATCGCGGACCAGCGTAACGATTTTAATCTGCTCGCGTTTTTGTAAGATACGTTTTCGCTGCTTGAGCACTAAGCGATAGAGTGCGCGGTTTCGGAAGTCGAAGAATTTACTCACGTCTTTTTTATTGTGATACATGTGAAATTCTTCGTGATCATCAAAGGTGTGGATGTGATAGCTCGGGATATTTTTCTCCCCTAGCGTGTGCTCAATTGATGAGGAGCCAACTTTGCCCATTTGGTAAACTAAAACAAAATTATCAGCTTGGAGTTCTCGGTTCTTTTCAAATTGTCGAGAGATTGAATACTTCATCTATCCTATCCTTGATTATTCATATTCGTGGTGATGGTTTACCGGAAAAGTATGAGCAATGGCCCTTGAGTCGTTGCTCATGCTGATCATGACGGGTAATAAGAGTATTAAAATTATGGTGGTGTTTACCGCAACGAAAAACACCATGATGAGGGCGTATATCGCAAGTAATAGGCTTTTTCTGTTTTCATTAAGACTACGGAAGCAAAAGCGAATAAAAAGAAAATAACCACCAAACAGCAGACCGATACCAAGCAATCCGTATTCAATTGCGGTATCTAACACAAAGTTGTGGGTGTAGATCGCCAGCTCATCATAATTAAAGTAACTGATCATAAAGTTGGGTAACATTTTCGCGCCGACACCTAACACCGGGTGTTGAAATAAAATATCTAGCCCATTGGCAAGTAAAAGTTTTCTATGAAGATTCGATACCCAGCGGGCTTCACTTTGGTTGGCAAATAAGACGTCTTCTTGGGTTATTTCCAATTTGTCTGCTAGCGTTTCAAACCCAACGTAGAGTGTGGTTGTGACGGCAGTAAACACAATGAAGCTTAAGGCTAATAAAATCGTCCACGTGTACGTTTCGCTGAGCGATTTTCTCATTAAGTTTTTTACGAGCAGTTGGTCAAAGAAGAAAAGCAGACAAAAACCAAGTAGCGCTTTTCTTTCTTGTGACAACACCAGTAATACTAAAGCTACGAGCATCAAAAGGTGGAAAGCGCGAATTTTATCTCGATAAAGGTACAGTAGCGAGCACAGTACACCGAACCCGTATTTACTTACCCCGAGTAACTTAAACCCGCTTTGATAGCCCTGAGCAAAGTGCCATAAGGCAACGAGCGTACAGATGAAAAACAACAGATACGTGAAGTAAACCATTACCCGTTCGTCATCAAACACGCCATAGGCGTACATTAGGCTCAGTAGGCACAAAATCGCTAACCATTGCACAGTTTCTATAACTAGCGGCATTAAAGGGACGCGATTTAGCAGACCATTTATGAACACATACCCAGTGAACAATATGAGGAACCCCATACAGGGATGCATGAGTTTTTCAGCTTTTCCTTCCAATACCACTAATGCAGTAAAACCAATGGACAAAAGGCTTGCGATGTCAGATGGGGCTAGCGCTATTCCTCCAGCACGAAACTTCATAGGAATAAAGAACAATGCTAATAGGCATGCTGCAAGCAATGAGGCGCGATGGCTCGATGGCGCGGAATTATTTGTTGGCGCAAAGCTGCTGGTAGATTCCATAGTAACCTTCACGAAATTTATCGATGGTGTAGAGAGAGGCCCTATTGACTGAGTATTGACTTGCAGCGTCATACCGCTCAACACTTTCACACAGTTGGAGAACTTTTTGGCTCAGTTCAGTGGCGTTACCAACTTGAAATAAATATTCGGCACGTCCGGTGACGTCATCCAAACCAGGTACGTCCGACGATAGTACGGGTAAGCCTGCTGCCATTGCCTCAACCGCCGCCAAACCAAAGCCTTCGACGTGCGACGATTGCACGTAAATATCCATGTCGTTCAAAAAGGCTGGAACGTCTGAAACTACGCCATGAAAGTGAACACGTTGCGCGACGTTGATTTTTGTTGCCAATTCTTGCAGTGACGATTTTTTTTCTCCATCTCCCGCAAGGTGGAGTTCGTATCGTCTTGGTAAATGGATAAGTGCTTGGATAAGCGTTTCATGATCTTTATGTTGGTGAAGTCGGCCCACCATTCCAATCTTGATAACTGGTTTGTCGATTAGGTGGCTGGCGCATCTTGGCGTCATAGAAAACCTTTTTAAATCAACGCCATTGTGCACCACGTGATATTTGTGTTGGTAGCGAGGCATGAACTTCACCAGTTCATCTTGTACTTTTTCACTAATACTGACCGTCAAGTCGTGGCCCCAATACAAGACGTATTCCATGAACTTAAACAGCGGATAGTCACGTCGACGGTTATAAGAACAGTGCTCAGTCTGGATTCGTTTTTTACCTACCGCCAATAGCGCTAGGTAAATGGAAGGGTAGAGGTGCCCGTGAACGACATCCGGCCAACGCAGCAAAGAGAATTTCTCACTCAATGGCAATGTGCGCCAGTTAAAACACTCTATGCCTTGGGCGGATAGCATTGGTAAGTAATCATTTTCATCACACAAGACCAAAATTTTGATTTCGTATTCAGGCTTATGTTCTAAAACAAGGTCGACTAAGAACTTCTGAGCACCGCCGTTCTGAGAAAGATCATTGATAATATGTAGAATCTTGGTTTTCATGATTAATTGGTCAGATATTGCTGTTTAAGGTCGGTGATTTCTGCATTTGAGAAAAAGTGCTTCGTCAATTTAGAATTCAGCATTTCTTCAACGTACTCGGGTGTAGGTTGAAATTGCGTTTTGAATTCTTTCATTAGTGGCGAGTACCATTTGTTGTCTGATTGATTTTCATAAACAACATCCACGGGGTAACCTAAAAAGTCTTCAACTGCGGAGTTAGCCTTCGTTAGCTTGTCACTTCGAATGACCAACAGTGAGAAGTTTTTGTTATGGTATGTTTGATAGCCTACTTCGTGATTAAAAGACTCGTTAAACACATCAATCCCTGTTAGTTGTTTGATCTCGTTGTCAAACCACTGCAGCGCATATTGATGATTCATGTGCTTATCAAATGCTTCTTGGAGTAATTGCGGTCGTTCGGTACGTATTGCGCTGTCATCCTTTAGATATTTGTCCGCCATCCAAAAAGGAAGTGCTTGAAAGAACATTGAGACATTTCGTCCGATCGGTTCACGCACCAGCGAGATAATTCGAACTTTTTTCTTACGCTTTAACATGCGGCTCATTGTTATGCGCTTTAGTCGTCGCTTTAACGCATTGATTTGAGGCTTATGCAATTGCGCTCTAACGGGGGATATTTGTTTTTGCGCATCGACGGTCATAAGGTCGTGCAAGTGAATCGAGTCAGGAATGGAATGCTCTAATGCACTCGAACCTACTTTGCCCATTTGATAGATCAATACCGGCTGCTCTTGGCTTTTCAATGTTTGGTACCAAGATAGGTTTACGCTAGTAGGCGTATTTCTGGACATAAAGCGTCTCTCCTTCCTTGGCCTTGGCTTGTGTGATTAAGACGCCAAGAGATGGAACTGAGTGTTGTATTTGTTTAGATAACGCAAGGTTAACCAGTGATGATTTTGTTGATTCTGAGCGAATGACGGTAATCAGACCATTGGCATACTGACCAAGAATAAGTGCGTCACTCACTGACAGTAGGGGCGGTGTATCGATAATGATCCGGTCATACTTATTTTGAAAATGTTCGAGCAACTTTTTAAAGCGATCAGAAGCCAGTAATTCCTGTGGGTTTGGCGGAATTAGGCCGGCCGATAATACATCTAAGTTGGCTTCTTTTATATGTGTAACACAATCTTTGATTGGCGTATCCATCGTCAGGATATGCGTTAAGCCAGGGCTTGATTCAGCAATACCGAATCGCTTTGCGATGGAAGGTCGACGTAAATCGCAGTCGATGATCAACACCTTTTCCATTTTTGAAAACGACACCGCCATATTGATACTGGTCGATGTTTTTCCTTCTTCTGGAATAGCAGAGGTAAAGGGCAATATCTTTTGCTTCGTGTTGGTTAATCTGAGCAGAAGCGAGGTTCTGACCGAGCGGCAAGCTTCACTAAATAGTTTTTCTTCATCATTTAAATACGCGGTATAACTGACGCCGTTTTTACGCAAATTGCGTTTTTTGACCATAGGAATCACACCTAAACACGTAACACCAAGTTTTTCCTGCACATCGGCTGCGCTTCGGATAACTTCTCGCATCGTTTCTAAGATGATGACTAGAGCGCAAGCAATGGCAAAGCCAAAAAAGGTGGCAATTAGTACCAGTTTGATTCGTTGTGGTGCCACCGGGAATAGAGGAATGATGGCTTTATCAGTAAAGCGAGCAGTGACATTCTTGTAGTCGCTGGTGGCGTTGGTCTCTTTCTCACGATTTAAGAACGCTTCATAGAGTGCCTTATTGGATTCAACCTCGCGTTTTAACTGTTCGTAACGCGCTTTTTGTGACCCTAACGATTGAAAGTCTGACTTTTTGTTATCGAGTTCTGCTCGAAGCATGTCCTCTTGCGCTTTTGCAGCAAGAAGGTCTTGTTGCTTACTGAAGGAAATGTCACGGATGAGTTGCTGGGTTCTTGATTGAATTTCAGCAAGCTGTGCTTTCGCCTGAATCATTCGATCATGCTTAGGTCCGTAGCGCTGTGCCAGTTCAGAGAGATTTTTGGCTGCCTGTGCTTCCGACAATTTTAGATCGCGGATTTGCGCTTGATTAGCGAATTCATCAATTGACAACAAGCTGTCTAAACTTTGCGAAGATTTACGTCGTAACAGTTGGATTAACGTCTGCGCTTCAATACGCTTATTAACAGCGATATTCAGCTTGCGAGTGAGTTCTTCTAGCTCATTTGCGTAAATTTCATCAATACCGTTTATATCGATCAACCCTTCTTTTAACAAGAATTCTTGCAGCGCTTGCTCCGAGTTACGTAATCGCTCCTCCAATTTTTGAGAGTTATTTGTCAACCAAGTAGCCGCATTTTGTGTAACGACCAATTTGGCTTCAAAATTTGCGTCAATATAGGCTTGGCCGACCGCGTTGGCGATTGTCGTAGCAAGCTTAGGATCGGTAGAACGAAAGCGAACTCTGACTAATTGGGTGTTACGTACTGGCTCAATATCGAGTTTACTTCTGAAAGCTTGAAGTGCCTGATAATAGGACTCTGAAAACTGCGCGGTTTCTTTTGGGCTTGGTGCCACATTCAGTAGGTCTTGAACAAAAGGAATCGACTTTATTTGGTCGATTTTTTTATTTAACCCCCCTGAGCTTGTGAATTCAGGTAATGGGGTGAGGTTCAGCTCTCTAATGACCTTATCTGCAATATGATTCGATTTTAAAATGGCGATTTGCGTTTGAAAGTACTCTTTTTTTGTCGTGTCGACGCCATATACTTCCTCGATTGAAAGGGCGCTTTTTTGCTCCTCTTGGATGAGTAGCGTAGCTGTAGCTTGGTATATCGATGCTTTGGAGTAGATATACCAAGTACAAGTTAATGAGAACAGAAGCGTGAATGCTGCGATGCTTAGCCAATTCTTTTTAATCGCTTTGAAGTGATGGCCAAAACGAATCAGTTCTACTTTGTTCATCTGGAGATTATTTGGATGAGTCCCGTTCATTTGATTCCCTGTCACTTAAAAGAAGCTCTGGTCAATAAATACAATGTCACCAGGTTCAACGTTGCGGTGCATACTGACTCCTTCCATCGTTTGACCCGTTTTATGCTTGGTGAGGTTAATGCCTTTGCGTGAGGCTCTGTCGGTCAAGCCACCTGCTAGAGCGATGGCCTTCTCTATGGTTAACCCTGGACGGTACTCAAATCCACCAGGTTTCCTGACTTCGCCATTAACGTAAAACAGACGAAAGTTATTGATGGTGACCATCACTTTTGGATTGATGAGATAATCGCCTTTTAAGCCCGTTTCTATTTCGTACTTGAGTTGTTTTGGTGTTTTTTTGATTGCTTTGATTCGGCCAAGGTAGGGGTAATCAAAATAGCCATCTGACGTTATTAGAATATTTTTAATCGTAAGATCTTCTTCACCATAGACCTGCACGGAAATGGTATCGCCAGTATCGAGTAAGTAATCTTCCTCGTTTGAGTCAGCGTTGACCAAAGTGCTAAATAGCAACAACGCTACACTCATGAATTTGATGAATGCCTTCATTAATAATCCTTTTTACAGAGAAAACTGTGCGCTTAAAGTCCAAATGTTTTGTTCGAAGCTATAACCCGATCGGCTAGAGTTTTTATCTTGGTATTGCCAATCGGCTTGCAGCTGTATCCAACGTTTGATCTGATAATCGATACCAAAAGATAGAGTGTACCGATCGTCGTTTCTGGAGATTCCCGTGTAATCATCTTGTTGATAAACAGCACCTAAGCGAGTTGCAAGGTAACTATTCCAATCGTGCTTCAGGTTCAGTCGGTAACGAGTTTGTAGGTTGTAATCGCCATCTTGATCGGGGTTAACCGCCGCTTGAGTGGTTTTCACGCTGACTAGAGTTTGTTCTTGAGGCAACCATTCAAAGCCGATATCCCAACTAAAGCCTTTAAATGTCTCTCGTTGAGCGCTGTCAAAATCTTTGATTTGATAACCGATTCGAGCGATGCCTTTGGTTTTTCCTGTGACTTCCCATTCGGCACCGGTGTAATAGAAACTGGTGTTGTTATCTTTCGATGGCTGCGCAGAATTTCGGTGCTGATACTCGGTTACGATTTGGTTTGTTCCGACTAACCAATAGGTTCTTGGCGTCGCTCTTAAATAGAACTCCAAATGTGCATTGGGAGCTCGAAAATCGTTGTATTTAGTTTTAGCGTTTGGGCGACCAGGCAAGCCGTCACGATAGTTTTGATAGGTTTTATCACTATAGCCTAAACCGAATTCGAGTCTGCCTTTGGCACCGTTAGATCCAAAGACATAATTGGTTTTTACATCGTTACGGTTGAACTCTATTGGTGAGTCGATTGCGCTACCATTACCTTCGGTAATATCTTCTCCTCGAACTTCATGCTGGGCGCGAAAACGGTAATCAACCACTAAACGATGACGATGATTAAATTCGAAAAAGTTGGAAAACTGAAAAGTGTGGTCGTCGAAGTCGTTGCGATCGTCAGATGAAAAGCCCGCTTTTAACTTATATAAAATATCTGCGCGATAGCGATTCCGTTCTATACGTGCTAGTAAGCTTGGTTCTATACCCCAAATATTGACCGATTCTACATTGCCGGATTTTTCCGCTTTATTGATGTTGTCATCTCCCTCGTAGAAAGTTTTTACGAGGGGAATCAACTCTATACCAGACTCGGTTTGGTAAGCCATCGGTTCTGCGAGCAAGTCAGTAGAAAACAGACTCAATGCTATTGCCATTGTCAGTTTCTTCATAATCTTAACCTTAGTAAGCGTTAGCACCAGTGAAGCCTTTGAAAACGGTCATAAAGATGATTTTGATGTCCATCCAAACCGACCAGTGGTGGATGTAATCCAAATCAAATTCGACTCTCTTTTCCATTTTTTCTAAGGTGTCGGTTTCGCCGCGATAACCATTAATCTGCGCCCAGCCAGTAATGCCTGGTTTTACTTTGTGACGTAGCATGTAGCGATCCACGATCTGACGGTATTCTTCATTGTGTGCCACGGCATGAGGGCGTGGGCCGACAATAGACATGGTCCCTTGCAGTACATTGATAAATTGAGGTAGTTCGTCCAAAGAGGTGCGACGTAGAAATCCGCCAAAAGGCGTAATACGAGGATCGTTCTTTGTCGCCTGTTTCACGTTGGAACCTTGATCCATGGTTGTCATTGAACGGAACTTCCAGACTTCAATCTTGCGTCCATCAAGACCGTAACGATGTTGTTTAAAGATGACAGGGCCTTTAGAAGTTGCCTTAATGCCAATCGCAATGACGAATAGAATAGGGGCGATTAAGACCAAAATAATGCTCGAAAACAAGATGTCTTCAAACCGTTTTACCCAAGAAGAAATTCCAGCAAAAGGTGTATCAAAGACACTTAGTGTTTGAACTTGGCCGATCTGCGCCCAACGAGAATGTAAAAGGTTATAAGTGAAGAAGTCGGGAATCAGATACGTATTTGCGGTGGTATCTGAGAATTGGTTAAGAAGTGACGCAATGCGCTCTTTTGCGTGCATTGGCATCGCGATATAGACGTAATCTACTTCCCCTTTTTTAGCTCGCTCAAGGGCGTGGTCAACAGCTCCTTTAATAGGATAATCAGAATTTGGCAATCTGTCGGAAGATCGTTCGTCGTAAAAGCCATCAAAAAGCACGCCGTGTTCTGTGTGGTTTTGAATTTCGTTAGCTAGGGTAATGCCGTGAGGAGTTTGGCCGATGATGATCGCAGTGCGAGTGTTGAATCCTTTTTTTCTCAAATAGGCTAATCCGGTACGGAATGTTACTCGCCATGCTAAGAGCAGAGCGGGCGTAATCGCAAACCACAGCGCTAAAATTGTGTTATCAAATAAGGTATGGACTTCAGAAAAATACAGCACAATAAAGATAAGTGCAGAAGTCACCGCCCAAGCAACACAGACAATAAACATCTGCTCTTTAAACGAACTGGTTCGCCAAGAGCGATACAGATTGCCGCTTTCTGCCATAAATAGAAAGGAGATGCCTCCAACGAAAGCCAATATGACGTAATCTTTCCCCATCGCAGTATTCATGTCTTTGAACACTAAAAGCAGCATAAAAGAGACGATGACAGCAAGATCTGAGATGCGATATAAAAAAGCGAACTCCATCTCATGAGAGCGGATAAGTCCTTTTTGTTTCATGACTCAGTTTCCCTTCTGACACGCTACCGCCCTTGGGTGTCTTCCCCAATTGCCGTGTCGTGAACGTTATTAGTAGTTAGTGCACAGAGCATTCTGTGGAATGCTGCTGAGTTTTTTGTCACGTGTAATTTCGTTGATAAGTGTAAAAATTTGCTTTGTTGAGGTAAGTGGAAATAAGAATGATATTTAGCCCTTTGGCTAAGTTTGGCGGGTTAGGAAAAAGCTGGTACTTACTTATGAGGAATGAGGAAAAGTATTAAAAATGAAGTATCAGTACAAAGACAATGGTTTATGTGAGGGTAGAAGAAACGGGTGATTTGATTCGTTCACGATTAATGATTTAGTATCGAATTGCTGATATTTATTAAGATAAAAAAATCCCTCTCACTTGAGAGGGATTTTTTTGAGTAAGGACGAATGAACTATTCGACTTCTACGCCGTTTTCTTTGTATAGGCGGCGGCATGCGCGACCATCACTGTGGAACAGGTGACAACGATGAGCTGGAATACCGATCTCGATTTTATCGCCAGTGTCGACTGCAAGCGTGTCCGGCTGACGGAAAATAACGTCGGCGTCCGCGCCTTCTAGATTTAGGTATACTTGAGTTTCGTTACCTAGCTTCTCAACAATCATCACTTCACCGTGAATACTTGCATCAGCTTCAGAAGCGGATAATAGGTGCTCAGGGCGAATGCCTAAAGACATTCGGTCGCCGCGGTTAACGGTTGTACCATCCACCGGAATCCAGAAAGATACGCCGTTAGATAGTTGAACTTTGACGCGCTCTGCTTCTACTTCATCAATGAATACGCTCATGAAGTTCATTTTCGGAGAACCGATAAAGCCAGCTACAAAGCGGTTTTGTGGGTAATGGTAAAGCTCAAGCGGCTTACCAACTTGCGATACATAACCGCCGTCTAGTACAACGATTTTATCTGCCATTGTCATCGCTTCTACCTGATCGTGCGTTACGTAGATCATGGTACAACCAAGTTGGCGCTGAAGTTTCGTGATTTGTGCACGCATGTTTACACGCAGTGCCGCATCCAAGTTTGATAGTGGCTCGTCTAGAAGGAATACATTTGGCTGCGATACCAATTGTTCGGCCAATCGCCACACGTTGACGCTGTCCACCAGAAAGTGCTTTTGGTTGGCGCTCAAGCAAGTGGCCTAGTTGTAGGATTTCTGCTGCTTGTTCAACAGCTTGTCGATTTCTGCTTTGTCTGCTTTTGCTAGTTTCAAGCCAAATGACATGTTGTCATATAAGTTAAGGTGCGGGTAAAGAGCGTAAGACTGGAATACCATACCAACACCACGTTTGGATGGTTCGACGTCATTCATGCGCTGGTCACCAATATACAAATCACCTGAAGTAATGTCTTCAAGACCGGCAATACAACGTAAAAGGGTAGATTTACCACAACCTGATGGACCTACGAAAACAACAAATTCACCTTCGTTGATTGTTAGGTCTACGTTCTTAGAAATCAGTACGTCGCCATACGCTTTACAAACATTTTTTAACGTGACACTCGCCATGTAGCTCGTCCTCGATCAATTTTTTATTATTCACCGCTCATCATTATATGAATTATCTAGCGAGCAGTAACAGTAGGAATCGGTAAGTTCTTGCGGTTGGTAAGAAAAGTAGGGTAGCACTTCAATAAAATGTCCTGAATAGAAGTGCTACCCATCATAGCCAAGTACGAGTTTCTCTCCCCCACATTATTCGTATTGTCTCCCCCGTGAAATAATTACCACAAACAACACTAATAATGACATTCCACTCGTCTGGCAATGCAAAACCAGCAAATCTTTTTCCTAATACGTAGGCACTGCTGGGAAAGGGTTCTTACCATCCACTCTTGGATGACTGCAGTTTCTAAGATTGTGCGTAGTGCGACATCCTCCTAATAGAAATAATTGTAGGGGGAGTAGAAAGGGAGGAGTAAAAAAGGAGGAGGAAGAAAGCAGTTGGTCGGAAATCACATTATTGCACCACCTAAAGTTGAAACCGATCACAGGAACTATCCATTTTGTGATTTGAGTCTCTTACCCTTGGCGATTTAGATCACGAAAATACGTCATAATTGTAAGGGCGTAGGGATTAGGAGGATGAGACATATTGGATTATTTCAGATGATATATGTCGAAATACGGCTGAACCTCAATGGACTAGCCCTACATCAAAAATATAAAAAGGATACGAACATGAAAAAGTTAAGCGCTGTAGCACTAGGTACTCTTGTTGCTTTGGGTTCTTTTGGTGCTAATGCTGCCATCGAAGAAGGACAACTTACTATCTGGATCAACGGTGATAAAGGCTACAACGGCCTTGCTGAAGTTGGTAAGAAATTTGAAGAAGACACAGGCATTAAAGTGACTGTGGCTCATCCAGATGGCCTTCAAGACAAATTCCCTCAAACTGCAGCGACTGGCGACGGTCCTGATATCGTATTCTGGGCTCACGACCGTTTCGGTGGTTACGCAGAAGCTGGCCTGCTAGCAGAAATTAAACCTTCTAAGAATATTCAAGAAGGTATCGTTGATTTCGCTTGGGATGCAGTACGTTACGACGGCAAATTGATCGGCTATCCAGTTGCGGTTGAGTCTCTATCTCTAATCTACAACAAAGACCTAGTTCCAAACCCACCAAAGTCTTGGGAAGAGGTTGCAGCATTAGATGCAAAACTTAAAAAAGACGGCAAGTCTGCAATCATGTGGAACCTAAAAGAACCGTACTTCACTTGGCCACTAATGGCGGCTGATGGCGGCTACGCGTTCAAATACACTTCTGAAGGTTACGATGTTAAAGACGCTGGTATCGCGAAAGAAGGCGTTAAAGACGCAATGAGCTTCGTAAAAGGCTTAGTTGATAAAGGCGTAATCTCTGCGGATATGGATTACTCAGTGTCTGAGTCTGCGTTCAACCAAGGCAAAACAGCGATGACGATCAACGGTCCATGGTCTTGGGGCAACATTGAGAAGTCAGGCGTTAACTACGGCGTGACTACGCTACCTAAGTTCCAAGGTCAATCTTCTAAGCCATTCGTTGGTGTTCTAACAGCTGGTATCAGCACTGCGTCTCCAAACAAAGACCTAGCGGTTGAGTTCATTGAGAACTACCTACTAACAAACGATGGCCTACGTATGGTTAACAACGATAAGCCTCTAGGTGCGGTAGCGCTTAACTCGTTCCAACGTGAACTAGATTCAGATACTCGTATCGCTGCGACTATGGATAACGCGATGAACGGCGAAATCATGCCAAATATCCCTCAAATGAACGCATTCTGGGGTGCGGCTAAGAACGCAATCATCAACGTAGTTGACGGTCGTCAAACTGTCGATGCAGCTCTTGCAGATGCAGAAAAACAAATGACTAAATAATTAAGTAAGACCTTTTTAAGGAGGAGGCAACTCCTCCTTACTTTTCTATATTTATTCTATATTCGCTAGCAGGTTCCCTATGCAGTCAGTTCAAGGTACAAATGCTATGACAGCACCAGAAGCCAGCCTTCCGAGCAGCAAAAAAGTGTTCATGAAATGGTCACTTTTAGGCACAGTCGGCATCATCAATGGCTACGCAACAATCCTTATGTATTCTCGCGGTGAGATTGCGTTTGCACTACTTACGCTCATTCTTACCGCTTTAGCGTTGTTCATCTTTGGTAGTAAAAAGACGTACGCACACCGTTACATCTACCCTGGTATAGCAGGGATGATCCTTTTCATTCTTTTTCCTTTGGCGTACACCATAGGTTTGGCGTTTACCAACTATAGCGCGAAAAACCAACTCTCTTTTGATCGCGCTCAGAACGTACTTTTGGACCGAACTTACCAAAGTGGTGATAGCTACCCGTTCACTTTGTATAAAACGGAGCAAGGCCATCAACTTGTGGTTGAAAAAGATGGTGAGCTACTTGCAAGCCCGACTTTTCAGCTTGATAACCTTTCAGCATCGGAGTTTGATCTTTCACCAATTGAAGAAGTAACGGGTGAAAAAGAATCAATCAAGGCGATTGTTAAGAACCGCAGTGCGTTGAGCAGTGTCGATTTACATTTGCCAAGTGGTGATGATATCCGCATGAGTGGGCTGCGCAAATTTGCTGCAGTTGTACCTTTGTACACATTACAAGAAGATGGTGAAACGCTTTACAACAACCGGACTGAAGAAACGCTACGTCCAAATATGGAAGTAGGTTACTACCAGCCTGTCGATGAAAACGGTCAATTTGTTGGTAGCACAGTGTCACCAGGTTTCGTGGTGAACATTGGTACCCACAACTTTGAGCGTGTTTGGAAAGATGATGGTATCAAAGAGCCGTTTATCAGTATCTTTATCTGGACCATTGTTTTCTCTGCGCTAACCGTATTATTTACGCTTGTTATTGGTCTTGTCCTTGCCAGTGTGGTTCAGTGGGAAGCACTTAAAGGTCGCTCAGTTTACCGTTTGTTGCTAATCCTGCCTTATGCAGTTCCGGCGTTTATTTCTATCTTGATCTTTAAAGGTTTGTTTAACCAAAGCTTTGGTGAGATCAACATGTTGTTGGAAGGCTTATTCGGCATTAGCCCGGCTTGGTTCTCTGATCCGTTCATGGCGAAAACCATGATCTTAATTGTTAACACTTGGCTTGGTTTCCCTTACATGATGATTTTGTGTATGGGCTTACTAAAAGCGATTCCAGACGATTTATATGAAGCATCAGCAATTGATGGTGCGAACTTTGTCACGAACTTCACACGTATCACACTACCAATGATGTTGAAGCCGTTAACACCATTGTTGATTGCGAGTTTTGCATTTAACTTCAACAACTTCGTACTTATCCAGTTGTTGACTGGCGGTGGTCCAAACATGATTGGTACATCAGAGCCTGCGGGTTACACCGACCTGCTAGTAAGTTACACCTACCGAATCGCATTCGAAGGTGCTGGTGGTCAAGACTTCGGTCTAGCAAGTGCAGTAGCAACGCTTATCTTCCTATTGGTTGGCGCATTGGCACTTATCAACCTACGCGTAACTAAAGTAGCTCAGGACTAAGGAGAAATTACAATGGCAATGGTACAAGGTAAGTCATTAAAGTATCGTGTTTGGGCTACTCATATTGCAATGTGGGCATTCTTGGCACTGATTATTTTCCCTTTACTGATGATCATCGCGATTTCATTCCGTGAAGGTAACTTTGCAACGGGTAGCCTGATCCCAGACAACCCAACACTTGATCACTGGAAATTGGCATTAGGTTTCTCGGTGACTAATCCAGACGGTACAGTTACACCGCCACCATTCCCAGTAATGACATGGTTGTGGAACTCGGTAAAAGTGGGTGGTATTTCTGCAATCCTAATCGTGGCGTTATCAACCACATCGGCTTACGCGTTTGCTCGTATGAAGTTCAAAGGTAAGAACACCATTCTTAAAGCGATGATGATCTTCCAGATGTTCCCTGCGGTGTTGGCACTGGTTGCTCTGTACGCGTTGTTCGACAAACTGGGTCAGTACATTCCTTTCCTTGGTCTGAACACGCATGGCGGTCTGATCTTCGCTTACTTAGGTGGTATCGCACTGCACGTTTGGACCATTAAAGGCTACTTCGAAAGTATTGACTCGTCTCTAGAAGAAGCGGCGGCTCTTGATGGTGCTACACCATGGCAAGCATTCCGTTTGGTATTGCTGCCACTGTCTGTGCCAATCCTAGCGGTAGTCTTCATCTTGTCGTTCATCATGGTAATTGGTGAAGTTCCTGTAGCGTCACTACTGCTTTCTGATGTAGACTCGTACACACTTGCAGTGGGTATGCAGCAATACCTATATCCACAAAACTACTTGTGGGGTGACTTTGCCGCAGCTGCTGTACTTTCAGCAGTGCCAATCACTGCCGTATTCTTACTTGCGCAGCGCTGGTTGGTTGGTGGTCTAACCGCTGGTGGTGTGAAAGGATAATCTCTTGTGGTCTGAGATTGATAAGAATAACTAGAAAAGGGCGACCACATGGTCGCCCTTATACTTAGCACGGATATTACAATTTTGGTTTGGCCGCCGATCAGTAATATCTTGGCTTTTATTGGCGTTACGCATAGCTGGCTGTTAGCTTAGTTCCTTACGATTCAATCACTAACAGTTTTTGTAACCATAACCTGAGTTTAGACTCAGGTTTTTTTATGCCTGTTAAAGGCAATTTTGCAATAAGTAGATAGAGATTAGCGGCTTTGCAATGGATTACACAGGGCTTGAATAATGCCCTGCGTAGCACTTCACATAAATAACTAGAGCTTAGTAAAAAGCTAAATTGAGGTAGGGAAGGAAGAGATTAAAACTCTCGGCTGGAAGGTGCGCATCCAACGTATTGAAGCAGCGTGTACAAACTTTCTTGCTGCAGTGCGACGCGACGAAATAGATTAGCAAAGGTAACGTCACCGCCAAAGCAAGTTTGAATGTAATGATTAATTTCTGTTTCGTTATACCCCTCGACGTACATGGTTCTCACCCACTGGTACTCGACCGCTTTTAAATTGGTCAACGTCTCTTCACTTAAGGTCGTTTCTTTTAGTCTCAAGATCCAAACTCTATCCAACTCTAAAATAATGAATGGATTTAAGCAAAGCTAGGTGAAGGATTTATGACAGAGAAGGGCGAGCGTGAAACAAATGGCAAAACCATGATGTTGCTCCACACTCTGGGTCTAGGTAACGTTGAGGTACTTAATAGCGTTCTTAACGGATGCCAGTTACTTGAGATATTTAACGTGTGCTTCCATTTCTTCCCCAATCTCTTTACGCATGTTCATAAGACGGATCGCGGATTGCTCTAAGGCTTTGTCTTCATCTGACTCTGGAATCCATTTCGGTACATCGGTTGGTTTTCCGTTTTCATCTACAGCAACCATGATAACGATACAGTGAGTGGTGAGTCTGTTTTTCATTTGCTTTGGATCACTAGCTTGCACGTCAATCGCAATGTGCATTGAGCTTCGTCCGGTATAAATGACTTTCGCGCTAACTTCGACTAAGTTGCCGACATGAATCGGAGCAACAAACCGAATGCCGCCAGCATATGCGGTAATGCAATATTTACCACTCCACGCTGCAGAACAGGCGTACGCTGCCAAGTCGATCCATTTCATTACGGCGCCGCCGTGCACTTTTCCGCCAAAATTTACGTCGCTGGGTTCTGCTAAAAAGCGAAGGGTAATGTCTCTTTGACCACTGCTCATCTGTCTTTCCTTGATGGGTTATTGTTTTCCCAATTTAGCAGCAAGATGAATTTTCGGGAATAGCGAATGAAACAAAATATTAACTTTTATTCGAACGCTGGAAGTGACAAGCCACAGCGTAGTTCTGTGGCTTGAGGTGTAGATGTTAATTGGCGGTAGAGGCAATCTCAGAATTGGACAATAGTTTTCTCTGTCTTACTTTTATTTGCGACAGGATAACGCCAGAGATGACTAACAACCCACCAATAATATGGTAAGCGTAAATTTTCTCACCAATTAGTGTTGAAGCAAGTATGACGGAAACCACAGGCATTAGGTTCATGAACATAGCACTTGAATCAGCACCAATTGAATCAATCGCTTTGACCCACATCAGCGGCGCGAAAATGGAAGCAGCAATACCAGCATAAGCGATTAATGGTAGCGCGTCTTGGCTTGGTAACAGTTGCTCACTAGAGAGCCAAAGTGGTGTGAGCATCAAAACAGAAAAGACGCCCTGCATGTAAACCAGAGTCAGACTACTGAATGGCATTTTCCAGCGTTTTAGCAGAACACAATAAGCCGCGTATACCATGGCAGCAACGAGCATTAAGCTGTCACCTTGCGTTAAGTCTTGATGTAAAAAGTAAGTGATATCACCGTGACCAAGCATAAATGCCAAGCCGCCGAGCGAAATGACACCACCGACGATACTTAACATTGATATAGATTTACCGAGCAATGGGACACTTAAAAACACACTGATCAAAGGAACTAAAGAGGTGATCAGGGCCATATTAGAGGCCGTTGTTGTTAAACCGGCATAGTATCCAAGTGACTGGTTGAGAACCATACCAAGTAACGCAAGAAACGCCAACTTAGCTAAGTAAGGTCGAATAATGTGTCGTTGTTTGATGATTGCAGGCAGGCAAAATGGCGTTAGGAGTACCATTGCGACAAACCAACGGTAGAAACTCATCGCACTTGGTTCAATGGCGCTCGCAGCCATCTTGTTCACAATTGAGTTACCACCCCAAATCATAACGGTGAAAAACGGAAGTAAATAAATCATGAGAACCCTATAGCACAATTATTGATGGAGCTAGTCTGGCAGGTCTTTATAATAAAAAGTATCTCTTAAAAGACATCGTAAGCGATAGGAAGACAATTTTGAAAAAGAGCGCCAGAAATCTTCACCCCTCCTTATCAATCGATCGTGCGCCATCAGATGTATTTATGAATTTCGAAGCGTTTCTCTCTAATACAGAAACACGAATTCATAGCCACCCTTGGGGGCAAGTGCAACTGATCAGCGGTGGGATTCTGGAGATGGATGCAGAAGACACAAGATTTCTAGCACCTCCACATCTTGCTATTTGGGTTCCCGCCGGAGTTCGTCACACTAGCTACAACCGTAAGCCAATCGAATATTGTTCTTTGAACATTGCCCCTGAATTGACGGCGCATTTTCCAACTAAAACGAGCTTGATCAAAGTGACTCCAATCGTGTCATCTATTATTGAGGACTTTCGTCAGCGAGACATTAACGTGGCGCAAACTGATGAAGACAAGCGCTTGGTACAAGTGTTATTGGACCAGCTTGCAAAGCAAGAAGTCGAACATCACTTTTTACCGACTACCGACAATAAGTATCTTGAACCGATTTTAAAAGCAGTAGAAGAATCGCCGACGGATGAGATCAGTTTGGCGGAATGGGCAGAGAAAGTGCACACCACTGAACGCACGTTAGCGAGGCATTGCCAGAGTGAGTTGGGCATGAGTTTTACTGAGTGGCGCTTACGTGTGCGATATTTACATTCTATGGAGTTGCTGCGTAAAGGGCAGACCGTAAAAGAAGTCGCTCTGACGTTAGGTTATAACCAAGCTAGCCCTTTTATCGCGATGTTCAAGAAATACTCCGGCATGACACCGGAGCAATACAAGAATCGATTGTTGTAAAAGTGTAGAGTCTATTTTAAAAAAATTGACAATGCGCTGTATGATGACCGACTCGAAAAGCTGATGGTATTGGAAAGACTTACGTCTATCTTGTGTCAGATTGAGTCAGAATTATAACCTTGAGAATTCGCTTTATTATTATTGCTTTACAACATGCCTGTAAGATTCTTTAGATGATACAATGTGCTAAAGTGACAAAAAACTCAATTGACACCGCTTAGATTTAAGTATTGATTGTTATTAGTTTCTTCAGCCGCCAATTTGTCCCTACTTTTCAAGGAAGTAGAGTTGTACTGTGCAACTATAACTCTTCTACCCTCAATCGTGAGTTCCAATGTGGGTGACCATATATTCTGATCGCGATGCGTCACAATAATCACGGTCGAGTTCAATGTTTGAATATGTTGAGCAATACTTTTTTCGGTTGCTTCGTCTAATGCTGCCGTCGCTTCGTCGAAAATGAGGATTGGCGCCTTTTTAATGAGAGCTCGCGCAATTGCGACTCTCTGTCTTTCACCTCCTGACAACCCTGAGCCTCTTTGTCCTACTGTTTGATGTATTCCTTTAGGAGATGAGTCAATAAGTTTGTCCAATTGTGCGTGTCTTGCAAAGCTCTCAACTTCATAATCACTTGCATTGGGATTACCTAACCGAATGTTATCCGCCAATGTGCCAGTAAAAATGACCGGTTCTTGAGCAACATAGGCTATATGCTGGGTGAGCACGTCATAAGGGATACTCTTTAGATCTATCCCTCCGAGCGAAATAAGACCTTGGTCAGGATCATCAAACCTTAGAAACAGGCCCAGTAAAGTGCTTTTGCCACTGCCACTGACTCCATTGATGACGACGGTATCACCTTGTTTGATCTCCGTGCTAGCATCTTCAAAGAGATCTAAATGGCCCACAAGGTTCAGTTCGAACTTATGGTTTTTGGGGGAGGTTGCAAATTGAGGATTAGGCTCAGGCAGAACAGGGACATTCGTTAACTGAGCGTAATTTTTAATTGAGGATTTTACGTCGTTAATCGCAAAGCCTGCCAACGCGAGTTCACCCAAAGGTGCAGCTGCACGGGTAATCAATATCAATAAAGCCAAGACTAATAAGGGTTGAGTAATCGGCTCTAGGACGAGATAGATGGCGATACCTGCAAGGGGTAAAATCGTTGCCAATCCTGATACTAAGGTTGCGATAGAAGCGTTACGATTAATAGTTGAATGAGCTTCTTCTTGTGCGTGCCAACTCTGTTCAATACGCTCGATTGAGCGCTCAGGCCCCGCTGTTGAGCGAAGTAACTCAAGGTGATCTATGAGCTCAAGTGTTGATTTAGTCGCTTGAAGCTCTGCGTCATGTCGGTCGCTATCTGAGCGACTTAGGTATCTTTGCGCCTTGTACTGAACGAGCAGTGCAACTAGTAACAATACGGCACTGAGTAGTGCAATTTCACCTCCTCCAACGACCCCAATACCGATAATTAAAAATATGGGTAACATTGGAGAGTGTAAAAATGTTTGTAGCTGATGAGCAGGAATGGCCATAAAGCCAGGTATTCCTCGTTCTGCTAGTTGAGTGAGCTGAGTTCTATGCTGATCATTAAACCAAGCTAACTTTGCTTTACTGAGCGAATGACCTACTGATGAATAAAGATCCCCAGCCAGTTTCGCACCAGAGAGAAATCCAGAACGAGTTACAATAACGGTAACTATCACAGTTAGAACAGCAGCTATTATGACGTTCAATGGTGAAGCTTGTTCGACAATAGATATTGCAAGAAATGTGTAAGCCGTTGCCTCAAATAATGCAACTAGTCCCCAACCTATAGCGACTCGATATAGACGGTGCTTTGCACTTTGTGGAATTGTCGAATTGGAATAGAGGGTATTGTGAGCCGTCATACTTCTTCATCCTGTCGTTGAGCCTTTCTGTTGAGCATCAATGTAGTGTCTGCAAGTTTCGCGAGTTCTGAGTCGTGAGTAATTATGATCAATATCTTGTCTTGTGTTTTCGCAAACTTCGCGAGATTTCTGATCACAGTGAAGGCCGTATTTTTATCGAGAGCACTGGTTGGTTCATCCAGTAATAGAACGTTGGCTTGAGTTAGAAATGTGTTAGCTATTGCGACACGTTGTTGCTCGCCTCCTGAAAGCACGCTTGCATCAGAATTGAGGTCAATCTTTAATTGAGCTTGTTGCAAAGCTTGGTTCAGCTCGTCGTCACTTGAACTTGGCGTTGATAGTTTCAAATTCTGCCTAATGGTAGTTTTGAGTACACCGATATCTTGGGGTACATAGCGTATGGCGGAGTATCGGGATATCTCAGAGAGTTTAGACAGTTGATTGCCTCCTAAGGTAACGAAGCCTGAAAGAGGTGTTTCTTGACCTGCTAATAGACGTAGTAACGTACTTTTGCCTGCTCCGCTAGGCCCCATGATGGCTGTAAATGAACCCCGTGGGAAGTAGTGGGAGAAGTTATCAATAATATTAACAGTTCCATTAGCCACTACGATATTTGATGCTTGTAGTGATAGCGGTTTTTCTCCCGCGCTCAAACTGCCACTTTCTATTTGTGGTTGCTGTAAAAAGTCGCTGATGTTCTTTGCAGCATTCTTTCCTGCGTTAACGTAGTCCAATCCATGGCCAAGCTTCAGTGCGGGTGATACGACGGCCAAACCAAAAAAGAATAGCGACGCCATTGCCACGGGACTTAATTCATAGCCAATGGTATAGGCCATTGCGAAAGTCGAAACCGCTTGAAGTAATGCGGTAGCAATTGCTGCTGGAAGGGCAACGCTACCAACCCATTTCACTATGCCGTGAGTAAAGCGTCTTGTGGCATCATTATAGCTGTCGAGTGCTCCTGCTTGCGTGCCGTAAATTCGATTTACTCGGATACCTCTTGTGTAGTCGTTTACTGCGGTAACGATATCACCCATTATTGTCATGCGCTCTTTGCCATGTTTAGCGGCGAACCTAGGTAAAAAGAGTAGGTAGTACAATGATGCAATTAGACCAGGGAGCAGAGTAAGCATCGCTACCGGACCTGTGAGATTCAACATGATAAAAATAGAAGTTGCGGGTACGACAATGAATGTCACGAGTTCTGAAGGCAAATGCGCAACCATGTGGTGAAGCGTGCTGATGTCTTCGGAAACTATGCGACGCAGTTGATTATCACCATATTGAGAGATGGTCTTGCTTGGCAAGCGCGTCAAGTGCTGAGCAACTTGGCGACGTAATCGAGTGGAAAACTGCGACTCGGCATCATGAACTAACCACGAGCCCACTGATGAGGCAAGTGCGCTAGCCGCCCAAAGTCCTATGGCACCGTAAATCCATTGGTTTGCAAATTTATCGATAAGGTTTATCAAGCATAGCAGTGCACCAACTTTTGCCACAGCGGCAAGTGCTTCACAAAACGTTCCCAAAGCAAGCTTCTTAATCGATGGCTTTAAGGCTGGCATTAAGCTAGGCGTAACGTAATGTTGGCTGATTTTACTTATCATATTGTCACCTTATCTAGCCTATCAAGCGAAAATAAGGAGAACGTGGTAGAGCATATTGAGCTCTTATCGTTTTTCATATAAAGCCTATGGAAGTGGACGTTGATGGATTATGTTTTGAATTAACTTTGGCCGTAGGTGTTGCGAGCTCTTTGTCTGCTTGAATGTTGAAGATGAGTACTTCCTTTGATTTGTTGTGAATTTTCATGAACAGCCAAATGGGAGTAAGTCCCCCTTAGAAGGCAGGCTAAAGGGGAGGTGGAGGGATTAGAAATCCGCAGTAGCTGACAGCATCACTGTACGTGGTGCGCCAAGAGCTAGGTCCGCATAGTGGGTGGTTGTCCAGTAATCTTCATCCAGTACATTGTTTACGCTAAGGCGCCAAACCACGCTTGTTTCAGCAATTTTTGAGTTGTAGCGTGCGCCAAGATCAAGAATAGTCTGTGCAGGTAATGCCTGAGTGTTTTGTGCATCAATGTATTGTTCAGACATATAGTTCGCTTGGCCGATAAGCGTGAGATCACGCATCGCAGGGAGGTTCCATTCTAATGCGAGTTTAGCTTGTAAATCGGGTAGCTTAGTTGCTTGTTTCCCCTCCTCTGTCACATCTGTTGCTTTTGTAATCTCTGCATCTGTATAGGCGATACCACCGATGAGTGTATAGTCCTTTGATAGTGTGCCGTAGAACCCCCATTCAATACCGCGATTGCGCTGTTCACCACCGAAAGAAAAAATGTTGGTATCCGGATCTTGGTACCCATTTGGCTTTTTAATCTCAAATAAACTGAACGTATGAGCAAAGCCGTCCAGGTCAAGCTTCACGCCTGCTTCAGTCTGTTTGGTTTTTTGGGGTTCAAAAGCCTCTCCTGCGTTTGCAGCGCTAGAGCCTGCTGTTTTCCCATTCGTTAAGCCTTCGGTGTAGTTACCATAAAGCGAAACTGAGCTCGAAACTTTGTATAATGCTGCAAGTGCGGGAGTGTAAGTACTTTCCTTAAACTTGGTGGTAGGAAGCGACATTCCGTTCATTATTATTCCAGATTCATAATCAATGCTCTGGTAACGCAAGCCGAGCGTGATTTGGTATTTCCCATCAACAAAAGATAACGTATCGGCAATGCCATAGCTGACCTGAGTTGAATCGATAGGTAAACCATAGTAGTTGTCGTAAACTGAATTTTCTGGTCCCCAAACAGGATCATAAATATTCGAGTTCCAAGGGGCTGGATTATTATTACCTGTTGGAGAATCATTTTTATCTTCTCTAAAGTAAATACTATTCAGTACAAGGTGGTGTTCTACTGGGCCAGTGTCAAAGTTGCTACGAACACCTATCTCACCTGAAGTCCGTTTGTTCTCAAGCTTAACTGATCCGAGAGATACCTCTAGGTTACCCTCGTTATCGATGATTTTGATTCGTTGCGGTATATTTGAATGAAAATCTGTACGGCTACCACCCAATGCGCTGTATACAGTTACAGAGTCACTAACGCTTAGCTCCCCGCGAATCATCATCCCTTTATCTTCGCTATCATTGTAGGCCCAACTTGGCGTCAATAATGTGTCAGATGGAGGAGGTGATGGGATTTTGAGACCAGAAGCGATGCTTAACCCACGGTTTGCACCTTCAACTCGCTCTGTACTGTAGTAAAAATCTGCTTCAAGGAAAGCAATGTCATTACGCCAATCAAGGCTTAATGATGCAAGTTGAGTTTTGTTGCTTTGGTTGTTTATCGCGGTGTCTCCATCTTTAAATGCACCGTTGAAACGAATACCAAATTCTTCATTTGTACCAAAGCGACGTCCAATATCGATATGTCCTCCGAATTGAGTGTCCGATAAGTAGCTGCCGGTGAAAGATGTGATTGGTGTTTCTTGTGCTCTTTTTGTCACTAAGTTGATGGTGCCACCAACAGATCCATTCGGTGGCATACCGTTGAGCAAAGAAGCAGGACCTTTAAGTACATCAATACGTTGATACATTTCAGGAGAGGTTCGGTAATAAGGAGCGATACCATACAATCCATTAAGCATAACGTCGCTAATGTCTGAGTTGAAACCTCTTATTTTGAAACTTTCTTTGTTTAAGCCGGTTTCACCGCTGGTGAAAACAGAGGGATCAGAAGCTGAGATTACATCTGAGATATCGCGTGCTTGTTGGTCTTGAATGTGTTTTTCTGTGTATCCAATCGTATTGAAAGGCGTTTCCATGAAGTTTTTGTCGCCAAGCATTCCTATATTACTCGCGTGAGAAACTTTGCCAGCGGCATAAACTCTGTTTGCTTCACCATAAACTGTCATTGATTCATCTACGACTTCTTCAGCTTGAGCGATACTAATTGGTACGACAAAAGTACTAAATTGAAGTGAAATAAAGAGGGCGATATGACATGGGCTTGGTTTGTTTTTCTGTGAAGAGTCCATCGCTATCTGATGATAGTCATGAGTCATTATAGATTCCTTTTCTTTGTTTGGGCTAGCTCACATCCGTTCTGACGTCGATTGAGTGTTGAATTACTTAAGATCCAACTCATTGTTATTAGATTTAGCTTTGGTAACCTTTTAGGATGTCTTCAATTATGATTTTCAGAGATGTGATGCTTGCTGAAGTGATGTACCAAGCATCGGCATCAACAAAAACGACGTTGTCGTTTTTCCATGCTTTGGTTTGACGGAGTAGTGGGTTTGCTAAGTGTTCCGCATCAATGACAGGCTTTCCTTCCATTACTGCTGTTCGATCAATGATGTAAAGAATGTCTGGATCAGCTTGGCTAATGAACTCGCTAGAAATTGGCTGACCATGCAAACCTGTCTCCACTTTTTCACTCGCTGGTTTTACCCCCAGAACATCGAAAACGAAGCCATAACGAGACTCAACGCCAAATGAGCTGAAAGCACCATTGTTATGCATGACAACCAAAGCTTTTTCAGAACGCTCTTTCGTAACAGCGCGCACTTCTGCGACTTTTGCATCGATTTCGGCAACTTTCTGTTGGGCTAGCTCCTGCTTTTCAAAGATCTCACCAAGCTCTACAAGGTGTTTCTTAATGGTATCGACGTGATGGTCACGACTATTACGGTAGTTGATGTCAAAATGTAAAGTCGGAGCGAGTTGAGAGAGTTCTTCATACTGATTAGCATGTAGCGGAGTCATCAATACGAGATCTGGTTTTAGGGCATAGATCTTTTCCATATTAGGCTGAACTATCGCACCAAGATCCGCTATCTCAGGTGTGTCTTTGTATTTCGCTAGAAAGTGAGGAACAAAGTCTTTCACCATTCCTGAGATTGGAACATTTAGCTGATCTAAAAAGTCCACTTCGTTCATATCTAATGCTGCCACTCGTTGAGGGCGATGAGAAATAGTAGTTGCTCCGAGATTGTGTTCAATCACGATGAGCTTTTCTAATGGCTGAGTATCTTCAATTTTAGTTATTTCCGGCTCGCAACCTGATAAGGTTCCTAGAGCGCAGCAAGCAAGCGCGATACTCAAACGTAGGGGGCTCTTAAACATGGGGTATTTCCTTTTTGTCAGTGAGTTGTCTTTAAACAGGCGAGTAACAGTTTTCATATTTGGCTTCTTGTTCTTATCGTGATGGCTAGGAAATATCCCCCACAAAGGACATTCACCAAAATAGAGACGGTGGTTTTAAAGTTAAATAAGTGCTCTACCAGAAGTTGACCAGACAAGAACATGACAATTGCAATAGCACAAGCAACGAGCAATATGTGTCTGTAGTTCGGTGCGCTAGTAACGGAATAAGCAATATTGGCAATAAAAATTCCCATAAAAGCCGTTGGGCCAATCAAGCTCGTCGAAATTGCTACTAAAATGGCGATTACAGCAAAGAACTTTGGTACATATTGCTTATCATTTAGTCCTAATGACATCGCTTGGTCTCGACCTAAACCTATCACATCTAGCTCGCGTGACCATCTGTTAGCAAAGAGTGCCAAAACGCTTAACGCAATACTGGAAAAAAGTAACGTAGAAGGTTTCGCTCGCTCAAACGAGGTATAGCTGAGCCCTTGAAGGATAGAGAATTCTCCAGGGCTTATTCTGAGCTGGATAAATTGAGCAAGAGTTGTCAGCACCATTGTCAAAACAAAGCCAATCAGCAGAACTTGGTGCATGTCATGTTTAAATCTATTGAGTACCCAAGATTGAATCGCTAAGGAATACAACAGAATGAGTATTGCAGAGACAGCGAAATTACCGACAACACCTAATGTAGCAATGCCAGAAGTGCCCCCTAGTAATAAGAGTAGGGTTTGCCAAACCAGATAAACCGACTCATATCCCATAATGGATGGCGTAAGAATACGATTACCAGCTAAAGCTTGGAAAATAACAGCAGAGATGGCCACGCAGCTGCCCCCAATAACTATGGCACCAAGTTTAATCAGCCTCTTAGGGATGACGTAATCAAAATCCCACCCAGAGCTTGTAAAGATAAAGGCGATAGACAGTATGCAAACGAGTATAATGCTCACTCGCATGTTTGAGTAATGTGATCTCATACTCGTGCTCCTTTCAAAAGAAACACAAGAAACATGACTCCCCCGATAGCACTGGCTGTTAATCCAATTGGGACTTCAAAAGGAAAGGCAACAACTCTGCCTATGACATCGCAAAAAATAAGTAACGAAGCGCCGCCTAGTGCAACGATTGGTAGGGTGTTTTTAAGGTGATCGCCATATTTTAGTGCGACTAGGTTAGGTATGACTAAACCGATAAAATGAATGGCACCTACGGTCACCACTGTTATAGCAACTGTCACGGAAACTAGCATTAGACCCAAGGCGGCAGTGAACGCAATATTAATTCCTAAGTTGGACGCAACATCTTCGCCCATTCCCATCACAGTAAACTTATGTGCATATAAGTAAGTCAGTAGGGTGATGGGTAAAATCAAGAAAATTATTTCATAGTGTTCTTGGACCACTTTGGAGAAATCTCCCATTAACCAACCGGACATACTCTGTAAGATGTTGTTTTGATAAGCATAAAACTCCGCTATAGCACTTAGTACACTACCAAACATAAGCCCAATCACAGGTATTAACGCAGAGTTACTGAATTTAATTTTTCGTACGATGGCAATGTAGATAAGGCCAGCGGCGAAGCAAAATAGTACGGCGAAGAGCATACGTTCAAGCTTGTCTGAGGATGGAAGCATGACGATAGATACCAAAATACCGAGCTTTGCCGCATCGATACCGCCTGTGGTGCCCGGCTCAACAAAACGATTTCTAACAATATGTTGAAGAATAACACCACATATTGCGAGACCAGATCCGGTAAGAATTAGTGCGATTAGCCTTGGTAATCTGCTAGCAGTAATCGGTAGCCAAGCTTTGTCATCCATGGTCAGCAATAACGACCAATCTAGTTGGTTTGCGCCGACGAAAATTGAAGTTAAGCACAGTATAAAAAACAGGCTTACTACGTGAATACTCATACAGAATCTGCCCCAAAATAAAGTGAGTTTCTCTTAACTTATGACTTGGGGATGGAATACGAATAATGAATATCTATTCGCATATAGGTTCTAAATTCCAACAAAACATAACCAAGTTATTTTTTATAAACATTAAGGTCACAATCCAGCCCTCAAAGTATCACTAGGCCATACCTAAAAATTCAACGTGCTGATTTAGCTTTAAAACTGGATTAACTAGCAAAAGAAAAGTGCCGCTTTCAATGCAAAGAGAAAGAGGTTCTCGATTTAAAATTAAAATACAAATGATAATTATTTTCATTATATCTTTGTTTTTTCGGTTAAGCAATGAGGTTCATATATGTTTCTCTAAAAAGATCAATCGCGTATAAAAAACAAGGCAATGGCTAATGCATGTGCTTTTGGGTAAGTGATTAAAAAATAAAGCCAAAGAGCATTAAGCTTTCTTATTGTTTAAGGATGTTTTTCGCTTCAGAAGCTCGTTGGTTGAGGTTTGATTTAAATGGTATGACGATAGTTTGTTCAGGAAGAGGAGTTAGTAGTGACGATGATGTCTAGATGTCGTTTGTATTTTAGGATTTATTAGATACCGCATTAAAATAGCGTCATAAAGTCGTGATGCTTCGCATCTTCAGTGTTAGCGATGTTAATGCGGTAATTTCTAATAAACTAGCGGATTAATGTCTCAACTTGCTTTTGGAGCAAAGTAAAGCTGATTCACAATTCAAAGACATCGTCAGTTGCTTTATTGTTAACCTGTGTTATTCGAGCTTACTTAGTACGTAATTCAAACCACCAACTACGGCTGCAACTTGCGCATCGTTGCATTCTTCGTCGGTCACCGTTGGGCTGTCTGGGTACACTTCCGTTGTCGTGCCGTAAACGCAATTTGTTACGCCGCCACACAGGCCCAGTTTTACCATTGGGTAGTTGATAACGCCAAACTGTACGACGGGTGAACCGATGATTTCGCCGTTTTCATCTGCTGGTGCAATGTGAGTCACTTTTGCAACTGACTCAATGACCGCTTTTTGGAAGTCAGGCTGAGGGTTTTCACTATCTCCCACCGTGTAAAAGCCATCTGGGATCATACCTTCAATGTACTCAATACCATCACGAGCAGCTAAGGCTGGACGGAACTCAGTTTCGTCAGAATCTGTCGTTTCATGTAGATCAATGTGCATTAACACATCGCCTAAAGTTGCAACTAGCTTTATGAGGTTAGCGGATTCTTCGGCAGGACTATCCTTATAGAAAGAGCGGTTTGGATCAATCGCGTTTGGATTCCAGCGGTTGATCACCTCGTAACCCCAAGGGCTTACGCAGGGGGCAACGACAATATTGAAATGCTCTGCATAGCGCTCTGCTTCCGTTTCTACAAACTTTAATGCGCCATGTACACCGCTGGTTTCGTAACCGTGCACGCCGCCTGTGACCAACACAACAGGTTTAGTTGAATCCCAATTGCGTGTTTTGATACAAAACAGAGGGAAGCGTGCCTCGTTGTATGAGAGCGCACCATATTGTTCAACATCAAAATGCCCGCGTAGGGCATCGATTTTACTGACGACTTCATCTTGGTAGCTACGTTTTACTTCTTGCGTTGCTAACCAAGCTTTACGTTCTTCTTCGGTCCAAGGTTGGCCAGGAGTACCGATCGGGTAAATGTATCCACTTTTCATCTATACTTTTTCTTTTGACTGCTGAAAGGTATCACAAGACTAGACCCGTCTTATCGTTACGGCAATATAAAACACCATTTGGGGTGGTATTCTTTGCAAAATCATCACTTTGATGAGTGATTCATTGGTGTTACATTTTGTTACTTACTCAATTTCATATAAGAGACCAAAAATGGCTGGAGCAAGTTTACTCACACTGTTGGACGATATTGCCACGGTGCTTGATGATGTCGCCTTAATGTCAAAAATGGCGGCAAAGAAAACCGCAGGTGTGTTGGGAGATGATCTAGCGTTAAACGCTCAACAAGTGTCTGGTGTTGCATCTGAGCGAGAGATTCCAGTAGTTTGGGCGGTTGCAAAAGGCTCATTCAAAAATAAATTGATTTTAGTTCCTTCAGCTTTACTTATTAGCGCGATTATTCCATGGCTTATCATGCCATTATTGCTAATTGGCGGCTTATTTCTCTGCTTTGAAGGGGCAGAGAAAGTACTTGAGAAAGTCTTTCCTCACTCGCATCCGCACGAAGAAAAAGAGGAGCTAGTTAATACTGGCGAGTCGATAGAAGAGTATGAAAGGCGTAAAGTTTCTGGTGCAATTCGAACAGACTTTATCCTTTCAGCAGAAATCATCGTGATTGCGTTAGGTACCGTGACAGGAGCCAGTCTTGTTACGCAAATTTTAGTTGTCAGTTTAATTGCAGTGATTATGACGGTTGGGGTTTATGGACTAGTCGCTGGGATTGTGAAGCTAGATGATTTAGGCCTTTACCTTGAAAGTCGCTCAAACGGTAAAGGTTGGGTGGCGAAAGTCGGAGGGGCCTTGGTCGCTTTTGCACCAAAGTTGATGAAGTTGTTAACCATTGTAGGAACTGCTGCGATGTTTTTGGTGGGTGGAGGAATTGTGGTGCACAACGTGCCAGCCATTCATCACTTTGTAGAGCCGATTATTATGAACTTTAGTGGCCATTCGGTTGCTACAGCCATTTTGCCTATTTTATTGAACGGTATTATCGGCTTTGTGGCAGGGTTAGTTGTGGTTGCGGTATGGACGATGGTTGAAAAGCTTCGTGGTCAATAATCACATCTAAAACATGAGACGATAGTAACAAGGGTCATGACTTCTTTTTACAAAAAGCATGACCCTGTTTTATAGGTGAAACGTCAGTAAAGTACTTACTTCACTTTCCACTCGATCTGTTCATTTGCTCGAATAGGCACAACGATATCATTGCCAAATGGCATCGTTTCTGGCACATCCCAAGCGGATTTTTCTAACGTTACCGTATCTGTGTTACGTGCAATGCCGTAAAAATCAGGACCGTTGAAGCTTGCGAAAGCTTCCAAGTTTTCCAACTTGCCTTCTTTTTCGAAGACTTCTGCATAAAGCTCTAGCGCTGCGTGTGCAGTGTAAGAACCAGCACAACCGCAAGCCGATTCTTTTGCCCCTTTCGCATGTGGCGCTGAGTCTGTACCTAGGAAAAACTTCTTGCTACCACTAGTTGCTGCTTCGATCAGCGCTTGCTGGTGGGTTCCGCGCTTAAGAATTGGCAAACAGTAGAAATGAGGTTTAATACCACCCACAAGCATGTGGTTACGGTTGAAAAGAAGGTGGTGGGCAGTGATGGTAGCCGCTACGTTGTCTGAGGCGTTGCTAACGAAGTTTGCTGCGTCGGCGGTGGTGATATGTTCTAGAACGATTTTAAGATTAGGGAAGTCATTGACGATAGGAGCGAGGACGGTATCAAGGAATTCTTTTTCTCGGTCGAATATATCAATATCGTGATGTGTTACCTCCCCATGAACCAAAAGTAACATTCCTACTTCTTCCATTGCTTCTAAAACGTGATAAATGTTTTTCGCATTGGTCACACCGGAATCTGAGTTTGTGGTAGCGCCTGCAGGATAAAGCTTGGCAGCAACAATGTTTCCGGTGGCTTTAGCCTTACGTACTTCGTCTGGTGTCGTGTTATCTGTAAGGTAAAGCGCCATTAAAGGCTCAAACTGCTCGCCATGTTGCTCTTTGAGAATTCGGTCACGGTAGGCTAGGGCGAGCTCAGTTGTAGTAACAGGTGGGACGGTATTTGGCATAATCAGCGCACGGCCATTGTAGCGGCTGATGTCGCGAACGGTGTCTTTAAGAACTTCCCCATCGCGTAAGTGAACGTGCCAGTCGTCAGGACGAGTGATAGTCAGTGTTGTCATTAATTGCTCCCACCATTGAAAAGTTGTCTGATTGGAGCCTAAGCGCCGTATTTGCTTTTGAGCAAACGCTTGCGCTTAGGCGACAGGATGATAGAGGAATTGCCCTCATATTTCATCCCATTTTTCAATTTTATAAAGAGTGAGAGTGTAAGTGGTTACTTCATTGTTAACCAAAGCGCGTGGATCGTACCTGGTAGAAAGAAGAAACACGTCAATATTAGATTAATCAAAAAGTCTTTATTTAGACCTTTCTCCATAAACACCGCGACAGGCGGAAGAAAGATACATAACAAAATCAGAACCAGTTTTCTTGTATCCATAATTAAGCTCCAAATCGATAAATGGGAGTAGTGATAACTTGGGTGAATTATGTGTGTCGTATCACACTTTATCAAACGGTATTTGGTCAGAACGGTGTTAAAAAACGCGAATGTTGAGTGTAGTAAATACTTGTCACTAAAACCAAATTTATAAGAATATGGTTTCGAGAAAGTTGCGATGGATGAAGAGGCAGTAGACTCTGCAACTTAATGTGATTTGAGTATACAATACCGCAACAAATAAAAAACACCCGTAGGAAGAAGGCAATGTCGCAACCCGTTTTATCCCAAATTAATGTTTTTCCGGTTAAGTCAGTTGGCGGATTATCGCTGTCGTCCGTATGGGTTGAGAAGCAAGGATTGAGCTTCGATCGTCGCTTTATGATTGCGAAAGCTGATGGCTCGATGATCACTGCGCGAAAGTATCCGCAAATGGTAACCATTAAGTCTGCCTTATTGTCCGATGGAGTGGTGTTTAGTAGTTTGGGTATGGAGCCACTTAAAATCCGTTACCAAGATTTCAAAATGCAGGAGACACCTGCAACGGTTTGGAAAGATACATTTACTGCCTATACCACGACAGATGATGCAGATGACTGGTTTAGTCGTGTTTTGGGGCAGCGCGTTGAGTTGTTATTTAGTGGTGAGCAATCGAATCGTGTCCGTGAAAAGCTAGGTCAAAACGTCAGTTTTGCTGATGGTTATCCGGTTTTAGTGATCAGCCAAGCTTCACTTGATGAGCTGAATCGAAGAAGTTCAGAGCTGCACTCAATGGATCAGTTTCGTACTAACTTAGTTGTCTCTGATACTAAGCCATTTGAAGAAGATTCATGGAAGCGCATACGAATCGGTGAGGTAGAGTTTGAGTCTCTCAAACCTTGCGAGCGCTGTATCCTGACTACGGTGAATACCCAAAGAGGCACATTCCGTGAGAGCAAAGAGCCGCTCAAAACCTTGCAACAGTTCCGTGCAAACGATGTCGGTGGTGTGTTCTTTGGCCAGAATCTTGTCGCGCGAAATGAAGGCATTATTCGTCAAGGCGATAAAGTTGAAGTATTGGAGTACAAAGAGCCGGAGTTTTACGCAGATAACTCGCCAGTGCGCATGAAGCTTACATGTGTTGAGCGTGAAGAAATTGCCCAAGACTTTGTGACCTTATGGTTAGAGCCAAACAAAGGTTCGTTGCCTAATTACTTGCCAGGACAACACCTGCCAATAGAGGTGAATATTGATAGTAAGAAAGTGGGTCGACGCTATACCTTATCATCCAGTCCTTCTCGTCCGGGTCGTTATGCTATTTCTGTAAAGCGTATCGCGGGCGGAAGAGTCTCTAACTCACTCTTAGACAACTTACAAGTCGGTGATGTTTTAGAGGCAGAACAACCTGACGGTCAGTTCCACCTTAAAACGCATGAAGCGCAGCCTCTGCTGTTACTCTCTGCGGGTAGCGGAGTAACACCAATGTTATCAATGGTGCGTTACTTAGCGGATCATAATCAGTTGGAGAACGTGGTTTTCTACCATCAATGTCGGACCGAAAATGATATTCCTTGTCGCTCAGAGTTGGAGCAGTTAAAGCGTGAGCACCCAGGGCTAGAAGTAAAAGTCTGTTTAACGCAACCTGCTGTTGATTGGTTTGGTTTGAAAGGGCGTTTAAGTTTGTCACACATTAAGCAAATCAAAGATGTTGAACAACGGCAGGTGTTTGTGTGTGGCCCGGATGGCTTTATGGATAAAGCAAAAAGTCTTCTACTAAGAAAAGGGCTGCCAGAGGAAAACTACCATCAAGAAGCGTTTGGAGTTTCTTCTCTTACGTCAAAGCCAGAGAAAAGTCTCGCTATTGACTTTAATGGAACGAAAGTCGTAGGCAACAACCAAAAAACGTTGTTAGATCAGCTCGAAGATGCTGGGAAGGTCATCAGCAATAGCTGTCGTGCTGGCTTATGCGGCGCGTGTAAAGTTCAGCTTACGTCGGGGCAAGTACATCATCCGGACGTGCCCGCGTTGACTGATGAGGAACGTGCAATGGGAACCGTATTGGCGTGTTGTGCTGTGCCAGAGACGGACGTAACAGTAACCAACTAGGCGAGAACGTCTTTGTCCTTCGACAAAAACTGCTCCTAGACAAAAAAACGCTGCTATTTTTAGCAGCGTTTTGAGTTTTAAAGAGAGCTGAAAATATCGCTTAGTCGTAAATCGTCGGGATTGGCTGGCGTTTGTGCTGCGTTGCTTTGTAAATCGCTACCAGACGGTCACTCACTTGCTGTGGAACAGGTTTGCCCTCTAAGAAGTCGTCGATTTGCTCGTAAGTTAGGCTTAGGGCATCTTCATCTGCTTTTTGTGGAGCAAGCTCTTCTAAGTCTGCTGTTGGCACTTTCTTCACTAGTTGCTCAGGTGCACCCAATGTAGCAGCCACTTCACGAACTTGGCGCTTACTTAATCCGAACAATGGTGCCATGTCACAAGCGCCATCACCAAATTTAGTGTAGAAACCAGTGATGTTTTCTGCTGAGTGATCAGTACCAAGAACAAGGCCGCCTACGTAGCCCGCGATCTCGTATTGAGCAACCATGCGAGCACGCGCTTTTACATTGCCTTTTACGAAGTCGACTTTTGCTGCATCAGTTGGTAAAAGACCTGTACCTTCTAATGCAACGTGAGAAGCCGAATGAAGCCCATCAACACCTGCTTTGATGTTTACCGATACAGAATGGGTTGGCTGGATAAAAGACAGAGCGAGCTGAGCCTCATCTTCATCTTTTTGCTCCCCATAAGGCAGGCGAACTGCGATAAATTGGTAGCTGTTGTTGCCCGCTTCTTCGTTCAGTTGGTCTACAGCCAACTGAGCTAAACGACCGCATGTCGTTGAGTCAACGCCACCGCTGATGCCAAGAACAAGAGACTTACAGCCCGCTTCTTGCAATTTACGCTTAATAAAAGCGACACGGCGTTCAATTTCAAAATGCGGATCAATTGAAGGGAGTACGCGCATTTCGTCACGGATGGATTGTTCCATTTAGGGTTCCTTTTCCTGCAAATATTTCAGACTCTAAAGCACATTTGCTCAAATGGTGATAAACCATACAGTTGAGGCTCATTAAACGCGACTTTAGGGTCAAAAGCTGTAAAGATTAGTAGTATCATACCGAAATCATCAGATTAGAAAACTCTCTTCAACCAGGTAATCACCGGATATGAAAAAAATCGCCATTTTTGGTAGTGCATTTAACCCACCTAGTTTAGGGCATAAAAGTGTTATTGAGTCTTTGAGCCACTTTGATCTTGTGCTACTTGAGCCAAGCATTGCACACGCTTGGGGCAAGAACATGCTTGATTACCCAACTCGGTGCAAAATGGTTGATGTGTTCATCAAGGATATGGGGCTTTCTAATGTTCAGCGTTCTGATGCAGAGCAAGCTTTATACCAACCTGGACAAAGTGTGACGACCTATGCGTTGTTAGAAAAAATTCAAGAAATCTACCCAACTGCCGATATAACTTTTGTCATTGGTCCTGATAATTTCTTCAAATTTGCTAAATTTAGTAGAGCTGAAGAGATTACGGAACGTTGGACTGTTATGGCATGTCCTGAAAAAGTAAAAGTCAGAAGCACAGATATTCGCAAAGCATTGGCCGAGGGTGAAGATATCGGCGCCTATACAACACCTTCCGTACGTGATTTATTACTTAGTAAAGGCTTATACAGAGAAACATTGTCTGGGAACTGAGAGGTCAGATTTTCATGGTCAGAGTCGTTTTATTTAGTGCATGTGCGCTGCTTGTGGTGACACAAGCTCATTCCGCGTGTAACTATTTTTCTGATCGTTCCGTGGTGTTTGAAGATAACACGCTTCCAATCTGTGAAGAAATTTTAGATTCCATCGGCGTGTTAAGTACTGAAGCATTGATTTGGTATGCAGCGGAAGCGAAGCTTGAAGGACCAACAGAAAACTATTGGGAGGAGTGGGCGATTAAGCCGGAAGACACCCCACTTCTAACTCAAAACTTAGAAAAGAATTACTTTGGTCTTGGTTTTTGGATGCCGGAAGAGCTCCGAGACGAAGAGAGTAAAATGGATACAGAAGAGTGGCTTCGTAGTCACGGGTTGATGTTCAGCGTTGGTTTTGGTGATAAATCCGACGGACAGCCAAGAATGCGGTTTGATTATCGTTGGCACGAATATTATGACGCTGACTGGATGATGCAGATAGAAGTACCTTTCTAGACACCTCAAGCAAATGAAAAAAGGGCGTACATTATCAATGTACGCCCTTTTTGTTTTTACTTGAATCTCTACTTTCTGTATCCGTAACTCTACGTAATGCTGAAAACGTAGCTTGTTAAAGAGCAAGTTATAGCGCTTCTCCAAAGACTAAAAAGCAAAGCTGTTCATATTCTTCGGTGTTACCAGCAAAAAGAGAGTCAACAATCTGCTCTTCCTTCTTCCCCGACAGTTTCATTTTTCTTGCTTCACGTAGTGTTAGTACCAAGCAAAGCTCTTTAGAAATATTCATGTCACAGCCAGGTGTCCACTGATTGATGGTTCTTGTTAATGTTGAGTGCGCTAGTTTAGGAGACAGCGTCAATACTTCATGCCTTACTACTGTCAGTAGATCGGTTTGCAGATCCGAGCGTTCGGCTGTTGTTGCTAGCTTCTCGACGAGCGCTTTTAGTAGCGGTGAAGGCTTCACAAAGCCCGCCTGTTGTGAGAAGTCGTCATTTAAACGCACAGAAAAATCACAACGATATATACGAGAATTAGGTAAAAAGGTGAGGGAGCTCAAACATCCTTGAGGAATCCAAAAATATTGGCCTGGTTCAATGGCATACTCCTGCTTACCCAATTTAATGACGGCTAACCCTTCGATGACAGACAATAGACTGTGCTTCAGTGCTTTTTTACGCGCAGCTACATCAAGAAAGGGGTATTTAGCGTCGTGAAATTCAATTGCGTAGTTCATTATGAGTACCAGTGTTTTTTGGCGCTAAGGGTAACGTTAAACCCATACGATTCCAACCTGCTGAGAGAATTTTTTAGCATGATAAATGGTGGCTTAACTGGTATGACCATGTTAAAAGTATGGGTTGAAATGCTGCTTGTCAGCAAAACTATGCGTAAAATGTGCCAGCTTTTTTTGATATGTAATGAACAATGACAGCCAATACCGATCCTTATATTGAAATTCGTCCTTACAACGACGAAGAAATTCCAGCAGCGCTGGATCGTCTAATCCAAGATGATGAATTTATCACTGCTATCCTAGAACATCGCTTTGCTAATAAAGCAGCGTGGTTCAAAACGCTAATGAGCCCGATCCTGCGCATCTACCTGAAAGCCAAGTGGAGCAAGCTTGATTCTGTCGAAGCAATTCAGATTGAAGTGAAGAAGTATCTGAAAGATACATTGAATAAGACAACGGATGGCGTCACTTTTTCTGGTTTGGATAAGCTGGATAAAAACACGTCATACCTATTCGTTTCTAACCACCGTGATATTGCGATGGACCCTGCGCTCGTAAATTATGGCTTGTACCAAAGTGGGCACCGTACAGTTCGTATAGCGATTGGCGATAACCTGCTGAAGAAGCCATGTGCGACAGAATTGATGCGACTCAATAAGAGCTTCATCGTTAAGCGCTCTGCTAAAGCGCCTAGAGAAATGATGAAAGCATTGGGACAACTTTCAAGCTATATCAAACATTCGCTTGATACTGGCAATTCAATTTGGATTGCCCAAAAGGAAGGCCGTGCTAAAGATGGAAACGACTTTACTGATCCTGCGATTTTAAAAATGTTCCATGTTGAAGGTCGTAAACAAAAGATCAGCTTTGGTGAGTACACGCGTTCTCTGAAAATCGTTCCTGTCTCGATTTCCTATGAAAATGATCCATGTGACATTGCCAAAGCAAAAGAGCTGTACGAAAAAGCAGAAAATGGCCGCTATGAAAAAGGCGAATTTGAAGATATCGAAAGCATCATTCAAGGTATCGTTGGCTATAAAGGCCGTGTACATGTTGCGTTTGGTGATGTGATTGAGCAAGAGTTTGAAACGCCGGAATCTCTTGCTGGTGAAATCGACCGCCAAATTCACAACAACTACAAGTTGTACCCAATCAACTTGTTAGCTGCTGGGCATGAAGATTCGAGCATCATTACGGAAGCGGTTAAGCGTCATCTCGCGGATAAGTTGGATCAGCTACCTGAAGGCGCAAGACCTTATTTGGTGGCGAGCTATGCTAATCCTGTGAATAACCAAGAGTAATCTTCGTCACTGAACTCGTTGATTCAGAATGCCTTAAAGCCTCGGTCTGACGGGGCTTTTGTTTATCTGCTCTTTAAGGTGCGACGGCGCCACCAAGGGTTAAACTGCTGGGCCATTTGGTGATTCTGTTACCACCTAAATAGATATTCCCTTTCACCGTCATTGTGTCTGGAAATACTTTCAGCGCTGATCCTCCAATATAGAGATTACCATCAACCACTAATCCTTCAGGAAGATCAGAAATGGGAGTGCGAATAACACTTAGATCACCTTTTACTCGAAGTTTAGCTGGAAGCGCTTTTAACGGTGTATCTGTCAGATTTAGGTAACCGCCTAGTTTGATGCCTTTAGGCCAGTTTTCGATCTTACTACCTAGTAGGTTTGCATAGCCTTTTATCTTTGTTCCTGAGCGAATAACTTTGAGTGCGCTGTTAGTTGCTTCCAGACTGCCTTCAACATCAAGCCCTTTGGGCAAGGTTTTGATAGGGGTTTGTGAGATGTTTAAGTTGCCCTTTACCACTAGGCCAGAGGGTAGTTGGGTGTAAGGCTTGTTTCTAAGATCAAGATTGCCGTAATTATCGATGTGACCAAACTTAGAATAGTAATCTAGCTCATATGCTAAAGGAGACGAGCAGAGCAGGATTGAAGTAAGGCATAGGGAAACAAAACGCATAGTCAAAGAGTTAGTTAAATACCGAGATCAACAGGTGCTTATCTTATACTTAAATAAACCTATTATGCATTTTTTGCTCACAGTTTTTGATTCATAACTTAAATATTCAAATTAGAGATACACGTTAAAAGTGTGCGCTTCTTTACTGAGCTAAGTAACTTCAAGCTTACTAAAATGAGATAAATTAAATGATTGAATGTGAAGCAGACCCAAGTGTAGAGGTGAGAAAAATATCAGTAGATATTTGAATAATATGAGATTCTTCCAAGAACTTCACAAGGGTCCTTGTTAGTATTATTGAGGTTTGAGGGAGATTTTCATGAAGTTAAAAAGTGTATCTATTTTTACCGCTGGTGTTTTTGCAGTACTGCTGTCGGGTTCCGTTTTTGCTAAATCATACAGTACACCAGAAAACAAAGCGCTAATAGTTGCTGACGGTAAGGTAGGTCAGCGTATCTGTTACTACGATGATAAAGCCTACACCACAGGGGCCGTGATTAATGTTGAAGGCGTATTACTGATGTGTACCGCTGAGAACGATTTTGAAACCAATGGCTCGTTAAAGTGGGTCGTGTTCAAAAAAGATAAATAAACGCGCCGAAGTTGTCTGTTTCATTTAGAGCGGTTTAAGATTAAGAGATTGGAAAAATAAAAAGCGAGCATCATGCTCGCTTTTTTCATTTTCAGCCCTAAACCACCTACTTCAGTAGGTGGTTATCATCCGTTTCGGCTTTGCCTGTAAAACTACTCATGCTAAATGCGTCTTTGATTTTTCCAGAAGTCAAAGAGGACAAATAACATGAGTAGATACAATCAAGCATCCCACGTATTTTGGCGTTGTCAATACCATATAGTGTGGACGCCAAAGTATCGATTTAGGATCTTGAAGAACAATATAGGTAAAGAAGTTTATCGATGTATTTATGTTTACTGTAATCAACTTGGATGTGAAGTCGTAGAGCTAAACGTACAAGTTGACCACGTACATTTAGTTGTAAAGGTCCCACCAAAGCTTTCGATATCCAAGTTGATGGGGGTATTGAAAGGCAAAATAGCCTTAAAGCTATTTAGCAAGTTTCCTCACCTTAGGAAGAATAGGCTTTGGGGTAATCACTTTTGGCAAAGAGGCTATTTTGTCGATAGTGTTGGAATCAATGAAGAAACAATACGCCGATATGTAAGACATCAAGAGAAGCAAGAGCGAGTAGAGCAGCAGCAATTGGCGCTGGACTAAACAAAGGCCCCCTTTTAGGGGGCTCACACAAAGCCACCTTCTTTAGAAGGTGGTAATTTACTAACGCGCGAGTGAGCGAGTTTTTAATTCAAAGATAAGTTTTTCAGCACTTACTTCAAATTTGAATCGAGCCGTCGCTTGGTTCGATTCTTCGGTTATTTCTGAAACATTGTATTCAACATCAGCACATACTGATTTAGCGAGCTCGATGTATTTTTGTAGTTCAGACTCTAGCTCTGTTTTTGTCTGTGCGAAAACCGTTACGTCGGCAACTTCGTCACCTTCTTTGATGATAAAGCCTATCTCGCCAGCACAGCCGCAGGCCTCACATACTTGGTTTTTTTCTAATTCGACACTCATAACGAATCCTCTTGTAAATACTAAGGGTATTCTATCAGGTATTTGATCTGTATCTACAAAAATGACGACTTTTGCGTAAAAAAGGAACAGAATAGGCACTTGTTAAGTAAGGGTTAAAGATTGGATTACTAAATCATCAAGAACGTTAATGTGATATATATCAACATTTAAAATCAATTAACGAACATAGTGACGAGATTTTGCTCAGTCCAGTTGAACTAATGGTTAATTTATAAGACTATTTCTTGATTGATTATTTTTAATAATTATCATTCTTGGTCTTTGAATAGTTTCGATGAATAATTGGCGCAAGGTTTTGATGAGACTAACTTTTCGCCTTATTTTGAGTAGCATGTATTGACAAAAACATAACTGAAAATTACACATTACGCAGTGTAAAGACGTTATGGTTTGGAACTCGACATGATATTAAATAGTCGCAATACATATACCCAAAGCGCTTTCAAGTGCAGCGCTTAGCAACCTGATTTCTAGGTTTTCGCTAATCGAACCGCATCGGCGAGCCGGGTATAATGCTAAGAATGATTTCATTCTGGCCTCATTTAATAGTGAGTTAGATGGATTTACAAAGAGAAGAGCTTAAAATATGCCAAAGCGTAGTAAAGAAGATACCGAAATCACTATCCAAAAGATCATGGATGCCGTTATTGATCAGCTACTCAGATTAGGTTACGACAAAATGTCGTACACGACGCTAAGCCAGCAGACAGGTATATCGCGTACCGGTATTAGCCATCACTTCCCTAAGAAAACGGACTTCACCGCCGCACTGGATGGCCGTATCTTTAAAATGTTTATTGAACACTTAGAGTTTGATAAAGGATTAAATGCATTTTCACAAAGTTGGATTAAAGCGCTGGAAGATGCTGAGTTTCTCGCGATTTTACGACTGCTATTCCATCACATTGTCACCGCTGAAAATGCGCAAGAATTTGCTGCTAATGGTATTGACCGCTTATACAAAATGGTTGAAAGCCAGTTTGGTGCGGGTGGTGACAAAGAGCTTGAGTGGTTGATTGGTCGATCATTGATCCAAATGAGCAAGTAATAGCCTTTAAAGCCCCAAATTCTGCCACTATCAAAGCAAAGGCCCGCAATTCTCATATTGCGGGCCTTTGTCGTATCAAAGTGTTTTAGAGACGGCTTAGAGGAGATACGCTTTATGCTGCGGCATGCACTTGAGGGAAGTCTAGCGTCGGATGTTTTGTCACAATAGAGCGATAGCCATAAACTTGCTCAATGCGCTCTGACGTTAGTGCATTCCATGGCGTGTCATCACAAACTAGTTTCCCGTTATGCAAGAGCACAAGGCGGTCTGCGTACTGAGAGGCTAGATTCAAGTCATGTAACACCACAACCACCGCAGCGTTCTGTGCTTTTGCCGTTTCACGAGCAATTTTTAACGTGTTGTGTTGATGGGCGAGATCCAACGCTGAGGTAGGTTCATCAAGCATTAAGATTCGTTTTTCGCCAGATTGATGTAGTTGTGTCATCACTCGTGCTAGATGCAGTCGTTGCTTTTCTCCACCAGATAAAGACGGGTACAGGCTTTCTGCTAAATGCAATACGTCGGTTTGTTCCATGTAATGTAAAGCCAGTTTAGTGGTTTCTTTATTGGACAGTGATAGCGGTATTGCCCCCAGCTCTACTACTTCTCTGGCTAGAAATGGGAAGGTTAAGGTGCTGTGCTGCGGGAGCATTGCAATATGTTTGGCGCTTTTTTCAGGCTCCCAATCATGCTTTTGTTTACCGAAGTAGGTGATGTGATGATTCGAAGAGATCTCACCGCATAGAAGCTTGAGTAAAGTACTTTTACCTGCGCCATTGGGGCCGAGTAGGGCGGTCACTTCACCAGCTCGGATATCAATGTTGATGTCATCGAGCACCACACGGTTGCCATACGTCATCGAAATGTTTTTCCCCGATAAAACGATCTGGTTCATTACAAAATCTTCCCTTTTTGCTGGAACAATAAGTAGATGAAAAAGGGCGCGCCAATCAATGCGGTCACGATTCCAACTGGTAATTCAGCTGGTGCCACGGCAACACGAGCAAACATATCTGCGGCAGTAAGAAGCAGTGCTCCCATTAAGGCAGATATTGGTAATAGCGTTCGATGGTCAGGCCCAGCGAGCATGCGCCCTAAGTGAGGAATCACGAGCCCAATAAAGCCAATTGCACCACTGATGCTCACCGTAATACCAACACCCAGTGCAGAAAGTAAAATAAGCTGACGTTTGAGTTTTTGAACCGGAACTCCTAAGTGTCTTGCTTCTGATTCCCCTAACAACAGAGCATTCAGCGCCATCGACTTCTTCTGAAACCAGAGCAATAGGATGACGAGTGTTATAGCAGATAGAGCAATCCCTGACCAATTTGCACCAGCTAATGAGCCCATCGACCAAAGCGTCAAATCTCGCAGCATCTGATCATCTGCGATAAAGTTCATGTAGCCAATCGCAGCCCCCGAGAGCGCGCTGATGGCAACGCCGGCTAACAACATAATTGTAACTGAGGTACCAAACTTACTTGTGCCGAGTTTATAAACGAGAATAGTCGTTAGTGCACCGCCAAGGAAAGCAAAAAGAGGCAGAGCCGCTAAGTTCATTAGTTGCGGATAGTTTTGGCTAAATTCAGCAAATACAACAATAGCGAATGCACCACCAAGAGCAGCGCCAGCAGACACACCAATGATACCAGGCTCGGCTAATGGGTTACGGAACAAGCCCTGCATAACCACACCACAAATTGCCAAAATGGCGCCGATGAACATACACAAAATGGTGCGAGGCAATCGGATTTCGTTAATGACCAACTGAATGTGAGGAGCGAGATCAGAACTGCCTCCCGTTAGGCTACGCAAACTGTCAGCAAAGCTAATGTTCATTGGGCCAACGGTAATAGAGGCGATAGCAATAAATGCTAAAAATCCACTAAGCACTGATAACGTCGTTGAAAGGGGGATGCGTCTTAACAACATGTCATGTCTCTATGGGTAAAGCAGTGCATTCAAGCGTTTAGCTTCTGCAAGGCTTTTAAGGCCCAAACCACCTACCAGAGCATGGCCATCAATCGTTATGATGTCTTTGTTCTTTCCAGCGGGTGTTGCAGCAAGAAGCGGCATTGCTTTTAAAATTGCATCGGCACCACCCAACGTTTCATAGCTGCGACCACTAACAATAATCACGTCAGGCTGCATCTCTACCATCGCTTCTGTGGATAGAGGCTTGTAAGACGAGAGTTGTGTAGCGGCTGGGTTTTGTCCGCCGGCGAGTTGAATAATTGCATCGGGTGTCGTTTGTGAGCCCGCAACATTTGCAGGTCGCCCTTCATGGATCAGCAGAAAGAGCACTTTCTTTTTCTTTGCTTGATTAGGCTGGTTTGCATTGAGTGCTTGTACTTGCGCCTGGACATCTTGCTTTAAGCTTTCAGCTTGAGCCTTGCGATCCATAAGGTTCGCAATTTGATCAATACGTTGATAAAGGCCCTCGACATTTGCATCAGTATTAACAATTTCTACATCTACGCCAGCCGATTTCAATTGGCTCAATGTTGTTTTCGGCCCCATCTCATCAGAACCAATGACTTTTGTCGGACGTAAGGCGAGCAACCCCTCCGCTGAAAGACGACGATGGTAGCCCACTTTAGGCAGTTCCATCCCTTTTGGTAATTGACTGGTGACGTCGATAGCAACCAAGCTATCTTTAGCGTCGAGTTCAAGCAAGAGTTCAGTGACGGCGCTGCCTGCGCTAACAACGCGCTCTGAGGATGGCGTTGCATTGGCAAAAAGTTGACTACTCGCAAGTAGGGAAATAGCTGCCGTGACAACAGCATGAATAGTGATGCGTGTGTTCTTCATTTTGAAAGGATCTCTATCTTACTTATTTTTATGATGGCTCTTCAGTGAGTAACTGAGTTGCTTGAATTCCGTTTTCTTGTAAAAAGCCGAGAAGTTGTACTAGCGACTGAATATTCGCGGTTTTTTCTGCTCCAATTACAATCGGTTTATCGCTTGACTTACTCTCTTCTAACAGCGCGAGGGTAAAGTTGTCCCAATCGATATATGTCTTGCCGTTAATAGCCCAGTAAGGCTCGTCTTTAAGAATATTTACCGTGATGGATTGCTTATCGACATCTGCAACAGCCTGAGATTCTGTGCTCGGTAAATTGACGTCTAATGAATCGAGTTTGACCGCTGCGGTTAACATCAGGAAAACCATGACGATAAAAATAATGTCTAACAGCGGTGTTAAATCGGGGGTTAAACCGTTACGACTATTATCTTGTGGTGTTTTAATCATTTAGTTGCTGCCTCAATCTTCTCAGAAGAGCGCAGTGTTACTTTTGAGTGGTCTGGCGAGACATGCTGTAACGAGATACCTTCAAGCCATAAGTTGACGTAGTTTAAAGTGTGCTCAAGCTTGGCGATTACACGATCCGCCCACAAACCAATGATCTGCGCTCCTGAAATGGCAGGAAGTGCGATAATGAGACCCGCGGCAGTGGTGCGCATAGCAAGACCTAGGCCGTCAGCCAAATCATTCGGAGTGATATTCCCCGTTGAAACCGCGATGCCTTTAAACATGTCAATTAAGCCAAGTACCGTACCAAGCAAGCCAATTAAAGGGCTGATGACGCCAATCAGCGTCAGCAAACGAAGGCCGGAATGCAACTGATGGCGTTTTTCTTGCAGCCAAATACCTGCGGCATCTTCTCTTAAAGATTTCGAGAAAGAATGATGAGCAAGCAACATCGCAACACCACGGTACAGAAGCGGCCGCTTATTCGACAACTCTTCAGCAAGTGCTTCAAGTTCGCTCCCATTTGTTGGGTCTAATCCTGTGAGCTTTTGGCGAATGGCTCGCTTTCCTACACCAAGGCTAATTAACACATGGAATAATCGCTCGGCGATGATCATCACGGTTAGAGCTGAGCAAATGATCAAAGGCCATGTCATCAGCCCAAATTGAGTTTGTAATTCTTGTAGTTGTTCCATTATCCATCCAACTTAAAACGAACAGGTACTTGTACTCGGTGAGCGACTTTTAGCCCACCTGAAATATGTGGTGTAAATTGCCACTGTTTGATCGCACGAAGTGCTGAGGCATCTAGCGACTCTGTGCCGGAAGACTCAATCAAAACCTGTTTAATCTGGTTACCATTCTCATCTAGCCATATCTCATACAAGGCTACACCTTCAATACCGCGTCTTTGTGCAGACCTTGGGTAACGGGGTTGTGTTGGTTGACTCACAAACGTTGGTTTGTCGACCAAGACAGGCTGAGACGTTGCCCCTTTGGATTGGCTCGCAGGTGCGGATTGTTGAGCTACCGTCTCTTTCTTCACTGGTTCCGTTTTTTTCTTTGGTTTCGCTTCGGGCTGAACCTTTTGCTTTGTTACGGTTTTGGTGGGCTCGACCGCTTTAGGTTTAGATTGTTTAACCGGTTCAGGTTTTTTCTCTACTACCTTCTTCTTAACAGCGTCTTTCTTGACGACCTGTTTTTTTACAATCTTCTTTTCTGGTTCAGGTTGGTCTTGAGGCTGCTGCTCTTTTGGTGGTGCTACATTTTCTGGTGTAGATTTTTCGACAGCGGGAGGAGCAGACACAAGATTTAGACTTACCGAACTTGCTGGGTTTCCAGCCGGCATCGCGAACACCTTTGTCTCTTGAGAAACAAAAAGAAGTGCGGCATGGATGGCAAGGGAAGCACCTCCTGCAATGACATATCTTTGTACGTTCACGGAATATCTCGGGAAACTATGAAAACTTGGGCAGATTATTACTTACAATGGAAATAAGATCAATTATCAATTGCATTATCATTACGCTCAAATTATGATTCTTGCAGAATTTTTAAGATCAGCTTCCATCCCTTACATGATGGGAGTTAAGCGAGTATATATGAGCGTCGATATCGATAAGCTTGATGAATCAGTGTTGGGCAGTGATAGTCCTGATCCATTGCGATTTGCTTTTGTTAAGAAGCATTCTGCACATGCCGGGGGAGCGAGCGTACCTGTGCCCTCGTCTCAACAACAGGCGATTTTTTCGAGTATTACGGCTAACTCAATTAAAGCGACCAATAAACGCTGTCTTTATATTCATGTTCCGTTTTGTCGCGTTCGTTGCACTTTTTGTAACTTCTTTCAAAATGCTGCAAGTCGCAAACTGGTTGATGAGTACTTTGAAGCATTAATGCAGGAGCTTAGAGAGAAAGCGGCATTACCTTGGACACAAAATGGTATTTTTCACGCCGTATATATCGGGGGCGGAACGCCAACGGATTTATCTCCAGTACAGGTTCGTGTGTTAGGCCAGGCTATCCGAGACCACTTTCCTTTGGCTGCAGACTGCGAAATCACCTTAGAAGGTCGCATCAATCGTTTTTCTGATGAGTTGTATCAAGGCGCTTTAGAGGGTGGTTTTAATCGTTTCTCTTTTGGTGTGCAAAGTTTTAATACACAAGTGCGCCGCAGCGCAAAACGTTTAGATGATAGGGAAGATGTCCTCAAACGAGTGAGCGAGATCGCCAAAGAAGACAAAATTCCGGTCATTATCGATTTACTCTATGGCTTACCTTATCAAACCAAAGAAGTGTTAGAGCAAGATTTAAATGATTTCCTCTCGACTGGTGCACACGGACTGGATTTGTATCAGTTAGTGGTTGGTGGGTCCGCTCCCATGCTCAACCTCGTAGAAAAGGGAAAAATCCCGCTACCTGCGACCACACCAGAAAAAGCGGGAATGTACGAGCTCGGTGTGAACTTTATGGCCAAACACCATATGAAGCAACTTAGCGTGAACCATTGGGCAATCGATAACCGCGAGCGTAGTTTATACAATAGTTTAGCCAAGACTTATGCAGAGGTATTGCCAATTGGCTGTGGTGCTGGAGGTAATATCGGTGGCTACGGGATGATGCAACACCGCACACTAGAGACCTATATTAAAGCGGTCAACGAAGGTCAAAGCACCATCGCGATGATGATGAAGCAAAGCCCTCTAGAACCGCTTTTTTCTGCACTCAAATCTGCGTTTGACTGTGGCATTGTTCAAGCAAATCAACTTCCATCATTTATGGGAGAGGGCGCGTTCGGGTTTTTATTGCCTCTATTTAAAGTGTGGCAAGCGAAAGGCTTAGTACAACTACATGAACGTAGCGCAGTCCTTACTCTTGCAGGCAGCTTCTGGGCAGTGTCATTGGCTCAAAGTTGTATTCAGGTACTCACATCAGAGATGAACGAAACCGTACCGAAAGCATCCAATAATTAATGAAAACAAATTGAACAAAAACGGAAGACACAATGGAATCAATCAAGCAACAAGTTGAAGTATTACTAGAGCAAGAACCACAATTATTGCCAGCTGCGATGGCAGAGCGTCTTGGCATTTCCGAGTTTGAGGTTGTTGCGGCTCTACCTCAGGAAATGGTGGCTATTGCACCAGGAGAGCAAGCGCAAAGCATCCTAGAAAGTTTGGTTGGTTTTGGCCCGGTGACGACCATCGTCCACTCTTTTGGTTCTATCTTTGAAGTTAAAGCGCCGTTTCCAAAAGGAAAAGTGGCGCGTGGCTATTACAATTTAATGGGTAGAGAAGGTGAACTACACGGCCACCTTAAATTAGATAACGTTAAAAATGTCGCATTAGTCAGTAAACCGTTTATGGGTAGAGAGAGTCACTATTTTGGTTTTTTCTCGGAGTGCGGAAGCAATATTTTCAAGGTTTATTTAGGCCGTAACGAAAAGCGCGAGTTGATTGAAGAGCAAGTAACCTCATTTCGCGCCCTACAAGCCGAATTAAAAAAGTAATCACAAACATAATCGAGGCTTAACTCGAATACTAATTAGTAAAGTCAGGTATCAATATGGATCAACAAGTTAAACAAGAGCGTTTGCAAGGTCGTTTAGGGCCAGAGATCAAAGAGTTTCGTCAGGAGCGCCGTACACTTCAGCTTGCAACTGTCGATGCAGAAGGTCGCCCGAATGTAAGCTACGCGCCTTATGTCCAAAACCAGGAAGGTTATTTCGTTCTCATTTCTAAAATCGCTCGTCATGCCCGTAACCTTTTAGAAAATCCAAATGTTTCATTGATGATGATCGAAGATGAAGAGTCTTCAAAGCAGCTGTTTGCTCGTAAGCGCTTAACTTTTGATGCGGTAGCAAATGTAGTTGAGCGAGACACAGAGATGTGGCAACAAGTTGTTGAACAAATGAAAGAGCGTTTTGGTGAGATTATTGATGGTCTAAGCCAGCTAGAGGATTTCGTTTTGTTCAACTTAAAGCCAGAATCGGGGCTATTTGTTAAAGGTTTTGGTCAGGCGTATCAAGTGTCTGGTGATGATTTAGTCGATTTTGTTCACCTTCAAGAAGGTCACAAGAAAGTCGAAAGTGCCTGATTGTAAACCGATCATATGAATGTCGATCATTTGGCATAATGAACGTTTAAAGGGAGTTAGGTTATACTGACTCCCTTTTTTATATTGGAACAAAAGCATGAAACCTGTAAGCAAGGAATTGAGCGAGATTTGCTATCCGTTTATTTACGAGGACAGTCCGGTTTGTGACTTTGAAATTACAGCAGATGAACTTTGTAGTCGTATTGGCCTTGTTCTCGCTATGGAGTTGGACGAGTTTAGCCGCGATATACTGACAAGAATGCAGCCTAATGTTTATCATCTAAATGGTTCGGTTCGCGGAAAATTAGCGATTACAGAGACGGAAGTTGAAGAGTTAAAGGCCGATTATGCTTTGCTCAAGCAACGTATTGATGGCGGCTTCAAAGGCTTTGTTCTACCCGGAGGGCACCCGGCAGCCAGTCAATTGCATTTGTGCCGTTGCCAAGCTAAAAAAACGGTACGAGCATTAGTTGCCGTTGAACATACAGGTAAGAAGCAGCCCGCACCTATTTTGTTTCGTTACGCGAACTTATTAGCGAATGTACTTTACAGCCTAGCTTCTTATATTAATCATGCTCACCAAGTCAAAGAGACGGAATTCGTTTCTCGTAGTTACGCGATGCCAAAGAAGTGAGCTGAGAAATTAGCGGATGTGAGCATCAGGGATAGGACAAGTACTGCATTATATTCTCAAATCAACTCGTCCAATAAGAGTTAAGAAGTCATAGCTTTGGCTTCTAGCTCTTTTGCTCCGCGAAGCATCGCTTCGATTAGTTCTCCTGCATTGAATTTCTCAAGTGCCTCATGCGCGCCAACTTGGTGAGCTCTGTCTACACAGATTTCGCTCGATAACGATGTATGTAAAATGCGGTATGAATGGTTCAGAGAGGAATTATTCTGAACTTCAAATGCTAATTCATAACCGTCTAATCCGGGCATTTCAATATCGCTGACCAGAATATCAATTGGGCGATGAGCCGCAGCGTCACTTTTCATCAGTTCCAATGCATCTAAACCATTTTTACAGATTTGATACCCAATATTGATGCTATCGAGTGCGTCACACAGCTGTTTACGAGCGATGGAAGAGTCATCCACCAATAGAATACTGAGTGCTTTTAGGCGTTCTCGCTCAATATCTGTCAGCATTGGGATCTTTGAATTCTCGTACTGCGGATAAATTTTGGAAAGTAGCAGCTCCACATCCAGCATTTGAACAGTTTTGTCCTCGTAGCGAGTAATTCCAGTCACGAAAATATTTTTTCCAGCGCTCGGAGGTGGCGTTTCAATAGCTTTCCAATCGCACTCAATGATCTTCTCTATACTACGAACCATAAAAGCTACCACGGTTCGCAAGCAATCTGTCACGATCAAGTAGCAGCTTTTATATTCTTCTTCACTTATAGGACGAAAGCCAACAGCCGCTGACATATCGATCACTGGTACTGTTAAGTTACGTATCGTAACGGTTCCAATGACGTGATGATGCGAGTAAGGGATCTTTGTCGTTGGCATGTACGGGACGATTTCACGGACTTTTAGCGTACCGATAGCGAAACTCTGTTGCAGGGTGAGCTTAAACATCAACATGCCCTGAGATTGATTCGCTTTGCTAACGACTTTTGCCATGAAAATAACCTTATAAATACCACCGAATTGTGTCTAATCTAATCTTATCAGACGAAGGCTTCAACCATCGGAGAGACAAATGTGAGCTTTTTAGACAATCTTTTAGAGAATAGTGATTAACTGAGCAAAACTTGTTTGTATTTTAAACTCATTATGTAGACGATTTTATATTCCTCGTGTATTTGGGCCTTTACCGCTGAGCTATTATTAAGAAATGTTTGGTCTGTTAAAAAGGATTGGGTACACTTGCGCGACCAGAATAGTGAGAGATAGATCAATGGCAAATACAGCAGCCGCATTACATATTCTTGTGAAGCACAAAGAGCAAGCGGAAGACATAATCAAGCAACTGAAAAAAGGCGCAAAGTTTCAGACGTTAGCGAAGAAGTATTCAACTTGCCCGTCAGGCAAACGCGGTGGTGACCTTGGTGAATTCCGCCGTGGTCAAATGGTACCTCAATTCGACAAAGTGTGCTTTTCTGGCGAAGTGTTAACGCCGCATTTAGTTAAAACCAAGTTCGGTTGGCATGTTGTAAAGGTGCTTTATAGAACATAAGGCTTGGTATCGACCTAAACATTGTCAGATGAAACCCACAAGCATTAAATATCATCTGTACGGTCTCTTTTCACCAATCACTACCGTTATGACATGGCAGATACATTCTGATCTGCCATGCTCCACCAAACGCCAATCTTTCCAAACTAGAAACTCATTTATATGCAGTTAACTTGGCTTTTCTCATAAGTCGTTATCCTATTTCAAGCTTTGGTATGAGAATACGTTGGCTGGTTGTATCAATTATCAATGCTATTCCTTGCTGGCGAACTTTGGTTCATGTTCGGGCGCCATTCGCATATGATAGCGACCTTATAAAAATTAACCCCGTTCATAATTTAAGATGTCCCTGACTCATAAAGACTATTTTAAAATCGCATTTCCTTTCATTGTTTCTACTGTTACCCAACCATTATTGGGGGCGGTGGACACCGCGGTGATCGGTAAACTCGGTGTGGCAGAGATGATTGGTGGTGTGGCGATCGGCACCGTCATCATGAATACTTTGTATTGGCTGTTTGGCTTTTTCCGCGTCAGCACTACCGGGCAAAGTGCAATCGCATTAGGTAAAAATAGCCCAGAAGATCAAGCGAGTAGCTTATTCCGTCCTTTCGTGCTTTCGCTCTGCCTTGGCTTGATTTTTATTGCGTTGCAGTCCGTGATTTGGATGGGGGCAGAGCTGATTATCTCCCCTGATGCAGTCGTGGCCGAAAACGCTAAGATTTACTTCGATATCATGATCTTTGGTGCGCCATTTGTACTTCTGAACTACACCGTGATTGGTTGGTTGATGGGGCAGGCGAAAGCCAAAGAAACCTTGTTCACGCAAGTGTTTGGTAACGTGTTGAACATCGTGCTGGATATCGTCTTTGTGTTGTACTTCGATATGGGCATTGCTGGCGTTGCGGTGGCGACACTTATCGCGCAAATTTCGACGTTTGTTATTGGTGCGGTGCTTGTGTTGAAAACCTGTCGCTTCCCGCTGTTTGATTACATTCAGACCGCAAAAATGACGCGTAAAGATCTTAAAGTTATCGCGTCTTCCAATATGGATCTGCTGCTTCGTACTGTGTGTCTATTGGTGTTCTTCAACATGATGGCGCGTGTAGGCTCTCAGCTTGGTTCTGATGTGCTTGCTGCGAACGCAATCATGATGCAAGTGACCTTTATCGTCAGCTACATGTTCGACGGTGTAGCGAACGCGTCGAGCGTCTTTGCAGGTAAAGCGGTAGGCCAGAAGAATCCGACATTGCTTGATAACGTGATTAAGCTAAACACGCAATGGACCGCGGCGTTCGTTGTTGTCTTGACCTTGCTGTTAGTGCTGTTCAAACACCAAGTGGTGATGTTGTTTACCACCTTGCCAAACCTTGTTGAACTGTATCTAGACATGAGCCCTTGGTTATTGGCATTCCCGTTGGTTGCTGGTTTTGGTCTTACGTTTTACGGCATCTTTACCGGTACAGGGACGACGCGACCAGTGCGTAACTCTACCTTTCTAACCATGGTGTTGTTCTTAGTGACTCAATTTATTGCGGTGCAATATTGGGGCAACCACGGTTTATGGCTGGCATTCACTTTGTTCTACGTTGGGCGCTTTGTCTTCTTGTTCCCATACCTCGAACAAGTCAAACAAAAGTGTCAGCAATTCAAACTGTCACAAACGACCTAATTTAGATGTTCTTATAACAAGGGTGGAGTCATCTGCCCTTGTTGATAAATCTGAAAAAGGTGATGAAATAACCTTTCCGACTGGTTTCCTTGCTTTAACCCGCATGATATTATTTGTGATGTTATATTATTACATTTAGTTTTATGCCGTGATTTCTCAACCAATACTCTCCGTTAATAATCTCAGCCTTACAGACTCAGAACGCACACTCTTCAAAGACATTTCTTTTGAGCTGTTTCAAGGTGAAGTTCTTGCCATTATGGGACCTTCCGGCATTGGTAAATCCATGTTGTCGAAAGCCGTCGCAGGATTTTTGCCGTCTGATATTTGGGTAGACGGAAGTATCCAGCTTAACAGCAGTGAAGTCTCACAAACTGCCATGCTGCAACGTAGTCGACCGCAGCGCCCCGCGGTCATTTTCCAAGATGCACTCAAAGCGCTGAACCCATTGGCGTCTGTCGAACAACAACTGTGTTTGGCATTGACGGGCAACAAAACACGCTTGTCTTCAGCAAACCGAGAAACGGTGACGACCTTGTTGTCTCAACTCGGATTTGCGGATCCAAAAGCAGCATTAGCGCAGCATCCAAGCCAGTTATCTGGTGGTCAGCGCCAGCGTATTTGTATTGCGATTGCGTTGCTTGGTAGTGCCAACTTGATCATCGCTGATGAGCCCACCAGTGCGCTCGATCCAATCACCGAAGCGGAGATCCTTGAGTTGTTTCGCAGTAGTGTTCAGCAACGCAACATCAGTGGTTTGTTGATCACGCACGATCTGTCTGCGGCTTTGGCGTGTGACAAAGTCTTGGTGATTGCGGACAACACCATGGTGGCTTATGGCGAACCATGGCAAGCCATTCAGCAAAGTTCGCATCCTTTCTGCCAACAACTTGCGCAACTGCTGCCTTAACCTCATCTTTGGAGCCTATTTTGACTAAGCACAACTTGAGCGGGCACACGCAGCCTAAATCGGCGGAAGTTCGCTTTGAGCAAGCCAGTGTTCACTATTACTCCAAACCAAGTTGGTTAGGGGGTAAACCGTTTAAAGCGCTCGAACAATTGGATCTTGCCATCGACACAAAGAACATCGCGATTGTTGGTCCTTCTGGTGCGGGTAAATCGACCTTGATTGAGCTTTTGTTCGGTCTTCGTAAGCCCACATCTGGTGAAGTGTATGTGTGTGGCTATCCGCTATCGCGTAGCTCGGCTAAGCAGCGACAAGAGTTGTGTCAGCACATTCAACTGATTCCGCAAGAGCCGCAGTCTAGCTTGAATCCGTATTACACCGTTCGCCAGATCTTACTGGAGCCGTTAAGCAACATTGGTTTGACGCAAGAGCTTAACGAGAAGGTGGAAAAGGTTTTGGCGGATGTCGGTTTGGATCTCACATTGCTGGATCGCAACCCGCAGCAATTATCAGTTGGGCAAGCGCAACGTGTGGCTATTGCCAGAGCTTTGATTGTCGAACCTTGTGTGTTGGTTGCCGATGAGCCAACCAGCAGCCTAGACCCCGTCAGTCGTAAACAGATTCTTGACCTGTTGGCAGGCATTCAAAAGAGTCGTCATATGCGTCTGATTTTGGTGACACATGACCTCGATGCGGCACAAACCCTATGCGATGAAATCCTAGTGTTAGACAAAGGACGCGTTGTCGAGCACGGCACGGCACAAAACGTGACAAATAACCCATCGCACTTGATCACGAGAGCCTTGATGAGCGCTCAACACAAAAGTAATGAATTCACAAAAACCATTGGAGAGGTTTCTTATGCACCTTAGTACTCCCAAGTTAGCTTTGTCGCTGGCTTTAAGCGCATTGCTGACGGGTTGTTTTGACTCTGGCGAAAGCAAGCCAGAAGCGGAAAAAGCAGCTGCACCGCAAGCAACGGAAATTCGCGTTGCCATGATGCAACCACCACGCACAGGTTTGTCACCACTTTCAGATGACGCGTTCAAACTGTCACGTTGGAGCACAGCAGAAACGCTAGTGAACCTAAACGATCAGTCGGTAGCAGAGCCTATGCTGGCAACGGAATGGGAACAAGTTGATCCGATGACGTGGCAATTTACAGTACGTAAGGGCGTTAAATTCCACGATGGTTCTGACCTTGACGCCAACGCGGTTGTGAACTCTCTACAAAAAGCATTAGATGCCGCACCTAAGCCACGCATTTTGGATGGTATCGAATGGCAAGTTCGCGCATTGGACGACTTCACTGTTGAAATCAAAACGACCTTTAACGATCCATTGTTGTCAAGCCGTCTATCTAGCCCACAGCTAGCGATCCTTTCTGGTGCTGCATATCAAGAAAACGGTCGTGTTGTGCCAATCAATGCGGGTACGGGTCCATTCGTTCTGACAGAAATCAACGGGACAACCAGCGCAAAACTGAAGCGTTTTGACGGTTACTGGGGTGAAAAAGCAAAAGTAGACAGTATCTTTGCTGAATACGTACCAAACGGTTTTGCTCGTGCTGCTGCACTGCGTACCGGTGAGGCGGATGTCGTTGAAGCGGTTCCTGTATCGCAAATCGCGATGATGGAATCTTCACAGCTGCACGAAGTCGCAATGCCGCGTACCAACACGCTTTACCTAAACAATAAATCAGACGTGTTTGGCCAGTTCGGTTTGCGTAAAGCTGCAGCTCAAGCGGTTAACCGTGAGCAAATCATCAAAACGGTTTACGAGAACCACGCCGATTCAGCGAAAGGTCTGTTAGGTCCAGCATTGGCATGGGCTCAACCAATTCGTGATGCGAACCCTCGTATGGAAACCATGGAAATGCGCCACGCGAACGGTGAGAAGATCACCATCGGTACATTTACCGACCGTGCTGAGTTGCCAGAAGTAGCGGTGCTGCTAAAGCAACAACTTGAAGCGGCTGGCTTTGTGGTTGAGCTAGACGTTCGTGAATACGCACAAATCGAAAACGATGCACTAGCAGGTAAGTTCGATGCGTTCTTGTTGTCACGTGCAACGGTGCTGGATTCTGGTGACCCAGTGGCGTACATGCAAAGTGACTTTAGCTGTAAAGGTTCTTACAACCTAGGTCAGTTCTGCTCTGAAGAAGTGGACGCAGCATTGAAACACGCTGATCGTCAGCCTTTGGGTGAGAAACGCCAACAAGCGATCATCGAAGCAGAAAGCAAAATCCTTGAGCAATACGCTGTGATTCCACTGCTTCACGAGCGTGTAATCCAAGGTGAGAGTGACCGCGTGAAGAATGCACAACGTGACCCACGTGAGCGTCGCCTGATCGACCAGTTTACTGAGGTGAACTAACTCGATGTCGTCTGTTGCCAACATGCGCTCTCGTTGGAGCGCTTGTATGCCTGAATGGTTTACGCGTTTTTTGTCGCGCTTCCTGTCACTCGGGGTAGTGGTTGTGCTGGTGGGTTTGATGCCGGATATTGCAGGTATCGACCCAAGCCAATCAATCCTCCGTGCTCGTGCGGGTGCTCAACAATTGCTGACGGCAGAAGCTCTGCAAGCAATTCGAGAAGATCTTCAACTTGACCGCAGCGCTGCTGAGCGACTGTGGGATTGGTTGACGCTTGCCATGCAAGGTGACTTAGGTGTCTCTTGGGTGAGTGGCGCATCCGTGATGGAGAGCGTTCAACAAACCGCAAAAACGTCGCTATTACTGATGCTTACAGCGCTAGGCATGGCATTTGTAATGTGTATGGCGAGCGTCCTTTACACTGTGCGTCGTTGGCAACAGAATCGTTTAGACAAACATCATGACACGCTCAGTTCGGTGTTGGTCTCACTGCCTGAATACGTGATTGCTTCGTTGCTGATCATGGTGTTTTCCATTTGGTTGGGCTGGTTCCCGCCTTATGGTTGGCAAGGCGTGCAAAACCTCTGGCTACCAAGTTTGGCAATGGCATTGCCTGCTGCTGGTTTGTTCGGGCGCTTGCTCAATGACAGCCTCAAGCGTGTATTGGATGAGCCTTGGGTGATCACTTGGCTATCGGCAAACGTCAGTAAGTTTCAAATCTTACGCTTTGCCTTGTGGCGTGCCGTTAGTAACTTGATTCCTCAAATCGCAATGACGGTGATTGGTTTAACCGGCGGCGCGGTTGCTGTGGAACAAGTGTTTTCCATTCCGGGCATCGGACGACTAATCTTAGGTGCAGCGAAGTCACAAGATCTGCCGATGCTGCAAGGCGGCTTGTTGGTGTTGTTGGTGTTCTCGATGTTAATCAGCAGTGCGAGCATCTTATTGCAACGTTGGTTACTCGGGCACAGTGTCACAAGTGGCAAGTTGATCAGCAGTCACAGCACGTTCCGTTTTACCCAAAGCACCACCAAACGTATCGTCAGTGCCACAATCTTTGTCTTGCTGATTGGTTGTGCTGGATGGGCGTTAATGCGCGATCCTTACACCATCCAATTTACCCGCCTTGAATCGCCAAGCTTAGCTGCCCCGTTTGGTGCAGATGCGGTCGGGCGAGATCTGCTTGCTCGCGTTGGCGGCGGTATGATGTCGACAATCAAAATGGGCATCATCGCAACGTTCCTAAGTTTGGTGATTGGTTTGCTGCTCGGCTTCGTGACTCGTTATAGCCAAGGCTTAATTGAGATCACCAAAGGTGTGCCATACATTGTGGCGGGTCTGCTGATTGCTGGTCTAACGGGGATGAACCCAAACAGTGCTTTGATTGCGATTGTTATGGTGTCGTGGGCACCATTAGCGGCGCACTGTGCGAGCTTGTTGATGGAAGCCAAAGCGCAGCCTTATACGCATCTTGCGCCCATTTGGGGAACCAGTCAGTGGCAAGTACTCCGTTACTACTTGTTGCCTTACGTACTGCCGCCATTGATTCGTCACGCGTTTCTACGTTTGCCATACATTACGCTCAGCCTGACGTCTCTGAGTTTTATCGGACTTGGCGTTAAGCCGCCAGAACCTGAGTGGGGCTTACTGATTGCAGAGAATCTGCCTTATATCGAGCGCTCACCATTAGGTGTCTTACTGCCAATCTCAGGTTTAGTTTTGATGGCAATTGCGGTGAATTTGATTTTTGATGACAAATGACGAGCAGCGATAAAGCGAAGTGAGCTTCCATATCCAGATGTAATAAGTAATTTGGTAATTTAGAAAACAAAAGGATGTGTTTTCTGCCAGAAAGTACACAGCACGGTCTATGTATATTGGAAGCACCTATAAATTAACGAGTATAAAAGTTACGCGAACTCAGATGTTTAGGTAGTGTTACTCTTTATACACACGTAATCCTTTATCCGTTAATTCTTGAGTGACCACTTCGGATAGGTTTCGATCGGTAATAATTCCGTCCAATTGCTCGATGTCTAATGCATGAAAGCTCGCTATCTGACCGTATTTAGTTGAGTCTGAGATCAGATAATTGGTTTGTGCCGCCTTGATGATTGCTTTTTTAACGAGAACTTTATTTTCATTAGGTGTTGATAAGCCTTTCAAGCTCCAAGATGAAGTCGAAATAAAGGCGATATCAATATTTAGCCCATTCAAGAACTCTGCGACTTTTCCACCAATGGTGGATTGGTTCTCGCGGTCAATTTTTCCCCCAGTGTGGTAAAGCTCACATTCACTGTGCGTCATAAGGAAAGCAGCAATAGAGAAGTCATTGGTGATCACTAAAAGATCATTACGATTTGCTATTTGATGGGCGATTTCTAGAGAGGTTGTTCCCGCATCCAAGTAAATCGTAGCGTCTTGACCAATTAACGTAGCCGCCAGCTTACCAATTTGAATTTTTTCATCCGCTTGTTGCTCGACCTTCGCATCATGGGAAAGTTCGGAATGTAGAGCTTGAGCGAGTTGCACTCCACCAGAAACAGAAACGACTTTACCTGAGGATTCAAGCTTCACGATATCACGACGAATGGTCATATGTGATACGCCAAGGTGGTCGGTTAAATCTGAAATGCTTAACACTTCTTGATGTGATAACAGGGATAATATGGTTCTTTGACGTTCTGCTGGGATCATAGTTTCACTTCTATATTCTTGTTTTTCAGTATCCTACCAATCTTTTCATTTGTTGTGAATATCTGTGAATTATGTTCTCAACGTTGTAAGAACAGCCTTCGCTTGTGTTAACTGCTCGGAATATCTCTGCCCATAAAGAGGTATATATCACGACATTGTTAATTTGTGTGAAAAAATGTGATTCAAAGCGAGGTCTTAGTATTAATCTTCACATATAATCACACCAACCAAACAAGAATTAACAAAGTTTAATAGACCAGAAGGCATTGTTTTTATGAGTGAAGTTCAATCTGTAGGTGTTATCGGTTTAGGCTCTATGGGAATGGGCGCCGCAAAGTCATGTGTGCGTGCAGGCCTAGATGTCTATGGTTTCGATTTAAATTCTCAAGCGCTTGAAGAGTTAGGTTCATTCGGTGCAAAAGCTGTTTCTACAAATGCAGTTGAGTTTGCAGATAAGCTTGATTCGGTTCTAGTTCTTGTTGTGAACGCAGCTCAAGTTAACACGGTCTTGTTCAAGACCGGTCTTGCTACAGCGCTTAAGCCGAATACGCCAGTAATGGTTTCAGCAACCATCTCAGCAGAAGACGCAAAACAAATTGAAGCGAAATTGGCAGAACACAATCTTGTGATGCTTGATGCACCGGTATCTGGTGGTGCTGCAAAAGCAGAATTAGGTGAGATGACTATTATGGCGTCGGGAGCGCAAAGCACATTTGATGCACTTGAACCAGTACTCAACGCAACGGCAGCTAAAGTCTACAACATCGGTGAAGCGATTGGCCTAGGCGCAACTGTGAAGATTATCCACCAATTGCTAGCAGGTGTTCATATCGCAGCTGGTGCTGAAGCAATGGCATTAGCGGCACGTGCAAACATTCCTCTTGACCTGATGTACGACGTGGTGACGAATGCAGCGGGTAACTCTTGGATGTTTGAGAACCGCATGAAGCATGTAGTTGATGGTGATTACTCCCCTAAATCTATGGTCGACATCTTTGTGAAAGATTTAAACCTCGTATCGGACACAGCAAAAGATCTCAAATTTCCACTTCCTCTATCAAGCACAGCACTAAACATGTTTTTGAGTGCAAGCAATGCTGGTTTTGGCCAGGAGGACGACAGTGCCGTTATCAAGATTTTTGATGGTATTGAGCTTCCAGGTGTAGAAAACAAACAGAAATAAGCGCACGTAAAACGGAGAAAAAATGATGTTATTAGGCGTTATCGCAGACGACTTTACTGGCGCAACAGACATCGCAGGTTTTCTTGTAGAAAACGGCATGCGCACAGTTCAGCTTAACGGTATTCCAAAAGAAGAGATTGATGTAAACGCAGATGCGGTCGTGATCAGTCTTAAATCTCGCTCTTGTCCTGTAGATGAGGCAATCGAGGATTCAGTAGCGGCGCTTAAGTGGCTGCAAGCAAATGGCTGTCAGCAGTTTTACTTCAAGTACTGCTCAACGTTTGACAGCACAGCAGAAGGTAACATTGGTCCTGTAACGGATGCACTGCTTGCAGAGCTAGGTGAAGCGTTCACCATTGTATGCCCATCATTACCAGTGAATGGTCGCACAGTTTACAACGGCCATCTATTTGTATTCCAAGACTTGCTAAGCGACTCAGGTATGCGTAATCACCCTGTGACACCAATGACTGATTCAAGCCTAGTTCGTATGATGGATGCTCAATCTCAAGGCAAATCTGGCCTGGTGAACTTCCAAATAATTGAACAAGGTCCAAAAGCGGTAATTGGGCGCTTTGAAGAGCTAAAAGTACAAGGCAACCGCTATGCAGTGGTTGATGCATTCAATGCAGAGCATCTTGTCACACTTGGTCAAGCGGCGAAGTCTCTAAAACTGGTAACTGGTGGTTCTGGTTTGGCTGCGGGTATTGCTAAGAACTGGATAGAGAACCTTGAAGATCAAAGTGATGCGAAGCAAGAGGGGAACCCTAAAAAGGCACCAACCGTTGTGTTATCTGGATCTTGTTCTGTCATGACCAACCAACAGGTCGCTGTTTACAAAGAAAAAGCGCCACACTTTGCTATTGATGTGAAGGCGTGTCTGACGGAAGAAGATTACTTAAATCAAGTGTTTGATTGGGTCATGACCAACATCGAAAGCGAGTTCGCACCACTGGTTTACGCAACCGCAGATGCAGCGGCGTTAAAAGCGATTCAACAAGAGTTTGGCGCGCATGCTTCAAGTCACGCGGTTGAACAATTCTTTAGCCAACTTGCAGTTAAACTTCAGCAGAACGGTGTGAAAAATTTCATCGTTGCGGGTGGGGAAACCTCAGGGGTTGTAACCCAAAGCCTAGCCGTAAAAGGTTTTCATATCGGTCCTCAAATCGCACCAGGTGTACCTTGGGTGAAGTCACTTGAAGGCGAGCTTTCTTTGGCTCTGAAATCGGGCAACTTCGGCGATGAACACTTCTTTGCCAAAGCACAGTCGTTTTTTGAATAGGTGAGGTTGTGATGAATAAAGAATTGATGACAGAACAACAACTGCGAGAGCAAATGGTCACTATGGCGCGCTCTATGTTTGAACGTGGCTATGCGACTGGCGGCGCTGGCAACCTTTCTCTAAAACTGCCTAATGGACACTTTCTGGCAACGCCAACTGGTTCTTCGTTCGGCCGCTTGATTGCTGAAGAGCTTTCGGTTGTGGATATTGATGGCAACCATATCTCTGGTGAAAAGCCATCAAAAGAAGTCGCTTTTCATCTGGCGATTTATCGAAATAACTCAAAGTGTAATGCGATTGTGCATCTGCATTCTACTTACTTGACGGCGCTTTCTTGTCTTGAAGGTCTAGATCGCGAGAATGCCATCAAAGCTTTTACACCTTACTTTGTAATGCGCATTGGCGAACTGCCAGTGATTCCGTACCTGCGCCCGGGCGACCCTCAGATTGCTGAAGAACTTGCGCAACGGGCTAGTGACTACCGAGCTTTCCTCCTGGCGAACCATGGTCCAGTGATCACGGGTACGGACTTTGAAGATGCAGTGGATAACGCAGAAGAGCTAGAAGAGACAGCGAAGCTAGCGTTCATTCTTAAAGACAGCAACATCCGCTACTTAACGGATACTGAGATTCAAGACCTAAAAGGGAGAGGTAAGTAATGGCTAAATTCGCGGCAAATCTGACAATGTTATTCACAGAAGTTCCTTTTCTAGATCGTTTCGAAAAAGCACACCAAGCGGGCTTCAAAGCGGTGGAATACCTTTTCCCATACGCATTCGAAGCGCAAGAACTAGCAAGCAAGATACAGCAGTTTGGTTTTGAGCAAGCGTTATTCAACATGCCTCCAGGTGATTGGGATGCAGGTGAACGAGGTTTTGCAGCTATTCCGGGGCGTGAGGATGAATTTAAAACGAGCGTCGAGACTGCGCTGATGTACGCCAAGGCACTGAACTGTAAAAAGGTTCACGCTATGTCTGGCATTGTTGATTCACGCTTCACTCGTGATCAGCATATTGAAACCTTTATCTCAAACATTCGTTATGCAGCGGATAAGTTTGCCGAACATGGTGTTGAGCTGATGATTGAGCCACTCAACAATCGCGATGTACCGAACTACTTCGTTGCACATCAACGTGAAGCGGTGGAACTCATCAAACAAGTGGCTCGTCCAAACGTGAAATTGCAGCTCGATCTCTATCACGCACAAATTATGGACGGTGATCTGAGTACGTTGATTCGCGATGTGGCGCCATACACAGGCCATATTCAAATTGCTTCTGTGCCTGAAAGGCACGAACCATCGGAAGGCGAACTGAATTACCCACACCTATTCAATGTTTTGGATGACTCTGGTTACCAAGGCTGGATCGGTTGTGAATACAACCCAAGGCATAGCACGCAGCTGGGCCTTAGTTGGGTTAAACCATACCTATAACAATTTTAATTTCTATCCATAAATAACTTGAAACCAATTACAAAAACAAAGGGTCGTGACTATGAATATTATCATAACTGGAGGGGCGGGTTTTCTCGGAACCCTACTTGCCAAATCACTACTAAAAGAAAACAAAGCTGAAAGTATTACTATTGTCGACATTCAAAAGTCGCGCTTAGAGGGCATTGATGACCGAGTCGTTTCTTTAGTCATGGATATGACAAAGCGAGAAAATATAGACCAAGTTATTACTGCCGAAACGACACACATTTTTCATTTAGCGGCAATTGTATCGAGCCATGCTGAGCAAGATTTTGATTTAGGCGTAGCTGTAAACCTGACGACCACACAGTTATTGCTTGAGCGTTGCCGTAAAGTAAACCCTAATATTCGTTTTACGTTTGCTTCATCTTTAGCTGTATTTGGTGGTGATCTTCCGGAAACGATTACACCAATAACAGCACTTCATCCTCAGTCATCCTACGGGACGCAAAAAGCTATAGGTGAGTTATTGGTGAACGACTATGCCCGTAAAGGCTTTGTTAAAGCTGTATCCGTACGTTTACCGACTATTTGTATTCGCCCTGGGAAACCAAACCTTGCCGCTAGCTCTTTCGTAAGCGGAATTATTCGTGAGCCTTTGAATGCTCAAGAATCAAATTGTCCTGTAGACCCTACGCTAAAACTTTGGATATCGAGCCCGTCTAGAGTGGTGGACAATATTCAATATGCAGGGCTAATGCCTTATGAGCAGTTAAATAATCTGTCCTATAGAACGCTTAATTTACCTGGTATTCAAACTACACCAGCTGAGATGATTCAAACAATGGACACTCTAATGGGTAAACAACTTTCTAATTATATTACCTATGAGCATGATGCGGGTATTGATCGTATTGTGAGTAGTTGGCCACAAAAAATTGATTGTACTAAAGAACTGGAGCTTGGATTTAAATCAGACAGTAATTTCAAGGATGTATTACAACAATTTATTTCTGTTAACAATATGGAGATTGTCTAATGTTACCAACCTCAGTAATTGGACTAATAGTAGCCGTATCAGTCCTTGTTTTTCTTGTATTACGTACAAAAGTACATGTGTTAATTGCGATGTTAATTGCGGCATGTATCGCAGGTATTATTGGTGGGTTAAGTGTTGACGACACGATTGCGACCGTTAGCAAAGGATTTGGTGGAACATTAGGCGGTATAGGGATTGTCATCGGTCTCGGCGTTATGATGGGGGCTATTTTAGAGGCTTCTGGAGCAGGAGAAAGTATTGCCTATAATTTTATAAAGTGGTTAGGAAAAAAGAAAGAAGAGGCCGCTCTTGCTGTAACTGGCTATATTGTTAGCATCCCAATCTTTGTGGATAGCGCGCTTATCATTCTTTATCCAATTGCGAAGTCTTTGTCAAAAACGTCCAATCGCTCGATTTTAACGCTTACGGTTGCTCTGGCGGGCGGCTTGGTCGTAGCGCATCACGCTATTCCGCCGACTCCAGGACCTTTGGGCGTTGCTGGTATCTTTGGTGTCGATCTTGCCAGCATGTTAGGTTTTGGTTTGATGATCGCAGCGCCTTGTGTCATGGGTATTGTTTGGTATGCAAGATGGTTAGAAAAGCAGTTTCCTGAATTCATTCCAACCGAACATTTCTCGAAGTCTAGTGAGCAACTGATTAATGATCACAAAGAGTACATTGCAAGTAAAGAAGCGAAAGACCTACCATCTTTAAGTAAATCTATCGCTCCAATTATTATCCCTATTTTACTTATACTTGCGAAATCAGTGATGGGTTTATTAGAGGGGACTTTCGGTTTCGAAGGGCTGACTGCAACAACATTTGGTCAATTTATCGCTTTTATCGGCAGCCCTACTATTGCACTATCAATAGCGACGTTACTAGCGGTTTACACATTGGGTAATAACCTTACCAAAGAAGAAGCGAATGAAAAGATGGAACAAGGAATCTCCACTTGTGGCATCATTTTGTTAGTAACAGGAGCTGGTGGCGCGTTAGGTGCCGTATTGCGTGAAACGGGTGCGGGCGCAGAGATTGCTAACCAAGTTGCAGGGCTTCCTATTTCTGCGGTTATGATTCCATTTATTATTGCGACGTTAGTTCGTATTATTCAGGGCTCTGGTACAGTCTCCATGATAACCGCTGCTTCTATATCTGCCCCAGTTTTAGTAAATATTCCTGACGTTAACCTTTTATTCGCAGCGACGGCAGCTACGATGGGATCTCTATTTGCTGGCTACTTTAATGACTCGCTATTCCATATTGTTAATCGATTAATGGGGGTGACTGAGGTTAAGAAACAACTCATTATTTGGACTATTCCAACAACAATTGCTTGGGCTATTGGTGGTTCATTAGTCATGATTCTTAACTTATTCTTCGGATCTCATGGTTCAATCTTTGATCCTGTGTTACCACTTGCTGTACTTTTGGGGTGTGTTGCATTTACAAAATCTTACAGCGCTAAGCACGTCGAATTACAAGAGGTATAAAGGTTTACTTGTACTCTTCCATAAAGTAAAAACCTATCACAATATGTATTTTTATCAGATAGTTTAGAGTTTTTTAATAATATGAACGGCCCTATGTTTGGGCCGTTTTAGTTCTTATAAATAAACTATTTAAATTGAACCGATATAGGTTCTATTCGAGTTTAACTCTAGTGATTTTACTCTAGCGAAGTAGGGTTACTTTATATAAGAGTCCAGTACTTTTAATACGACTTCCATATCTTTTTCACGTTGAGTTTTGTCTTCCTCAAGTACGACGTGTTCAAGTAAGTGACCTTTAATTACTTCTCGCATCAAACCATTTACTGCTCCCCGAATAGCGGCAATCTGCTGCAACACATCTTGGCATTCATGCTCTTCTTCCAGCATTTTTTTAAGTCCATTCACCTGACCCTGTATTTTACTGACTCGAGTGTTGAGCTTCTTTTGATCTCTGGTTGTATGCGACATGTCTTATCTTCTTTAAGTTACGGGCCGAGTTATTCTAACTGATAATGTAGCACTCAATTTATACTGGGGGGTAGTATTTAATACTAGGGGGGAGTATAGTTTGCGATAAATTAGAATCAATAACAGAGAACAACAATGGATTTTGTCGCGTTACTACAACAAGGTAATGGGTGGTTCTTTATTCCCAGTGCCATTTTGCTTGGCGCCTTGCATGGTTTAGAACCTGGGCACTCTAAAACGATGATGGCGGCGTTCATTGTCGCGGTGAAAGGAACGGTCAAACAAGCCGTGATGCTGGGTTTAGCTGCCACACTTTCTCACACTGCAATTGTATGGTTAATCGCTGTTGGCGGGATGTATATTAGCCAGAAATTCACCGCTGAAGCGGCTGAACCATGGATGCAACTTATCTCTGGGGTCATTATCGTGACAACCGGCGTATGGATGTTTTGGCGGACATGGAGCGATGAGCGAGCTTGGAACAAAGCTCAGGATCATGCTCGCGATTGGACGACGCAAGTTGTGGATACAGGACATGGGCATGTTTCGCTTTCGATTACAGAGGAAGGGGAGCATCACCGTTTCCAGTTGCGAACACTCAGCGGTAAACCTTTAACTGCTGAAGGTATCAAGGTTTCGGTATCGAGTGATGGTTATCAACCTGCTGATATTTATCACTTTATAGAGCGTGATGGATACTTGGAATCGGCGTCTTGCATTGAAGTCTCTAATGGACTTTCTGTCACTTTGAGCATCGGGCACCATGATCATACCCATGACTTTGATGTACATTTTCGTCCTGGTTCTCATTTAGAAAGCGAAGATAAGGAATATCAAGATGCTCACGAACGCGCTCACGCTTTAGACATTCAAAAACGCTTTGAGAATCGAGACGTGACGAATGGGCAAATTCTGCTGTTTGGATTAACGGGTGGTTTGATTCCATGCCCTGCTGCGGTAACGGTTTTGCTTATCTGTTTGCAGCTTAAGGCAATGACTCTTGGTGCGACTTTAGTTGTGTCATTCAGTATTGGCTTAGCCTTGACTCTGGTTGCTGTTGGCGTTGTGGCAGCAGTGGGCGTGCAAAAAGCGACATCTAAATGGAGCGGTTTGAATGATGTTGCACGTCGAGCTCCTTACTTATCGGGCGTCTTGATCAGTGCAGTTGGTTTATACATGGGTATGCATGGATACATATCGCTGACGAGTTAAACTCTGTGGTAAAGATTTTTTTCCTTTCTTTTTTATGGGCAATGGCTTCATGCCTTGGTTTGCCTATTTTGCTGCCGATTCTTGATTGAGAATTACTCGATCTGACATCGCTGCCATATCTACAAACCAAGTCATTCTCGCTTCACCAAACATCTCGTATTACAACCGCTGTGATTGTGGCTCTAATATCTGAACCTGAGATACTAAATGATAAAACGGGAGCACTGACCACAGCGCTCCCGACGGTCAAAACGCTAATTAGAAGTCTTTTCTTTAATGTTCGATACCAATTTGGTCGCATAGTTAAATTTAACTATGCAAACGTTTCCTTTTGCGTACTCGTCCCTTCGCCAAACCTCGTAGAAATGTGACGTTTTGAAGACTTTTTTTCCTTCTGTCTAAAGTAATCGGGAACAAAGCAGATACATAGTTATAAAGTTATGTCTTGCTCTGCCAAACAGACCCAAAATGCAGTTTGGTTGGTTTTGGAGAAGAAAGGCTTAGCGCTCGATTAATGAGCATCAATTGAATTGTATTGAGACAATTATAATGAAAAGAATCATCTTATTAGCAGTCTGCGCCATGTTTGGTATTGCTGTCGTGGCGAGTATGGCATCAACGTACCTAATTTCGAGTCAGAAAATCGATGACATCATCTTAAACAAATCCCAAGTTCAAGCTGAGTTTCTAGCGGGAAATGCGAGTTATATTTTGGAGAACTCAGCCAATCCAATGCAAGATTTACAATCGCTTGTTGAGGGGCTGAAACAACGTTCAGACGTGAGTTATGCCGTTGTAATTGATCGTAACGTGACGGCAGTAGCCCACAGTGATAAGCACAAGCTGAACAAAACCTATAACGATGAATATACTGTTGAAGGCGCGACGAGAGGTGTTCAACAGTACTCAAAGTGGTATGCCGATGTACAGAAAGTATGGGTGTTTGACATCATGGCACCAATTTATGTGGATGGTCAGTTATACGGTACTTTTGATATTGGTATTCCTATTACCGAAGTGAGCCAAGCGACGAATGGAATTATTACTTACCAGTTGATCTCTATGGTGGCGATCTTCGTTATGTGTGTTTTGATTCTGTCACTTCTGCTAAATAAACTGATGAGACCGCTTTCTGCGCTTAAAGACGCTCTACAAGACATCTCAAAAGGAGACGGAGACTTAACCGTTCGTTTGCCAGCGAAAGGTAATGACGAAGTCGCGCAAATTTCTTCTGCTTTCAACGTTTTTGTTGGGAAAGTACATGAGATTATTACACAAGTTGTAAATACTGGTGTGGAGCTTAATAGTTCAGCTGTCGCTTTGCGTGGGCAATCTCAACAAGCGCTCACAAGAGGGCAAGAGCAGAACGAGCAAACCATGCTGGTTGTCACATCCATGAACGAAATGATTGCGACGGTCAATGAAATTGCCTCCAATGCTGCTGGAGCGGCAAATGCTGCGAGTGCAGCAAGTAATGAAGCGCAAGATGGCTACACGACGCTAGAAAGAACCAAAACGGCGATGACTAATCTTGAAAACGAGATGAACAGCACTTCCAACATTATCGTGAGTCTTGCTGAAAATACTCAGTCGATTGGTAGTATTCTAGAGGTGATTAGAGGTATTTCGGAGCAAACCAATCTATTGGCTCTCAATGCGGCTATCGAAGCTGCACGCGCTGGTGATGCCGGCCGAGGTTTTGCAGTCGTAGCTGATGAAGTTCGCAACCTAGCGACTAAAACGGCTCATTCTACCGATGAAATTGACAATATGATTCACCAGCTACAAACTGAAGCTCAAAGTGCGGTGAATTCAATGAGTAATAGTAAGACTCTTATTGAAGAAGGAACGGCAGAAACTGAGTTAGCTCGACAGGCTTTAGAAGCAATAGCTGCACAAGTGACGACTATTTCAGATATCAATACTCAAGTAGCAACCGCAACAGAACAGCAATCAACGGTAGCAAACGAAATTAATATGAACATGGATACCGTCAGCCACTCAGTGAAAAGTGCGCTAACGGCGAGTGAGCAACTAGAAGCATCAAGTCAACAACTCGCGGAGCTATCGCGAACACTCGATCGTCACGTGGGAGCGTTTAGAATCTAAACGCCAACTGACCCTCTTTAATAAAAAGCCAGTAAATGTTAATTGCTGGCTTTTTTATTTGAAAAAATCGAGTCTCAAATCGCTTAGCGGTGTCTGTCCTTTCTAGACGATAAAACAAAATATGATAAATTAGTTGAGTAAAGCTTAGCTAGGCGTTAAGTTTTGCGTTTTGCTTTAAATGTTCAACAAACATAGATATTTTCTTCGCTACATGTTTTCTAGACGAGTAAAAGGCGTAAAGCACTAAATCCTCAGGTTCGTACTCTAGAGTGACGATTTCTAGCTCACCATTTTTGATCTCATTTTGGCATGACTCAATTGGCAATATTGCGTATCCAAGCCCTAATAACGCGCCATATCTGGCGAGATGACCGCTGTTTACTTTGAATGAAGATTGCACAGTTTGAGTAATATGGCCTCCAACAGGGTTTCTGAATACCCATGGTGCACCATTTACTGCGGTAAGCGTCGTGATGCAGGGAACATGACTTAGATCCGTAATTTTGTAAGGGGTGGCGTATTTCTCAATTAGTTGAGGCGCGGCTAAAATGGCACTGGGCCAGCGTTTTATCTCTCTCGCCACCCAGTTACTGTCTGACAAAGTCCCTCTATGAAAACTCAAAATGACATCAAAGCTGTCAATAACATCATCTTTAGGGTTTAGCGTTGTATCGCAAGACAAAGAGATTGACGGGTATTGCGTGCAAAAGGTGACAACCGCTTTGGCCAGTACAGGTGTGTCTGGCATAAGAATTCGCAGTTCCCCTGTTACCGTGTGCGAGTGGCGCGTTACCGTTTCTAGTGCGGCGTTGAGTTGCTCCAATAACGGACGAGTGCTGCTATAGAGCTCTTCTCCAGCCTCGGTAGGCGTCATTCGCCTTGTTGTTCTATTGAACAACCTAATGTTTAACTTTTCTTCAAGCAGGGCAATGTGTCGGCTGATATTTGATGTTGGTATATTCAAACACTCAGCGGCTCGCTTAAAGCTGTTGTTCTCATAAACACAGTGAAAACTTTTTAACCAGATTTGGTCAACGTTATCAAACATTTCATTATCCCACTTTATTGGATTATCAAGCCAGCATATCGCACTTTATCCCTGTACTAAGTTACATACAATTTTATTTACAAGTTTAAGCGAACAAACAACGAGATATCGCGCTAGAACGTAATCAATAGTGGTGAATTTATGAGCTGGTTAGAACGGTTATTTGAGAATAAAAATATAATAGGTTCGCGCAAAGCGTCTATCCCTGAGGGCGTTTGGACAAAGTGTCCTGAGTGTGAACAAATACTTTATCGTGCCGCGTTAAAAGAAAATTTGGAAGTATGCCCTAAATGCTCATATCACATGAGAATGGCTGCGCGTCAAAGGTTGATCTCTTTTCTGGACCATGGAACACAACAAGAGTTGGCAAGTGAGTTGGAGCCACAAGATATTTTGGGTTTTAAAGACTTAAAGCGATATAAAGAGCGAATAGCTTTAGCACAGAAAACGACTGGAGAAAAAGATGCGTTGGTGGTGATGGAGGGCAAGTTATTGGGGCTGCCTGTTGTTGCGTGTGCATTCGAATTCTCTTTCATGGCAGGCTCGATGGGCGCAGTGGTTGGCGAGAAGTTTGTCCGAGCAGTTGAAAGCGCAATTAATACAAAATCTGGGTTAGTATGTTTTTCCGCTTGCGGAGGGGCGCGCATGCAAGAGTCTTTGGTGGCACTAATGCAAATGTCAAAAACCAGCGCCGCGTTAAACCACTTATCTGAGCACAGATTACCCTATATCTCAGTATTGACGGACCAAACTTATGGTGGCGTCTCGGCGAGTTTAGCCATGTTAGGAGACATCAATATTGGTGAACCTAAAGCAAGTATTGGCTTTGCGGGAAGACGGGTCATTGAGCAAACGGTACGTGAAAAGTTACCAGACGAGTTTCAGCGAAGTGAATTTTTACTAGCGCATGGTGCGCTAGATATGATTGTCGATAGACGTGAAATGCGCGATCGCGTTGGCCGCTTACTGGCTAAGTTAACCAACGCGAGGGTGGTCTCAGAATAGGTTGTATTAAAATTAGACTTAGTACTTGCGTTTATTGAGCCGTAATCATTACAAACCGTTCATTTTGCCCCCATCTTGGTTCCGCATTCATTAGGCTGAGATCCAACGCCGTTTGGTATGGGTCAACAGCAAAATGGTTGCTTACTAACCCCCAGAGCATCCAGTTGATTGCGGTTTCATTCTCGGTAAGCTCTTCGAGTGGCGCTTGGAGGAAAAAGTACTCATCTTCGCCATCGTAACCGAGCCGATCATAGATAATGTTGCGTAGCTCTCGATCCAAATCATGTTGGAGGTTGATTGAGTCGTACAGTTGCTCTTCTGTTGGGCCATTCTCATGGTGATAAACATTGCGTTTTGACTCTTTGTGTAAAGTACCTGCGCCAGTTTCAATGCTTACTTTCTTTTGCGAGTGTTGCTCAAGAACTTGAATGATTTCATCCTCTAGTTGATCGAGTTTACTCAGCAAAACTTGATTGTTTATGTCACCAGCGGGGGAGGCCATCGTTTGGAAGGCTTTCACTCTCTCGTAGACTGCTTTCCCGTGAGGAAGGGCTGCAAAACACTGTTCTTGAAGCGCTTCATTGGCTTGCCAAATGCCCGAGTAGAGCTCGTAATCATGTGTATATGGTGGAAGCTCTTCAGTATCTTCCCCTAATAATTCTCGCCAGTGCTTTTGCCACTGTTCTTCGTTTGCGTGTTTTACACGCGCGTATTGCTTAACCCAGCGGTTACGAAGTTTTACCCCAAAAATGGCAAGTCCCCATGGAGCGAGCAAATAAAAATAATAGTGAGAAGAGTTATCCCAAAAGTAACCGTAAACGTAAACACCAAAAGCAAGCACCCAAGTTCCAATAGTACAAGCAATAACCCCGGACATTATTGATGATTGGCGCTTTGTTTCTCTTAATGTATTACCTTCAGAACATAACCAAAAAATGCCGCCAAAAACAAAGGCAAACGTTGTCATGAAGTAGGCAATCCCCGCTCCCCAAAATCCCCAAAGTGACATGTATTATCCCTAGCCAAATATCTGCTTTATTCACTCATCAATGACTGGAGGAGTAAATGTGTTTGATTTGGCGGAGAATTTACCATTAATGCCAACCTTTTGATATGCACTCTATGACTTATTGGGAATGAGTCACAAATAAAAATAGATGGTATCAAGCATCAAAATTTAATTTAGAACCTTTGATTGTCGTGAACTCTATCTGGAAGAGTTAAGGGGGGCGTTTAAGGACAATTTTCCTCATAAAGTCGTTATTTAGAAAAAGGTAAATTAATGTTTTTATTGATAATTGTGAGTTTTTTTGGAGTGGGACTGCTCCCATTTAATTAGAGTAAAAGACCTATTTTTGGGAGCGGTTTCATAAATTTTATGACACTGATTTCACTGTTTGAGCTGTAAAGAATATAAACCCCCACTCAATGTATGTTAATAATCAATGAGTGTTGTTATGTCTCATATCCGTTTTTTCCCGCGCCATCGTTTGGCGCTTGCTTGTATGCTAGCGAGTGTGTCTGGCTTCTCTTTTGCACAAAATCAGTGTGCTGTTGCTGATTTACAACAATCGCGAGATCTGGCTACTGCCGTTTCTGGTGCTGAGTATGATTGCTACCACACTTGGTTTTCAGCACCTTCAGAAACGCTGAATGATATCTATAGTGAAGCGAGCCTAAGCCGTATCCAAGTCGCGCTGGATCAAGAAATCGCTCGCTATCGTGGTGAAGCAGATCAAGCTCGTATTCTAGAGAACCTAGGCGAATTTATTCGAGCGGCCTACTACGTTCGCTACAACGCTGGTACTGGTACACCTGAGTTTTCGCAAGCGTTGAGTCAGCGTTTTGCTCAGTCGACGAACCTATTCCTAAACAACCCTCATGCTTTGGATCAAGGTCGTGAACAAGTTGGTGCAATGAAGAGCCTGACTTTGATGGTTGATAACGTTAAGCAGTTGCCGCTGACCATGGATAGCATGATGGCCGCGTTGATGCACTTTAATCGTGAAACCGCGCAGGACACGCAATGGGTCGATGGTTTAAACAACTTGTTCCGCTCTATGGCAGGCCATGCGGCGAACGATGCGTTCTACCGATACATGGCAAACAATACACACCATATTGATACGTTGGTGAAATTCGCATCTGATAATGCTTGGGCATTAGATACGGATGCAAGCTTTATCGTTTTCAATGCATTACGTGAAACTGGTCGTTTGCTCGCGAGCCCAGATCAGGAGACCAAACGCAAAGCATTGGCAGTAATGCAACAGGTGATGCAGCGTTATCCACTGGGTAGTGAGCATGACAAACTATGGCTTGCTGCCGTTGAAATGATGAGCTACTACGCACCAGAAGGCCTAAATGGTCTGAATATTGAGCAAGCCAAGCAAGATTTAGCTGCACGTGTAATGCCAAATCGTTTTGAATGTCAGGGACCTGCCATTATTCGCTCTGAGGATCTGACCGATGCTCAAGCAGCGAAAGCGTGTGAAGTGCTAGCGGCAAAAGAAGCCGACTTCCATCGAGTTGCGAATACGGGTAATCAACCTGTCGCTGATGATTTGAATGATCGTGTTGAAGTGGCGGTATTCGCGAGTAACACTAGTTACGTTGATTACTCTTCATTCCTATTTGGTAATACAACGGACAACGGTGGTCAGTACCTAGAAGGTGACCCTTCAAAAGCGGACAATACTGCGCGTTTCGTCGCTTATCGCTACGCGAATGGTGAAGATCTCTCTATCTTGAACCTAGAACATGAATACACGCACTATTTAGATGCACGATTTAACCAATACGGTTCGTTCAGCGATAACTTGGCTCATGGTCATATTGTTTGGTGGCTAGAAGGTTTTGCTGAATACATGCATTACAAGCAAGGTTACCAAGCTGCGATTGAGCTGATTGCAGATGGTAAACTGAGCCTTTCCACTGTGTTTGATACCACGTACTCTCACGATACCAATCGTATCTATCGTTGGGGTTATCTAGCTGTTCGATTCATGTTAGAAAATCATCCACAAGACGTCGAAAGCTTGTTGGCATTGTCGCGCTCTGGCCAGTTCGAACAATGGGCACAGCAGGTGACGTCTTTAGGTCAACAATACGATGCTGAGTTTGAGCGTTGGTTGGACACATTAAAAGTGGAACCTGAGCAACCTGATACAGACCCAGAAGAGCCAACAGAACCAACAAGCCCTGAAGCACAAGTGACTGAATTGACGGCGAACCAAAGCCTTCAGCTCAGTGGCGAAGCATACAGCGAAAAACTGTTCTACGTTGATGTTCCAGCCAACACCGTTAACTTCAATGTATCTATTGAGGGTGCGGGTGATGCGGATCTTTACATGAGCTACAACAAAGTCGCGCATTACTATGATTTCGAAATGAGTCAATATGCTGATGGCAGCAATGAAGAGATTGTGTTTGAACCAGAGCAAGATGGTTACGTTAAAGCGGGTCGTTACTACATCAGCTTAACTGGACGTGATAGCTATGACTCAGTAAATCTTGTGGCTGCGTTAGAAGTGGAAGCGCAAACACCGCCAACCCAAGTGCAAGATGATTTAGCACCTGTGGTACTAGAGTCTGGTGAAGCCAAAATGCTTACCGTTCACAAGCAGCGTTATGCAGCAGTTTATGTGCCTGAAGGTGTAGAAGAGGTTCGTGTATGGCTAACGGCTCACTCTCAAACTGGTAATGTCGATCTATACGCGAGTAGGGAGCATTGGCCTACAGTAGAGCAGCACGAGTATGCGTCCAACTATGCAGGCAGCAATGAATACCTTGCGATTCCTGTTACTGAAGCAGGGTACGTGCACTTCGCTCTTCAGGCTCCAGAGCAAGGCGATGACGTTGAAATGCTAGTGCACTTCAACTAAACAGGTTCGATTAGCTAAAGTCGAGATAAAACGTCGCTGATACAGCGACGTTTTTGTTTATATCGGACACGATTATAAACAAACAGCGGCGAATGCTAGTTAATCGGCTGATCTATCGAGTTATCAGTTGCCCTTTTTCTAAACGGCTTTAGGTTTGTATTGCAATTTACCGCGCACATAAACTTTTTTAGCGACGCGTTCTGTGACCTAGCTTCTGATTTGTGTTTCCCAAATGGATACAATATATATGCACCCCGTGCAATAAAGTGAAAAGGGAAAGACATGAAAACGCTTATTTATGAAACGTTGATTAGCCTTGCTAACCAAGAACCAGAACAACATGCAAGAATCCGACAAAATCTCTATGAACAGTTGGATCTGCCGTTCGATAAGCAGCTGGCTTTGTATTCTTGTGCCCTTGGTCCTGCAAGTTCAGGCAAGTTGGAGAGCAGTCAAGGCATTAACAACGCGGTAGATTGCGCGGTTAAACTGCTTGAAACTCCTGAGCGCTAATTCACTCGTTGTTTTAATCACGGCCCGAACCCCAAGGGCCGTTTTTAATTGCGGTTAAATTGATTTCAACGTCGTTATTGCTCTGCTCTTTCCGCTAGCACTTCTTTGAATGCAAACATGCCGTTTAATGCCGCGGGAAACCCTGCGTAGACGGACATCTGCAAAATGATCTCTTTAATCTCATCCTCGCTACAGCCTACATTCAGCGCTGCATTTAAGTGCACTTTTAGTTGCGGCGCGCAATTCCCCATTGCCGTTAGCGCGGCGACGGTTGCGATTTCTCTCGATTTTAGGTCTAAGCCCGGGCGAGCATAAATATCGCCAAACGGATACTCAATGGTGTACTGAGCTAAATCTGGACAAATATCTTGTAAGCTTTCGATGACATTATGACCAGCGTCGCCATCAATTTGAGAGAGTAGTTCTAATCCTTTGTTAAAGCGCGATTGTTCCATCGGTATGTTCCTAGTGAATAAACGTAAACACACCTTAATCGTTAGAGTTAACTCTAAGTCAACGAACTTTTCCGCTTTTATACAAGGCAATTTTTTCTTCTAGAGCCGATAAGTGCTTTTTCTGTTGTTCAATGTGGCGTTTGAGGTTTTCTTGGTGGCGTTCTAACAGGGCTTGACGTTGTGGTACAGATTGAGAGCCGACTTCCCTTAATTTGGCATACTCTAGAATCTCCTCAAGTGGCATTGCAGTTTCTTTTAAACGCTTAACAAAGCTTATCCAGTTTAGATCTTTCGAACTATACATTCGATGTCCACTCGCGTTTCTATGGACATGTTTAAGTAAACCGATTTTTTCATAGTATCGAAGTGTATGAGCAGATAGCCCGACGAGGTCAGAAAATTCTTTGATATTCATTATTATCCTCCAAGGTAGAGCATACCCCATAGAGATAAGCTAAGTTTCGCATTTTGAAGTCATTTCGGGACAGATACAAACGGAAATCTTTAGTCTTTTAACGCTAGGTATGGTGATTTACTGGATTTTTGAAACGCGCCAAACGTGATCCATCTGCCAGTTTCGTTTTATTAACAATTGATTACTCAACGGGTTGGCTTGGCTATTTTTATCCTTTGGGCCTATTTTAGGGCGTACATAGGTCTTATGTTCTATCTTTTTAAATTTAAGTTTTTGTTAATCAAAACAATGCCTTAGTTTTGTGTTGGTCTGTTCGGGTTGTATGTCGTGTGCCCGTTATTCACTCAGAACGATTTATCGCTGTGCAATGGATGAGTCGCTACGCCTTCGATTTCAGCCTTGAGTTAGTGCTAAAAGGGTGAGTGCCTCTGATGAATAGCTTTTATAATTTCGATTATTGAATTCACTCACAAAAAAATGCAAACAAGTAATCGTGAGTGGAAACGAGCAGGAGAACAACATGAGTGGCTCACAGGAAACACAATCATTCGGTGCAAACGTTATCTTACATGCGTTTGATTGGAAGTATGCTGACATTGCCCAACGAGCAAAAGAAATCCGCGAGCTTGGTTATGGCTCTGTGTTGGTTTCGCCACCAATGAAAAGCGCACACGATGAGCGCTGGTGGCAGCGTTATCAACCACAAGATTATCGTGTTATCGATAATGCTTTGGGTGATACCAAAGATTTTATTCATATGGTTCGTGAACTGGAGCAAGTTGGTGTGTGGGTTTATGCCGACGTAGTGTTTAACCATATGGCAAATGAGGCCCACCTTCGCAGAGACCTTCAGTACCCAAGACAAGAGGTCTTGGAGGAATACCAGAACAACAAACAGAAATATCAGTCGCTAGCGTTGTTTGGCGATCTATCTCAACCACTTTTTGATGAAGAGGACTTTGTTGAAGCATTCGGCATCAAAGACTGGAAAGATAAGTGGCAGGTTCAAAACGGACGTATCACAGGTGGGCCAACCGATCCTGGCTTGCCAACTCTTCGTGTTTGTGACCATGTAGTTGAGCAGCAGCGAGCGTACCTAAAGGCGCTGAAAGCTATTGGTGTGAAAGGTTTTCGTATTGACGCTGCGAAACACATGACGTTAGAGCATCTTAAGCGTGTTTGGACAGACGACATCACGCGGGATGTGCATATATTTGGTGAAATTATTACCGATGGCGGTGCGACGGAAGAAGAGTATCAGCTGTTTCTTGAGCCGTATTTACAGGAAACTCGCTTAGGCGCTTACGATTTCCCGTTGTTCTCGACCATTTTTAAGGCGTTTGCCAAAAAGGGCAGTTTCAAGTCGTTGATTGACCCATACTGTTTCGGTCAGGCCCTTTCGCCTGGTCGTGCGATTACATTTGCTATCACACATGATATTCCTAACAATGATGTCTTTCTTGATCTCATCATGGACGAGGAAAACGAATGGTTAGCTTATGCCTATATTCTAGGCCGAGATGGTGGTGTGCCGTTGATTTATACCGACTTAAACACTAGCGGTATTAAAGGTAAAAATGGTCAGCCAAGATGGCAGGGTGCATGGAGCGATCCGAGAATGGCAAAAATGATCCAGTTCCATAATATGACGCATGGCGAGCCGATGAGTGTTCTTGAAGGTAACGATGACATGCTCGTACTTAAGCGAGGTGACAAAGGTATTGTGGTGCTTAATAAATCACAGCGTCAACAGTCTTTGACATTAAAAATCAATGGTAATTGGGTTGATTTGATGACAGAACAAATCATTCCAACTGACGGTAAGTTAATCGTACCATCTAAGTCGTCGATGTTACTCGTCGCGAACTAGAAGATGTACACACCGAGGTTAGCAACTTCGGTGTGTATGTTTATCATCGTCATTCACGTTCTGCTGAAATTCAATATAAACTCAAACTCTCTCGTTTTTGCTAGAAATTTATGAGCACTCGTTAACGCAACATTCTGCTTTTAAAAAACCAATTACGTCATCTAAGCACTGATATTCTGCAACACAAAAAAGGGTTCTACCCTCACGGCGCTGGGTGAGAAGACCGGCTGAAGCAAGGCTCGAGATATGATGAGAGAGAGTGGATGCTGGAATGCCAAGCTTTTCTTGTACGCCGCCTACCGCGATACCTTTGTATCCCGCTTTGACGACTTCTTTGTAAATACTTAAACGAGTCGGATGCCCTAACTCTTTTAGTGCTTTAGCAACGGCTTCAAGCTCCATACTGACCTCTAAAGAATGACCACAGTAATTTTGTTTCGATAATAGGGAAAGTCTCGGTAAATGCCAACTATTACGATCTCAGAACAATTTAAATCAGATGAGATTCATACTGGCTCATGCCTTCATGACAACAATTGTCTGTTCTAATGAGACAGATCAATCTTCATTATTATTTCACGCCACGTTCAAAATCCCTCGTCTACACTCAATGTTGAGTTGTCAGTTGGCAGACCAAGGAGGCGGCCATGATTGCGGTTCATAGAGATTATTGTTTGTCTAACAGTTCGGAGTTACATGCCCACGTTAAAGTCAATCCTGTCGGTAAATTAGAAGTTGAGATTGTTGAACTTCAAGAGCGCCACACCACAGAGTTTGATGATTTGTCTTTTGAGAGTCGTGGGTGTGAAACTCGAATCTGTGGTAAAGAAGACACAACTCCGTGGCAGTTCAATCTTGCAGTTACTGATGCGTTAGAGCTTTCTCATTTAGTGGAAGAAGCAAACGAAGAGTATGAGATTTTAATGAATGATCTTATGTAATATCGAGAAGATCATTTTATCCTGCACGGCGTGTGGCTCTGTACTGAAAAAATAAAAACCTCCCAAGTGGGAGGTTTTTAATATGGAGTGCGTTATCGTTGGATAGGCTCTTCTCTTGGTGGTGTTAGCTCTTGGACGTTATCTTCATTAAAGTCATCGGCGTAACCTTTAGGTGGCGGTGTCCAACCACGTTCTGACCGCGATAGTTTGTCATGACGATCTTTTTGCATCTCTTCCGCCATTTTCTCCTCTAACTGAATAAACAGTTGTCGGAAATTGTTGTCATAGCGTTCACCTTCAGAATCATCCTCCCAAGCTTTGTAGAGTATTTCTGACTTACGTGCTTCAACACGCTTATATGTCGCCTTCTGTTGTTCAACAAAGAAGGGGTGAATGCCAAGGGCTTTCATTGTGTGACCGCCCATCTCCAATGCAGAATGGTAGGTCTCTGATTCAATAATATCAGCTCCCGCTTGACGCAAAAGATAGCCATGTCCACGGTCAAAGGCACGTGCAATCACTGTTACTTTTGGGTACGTGTGCTTAACGTACTTTACCAGTTCTACACTCGATTCTTGGTTATCAATCGCCACAACCAACGCAGCGGCGTGCTCAATGCCGGCTGTATGTAGCATATCTGGTCGAGTCGCGTCGCCAAAATAGGCGCGAGTGCCAATCTGGCGCATGTTATCGACTTGGTCAGATTGATGGTCAAGCACCACGGTAGTCACGCCGTTTGATACCAATAGGCGATTCACTATTTGTCCAAAGCGGCCGATGCCGGCGATGATCACCGTGCCTGTTTCCTCAATCGTATCGCTTTCGCGTTCATTTGACTGGCTTTCAAAGCGCGGCAGAATCACTCTATCAAACAGAATAAACAAACCTGGTGTCAGGAACATCGAAATCGCAACCACTAACGCAAGAGTTTGTGAGAGTTCAAATGGGATGACGTGGTTTTGCACTGAAAAGCTTAGAAGCACAAAGCCGAATTCACCTGCTTGAGCCAAGCTTAGGGTAAACAGCCAGCGGTTGCTGCCTTTCACCCTAAATATCAGTGCAAGAATAAACAGCACCAAGGCTTTCAAAACCATCACGCCAATGGTCAATGCCATGACCAACCAGAAATCACCAAAAAGGACCGAGAAGTTGATCCCTGCGCCAACGGTAATAAAGAACAGACCTAACAATAGGCCTTTAAATGGTTCGATATTGGATTCTAACTCGTGGCGGAATTCACTGTTCGCCAATACAACGCCAGCCAAGAAGGTTCCTAAGGCAGGAGATAAGCCCACTAAACTCATCAGTGCAGCGATACCAATGACAAGCATGAGTGCAGTTGCGGTAAAGATTTCTCGCAAACCAGAGCTAGCCACATAATTGAGCAGAGGTCGACTTAAAAAGTGTCCACCAACGACGACGATTGCTATCGATGCTGTGATTACGATGCCGTATGCCCAGCCGGGTAACCCCGCAACGAGGCTTAATTCTTCATGGTGCGCTGCGGCTGTTTGTGCTGCGGACTGTGCCTGTTCAATTAATTCAGGTAAGGCCAATAGGGGAATGAACGCCAACATTGGTATCACTGCAATATCTTGAAAAAGCAACACGGAGAAAGCGTTTTGTCCACCTTCCGTCTTCGTTAATCCTTTTTCGCTAAAAGTTTGCAAAACAATCGCAGTAGAAGAGAGGGCGAAGATCAAACCTATGGCTAAGGCTATGGTCCAAGGCTGGTCAAAGTATAAGGCAATACCCATAATCGCCGCGACGGTACCGCCGACTTGCAGACCTCCTAAACCCATTAAGCGATTGCGCATCGCCCACAACATTTTGGGTTCGAGCTCTAAACCAACGAGAAACAGCATCATCACCACGCCAAACTCGGCAAAGTGCTGGATTGTTGTTGTTTCTTCACCGACTAAACCGATAATTGGGCCAATGACCACACCTGCGATGAGATAGCCTAAAACGGACCCAAGTCCCAAACGCTTAGCAAGTGGGACTGCAATTACAGCAGCAATCAAATATACGAAGGCTTGTAAGAATATCCCTGTCATGAAGCCTCCTTAATGAGCTCTGGCAATGCGCTGTTAAGCTTGATTAATGACGCCGCAGCTTCAACATCCAACCTATCTTCGACTAAAGCTGTTAGCAGGCTCTTGTACCGCTCAACATGACGAGGGATTCGCCCTTCTTCATCTGCTGTACGTGCGCCAAACATCGCGAGAGGGGCAATGTAGCTCATGCCTGTCAGTGCGGACATTTGTTCAATAGGCGCAAGCAGTTGACGAATCGTAAAGTGGTTGTAGCCCTCTGCCTTATAAGCTTCTTCTTTACCCCCTGCAGACAGCACACAAAGCATGGTCTTACCTTGCAGTGCTGTGCCACCTGTACCGTAAGCAAAGCCATATTCCAAAACCAGATCTTGCCACTCTTTTAAAATCGCAGGCGTTGAATACCAATATAGTGGGAATTGGAAAATCACCACGTCATGCTCACGTAAGCGTTGTTGCTCACGGTCGATATTAATATCGAAACGAGGGTATTCGCCATAGAGATCAACACATGTCACGCCTTCAATTTTTTGAGCTTCTTTGAAAAGTGGAGTATTCACTTCTGAACGATGCTGGGAAGGATGAGCAAAGAGAATGAGTACTTTTTTATTTGCCATAGGGATCCTTGCTATCTAAATAACCATGCCCAGTAGGAGCGCGGGTTGGTTAGAAAATGTAACTCATAAATGATCGCCAAGCTAGTTTGGTAAACTGTTTAAGCTGTTTCAATATCAATAAAAAACCACCAAATAAATTGGTGGTTTTGGGAAGCGTTACGTTTTACTAATCATGAATAGGGACGACTAGAATATCCACCGGTGACTTGTTAATTAAGTGTCTGGAGTAAGAAATAATCTTGCTCCAGAAATCTTGGTGGTGACCACAAATCAGAAGATCCACTTCTTGCTCTTTAATGGTGACCTCTAATTTATCAGCCAAGTCGCCAGTACCTACGAAGAAATGTTTAAGTGGGTAATCCATGTAATCACTAAATGTTTTTAAACATTCCATTGAATGCTCATTCAACGGCCTTTGATCCGGGTTTTCTTTAATGTCTACAAGCTCACGATAGATTTCTCCGTGTGTACCATCAATATGAATAAAGGAGATATCGGAGTCGAGATAGTTTGCCATTGATACCGCTCTGTCGATAAGCACGGTGCTTTCATCTGACAGTTCGAGTGCAACAAGGATATGTTTGTATTTCATAACCACGCCCTTATGTGGATTATCTTTACCCTAAGCATAGTATGGCTTGGATAAAAATTGTGTTGCTAAGATCTCGAAATTGTTCAAAGCTTTGTTGAAAAGTTAATGTGATATAACAACTTACTGTGAAACTTTCTTTTTGTTCACATTTGGTTAGAAAGCTTGCTTTTTGAACAAAAAAGCCGCTACACTCTGCGCATCATTTCTCTAGGAGATTACGCCAACATGAAGAACTAAACCTGTCATCCATATTTTTACTTATTTTTTGGATCTGCAGGGTTAGTAGGCGTAGCTCACTTTCCGATATTTCTTTGCAACAAGACGACTTTTTGATTTGACGTATATCGTCGAGCTTTACATAGAGCTTAATGCGTTTGTGCACGCGTTTTGTTGCAATTTCAAATCATAGCTACGGCTGTTGTCCCTGTCATACAGGAGGCAAATTATGCCAGTTTTACAAGCTTTTAATGTTAGCCATCAGTTTGATAATGGCGATACGCTATTCCAGTCTATTTCTTGTTCCATGACTAAACGACGTGTTGGTTTGGTTGGGCGTAATGGCATTGGCAAGTCGCTTTTGGCTTCCATTTTAGCGGGAGAAATTCAGCCTGCCAGCGGTGTTGTGACTGCTCCCTCTTCTTTCATGATGTATCGCCAGCAGCCGTCTGATCTGCTTTCAGGTCAGCAATCGATCGCCCAGTTTCTGGGCAAAGATGCGGTCTTGCATGCTTTAAAGCAGATTGAACAAGGTGATGTTTCTGAACATTGGTTCGAACTGGTTGGCGAGCAGTGGGATATTGAATTAAAACTCAAACAGCAGCTCGCTGCGATGGGCTTGCCGCAAGACCCTGATTTCTCTTGTGCTCGGCTCAGTGGTGGTCAGTTGGCGCGTTTGCAGTTATGGCAGTTATTTGAAAGCGAAACGGAGCTTTTGATTCTCGATGAACCATCCAATCACCTCGATACCGAGGCGAAACAATGGTTGATAGAGTCTATGACGCATTTCAGCGGCGCGATTTTACTCATCAGTCACGATCGTGAGCTGTTGCGAGAGATGGAGGAAATTTGGGAACTCTCGGGCCTAGGTTTACAGGCTTTTGGTGGAAATTACGATGTGTACGCCGAGAAAAAACGCACTGAACTGCAAGCGGTCGAGAGGCAGTTAGCGCAAGTCGATAAACAGAAAAAACGGTTAGCCGAGCAAGCCCAGAAAAATCGCGAAAAAGCAGACCAACGCGCCGCGCAAGGGAACAAACTGCGCAAAGACGGCAGTCAGCCCAAAATTTTGCTTGATGGAAAAAAGGATAGCGCGACCGCCAGCGCTTCAAATCGCAATAAGAATGAGCAACTCAGACAAGCGCATTTACAAGCCAAAGAACAGGCGTTGCAATCGCGACATGAGCAACTCAAGGCGCAAAAGCTTTATCTTACAGATAATCCGAACCGTTCGCGAAAAGTGTTGTCGATACAAGAAGGTATATTACCTTTTGGGAATTCTACGCCTATCACGTTGCAGATTTTTGCGAACGACAAAGTCCATCTCAAAGGGAGAAATGGCTGCGGAAAATCAACCTTGTTAAAGACGTTGCTTGGCGAGTTATCGTTGCAGAGTGGTGAGTTGCAAGTGAATACGCCTTTGTATTATCTCGACCAACATTTTGGTGCAGTGAATCCAAATCTTTCGTTACTTGAGAACGTAATGGAGAGCTGCCAAGAGATGACGGAAAGTGAAGCGAGGACCTTATTGGCCGGGATCGGTTTTCGTCGAGATGCAGTGTTTCGATTGGGGCGCCTACTGAGCGGTGGCGAGAAGATGAAGCTCGCGATGCTGATAGTCAGCCACCAAAATTCTCAGCCTTTGCTGCTGCTTGATGAACCAGATAACCATCTCGACCTCGAGTCAAAAATAATGCTTAGTCAGGCGTTAAATGTATACAAAGGTGGATTTGTTCTGATTAGTCACGACCAAGATTTCGCTTCTGAGTCTGGGGTTTTGCGCCAAATCGAGCTGACTTAGACGAAAGAGAGTAAACGCCATCGTGGCTCTTCAGTATTGTTCCCAAGTTCTACACTTCCACTTACTAGTTTGTAGAACTGGAAGGAAATGAGGGAGTTAGGATGGCTTTCACAACTCGTTTAATGAAATTAGATTCATTTTGTCGATATATAGTAGAGTTCTGATGTATTGCACAAAAAGACAACAGAAAAATAAAAAGGAATTTCATGAAAAAGAACACCCTAGCACTCACAACGGCTCTCGCACTCGGAAGTGTGTTGTCTGTGGCGTATGCAAATGAAGCGGCGCAATCGTCGGTTGAACAGGTAACCCCGAAAACCATCACGTATCCAACCACACAAAAAGTGGATGTTGTCGATGACTACTTTGGTACAAAAGTGAGTGATCCTTATCGCTGGTTGGAAGACGATCTCAGCCCAGAAACCGCAGAATGGGTTAAGGCACAAAATGCAGTGACGTTTGATTATCTGTCGAAAATCCCTTACCGCGAGCAGATTGAAGAGCGCATCACTAAGCTCATGGACTACGAAAAGCAAAGCCAACCGTTCAAAGAGGGTAAGTTCACTTATTTCTACAAAAATGACGGGCTACAAAACCAAGATGTGCTTTATCGGCAGTTAGGTGATGGCGAAGCAGAAATTTTCCTCGATCCAAATACTTTTAGTGAAGATGGCACCACATCGTTAGCGGGAGTGAGCTTTTCACGTGATGGTTCTTTGGTTGCATACAGCATTTCGGAAGGCGGTAGCGATTGGCGCAAAGTCATTGTGTTAGACACAGAAACCAAAAAGCCCGTCGGCGAAACGCTGGTGGATATTAAGTTCAGCGGCATCAGTTGGCTCGGCAATCAAGGTTTCTATTACTCAAGTTATGACAAGCCAAAAGGGAGTGAACTTTCCGCGAAGACAGACCAACACAAGCTCTACTTTCATAAACTTGGAACGAAACAAAGTGAAGACCAATTAATTTTCGGTGGTGTAAAGGACGAAAAGTATCGCTACGTTGGGGGTTACACGTCGGAAGATGAACGCTACTTGTTTATCTCAGCCAGCGTATCGACGTCGGGCAACAAACTGTTCTTCAAAGACCTGAGTAAGCCAAATAGCCCGCTGAAAACCATTTTAGATAACACCAGTTCTGATACTTGGGTGATAGACAACCAAGGCACGAAACTGTACTTGGTTACGAACCTTAATGCGCCGAACAAACGCGTCGTGACGGTGGATGCAAGTCAGCCGCAACCCAAAAACTGGAAAGATGTGATTCCTGAAACAAAGAACGTGTTACGTGTTTCTACCGCGGGTGGCAATTTGTTTGCGAGCTATATTGTTGATGCGATCTCGATGGTGAAGCAATACGACATGAACGGCAAACTCATCCGAGAAATCAAATTGCCTGATATTGGCAGCGCATACGGTTTCTCGGGGAAAAAAGAAGAAACCGAAGTCTACTACTCTTTCACCAACTACAAGATGCCAAGCACTACCTATCGTCTGAACATCAAAGATGGTGATAGCGAGGTGTACTACAAATCTAAAGCGCCATTTGATCCAGCTTTATATGAATCTCGCCAGGTGTTTTACACCTCAAAAGACGGAACAAAAGTGCCGATGATCATCACCTATAAAAAGGGGACTCCGATGGACGGCAGCGCACCAACCATTCTATATGGTTATGGCGGTTTCAACATTAGCCTCACGCCATCTTTTAGCCCGACACGCGCGGCTTGGTTAGAGCTTGGTGGTGTTTACGCGGTAGCGAACATTCGTGGTGGTGGGGAATATGGCAAAGAATGGCACAACGCTGGCATTCAAATGCAAAAGCAAAATGTGTTTGATGACTTTATTGCTGCGGCTGAATTCCTAATTGATGAAGAGGTAACGTCATCAAACAAGTTAGCCATTAACGGTGGTTCGAATGGTGGCTTGTTAGTAGGGGCCGTTATGACGCAACGTCCAGAGCTGTTTAAAGTGGCGCTGCCAGCAGTCGGCGTACTGGATATGCTGCGTTACCATACTTTTACCGCAGGTGCTGGTTGGGCGTATGACTACGGCACGGCAGAGCAAAGTAAAGAGATGTTCCAATATCTGAAAAGTTATTCGCCGGTGCACAATGTAAAAGCAGGGGTGGAATACCCAGCAACATTGATTACAACCGGTGATCATGATGACCGTGTTGTTCCTGCTCACTCATACAAATTTGCAGCTGAGTTGCAATCGAAGCAAGCGGGTTCAAATCCGATCTTAATTCGCATCGAAACCAATGCAGGACATGGTGCAGGCACACCAACGCGTAAAATAATTGAGACAAATGCAGATATTTATAGTTTTGCACTGTTCAATATGGGAATAGAGAAACTGCAATAGTGCGAATTGTTTGCGTTTTAGTTATCGAAACGCATCGGCGCTTTATCGCTCGATAATAAAAGGGAATCACAGAGAGTGACTCCCTTTTTATTTATTATAGGCCTACTATTCTAATCTGATGCTAGGCTAATCAAACTAAGGTTTTTTAAATTATTATAATGTTCTAATTAATCTGAAGAGTGTTGTACGATCGAAATGAAACATTGATCGCGATCACCTAAATCCATTGCACTCTCTATTTATATGGTAAAATTAATTAATCATTTGTTCTAATGATAATTGAATTTTCATAAGTTTTAATATTTCCTTCTTCATTGGTATTACCAAATTTCAAGTTATATAAGATATAAGTAGCGGTGATTGAACTTTTACGATGCTTTATTTTATTTTAATTAAAACGTCGAATGTTTCGTCATTATTGAATTTGCTTTGATAATTTATGTTATCCAAAGCGAGTTGTGTTGCTTGCTATTTATGATGACCTCATGACGTGAATAATTTTATAATCATTAAAATGGATACAGTTTTATGAATTTAGTGAAACCGTCTGTTGCCATTATGGTTGCAGCCCTACAACTCGCGTCTTCTGCCTATGCGCAGACAAACAATAACGAAGAACTACAAGATATGTCTGACCCACTTGCGGTATACACCCAAGCTGGCTTTGGTATTACTGATAAAGGCGCGAACATCAAAATCGGTCAAACTTACCAATCTAGCCAGCCTGGTACCATGGCGATGAACATCATTGAAATGAAAGGCATTGGTGGTGAGCTATTTGGCATTCGCGACAATGACGATCCAATATATGCCAACGTTGATGACAGCATTGACTCTTTCAGACTACGTAATTTCCAAGTAGAAGTCGCAAAAGGTCTAGGCCGTCAATTAGATGTAAACTACGACGTTGATAACGATAAATTAGATGCATCTTATAGCTTTATTCAAGGTCTACCTAAGTTTGGTATGTTGCAGCTATTTCCTTTAGCTGGTGCGGGTGTCACTATTGCTAATGATTTTAGTGGTGATGACAAAGGTTATGAAATTCCAGGTACTTTCACTGTTGTGGGTATGTACTCAAAAATTGAATTAACCGATAAAATCTGGATTAACTACAACCCAATGTATATGCATACGTTGTCAGGGTCTAGTCAATATAAAGATACTTATTATGCGGGTGAAGATAATATCTTGACTCATGAGTTTGCGTTGTCTTATCAAATTAATCCTCGCGCAAATATTCGTTACTTTGCAAACTGGAATGAGCACGTTAATTTCGGTGATGGTGATCACCGCATCGAATTTAACTACCAATTCTAACTCCCTCGTTTATTTCCAGAATGGAAAGTGTGTTTATCCATATATTTAAATATTTAGGCCAAAGCACTTTCTACATAAAGTAGGTTTATCATGAAAGCCAAATATAAATTTGCGTTGGTATCTATTGCTATATCTTCTGCATTACTATCAGGATGCAAAACTGGCGATATCGTAACGAAAACAGCCCAAGCACCCTCTGTTGAAACCGTTACCCTAACCGAAACAAAAATCACTCCTTATCATAATTTTATCGGTCGAACTGAAGCGGTAAATGACGTTGATATTATGCCGCGAGTCGGTGGCGAATTAACCGCGATTCATTTTAAAGATGGCGATATGGTCGAAAAAGGCCAATTGTTGTTTGAAATCGACGACCGTCCTTACAAAGCGGCACTGGCGTATGCAAAAGCGTCGTTGCAAAAAGCAAAAGCGCAACTCGTTCAAACTACGCGTGATGCAGAACGTGTGAAGAAACTCATCAAAGATAAAAGCATCAGTGAGCAGCAATACGATGACGCCATTGCCGCGCAAGCCGCAGCGATTGCTTCGGTAGAAGAGGCGAAGGCGACGCTGGTTTCAGCAAGGCTCGATCTTGAATTTAGCTCTGTGCGTGCTCCTTTCTCTGGTCGAGTGGGTTTCAGCAACTTCCGAGTGGGTGACCGTATTTCGAAAATTCAACTCGTTCCTCTTGTTTCGATCACTCAAGTAGACCCAATTCACTTTGGCTTTGATGTGGATGAGAAGCTCTACCGCCGCGTAAGAAGTGCGATTGATGTAGCTCATCGTAACGATGACAAACTGGATGTTGATTTAACACTGACGCTTTCAGACGGTTCATTGTATCCGCTTGATGGCAAGATCTACGCCGTTGGCAATAAGATCGATTTAGAAACAGGCTCAATTCGAGCAGAAGCACAATTCGATAATCCAACTTACGCGCTTATGCCGGGTGAATATGGCAACTTGACCATCAAGCTGCGCAACAAAACCATTGATGGTTTGCTTATCCCATCGGCGGCTGTTCAACAAGACCAAGCGGGTGACTACGTCATGGTGGTTGGTGATGATCACGTGGTGTCTCGTCGTAACGTTGAACTCGGTCAGACCTACGGTGTGAAACGTGCTGTGCTGACTGGTTTGGCGGCTAACGAAAAAGTCATCGTCAATGGTCTACAAAAAGTGCGTCCGGGTGCAACGGTGAAAGACGTTGAGCTACAGAGTGAACAAGGCTGAGTGAGTACTGATGTTAAGTAAATTTTTCATTCACCGGCCGAAGTTTGCTTTGGTGATCTCACTGGCGATGACATTGATGGGTATGATCGCCCTGAAAGTCTTGCCAATTTCTGAGTATCCTCAAATCTCTCCAACGGTAATTACGGTGAGCACCATGTATCCGGGTGCAAACGCGGACGTGGTTAAAAAGACCGTAGCACAACCGATAGAAGCCAAAGTCAACGGCGTTGAAGACATGATTTACATGTCTTCTGTGATTGGTAACGATGGCTCATACACATTGCGTATTTACTTCCGAGTGGGCGCAGATGGCGATATGGCGCAGGTTCGTGTGAACAACTTGGTGGCACAGGCGACGTCGTCTCTACCACAAGAAGTAAACCAAATCGGTGTGACGGTTAAGAAGAAATCTTCCGACATGCTGGGCGTTATCACACTGCGTTCTCCGAAACAGTCTCACGACAGTATCTACCTTTCTAACTACGCGGATCTCAATATTGTCGAGCGTCTAAAACGTATCGAAGGTATGAGTGACATTACGCTGCTGGGTAAGAAAGACTACTCAATGCGTATTTGGTTGAACCCAAATAAACTGGCTACCTTGAAGCTTTCTGCTAGCGATGTTATTGGCGCAATTAAAACGCAAAACATCCAAGTGGCGGCGGGTAAGATCGGTGGTATGCCAGCTCCGGGTGATCAGCAATATCAATATGTTTTGCAAACCAAAGGCCGCCTTACTTCTGCGGAAGAGTTCGAGAACATCATCATCCGTGCGAGCAAGAAAGGTTCTCTGATTCGCTTGAAAGATGTGGCTCGTGTCGAAGTTGGCGCACAAGGTTACGAAGCTGATGGTCGTATGAATAACGAACCAGCCGCCGTTCTGGCCTTGTACCAGTTGCCGACAGCGAATGCGCTAGACGTGATGGAGCGGGTGAAAGAGGCCATGAAAGAGTACGAGAAATCGTTCCCAGATGATTTGGTCTATGACATCGCGTATGACTCTACCGAATACGTAGAGACATCGATTGATGAAGTGTACGAGACGCTGGTGATTGCGGTACTTCTTGTCACCTTCGTTGTGTACGTTTTCTTGCAGAACTGGCGAGCGACCATCATTCCAACCTTAGCGATTCCGGTTTCCATCATTGCGACTTTCGCAATCATGGGCGTGATGGGCATGACCATTAACACCATCTCGTTGTTTGGCTTGATCCTCGCCATCGGTATCGTGGTGGACGATGCGATCATCGTGGTAGAGAACGTGGAGCGGGTTATCCATGAAGAGCATTTAGACCCGATTCCGGCCACGATCCAAGCTATGAAAGAAGTGACGGGGCCAGTATTGGCAACAACGCTTATTTTGTTGGCAGTATTCGTACCGGTTGCGCTATTGCCGGGTATTTCCGGTCGAATGTTCAACCAGTTCGCAGTCACCATCTGTGTGTCGGTGCTGATCTCTGCGATCAACGCATTAACGTTAACGCCAGCGCTTTGTGCGTTGATGTTGAAATCTACTCACTCGCAACCTATTGCGCCTTTGCGTGCGTTTAATCGAGGTTTTGAAGCAATAACGCGCAAATACCAAGGTTTAGTTGGCTTCTTGAGCCGTCGTATTGTGCTGAGTATCGGTGTGTATGGCGCGCTTATTGCGGTGCTGGCATTTGCGTTCATGACCGTACCTTCTTCTTTCGTTCCGAACGAAGACAAAGGCGTGTTCATGGTCGAAATGCGTTTGCCAGACGCTGCAGCACTGCAGCGTACTGCACCATTAATGAAGAAGTACGTTGATGAGCTAAAACAGATGGAAGGTGTGGAGAACGTGGTTTCGGTTGCGGGCTTCTCGGTAATTAACATGGCGTCGATTCCAAACTCGGGCATCTTGATCATCAAACTGGATAACTGGAGCAAACGTAAAGACCCTGAACTACACCAACGCGCATTGATGAATAAAGTTAACCAAATGCTGAACTCAACGCCAGATGCCGCTTCGTTCGTTTTCGCGACGCCGGCAATCAAAGGTATGGGTGCGGTGGATGGTTTCAACCTTGTGCTGCAGGACAACTTGGGCCGTTCTCCACAAGAGTTGGCAAAAACAACCGCTGATTTTGTTGCCCAAATCAACCAACTGCCTGAAGTGGCACGTGCGTTCTCGATTTTCCGTGCGAATATTCCGCAACGTTACATCGATATTGATCGCGATAAAGCGATTTCGATGGGCGTACCGTTGAATGAAATCTTCAGCACACTGCAAGCACAGTTGGGCGGTGCCTACATTTCTGACTTCAACTTGTTTGGTCGTTCGTACCAAGTGAAAGTGCAAGCAGAAGAGCAATACCGTGACAACATCGACGACATCAACCATCTGTTTGTTCGCTCAAGCTCTGGAAAAATGGTGTCACTGGCAACACTAGTGAAAGTGAAGCCGATCTTTGGCCCTGATACCTTGTCGAACTACAACATGTTCAGTTCTGCAACCGTGAACGGTGCGCCAGCGCCAGGTTACAGCTCGGGTGATGTTGTAAAAGCCATTGAAAAACTGGCTGCGGAATCTTTGCCAAGTGGTTACTCATACGAGTGGTCAGGCATGACTTACCAAGAGATGAAAGCAGGCAACATGGCACCAATCGCGTTCGCATTGTCTTTGCTGTTCACCTACTTGTTCTTGGTGGCCCAGTACGAAAGTTGGACCATTCCTGCTGCGGTAATGATGGCGGTTCCAGTCGCGATTCTCGGCGCAATGGGAACGCTACTGCTGGTAGGACAACCGTTCGATTTGTACGTTCAGATTGGTGTGGTCATCTTGATCGGTATGTCCGCCAAAGTGGCGATTCTTATTGTGGAATTTGCCAAAGTTCTGCGAGAAGAAAAGGGCTTATCCATCATTGATGCTGCCAAAGAAGCTGCTCGAATCCGTTTCCGTGCAGTACAGATGACCGCATTCGCCTTCATCTGGGGGGTATTCCCGTTGGTGATTGCATCGGGTGCCGGTGCGGCATCTCGTCACTCACTGGGCTTTGCGGTATTCGGCGGCATGATTCTCTCTACGTTTGTTGGCACGTTACTGACGCCAGTGTTCTTCGTGATGATGCAATCTCTGCGCGAGAAGTTTAAGCGAAAGAAACCCACTGAACTTGAGGTGAGCGAGCAATAACGCTGATTTTAACTGACTGACTCCACAACACCCCCACGCTGTGTGCGATTGGCCAATGCCTTTCATTGATATACAACCACCGTCGCAGCGTGGGTTCCCCTAACAATAATAGGTTTTAGCATGAAAAATCTTTCAAAAATCGTCGTAGCGAGCTCTCTACTGACGTGTGCTGCTGCGCAAGCGGGTGGGTTATACCTTTATGAAACTACAGCATCGGATATTGGTTTGGCATCCGCTGGTATGGCGGCTCGTGCGCAAGATGCCTCAGTAATGGCAGCAAACCCGGCTGGTCTGGCGAATGTTTCTGGTAAATCTTTCTCTGGTAACCTGATTGGCCTTTACGGTGACGCGCAACTAGACACGATGACTAGCGATGCGGGCAACGTGATTGGTTTTGTTCCTATGGCGTCGGCATTTTACAGCCAACAAGTGAACGACAAATGGACGCTGGGTATTGGTCTGTATGGCAACTACGGCCTTGGCCTCGAGTACGAAGGTCTTTTGAATAATCATTTAGATATTCCTACAGCAACGACACAAGCGTTGACCATTCAACCTTCCGCTTCTTACCGCATCAATGATCACTGGTCTGTGGGTGCGGCGCTTGGCATTCAGTACGGTATGTATGAAGTGGAAACGAAGGGAGCCCTGAACTTCAATGACGAAGACCAAGATACTCAGGTCAACGGTCGAGTAGGTGTGCTTTATGAGGCAACACCAGGCACTCGTCTTGGTCTGTCTTACTCTTCTGAAACCGAATTTGAATTCGACAACAGCAACTCCATTGCTCCGCAACAACTGATCTTCAGTGCTTACCATGAAGTGAATGATGACCTAGCGGTGATGTGGAACGTGAACTGGCAAGACTGGAGCGAATACACAACCACGCTTAAGGCTGCAGAATTGGTCGATGTAGAGACACAAGACACTTACCAAATCGCATTGGGTACTCAGTACAAACTGAATGAAAAAATGATGTGGAATGCAGGTTTTGCATTCGATACCAGCATGTATGAAAGCCAATCAAACGGTGACATTACCGTTCCTACTGGCAAGGCGTACCGCATTGGTACAGGCATTGATTACAAATTGGATTCAGAAAACTCAATTGGTTTCGCGTTTGAAGCGATCTTGATGGAATCGTCAGAAACGCCACGCTTACAAGCTGGCTTTGATGAGCCTGCTCTGTACTTCATGAGCATGAGCTACAACTGGAAAAACTAATCATTCCTAATCGCTAAAACGCCTTCCTTACAGGCCATTCTACCCTAACTACCTGCACTGGATGCTGTCATGCCATCTAAGGTAGTTAGGGCGCTTCTGTCGCATCCAGTGAGTGATGATTCAAAAAGTATCTGCGCAGCTAAGTGCGGGTATTCAACATCTCAAAGGACTAAAAAATGAAAAATAAACTAGCGTTAGTGTGTACGACTTTGTTGGTCAGTACGCTGGCTCATGGTGCCGAGCATCGAGTAAAAGACAATAAAAACAAGTTGGCGGATGACCCAACAAAAGTCATCACGAAATTTGGCGCCTCGTACGCAAACAACTACGATTTTGATGATCAAAACATCTCATTCTCGGGCTCACTTGCGCTTGACCAAGCGCGCAAAATCAACCTGCGTATCAATGATGATGCGAGCGAGTGGCGTATTGGTGGCTCGTGGTTGTTTCCGGTCGGTATCGTGAACTTCAACTTCGGTAAAAATGAATACGTAAATGGCGCGGATCAAACCAACTACAGCGTTGGTACCTTTATGCCGCTAAGTTATTTCGGGATTGAGCCAGCAGGCTTCCAAATTTTCCCAATGGCAGGCTATACGTACAACACTGGTGATGTTCCTGTTTGTGACGGTGCAGAAAGTAGCCACTGTAGCGAGCCTAACTTTACGGGCACTCCAAGTGCAGAGAATGGCTTCAATATGATGAGCTCTTCAGGCAGTAGCGGTTACGTTGGTGCATTTGCGCTGAAATCGTTTACCAAAGAGCTGACGTTAATCAGCTTCGCAGCAGGCACTTACGGCTCAGAAAACAGTGAAGGAGAGAACTACAAAGGCTTCTTTGGTGGTATTGGTCTTGGTTACCTCGTGAGCAAACGCCACTCTTTTACCGTAATGACGTTTGTCATGGACAACAACACCTATTTGGATGAAGCAGACAAGCGCATCGTATTATCATATCAATATCAATTTGAATAAATAAAAACGCAGCCCAAATAGCTGCGTTTTTACTTTGATAGAATGAACTAGTGAATTGAGTTGTTTTCTTCGATCTTTTTCTGGTACTGGTGTTTTAATATATACATGCGCTTAACATCGCTGTAAGCGCCGTTAATAAAGTATTCTTCTACAAGGTGACCTTCTTCGATAAAGCCGCACTTTTTGTATAAGTGAATAGCGACTTCGTTATCCACTGCGACTAATAAGTAGATTTTACGTAGATTAAGAATTGAGAATGAGTAATCTAACGCACGATTAATCATTTCTGTCGCATAACCTCGGCCTTGATGCTCTGGGGCGATGATTATCTGAAATTCCGCGCTGCGGTGAATGTAGTTAATCTCGATCAGCTCAACTAAGCCAATTACGATGCCGTCTTCATCTTCGACGACAAAACGCCTTTCAGCGTCATCATGTATATGTTTTCGATAAAGTTCTTCGAGCTCGTCATAAGACTCGTAAGGTTCTTCGAACCAGTAGGCCATGATATTTCGGTTGTTATTCAGTTCATGAATAAAGCGCAAATCAGAACGCTCTAATGCACGCATTTTTAGGCCTTTCTTCATCATTTTTCTCCAATGAGGGCGGAGAATACCTCCGCACTTGATGCTAGAAAATATTACCGTATTTCACAAGAATAGCGCATCTTTTTTTGGAAAATATCCTGTGATTTTCAATGTGGAAACTTAGAGTTCACGACAAATATAAATTAATCTTTACGATAAAAAACTCGATTAGGTGCTTTGCCTAATATCGTATTAAATACCGCGCAACGACTTAGTGTCTTAATCTAAACAAACAAGGTATTCAATATGTTTTCAATCGGTGACGTAGTAGTAGCGACTAAAGGTATCGATCTTGGCGAAATGGTTGTTACAGGTTTAAGCAGTGGCGGTTTTTACACACATGTAAAAGCAGGCGAAAAAACACTAACTTACCCAGCTAAAGATCTTAAGAAAGCATAATTAAATTTGCTCATTCTTATTTTTAACTGGCTTAAAGTTCGTACTAGTTATTTTAAGCGGGTTAGAATCGATAAAAGGTAGCGCAATGAGTCGCTACCTTTTTTTATTTTTTCTACCTTTCTTCACCAATATGAAACTCAACGCGATTTCTTCCGGTTTCCTTTGCCTTGTAAAGTGCTAAGTCTGCGCGTTTAACAAGTGGTTCAAATGAGTCGTCGAGACGACAGACTTGAGTTACCCCAATACTCGCGGTGAAGCTCATATCACAACCTGAATGTTGAACGGTCGTCGTTTCTAGTGCATTACGAATCGTTTCTAATGTGTCTAGAGCTTGCTGTGATGAGCGACTTCTTAATACGATGGCAAACTCTTCACCACCAACTCTGGCAAGTAAGTCACAATCAAGTAGATGACTTTTAATAGTATTAACTGCATGGATCAGTGATTTATCGCCTGCGTCATGACCAAACCGGTCATTGAGGCTTTTAAAATTGTCGAGATCTAAAATAGCAACATGGAAGTCAATGCCCTGGGTTCGGTATTCATTTAGGCGGCTTTCGATTTGTCGCATGAACTCTCTGCGGTTTGGAATACCTGTTAGATCATCCGTCGTGGCGAGGTGCTCCATTTTCATAATCTGTATATGAAGGGCAATGTTCAAAGCAATCCAATTAGCGATGCACTGAAGCTGTGCCGCTTGTTCGTTTGTGTAAATGTGCGTTTGATGATGCGCAACATTAAGCGTTCCTAGGCAGACTTTACCGTGCATTAAAGGCGCGTCCATACACGTACCCATACCATTGGATGCGAGCATCACACAATCGATCTCATCAGATTGCGTAACATCGTCGCAGATCATCAGTTGTTGCTTTTTGAACACTCGGCCAACAAACGCTTGATGAATGGGCACTAAAAATTCAGCGGGAATCGCTTTACTACCAGAGAAAGAGTAGACCTTTAAATGATCATTGTTTTCATAAAGTGTGATACTCGCACGGTCAGAATTAAATATACGATTTATCCATTCTGCCACCGTATCAAGTACTTGCTGTAGTGTTTCCGATTGAGCTAAAAAGTGAACAAACCCTATCGGCATACATATCGGACTTTCCATGTTTTGCATCGATAAGTCATCAGGGTTAAAAGTTCTTTCAAGTCTCAATAGACATCTCCTTGGCAATGTTGCAAATACCAACAATAAATTACGTGAAGCTATTTTGTAGAAAATGTGCTTCTTGGTAAGAGTATGGTTCAATTATCGCCATTTGTGTGCATTTGGTTGCTTAATGTGGGCGTTAACTCACCCTAAATAAGTAAATCTTATACCTATTTATAAGTAAGTCATTACTCAATAAGTGGTGTTTTTAAGATGGAAGTACAGAATGAGCCCTTCTGGAAGAGAAGGGCTAGAAAAGGATACAAATAGGGTTAGGTGAGTGGTGACTTAATTGTCTTTGTACTTTTGTAAAATCAACTGACTTATCTGCGCAACGAGTTGGTCCCTAGCTTGAAGTGAGAGCTCGGTTTCTGTGACATAAATACTAATGTAAACAGGTCGATGATTTTCCTTCCATATAATCGCGTTAATGCCACGCGAACCATGACCTCCCGCACCAGAACGGTCTGCAATAGACCAACCTGTTGGTAATACAGAACGCATTAACGAGTCTGAAACTTTGTTGTCCTGCATCCAGATTTTTAATTGTACACGAGACTCATAAGACAACGTTTCGCCTTCGATCAAGGTTCGCAGAGTGTTTAGTATGGCGTTAGGTGTGGTTGTATCGCGGCTGTCGCCTGGTGTGGCTTCGTTCAAGCGAGGTTCTATTCTGTCTAGGCGCGTTGCTTTATCTCCAATTGTTCGCAGAAACATTGTTACGGCTTTAGGGCCGCCAATTTCATTTAATACCAAGTTGGCTGCAGTATTATCACTCATTAACATAGCGGCTTCACACGCGTGCTCTATGCGTGTGTTTTGGCCTGCGAGCTTATCCATCACTGGAGACCATACAACGATACTGCGCTCATCGACTTTTGCGGTCGCATTCTTACTTAGCTTACCGCTGTCCATATCACTTAGCATTTTGGCACAAGCTAGGGTTTTGAATGTGCTCATGAGTGGGAAGCGTTCATCGCCACGGTAGTCCCAACGCTCGTCTGCTTGGGTATCCCAAACTGACACCCCAATTCTGCTTGAGGTTTGTTGCTCGAGGAGAGAAATGTCCTCATTCAGTTGGGACGCGTAACTTAGGGTTGAGCAAACCATTAGCCCAGCCAACAAAAATAACTTTTTCATGGATCGTGTTCTTCAATTTTAGTTTTAGTTCGCACCGTAGCGATGTCACGTAAACTATAACGAGCCAATACTCTAAACACTGTTAAATCTATGTCTATTTTATGTAGGATTCTTTGCAATACGCTTATACGGTCTCAATATGAGGAGAAGAGTGTTGCTATCAAGGCCCGTAGTTTGGCTTATATATTACGTCGGTGATTCGGTCATAAAAATATCTTAGCGTGAGACACTGGCTCAGAATTTCTTATCATGAGCTAACGAATAGTTTGATCCAGAGAAATAAAAGGAGCTGAATCATCAGCTCCTTTGTCTAGTTGGATAATTACTTACAGTTCAATCTTTTTAACCATGCCCGATTCTGCATGGCCCGGAATGTTGCACGCGAACTCAACCTTGTTGTCACCGTGGAAGTGCCACAGTAATTGCTTCGCTTTACCTGGTTCTACCGTAACTGCGTTGCCTGAGTCATGCATGTGATCGCCACTCATTGTCTTCATCATTTCGCGATGTTCTAGCTGCTCTTTAGCCGAACCAATCGTAAACTCGTGGTTGATCTTACCGGTGTTCATGACCACAAATTGCACCACATCGTTTGGCTCAATCTTAACGTCTTTCTTGAACTTGATGGTCATATCATCATCCAAGATAACGTGTACCACCTTGTCTGGCTTTGCCCCTTTTGCTGGCATACCTACTGCCGACATGCCCGGCATATCCATCATGTTTGAATGGTCCATTTTACTGTGGTCCATCTTCATGCTGCCGTGGTCCATGTTTGAATGATCCATTTGGGCAAACGCAGTCGTTGTTGTTAGGGCTAGAGCAAGAGTGATTAGTGTCTTTTTCATTTTTATATCCTTGTTTTAATTCATTAATAACTTGGTTGCTTCCCCTCAAACGAATTGATTGAGGGGAAGGTAGGGATTAAGCGTTGTTACCAGTGCGACCTGTGCTGTCGGCGTTTTCGATTTGGTTCCCAGTTTGCGTGCTTGTTTGGCTCGAAGTTGAGTTACTTGGGCGCAACTCACGTTGTTTCCACAGCTTGAAGATGGCTGGAAGCACTAACAGCGTCAGCAGCAGTGCTGATGCCATACCGCCAATCATTGGTGCAGCGATACGTTGCATCACTTCTGACCCTGTACCTTCGCCGTACATGATCGGAATCAGACCAATAATGACCGTCAGTACCGTCATCATTACTGGGCGAACACGCAGGCCTGCACCTTCACGAATGGCATCGGTTAGATCTTTCGCCTCAAGCTTCTGTTGGCTCTCTTCCGCATCCAGCTTTTTGTAGTGCCATGCTTGGTTGAGGTAGACGAGCATGATGACCCCAATCTCAACTGCGACACCTGCTAGGGCAATAAAGCCGACCCCAACGGCAATCGAGAAGTTGTAGTTGAGGATATGCATGAGCCACAAACCACCGACCATAGCGAGCGGTAGGGTAAGCATGATGATCATCACTTCACCGACACGACGGAAGCTGAAGTAAAGCAGCAGCATAATGATGGCGATGGTGATTGGTACCACGACACTCAAGCGATCTTTCGCACGCTCCATGTATTCGTATTGACCAGACCAAGCCAGCGAGTAACCCGCAGGAAGTTCCAATTGATCAGCCACGACTTGCTGTGCTTCCACGACGTAAGAGCCAAGGTCACGCCCATCAATGTCGACAAATACCCAGCCATTCGGACGCGCGTTTTCCGTCTTGATCATCGGAGGGCCGTCTTCGTAACGAATGTCCGCGACATCAGCCAGCGCAATACGAGCGCCATTTGGTGTCACTAATGGTAGGTTTTGCAGTTTAACCACTGAATCACGGTAGTCTTGTGGGTAACGAACGTTGATTGGGTAACGCTCCAAGCCTTCGATGGTTTCACCTACATTCATGCCGCCCACCGCGGTCGAGATCACCCGCTGAACGTCTTTGATGCTCAAGCCGTAACGCGCTGCTGCACGACGTTTAATGTCGATCGTGACATAACGACCACCTGCTACACGTTCTGCGTAAACCGATGCCGTGCCTTGTACGCCATTAAGAATTGGCTCCAACTGAGAGCCGATCTTCTCAATCACTTTCAGATCGGGTCCGGCGATCTTAATGCCGATAGGGGTTTTGATGCCCGTTGCCAGCATGTCGATACGCGTTTTGATCGGCATTACCCAAGCGTTAGTAAGACCAGGGAACTGAACCAGCTTGTCGAACTCTTTGCGCAGTGACTCGGTTGTTACCCCTTCACGCCATTGGTCGCGTGGCTTCAACTGAATCACGGTTTCAATCATGGTGAGTGGCGCTGGATCGGTTGCAGTTTCAGCTCGGCCAATCTTGCCCCATACGGTTTTCACTTCTGGAACGGTTTTGATCAGCTTGTTGGTTTGTTGTAGAAGCTCGCGTGCTTTACCAATTGAGATACCCGGATAGGTTGTTGGCATGTACATCAAGTCGCCTTCATCCAGCGGAGGGATGAACTCGCTACCCAGTTTACTGGTTGGGTAGTAAGCCGACGCCATTAGACCTAATGCGATAACAATCATGGTCTTAGGGTATTTTAAGCTGGTGTTCAACAGTGGGCGGTACAACGCGACCAAACCACGGTTAACTGGGTTTTTGTGTTCCGGTAACACCTTACCTCGAATTAAGTAGCCCATAAGAACAGGGACGAGTGTGATTGCCAAACCTGCTGCCGCTGCCATGGCGTACGTCTTAGTGAACGCAAGCGGCGAGAACATCTTGCCTTCCTGACCTTCTAAGGCAAACACCGGTACAAAGCTAAGAGTAATGATCAGCAACGAGAAGAACAGCGGTGCGCCAACTTCTTCTGCGGCTTTGCCAATTACTTGCCAGCGGTTTTTGTCGGTCAGTGGCGTTCGTTCAATGTGCTTATGAACGTTTTCAATCATCACGATTGCACCATCCACCATGGCACCGATAGCAATCGCAATACCACCCAAGGACATGATGTTGGCGTTGATGCCTTGCCAATGCATCACGATAAATGCAGTGAGAATGCCAACCGGTAGGCTCAGAGCGATAACCAACGAAGAACGAATGTGGAACAGGAACAACGCACACACAATCGCAACGACGATGAACTCTTCTGCGAGCTTCTTCCAGAGGTTTTCTACCGCTGAATCGATAAGGGTAGAGCGGTCGTAGGTTGCAACAATTTCAACGCCTTCTGGTAGGCTGCGTTGTAGGTCTGCAAGTTTGTCTTTGACTTTCGCAATCACTTCACTGGCGTTTTCACCAAAGCGCATCACGATAACGCCACCGACCGCTTCACCTTCGCCATTCAGCTCTGAGATACCACGGCGCATTTGTGGACCAAGGTTAATGTCTGCGATGTCTCCTAATAGCAACGGCGTGCCTTTCTCAGTGACTTTTAGCGGCAGTGATTTGATGTCTTCAATGCTGGTTAAGTAACCCGTGGTACGAACCATGTGCTCCGCTTCCGCAACTTCGATAACGGACGCGCCGGTTTCTTGGTTACCGTTTTGGATTGCCATGTTCACTTGTTGCAGAGTGAGGTTGTACGCACGCAGCTTGGCAGGATCAATCTGCACTTGATACTGCTTCACCATACCGCCTACGGTAGCGACTTCAGAGACACCATCAACGGTTTGCAACTCGTACTTCAAGAACCAGTCTTGCAGGCTGCGGAGATCCGCCAAATCATGCTTGCCGGTTTTGTCTTGTAATACGTAGCTGTAAACCCAGCCCACGCCCGTTGCATCAGGACCTAGCGTTGGTTTTGCGTTCGGTGGCAGCTTGGGTGCTACTTGGCTTAAGTACTCCAACACGCGTGAACGTGCCCAGTACATGTCGGTATCATCGTTGAAAATGATATAAACGTAAGAGTCACCAAAGAAAGAGTAGCCACGAACCGTCTCAGCACCCGGCACGGCAAGCATGGCGGTGGTGAGTGGGTAAGTAACTTGATCCTCGACGACTTGAGGAGCCTGACCCGGATAGCTTGTCTTGATGATCACTTGCACATCAGAAAGATCCGGAATCGCATCAACAGGCGTATTCTTTACACTGTAAAGTCCGCCTAATATAAGGGCTAAGGTCGCGACCAACACTAGGAATCGGTTGCTCAGTGACCAACGAATAATAGCATTGATCATAATTAACCCTCGACGACTGTTGTTGCAGGAACTAACTGTTTAAGAACGTAGTCAGATCCTTGTTTTTCAACTAGAAACCGAACTTTCTGTCCTTCTTCAAAACCCGTTAGATCAACCTCTTCACCCACAGAGAAGTTCATCTCGCCTGCATCCCAGTTCCATTCTGCAACCGGTAGGTGGTTTAAGGTGATCATGCCAAAATCAGCCATCAGCATGCTAATGTCACCAGTTAGCCAAACTTCTGCTGCAATGACGCTGTTGTCTGCCTTATAGTCAACGATTTGGTACTGACCGGAATCTGTCTTTTGCATTTCAAATTCGATAGCCTGACCTTTTTTCAAGTCACCCATCTCAACGCCATCTGCAAAAGTGAAGTTCATTACCATGCCCGGCCAATCCCATTCTGGTACAGGTTGGTGGTTGATGGTCAGCATGCGGTGATCTTTCATTACGTCTGTGATCTCACCTTTAGCCCATGCCGTTTCTGCCGCTGCTTCTACACCATTGATGCGAGACAGATCCGCCGACTGGCTTGATTCAGAATCGAGCATGAAGTGAGATGACGTAACGATCTTATCGCCTTGTTTAAGTCCTTGTAATACTTCGATTTGTTCGCCAGCTTCGCGGCCAACTTCAATTCGAGCAGAACGGTATTTGCCATCACCTTCCGCCAGAACAACGCGAGTCATACCGCCAGAGCGGATAACAGATGATTTAGGAATCGTTAATACTGCATCGTCAGTGACAGGCTGCAGGGCAATATTGGCGAACATATTTGGCTTCAATGCGCCATCTGGATTAGGGAATTTAAGACGCACACGTAACGTACGTGTTTTCGGATCGAGGATTGGGTACACGTAATCTACGACACCTTGCCATTCATTGCCCGGAATCGCGTCAAGGGTCATCGTGGCTTGAGAACCTGCTTTCATCCAGTGTGCTTGACGCTCAAAGACTTCCGCATCAACCCAAACATTGTCCAAGGGACCTGCACTGATCACCGCTTGAGCAGGGGACAAATAGCCACCTTCACGCACGTTTAAGCTCGCGATAACGCCATCAGCAGGCGCTTTGATTTCAATTGTTTGTGATGCTTTACCACTACGAGTAATGGATTTGATTTGAGCACGGTCAACACCAAGTGTTACCAAGCGTTCGGTCGCCCCTTTTACAAGACCTTTGCGGCCAGTGCGGTAAGCGTTCAGCAATTCTTCTTGTGCTTTAACCAGTTCAGGAGAGTAGAGAGTGAAAAGCACATCGCCTTTCTTCACTTTCTCACCCACAGCATTGATGTAAAGCTTCTCTACCCAACCCGCCACACGAACGTTGGTTTGCCATAACAGACTTTCATCAAAGGCAATATAGCCAACCGTTTCGATGCGTGGTGATAGCTGTTGCAGTGTCGCGTTTGCGGTTTTAACCCCGAGGTTGTTTTCTACTGAAGGGTCAATAGTCACTGTACCCGGTGCGTCTTGTTCACCGGATAGATCTTCTGCGTAAACCGGGATCAAATCCATGCCCATTGGGGATTTACCCGGCTTGTCGCGTTTGTAGTTCGGATCCATTGGGGCAACCCAGTAAAGCGGATCATTAGAGCTTGCAGCAGATTCGCCACCCATCGCACTTATGTCATGAGTTGAGCCCGTAAGAAAATGATTAGCACCAAACCCTAAAGCACCACCAACAATCAGCGCGATGGTTGCAATTTTTAATGTTTTCATTGTTTTACCTTATTTTCCCCCTTCACATTTGACGCTACAGCGTTGTTGCCTGCTCTCGTTCACCCAAATCACATAGCAGATCCCTTAGTTTGTTAGGGAAAGTGCTCATGGGATTCTCTCGTTTGCCGCCTAGCTGTAGCCCCAACTGTCTTGGGGAATCACAAATTAATATGTCGAAATAGAGCGAGCTTCCGGTGAAGCCACTTGGTAGTCGAAACCACCGAGTAGGGTGGCTAAATTGCTGTTTGCGATGTTGAGATCGGTCAGCAGACGTTGTTGCTCTAATTGCAGAGCCAACTCGTCAGTCGTGGCAGAAATCACATCGTTAAACTGCGCTGTGTTGTTTTGATAACCTCGCTCAACGGCTTGAATGCGCGCTTTCGCTTGAGGCAATAAGGTGGATTGATAACGTTCTAAACGCTGGGTTAAGTTGCTGCGATCAACCAGCAAAGTGTTAACCTTGGCATTCATCTGCGTTAGTAAGGTGTCTTTTTGTGATTGTGCCGCGCCAACTTGGTATTGAGCGGCCGCGAGATTGCGATCTTGGCGGTCACCCGTAAACAACGGAATGTCCATGGTTAGGTAAGCGCTGACCAAATCGGAGGCAGGTTCACCCATCATGTTGTCGGCTTGGCGGTAGGCGTACATTACTTCGACGCCAAATTGTGGGTTGTAGGCTTGCTCAGCAATTTCCACCTGAGTTTTATTGGCAGAAATGCTGACGTCGGCCATCTTAACCATCGGGTGTTGGCTGAGTTGCTGATAATGCTTGGTGGAACCCTGACTCGCAGCAAGTTTGCTGTTCAGTGTGTCCCAATTAAGTTGATTGCTCGCGTGCAGAGCCTGTTCGTTTGCCAACCAATCTGACCCCAACCATTCGGAGAGTTGAGAGATAAGACGACGTTGCATTTGTGCATTGGCTTGCAGTTTCTCATCCAACTTGCTGACTTGAAGTTGGGCGTTGAGCAGATCTTGCGCTTCACTCTTACCAATCGAATAGTTGGTTTGAATAAAGCTTTCCATTTCCTTCATCAACTTGCGGTTCTCAAGCATGATTTGCTCAGCGCGTTGCTGGTAACCAAGTTCTAACCAAAGTTGAGTCATGCTGTTGGCTACCTCAAGCTCACGAGCATGCACTTGAAGACCAAGGCCGTCGGCTTGTTGATTGGCTTTCTTCTGCTGTAAATCAAGCGTAGAGCCACGCTCAAACTGCTGCATTAAACCAACGGAGATGTTGGTCATTGGGTCTTCATCGAATTTGAAGCTGTCGACAGGCAAGCCACCAAAACCCACTTTCAGTTTTGGGTCCATCAAGGTTGCACTTGCGACGCCCGTTTCACGCATGGCAGCAGATTGCGCAGAGTATTGCTTACGATTGCCATCGTTACTCAAAGCGACGTTGATCAGTTGGGCAAGCTTGGTCGTTGAAGCTCGCTCACTTGATGCGGAATTTTGCGCTGCGTGCGTCTCTTTACCTGCGGCGTTAACCAAGGTTGGCGCAGCGACCAGAGCCACCATAAAAATAGGTGCAGCTAAGCGGTATGGTTTGATATCCATAATCTAAATCCAGTGTTCGCCGGATCGATGGAGGCGCGGATTTTATTGCGGGAACAGTAAAGCCTTGTTACCTCATCGTTCAGGCGCATTAAAACAACCTGCGATACACGCGCAGGGTCGAATGCTAGGACGGATTTAGGCTATAGGAGGTCGGTATAGGTCGCGGCTGACGTGTACGACAGGGGAAGCAACTTCAGGAGTAATAGTTGCGCGATAGACAACGGGCATTGGGCTATTGATAGGATTCGGTAGGGGGACGAAAACTATCGTACACGCGGCAGTGCAGCAGGTATGAACCATGCCAGAGCCTCCACCACAGTTCATGCTGGTTTCTCTTGCATCGCCATTTTCTGCTACGGAAGCTTCGGACATAGAACCGTCTGTCATGGAGACGTCCATCATGCCGGGCATACCGCAGTGTTCGCTGTCACTCATCATAGAAGGATGATGAGCCATGCCAGTAGACATCATTTGAATATTCATCAACGGCTGACTGTTCGCCACACTAGATACCAATAGCACTAGCGTCGTGAAGAGAGTTAACCAGATTGTATGCAGCGATTTTAAGTGCATACCCTTTCCCATGTGTTTGATGAAAATGATGAAAACCCTTCGATTCTAAAGGTTAACCTAAGGGTAAGGTCAATCATTTATTGCTCTTATTATCAAAATAGTCCAACCCTTCAGTTTTCGCACTTTCGAGGGAGTAAAACGTTTGTTAAACACCGAGTGTTGAAAGTTAGCGAAAGAAGCCCTCGCTTTTTATGACACGTGAAAAATGTGGTTTATAAGTTTTACATCACACTAACTTGTCTTACAAATGATTATCCTTATAGAATGCATGGTTTTACTTGTGCAGATTTGGATTTGCTTTGCTGCGGGGGTTGCATGATAGAAATTGTCATCGATGGAAAATATAGAATTGTAGAAGAGGGTCTAACCCTTTTAGAAGCAGCAAAAGTGTGTGGGGTCGAGATCCCATCGCTATGCGGAATGAACAAAAGTAATGAAAAAGTACCGTGTGACTTGTGTGTAGTTGAAGTCGAAAGTGGCGGTACTAAGCGTGCGTGTGAACTCGAAGTTTACCGCGGCCTTAATGTGGTCACGCAATCAGAACAATTAAGCGAGCACCGCAGAAAAGCACTCAACCGCATCATGACGGACCATTACGCCGATTGTGAAGCGCCATGTAAAACCGCGTGTCCTGCGGGCGTTGATATTCAATCGTACCTTTATCACATCGCACAGAACGATCATCAAAAAGCGATTGAAGTGATTAAGCGTACGCTTCCTATGCCGTTATCGATTGGCCGCGTATGCCCAGCATTTTGTGAGAGCGAATGTCGCCGCTCGTTAGTCGATGAACCTATCGCAATTCGTCAGCTAAAACGTCATGCCGCGGATGCAGATCTGTCTGCGCATGAAGCCTATGTGCCAGAAAAGAAACCAAGCAAAGGTTTGAGCATTGCCGTTGTCGGCAGTGGCCCTGGTGGTCTGACAGCTGGCTACTACCTATCGAATGAAGGCTATGACGTTAAGGTCTTTGAATCCATGCCAAAAGCGGGCGGTTGGTTGCGTTATGGCATCCCAGAATACCGTTTACCAAAAGACATTCTCGATAAAGAAATCGAACTGATGTGCCGCAATGGCATGCAAGTTCACAGCAATCAAAAGCTGGGTGTAGATTTCACGCTTTCTCAATTGAGTGAAGAATACGACGCGGTGTGTTTGGCTGTCGGTGCGTCTCAAGCGGTTGAAATGCATTACACAGGCAGTGACCTTGAAGGTTGCTACTTAGGTGTTGATTACCTCAAAGATTACGTTACTGAGCAAAACTACGTCACGGGTCAGAAAGTCGCGGTGATCGGCGGTGGTAATACGGCAATTGACTGTGCTCGTACTGCGCGTCGTGCTGGTGCAGACACCACGTTGATTTACCGTCGTACCCGTGACGAAATGCCGGCAGAAGACTACGAGATTGTCGAAGCGGAACACGAAGGGGTGAAATTCCACTTCTTGACCAACCCTGCAGAAAACCTTGCCGATGAAACCGGACACGTGAATGCGATTCGTCTAGAGCGCATGGCGTTGGGTGAGCCGGATGCATCTGGTCGTCGCAGCCCTAAACCAACTGGCGAGTTCTTTACCGAAGAGTTCGACACCGTGATTGCGGCAGTATCGCAAAAGCCAGATCTGAGCTTCCTCGAAGGCGAAGATTTGTCGATTCCACTTACGCGCTGGAATACTTCTGATGCCGATGAAAAGACCATGCACACCGGCACGGGCAACATCTTCAGTATTGGTGACTTCCGCCGCGGTCCTGCAACGGCAGTTGAAGCGGTGGGTGATGGCCGCGTGGCGGCAAAAGCCATTGACCTGTTTTTGAATGGCGATATGGCGGATATGCCAAAGGCGGCGTTCAACTCGCGCAAAGAGAAGAAACTCTCTCAAGTCGATCCACTTCACTTCGAGAACATCCAAAAAGTCGCTCGCTCTATCATGCCTGAACTGACTCCAGCACAACGCGAGCAAAGCTTCGCTGAAGTGGAGTTGGGCTTTGATAACGAAGAAGCGATGAAGGAAGCTGCACGCTGCCTTGAATGTGGCTGTCAGGCAAATACCGATTGTGCGCTGCGTGATTACTCCACCGAATATGAAGCTGAGCAAAGCTTTGACTTCTCCTTACAGATTAAATCGCATCAAGATTGGTTAGATCTTCGTGCGAAAGACTTGCGTCATAAGTACGAAGTTGACCGTAGCTCTGAGTTTATTGAGTTTGATGCTAACCGCTGTATTAGCTGTGGTCAGTGTATCCAAGCGTGTCGCGACAAAGCCGTGCACGGTGTACTGAACTTTGTGTGCGATAAACAAGGTCGTCCAGCATTACGTCCTGACGACCGTCCACACTTCGGAAGTAACAAGAATGGTTTAACCCTAATGGGCGATTCGAACTGCGTGCAATGTGGCGCGTGTGTTCAAGTGTGTCCAACGGGCGCAATGGTCGATAGTCGTGACCGTTCGCAAGGCCGTACTGAAGATCTGAAAGCGGTCGACACCATTTGTACATACTGTGGTGTGGGTTGTAAGTTGACTATGTTCGTGGACGAAGCAACCAATACGATTCGTTACGTGAAAGGCGGTGACTCGCCGGTTAACCAAGGCATGCTGTGTGTGAAAGGGCGCTTTGGTTTTGACTTCATTGGCAGTGAAGAGCGTCTTACCACGCCATTGATCCGTAAAGATGGTTGGTTGCAGCCTGCAAGCTGGGAAGAGGCGATTCAACTGATTGCGAGCAAGTTCTCTGGCATCAAGCAAGATTTTGGCAGCAACGCATTGGCGGGTTTCTCTTCAGCGAAAACCACTAACGAAGACAACTACGCGTTCCAAAAATTTGTCCGTCGTGAACTGGGCACTAACAACGTCGACCATTGTGCGCGTTTGTGCCACGCATCGAGTGTAACCGGTCTTGAAGCGTCACTGGGTAGTGGTGCAATGACCAACGACATCCCAAGTATTAAGCACTCGGATGTGATCTTTATTATTGGTTCGGATACCACATCAGCACACCCGATCATCGCTTCACACATTAAACAAGCAATTCGTCACCACGGCGCTCGTTTGATTGTGGCTGACCCGAAACGTGTCGATATGGCAGAGCATGCTGAGCTGTATATGGCGCACCGTCCGGGTACGGATGTGATGCTCCTAAATGGTGTCATGCAGCAGATCATCAAGAACGGTTGGTACGATCAAGAGTACATCGAAGAACGTGTCGACGGCTTTGATACCTTACTGCAAGAAGTGATGTCGCCAGCTTATAACCTCGATAAAGTGGAGTTGGTTACGGGCGTAAAAGCCGAAGACATTCAAGCAATGGCGCGCATGATCGGTACAGCAGATCGTACGGCTGTTTACTACTCGATGGGTATTACTCAGCACACGACAGGTCATGACAACGTGCGTTCTATCGCTAACCTGCAATTGCTGTGTGGCAACATCGGTATTGAAGGTGGTGGTATCAACCCATTGCGTGGTCAATCAAACGTGCAAGGTGCGTGTGATATGGGCGCGTTGCCAAACAGCTTCCCGGGCTATCAAAAGGTATACAACCCAATTGTGCGTCAGAAGTTTGCGATTGAATGGAACGCACCAAATCTGCCTTCTGAGCAAGGTCTAACCCTGACAGAAATCATTGATGCGGCTTGCCATCGTGACGTTCGTGGTATGTACATCATGGGTGAGAACCCAGTGTTGAGTGACCCGAACCAAGCGCATGTGATTGAAGGTTTAGAAACGCTCGACTTCTTGGTGGTTCAAGACATCTTCTTAACGGAGACTGCACAATACGCGGATGTGGTTCTGCCTTCTTGCTCATTTGCAGAGAAAGCGGGTCACTTCACCAATACGGAGCGTCGTGTTCAGCGCGTGAATCCGGTTGTCACGGCGCCGGGTGAAGCGAAAGAAGATTGGTGGATTATCCAAGAGATCGCCAATGCAATGGGTAGTGATTGGGATTACCACTGCGTGTCTGATATCACTAATGAAATCGCACGAGTGACGCCTCAATACGCGGGTCTTCGTTGGGATGCAATTACGCCAAACGGTGTGCAATGGCCAAGCAACAAGAACAACCCGGCAGGTACTCGCATCATGCACCAAACCCAGTTTACTCGTGGTAAAGGGCAGTTGGTGGGTGTACCGTTCCGTTATGCGGCTGAGTTGCCAGATGAAGAGTACCCACTTGTGTTAACGACGGGTCGCGTACTTGAGCAGTTCCACACTGGCACCATGACGCGTAAGACCAAAGGGTTGGATAAACTTGCTGGCCCTCGCGCGATGGTGAGCGCGGAAGACGCAGAAGCGCTAGGCATCAGTAATGGTCAGCGTCTGACAGTGTCTACACGTCGCGGCAGCATTGAGATTGATGCTTTTGTGACTAAGCGTATTCAAAAAGGTGTGGTGTTTATTCCTTTCCACTTTGTTGAATCGCCAGTCAACCGCCTAACGACAACGGCGACGGATCCGCATGCGAAGATCCCTGAGTTCAAGGTCGCTGCGGTTAAAGTGGAAGTGAGCGAAAAAACAACGCAGACAGAGTCTCTCGAAGATAGTTACCAACACGTTTAAATTCGGCGAGTCACGTTGTTGTGGTCACTGACAATTTGAGCCTAGTTGATGGGCGGATAATCTACTCTTGATTTCCGCTCTCACTACATTCACTCGGATTGTCTTTTTCTTCAAACTCCTTTTACTTTTCTGTTATCACCGCGCTCCGGTTAGTTTTCCTTTCTTACTTCTTACTTCTTACTTCTTACTTCTTACTTCTTACTTCTTACTTCTTACTTCTTGCTGTCTCTGTGGCGTATTTTTGTTCAAGCCCATGATGAGAGTGCAATAAAGTTTGTTGTTGAGCTTGTCATAGAATTGACTGTCTCTGACTGTCCCCTGTTATTTGGGCAAGTTCTATAACCTAAACTTTGCTCGCTTCCTATACTGAATTAACGAAGCAAGATTTTTATAACAACAAGAGGAAGCTTGTATGACAAGAACAACCTCATTTGCACTCGTTTTATTACTTATGTGCGCATACTTTGGTTACAACCGTTATTATGTATACCCCCAGCAGTTGGAAACACAGGCGAAGTCGATGCTAATACAAATGGCAAATCGCGAAGAGTGGGTAGATGTGTTTGAGATGATGAATCGCGTAGACGCGCATAAGGGCCATTTGGAACTTGTTGCTGACGTGACATCCTCTGATGGTCAGCGTGCGTACAGTGAAGGTATTATCACGTATACGGATCGCGAAGGCGTTGTCTGTAAACAGGTAGTGTTCAACTTTAAAATAAACTCTTTGAAAAACTACAATATTTCCGATTTACGAGATTGTTCCTACGGCGAGTACTATTAATATTGTCGGAGAGTTGAGCTCGATAGCACAGTGTATGAATACAGAAACAAAAAATAGCCCTTCGTTGGGGCTATTTTTTGTTTTTTAAGGAGTGAACGCAATATCGTGGGATTAGTCGAGTGATTTTTTGAAGCGAAATGAAGCTACAATAAGGCCGATAACGGTGAATCCAAGTAACCAAACTGTATCTCGCCATAGCTCCATTAGGTCTGCACCACGCAACACCACACCACGAATAATGCGCATAAAGTGAGTGGCTGGTAGGGCTTCTGATATCCATTGTGCCGCGACGGGCATTCCTTCATAAGGGAACATAAATCCGGACAGAAGAATCGATGGCAAAAGAATAAACACCGTCATCTGCATGGCCTGAAGTTGTGTCGTCGCAATGGTGGATATCACCAAACCTAAGGTTAAACTCGCGGCGATAAACAGCAGCGTGCCAAACAATATCTGACTAATGGCGCCGTTTATAGGCACGCCAAATATCCAGTGCCCTAAGCCTAAAATGATAAACACCTGAATCAGACCAACAAAGATGTAGGGAATGATCTTCGCCACCATGAGTTCGATGGAGTGAATTGGCGTAGTAATCAGTAACTCCAAATTGCCGCGTTCCCGCTCTCGAACAATGGCTGCACTGGTGAACAAGATCATCGTCATAGTCAGAATCACGCCCAATAAACCGGGGACAATGTTCACCGCCGAGCGTCGACTTGGGTTGTAATACAGCGCAACTTCAAAGGTTTTGGTTGGGGCAGGGCGTATCTCAAAATCAAAATCCGTTAACGGCATGGTTTGTAGCGAGAGAATCGCAGAGCTGATCATGGTGTCTGAACCATCCACAATCCATTGGCCAAGCTCTCGCCCTTGCACCATACGTTGGGTTAGGTCGCTAGGCAGAATTAAAGCCGCTCGCACCAAACCGTCTTGAATGGCTTGCTCGGCTTCTGAAGCGGTAGCAAAGGTTTCAACCACATCGACCACTTGCGTGACTTTGACGGACTCGGTGATCACACGCCCAGCAGTACTGCCACTTTGATCGACGACACCAACGGGAATGTTGCGAATATCGGTATTAATGGCGAAGCCGAACAGCAAAAGCTGAATCAACGGGATCATCACGACCATGCCAAAGGTAATTCGGTCACGTGAAAGCTGACGGATCTCTTTGATCATTACCGCTTTCATACGGGCAATAGATTTCATCATTGGCGACCTTCTCCCGTCACGCTGACAAACACATCTTCCAAGCTCGGGCGAGCAATGTTCATCTCGCAGCCATCAAGCTCAGGAAAGGTTTGGGTTAACCATTCGATCGGTTCTTCGATGTGCTGGTGGATTAAAATGCGTAAGCGAATTCCGAGCTGTGCGGCCGAGCGCACCTCTTCACGCTGAATGACTTTCTCTTTTAGCTCGCGTAAGTTATCCGCTTTGACTTCGACGATGTTAACGCCCATTTGCGCCATGAGCTCTTCTGGCTCACCATCGGCGCGAATTTCGCCCGCTTCCATAATCGCCAGACGATGGCAACGCTCTGCTTCATCCATGTAGTGCGTAGTGACCAAAATCGTCGTACCTTGGTCAGAGAGATCAAACAACTGCTCCCAGAAATCGCGTCGGTTCTCTGGGTCAACCGCAGATGTGGGTTCATCGAGAAACAACAGTTCTGGTTTGTGCATAGTGGCTGCGGCGAGAGACAAGCGTTGTTTCTGGCCGCCACTCATTCCGCCCACGCGCTGTTTACGCAACTGGTCGAGACCGTAGGTGGATAGCTGTTCTTCGATGCGAGCTTTCAGGGCCTTGGTTTCCATACCAAAGATTTGTCCAATAAACTCAAGATTCTCCTGAACCGTCAGGTCATCATAGAGGGAGAACTTTTGTGTCATGTAGCCAATCTTAAGGCGTAGAAGCTCAGATTGTTTTGGGATCTCTAGCCCGAGTACATCGACATTGCCCTCGCTTGGGCTAAGCAAGCCAGTCAACACACGAATGGTTGTCGATTTACCGCAACCGTTAGGGCCAAGAAAACCATAAATACTGCCTTTGGGCACATTAAGCGTGATGTTGTTGATGGCGGTGAAGTCACCAAACTTCTTCACCACATTTTCAGCTTGAATCGCGTATTCGGTCATTGGCTTACTCCACCAAATCCACTTGCGCTGGAATGCCCGAAGGCAAGGATTGTGCGGAGTCTTGTAGGTCGACTTCTGCAAGGTACATCAAACGCGAGCGTTCTTCTTCGGTAAGCGCGAAATAAGGCGTGAATGAAGGCTCAGTCGCAACCCAACGAACGGTGCCGCTATATGGTTGCTCAACGCCATCTACATGCACGTTAACCGTTTTACCCGGCACAAAGTCGACTCGATAGTTAGCAGGAACATAAACACGAGCGTATGGGACGCGGCTGGCTTGTATTACAGCAACCACGCCATTCACCGGAACGCGTTCACCAAGGTTAAACGGTAGGTTATCTACAAGCCATCTCGCGTGGCCGTGATGGTGAGTTCTGCCAGTTTCTGTTCTTGCAGTGCCACATCAGCTTTTGCTGCCATGAGTGCGGCTTTCGCTTGTTCAATATCTTCAGGACGAGAGCCAGCGGTCAGTTTGCTGAACTCTTCTTGTGAGGAGTCTAGCTCTGCACGGGCAGAATCTCTGGCTGCTAAAGCGGTGTCTTTCTCTGATTGGCTGATGAGTTTCTTACGAACTAACTCTGCTTTACGTTGGTAGTTCTTTTGCGCTTCAACCAATTGAGCTTCCGCTCTGGCAACGCGTGCTTGCGCTGCGGCAATGTCTTCCGGTCGCTCGCCATTGGTCAATTTCAAAAGATAAGCGTCAGCCTTGGCTTGTTCGGCAACGGCGTGAGCTAAAACGGCTTCTTGGTTCTTTGTATCGAGCTGAACCAGCACTTCTCCTTCGGTGACTTGGCTGCCTTCCTTAATGGGTAGGGCACGAATTATCTCGCTAGATGTTGCAGTGAAGGTTACACGGTCACGTTCTAGTGTGCCAAGGGCTTGCTGTCCGTCATCTTTGGAACAGGCAGTTAAAAGAGTCAGGGCTAGGGTGCCAAGAATGATTCGCTTCATCATGCGACGCTTCCTCTAAGAAGGTGAGCTCGAATTCGTATCAAGCTATAGAAGAGTATGGGACTGCATTCAGTGTAACGTGAGTCAGTTTTGTCCGGCTAGGAAGTTAATTCCTTCAATATTCATCAATTGATTAATTATTGAAGCTGGGCTCACTTTTGAATGGGTCTCTAAGAATATTCTCATTCAAATATAGTGGGTTACCGTGATGATGGTGGGATTAGGAAAGATAAATTGAAGAATCGAGACAAGGATCAGGTTTACCGTGCACACGTAAAGAAACGGCTAGATAAAGCAAAGCCCGAGGCTGAACATCGGGCTTTATTGTTTGAGTTTTATGAGCGAGATTTTGGGTATCTAGACCACGTTGGTTTAATCACCAAGAGGCTGTCTTTCCAAACCGCCACGGTAAGAGTCAAGGGCAACTTTGAGTCGACGAAGTTTATCGCGCGAGCGTCGCTTATGATTAACGGCTAACGCCATCGAAAGTACATCAACCAAAGCCAACATCGCGTAACGAGAAGCCGATGGTTTATAGATGAAGTCCGTCTCTTGGTGTTCAATAGGCAGAACCAAATCGGCTTGCTCAGTCAAAGGCGTGTCTTTCGGAGTAATCACAATAACTTTCACGCCGTACTGCTTGGCTAATTGCGCGGTTTCTATGATGGCAGGGGTATAGCCAGTGGCTGAGATCATGACCAACACATCGTTCGCGTCTGCCGTCGCCGCAATCATGCGCGATAACAAGCCATCGTTGTACGCCACAACAGGATAGCCCAGACGGAACAAACGATGCTGCATCTCTTGTGCTGCAATGGTTGAGCCGCCACCCATACCAATGCAGATCACTTGTCTTGCGTTGTGCAGCCAGTTCACGGCAGTGTCGATATCTTCTTCAACAATCAAACTGCGGTTTACATCAAGGGATTGCTTGATCGACTCATAGATGCCTTGGTAGCCACTTTGATCAGGCGGCTCAAGGATGAATCGTTGCCCAACCGTTAAGGTTTGTGCCAGTTTGATCTTCATATCACGCACGTTTTTGCAGCCAACAGCTTTAGCAAAACGGGTGATGGTGGCTTCACTCACTTCTGCGCTTTCTGCCAGTTCAGTAATGCTGGCATTGGCGGCAGTTTGAATGTCGTCCATGATCAACTTCGCGACCTTCTTTTCGGCATCGCGCAGCGCACTGAAACGTTCAGTGATTTGAGAGATAATATCGACTTCTAAACTCAAGCTGTGTTCCTATCTTTTACATGGAGACGATTGTGCCACCTCCACTGGTTTGGCATGAAGTATAACGAAAAGCCTCACTAAGCTCATCATCAGAAACGGGTTTTCACCCAATGAGTGACTTGATACTCATCATTACAAATCGCCACGGCACGCCACTTATCAAACGTTAGACATGGATGAGAGGTTGAGAAGGCAATCATATCACCCACTTGCAGGTCGCTGTTTGCGTCTACTTCGATGAACGCGTGCTGATCCATCACCGCGGTCGTTACCGCACTTTCAATAGAGATTGACGCACCATCGCGGTATGCGCGCTCAGGGATTGGCAATCCAGCATCAAACGCCACGTCACGTTTGCCAAAGCCGGCAACTAGCTTGGTTGGCTCGGGGCGAGAAATGACATAAGCCCAAAGCTCTAGTGCCGATTCCAAGTCACCACCTAAATCACACGCTGCACCTTGGTTATTTTCAGCGCGCTGCATGACTTTGTTTTGTGCGTCTAGGTAAATGCCTGTGTCATGAATCGCGTAGCAACCTGGGCGAATGACGGCATCAAAATCTTCTAGGTTGGCAAAGCATTCAGAAACTACGTCATACCAAGCAGAGCCTGCGCCAGTAACAAGAGGTTTGGACTCAATCAACTTGTCGTTTTGTAGTTGGGCTGCGATTTCTAATGTGGTGTTGAGGAAGTCACGGATGTCCTGCTCAGCATTGTCACCATGAATGACACCTTCGTAAACCTCGATACCTTTTAGCGTGAGGTGAGGTTGCTGGTGGATGAATGTGGCGAGCTCAACCACATCTTGTTGATTACGGCATCCACAGCGACCGCCTTCGACACCAAACTCAATCAGTACATTAAGCGGCAATTGATGCTCAGCGAAGGCACGCTCTAGCGCTTTGACGTTTCGGCTTGAATCCACACAGCAATAGAAGTTGATTCCATGGGTTTCAATCAAGTTGGCGATGATAGTCATGTTTGCGCGCCCAACTAGTTGGTTCGCCATGATGATGTTTTTCGCTCCGCCTAGCGCCGCAATCTCTGCCTGAGCTGGCGTTGCGACGGTAATGCCCCAAGCGCCGTTTTCTAATTGCTGCTGAAAGAAAGCGGGAGTCATGGTGGTTTTACCGTGCGGTGACAACTTCACTTTGTGCTGATTGGCAAAACGCTGCATCCAATCGAGGTTGTTCTTCAATGAAGAAGATTTGATCACCGCAGCGGGCAAGGTGATCTCTTCATGGATCAAACTGTGTAACCCATCGGAATTACACGCAACAGGTTGAGCTTTCTCTCCGTAACCTGGCGTGGTAACACACTCATTATGATAGTTTTTATCACACTTTTGGCGATTGTCTTTCATGGCGTACCTACTTCTAACATGGTCTAAGTGATTGATATTAAGTGTTTGTTGCTAACTACCATAAATAATATGTTAGAAAGTATCAAACAAATCTGAGTTTTTTGTGTGTTTCTTCACTGTTTAAATTTCAAGAATTATTAAGATGGAATCATGTTAACGACGGACGAAGAGAGTGAAGTATGTTGTTCGATACCATTATCAAAAGCGTAGAGGTATTTGACGGTACGGGTGCAGCACCATTCATTGCTGATGTTGCGATTCGTCAAGATCGTATTGAGCAAGTAGGGCAGCTAGACGAGCTTTCTGCAAAGAAGGTTATCAACGGTCAGGGTCTTGCGTTGGCTCCGGGATTTATTGATGTGCACACGCACGATGACACCAATGTGATTCGTTACCCTGACTGCTTGCCAAAGATCAGCCAAGGTGTGACGACAGTAATCGTAGGCAATTGCGGAATTAGCGCGAGCCCTGCGGTACTCAGTGATACTCCGCCAGACCCAATGAACCTATTGGGCAAGCAGGAAGACTTCAAATACCCAACTTTTGCGGAGTATGCGAAGGCGGTACAAGCGGCGAACCCTGCGGTCAACGTCGCTGCGTTGGTCGGTCACACAACTTTACGTAACAACGTGATGGATGACTTACTGCGCACGGCTACTGATGAAGAAATCGAGCAAATGCGCCAAACACTGGCACAAGCGATGGAAGAGGGTGCATTGGGTTTGAGCTCGGGTCTTGCTTATGCGAGTGCCAAGCAAGCCAACGCGGATGAAGTGATGCGTTTAGCGGAAATTCTCGGTCATCACGGTGGTATCTACACCACACACATGCGCACCGAGTTTGAAGAAATCATCAGTGCAATGGAAGAAGCCTTTGAAACTGGGCAGTACGCCAAAGTGCCCGTGGTAATTTCTCACCTTAAATGCGCTGGTGCAGGTAACTGGGGACGTACGGTAGAAGTGCTGGATTTGATGGATAAGGTTTCTGAGCATCAAGACGTGTCTTGCGATTGCTACCCATATTCTGCAAGTTCTTCAACGCTGGATTTAAAACAGGTGACGGATGAAATCGACATCTTCATCACTTGGTCTGAAAGTAAACCTGAACACGCTGGCAAGATGCTGAAAGACATTGCTGACGAGATGCAACTGCCTCTTATGGAAGCAGCAAAAGCGTTGCAACCTGCGGGCGCGGTTTATCACTGCATGGATGAAAACGACGTCAAACGTGTCCTTAAGTATAAGTTGACCATGGTGGGCTCGGACGGATTACCAAACGACCCGCACCCACATCCACGTTTGTGGGGCACATTCCCGAAAGTCTTGGGGCATTACTGTCGTGAAGAACAGCTTTTCCCATTGGCAGAAGCGATTCACAAGATGACGGGGATGTCAGCAACACGCTACCAATTGAAAGATCGTGGGGAAATAAAAACAGGCGCTTACGCAGACTTGGTTTTATTTAACCCAAATACAATTAAAGATACTGCAACGTTCGAAAATCCAATTTCCGTCGCGCAAGGTATTGAATCTGTATTTGTAAATGGCGAACTATCTTATTTAAAAGATAAAGTCACCGAAAATAGAAATGGCGTATTTATTTATAGAAATAATACCCGTCAATAACTTATTAAATAAATTAATTTTATAGATTAAGCATTATCACTGGAGAATATTATGTCAATTAAACGTTATGGTGTAGAAGGCGGTGTAGGTACTGGCGGTCAACATTTACCATTTGCACGAGCAACAGAAGCGGGCGGCTTCTTATACGTATCGGGTCAAACACCAATGACTGACGGCGAAGTGGTAGAAGGCGGTATCGTTGACCAATCTCGCCTAGCGATTCAAAACTGTGTCGATATTATGGAAGAAGCAGGCTACACACTAGCTGATGTGGTGCACGTAAAAGTGGTACTAACGGATTCTCGTTACTTCCAATCGTTCAATAAAGTGTTCAGAGAGTTCTTTGGTGATCACCCACCTGCACGTATTTGCATGGTGTGTGATCTCGTGGTGGACGTGAAAGTCGAAGTCGATGTGACTTGCTACCGCGAAGATCGCCGATAGAAATCACACTTTACCTAATTAAATAAAATAGAGTGCCGGAAATAATTACTTTCCTGTTATTATCTTTTTGGCACTCTCACTCCCTACATAAATATAATTTCATAAAGCAGTAGTGCCTAATATATTTAGCAAAAGCTATAAAAATAAAATTAGATAATTTCTGGAATAAAATCTAATACTTGCTGCTGGAATTATATCAATCTGAAAGATGGATTTTGATATGAGAGGTGTTCAATGAACAGTACACTTTTTCTTACCGGCTTCGGTGCGTATGTCTTATTTTTAATTTGGTTGGGATGGTTTGTCTCTCGCAATCAAAAATCAGGTGAAGACTTTCTACTCGGTGGTCGAGGCTTACCTCTGTTCCTCGTATTAGGTACCACGGTAGCAACCATGGTTGGCACGGGCTCTAGTATGGGCGCGGTTGGCTTTGGTTACTCAAACGGTTGGGCTGGTGCGCTGTACGGCATTGGCGGCGCAATTGGTATCTTGTTATTGGCACTGTGGTTCGCGCCAGTTCGTAAACTCAACTTTATGACCATGAGTGAAGAGCTCGCATATTACGTAGGCGCAAACCGCATCGTGAAGAACGTGGTTGGTCTGCTTATCTTTATCGCTTCTATTGGCTGGTTGGGTGCACACATCCTTGGTGGTGGTATGTACCTAGCATGGATTGCCGATATTGAGCTGAGCACTGCGAAGATGATCATCGCAGCTGCGTTTACCATTTACGTGGTTATTGGCGGCTACACTGCGGTGGTTTGGACAGACACCATTCAAGCTATCATCTTGTTTGTTGGCTTCATCCTAATGGCGGTACTGTCTGTGCAACACATTGGCGGCTTGGATAACCTGTACTCAGCCATGGACCCAGAAGCGGTTAGCTTCCTTGCGATTGATAAGCTTGGTTTAATCCCAGCGGTTTCTCTTGCTGTTGTGATTGGTGTGGGTGTACTTGCAACGCCTTCATTCCGCCAACGTATCTACTCAGGTAAAGACGTATCAACCATCCGCCGTTCGTTCGTGGCTTCTGGTGTGCTGTACTTGTTCTTCTCCATCATCCCAGCAGTCATTGGTATGGCGGCGCATGCGATTGACCCTGAACTGAACAACGCAAACTTTGCTTTCCCATACATCGCGGCAACAGTATTGCCAGTAGGTGTTGGTCTTATCGTTCTTATTGCAGGTCTATCGGCAACCATGTCGAGTGCAAGTTCCGATGCGATTGCGGGCGTGTCTATCTTACTGCGTGATGTGTACGTTATGTTCACCGGTCGCGTGCCAAACAAAGAATCCATGTTGAATTACTCTCGCTTGGCTTTGGTTGTAGTGATCGGTTGTGCATTGCTGTTCGCGCTAACCTCTAACGACATCATCGGCTACATCACTAAGATGATCTCGACAGTTATGTCTGGCATGTTCGTGTGCGGTATGTTGGGTCGCTTCTGGAAGCGTTACAACTGGCAAGGTGCATTGGCAACATTGGCAGGTGCGTCTATTGCTTCATTTGCAGTAATGCTTAGCCCAGACCTGACTGCTTTCTGGGGCAACCCAGTGATTCCATCTTGCTTGTTTGCCCTAACTGCTGGTGTGGCAGTAAGCTTAGTGACTCCAGCTAACCAAGTGTCACCAGAAATGGCACGAGCAATCCTTGATGATGAGCGTGCTCTGATGGAAATGGAACTGTCTGACAAAGGCGTTCTGGAAGAAGATGTTTCATTAAAAAACCGCACAACAGCAAATCAAAACGCTTAGCAGCAAAGAGTTTCGGCTCGAACAGAAACTCGCTCATAAGCTCCTGACAAACTGGTGGCTCCCCCGAGCCACCATTCTAAATTTATCCAAAGTAGGTGAACGATGACCGATTCATCCCAGACTAAAATTGCTTTCTTTGGCGAATGCATGATTGAACTGAGCGGCGACCCAATTCGCAAAAGCTTTGGTGGCGACACGCTCAATACCGCACTTTACCTCTCTCGACTAACGGCTCAACAACCTGTCCAAGTGTCTTACGCGACCGGTCTTGGGGAGGACGTACTTTCTCAAGTGCTTCTGGAAAACTGGCAACAAGAAGGCATTGCGACTGATCTTGTCGAGATCTTCCCAGCTCAGCTTCCGGGTTTGTACATGGTGCAGACTGACCAAGAAGGCGAACGCAGCTTTCTTTATTGGCGTGACAGCGCAGCCGTTAAAAGTTACTTCTCTACCTCTTCGCTCAACAAATTAGAAGCCGCGATTGCGAACCGAGAGCTGCATTATCTCTATCTGAGTGGCATCAGCATTGCGATTCTAAATGACGATAGCAAAGTAAGGCTTAAAAAGGCGTTAACCCAGTTCTCGCAAGGTGGAGGCAAGGTTATCTTCGATAACAACTTCCGTCCTCAACTTTGGTCTGCAACAGAGGCAAAGCATTGGTACAGCCAAATTCTGCCTTTAGTCGACATTGCGCTTATCACTGAAGACGATGATGTCTTGGTATGGGGTGAAGAGGAAAGGGCCGAGCAGCGCTGCCTTCGCTTTGGTTGCCAAGAAATCGTGATTAAACGTGGCTGTGAGCCTTGCAAACTGGTTTGGTCGCATGGTGATGACAAGCAAACCGCTTACATAGCCGCCGAGAAGGTTGTCAAAGTAATCGACACTTGTGCCGCTGGCGATTCATTTGCTGCTGGTTACCTTACAGGTCGATTGACCGGGCAAAGCTGTGAGCAGTCAGCCCAACTCGGTCATGCACTAGCGGCAACCGTTATTCAATATCCTGGCGCGATCATTCCAAACGACGCCATGACTCATCTAATTCAATAATTTCCGAGAACGTATTATGTCCCAAGCAATGATTCAGCAACTTCAGCAATTCAAAGTTATTCCTGTTATTCAAATCAATAAGGTTGAGCACGCAATTCCATTGGCGAAAGTGTTAGTAGAAAACGGTCTGCCAGTCGCGGAAGTGACGTTTCGAACAGAAGCCGCTGCCGATGCGATTAAAGCCATGCGCGATGCTTACCCGCAAATGTGCATCGGTGCTGGCACGGTACTGACGCCAGAGCAAATTACCCAAGCGAAAGACGCGGGTGCAGAGTTTATTGTCGCGCCGGGTTTGAACCCCAATACCGTGCGTCGCTGTCAAGAAATCAACATGCCAATCATACCGGGTGTGAATAACCCAAGTCAGGTTGAACAAGCACTAGAGCTGGGTTTGAACTTCCTCAAATTCTTCCCGGCAGAAGCGAGCGGTGGTATCGCGATGGTGAAGTCGCTGTTGGCTCCATACGTTGATGTGAGTCTGATGCCGACAGGCGGTATCGGTAAGAGCAACGTCAATGATTACCTAGCCATCGACCGTGTGGTTTGTTGCGGTGGTACTTGGATGGTGGCACCGAGCTTAATTGAAAACGAGCAGTGGGATGAAATTGGCAAGCTGGTTCGTGAAGCAGTAGAGCTGGTTGCGTAACTCAAACAGAGCTCTTATACCCAAGTCGCGAGACCCCATTAAATAGCGTGACTTGGGTTGAACAATAATAACAACGACAGGATGGCGCGGATGAACAAAGGTACATTAGCACTACTCATTTCAGGCTTAATCACAATTCCAACGGCAGCGATGGCGATGACTCCCAACACCGATCTTAACCTAATGCCTTACCCACAAAATGTAGAGTTGGGGCAGGGTAAAATCACACTGGATAAATCCTTCAGCATTTACATCAAAGGCTACGATTCACCGCGCGTGCAGTTCAACGCAAAGCGCACTATGGACCGTCTGTATCGCCAAACCGGCTTACCGATGTTGAACTGGCATGCCGAGTCGGAAAAAGACGCGACCTTGGTGATTGATATTCGGAATGCACCCAAGTCAGAGGTGCAAGACATTAACAGTGATGAATCGTATCAACTTGAATCGCGTAATGGTCAGATCATCATTCGCTCCGAACGCCCTTACGGTGCTTTCCATGGTTTAGAAACCTTCTTGCAGTTGGTGACTACGGACGCGACTGGGTACTTCGTGCCTGCGGTGTCGATTCAAGATGAGCCGCGCTTTCCTTGGCGTGGTGTTTCTTATGATACTTCTCGTCACTTCATTGAACTCGACGTGATTCTTCGTCAACTCGATGCGATGGCATCAGCAAAAATGAACGTCTTCCATTGGCATATTTGGGATGACCAAGCGATTCGTATCCAGCTCGATAATTACCAAAAGCTGTGGCAAGACACCGCAGATGGTGATTACTACACCAAAGATGAAATTCGCTATGTGGTGAATTACGCGCGTAACCTTGGGATTCGAGTTATCCCTGAAATTTCTTTGCCGGGACATGCTTCGGCAGTAGCGCACGCTTACCCTGAATTAATGTCTGGTATGGGTGAGCAATCTTATCCGCATCAACGTGGCTGGGGTGTGTTTGAGCCGTTAATGGACCCGACCAACCCTGAACTCTACAAGATGCTGGCGAGCGTGTTTGACGAAGTGGTTGAGCTCTTCCCAGATGAGTATTTCCATATCGGCGGCGATGAACCAAATTACCAACAGTGGAAAGACAACCTGAAGATTCAGCAATTCATCAAAGACAACAATCTGGATGGTGAGCGTGGTCTGCAATCGTATCTGAACACCAAGGTTGAACAGATGCTGGAACAGCGCGGCAAGAAGATGACTGGCTGGGATGAAATCTGGCACAAAGACCTTCCAACCTCGATTGTGATTCAAAGCTGGCAAGGGCATGACAGTATCGGTCGAGCAGCAAAAGAGGGCTACCAAGGTATTCTCTCGACAGGCTATTACCTAGACCAACCACAACCAACCAGTTACCACTATCGCAATGACCCAATGCCGAAAGGAATCAGCGTTGATGATCAACTTCATAAAGGTGAGAAGTTCGCGACTTATGACTGGGTGAAACCGCGCAACAAAGGCGGCCCGCGCACTGGCAATCTAACCATTATCGAAGCAACAGACGGCAGCTACCGTGCGTTTACCGATTACAACGGTAAGTCCCGCGAAGAGGTGTTCATCATTGAGTATGTGTCGGGTGTGAAGTTTAAAGGCCACTTCGATAACTTTATGTCTTACACCGAATTCAACTATGACTTTGCGGATGGCAAGTTGAAAGACACCAGTTACCAATTGATTGGTAATGTTCGTTGGCCTGCGACTGGAGAATTGGTCGCGAGCAGTGACATGCAGGGGAGTGTCATTCCTGAGCCGAATGGCGGCTATCCGGCTGAGCTGACCGAGAAAGAACAGCAGCTAATTTTAGGTGGAGAAATTACCATTTGGGGTGAGAACCTCGATTCAATGACCATCGAACAACGCTTATGGCCGAGAAGCTACGCAATTGCTGAGCGTCTATGGTCGAGCCAAGACCTGACCGATGAGCGCAGCATGTACAAGCGTATGAAGGTGATGGATACGTGGTCTGAGATCTCACTTGGTCTACGCCATCACGCCGATGCCAATATGATGCTAAAACGTCTTGCCAATGGTGCGGACGAAACGCCGCTGCAAACGTTAGCGAAGTACATCGAGCCGGCTCAATACTACGCTCGTCATTGGGAGAAATGGATCTCTACGCCAATTGAAGGTGATTTATACAATCAGTATGAGCGACTAAACCGCTTTGCGGATGCATTGCCAGTAGAAAGCCTAGCAGTGTACAAGATGAAAGATTTGGTCGCAGTTTATGCTCAAGGTGATACCGCAGCTTTGGATGCGTTAGCGATGCACTATCAAAGCGTTAAGTTGGCGGCGCAGCAAGCCAAACCTATTTTCGCGGCCAACGTGGTGTCGGTAGAAACGGTGCCAGTTGCAGAAGCCGCAATCAAAGTTGCCGATTTAGGTTTAACTTTGATTGAGCTTGCTAAGCAGGGCAGTGGTATTAGCCAATCTGACGCTGAAGTGTATCAACGCATCATCAATGAAAATGCGATAATTTTTGATGAAACCATTGTCGCCATAGTGTCACCAACTGAGTTGTTGCTTCACACTTTAACCGATTGATAACTAAAAGGGATTGCCGTATGGTAACGCAGGCGGCATCTTATCGGTTAAGCACTCTTTTATCTCCTAAAGGTTTCCCATGATAGTAAATGGTCACTTACATTTTTATGTAGGCACCTATACCGATTCACCAAGCCAAAGTCAGGGCATTGCGTGTGTTTCTCTCGATACTGCTACTGGCGCATTAACGCTCACCAATGAACTTGTTCCAGAAGCGGTGAAAACGGTTCGTAACCCTTCTTACCTTGCGCTCAAAGGAGAGGGGTTATATACCTTTAATGAAGTCGATCGCTTGGAAGGTGCAGAGCTAATATTTTCTGAAAAAACAGACAGCTATGCATTGCCAATTGAAGGTGATTACCCTTGCCATATCGACATTAAAGAAGAGTTACTCGCTGTTGCAAACTACGGTTCCGGCAATGTAAGTGTTTACCAACTTGATGAGCAAGGTAAGCCTTTGAAATCCATTGCAGAATTGTATGTAGAAGGCAATGGACCCAATATTGACCGTCAAACTTCGCCTCATGCCCACCAAGTCACTTTTCTAAAACAATCCGCTCAATTGGCTGTGGTCGATTTAGGCACAGACAGTGTTTATTTCTATGACTACGACAATGATGGTGAGACAGTCAAGTTTTCACTTTCTCAAAGCATCGCTATGCCTGCTGGCTCTGGGCCTCGTCATTTGATCTTCAATCGTGATGAGTCTGTCGCGTACGTTGTTTGCGAATTGTCTGAAACGCTGGTGGTACTTCGCAAGCAAAACGGACAATGGAATCTGACTCAGCAAGTTAAACTGCTAGCCGATGAAGAGAACAAAGAAGCGGCGTCTGCGATTCGCCTCTCTGCGGATGAGCGCTTTGTCTATGTCTCATGCCGCGCGCAAAATCTGATCAGTACATTTGATGTAACGAGCAATACTCCGGTTCAAATTGCGGCGTCCGATTGTGGTGGCGCGTTCCCAAGAGATTTTGTTTTATCCCGTGACGGGCAGTGGATGCTCGTTGCTAATCAACATTCACATAATGTCGCTAGCTTCCATAGGAGTCCGGAGACTGGCGCTATCACTCCAACCGGATATTCGTGCGACATCGGTGCGCCTGTGTGTTTGGTTGAGAAGCCGTAATTAAGAGAAATAACATGACAATTCATCGTATTAATCCATGCAAACGTTGGTCAGATGTAACGGTATTCAATGGCATCGCCAACTTTGTTGAAGTGGCGGAAGCTGACACCACTGCGGATATGAAAGGACAAGTAGAACAGATTTTCGACCAAGCCGAGCAAATGCTAGCCAGTGTTGATAGCGATAAGTCGCGCATTCTATCTGTGACGATTTACGTGACGGATTTTGCTAACTTTGATGCGCTTAACGAAGTGTGGGATGCGTGGTTCCCTGAGGGCTGCGCACCAAGCCGTGCTTGCGTCAAAGTTGAATTGGCGAACCCAGAACTGTTGGTAGAAATGGCGTTCGTTGCTGCCGCGGGTGAGAAGTTCCAGTAGTTCGACATCACCCTAATTAAACCATCAAGCCCAGCGTTATATAGCTCAATAACGCTGGGCTTTGTTTTATTGGGATAATGCTAAAGACAAACTAAAGGTCTACACAAAAATCTTGCGTTTCATGTAGAGCACGCCGTCGCCAGATACTCTTACTTGTTCGCCAGTAACTTCACAGTGCAAAATGCCTCCGCGCTGAGAAGCTTGGTAAGCGACCAGTGATGTTTTGCCTAACGCTTCTGCCCAGAACGGTGCTAACCCAGCGTGAATCGAGCCAGTTACGGGGTCTTCGTCACCACCATTTGCAGGCCAAAAGTAACGCGATACAAAGTCTTGTTGATCACCTTTCGCGGTAACGACCACATCGTAAGGAGCGAGTGTCTTGAGGTGCTCTGAACGGTATTGAACCTCAAGTACCTCCTGCTGGTTGCCGACCACCACGAAATACGCTTGAGGGCTAAGCAGTACGCGTTCCACATCGCAACTTAGGCCATCAATCAATGCCGAGGGAATATCAGAAACGGCTTTTGGAGGACGAGCAGGGAACGTCATCTCGATCTTACCTTGCGCATTCTTCTCTACGGTGAGGGTCCCTACTTCCAGAGTATGAAATTCAATCGTGCCATTAATGCCAAACTCATCAAACAGAACTAACGAAGAGGCCAGTGTTGCGTGTCCACAGAAATCGATTTCAGTAATCGGAGAGAACCAACGAATCTCATATTGGTTTGCGCCAATGGACTTTAGGAAAGCCGTCTCTGATAAGTTGTTTTCTGTCGCGATATTTTGCATCAATTCTGGGGCTAGCCATTCCTCTAACGGTATCACCGCTGCTGAGTTGCCTTTGAATTGCGTATCGGTGAAGGCGTCCACCACGTAGATATCCAATTCCATTTTCCTTCCTTATTCCGTGAGCGATTAATTAGCATAAACCAAGTGCAATTAAGAGAGTAAGAAATTTGTGTTAGAATCTTAAAGTGTCAAAATTATAGATTATTTTGTGTTTTTTGATACTTACTGACAATGATTCGGACTGCTGGGTATTTAGACTAGTGTTGAATTCATTGAAAGGAAGAAAAACATGAAAGCGATCTACAAGTCAGTTTTGGTATTGAGTGTTTTTGCGGTCGGTTCTGCCCATGCATTTGAACTCGTGAGTAGAGATATTCAAGAAGGCCACCCGATGGCGAAGACATTTGAATACTCTGGTTGGGGATGTGATGGCGGGAATCAATCACCACAATTGATGTGGAAAGAAGCTCCAAAGGGCACAAAAAGTTTTGCGATCACCGTGTATGACCCCGATGCACCAACAGGCAGTGGTTTTTGGCATTGGATAGCGTTTAATATTCCATCCACCGTTAGCGAGCTGCCTCGAGGCATTGATATGAACAAGTTAGGCGGCAAAGAATCTCGTATTGACTACGGCACAACGGGGTTCGGCGGCGCGTGTCCTCCAAAGAATGATGGGATGCATCGTTACCAGTTTACGGTGTGGGCATTGCCAACTGAAGAACTGAATTTGGATGAAAACACGCCACCAGCCATTGTAGGGTTTACTTTGAATAGTGTTGCTTTGGGTAAAGCGACATTAACCACGACTTACACGCGATAATTGAATATAAGGGGGAGAGAATGGGTCACCAATATCAGGTTACGCTGTTTCGTGCGGAGCAGCAGCAGAAGCTTCGTAATGTCAGGATTCACTCCCCAAGCCTTATTCAGATTGTTAAGGGGAGTAAACATCTTTTCTGGAAAGATGAAGTACTCGACATCCATCATCCAAATATCATGCTTTGTGAAGCAAATGCATCCCTAAATTTTGAAAATCTTCCTCTACAAGGGCGATTTCTTTCTCGAATGTTCAGTTTTCACTGTGTGCCTAGCGATGAAATGTTGGAGCTAAGCATGAGCAACGCATTAGGAAACTATGTACCCGTTGTTGAGACAGATAAAGCATTGCAAGCGACGTTAAATGCTTTGTTTTCGTTTGAGCGGGAAAGCTTAAGTGAAGCGACACAACGCTATTGGATTATGGGCCTATATCAGCAGCTAGCTGAGAGAGGGTTATTGCATCGGTTGTTCTCGAGTTCACATATCTCTTTTAGTCAGAAACTTAGTCGTTACTTATCGCGCTCTCCAGGGGAGGAGCATCCATTAGATATGGTCGCGGGGCACTTTGCTACGAGCCGAGCAACATTGATACGAAAACTGAAACAAGAAGGTACCCAGTATCGTGAAGTATTGGCAGAAGTGCGCTTAAATCACGCACTTTACTTGATGCAAAATGGCTCGTATAACGTTGCTATGCTCGCACAGTTGTGTGGTTATCAGTCAGAGGGGCGTTTTAGCCAACGCTTTAAAAGTAAGTTCGGCCTAACGCCCAGCGAGTATATTAAAACGGTAGTGAGTTAATGTTTTACCGCTTTTTTATTTTTTGTGCTTTTTAGGTTAGCCATAATATTTGGCTTTCATTCGCAATGCTACGTTCACCAAAGCAATCAATACAGGCACTTCGATCAGTGGACCAATGACACCAGCAAAAGCTTGGTCTGAGTTTAGGCCAAACACCGCGATAGAAACCGCAATTGCCAATTCAAAGTTGTTGCCCGTTGCCGTGAAGGCAATCGACGCATTTTTGTCGTAGTCGATACCCATTTTCTTACCAACGAAGAAGCTGACAAAGAACATCAATACGAAGTAGATAGCCAGTGGAATTGCTACACGGAATACATCCATTGGCAGTTCAAGAATCATTTCACCTTTCAAGCTGAACATCAGTACGATGGTCGCAAGTAGGGCGATAAGCGTAATTGGTGAAATGCGTGGGATGAACACGTCGTTGTACCATTGTTCACCTTTCGCAGCGACCAGCCATTTACGGCTTAGGAAGCCCGCTAGGAATGGGATACCAAGGTAAATCAGAACGCTTTCCGCGATGTCCATCATCGAGATATCAACCACGAAACCTTCGTAACCAAAGACTGGTGGCAACACAGTGATGAACAACCATGCCATCACACTGTAAGTTACGATTTGGAAAGCGCTGTTTAATGCAACTAGGGCTGCGCCGTATTCTTTGTTACCACCACCGATATCGTTCCATACCAATACCATCGCGATACAACGAGCAAGACCGATCAGAATGATACCAACCATGTAACCCGGATGATCACCTAGGAAAGTCAATGCAAGGATGAACATTAAAATAGGGCCGACAATCCAGTTCATGACTAAAGACAGCGTGATCGCTTTTTTATCTTTCGTCACTGTACCTAGCAGGTTGTAGTTCACCTTTGCTAGCGGCGGGTACATCATCAAAATCAAACCAATCGCGAGCGGTACGTTCGTGCTGCCGACTGACATTGACTCATTCCACTCAGCAACTTGAGGGAATGCTGCGCCAATACCTACACCGATTGCCATTGCCACAAAAATCCACACCGTTAGGTAACGGTCCAAGAAGCTCATTTTGTCGCTGGCACTATTTAAAACTTGAGTAGTCATAGTGTTCTCTTATTCGTTTATCGTCGAAAGGCGATAGTTAAAGGTATAGTTTATCTCTGCACGCCTGACCAGCGTGCAAAGGGAATTAATCAAATAACTTGGAAAAGCCTAGATTGAACTGATCAAACGCGTCGCGTTGAATGCGGTAACACACCTTAGGTGGGTTTGGCTCGGCGCTGATAAAGCCTGCTTGCTTTAGAATACGCAAGTGCTCGGAAACAGTAGATTGCGCAAGACCCAGTTCAGAAACCAAATCACTGTTCAAACAACCGCCCATGGTATCGAGCGTGTGCAGGATATGCAGAATGCGCAAACGTGCTGGATGCGACAAAGCTTTTGCTTGCGCTGCGAGAGTTTGTTCTTTCTCGAGCTGTTGTTGTGTTGTCTGAAAAACAACTTCGCACGTGTCCTTGCACTTATCACTCATTCGCTGGCCTTAATAGTTAATCGTCGAATTGCGATAAAGTGTACGCCTGCTCTGTGGAAGATGCAACAACTCGATGAAAAAATTAATCGTAAAATAACGATGAATAAAAAATTGAAAAAATATATGTTTTAAAAACAGTGATATAATAAAAAATTAAGTAGGTTACTAAAAGTTAACTAATTGCACTATATTTCTAGGTTACCATAATAAACCACATCCGACGCACAATGGTTACTGCGTCATCTTGTGAACTTATTTAAAGGTAATCCCATGAGCAACGTACTGATCATCAATGCACACGAACCATCACCATATTCAGAAGGTCGTCTAAATGCTTCTCTTGTCGACAAAGCACAGACGTTTCTGCAAGCAAAAGGCCATGAGGTTCGCGTTGTGACAATGCAAGATGAGATCAACGTAGATGAACAACTCGCACACTTTGAGTGGGCTGATCGCGTGATCATCCAAAGCCCAATCAACTGGATGTCTGTGCCTTGGTCATTCAAAAAATACATGGACGACGTGTTTACTGCGGGTATGGGCGGCGCACTATGTGCATTCGATGGCCGTAGCGCAGAAGAACCAAAGAAAAACTATGGTACAGGCGGCACTCAAACCAACAGCAAATACATGCTGTCACTGACATTCAACGCGCCAGAAGAATCGTTTGATGATGAGAACGAATACCTATTCCAAGGTAAAGGCGTGGACGATTTGATGTTCCACATGCACGCTAACTTCCGCTTCTTTGGTATGTCAGCATTACCTACATTCGCTTGTTATGATGTGATGAAGAACGCAGATATCGAAAACGATTTTGTTCGTTTCGAAGCTCACATTAACGAAAACTTCTAATCCTTTTAGAAAGATAGTGCGAACTGAATGATGAATTGAGATGGACTGCTGTACGCGGTCCATTTTTATTTGTTTGCGGCGAGGTGACGTTTTTATTACTCTAAAGCACTAAATGTATCTAGCTTACTTTTCGTTACCTAGATTAGGTGCGTATCTTGAGGTGTATTGTGGAAAGCAGAATCAGTGTAGATAGCAAAGGTCGTAAGTCAGTGGCGAACGTATGTGCGGAGCCATGTGCTATCGAGAAAGGGATGCGTTTAATTGGTGGTAAATGGAAAGGTTCTCTGATTTATCATTTGAAAGACGGCCCAGTTCGTTTCAATGACTTAGCACGCATGCTAGGCGGTGCAAGTAAAAAGATGATCGACCAACGTCTTAAAGAGCTAGAAGCGGAAGGTATGGTGGTGCGTAAAGTGATCAGCGACCGCCCAATTGCAGTCAGCTATGAACTAACAGAGTTCGGCCGTACCGCACTTAAGATTCTTGATGATTTGCGAATTTGGTCTGAAAAGCATCAAATTGAGCTTCGTTAAGACCAAAGTAGTTAATCGCAAACGTCACTCTCTTTTGAAAGCTGATTAACAATACATCGCCGTTTATACCCAAGTAACTTAGATGTGCTTTATTCAAATCGTAATTTGTTTCGTAAAACAACGTACTCTTTCTAGTCAGGCATATCGAAGCTACTTGAGCATAATCGTACTTTTTAAGTTTTTGATTTTTAGTTATTATTTTATCATGCTTAATAAGTTGTAGAATAAATCACTCACTTCAGTTGAATTTAAAAAAGCACTATTTAATTCCAGTTTCTTTTCAAAATCGGAATATTTATCGAATTCCTCTTTCTCAACTAAACCTATTGGTGAGTTGTCGTTAACGTGGCTTTTATATTTTTTGATGGTATATAATTTAGACTTTTCGTCAAAATATTGAATTATCTTAATGTTAACGTCAGGTCTCTCCGTATTATACGTGATCGTAATTTTTTCATAATCTTTATTAATCGGAGTCGTAAGCCCTGTAGGGTAGATGATTTTAAACCTATTAATGTCATTCTTCTTCGTGCTTTTATAATGTTTTGAGTATGAAAAGTTTTCAATTGCACTTTTAGTGACGATAATTGACTCACCTTTCTTTAAACCGTATTCGGTACATTCATAATCGTCGACAACCGTAGAATTTCTTTTCTTTTCAATCAGGTAGGACATAGTTGCAGATGTCCCTCCGTGTTCCAGTTTTTGTTGGTTTACAGAACAATAGAAATGACCTTTGTCCACCGTCATTGCGTTGACTTGTTCCGGATTTGAAATGGTGGGATGTATATCTTTTGCTGGATCGTTGTCGCTTCCTCCTGAACCGCATCCAACTAATCCGATACAAACGGCCATATAAAGCAAAGAGATTTTATTCATACTGTATTTCTCAATTAAGATGTGTGATTGCAAATAACGATTAATTACATTTTTATAAAGTGAAATGTTTTTTATTTTAATTGAACGGTGTTTTATTAGTAATTTAATCGTTTGCTTTTATTTTGTCTCTTACGGTATCTATGTTTTCATTTATGGTATGAATTATTAGAATTGCACAATTTTGAGTTGCAATAGGATAATAATCGCTAGCCAACTACTTGTGTAGGTACCGTTATGATTTATATATCCGTTAAGTCTAAGTTTTTAGTCTTAATTTCATGTATTTATCGTGAAAGTGACTTAGAAGTAAATAACTAACGTTGTTTGAGGGGAGCCTGGGCTTCACTGATCTTGTTTTTCATCAAGGCGTTGTATAATGAACAAGGACTCTATTTCCAACTTGTTGATACATATCAGATCTCACGGATCTGATATGCATTCTAAGTTATTCTCACCAAGGCAAGAATCCTAGCTTATTTAAGGATAGAAAGTTTACTTGGGTGTAGAAGATATTAGTAATCCAATGTGCCACGGATAGGGTAGTTATTGTTTGGATCGCGAATCCATGCCAATCCGCGTGATAGTGCGCCAAGCTCAGGGCGAACAAACGGGTTGTTTGAAATATCCACCACGTGTAAGTCGCCGTGTTCATTCACCACAAACAGACCTGGTTCTGCGAAATTATGATCGGTTTCCTGTTCAGATCGAGGAATAGATACATACAAGCCTAGCGTTTTCATTTGTTCTTCGGTCAGGCCGTAAGCGATAGGGAAGCTGATTTCGAGTTTCTCTAGATGCCCCTCTAGCTGTGCTTTTGAATCGCCAGAAACGGCAAGAATATCGACGCCAGCATCAGCGAAAGCCTGTTTGTAACTCTCAAGCTCGTTGAGGTACTTAGTACAAAGAGGGCAGTGTTTACCACGATAAACGAATACTGCTTGCCAAGTCGCATCACCTTGCGGCTGACCCAACGTTACGCTTGAACCATCTAGCAAAGTGGCTTGAAGATGAGGGAAGCTGTCGCCCGCTTTAAGTTTCACTGAAGTTGCCATATTGACTCCCGAATTGGTGGTGTATATCCATGAATGCCCCTTTCTCAACAAAGCGATTGGGGGATGAGACTTCAATGTAGACTCTGTTTTGCGGTGTTTCAACTAGTTAACTTTTAGTAACCTGCAATAAGGTATTAGAGTGCAAAAGATGAAAAAGCAGAACTTAAGATACAACGAAGTGGGGGTGTAGTATCAGGAGCTAAGTTCTGCTTGAGGTTAGGCTATGACCACTGGAACATATCGTTAAGATAGACCAGAGTCATCACTTCTATTTTATTACTCGATTGAGCTAGGCGTTGCTGAAAAAAGTACGCCATCATTGGCTTCTTCATTTCTTCCTCCTTTACGCTGACGAGTAAATTATGTGTATAAAAGGGGATATAAAAAAGAGAGTGCTTTTGTTGGCTTTTTTCCTAATAACGTAAATATATGGGGCTTTAAAGCCGAATTTGGAGGTTAATTGTGGAAAAGGGGAACAGATAATTAGGAAGTTTTCTTATTTTATTACCGCCAACTTAAGTAAACTATTCCTATCCACAAACTTCACAGATCTAAGGTTGATTCAGTGTCTGATCTCAATTTGTTTCGCTATTACCAACGATTACTCTCGTTTAGCGTTGGTGATGAAACAAAAACCACGTTACAGGACATTGCCGACATCATGTTCACTTCTTCTCGGCATGCTCGTAGCCTGCTAACGCAGATGCAGCAGAAGGCGTGGTTGAGCTGGCACCCGAAAGCTGGGCGGAATCAACGATCGACTCTTATTCTGAATATGGAGTTAGACGTTTTAAAAGAGAGCTTGGCTCTTGAACGTATCAAGTTAGGCAAGTATGAAAAAGCACTGGCGATATTAGATGAAGACGAAATGGCATTTGGCCGTTTGTTAAAAACAACGTCTGGTGCTTCTGTTCAAGAAGGACAGCTCAATATTCAATTAACCTATAAGCGAATGTTTGAGCGCGTCGTTCCACATCAACTTCAGCGTAGCAGCGAACGTTTCTTATTAAGGCAAATCTATTGTTGCTTAGTTTCGAGTGATCACAATGGGAAAGTGCAACCAGAACTCGCACATCACTGGCGTTATGACGAAGACACCTACGAATGGACTTTCTACCTTCGTCCAGGTCTGACTTTTCATAATGGTAATTCCATTGATGCAGAAACAGTGGTTAGCTTGTTTGCAAAATTGAGTTCACTACAGTATTACGAAAAAGAGTTGGCACATGTTGCTAACATTACTGCGCCAACGCCATTGAAGGTTGTTTTTAAGCTTAATCGAGCTGACTTGGGCTTTGCTGGACTTATTTCTGGTGTGAAATACGGCATTCAACCAGTAAGCCAAGTTAACGTAGCGAATAACAAGCTGGTGGTCGGAAGTGGCCCATTCTCTGTTGTCGAGCACAATGAAAGTCGTTTAAAACTGCAAGCATTTAATGGTTACTATGCATGTAGAGTTCTAACGGATTTGGTGACTATCTGGATTGTTAATGACGAGCAAATGGAGAACCCGTCATTGGCAGCAAATACGTTGCAAAGGGATACTTCGCCCGAGGAGGATTTGTGTGGACACTATATGTCGACGCAAAACCGAGAAAACTCATCGGCGAGCAAGCGTAGTCGAATAGAAGATGGTTGCTTATTCGCCTTATTTAATCAGCACGCTAAGCACAAACTCTCTTTAGCGCAGCGCCGTTATATTAGTGAGCTAATTCAACCTGAGCGCTTGGCCGAAGTGATGCGCCGCGAGAATATTGTATTTGGGAGTATACCCGCTTATAACCTGCTACCAGGTTGGAAGCCAGTGCTCCGTCCGTTCAGTGAGCCGCTTAAGTTACCTAAACACATTACGATAGCAGGATATAACTATACCGCGTTGCGTCGCTGTGCGCGGGCTATTTCTAATCGTTTGGCGAGTGTTGGCAGTAAAGTAGAAATTGTTATGTATTCCTACCGTGAGCTGAACGAGAAGGCTAAGAACGGTGAGCTAAATGAGACAATGGTCGTAACGAACATAAACCTAGATGATAATCGTCATGCCTCTGCGTTCACGAACTTCTTCAGCAACGCTGTGCTATTCCACACTTTGGGAGAAAAGAACGCAAAATGGTTAGATGAACAACTACAGAGAGTCAGATCTTTCGTTCCACTTGAGGACTACCTTAATGCATTGGAGCCAATTGCATCGACGTTGATCAGCGAGTATTGGATTGCACCCATGTTCCACCATACACAAACTTTGCGTTTCCAAGGTGTTTTAGAAGACGTCGCTCTTACTAACTGGGGTTGGCCAGATATTCGCTCGGTGTGGTCGGCGGATTAACTGCTTTAGTTATTGAGCAAAGTGCTGCTTCACAAATTCAATGAAGGCTCTGGTTTTCGCCGATTGATAGATAAGTTGTGGGTACACCAAGTACACCGCGTTGTGCTGGTGGTCGGTTTCTTCCGATAAAACCTGCACTAGACGGCCGTGCTCAACGTCTTGTTCGACAAAGTAACTTGCTAACCGAGCAATGCCATTGCCAGACAGGGCTGATTCTTTGAGTAAGCGGTTTTCATTGCTTGAAAGCCAACCTTGGGTTTGAACTGTTCCCGTTTTTAACGGCCACTCTTTTTGATGCAATGTGGTTAAGCATTGATGCTGTTTTAAATCTGCTAACGTCTCTGGCGTACCTTCTTCTTGCAGATACTGAGGAGAGGCAACCAGCCAGTGGTGGTAGTCCAAAAGGTGATGCGCAATCATATTCTCGGGCGGCGTTCTTGTTGCTCGAAACGCAAAGTCGACGCTGGTTTCCGTCAGATTAAACGCTTGATAGCTAGAAAGAATCTCGAACTCTACGTTTGGATGTAAAGCGCGAAACGCCACACACAAATCATGCAGCACCGCTTCGGCAAACATCTTGGGAGCAGTAAGACGAATCAGACCGTCTACTTGCTCAGATTGCTGACTTAAACTCTTTTCCATTTCCATTACGCGGCGTTTGAGATCTTCCGCTTGTGCAAAGATCGATTCACCTTCTGCCGTCAATCTCACGCTGCGTGTGGTTCGAACAATCAAAGGCGTGGCGAGTTCCGATTCCAATCGCTTGATTTGTTCCGACAGGTAACTTTTAGAGATACCAAGTTGCTCTGCTGCTCTAGAAAAGTTGAGTGTTTGAGCCACTTCAGCAAACAGCATCAGTTTTTCGATTCTCTTATAATCTGCCATCTTTATTGCTCGCTTTAATTGTTCGGTAACGAGGATAATGAATTCGATTTTACGGTATTAAACTAATTTTTACGAACGGTAAGATGGTTCGAGTTAATTTAAGAAATTGAAGATGCAGAAATCGGAAAAGTGAGAATAACGATGAACAATCCAACACTACCGCTCGCCAAAACCTTACCTAACGTTAGCCGCTTGGTCTTCGGCTGTATGGGACTTGGAGGGGAGTGGAATCGCAACCCATTAACCGCCCAAGATGAAAACCAAGCTTATGCCGCTGTAGAGGCAGCATTAGAGGTTGGCATCAATCTCTTTGATCATGCGGATATCTACAAATTCGGTAAGGCTGAAGAAGCGTTTGGGTGCATCTTAGCCAATGACTCAACCTTACGAGAACGAATGTATCTGCAATCAAAGTGCGGCATCCGTCTAGGAGATGAGCAAGGTGTTAAGCAGTATGACTTCTCTGCCAAATGGGTGACGGCTTCTGTTGAGGGCATTCTTGAACGCCTTGGCGTGGAAAATCTTGATGTTTTGATGCTGCATCGTCCTGATCCTTTGGTTGAATTTGAAGAACTGGGCACAACGCTAAAAGCCCTGAAACAAGCTGGCAAAGTTAACCACTTCGGTGTTTCTAACATGAACAGTGCTCAAATTGACCTTCTTCAACAAGCAACGGGCGAAGTTGTTGTGGCGAACCAGTTGGAAATGAGTCTGGCTAAGTCTGAGTTTATTAAGCAAGGCATGGGGCTTCCTTCGTCGGAATCTGACTACGTTGCGGGAACACTGGAACATGCCCGTAAGCATAATATCCAACTGCAAGCGTGGGGCAGTATGGCGCAAGGAAGATTCTCAGAGCGTGGTTTACATTCTGATGATCACAACACCAGACAGACGGCGGAGATGGTAATGGCGCTAGCAGCTGAATATGGCGTGTCGTCTGAAGCGATTGTTTTAGCCTTCCTGACGCGTCATCCAAACCAAATTCAGCCTGTTATTGGTACTGCAAACCCACAGCGTATTCGCGCTTGTGCTCAAGTAGAGAACGTCACGCTATCACGTAGCCATTGGTATGGCTTGTTCGAGAAAACCCTTGGTCATGAGATCCCGTAGGAGAGAAAAATGAAATACGTACAAGTTCAAACTCTGATTCAAACGGCATTGGAAATTGCGACTGCTCGCAAGCAAAACATTGCGGTTGCCGTGGTTGATACACATGGAGAATTGCTCGGTTTTGCCCGAATGGATGATGTGAGTGTGCAAGCAGGTTTGTTGGCACAGAACAAAGCTTACACCTCGGCTAGAGACCGTCAGCCTAGTGGCAATCTGGGCGCTTGGGCTCGTGAGACAGGTAAGCAGTTGAGTTATTGGACTGACCCAAAGATCACTGGCTTTATGGGTGGTGTACCTGTAGAACAAGAGGAGAAAGTCGTCGGTGCAATTGGCATTAGCGGTTTAGCTGAGCAAGATGATGAAGCACTGGCGATGGAAGTATTAAACGCGCGTGAGTATAACGTTTATCAGTAGGTGTGATGCTTTGTCCAGCTTTGTACTCACTGTAGGGACTCAAGTTCACAGGCTTCGTCGAGTCACAATGCTATCTAATAGCCTGAAGTAAGCAGAAGTTGAAATCGCGAACTATGATTAATTTATTTGAAAGCTTTGAGGCCTAAATATGTTTCATAGGGTATTCGTTTCGCTATTTTTTGTTCTCCTCTCAGGCTGTGGTACGAGTGACAGCGCGTTAAAAGAGAGCGGTTATGATGAAGCTTATATCCAAGGCTTTCATGACGGTCGGCATAGTGGTATGCAAGAGGCAGGGAATGATTTTGAACACTATATTAAGGACGAAACAAGGTATCAAACCGACTCAGATTATCGACAAGGCTGGGATGCTGGTGAGGTAGAGGGTAACAAGTTACAAAAGCAGGCGACCGCGATAGGACAAGGCATGATTGATAATTCATATGAAGAACGTGATGTCTTTGATCCTGATAAAGTGGCGAAAGATGCAATAAAAGGCGTTGATACATCGGAATTGAAAAGCCTAGAGTAACGGACTGATATAAAGAATAAAACTCGTCATTTGACGAGTTTTTTTGTCTAAACGATTCATGTTTCAACGCTCAACAGGGCATTCATCGTTTGGGTATGAGCAATGTCGTTAATCACCTTTCTTGTTCTTTTGTTCAAGGACTAACGATAATAGGCGAACGAGCAGGGACTGAGCTTCCGGTGAGAGCAATCTCGCCACGGCCGTTAGGTCATTTGCTGTGACATGCTGAACATCACGTACATCTAAAGCAATATCTAGGTCAGTCAAATGAAGCGAACGCAATATGGCACGATATTGTGAGAGTTTAAGATCGGACTCTCCGCGCTCGATCCTTTGATATGTTTTTACGCTCATTCCAGCGATGTTTGCCATTTGCTCACGGGAGAGGCCATTCGATTTTCGTCTTGCGATCAGTGCTTGAATTATAGGGTCTACCTGCATGTGCTCTCCTGAAAGGACAGTTTTGACCTAAACGGAGCAAGAAGTGGACCAGTTTAACCACCACATATTTACCTGCTTTGCAATCAGTATAAAAATAACTGTCTTATAAAAACGTAAATATTTTAGTCAGTTATTAACTCAATGGAAAAGTATCAATCATACAAATCAATAGAAACGAAAGCTTCTATTCGCAAAATGCAACGCATTTTAGATCATTTACTTAGTGAAATTGATCAGCAACATCGTGAGACTAAAGAGAATGTTGTGACACTGATTCAACAGTCACAACAGCGATTGATGAACTACAAAGAGCTTTACCTTCACAAAGAGTCGATAAGTGAAGTAGAGCTGCGGGTGGCGCATGAAAATATGAGTGAGACTGAGAAGCAGGTCGCCGATATGGGTATTCCAGTGTTAACTTATATCATTGGTGCGCTAGATAAAGCGTATTAACACAGCCGTAAAGTCGGGCGATACAAGATTTATGCAATTTCGATCAATTGATGACATCTAAAAGAAAGGATGCAAATGCTGGGGAACCACACCCAGCATTCGGACACTCATTTACCTATATTTTCGAACCGTAAATCAGTGTTTAGAGGTATGTGAACCGAACGTGTCGGTACGCAGCGAATAATAGCGATATTGTCCGATCTAGGCTACGTCCTTGGAATCTAACACCTTCACTTAAACTGTAAATTAATCTGTACACCCAGCCAAATTGAGCCATTGAGCACGTTCTGCCTTCTCTTTAAGCGATAAAAGACTAATTAGTGACGAAAAAAACAACACATCTTAGGTAAAAGATAAGAGTTGTTAAAATATATCGCTATAAGATTGACCTTTTGCTTTTCAATCGTCCTGCTTATGCCTTACAATCTTTTCGAACCAAATCCATTCATAACGAATGGGGTTGATGAATTAAGATGAACAATTTTGCTTCGAACCCAAAGTTGCGCACATTTCATCAACGATGACATCGCCAAAAACGACTCTCAAGTGTTCATGTGCAAATGATTAACCACCTTTTGTTGCATGTTTTCTTAGCCATACAGGGCTCTTGTAACATAGTGCTCTTGTAACCAAATTTTGACTAAGTCGGAGCGTTTTGTTGTGTGCTTTAGCTAAAGCACAACTGGCGAGAAATTAACGGATTGAATTTAGAGGTATTAACCGTGAACCTAAAACTTGTCGGCAGCTCCCTGATCGTTGCAGGTACTGCTCTTGGCGCTGGTATGCTTGCTATACCAATGGTGCTTGCTCAATTTGGCCTCCTTTGGGGCACTCTTCTTATGTTGTTCATCTGGGCTGGAACGACTTATGCTGCGCTGCTCCTTCTTGAAGCCAGTTGCAAAGTAGGTGGTGGTGTGAGCATGAATGCAATTGCTCGCGAAACGCTTGGTAAAGGAGGCCAGTTGGTAACCAACAGCTTGCTTTACGCCCTGTTAGTTTGTCTATTAATGGCTTACATCATTGGTGCGGGTGATCTGGTACAAAAAGTAACAGCCTCAATTGGGCTTCCAACATCCACGATCGCAAGCCAAGTCGGTTTTACTCTTTTAGTTGGTATCATTGTTTCGGCAGGTACAGGGGTAGTAGATAAGCTTAATCGCGGTTTGTTCCTAGGCATGATCGTAGCGCTGATCCTGACACTTTTTGCGCTTGCACCAAGCGTCTCGTTTGAAGGACTTGATGAGGTTGTGAGCGACGATAAAATGGCACTTATCAAAACCAGTTCGGTGCTTTTCACCAGTTTCGGTTTTATGGTCGTGATCCCATCGCTTGTAACTTACAACAAAGAAGCGAGTAAAACACAGCTGCGTAATATGATTATCGTGGGCTCAACTATTCCGCTTGTTTGTTACCTATTATGGTTGTTAGCGGTTGTCGGCAATCTACCACCTCATGAGCTTGTTCAATACTCCAACGTAACAGAGTTGATCTCGGTACTAGGTCAGCAATACGAGGGCTTAGAGTTCATCCTATCCATGTTTACTGGTTTGGCACTGCTAACGTCGTTCTTAGGTGTTGCAATGGCGCTATATGATCAAAATGCAGACCTACTGAAAGCAAGTAAGCCAGTGATTTTTGTTACTACTTTTGTGCTACCACTATTAGGTGCTGTATTTGCGCCAGAACACTTCCTAGCTATTCTCAGCTACGCGGGGATTATTCTTGTGTTTCTCGCGGTCTTTGTCCCATTATCAATGACCATGAAAGTGCGCCGAGTGCCGGTAGAAGATGACAATATTTATGAAGCTGGTGGCGGCGCAATGGGAATGAGCATGATCTTCCTATTCGGCTGTTTCTTGCTGTTTGCCCAAGCAGTATAAAATCACGCTAGCTTATTTAAAAACTGAGCCGCTCGTAGTCAAACGGGCGGCTTTTTTGTATTCATAGCCGAACCCAGGCCACTCGAAGTCATCAGCATTTGTGATGTTTGACGTTTCTCTGATAATCACGGTTAGCGCTGACTTTTTAGTAAAACTCCTTAGCGAAAGGCTGACATGTACAGTGATTCACCCTTCTATTATATCGATGTTGATATGAATAAGAGGCTCTGTTGTGTCAAAGCAATTATCTTTTGCCATGGTTGGCGTTATGTTGTCTTTAGGTGTGTTGAGTACAGAAGCGGTGGCTGACCCGAAGCATAAGCATGGACATCGGTACGATCACCATCATGCTCATCACCACCATCATAAACACAAGCGCAAGCACAAGCATAAACACAAACATCGTGACGTTATTTATGTGGAGACCAGACGACCAAGGCGCAGTTACTATTACCATGACCGAATTCCTCGGAATAGTACCTACATAAAGATTGGAGATTTCACTTATCTAAAAGTGGACGACCGTTATTATCGCCGTTCTAATGATCGCTATATCCATGTCGAGTTCAATTAAACTTGAAAGGGCACATAGTCGGCGTTCTTGTAATGTTGAGCTTAATAGCAACAACATGGCACATGTAACATCGACCAATACTAGGGTTGAGGGTTAAAAACAAAAACAGCGAGCCGGTGCTCGCTGTTTTTGCTTAGATGAGTGTTAGACAGTAAATCTATTTAAGATTTGATCTTGTTTATGTACATCTTCTTGTTGCGCCTGCATCGCGTCGTTGGTTCGATTTGCCGATTCGGCGACTTGAGTCGATAGGTCTTTAATATTCACCGTATTGTTGTTGATCTCTTCAGCGACAAGGCTTTGCTCTTCCGCTGCTGAGGCAATTTGCAAGTTCATATCGGAAATACGCTGAATCGCGTCACGAATGCGTTGTAACGCACTATTTGCTAAACCCGCTTTTTCAACGGCCTCTATAGCACTACCTTTGCTTTGATGCATGGCATTTGCCACAGATGAAGCGCCAGATTGTAGTTGCTCAATCATAGTACGAATCTCTGTTGTCGACTCTTGAGTACGTTGTGCCAGTGTACGTACTTCATCTGCAACAACGGCGAAGCCTCGGCCAGATTCTCCCGCACGTGCAGCCTCGATTGCGGCATTCAACGCGAGTAAGTTTGTTTGGTCCGCAATATCGTTGATGACTTTTAGAATCGTTTCGATATTGGCGGTAGCAGATTCCAACACTTGTACTTCTTCGACTGCAAGGTCAATGCTATCGGAAAGCATGTTTATCGTTTGTGTCGATTCACCAACGATAGAAGACCCCTCAACCGTTGCTTGGTCGGCTTCTTTAGCTGCACTTGCCGCACCTTGCGCATTATTAGCAACCTCTGTCGCGGTGACAGACATCTCATGCATCGCGGTAGCAAGTTGTTCTAGCTCTTGCAGCTGAGTGTGAATTGCGCCTGCCGAGTCTTTTGCGCCCTCAGCGGTGATTTGAGTTCCGTTTAAAATTTGATCAGAAATACGTTTCGACTCAATGATTTGCTGTTGTAAGTTCTCCATGAACGTATTGAAGTTTGTGGCAAGCTCAGAAAACTCTTGGTCAGTATCTGTTTCGAGGCGTTGTGTAAGGTCGCCTTTCCCTGATGCTACATCTTTAATCGCATTGTTTAGCGTGTCCAAAGGACGCATGAGAGTGCGAATCAACAGAGTTAGGGCGATAATAGATGCAATCACGGCAATGATTGAATAAATAATAGCGTTGTTACGAAGCTCTCCTACGGCAGAATAGGCAACAGCTTCATCGATCACCGAACCTACGTACCAGTTCTCGCCAGGAATGTGAGTCAGGTTAACCATGTAGCGGTTGCCATCAATCTCAACATGTTGTGCTGATTGCGTAAGTTCGATTTGCGGGAGGTAGCTACCGACTTTCTCGCCGTTATACTTACTTTGAGGGTGAGCAATGGTTGTGCCATCAGCGGTGATCAGAAATAAGTAACCAGCATCAAACAGATTCACTTGGTTGACCAGATCAGAAAGGGTAGTTAATTCGAGGTCATAAAACATACCGGCTAAAAACTGGCCATTTTCTTTTACTGGCGTACCAACAGAGATGATAACGTTTTTCGAAGACGCATCGACGTACGGATCGGTTACGACCAAATCGCCTTTGCTCTTAGCTGCAATAAACCAAGGACGCTGACGTGGGTCGTAGTCTGGACCCGCATCCCAGCCGTCGTCATTTTCAATCACAAAGCCATTACTTTCATAACCAAAACCGATGGCAAGGAAGCTGCTTTTTGGCGTCGGTCTTTCAAGTATGTTTTGAACATAGCTATGTGAACTGGGATCAAGCTCAATCACTTCAGTAATGGAGCGAGCGAGATCCTTCTTTGCATTCATTTCTGATTGCACAGTGTTACCAACACTGGTCAATATCTCGTTTACACTTGAGTCGATTTGCTCCTGAGTTTGGGAGCGGATGGTCATAACTTGTTGTGTCGACAATAACGACACGGTAATTAGCAGCAAAAATGAAGAGGCTGTGACAACCTTATGTCTGAATTTCATGAGCTTTCCTCTGATTCTCCCGGTTGGTTCCACTTTGCTTTCGCCTCTTTTAAACCGAGCGAATTGGGCGTAAAGAGAAACCTATTGTGTTTGGTTATATTTTTATCGACATCTTTGTCAAAAACATGAACTCATTTGTCGTCTTTTTTAACTAAATTTAAACAAACCGACAATTTACGTTAAAACTTGTGAGTGTGATCATGTTTGCGAGCTCAATTAATGAAATCGTCATAATGAAAAGAATTGCTTAACAAACAGTGGCATTAACTGGCTTTACAGGTGAGGTGATGAAAATTTTGTTGGTGCTGACAGGTGTTTTGTTGAAGTTTTGTCTTTGTAAATTATGAGCTTTTTACTAAAAGCCTAATGTGGACGGAGTTTTAGGTATAAAAAAGGCCCCGACGATGCGGAGCCTTTGTTAATTGACGTCTCGATTTTAGAAAATAAGATGAGCAACGCCAGCAATCACAGGTAACGTGATTAACGTACGTAAAATGAAAATTACGAAGAGCTCTACAATGTTTACTGGAATTTTGCTGCCTAACAGTAGGGCACCTACTTCCGACATGTAGATAAGCTGAGTTACTGACATTGCTGCAATAACAAAACGTGTCATTTCGTTATCGATTGAGGCCGCTAAAATTGCTGGAATAAACATATCCGCAAAGCCAACAACGATTGTCTGTGATGCTGCAACAGCTTCAGGGACTTGCAGTAGCTCTAGGTATGGGATAAACGGTTGACCCAGAATTGCAAATACAGGTGTGTATTCTGCAATCACCAATGCAACGGTACCAAGACCCATCACTACAGGTAATACGCCAAATACCATGTCGACTGCGTTGTGTACGCCTTCTTTAAATACAGACTGAACCGATGTGACTTGACCAGCACGCTTAAGAGCTAGATCCATACCCCAAGAGAATGTGGTGTGGCCTTCTGGCACTGCATCTGCGTCTTTATCAGGGTTGCTGCCGTCAATGTAGCGATCTTTCTTCAGACTAAGCGGAGGCAGGCGAGGAATGACAATCGCAGCTACGATACCAGCTAGACAGATAGCGCCGTAGAAAGGCAAAAATAAGTGCTCTAGTTTTACCTGAGCGATAACAACTAAGCTAAACGTGATCGATACTGCTGAGAAAGTGGTCCCGACAACAGCCGCTTCACGCTGAGTATAGAACTTATTTTCGTATTGCTTGCTGGTTAGCAAGATACCAACACTTCCGTCGCCTAACCAAGATGCCATACAGTCAATTGCACTGCGGCCAGGTAGGTTGAATACCGGACGCATTATTTTACTGAGTAACGCACCAAATAGCTCCAGAAGACCGAAGTTCAAAAGAAGCGGAAGCAGTAAACCCGCGAAAATGAAAACGGCAAACAGAGTAGGTAGGAGACCAGTAAGAACAAGCCCGCCAGTGTTCTCTTCCCAAATTGCTTTTGGACCCACTTGGAAAAACGTCATTAACACGGCAGCGCCGCCGATTAAACGAACAACGAGCCAAAGTGGAGATGGGTTGAAGAGACCGTTTAAAAAACCATTACGTAAAATTGCAGCTGGCTTAAAAATTTTGCAAAGAACAGAAGCAACGGCCATGAAAGCGATGATACTGGTGACGATAGCAATCAAGGTATCGCCTAACACCGCTGGGATGACTTTTGCCATCACTGCAACGGGAATGGTTAGGCCGCCATCGTAAGAGATCGGAGCCATAAAGAGTAGAAGACCAATTAGGGAAGGGATGAAAAACATCCAAAAGTTGCCCTTAGGAGCTTCAGTAGCATTAGTGGTGTTATGCATAGTTGTCTCGTGTTACTACTAGTCAATACTTGCCATTTCCATGACATAAATATTCACTAAACATCCGTATTTAATCACAGTTTTGCGGAGGGTACCCGCAAACTGCATCCATTGCAATACTATTCATTAAATACATCTAGTTATTCAGCCGATTTGTCGGGTAATTGGTCAAATAACGTCTAAGTGTATGCGAATATGTTGCGTGTGTTAGAAAATTGTAGCACGAGAGGCGAATTGCGCAGTGAATTATGGGGCGCATTGTGACTGGAATAATAAAATGGTAAACAAATGTGATTTTGATCTGACTAACTTCTTAGCCAGAAATTCAGTTAGCCTTATCTATTCTAAGGTTTTTAGCAGTGTCAAAATGCCGTTCAGCGTTTCTTGTACCGTTGCAGTGTGAACCTATTGAGCCAAATCCGATTGAAGTATGTCGCTTCAATCGGATCGAAATTTTATGCTTTTTGTTGACGGCTAAGTATGTATAGGTAACTCCAGTAAATCAGAGCTGTAGAAAAAGCCAATATTGCTGGGAAAACCAGCGTATATAAACCATATACCGTAAATAGAGCCGCTCCCGCGACGCCGCCAAACAAAAAGCCAAAGAAAATGAATAGGAATAATTTTGCTTTACGTCGGTCAAATTGACGACCTCTCAAGCTCTCTCCAATCATAATCCCTAGATCGGTGATGATTCCGGTCATATGTGTGGTTCTGACTACTGCGCCGCTAAACGTGGTGATCATTGCGTTTTGTAATCCACATGCTGCTGATGCTAGATATTGGCCGTACAAATCCCCTTGCACCAAAAAGCCCAAGCTGAGTAAGAGCAAGCTTCCTTCTATGCACAGTGCAACACCATATCTTCGTCCTAGCTTTAACGCACTGCTTTCAATAAAAAAGCCGCTAAAGGCAGCGCCAATCAAAAAGCTAAATACGATGAAGAGCAGGTGAATGGAGCTATCCACACCTGTTAGCAAGCTGTTCCCTAGCTGAGTTACGGTTCCCGAAAGATGAGTTATCGCTTGGTGTTGAAAGCCGAGAAGACCAACGGCGTTGACGCAGCCCGCGAGAAGAGCTAGTAGAAACGCGCCATATTCCACCCAACGAGGAAGTCTGGAAATCACAATAAACCCCCACCAAATATTAGGAGCCGATTATAACGCTCACACCGAGTTACGAAACCCTTTACAGTAAAACTCGATTGATCATTCTCAAAAAAATCTCACTTATAGGGTGTTTGTCCGAGCCAAAGTAAATACGTGAACGAGGATTGCTTGCTAGCAGATGTGTTCCGTTGTGCATTCGAAACTCACCCACCCGTGTTTCATTTGTTCATAGACTGAAACCGTAGGTTGGTGGAACTCTTTATCGGTAAATAGACCGACGGGAATGATCATGATTTCTGGATATGCAGAAACAAACAACCTCATTGTCGTGCCGCAGGATGGACAAAAGTCATACTGAACCTCACCGCCATCATCGCCAATTCGGGTATAGTTAGTGACTTCACCGTTTAAAGTGACGTGCTCTTTTTCAAAGCGAGCTTGTACCCCAAAAACACTGCCAGTTCGTTTTTGGCATTCGAAGCAATGGCAGACAGACGTGTGGGTGGGCTCTCCCTTACAACGGATCTCAACTAAACCGCAGGCGCACTCGCATGTATGAATGGTTTTTGTCATCGTGATTACCTATTTGTCCCAATACACCAATACACCAATACACCAATAGACCTAGAGCACAGAGCTTGTGTCACTAGCTCGTTATGAGCTCTGGACTTGAAACTATTTGGATACAATCAGTTTAGTTTAATTTTGAAACACTTGAAGAGGTGAAATCATTTGGGTATACAATGGTATACTCGCTTTTCGTTTATACCTTGAAACAAGGAACTCTTCATGACTCACAAAAAAATCCTGCCGATACCACTTATTCTACTTATTCCAATCGTTTTATTAGTTGTGGTTGTGATCGCAGGTGTTTATCGTTTTAGTTTGTCTGATGACGAGATCATGGCTAAGTTTCCTCAAACAGAAGTAGAAACTAACGTTATTGTGCAAGAGACGCTTGGCATCACTGCACGTAATCCTTGGACGATACAAGTCCCCGAGCAGGGTGCGGTCACTTTTCTTGATGAGTGGGATAAAGAAAACGGCTATTTGATAGGTGACTATGATGCAGGTGCGACGAAAGGTCAGGTACTTGTTCCAACTGCGTCGATTAGTCAGCGTGAGATTGAAGGTGTTTCATGGGTTGTTGCACCGATGATTGTAACGACACAAGGTAGCGGTTCGTTTAACTATGTTGGCTTGTTCAAGTTTGACCCCGTGCCGAGCCGAGTTGTCCTTTTAGACAGTATTTTTGTTGGTGACCGCGTGAAATTTACTCAGCTCGAATGGAAAAGTGATACAACTATCACGCTTTCATATTTAGCGCACGGTGACGATCAAGCAATGGCAGACACGCCAAATCAATTCAATTCATCCACATTACAGCGTGTAGGGAATAACTTACATATGCAACAGTGATGAATTTTTTTTGAGTTCTGTAAAAATTCAGTATTTTCTGCGCTAGATCTCGAAATTTCCTAGTGATTTCTTATTCGGGAATGCATAAGCTATGAGCCTTGTTTGAAAGGAGATAGTAATTCCCGTGTCTACAAATGAAATTACAAGACGGTTGCCGAATCTGACAAGTCGTAGAGCGCTGCTGTTATACTCCTTGCCAGTTTTAGTTGCGATTGGTGTTTCTCACTCTCTCAAAGAGTCATCTTTAACCAAAACCATCGCATTGAACCTACCTGAATCTCAGGTCGTTGAAAAAATTCTTGATGCGACAACTGCCGAAGTTGTCACTCCCCCGAACTTCGAATATCAAATCCAAGCAGGTGACAACCTAAGCACTATTTTTAGTCAGCTCGGTTTCGGTTACAGCTCGTTAATGAAAGTAATGGAAACGGATTTGAACTACTTGGCACTTGATACACTTAAGCCGGGCAATACGCTCCGTTTCTGGCGTGATGATGCGACAGGCGAGTTAGCGAAAATGGAACTGCAATTTTCTATTGCAGATAAAGTGGTCTACAAGCTGAATAGTGATGGTAGCTATGACTTTACTGATATTTCCATTCCTGGCGTGTGGAGCCAAGAACCTTTAGTTGGCGTTATTCAAGGCAGTTTTTCTTCTTCTGCGAGTCGTTTAGGTTTAACGTCGGCGGAAGTGAGTCAAGTCGTAAGCTTACTCAAAGAACAACTTAACTTTGGACGTGACCTTCGTGCAGGTGATCGATTTGAAGTTGTTCGTCGCTCACAAAGCATCAATGGTGTACCAACAGGTAAGAACGAAATTGAGGCGATTAAGATTTATAATCGCGGCCGCGAGATCACCGCTTACCTTCATACTGATGGTCAATTCTACAATGCCAAAGGTGAAAGCTTACAGCGCGCATTCCAGCGTTACCCTGTAAGTAGCCGTTGGCGTATCAGTTCTGGCTTCAACCCTAATCGTTTACATCCAGTAACGGGGCGTGTTGCGCCGCACAACGGCACTGACTTTGCTGTACCAACCGGTACACCAGTCGTTTCTACTGGTGATGGTACAGTGATCATGACTCGTAAACACCCCTATGCGGGTAACTACGTGGTTGTTGAGCACGGCAGCAAATACAAAACCCGTTACTTACACCTAAGTAAGATTTTGGTGAAGAAAGGGCAAAAGGTTTCTCGAGGCCAGCGTATCGGTCTTTCTGGTAAAACAGGTCGAGTGACTGGGCCACACCTTCACTATGAGTTGATTGAATACGGCCGTCCAGTTAACGCTATGCGAGCAAATATCCCAATGGCGAGTTCTGTTCCTAAGAAAGAGATGGCTACTTTTGTCGCGAACAGAGATGAAATGGATAGACTATTACGCGATAAAGAGAAAGCAGTGCTGTAATAAAGTACTTCGCTTAAAAAACAAAAAGAGACTAAGCATAGCTTGGTCTCTTTTACTTTGTGCATTAACTAGATTTGAATTCTATGACAGCAGTCTGTTCAGTACGTTAGGCACTCCGCACTTCACGTTCATTTATCAGGTGTACGATTTCTTCAACACTGTGTGGACGAGAGTAAAAATAACCTTGGATGTAGTGGCAGCCCATTTCAATTAACTTTTGTAGTGCTCTATCGTCTTCTACGCCTTCGGCAATCAAATCCACATCAAGCAGCTCTGCCAATTGCGCTATCAAAAACACTACTTGTTCAGAGGTTGTATTTGAGAGCATGTTCTGCACAAAGGTAGCATCGATTTTGATGCTATCAATTGGATAATTGTGTATATAGTTCAAGCTTGAGTATCCCGTACCAAAATCATCCAGTGCGACTTTAAAACCCAAGTATCGCAACGAGTTAAGTACCATCTGTTCACGGCCACTTTGTGAGAGTAAGACGGTCTCGGTGAGCTCTATAACAAAGTCTTTTGCTTCGTGCTGATACTTTTCAACCATGTTGGTTAAGTGATTAATATAACGGTTGGAATCAACCAGCTCATACGCTGAGCAATTGATGGAGAGTTTGACTTTATAGCCTAGGTTCGCTTCGAGTTCTTGCTTTGCGATACACGCGAGTTCAATAATCCGTTCACCTAACTCGATAATCAGGCCTGATTGTTCGGCAGCTTCAATGAACTCCGCTGGAGAGATATTTCCATAGATATTGCTATTCCAACGAGTCAAAATTTCAAAGTAATTCCAGCGGTCGCTCGTGATATCGACGATCGGTTGAACCACTACATACAACTCATCGCTGTCTTGTATATCAGTACTTAGCTGGATTCGCATTGCCTCAATAAGCTGCGTCCTACGGTGGTATAAAGCACTAAGGTGTGTGTCGTAATGCTGAATCCGTGTATCGCGGTGTTTTTTACAATCTTTGAGAGCGAGACTGGCATTCAAAATCAGCTCATCGCTGTTCAACATATGTACTGGGGCACGTGCAATACCAATACTAACGGTGAAAGAAATCCGGTTAGATTTGTCGCTGTAGCCGCTTTCAATTTTGTCGAGTACTTCCTGACACACGGCGACAGGATCTTCGTCGTACGTGATGAAGGCGAATTCATCTCCTGCAACACGGAACGCATTGTTTGGCGACGACAAGCTCTGTTGAATGGCGTTAGCTGTGAACTTAATGATTTGGTCGCCGATATAGTTTCCGTTGATATCATTGATCGATTTGAAATTATCGATATCAAGATACGCCAAACTGAATGGGCGAGTCGCCTGCTGCGTTAATGTCTCCAAGGTATCAGCTAAACAGCTACGGTTGAGCAGTCCAGTTAGGTTATCATGCGATACCTCATAGCTAAGCTGATTAAGAAGCTTATCTGAACGTTCACTGACCCACTTTTCACGTAAGCTATGAATAATGACATTGGCATAAAATCGGTGGAAGTCGAGGATATCTTGCGCTTCTTTCGCGTGGATGCTTCGGGTAAAGGTAGACAGTAAAATTCCCAGAACTTCGCCATTTTGTGTCTTCAATGGCAGGCCAATGTAAGCTTGAATGCCATCTTCTTGAAACATCTGATCTTCAGGAAAACGCTTGTATACCTGGTCTTGATAGAAAATATGTTCGCCAATGTCTTTCGCCACTTTTTCACAGGGGGTGCCTGAAAGGTGGTAGCTTAGGTTGTCTGTAATTTTTCCATTGCTGGCGAAGGAAATGGTATGAGCCGAATGCTGAAGATGCGCAACTTCTACAACGCAAGTGCAATGGCTCTGCAAGTGTTGATGAATATCTAGCGTGACTCGGTTTAGCTGAGCCGTGCCGTTTAGCTTCAATATCTCATCAATTTTGTGGAAACTGATTTGTACCTGACCCATTGAGCATTTCACCTAGCGTTGTTATTTACATATCGTGTAAGACACGACGAATTATTATTTGATATGCATCAAATAAACTATCGGTTACTAAGGCAGATTTTTCAAATTTTGTGAACGAACAAATCATTATTTTCATGTTTTTATGCTTGAACCTTTTAAAGCTATAGCGATAAAAACGCTAAGCTAGGCGCGCTTCTCCTCTTCTAATCGTGATTTGAGATAATCGAGGAATAGCTTAGTTCGGGTATGCTGATAATCCAGCTTTGGATAGTAGGCATATACAGTGGCTTTATCCGCTGTGATATCGGGCAGGATAGGGACTAACGCGCCGGATTTGAGGTCATCTTTGATCATGACGTTGTTCGTCATCAAAATACCCATGCCTCTTTTGGCACCATGAAACAGCGCTTCTGGGTTGGTCGTGGCAAAGTTACCGGACAAGCTGATACGTTTGCCTCGATTTGTTTTGATTTCTCGTGAGGGTTTTTCTCCCCAAATCAGGACATTATGCTCTGTCAGATCCTCAACGCATTGTGGGGTGCCGTATTTTTTTAGGTAACTAGGCGCAGCGTAAAACTGGGCTTTATGTTCGAAAAGCGCAGTGGCTTTGAAACTCAGAGAGTTCAGTTGCTCTAATTCCCGGCTAATAAACAGGTCTAAGCTTAGCTCTGGCAATTGACCTGGTAGCGTTGTTGTTAATTGAAGTGTGATGTCTGGATATTTATCAAGAAAATCATCAAGATAATGAACTAGAAATTTAGAACCAACGGCCAACGTTGCCCCAATCTTTAATAGCCCCGCTGGTGATTGGTTGACTGAGCGAGTTTCATCTAATACCGATTGCCATGAATCAAGCTGACTTTTTGCTCGTTGATAAAACAGAGCACCAGCTTCAGTTTGGCTAATTGAGCGGGTCGTACGTTTGAGTAGTTGAACGCCAATTTTATCTTCTAGCCATTGAACTCGCTTACTGATAGCTGAGCTGGTGGTATTGAGTTTCCGCGCTGCGGCATTAAAGCTACCTTCTTCGACCACACGAATATAACTCTTCACGCTTTGAATCCAGTCCATTGTATCTCCTTGGGAATTAATTCCTTTCCAACTTAGCTGATTATCATCTTTGAGTATCAAATATACACTGTTTGCCATCAATCTGTCACAAAGTAGGAGGAACGTTTGCGTAAAACACCATTGTTATTAGCGATGATGATCATTGCCACAGGCCAAGTTGGCGTTAGTATTTATCTTCCTTCTTTGCCATTGATTGGTCATGACTTGAATTTGCCGCAACATTCGATTCAGAATCTCGTCACGCTATTTCTCGTTGGCTTCGGTATCTCTCAGCTTTTTTACGGCCCATTGTCTGATGCGATTGGTCGTCGGCCGGTGTTTATTCTGGGGCAAAGTGTATATTTAGTTGGTACGGTTATTTGCATCGCGTTTTCGGACAACATTGTTGCCCTTGAAGCGGGACGGTTACTGCAAGGCCTAGGAGCGGGCAGCGCTTCGGTACTTGGTCGGTCAGTACTGCGTGATAGTTATGACGGTATGCAACTAACCAAAGCGCTATCTTATATTTCAGTCACTGCTTCAGTGATGCCAATTATTGCTCCGCTGTTTGGTGGCTGGATCGCTTTTCACCTGAGTTGGCATGCTGTCTTCGTGTTTGTGCTGATTTACTTAATGGCAATTTTTACACTTGGTTTATTGGTGCTGCCAGAAACGCTGCCTTATCCGAAGAGAAAATTTAAAGTAGGCGAAGTAAGCGCGAACTATTTGCGTCTGTTAACGAATACACAAGTGATTGGTAGTGCGAGCTACAACTGGCTTAGTTATTTATCGGCTCTGGTTACTCTCTCCTTGTATCCATTTTTAATGCAACAAGAGTTAGGATTAACGGCGGCAGATTACGGCTCTTTGATGATCATACCATCAGTTGGTTTGCTGACGGGTAGCTTAGTGCTGAACTTGATCAATGCTCGTTACAAAGCTCAGCAAATCTTGCTGATGAGTTTCGCGATTGTTGCTGTTGCAGGCTTCATGTTGTTGGTTACCCCCTTCAGTGTATTTTCATTGCTGACGGCATTCACGTGTTTAAGTTTTGCTCAAGGAATGTCATTCCCGGTATCGATCAGTTTGCTACTTTCCCCACATAAGCAACAGGCAGGCGCGGTTTCTGCGCTATCTGGTTCTATTCAAATGTGTTTAGCAGGTTTGTTTGGTGGGTACTTAGTAGACTCATGGGTTACGAATCAGCAGCAGCTTGGGGTGTTTTATTTGTTTATTGCGTTACTTTCTTGCTTTGTTCTTGTACTAAGCCAATTTCGTAAAGTGCCAGAAGGGACGGTTCAAGCAGAAACTTCCATCTGAATATACTTGCAACCAGAAGGTCGGCTTTCTAAAATGCGCAGCTAAATTAAGTCTGGCCTGTTGTGTATACTGAATGACTTGGTTTGAAAGGAAGAGGGCGAACCTTGATACTTCTCTCAAGCTTGGAATACATTTCTGCCCAATGGCTATCCGATCTCTAATCGTTAGGTGAAAGAATGCAACAAAACGAATTTGAAACACTGGTAAAAGAAATTACTCAGCAAGAAAGCATGCCAAAGGCACTTGAAATCTTGAAGGCGTGTGAGGAAGAAGAAGTTGCACAAGCGGCGCAATCCCTAACGGGTCAGTTTGGCCTTGCAGAAGTTGATGGTGAGAAACGTATTTACCATATTACCACTCAAGAAGATGAGTCCGGAGAAGAGCAAGAATACGTAGAGCACGTCATGAATGAAGGCGATCACTTGATCAAGTTTGCTGCGTGGTTCTTTGAAACATTCTTTGAAATCAAACAGAAAGATACGTACGTCGCAGCGGGTAAAACATACCAACAACCTAAGCGATAGACGCTCATTTCAAGAAATCCACGAAAATCAAACTGAAAGTTAATTACAAAATAAATGTGACTGGAGTCTTGTTTTTATTTAATTGTGGTGTAAAATTACAACATAGTTAAGTCAATACATTCAGGAGAAGGTCATGGGTAACGAACTTGGTGGTGCTTATATTGGCCAGATGATTGCAAAAGACGCGATGCACAAAGCGCTTTACGGTAAAGCGAAGAAGAAAAAAGCTTCTGTTTTTGCTCGTGTTATTAAAAAACTGGCGAAATAATTTAAAAAGCCCTGATTGAAAAATCAGGGCTTTTTGCTTTTCTCTGTTTTGTTGTTAGTAAGTAGCCAACATATTGCACAACATTGGCAAAACGCTACTCAAAGACTGATGACATTTAAATCTAGAATTACGCGGATTGGCTTGGTATCTCCACAACATTGTTAGGCACTTTATCTAGCCCCTTTGCTGATAACCACTTTTCTAAATCGTCAGCGCCTCCAATATATTTTCCATCTAACCAGATTTGCGGCACTGTTACCGGTGTTTTTTCGCCAATGATGGCTTTTACTTCAGGAATCATGCGGTATAAGGCGGCGCTGTCTTTAACTACATCATGGTACTCATACTGAACGCCAGCCTCGTCAAGTAATTGTTTGGCTTTGACACAGTAAGGGCAAGTTGCTTTACCATAAACAATGTTGCCTTTTAGCTCATCGCGTTTTACCCACTCAGCAATAACAGACTGTACAAGCACACCCCGATTCAATGCTTCTCCTTGACTGATAACTTTCCCTTCGACAAGAATAATGGGTGCATGCCAAGCACCAGCTTTTAATGGTTCCCACCAGTGCGATAACCAATCTTTTACTTCAAGTTCAACGGGCACATCGGCTAGTTCGTTTTCAAAAGTATCCTTTAAAATATCCTTGGTTAATGTACATTCACCACAAGGAATATTGACTTTGAATGGGCCCCAACTACCAGCCCAGCGATACAGTGTAATTTTGATTGGTTGACTCATATGGGTTCCTCATTTCCTTTCCTGAAAATATAGAACTTTTAAATTAGATTTTTCTTTCAACTAACTTTGTCTTTTTCGCTTCCCAATGCGTAATAAACGCAATAGATGCAATAATAATCGCAGCACCTAACCATAAACGACCAGGTGGCACCCAACCAAACACCAACCAACCAGCAACAACATTCAAAGGCAGTTTGGCGTGATCAAATGGTTGCACAAATGAGGCGTCTGCTACTGCATATGCTTTAACGATAGCCCACTGAGCGAGTGCTGTAAGTGCACCTGCGGCTAAAAGCACACCCCATATCGTCCACGTATCTGGCATAGTAAACGTCGGTATCGCTAACAAGATATTAAATGGCGTTATCAGCAGTAACAAATAGACGACCATGGTTGAAGGCGGATCGTTTACCGACATTTTTTTAACCATTAATGAATACGCTGCCCAGAAAAATGCGGCGCCAACAGGGAGCAGGGTCGCCCATGTAAATGAGTCTGCCCAAGGCTCAAGAATGATCATGGCACCAACAAACCCCGTCAATGTAGCGAGCCAGCGTGCAGTACCTACTTTCTCTTTGAGTAACAAGCCAGAACCAACTGTGGCAAATAACGGGGAGGTCATGAGAAGTGCAATACCTTGCCAAATTGGAACTGGGTAAGCGAGAGCCCATAACCAAAGTTGAATCCCGATAACAGAGAAAAATGCGGAATGCATGCCAGCCAAAGTGTTGGGTTCTTAAAGAACGTCTAATCCCAAGTGTACGTAGGTAGGGCAGAATAACAAATAAGGCGATTGCATATTGGAATAACGCAAATGTGGTGGAGGAGACACCAAAGTTGATGCTAGCAATTTGGGCGAAGCTGTTCACTATGGCGAATGCCAAGCCAGCTGTTAGCATCCAGGACGCACCTTGAACAGGATGATGATTCAATTGAAAAATTCCAGTTTGATAGAGGTGGCGGGATCATACGTCCTATTGTTTTTCGCGCCAATAAAAAAATGCCTCCCAGAGGGAGGCGACATTACCAATTCAAAGGACGTGCCTGTTATAACAGGTACAAAGAACGAGAAGCACAAACGCTGCCATGCATTTGCATAAATAACATTGCAGAACACGTGCCAACTTTTATGTGTTTGATTTTAAATGGTTTTTTGGTTTTTCTATGTTGTCGATTAGATGAAATGCACTAACTTAGTGATCAATCGCATTAAAAGAGGGCAGAAGTAGGCGTCGTTACGGTCGTTTTTCATTGCTGAGCGATGCTTGGATAGTGTGAAAACTTATCGAGTTATGTTGGGTTACATAAAAAATGGCCAGCAAAGGTGCTGGCCAAGTGGACTCGCTCTTAGGACAAGAGTGAATTAGAAATCGTAACGTACGCCTAGGCGCAGTGTATCTTCGCCTTCTGTTACTAGACCTGTTGTTGCATCTTTTGCTTCATCAAGTTGGTTGATGTAGTAAGACAGGTAAGTACGGAAGTTGCTGTTTAGTTTGTAGTAACCAACAAGCTCGATACCTTCAACGGTGTCGTACTTTGAACCGTTGTCTGGATCATTCTCTTGAGCTGTGTATAGAGCTGCAAGTGTCACTTTGCTTGCTACTTTGTAGCTTGCGACTAGCTCGTAAGCCGTAAAGTCTTCAGAGTCAGTCAGGGAACCTTGAGAATAAGTACCTGCTAGGTAAAGGTTGTCCATCGAGTAAGCGATACCACCTAGAATTTGATCTTCAGAGTTATCTTTATCTACATCGCCACCAGAGTATGCAAGACCAAAGTCGAGGCCCATTGGTAGTGAGTACATTCCAGAGATGCCGTATTTATCTTCGTTATCGCTAGAGTTTGCTTGGTAGGTTGCTTGAAGTTGTAGTGCATCAAACGCACCACGGTATGCGAAAACGCTGTCTTGCTTATCAGAAGACGAATCAATAACTTGCTGAACACCAGAGAATTCAGTGATATCCGTCATGTCAGAGATGATGACGGCAGCCATGTCTTGACGACCTACAGAGAAAGCACCGATATCAGAGTCGACGCCTGCATACATGTAGCGGTTTTTGAATTCACTCTTGCCCGTTTTTTGTTCGGCTTCGTAAACACCGAAAGCAGAAAGGCCGTTGCCGATGTCTGTTTTACCTTTTAGGTTTAGACGAGCACGGCTTTTATCTTCCATGGAACCTTCAACTTCAGCACCGTCTGAACCGATGAAGTCACCACGAAACTCAACGCGGCCGCCAACTTTTAATTCAGTACCGTCGTTTTTGTATACAGTTGCTGCGAATGATGGTGCTGATACCAATGCTGTAAGAATTGCAGTAGTTAGTGCTGCCTTTTTCATTTTCTTATTACCCTAGTTGTAATCGATGGGCTTTCTTGCCCGATGTGTTGATGACGCTAAGGTAAAGGCTGAAAATGAAAGATAGATTTCTGTTAAGTTATGATTTGATTGCACTTTTATTGCTGGAAAGAATAAGTTCCCCTTCTCATACCACTTATAAAAAGAAAGGTTTATCTTTTTTGAGGTTTTTTCCTCTCCGTTAAAGACTGTGTTTTTTTCAAAAAGTTCCTGAATTGCTTCTTGACCCTAAATGTAAGTAAACATTTCAATTTGGCAGGGAAGTTTGGCCTAAAAATAGCGAATCATCAGCTATTTGTGAGCTAACTCTCTCTAAAGCATTTCTTATTGTAAGGTTTTTATTTCTCGATTTCTTAAAGACTAAGTAAACGATTGCTTTTTAGGTTTTGTCTGAGATCTTTTCACTCGGTTGTCAGGAACTAATCAAATAAAGTGTCGGCAGTTGTTACACAAAGGTAAAAGTAATCTGGTGGAAACGATGCCTCGGATAGCCTTTGTATTCCTCTCTTTGTTCATCATTTCGTTTTTACGAAAGTGAACCAAAGCCGGGTCTAAAACTGACTAACCAACTAATAAGTAATGGATTTAGAAATGAATAAAAAATTATTAGCAGCGGCAATCGCGGCAGCAACCTTCGGTACTCAAGCAGTTGCAGTGGAACTATATAATAACGATGGCACAACATTTTCGATGGGCGGCCACGTTTCTGTTAATTTAAATGGATCAGAGCAAGGTGACACGGATGTGGGTACTAACTCTCCTCGTATCAATATCTCTGCGACACAGGATTTGGGTAATGGCTTCACCGCAGACGCACGTGGTGAATGGGCGCTAAACTACTTAGACGGTGGTGAAGAGTCGTTTAAAACTCGTCTAGGTTACTTAGGTATAACACATGAGGTTTATGGTCGTGCAGTAGGTGGTACGCAATGGTCACCTTACTACGATGTCGCAGGTATTGCAGATATGCCAATCGCGTTTGCCAACGACTTCATCTATGACGATCATGGAAACCTTGGCACTGGCCGTGCGGATAAAATGCTTTCTTACCGTAATGCCATCGAGCTGGGTGAAGCGGGTGTGATCAACTTTGGTCTTGGTTGGCAGGGTGCAAACGATGATTACACGCGCAACGATGCTGGAGTTATAACTGGCGGTGCTAAATACGATGACCGTGTGCAAGCTGCGCTTTCTTACTCAATCATGGGCGCTAAAATCGGTTACTCTTACAATGGCGGTGATTTCCAGCACCCTGCATATGCAGGTAAGCACACGGCGGAATCACACGTTGTATCAGCATCTTACGGTGCGTACGGCCAAGGCCTATTCCTTGCTGCAGTTTATGGTTCAAACGAAAACATGAACTTCAGTGCAAAAGGTGACCGTTTAGAAGAAAGTGATGCGTACGAGGCGATCATCGCATACGCTCTGGCGAACAGCCTAAACTTGAGTGTTAACTATGAGATGGTGGAAGGTAAAGAGTTTAAGAACTCTAAAACAGAAACTGCTCGTGAAGAAATGGCACTACAAGCAGAATACAACTTCACGCCTAAATTTGTTGGTTACGCGGGTTACCAGTTTGACCTAAATGACGACAATGGTCGTGAAACTGATGACAAATGGGCGTTAGGTGCTCGTTACTACCTATAATAGGGTTTAGCGAGAACTATTATTCAAGCTCATTGATCTAAAGCCAGCCTCGTGCTGGCTTTTTTGTCTATTTGTTTTACAAATACTTTGCTGTTTCAATTAGATGATACAAAACTCAAAACGGGGTGAATGTCTTATTTTTTACACTAGAGGTTGCTATTTAGTGTCGTTAAGTCAATAGGTTAGATTATGATGGGATTTTTGTTTTGCAGGGAAGAATGATGAGTGTTATTCAAGTTGAAGAAAAGAAAGTAGAAGTGGGTAAAGTGCTTTGTGTTGGACGAAATTACGTTGAACACATTCATGAGCTTAATAATGCAATGCCTGAGCAAATGGTTGTATTTAATAAACCCGCAACTTCCGTATCAACAACTCTGCGTTCATTCCATCAAGAGCCCCTTCATTATGAGGCTGAAATCTGCTTTTTGATCAAGGATGGACGTTATTCAGCGGTTGGTTTGGGATTGGATCTGACCAAGCGTGGTTTGCAATCCTCGCTTAAAAATCAGGGGTTGCCGTGGGAGCGAGCTAAGGCATTTGATGGCTCTGCTGTGTTTAGTCGGTTTGTCTCTTTGGATAACATTGATATCAATGATCTTAACCTTGAGCTCTTAATCAACTGTGTTCGTGTACAAAAAGGTCACGTTAACCAAATGCTCTATCCGCCGCTAACTATCCTGGATGAATTAACCAGTTACACAACACTTCAAGATGGCGATGTAGTGATGACTGGTACACCAAAGGGCGTTGGTGAGGTACATGAAGGTGACATCTTCCTTGGTCGATTAAAGTGTGGCGATGTCACCTTGTTGGAGATTGAGTGGTTGGCGGATTAAAGCCAAATTCGTAGAACGAGAAATACCACCATACTGATAACCGTCGTTAAAAGAACATTTTTAGTAAAATACGCGATTAAAGCAGCCAGTACGGCAGCCAGTAAAAATGGGTTTTGCACATTGACGCTGAGCTCCCCATCGGGAATGAAAACGATCGGTGCCCAGATCGCAGTCAGTACTGCGGGGCTAGCGTAATTGAGTACTTTTTGAGTGCGCGTCCCTAATCGCAATGGTAGCTTGGGTTCTAAAAACAAGTAGCGGCTGGTGAAAACAAGTACCGTCATCAGCAAAATAGCCAACATGATCATTAGCGTTTCTCCTTTACTTGTTCCACAAAGTAACCAGTAAGCATGGCTAAAATGCTCGAAATCATCAAACTTCCCTCAATTTGATAATAGGTTAGGGCAACTGAGCTCACCAAAGCCACAATAACACTCGCGAGCACCGCTGCATTTTTAATGGTGGGTACTACTATCGCGATAAAAGTAGCGGCTACAGCAAATTCCAAACCCATTTCGTTCAGTTCAGGGATTAGACTTCCCGCAATAATGCCCGTCAATGTCGCGACATTCCAAAACAGGTAAAAACTCAGACCAGCCCCAAGTGCATACCAGCGATTAAATTGTTTATCGGAATGGTGGCCTACAATCGCAAACAGCTCGTCAGTAAGTAAGAAGCCGAGTGATAATCGCCATTTTAGAGGGAGCGGTGCAATTTTACTGCGCATCGATACACTGTAGAGGAAGTGTCGAGAGGTGATAAAAAACGTTGTCAGTAACATGGTCACTAGACCTGCTCCCGTTTTAATCATACCCATCGCGACGAGCTGTGCAGAACCTGCGAACAGAATGGCGGATAGTGCTTGTCCTTCCAAAGGGTGAAGCCCAGTATCAATTGCGAATGAGCCTGCGAGTAAGCCCCAAGGGAGCACTGCGATACTCAGAGGCATCATCGCAAGTGTACCTTGCCAAAATAGCGTGGCTTTTGATTCTTTTTGTAACGGCAAAGTGTGGTCCATAGTTTCTTCTTATTTATTCCTAAATCAGATTACCAAGATAGCTCGGTAGTCGCATAACGCCTTGTACAATATTGCTGCTTTAGCTGTGACGGACGTATTGGCCGGGAGTGACGCCCATGGCTTTTTTAAAGTGTCGATGCAGATGGCTTTGATCATGGAAGCCGCATTCTTGTGCCACGTCTGAAATTTTTTGTCCCATTTTTAGTAGCTTCTTCGCCATACGTAAACGTTGCTGAATTTGATAGGCATGAGGCGGAAAGCCAAATTGCTTTTGAAACTCTCTCAGCAGATGAAAAGGGCTTAATCCAGACAGTTTGGCGAGTTCTTCTAGTGAGACGTCCGTTTGTGGAAAGTCTTCCAAAAATTCTCTGACTAGCTGCACTTGTCGCTGAGCTCTGGTTGACTCTTTCAGTGGTGCCCGATGAGTGCTGTGTTTACTGGCTAGCTTGATCAACGTGCCGTAAACCAAAGTTTCTCTCAATAAACGGTTGTCTGATTGTTCTAGTGTTTCAAATACCAATCGTAACTGACTAGCCAGCTCAGGATCGTAAACCACAGGTTGAGGGAAATAGGGCAGAGCTACATTTGGTGAACCAAGCTCTTGTCCTAAAGTTTGAAACTGCTGAGGTACAGGGTACATTGCTTTGTATTCCCAACCGCCTTCCGAGGCTGAATGCCCGTTGTGTACTTCATCTGCATTAACAAGGATGATGCTGTCCTGTGGCGCGATATGATTCCCGCCCGTCCTAAAAAATTGTTGTGCCCCTTTTTCGATGACACCAATAGTGTAACCTTCGTGGCTATGGCGTGAAAAATTCTGCTTCTCATACTTTGCATCGAGAAGTTCTAAACCGCCGAGCTCTTGAGCTATCTTGAAGGTAGCGATTTCCTTATTCTTTTCTTTCATCTTTATCCGGTCTGCTCAAGAAAATCATTTTAGAAGTGTAACGGATCCATCGTGCTTATTTTTGTACAAAATTGCTATTCGATTTTGATAAACAGGCGAATTGATTGCTACTTTTCAACTGGGCAAACTATGATTTTTATTTTTTGACTTATCTTGGCTATTTTGGGCTGGATGATGTTATTTTGTTGGTATAACATTCGCCGCCTTGTTGTAGAAAAGCGGTTCCATCATGATTGATTTATCTGTACTTCCTGTTTATCTCACCGCAGTAGTGGCTTTGTTGCTGTTACCAGGGCCCGATATGTTGCTGATAGCGAGCTCTAGTATGAGTTACGGTAAGAAGGTCGGTCTTTTTGCTAGCTTAGGCAATGCGACGTCTGGTGTTATTCTTACTTTGCTTGCTGCGATGGGAGTATCTACCCTGATTGCCATGAGCCCAATAGCCCTTAAAGTCCTTCATCTACTAGGTGGCGCTTACTTGTTAAAAATGGGTTGGGACTGCTTACGAGCTGAGGCATCTTCGGCTCCAGAGCTTGATGGTCAAAACAAAATGGCATCAACTTATTATCAACGTGCTTTGATGAGTAATTTGCTCAACCCTAAAGCCTTGGTCTTTTTTGTAATGTTTTTGCCGCAGTTTGTCTCAAGCAATATCACGGCATCTTCCGGTGAGCAGATGCTAGCGCTAGGGTTATTGTTGAACGTTCTTGGCTTGTCATTCAATTTATTACTTGTTGGGTTAGCAGGCACATTGGGCAAAGGGCTGCTCGAGAACGAAAAATTCCGCACGTATCAACATAAACTAATGGGGTTAGTGTTTGTTATTCTGGCGTTGTGGATGCTGAGTAGTTTCGCCTTGTAAAGTTATCATATTCCATCAGAAAGCCAGCAATTGCTGGCTTTTTGTTTTAGGATATTGGTGTTTCCTAAGGAGAGGATATATGAAGCTTGAATTTTGTTTAAATCCAGATCAAACAGACCTTGATTTTGTTCGTGAAGGTATTCGATCTTATAACCGACTGCATTTACCTGAAGGGGAAGTGCATGCTGTAGGCTGTTTCGCAAAAGATGAGAATGGCAAGATCATGGGTGGCTTGACTGGCGAAATGTTTAAAAATACGGTGTTTGTTGAGTTTTTGTGGGTAGACGCTGAAAGTCGAACCTCTGGTCTCGGTAGCCAATTAATGTCGATGCTAGAACAAAAAGTAAAGCCTCATGGGGTTACCCATGTTTATTTGGATACCTACAGCTTTCAAGCTCTTGAGTTCTATCTCAAATTGGGTTTTGAGAAAGTGGGGCAGTACTCAGGCTATCCTGCAGAGGGCATCCACAAGTACTTTCTACAAAAGGAAATTGTAGGCTAGGGAAAGCACGGGTTAGCTTGACTTGTTCTAGTGAAAATCAAAAAAGAGGCGCGAATTTGCGCCTCTTGTTGTATCAAATATCTATGTTTCTCTTTGACTTACAAACTTTGCTGGTGCGCGTCGATAAGTTCGTTCATCTTCGCTTCTGCTGCTTGCTGTGCTTGTTCATAGCTCATATCCGCAGGGAAGAGGTTGATGACTTCGTAGTAACATTTTAGTTTTGGCTCAGTACCAGAAGGACGAACAATCACGCGTGATTGATCTTCTAGGTGATAAATCAATACGTCACTTGCTGGTAAGTCAATGGATTCTTCAGAGCCGTCGTCAAACATGCGAACCGATGTTTTAAGATCTTCGGTTACTGCAACTTTTTTACCAGCAATCTCTGTTGGTGGATTGGCTCGGAGTTTGTCGCCGATTGGTGGAGAGTTCGGGTCGAGAGCGATGCTGCGTTGTGCGTTGAAGTAGAAACCGTGCTCGCGGTACAGCTCTTCCAGTTTATCCCACAGTGTTTTGCCTTGCGCTTTAAGCTTGCCTGTTAGCTGTGAAAACGCGACGATTGCAGATAAACCATCTTTATCCCACACCTTGTTACCCACGGTATAACCGAGCGCTTCCTCATAAGCAAACAAGAATGGGTTGGTTTCTGTCTCTTGTTCCATGGCAACGTTAGTAAGCCATTTAAAGCCAGTTAATGTTTGATAGTATTGTGCGCCATGTGCCTTAGCGATGCTGCTCAGCATTCTTGAGGATACGATGGTGTTGCCAACCAAAGCGTTAGGTTGCTGTTCCAGCAAGTAATCGCCAAACAGTGAACCCACTTGGTCGCCGGTTAACATCTGATACTCGCCATCTGGGCGTTTAACTGCCACGGCAAAACGGTCTGCATCTGGATCGTTCGCGCAAGCGATATCGGCATCTACGGACTTACCTAATGCCATCACCATGTCCATTGCACCGGCTTCTTCAGGGTTTGGGAAGTTGACGGTTGGGAAGCTTCCATCAGGTTCGCGCTGTTCCTTAACACTTGCCACTTTTTGGAAGCCTGCGTCGGCAAGTAGCGTTTCCGCCATATTCGCGCCAACGCCATGCATCGCAGTGTAAGCGATAGAAATATCGGTGTTGTTGTCAGGAGTAAGCAGCGCGTTTTCATTCATTGTCTTACGGTAAGTTTGGTAGTAGTCGTCTTCCAACCAAACTAACAAACCGTGCTGTTTTGCATCATCGAGAGACATTAAAGGTAATGGCTTCGTTGTTGCGTCATCAATTTTCGCTGCGATTCCAGAGTCGTGTGGAGGAATAATCTGTGCGCCATTTTCCCAATATACTTTGAAGCCATTGTATTCTGGTGGATTGTGGCTGGCAGTAACAACAACAGCGGCCGCAGCATTCAATGTACGGACACCAAACGCAACAATTGGGGTTGCTGCAACGTCATACGTTAGGTAAACCTTGATACCAAGGGCCGTCAGTACGGATGCGGTATCATGCGCGAATTGTTTTGAATCGGGACGACCGTCGTAGCCAATAACGACACCACGACTCGCGGCATCTTTGACTTGCTCAAGCAAATAGTTCCCTAAACCAGTGGCGGTCTCTTGAATCACCAAGCGGTTCATTCGGTTTGGACCTGCGCCCACTTTGCCACGTAAGCCTGCAGTACCAAAGGCAAGGCGTGAGCCAAAGCGATCAGTAAGTTCTTGTTCATTGTTCGTATCGACGAGGTGTTGTAGCTCTTCACGAGTCTTAGGATCAGGGTCTCGTTCTAGCCATTGCGTAATTAGTGCTGTCATATCAGTCATTCCTTAGTAGGGGGAGCCTACTTTCTTGGACACTTCGTTTGGTAAGTATCTCAATGTTTTCTTTTAAATCAATGTAAATGGTTCTCAATTACATTTCAAAGAGGGCAATCGATAAACCGAATTAATTTTTCTTATCCGAACAAAATTTAATCATATTTAATTTCTTGAAGAACCTTGGAACTATAACTAGCCTTTTAACATAAATATAACAAACCGTGTCGAAATCGTAGTTTTTGTGATTTTTCGTAAAGTTGTTCGATATTTGCATCGGGACGCAAGGAAGCTCGCGTAGGCGTAGCGGCTGAGCAGAGGAGAGATCTTTTGAAAAGATTAACGACTACTCTAGCCTTATCACTGAATGTGATTTTAATCACATTTTCCTCTTTTGGTTGGTCAAAGGAAAATGACTACAACATGACAAAAGGGGTCACAGAGATAAGTGGGCAAGTGTATGAATTACATATGCTGATTTTCTATATCTGCTGTGTAATTGCTTTGATTGTTTTTGGTGTGATGTTCTATTCCATCTTCCGTCATCGCAAGTCAAAAGGAGCAGTTGCCGCACATTTCCATGAAAGTACAAAAGTGGAAATTATTTGGACGGTCATACCCATCATCATTCTTGTCGCTATGGCGATTCCCGCAACGAAAACTTTAGTCGCAATGGAAGACACAAGCCAATCGGATATCACGGTCAAGATCACAGGCTCGCAATGGAAATGGCATTACAGCTATTTTGGCGAAGATGTTGAGTTTTTTAGTTTGCTTGCCACCAGCCAAAAACAAATTGATGGAATCGAAGCTAAAGGCGCACATTACTTACTGGAAGTAGACAACCCTTTGGTGTTGCCTGTGAATCGCAAAGTGCGTTTTTTGATGACTTCTGATGATGTCATTCACTCTTGGTGGGTACCGGACTTTGCCGTCAAGAAAGACACCATTCCAGGTTTTATTAATGAAGCATGGACAAGAATTGATGAGCCAGGCGTATATCGCGGCCAATGTGCGGAGCTATGTGGTCGTGCACACGGATTTATGCCAGTGGTGGTGCATGCGATGGAAGAAGAAAAGTTCGATGAATGGCTAGCGAGTAAGAAGGAAGAACTCGCACTTCAAAAAGCGGCGGCACAAGAAGCGCTCTCTCAAGACTTATCTATGGATGAATTGATGTCGCAAGGCGAATCGATATACACGGCGCGTTGCGCTGTGTGTCATCAGGCAAATGGTGAGGGGATTCCGGGTGCATTTCCCGCGATTAAAGGCAGTCCTATTGCAACCGGAGATGTTACAGAGCACATAGATATTATTGTCAACGGTCGCCCGGGCACCGCGATGCAGGCTTTTTCTAATCAGTTAAGTGACAAAGAAATTGGCGCGGTTATCACATATCAACGAAATGCATGGGGCAACGATACTGGCGATACAGTGCAAGCATCCGATGTGAATGCCTTTAAAGCACAAGGCAGTGCTAAGGAGGAAATATGAGTAAGCCAATAGATAAGGCAGTGAAGTCTGCGCCAGCAGAAGCCAGTGCGAACAGTACCATTGCGATTGATGATGGTCACGAGCATCATGCACCCCAGGGCATCACTCGTTGGTTGTATTCTACAAGCCATAAAGACATAGGCACCCTCTACCTTTGGTTTAGCTTTGCGATGTTTCTAACAGGTGGTGCGATGGCTATGATCATTCGTGCCGAACTGTTCCAGCCAGGGCTACAGCTAGTCGATCCGCAGTTTTTTAATCAAATGACCACGGTACACGGTTTAGTGATGGTATTTGGTGCGGTGATGCCAGCATTTACGGGGCTTGCTAACTGGATGATCCCGATGATGATCGGCGCTCCAGATATGGCGCTGCCGCGCATGAACAACTTGAGCTTTTGGATCTTACCTTTTGCATTTCTCATCTTGTTGAGCTCGTTGTTTTTACCTGGCGGCGGTCCTGATTTTGGTTGGACGTTTTATGCTCCGCTGTCCACGACTTATGGCCCGGATAGCACTGCGCTGTTTGTATTCTCTGTGCATATCATGGGTATCAGCTCCATTATGGGCGCGATCAACGTTATCGTGACGATCGTAAATATGCGAGCTCCGGGAATGACTTGGTTCAAGTTACCAATGTTTGTTTGGACTTGGTTAATTACCGCTTTCTTGCTAATCGCGGTTATGCCGGTATTAGCGGGTGCGGTGACCATGGTTCTTACTGACAAATATTTCGGGACTAGCTTCTTTGACGCAGCTGGTGGTGGTGACCCGGTAATGTTCCAACACATCTTTTGGTTCTTTGGTCACCCAGAAGTGTACATCATGATTTTACCGTCGTTTGGAATCATCTCCGCCATTCTGCCTGCTTTCAGTGGTAAGAAGCTGTTTGGTTATCATTCGATGGTTTACGCGACGTGCAGCATTGCATTGTTATCTTTCCTTGTGTGGGCGCACCACATGTTTACCACGGGGATGCCAGTTTTTGCTGAGCTCTTCTTTATGTATTGCACTATGCTGATTGCGGTACCAACGGGGGTTAAAGTCTTTAACTGGGTTGCCACCATGTGGCGTGGAGCTCTGACATTTGAAACGCCAATGTTGTTTGCCATTGCCTTTATTGTGCTTTTTACTATTGGCGGCTTCTCGGGACTGATGTTGGCGATTGTGCCGGCGGATTTCCAATATCATGACACTTACTTCGTGGTTGCCCATTTTCATTATGTGTTGGTATCTGGTGCGGTATTCTCGATCATGGCAGCGGCATACTACTGGCTACCTAAGTGGACGGGCAATATGTACGACCACAAGCTGAGTTTATGGCATTTCTGGTGCTCAATTATTTCCGTCAATGTCCTGTTTTTCCCAATGCACTTCCTCGGCTTAGCGGGCATGCCAAGACGCATACCGGATTACGCCATTCAGTTTGCTGATGTTAATCAAATAGTATCAATTGGTGGGTTTGCATTCGGGTTGTCACAACTGATCTTCTTATGGTTGGTGATCAAGTGTATTCGTGGCGGGGAAAAGGCTTCTGCAAAACCGTGGGAACGTGCGGAGGGCTTAGAGTGGACAGTGCCAAGCCCTGCGCCGCATCATACGTTTACTACACCGCCTAAGATTGACTAGCAAAGAGTGGGGTGAGTGACATGAAACCGAATCCATCAAACAAGAAGCTCACAGTGAAGTTGCTTTTGGCGACCCTGTTAATGTTTGGCTTCGGCTATGCACTGGTCCCACTTTATGACGTGATGTGCGACGCACTGGGAATCAATGGAAAGACAAGTGAAGTGGCCGCCATTCAACCGACAGGTATGCAACCGGACATGAGCCGAACTATTCGCGTGGAGTTTATGGCGCATGTCAGCCCAGATATGCCTTGGGAGTTTAGACCCAAAGTGATTTCGATGGATGTTCACCCAGGTGAAGTCGTACAAACCGAATACCTTGCATTTAATGAAAGCGGGCAGAAGTTGGTGGGGCAAGCCGTTCCTTCTGTTTCTCCCGGGACTGGAGCTGCTTACTTCAATAAGATTGAGTGTTTTTGCTTTAACCAGCAGCCTCTGGATGGTAAACAGCAAGCTCAAATGCCGTTGATTTTTTATATCGAACCGGACTTGCCGGAGTCTATACACACGTTAACGCTGTCTTACACACTCTATAAACTTCCCCCTCCTACAGGCTCTTAGCCACTCAGGGAGAGAGATACAGACCAAGGTTGGTCAGTAAGGAGAGAAATTATGAGTAACAAGCCAGGAACATATTATGTTCCCGCTCAAAGTAGCTGGCCGATCATCGGTGCATTTGCTCTGTTTTTGGTTGCTGTTGGCGCAGGCATGACCGTCCAGGGGACACAAAGTGACGGTGCAGTGGGAACCATTGGTGGCATTGTGCTAGCGGTGGGCTTCTTGTTCTTGCTTTACATGTTGGCTGGTTGGTTTAGTAATGTGATTACTGAATCACTGAGTGGAAAATACAGCTCGCAAATTACTCGTTCTTTTCGCCAAGGAATGAGCTGGTTTATCTTTTCTGAAGTGATGTTTTTTGGTGCCTTTTTTGGTGCCTTGTTCTACGCCAGAATGATTTCTGTGCCTTGGTTAGGTGGGGCAGATAATAACTTCATGACTAACGAAGTCCTGTGGCCAACCTTCGAAGCGATGTGGCCACTCACACTGACGCCGGGAGGAGAAACAACACAAGCTATGCCGTGGCAGGGCATACCCCTTACCAACACTATCTTGCTGCTATTGTCGTCTATTACGCTACATATGGCGCATATAAGCCTTGAACAAGACAAAAGAACGGCACTGATTGTTTGGTTAGAGATAACCATCGTACTTGCTGGCTTTTTCCTATATTACCAAGCGGTTGAGTATGTTCATGCTTATCAAGACATAGGGCTCACGTTGCAGTCCGGTATTTACGGTAACACGTTCTTCATGTTGACGGGATTCCACGGTTTACACGTTTGTCTTGGGACTATCTTCTTAATCGTGCTGCTGTTCAGAATCGCTAAAGATCACTTTTCGCCAAAGAACCATTTTGCCTTTCAAGCGGGCAGCTGGTATTGGCATTTCGTGGATGTGGTTTGGTTATGTCTGTTTGTGTTTGTTTACGTACTTTAGGCTCAGTGTGAACTCTTGGTTCGACTAATAAGGGCGAGGGTTTGGTGCTAGCCAACCCGAGCTGAGCGCAATAAGCAAAAGGACGACCACCAAAGCGGAGAACATGACTCGACGGCCTAAGTAATGACTCATGGGTTTGTCTCTTTTTTCAGGATTATCTGGGTCTTCACGAACCATTTCGATAAGCGCTTTTGCGAGGTTGAAGATAATGAAAAGCAGCAAAAGGACAAGCGTCAGTTTGAATAGAAATACGGTGGACATGGCACCTCCGGTTTCATCATTGTTGTTATCAAGACAATTATGGCTATCGAAACGGTTTTGGGTTGCAGTTGGTTTAACTGTGGTTGTGTTTTCTCTTTTGGTCAAACTGGGTTTTTGGCAGTTTGAGAGAGGGCAAGAAAAACAAGCATTGGAACAAGCCATTCTCGCGCGTGCGGATAGTGCGTACCAAGCACTAAGCGTCGTTCTTGAAGACAACGACTGGCGAGAGGAAAGTATCCTCGGGAAAAAAGTGGAAGTTAATGTTGTTCCTCAGGCGTTTCCCGTAATTTTGTTAGACAACCAAACGAACCAAGGCAGTGTGGGATATTTAGCATTTCAGATTGTATTGACGAGCGATGAGCCTAGTACCTATGCGTTATTGGAGCTTGGTTTTGTCGAGGGAAGAGCAGATCGCTCAATGTTACCAACGGTCACCAAACTCGATAATTCGATTTTCATCACAGGACGCCTGTACCGAAAATCTACTAATCCACTGAGCTCAGAGTTAATGCCGGAAGTTGGCGATGTTATTCGCGTGCAAAACCTAAACATCGCGCAATTGAATCAGCTACTGAATATTGAACTTATGCCCGCAGTCTTGCAGCCAGACAATTTAACTCGTTGGCCCTATGACTTTCCTTGGAATCCATTACCACTCAATAGTGCCAAACATTTTGGCTATTCGATTCAATGGTTTTCGATGGCAGGTGTTTTCTTAATACTGACTTTAATTGTTTTTGTTCGTTGGCAAAAAAAGTTGCGTCACATGGAGGTGAAGCATGACATCTAAAGTAACCAAAGGACGACTAATGTTGATTGCGCTGGTTTGTACGTTCGCGCTTCCCGCTGTCATTGCAAAAGTCATTCTCACACAAGGGTGGTATCAAAGCGGAGTGACCAATAGAGGCGAGTTAGTCGAACCATACACGACGTTAGAGCAGCTTGGTCAAGAGTCACCTCTCAAAGACCATGGTTGGCAACTCGCTTATGTATTGCCTAACGAATGCACTGAACAGTGTAAACAGCAGCTTTACCTGCTTCAGCAAAGTCATGTTGCTTTAGGTAAGTATCAAGAGCGAGTAGTGCCAGTCGTTTGGCAGACTGAGCATTCAGATCCCATGGAAGTATCGATGTTAGCGATGCAAATGAATGAATTGGTTACCGCTAAAGTGAAACCTGGGCAAATATTGATCGTTGATCCTCTTGGGCAACTGGTGATGTCTTACTCGCCGAAACCAAATGAGGACTTAGTCCTATTGAATAAAGGTATGTTGGCGGACTTACGCAAGCTCTTAAAACTGTCACGAGTCGGTTAGAGGAAGTGCATATGAAATTAATTCAGTTGGTTAGATTCAGTTTGCTGCTAACTCTCGTGGTGATCATATTAGGGGCATATACTCGCCTTTCAGATGCAGGGTTAGGTTGCCCGGACTGGCCTGGTTGTTATGGGCACTTTTCTGTACCGCATCAAGAAGAAGACGTCATACGTGCTAACCTGAACTTCCCCGAGCGGGCAGTAGAGCATGAGAAAGCATGGCTTGAGATGATTCATCGCTATTTTGCGGGAACGTTAGGTTTAGTCATTTTTGCGATGGCAGCGATATCAGTAAGGTCTGAGCGTGTAAATTCAACCATTCCGATGTTGCTAAGCGTATTGGTGATTGGGCAGGCACTTTTGGGAATGTGGACAGTTACTCTTAAATTAATGCCCGTCATCGTGATGCTTCACTTGCTCGGTGGTTTTGTTTTATTGGCGTTACAGGCGATTTTTTACTGCCAATTAAAAGCGCAAAACAATCTCTATTTCTCTCCATCTTCTAGCTCTCTGAGAGGCTTTTCATTGTTGGTTTTTCTGGTTGTTTTGGTGCAAGTGCTCCTTGGAGGATGGACTTCGTCAAATTATGCTGCGCTGATGTGTACCACACTGCCGATTTGTGAGGGAGACTGGATGAGCCATCTCTCATGGAAAGAAGCGTTTTCTTTCTGGCAAACTGGATTCGAGAATTATGAATTTGGTGTCTTGGAGTATCCGGCAAGAATGACTATACACGTCACTCATCGTATAGGCGCTATTGTTACCGCCACCGTGGTATTGGCTTATAGTATTGGGCTTATGAGGCAAGATTCTCATCATTCACAGAGAATTGGAGGGTGGTTGTTATTCACTCTGGTGTGCCAAATTATGCTGGGTGTAAGCAACGTAGTATTTCAACTTCCTATCTATGTCGCGGTGGCGCACAACCTTGGTGCCGCTGTTATGTTGAGTCTCGTTTGTGTTAGCCAGTTTTACTTGTGGCAGGGTAAAACGGCTTGGAATTACACCGCGAAAGGAGTTCGCTATGAGTAAAGAAATCGCGCTGTCGTTAAATGGGCGAAAGCGACTAAGTTCCGTTTATTTGAAGTTAACGAAACCTAAAGTGGTGGCGTTAATGTTGGTGACGGCAGTAGTAGGTATGAGCTTAGCCCCGGTTGATGATTTCCCCTGGTTGCAGGCGGTAGTTGGCCTAACGGGGATTGGTCTGATGGCAGGGTCTGCGGCAGCGTTTAATCATCTAATTGACCGCCGAATTGATGCGAGAATGGCACGTACACACAAACGACCATTGCCATCGGGTGAGACTAAACCATCATCGGTGATAGCCTTCGCTACAGTTTTAGGTGTCTTAGGGTTTGTACTTCTCTATGCGATAGTCAACCCGCTGACGGCATGGTTGACTTTGATGAGTTTGCTCGGCTATGCGATGGTATACACAATGTACCTCAAACGTGCTACGCCCCAAAATATCGTCATTGCAGGGATTGCCGGTGCGATGCCGCCTCTTCTCGGTTGGACTGCTGTAACAGGGCAATTACATGCGAATGCTTGGCTGCTCGTGATGATCATTTTTATCTGGACGCCACCACATTTTTGGGCTCTGGCTATTCATCGTGTCGAGGATTACCGCAAGGTAGATATTCCCATGCTGCCAGTGACACACGGCATTGAGTACACCAAAACTTCTATTCTGTTGTATACGGTGCTATTGACTTTGGTTTGTGTCCTACCGGTTTTGGTTGGTATGGTCGGCGTGGTGTATCTTTTTGCCTCGCTACTCCTCAATGCTGGCTTTATGTACCATGCATGGAAGCTAAAATATGCACCAGAGCCAAATACCGCGATGGAGACGTTTAAATTCTCTATCTATCATCTTTTGGCGTTGTTCATTGCATTGCTTTCGGATCACTATATTGGTTTTTAACCTTTCTTAAAACAGAAAACGCCGCGTGGTTCGCGGCGTTTTTGGTTTTGATACTTTGGCTTTAAGACAAAGCTTTCTAGATTTATTGAATTTCTAGCAGTTCAACATCAAAGATCAAAACACTTGCTGGTGGAATTGGGCCAGAGCCACTCTTACCATAGCCAAGCGTGCTTGGTACGAAAAGGCGGATTTTCTCACCTTCTACCATGTATTGTAGACCTTCTTGCCAGCCTTTAATGACTTGGTTAAGACCAAATGAAATCGGCTCACCACGATTAACAGAGCTATCGAATACCGTGCCATCAATCAAGGTGCCGTGGTAGTGTACTTTTACTTTACTTGTTGCCGTTGGGTGAACCTCACCTTCGCCTTTTTCAAGAACCATGTATTGAAGGCCACTTTCTGTTGTGATGACGCCTTCTTTTTTCGCATTTTCTAGTAAGAATGCTTGGCCTTTGGCAAAGTTTTCATCTGCTACTTTATGGTTTGTCCAAGTACGGTAAATGAAAAAGCCCGCCAAAATAAAAATAATAAGAGGAAACAAAAATTTAGACACGTAATCTCCTTGTCTATTTAGGTTGTTTTAGCAAAAAGTTGATGGTTTCTGCCATGGCTTCAACGCTGTCATGACCACCAGTAATTACTTGATATTTTCCGTTTACGATAAAGGCTGGAACGGAGTTAATTTGGCCTCGCGTGGTGATCGCTTCTGCCTTAGTGATGTACTCAAACAGCGCTTTTTGCTGTGCTTCATCTAAATGGTAAGGGCTGATAAGGTTGCGAGACTCAAAGGCTTTCTCAACAGCGATTTGGCGTTCCTCAGCCGTTGCATCGGCACCCATTTGCACAGCAGTAAAAAGATCTGCCATAAACGCTTTATCTGGTGTTGATTCAAGCTGCATTACGGCAGTATAGAAGATGATGGCGCTCACTTGTGCACTTTCATTGAACGTTACATGCATTTTTTCAACGCTTTGATCGGTCAATGATTCAATTTGAGGGACAAACTCTTCCATTGAGCGGCAGTGGCCACAAGTTAAAGAGAATGCTTCAGTCAGGGGAGCTAAATCATATTCTTCAAGGGATACTGGCAAAACTTCGTATTGTTTGCCTTGCTGAGGCTGACTCTTGCCGCTATCGCATGCCGACAAAGCCATTACGGCAACAACAACAGCAAAGCCTTTCGATATGGTTTTTAACATAGTAGTGCTCTAAATGAGAAATTTGCGTTAGTTTATCGGTTAACGATAGTGACTAAAACCATTAAATAACAATAAAGTGAGACCATTGGTAACAGACTTTGCCTGACGTATGGGCTGCAAGGGTAGGGTATTTTAGTGTTGCTTTTTATTTGAGAGATGATTTTGCATTGACTCCAGTGGCATGAACGCTGCATAGACAAACCAATCGGTGAACAAAAGCGCTAAAGATTCGGCGTGTTTTGTCGACACAATGAACAAGAGTTTTTCTACGTTGGTAATGGTATGAAGCATTGGTTTTTAATTGTTTGTGGCATTCTGGCCGGGTGCAGCAGCCTCGATCAAGATATGGTCCCAGGTGGGAACATTTTAGATACAGCTCCTAAATCAAACACTGATCTGAGACACCCAGAGTGGGGATACCCGAGCGTATCCAATGTGGCTTCTTCCTCTCGTTCATATCAAACGGCGAGGGCGTCAGTAAAAAAGTCGCAAAACGTGACCTCTCTGGAAATGTTCCTGAGCAGGCATAACATTCCTCACGAGACGCTCAGTGGTGGCCACCTGATGATACGTTTGAAAGAGCAAGTGCATTTTCAAACGGGCTCAGCAAGATTATCTGCTCAATCTCAAGACTGGATTCGAAACATTGGTCACTATCTGGCGGGAAGAACTGATGTTGATGTCGTGATTGATGGTCATGCGGATAGTACGGGAGCTGAAAGTTTCAACGACACGCTATCTGAAAAGCGAGCTCGTGAAGTAGAAAAACAACTATTGGCGACGAGTATTCCACGTCAACGAGTGTTTTCTAGAGGCTTCGGAGAGTATGTACCGAAGTGCAGCAATGCGACAGCGAGTGGTAAAGCTTGCAATCGGCGCGTAGAGCTAACATTGATCGTGGATGAATAACGCAGACGTTGGGCGGTAATCTTCGTTGTGTTGTTCTTGCATACCCGTTATTTGCTTAGTGGAGTTTAAGTTCGGAGTTGAGCAAGAAGACTGAATAAGGAAAGCTCGCACGGCAACATCTAGCTAGAAAAAATAGAAAAGAGGCACCGTTAGGTGCCTCTTTTACATCCGCCAATGTTCATAGGGGGAACTTAGGCAAATTCTTTTTCAACGTAAGCGACGATGTCAGATGACTCGTATAACCACTGTGTCTCGCCATCTTTTTCGATACGAAGACAAGGGACTTTAACTCGCCCACCACCTTGCTCTAGTTCAGCTCGATGAGTCGGGTTATTTTTTGCATCACGTAGCTCAATGTTCACCGATTGACGCTTCATTGCACGGCGGACCTTTACGCAAAAAGGGCAGGCTTCAAATTGGTAAAGTGCGTATTGTTTCGCTTTTTTATCAATACGTTGCTGTTCTTCTGCGGTGCGCTTAATACCACGAGGTGAGAACACCACGTTCAGCAATAAGATAACCTTGCCTAAAATCCAACGGATAAACTTCATAATGATCCCTTGATGTTCATTGGGTAATTGTCCTTTAAGAATGCAATCATGATGCTTGTTGCACTGAACGTGAAGTCTATCAGTTGTTTGAAATGGATAAAACCATGTATTTTATGCGGAAAATAGGCGTTTAAACCAACCCCAAAAGCCACTTGCTGAAGCCGGACGGGCTTCTTTACCTTGATAAAAACTTTGCATGAGTTCGGTTCTGAATGCATCAACGTCCATGCGTTTTATGACAAGCTCATGCTGCAATGTATTTTGAGTCTGCTCGGCATGATCGTGCGCCAAGCTGAAATCCATATTTAAATAGCCTTGCGTGTATAACCAAAGGTGGGTGACTAAGATTAGGTCTTCAGCAGATTGGTTAGTAAACTTATCCGCGAGCTCATTACCCAAGGAGTCAGTCAGAACTTGCTGCATACGCTGGGTAGAGTGAGCATGTTGCTCGTAGTTAGCACTTGCTTCAATATGTGATTTGGTCAAAAGGCCAAGCAGGTGAAGAGTAGGTGCTGTTGTGGGTTTGTTCTCACAAACTTTTGTAAATAGTTGTGACTGTTCTTTTAACCAACGTCGCTTTGCTGCTTTATGTTCTTTAACAAAGAGGATTTCTTCAAATCCCATCTCTTGACTCAGTTCACTAAGAGACGTCATGGTTTTTTAGTTCCTTCACCGTTACTTCGATATGTTGATCATTGATATCAACAAAAATTGAGCTGCCAGTAATCATAACAGAAAGGCTAGTACCTCGGTCAAGGTGCTGACAAATCAAGTCGATAGCGTCATAGTCAAAGCTCTCTACGTTGACGGGAAGCATTGAGAACTTTCCTGACATTTTGTCCCACCAGACAGCCGCTTTGGTGTTATAAGTGTAAACTTTTACATGCTTTGCTAGGCGAGAAGCTTTCTTAATTCTGTCTGGTTCTGGTTCGCCAATTTCAATCCAGTGAGTAATGCTTTGATCATCGCCAACATGCCATAAATCAGGCTCTTCAATCGTAGAGAGTCCTTTTGTAAACTCCAGATTGCTTTGAGCATTTAAACAGTAAGCTAGAATGCGAGCCAACATTCGTTGCGGCTTTTCAGAAGGGTGGAGGGCGATAGTTAGATTTTTAGAATCGTAATAGTCATTATTCATATCGGAAATGGCGATACGAAATTTGTAAATGGTTGGTTTAAGAGCCATAGATTTATATCGTTTTGTTGGCAAAATAAGTTTTAGGCAAAAAAATAGCCAGCTTTAAAAGCTGGCTATCGTATCAAATTCTTTAAGAATTAAAGTACTTTGATTTGCTCTGCTTGAGGGCCTTTTTGACCTTGAGAGATAACAAATTCTACTTTCTGGCCTTCAACTAGAGTACGGAAGCCGTCACCAGTGATTGCAGAGAAGTGAGCAAATACGTCAGGACCGTTTTCTTGTTGAATGAAACCGAAGCCTTTAGTTTCGTTGAACCACTTAACTGTGCCAGTAGCTGTGTTAGACATGTCTATTTCCTAAATATCTAAATAATGTAATCTTTCGCCTCAACGGCGCTTATAGCGTGGAAAAATAAATTGCTATTGCGTACCACAGGACGACGGGTTACAAGTAATCCAACGAAATGTGAAAACAAAGAACTTTCTTTCTAGCCGTGTTTGAGTCTAGGTTAATTCCACGAAGAGTCAACATATATTAGTGCTTTATGGACAAATATTTGTATTTAGTCACTATTTAACCAGCATGTTTTTGATTAAATTTCAAATAAATGACGGTGATGTGAAGTTTTTTAGCATAAAATTCAACTAAATCTATAAATTTGACTTATTTATATAATTATTGTCCAATCTGGTTCGACCATTAAGGAGGATTTATGGCAAAGCGTAAAATCAGTCCTCAACCGAGTGGCTCACAACATGAGACCGACTTCGGCAGAGGTGAAATCAAAGACAACGCGTTAAAAGCGGTTGTTACCAGTCAGCTGTTCCAAACACGAGTCGTTAAAGCGAAAAAAGGTAAAGGTAGCTTCAGCCGTAAAATGAAGCATAGAGGCAAAGAGCCCTATTCAAAGTTCTCCCCAAGGTGGATTTTGAATAGGGCTTTTTTGTTGGTACTAGGTGTTTGCAAAACTGATGATATTCAATTTTTAGTACCAGATAAGTTTTCCTAATTTATCATGTACTGCTTCAACTGCTTCAACTGCTTCAACTGCTTCAACTGCTTCAGCGAGCTAGGCGTTGAAAGTACCAATTAAGTACTAAAACTTACTAAGTTAGATTCATATCAATAAGCGTCACTTCCTGTCTTATGCAACTCTACTATATCTTTAGTCTAATCAAACAGCCGAGATTATGGTTTAAAAAGACTGGTGAGAAGTAGGTATGTCATCGACGAGTTATGGTACTTATGGTTGCAAATGTAAAAAAGCGTGTGCTTCTTTATTACTACTGTGGCTGTCCATTTGTCCGATGGCGCATGCACACAAGTCAGAGTCTCATTCTTTAATTGTTGCTAACTCCAAAGCGTGGAAGCCGTTCTCTTACCTTAGCCCAGATGGTGAACCTAAAGGTATTTTAATCGACTTTTGGAAAGAGTACGCGGCGAACAACCAAATCGACGTTCAGTTTCTCCTTTTGGATTGGGATGCTTCTTTACAAGCCGTAAAAGAGGGTAAGGCTGACTTTCACGGAGGACTTGTCTACTCGCCCGAAAGAGCGAAGTATATGGACTTTGGCGCAGTCATAATGCCTATCCAAACCAAACTGTACGTAAATAAAGATGTACTTTCGGTTGATATCAGGAGTGTTTTAACTGGCGAAATGACGCTGCCAATTGGCGTTGTTAAAGGAAGTTACGAGTCTGAGTTTGTTCAGACGAATTATCCGAATGCACCTATCGCAGAATACATTAACAATGATTCGATGATACAAGCCGCCGTCGATAAAAAGGTGCTGTACTTTGTTGCAGACCTGCAAGTTGCTAACTTTTATATGGCAACCACGCCGGGAGCGGGTATGTTTGTCCCGACAATTAGCTTATATAGTAAAGATCTTCGGATTGCAGCAGGAATGCACAGTGCAACTTCCATTTTAGAGGTATCAAGAGCGTTTGAAAAAGTCATCGATACGGATCGTGAGCGGATCCTCACCCGTTGGAGTGTGGTGAAAACGGTTTATCCACTTTATCTTTTCCCTATTGCTATTTTCATTATGGCGGTTGCAACGCTTTATCATATTTTTGCCCTCAAACGTATGGTTGCTCTTCGGACAAGGCAGTTAACGATTGCCAATCAGCAATTGCTAGAGATGACGTTGACGGATTCTCTCACAAAGCTATACAACCGTAGACACCTGATTGAGCAATTGGCGCTACTGAATCATTTGAAGCGAAACTTAACGGTGATGGTGTTTGATATTGATGATTTTAAATCAATCAATGATCGATATGGCCACCTTGCTGGAGACCGAGCAATAGTTGCCATCGCAGAAGCCGCTAAGTCGATGACTGATGACCGAATGACATTGGCGAGAATTGGAGGAGAAGAGTTCGCACTCGTTACGTCTTCTCTGTCAGAGCGAGAAGCGCTCAATTTTGCCAATATGCTTTGTAAAGCCGTTTACGATCAGCCTGTTATACTGGGCGGACAAGCAATTCATTTGAGTATCAGTTTGGGCTGTGCTTACTATCCTGAGTTTACCCACATCGTGAGCTTGCAAGATGCTGACGAGTTGATGTATCAAGGTAAGTCTGAAGGAAAGAATCGTGCAGTTTTCCAAGTTATAACAGACTGTCAGCTTCAACCTGCGCTTCGTCAAGTGAATTAGGTCTCGCTAATTCAACTGATACTTCAAACCATCCTCAAGCCTCAAAGTTTTAGTCAGAGTAAGGTGGTAAGCGTTGACGATCACGTTGCGTTGTTTTCTTTGAGGCCAATTTGCGTACAAATACTATCACTTTCATATATATAAACCCCCGCTTGCTCACGTTTTTATCATAGAAGCAGTAATTGTTTTAAAGTGATAAGTGATTTCTTGGTAAAGATCAGAACCCCTGTCTACACTCAGTGTAAAGTAATGCATATAAAGCATGATGCATACGGTGTTGTACAAAAACAATTAAAGAAGATAAGAAATAAGTTGGCTTGAGAAGGACGGGGAATGAACAACGAATGCTTTGCTAGGTTCCGAGCTGTCACGGATGAACTGTCAATGAAAGAATCGTTGTCAGTTGGGAAAGACCCTTATGCTCACTATCTCAAAGATATTGTGGGGATTGATTTGTTGTCTCGTGAAGAGGAGTTGCATTACGCCAAACTTAATCGAGCTGGTGATGAAGAAGCGCGCGAAATGTTGATTGAGTCTAATCTTCGACTTGTTGTGAAAATCGCAAAAGGCTACCTCAAACGGCCAGGCAATAACTTTACTCTGCTCGATTTAATAGAAGAAGGTAACATTGGTTTGATAAAAGCGGTCGATAAGTTCGATCCTGAGCCAGGCTACCGTTTTTCTACTTATGCGGTATGGTGGATTCGCGAGAATATAGAAGCGGCATTAATGAACAATGGCCGCACGGTACGTTTACCTGCTCATGTGTGCAAAGAGATAAATAGCCTGGCTTTAAAAAAGCTCGATGCGTCAAAAAGTGAGAGCAAGGAGTTGTCTATTTCTGAACTCTCACGCTGCTCAGGGGTGAAAGCAGAGCGTATAGATGAACTTGTTGCTCTTAGTGGTTTTATTGATGTATCGACCACTGCGGACCTTCATCGTGTTCCATTTGTTCTTGAACTGTGTGAAAGTGAGTATACGCCAGATCCACAACAAGACTGTGAAAACCAGTGCTTTACTCAAGCTATTGAAAATATTATTAAAACCTTGCCAACTAAGTTGCAGAAAGTCTTAATCCATCGATTCGGATTATTTGACCAGAGAGTGAAAACCTTGTCGGAAATAGGCCTGTTGTTAAACGTGTCTAACGAGCGTGTTCGTCAGATGCAGATAGAGGCGGTTGAACGCGTGCAGAAACGTCTCCGGTTCGATGGTTGGGTTTAAGATTTTTAGCCCCTTATCCTAGCCGATTAATTTACTGGCTTGCTACTCTGTTCTTCCGTAAGTAACAGCAGCTCAAGCTGTGCTTTAGCTGCTGCCTCCAATCTCCATACACTCAATAATCGGTTAAGTGCTGCGCGATAAGTACGACTTTTGAGTAAAAAAGCGAGCGTACTTGTGTAGTTGTTTACGACTTGCGCTTGTGTCTCGACTAATGCGGTTTTGTTTTCGATGTCGATGTGTTGAAGGTTAAAGTCAGGAAGAAACGCACACTCATACCATACCTCTACAATTTCACGAATTTCGAGTTCTTCTTCAGGCACGTCAAAGTCTTGTAACTGGTAGTTTTCTGGTATCGTTGATAAATAAACCACATCCAATTTGTCTGCAACAAATGTATACATCGGATTCCTTAGTGTACGCGCTTACAGAGTAAATAGTCTCATCGTTTACATTTTTGTCAATGACCGTGCTCAATTATGAATGATGAACCACACCACATTCCGAACTTAACTTAGACTTTTTAAGTACTTATCGGTTAACCCGAAATACTTCAAGTTGCCATCTGGCTCCAAGACTAAGCTCATATTGGAAGTAGAGATCATGCCCGGATCATTCGTTGAGAAAATAACGGTCTTATTGAGTAGTTTGTCGCTGAATAACCGCTTGAAGTAGTGCGAGTTTTCTTGCTCTGCACCATTAAATGGCTCGTCAATGATAATCAAAGATTGTTCGCAGTTACCTAGCCCTAATGCGAGCCGCAGTCTTTGTTGAATACCATTTGGTAAACTTTTACAGATATCAACGCTCAATTGAGTGTCCAGGCCTTGTGGCAACCATGTATCGAGCTCAAAGAAACTCACCATTTCACGCATTTTTTCTGTTGGGATTAACCCATTATGCAAGATGAAGTTAGTCTCCAAGGAGCCTTCAAAAATATGCAGGTTAAACGGGATGTAGTTAATCGAGGTTCGATAGCGGTAACTGTTGAATTGTTTGATGTTATAACCGTCCACCGAAACTGAGCCTTGATAGCGTTCCTCTAGCCCAGCGATAATAGAAATGAGAGTCGTTTTACCGCAACCTGTTGGTCCACAAATCACAACTTTTGCGCCCGGTGGAATTTTAAAACCAAGATTAGTTAAGCCTGTTGCCGCACCACTATAACGATGGCTCACACCAGAGCCGACGATACTACCTTGAAATAGGCGAATAGGGGGGCTTTTCTCTAACGTTAGCTTATCGTCATTCATCGCCATAAGGTTGTTGATTTGCGCAGAAGACGCCTTAATGGATTGGAACTTAGAAATAGAGTTGTAGATGCCCATAATAGGCCCCAACGCCTTCCAGACTAAAATTACGGTAGCAAGCATTGCACCTGCATCGGAGGTGCCGTCCATCACGCCGATAACGGCCGCGACGATACTTGCGGTACCAATAACCTGAATCAAACTCCCGCCTGCTGCCTGAACCCTGCTATTAGTCACTGAAACATGTTCTGCATCGCTGGTGCTTTGTAAATGCGATGCGCTAAAGCGGGACTGGATAACACGCAATAATGGCAAGCCTTGGATGGTTTTTATACCACGAAGAATCTCATTCCATTGGTAAGAAACCATGGCGTTGGCGCGAGAGCTCTTGGACGTGGCTTGCGAGTAGATGTAACGAGAATAAACACAGAACACCAACATTAGAATCAACCCCGCCATAACGACTAGCGCTGCGGTACCAGACATAAGAGCAATGGCAATAATGAATACGATAACAAACGGCATGTCGAAGTAGCTTAATGTTGACTCTGCGGTTACCAAACGGCGGAAAGTGTCGATGTCCTTCAATCGTGCTAACTGAGAAGAGACACCAGCGGTAGATGTCATCGAATAAGGAAGCCACAACAGTTTGGATATTACGTTTTGAGAAATATGCACCGCCAAATCCTTTCCTGATGTGGCGATGATGTTGACCCGCATTTTCTTGAAAAAGTATTCCGAGAACCCAACAATCACAGCAAATAACGTGAGCCAATAAAGCGTGGCTTGCGAGCTAGAGGTTAAGGCGAAGTTGTACACACTCATAATAAAAAAGGGCTGGAGTGCGCCGAGAATGCTGACCACGAAGCTGAGAATAATCAGGCTTTTGAGTTCATTGTTGTAGCGATAAAACGCGTATTTAATCCAGTTACTGCGGTCTTGAGATTCAGGTGGCGGTTCTCGGAATAAGCGGGAGTATTCGCTGATCGAGACCAACAAGCACGGCTTCTTGCAGAGCGGGTATTCAATGGTGTTGTTATTTGTGTAATCAAACAGGATCAGTTTGCCGTCTTTAGTGCCCAAGAAAATCGCAGTGAGGTTTTCTATCTCGATAAAACAAGGATGAGGATGCCCCTCGATGTGCTCCAACGTTTTTAGTTTGGTGACGTCACAACGGTAACCAAGGCGTTCAATCGTAGCGATAAAACTGTCGCTGTCTTTTGGTTTAGGGATAAAAGCGTCGCTGAGGATAGAAGGTGTGCCTTCCCATTCAAGCGCTATGAGGGTGTAAGCTAAACCACGAATCAAAGGTGACTCATTGTATCGCTCGTCATAACTGCGAGCCTCAAAGTCCAACAAGCGCTGAGGGACATTATTAAAATCAACCAAAATACTCATTGGTCACCTCCGGTAAGTTTGACGCGTTTGAGGCGATGATTGAGTTTGTCCATCTTGTTGCTGACGATGATGAGGATTTTGTCGTTGGCGCGATAGGCGGTGCTGGTCAAAACCAATCGAGCAAAGTCGTCATCATAAACACAGTCGATGTCGTCGAAGATCAACACACGTTTGTTCGCGAGTAAGGCACGCACTAACAACAAGGCATAAGCGACTTGGCGCGAGAATGGGTTGCGTAAATGTCCTTTAAGCTCGGTGTAAAAACCAGCGGGAAGGGCATCGATTTGTGCTTTGATGTTCATGGTTTCGCAAAGCGCAAATGCCGTGTTATTTAAGCTCGGGCGGAAACAAGTCAAGTTGTCGATGATGGTGCCTTCGACGAACGAACTGGTTTTGTCGACCATGAGCACGCTATTGCGCCAGACGTTGTAATTGACGTCATCGAGCGGTGTCTCGTTGATTTGGATATCGAGCTTGCTGTCGGTGTTTTGCCGCGTAATGCAATTGGCGAGGTGGGTTTTGCCTGCGCCGCTTTTCCCCGTCAGCAAGTAAGCCTGACCGCGTTCAAACTCAATGCGTTGTTTTTCCGAATACTTCACCGAGATGCGCTCGACTTCCGTCGTGTCGTTTTGTTGTTCTATAGATGCAGCAAGCTCAAGCAGCTCGGCGATACGTTGAATATGAAGCTTGTTCAACTCCCATCGACTCACCGTGCGCATTACTTGCTGGTATGGCGCGAAGTAGCGGTTGGTAAGCATGATGATGGCAGCCATGATGCCTTGGCTCGATTGCATGTTGATAACTGCTGTTGCCAAAACCACCACCACACAAGCGATGGAGAGCTGTTGTATGAGCGACAAGATAAGGTTGAAGTTTGATTCAATTTGCTCGTATTTGATGTTCTCGACTTCACGTTCTTCCACCATTTGTGTCATCAAGCTCTCAACGCGATATTCCATATTGCGCGCTTTGATATCGAGTGGGCTAGAGATGATCTCGATGATTTTAGAAGTAGTTAAGCCTTCGATGTCGGATTTGTTTTCTAAGCTGTTGATTTTCTGCTTGGAAAGACTGAGTGCGAACACCGCCAAAATGATGGAGGCGAGCAAGATGGTCACCCCTGCCCAGATGTTGATCAGACCGATAATCAGAATGGTCAGTATACTGACGGCAAGGTTGATCAATGCCCGTACAGATTCTCCGCCAAAGAAGGATTTAATCTCTGGAATGGTGGCAATACGCTCTAGGTATTCACCGGGTTCTAGACGACGAAACTTCGAAATCTCAGCCAAACAGATGGATTGAAACACCTTGTTGGTTAAGTTGGTTTCGAACTGCTTCATGATCACCGACGAAATCTTCTCTTCCTGATTTTTTAAGTGATAGTCGAGGAGGATGGTGATCAAGATAATGGCAAACAGAAGAAACAGTGTGTCTTTGGCTTGGTTAGGTAAAACACGGTCAAAAATAATCAGGATCGAAAAGGGCAGTACTAAACCAAACAGCGTTGAGATGACCGTGGAGAAAGTCAGGTAACACTTGTCAGCAAAGTGAATCTTTTGGGAAAAATGCTCAGTTTGCATTGCGACCTCCTTTCTTAATCGATGGTTTGGAGAGAAGGTGTTTTGGAACTAAGTCTTGATTGCTTCTGCCTTCGATATCGCTCATCAATTGCATGATGCTTTCGATGGATTGCACCGACAGCATGCCTTTGATTTGCTCAAGATTGATCGATTCAATGATGTAGTCATAACGCGCGCTCTCGTAATCACGTAGCGCGCTAAACAGTTTACTTTCCGCTGCCAGTAAGTCGGTAATGGTTCGCGTACCAAGCTGATAGGCGCGTTGAATGCCTTTGTAGGAAGCGTAGTTGGCACGGATGATGTTCTCGTAACTGCTAATAGCTCGGGAGAAGTCGTTAATGTTGAGTACTGAGGTGTTAACGCTATTGCGCGTCGCGAACAATGAATCTTGGTACAGCAGCTCGGTTCGCTCGATGGCAGTCGACGATTTTTGATAACCGTAGTAATCCGAACCGCCGGAGAAAATTGGCACATTCAAGTTCAACCCGACGCTGGTCGAGTTACTGTCCCCTGTTGCGGTTGGGTCGGTTCGGTCATAGTTGTTCGCATCGTCGTAACGGTAACTGGCAGAGAGCGATACGGTCGGCACAAAGTTTGAACCGCTTTCTTTCAAGCCTCTTCGGCTGCGCTCGACGGTTTTCTTCGCAACCAATAAGTCGTTATTGAGCTTCAAAGCTTGTTCAAGAATCTCACGTTGTTCGGATTCGCTGATTTCCTCCAAGGGAACACTTTCGTAGATGTCTTGTGATGGGGTGACTGGGTATTGAACTTGAATCTCTAAACCGTTCAAAATTACGCGCCGGTCTTTCTCTAAGGTTCTTAAGCGATTGGCAATGCCTTCTTTCTGGGCAATTACCTCATACAACTCGCTCGCCGCAGTGTTGCCAAGTTCCACGTTGCGACGCATTTGGCGCTCACGTGTTTCAGACGATTTAAGTTCTACTTGGGTGGCTTTGATTTGCGCGTTGTTTTTGAGGTATTCGAAATATTGCGTCGCGATTTCAGAAATGGTGCTCTGGATTTTGTTCTCGTGTTTGATTTCCTCAATGTTGAAATCCAGCTTCGCGGTGCCGTATTTGAAGATGTCGCCAAGGTTAAACACCGATTGCGATAAAGACACGCTGTAGCTATTTGAGTTGTAGCTTGAACGTTTATCTGGTGTTCCCGTTAATATGGTCTCGTTTTCATTCCATGTTGTATCAGCGGCACCGTTTAAAGAAGGCAGGAACTTAGAACGGCTAATGTCGATGTTGTATTCGTTTTCTTCCACGCCTTTGTCACTAGCGCGCAGAGATAAATTGTTTTCCAAGCCGAGTTTGACCGCCTCAAGCAAGGTGGTCGCCATTGCCGAAGGAGCATTGCTCAATGTAAGCGCTGCCAATACGCAGCTAGTTAAGTTTCTGTACCGCCACATACTTGTTGATCACCTTGATGATTTCGTCGTTTTTATAAGGTTTGCTGATCACGTAATCCATTCCAGCTTCGATACAAGCTTGGTGTTCATTACTGCTGGTCAATGCTGTCGCGCCTATGATGGTGCAAGGGTTTTGTCCGCTCTCTTGTTCGTATTGTCGAATGCGTTTGGTTGCTTCAATACCGCCCATGCCAGGCATGATGCAGTCCATAAAAATGATGTCCGAGCGCTGATTCATGAAGTGCTGAACAGCGTCTGCGCCATCGCCAACGGTGTCGGCTTCGTATTCTTGCTTGCTCAAAATACGTTTGAGTAGAATCTGTTGAACACGGTCATCTTCCACAATCAGGAATGAGCTGTTCTCCATCTGATCTTCTGAGGCTTCCGCTTCCATGATTGCTAAAAGATTGGGGATAAACTCATACGGAATCGCAGGGGAGTTCAGAATCTTGTCGACAAAGGTATGGCTCTCTTGCGCTTGCTGAGTGCTAGTGACCGAGAGCAGCAACTTGGTGTTCGGGTGATTGCGCAGTTGCGATTTCACCGTTTTGCTCAGTGAGGGCAGCTTGTTTGGCTCGAACGTGTCGGTCAGCATGATGGCATCGTATTCGCCAAAGGTTTTTGCCGCAGAGAAGAGTTCGTTCGGCGTTCGAATTGGCGTAATCTCTAAGCCCAAGTTGACTAACATTTTGCTCATCACATCAATGCGCAGCTGAGAGTTGGCACACAGTAATAGGCGCTTATTGTCGAAGCGAGTTTTCTCGGTGTGGAAGCTTTTGGCTTTCAAATCGAGCTGAATTTGAAAACGTTCCTGATTGCCCGATTGATACCAATGGCTCTCGTAATAGCCATAATCTTTCAACACGCTTTTCGCCAAATCGTCTTTGGTTGCAGTGTGCTGTTTATGGTCGCTCCAGTGTAGGGTATTGAGCTTGGCAAACGGCACATCCAGCGTGGTTAAGAAGTTTAGATTGATGGTCAGGCGGGTATTTTCAATGTCTGACGCCGCACCTGATTCAATGGTGACAAACAGTTTCTTGTCGGCTTTGAGTTGGATGGCATTTGATAGCTGAAGGAACAACACCCAGAATAAGCTGGTGGATTGTCCTTCAACACGGTTTGGTAAGTTATCCGAGATAAAGCAGTCTAGCTCACCTTCATTTCGCTGCACTTTTGAACTGATGTGAATCATCAATTCAGACAGTACATTCAGTAGTGAAAACTCTTTCGATTTGCTCTCGGTCCCTTGTGAAATGAGTCGGTTGTAGTTCTCTGCCAATTCAGACAGGGTATTGGCAGCCGAGGTTATATCTTGCGCCATCAACACGCCGCTCTCATCGGTCTCTTGAACGAGATATTGCACGCCGCCGTTAATGGTGTTGGTGATGCCACGAATCTCGTAACCAATCAGAGCATAGAGCTGCTTGTAGAGATCGTTATTGCGTTTTTGCTCTTCGAGGTTGCTGAAAATCAGTTTTAGGTGTGAGTAGATCTGACGCTGCTTCGGATTGATGCTCACTTCATTGAGCAACTCTTCCAGCCTTTGTAAATCCAGTTGTTTGAGCTCTTGATAAAGCCCATCAAATTCTTGGTCAATGTCTCGCTCATTCGAACTGGATTTTTTCAGTTTAAGGATTGCCACCAAGTTCGATAGCACTGCGATACCAACCAGTACGACAACGACCACAAACAACCAAATGAAGAACTCGTTTTTCTCCATCATTAGGTCGCTCGCATGGTTGTTAAATATGGTCCGGTAGTTGTCGTCCATTTGTAGGTAGTTATTGGTGAGCGAGAGGTATAGTGCCAACACATCGTCGCGTGTTTTTTGGCTGTCTGAGAAGCGATTGATTGCCAGTTCAAGCTGCGTGTATTCGGTCGCGCCCACCAAGCTAAACTCGGTTTTGTTGAGTGACGCGAGCGACTTAAATTGGTCAATTTCGTCTTTCAGAACCTCAAAATCAAGCTCTGTTGTACTGCAATAACGTGCGCTTAAACAGCGTTGAAGCGTTTGAATATCAAACTCGATAGTTTGGTTGAGCTGTTGAGCTTGAACCAACAGAGGCGCGTTTTGCACTTTCTCGACTGAATCCACTTTTTCCCAAGAGATATACAAATAAAAGGCGAGGGCAGCCAGCATCAAGCTGAAAGCGATGCTTAGGCGCATAACAGGAACGGAAATATTGTAAGAAGGTTTGCTACTCATCCATCACCTCTCATCGAATGCGTCTTCGATAGCCGACATAACCGGCTTCGCTGCGTATTCGATCACCCGGCGTGAACCTGTTTTCACGTCTGCGGTAAACTCCATATAAGGGGACAGCTTGTATTGTGTGCCTCCGCGCTCTAGATAGTTTTGACTGATTTGGATTTCCGCGAGATAGAATTCTGCGTCTTCTTCTTCATAAGAAGAACGGCTGATCGATGCAATTCGACCTTCCAAAAATCCGTATTTGGCAAAGTTGTAGGTATCCATCTTCACTTTGACCGCTTGTCCGATTTCTACAAAACCCATGTCTTTACGCGGGATCTTCGCCTCTCCGTGAAGGGCGTTATTGATCGGTGCAATGTCCGCGATGCTTTCACCTGGCGGTATCACAGCGGAGCGGAAGTTGAAGTGCACTTTATCTACTACACCGTCAATAGGGGCGTAAACCACGAGGCGATCCACTTTATCTGAGTGTTGAGGACGTAATATACGCTTCAACTTTAAGTCCTTGTTTGCTTGAATGATTTGTGCTTGATACTCGGCATTACGATTCTCCACCAAGTCTCGGTACTGCTTCTCTAGTTTGTCGAGTTGGAAGCGCTCATTCATGACCGACTCATCAAGGTTTTCTATCTCACGCACCATGTTTGACTCTTGAACCTGCATATTCAGAACATCGACGTAAGACGCCATTTCCTCTTTGTACAAGGTGTTCTTAATATTGAGCTGCTTGCGTATCAAGGAGAGCTGGTTCTCGGAGCTTTTACGGCGCTTGAGCATTGAATCAATAAGCGAATTCTTATGTTGGATATCGTGAGTGATCAACTCTTCATTGGAACGGTTTTTAGAAAATTCTTGCTGCCAGGTATTCATGTTGACTTGCACTAATTCTGGGTACTTTTCGATGTAGGCAGAAAAATCGGGTTCCACCATATCGCGCAGGCTTTCGTAACGAATCTTGTCTAGCTCTAGCTGAATGATCTCTGTGTTTACCGTATCGAGTTGAGTGTTTCTATCCAGAGAGCGAAGGCGTGCAATAGGCTGACCTTCGTAAACTACTTCGCCTTTGCGCACTAGCATTTCTTCTAGAATACCGCCTTCAAGGTGTTGCACTTTTTCGATGTCAGATTCGAGCAATAGCTCACCGCGCACCGACACCACAATGTCGATACGAGCCTGAGATGCCACGGCGATAGCCACCATGGAAAGCAAAAAGATAACCAGCAAGGTTTTGTGTACGCTGGTCATTGCACTGGCTAGCACGATTGTATCGTCTGTTGTTACCTTCGAAGCTTCGTTGTTCGAAACGAGCGCCTTTTTGAGGTGATGTTCTATTTGCTTATTACTCATGAGCCACCCCTACGATTCACTACCTGTGCGGCTATCGATTGAATTTTCGATTTTTAACAGCTGGCTAATTTGTTTGTTTACGTTGTTAAGCTCGGTTTTAACGTCCTCAATCAATTCATTAGGAGCAGGGAAATGGTGTTTGTTTAAGTGTTCAAGCTTTGCCAATTTTGGTGGTAAGTCGTCATCACATAACAAGACGAGAATGGTCTTTAGTCTTTTTGAATAACATCTGAGTGCTTCAAAACGGTTTTGTTTATGCAGCATCTCAATATCAATCCCTGCGTCACTGAAATCTTGGTAAAAATCGCCTAATAGCAATTGCAGCCCTTTATGGCTGTTGTCGACTGAGCGCAACAGATTTGTCATATTTATCATTATCCCACCGCACTAATTGCTTTAATGACAACAAGTAAGGATCTTTATACTGGGTTTTCAAATTTTTTTGTTTTTATGGAACTCGAAAGGTATGAAAAAAGTTGTATAAAAAAGTTGGTTTCTAAAAATGGTGTCCTTTACTGCCTCTAAATACGATCAGTTAGCTAAAAAGCAACGGAGGCTGTAATGGCAGGCGACACTAATCAAGAAAAAGACAATGAAAAGCTTAACGATGCGGTAGAGCAAACAGAAACGAAGGATACGGGGACAAAAGAAGAAAAACAGCAGTCGACCGTCTCTTCGACTGTAGCGACTGGTGCTGAAAGTGCAGATGCTGTTGATGAAGCCAATCGTGCGATGGAAGAAAATCCTAGTGGCGCGGGTACGGAAGAAGAAGCAGTGAGCTCGGGTGGCGCAGTTCAAGAAGAGGATACTGAAAGTAGCAGCGACTCTGACGCTGCACAATCCAATGTTGTTGATAGTGTAGCTTCTAGCGGAGAATCAGGTGACGAGGCTCTGGGCAGCGGTGGTTCGGATTCTGGGGCGGGTGCCCAAGCGGTCGGTGGTGGTGATGCCTCTGGCTCTGAAGGTGGTTCGGACGCAGAAGGCAATGAAGCGCAAGGACAAGCGGTACAAACTTCATCTGCGCCAAGTGCTTCTTCAGACTCTGAAGGTTCTCAAGGTGGTGACGAGCTAGATTCAGAAACCACTGAAGAGAGCTTCGCGGTGGATGTACAAGACACCAGCGAAGAAACTACGACGCAAGTAGAAGACGATTTCGACTCCGAAACTACGAGCGAAACGTTCCAGATTAAAGTCGAAGGTGAAAATGACGCGCCAGAAGTAGGGCAAGATCTGGCATACATCATGGATGAAGATGGCACTATTACCTTCACTCAAGAACAACTTCTCGGATACGCGAGTGATGTTGATGGCGATGATCTTGCCGCATTCAACGTGCAAGTGGGTGCTAATGCATCGGTTGTGGATAATGGTGATGGCACTTATACCGTCACACCTGATACTGATTTTAATGGTGAACTCGGCTTAACGTTTGATATCAGTGATGGTCAAGAAACCATTTCTAGCTCGATTGATTTAACTGTTCGTCCAATCAATGACGCACCAGTGCCTGAAGATAAAACCTTTGAGGTGGAAGAGGACGGCACGCTGATCTTCACCGATGCTGACCTGCTTGCTGGCGCAACGGATATTGAAGGCGACAACCTAACCGTTGAAGGTGTGAGCTACGATGGTGGCGACGGCATCCTGACCGATAACGGTAATGGGACTTACACTTTTGCTCCAAATGAAAACTTCAATGGTGATGTGAACTTCAGCTTTGATGTGTCCGACGGCACAGATATGGTTTCTGCCAACATTGATGTCAGTGTTACGCCTGTCGATGACGCACCAGTATCAGGCAATCTTGCTTACTCGGTGGATGAAGATGGCTCGATTCGTTTGAGCCAAGAGCAGTTGTTGTCGCAAGCTTCCGATGTGGAAGGCGATGCACTGACGGCGTCTAACCTTTCGGTAGATGGCAACGCGACGGTGACTCAAAACGACGATGGTAGCTTCACTATCACGCCGGACGCAGATTTCAACGGAGATATCGACATCAGCTTCGATATCTCAGATGGCACGAACACCGTTCAAGCAACCGCTGATCTAACCGTTAACCCAATCAACGATTTGCCGGTTCCTCAAGACCAGCAGTTTAGCGTGGAAGAAGATGGCACGCTGATCTTTACGGACGCAGACCTGCTTACTGGCGCTACCGATATTGAAGGCGATAACCTCACCGTTGAAGGTGTGAGCTACGACGGTGGCGATGGCATCCTGACCGACAACGGTAATGGGACTTACACTTTTGCGCCAAATGAAAACTTCAATGGTGATGTGAACTTCAGCTTTGATGTGTCCGACGGCACAGATACGGTTTCTGCCAACATTGATGTAAGCGTTACACCTGTCGATGATGCGCCAGTATCAGGCAATCTTGCTTACTCGGTGGATGAAGATGGCTCGATTCGTTTGAGCCAAGAGCAGTTGTTGTCACAAGCTTCCGATGTGGAAGGCGATGCACTGACGGCGTCTAACCTTTCAGTAGATGGCAATGCGACGGTGACTCAAAACGACGATGGCAGCTTCACTATCACGCCAGACGCAGATTTCAATGGTGATATCGACATCAGCTTCGATATCTCAGATGGCACGAATACCGTTCAAGCAACCGCTGACCTAACCGTTAATCCAATCAACGATCTGCCGGTTCCTCAAGACCAACAATTTAGTGTGGAAGAGGACGGCACGCTGCAATTTACTGAAGCGGATCTGCTTGCAGGTGCTACCGACATTGAAGGCGATGACCTTTCTGTAACGGGAATCAGCTATGAAGGCACCGATGGCGTTCTAACTGACAATGGTGATGGCACATATAGCTTTGCGCCAAATGAGAACTTCAATGGCGATGTGAACTTCAGTTTCGACGTGTCTGATGGCACAGATACGGTTTCAGCGAATGTAGATGTGAGCGTCACGCCGGTGAATGATCCTCCTGTGGCTGGTTCAACGTCTTACACAGTTCACGAAGACAATTCTATTACCATTTCTGACGCGCAGCTGTTGGCAAACTCTTCGGATTTAGAAGGGGATGTCTCGATTGATAGCGTGAGCTACTCTGGCAGCGATGGTGTGTTGCAAATCAATGGTGACGGCACGTACACCTTCTCTCCAAATGAAAACTTTAATGGTGAAGTGACGCTTGATGTTGTCGTCGCTGATGAAGAAGGCGCAACGGATGCCACCACTGCTGGCATTACGGTGCTGGAAGTGAACGATCCACCAGTCGCAGGACCAACTTCTTACACCATTGATGAAGATTCAGTTCTGACCTTCAGTGAATCGCAAGTGCTGCTGAATGCCTCTGATGTGGAAGGCGATGTAGAGCTTGTTGGCATTAGTTACGATGGTCCGGATGGCATTTTCACCGTTAACGATGATGGCACGTGCAGCTTCGCGCCAAACGAGAACTTTAACGGGCAAGTTCAACTTGATGTGACCATTCGAGATGAAGATGGAGCAGAAGTTGATACCGTCATTAATGTGAATGTATTGCCAATCAATGATGCGCCAGTATCGGGTGATTTGGCTTACAGTGTTGATGAAGATGGAGCGATTACACTCAGCCAAGAGCAGCTTCTTTCTCAAGCGTCTGATATTGAGGGCGATGACCTGACTGCTAGCGATTTGACGGTCGATGGAAACGCAACCGTTACAGCGAACGATGATGGCAGCTTCACGATTACACCAGATGCGGACTTTAATGGTGACATTGATATCCAATTCAACATTACGGACGGTACAGACACTATCCAAGCAACGGCGGATCTAACGGTTAATCCGGTTAACGATCTTCCTGTTCCTCAAGACCAGCAGTTCAGTGTTGAAGAAGATGGCACGCTTCAGTTTACCGATGCAGACTTGCTTGCCGGCGCGACCGACATCGATGGCGATAACTTAACGGTTGATGGCATTAGCTACACTGGCAGCGATGGTGTGTTGACTGACCACGGCGATGGTACTTACACCTTTGCTCCAAATGAAAACTTTAACGGAGACGTCAGCTTTAGCTTTGGTGTTTCTGACGGTACTGAAACCGTACCAGCAAATGTGGACGTGAGCGTCACTCCAGTGAACGATCCTCCGGTTGCGGGTTCTACGTCTTACACGGTTGATGAAGACAACGCAATTACCATTTCCGACGAGCAGCTTCTGGCTAACTCTTCGGATGTGGAAGGCGCGGTGTCCATCGATAGCGTGACCTATTCAGGCACCGATGGCGTATTCCAAGACAACGGTGACGGTACTTACACCTTCATGCCGAATGAGAACTTCAGTGGTGATATCAGCCTTGATGTGATTGTGGCGGATGAGCAAGGTGCGATTGACGAAACGACCGCAGGCATTACGGTCATTGAAGTGAATGATCCTCCAGTTGCCGGTCCAACGTCTTACACGGTTGACGAAGATTCAGTACTGACATTCAGTGAGTCACAAATTCTTGCCAACGCATCTGATATCGAGGGCGATGTAGAGCTTGTTGGCATCAGTTATGAAGGCTCGGATGGTATCTTTACCGTCAATGGCGATGGTACTTGCAGCTTTGCACCAAACGAGAACTTCAATGGTCAAGTTCAGTTGGATGTGACCATTCAAGATGAGAACGGGGCAACCGTTGATACGCACATCAATGTCGACGTATTGCCAATCAACGATCCACCAGTATCGGGTGATTTGGCTTACACCATCAACGAAGACAGCTCAATCACGCTAAGCCAAGAGCAGCTGCTTGCCAAAGCGGGCGATATTGATAGCGAGAACCTTGAAGCCATCAATCTATCGACAGATGACAACGCGACAATTCAATACAACGATGATGGCAGTTACACCATCACACCGGATGAAAACTACAACGGCGACCTAGATCTGACCTTCGATATCATTGATAACGATGGTGGCTCGGTACAAGTTGGTCTGGATATTACGGTTAATCCTGTGAATGACTTGCCACAAGCGCAAGATCAACAGTTCACGGTAGAAGAAGATGGCACCCTGCTGTTCACGGATGCAGACCTATTGGAAGGCGCATCGGATATTGATGGCGATGATCTGTCTATCGAAAACGTTCTCTACACAGGTGCGGATGGTGTGCTTACCGACAATGGCGATGGCACTTACAGCTTCGCGCCGAATGAGAACTTCAACGGTGATGTTCAGTTCACATTCGATGTGTCTGACGGCACAGGTTCAACACCAGCATTCATTGATGTCAGCGTGACACCAGTGAACGATCCACCGGTGGCAGGTTCTACGTCTTACACGGTTCAAGAAGATGGTCAAATTACCATTAGTGACGAGCAGTTGCTAGCCAACTCTTCTGATGTGGAAGGCGACGTAGCCTTGGCGAATGTTAGCTACTCTGGTAACGACGGTAGCTTCGTGGACAATGGCGACGGCACATATACCTTCACGCCAAATGAGAACTTTGACGGTAACATTTCGCTCGACGTTACGGTTATTGACCAAGATGGTGCAACGGATACGACAACCGCAGGCATCGATGTTATCGCGGTGAATGACGCACCTGAAACATCAGGCATTCAAGCGGAGGTGGATGAAGATAACGCCATCACCATCACGCAAGAACAGTTGCTTGCGAATGCGACAGACATTGAAGGTGATGACCTTGTTGCCAGCAATCTACAAACCAATGACCCAGATGCGACGATCGTAGCCAACGATGATGGTTCATTCACGATTACGCATACGGAAAACTTTAACGGTGAGTTGGACTTCACTTACAACATCAGCGATGGCGAAAATGATGTTCTGACCACGTTGGATCTGACCGTTAATCCTGTCAACGATGCGCCAGAAGCGGGCGACGAGATCTTTATTCAAGCAGAAGAAGACCAAACCGTGGGTGTTTCTCTGCGTGAAGAGCCTGCGTTACGTCTCGACCAAGCCCCTGAAAATGGCATCATTGAAGCAAATCTAAATGACGAATGGGTACAGCTAGAAGTCGGGCAGGAGGTTCCTGCAGACACGGAAGTGCGCTTCATTCCAAATGATGATGCATTGGCGAACGGTACGCATACGAGTCAAATTGGTACCTTAGACGACAACGCTAGCCTTGATGATTGGGGTACTGCTGTTGACCCTTACACACGTGAGTTTGTTGATGGTGATTTGAAAGTTACCGTTCAAAGTAATGATGACCCACTCGGTGCGTGGAATGGTAAAACACACATTGGTCACGGTATTGGCGATACTGACCGCCAAGGCTTGAGCGGTGATGAAAAACTGACTGTGACCGTTGAAGGTCAAGACATCAACGAAATCAGCTTCCACCTAGATGGTCTAGGCGGCTGGTTTATGGAAGAGTCTCGCCACTTTACCGAAGTCGAAATTCGCGCGTTTAACTCTGATGGTGACTTGATCGACTCGATGACTTACCACAAAGAAGATCGTGGTAGCTATGAGACGGATTACACCCTAACGGTGAACGAGCCAGTGTCTTACTTTGAGTTAGGAACGATTCAAGGTAACGGTACTTACGTGGTTCAAAACATGACGGTTTCGCAAACTTGTCATGATGAAGCGGTGTTCACATCTATTGGCGTGGACGGCACGGAAATCACTGAAACGGTAGAACTGAATATCCGTGAAGGTGACAGTGAAATCGAACTGACCGCTGACCTGCCAAATGTGACCATCGATACCGAAGGTTCTACGCAGTTTGCCTCTGTGGTAATCACAGAAGAACAGCTTTTAGCACAAGCGAGTGATATCGATAGCGATGTTCTTGATATTCAAAACCTAGAGCTGGTGGGGGATAACGCGGAGCACGCTACGTTAACCGACAACGGCGATGGTACATGGACAGTCACACCAGATGAGAACTTCTACGGTGAGATTGAGCTTGGTTACCAAGTTACAGATGGTGAACTCACTGACGACAACATCATCAACATCAACTTTGAAGCAGTAAACGATGCACCAATTGTTTCTGGTCCGATTGTGTTGTCGACTGATGAGGATGTGGGCATTACGTTTAGCGCGGATGATTTGCTTGCCAATGCAAGTGACGTGGAAGGCGATGCGCTGTCTATCTCTGATATCTCTTACAGCGGTGATAACGGTGAGCTTGTCGACAATGGCGACGGCACTTACACCTTTATGCCGAATGAAAACTTCAATGGTGAAGTCGACATCGATTACAAAGTCTTCGATGGCACCGATGAAGTCGATACCCATCTAGATCTGACCGTTATTCCAGTCAACGATGTGCCAGTTCCTGGTGCGCCGCTGCATACTCAAATGCTAGAAAACGGCACCATCATCATCGAAGTAAAAGACCTGTTATCAGGTGCGACTGATGTGGATGGCGACATTCTGCATATCGAGAACCTGCTGCTTGTTGACCAGTCACAAGGTACGTTGACAGACAACGGCGACAACACCTTTACCTTCGAGCCAACTTCGAACTTCTACGGTGAAGTGAACCTGACCTTCGACATCAGCGACGGTCAAGCAAGTGCACCAAGCACAGCGAAGATCGATGTTGAGATCGTCAACGAAGGTCCAGAGGTCAGCGGTCCTGTTGATGCGGTCGTCGATGAAGATGGCTCAATTACCATCACTCAAGAAGACTTGTTAGCGAACGCGACGGACGTGGATGGTGACAACCTTGAAGCGGTGAACCTGTCGACCAACGATCCTAATGCAACCATCGTTGAGAACGCTGATGGTAGCTTCACGATTACACCGAGCGAAAACTTCTTTGGTGAAATTGAATTTACTTATGACGTAACTGACGCGATTGAAACCGTCGCCGCGGATCTAAACCTTACCGTTAATCCAGTGAACGACCTGCCAGATGTGCCTGATTTGTCCTTCACCACAGAAGACGGCGAAGCCATCACGATTACTGAAGCAGAGCTGCTGGCTCAAGCGACGGACATCGAAGGCGATGACTTATCTGTTGTGAACGTGACGAGTTTAAGCGACACGGTTCAAGTGACAGACAATGGCGATGGCACTTACACGTTAACGCCAGAGCAGGGCTTCTTTGGTAATGTTGACCTCACGTTTGATGTAAGCGATGGCACCGATGTGGTGGCGGCAAACATCGACTTGAAAGTTGAGTTCGTCAACGACGCACCAGAAGCAGCACCAATCGTGGCAGACGTGGACGAGGATGGTTCTATTCTCGTGACACAAGAAATGCTGCTTGAAAACGCTAGCGATCAAGATGGTGATGACCTATACGCAACGGCACTAGAAACCAATGATCCGAATGCCTCTATCGTGGATAACGGCGACGGCACCTTTACCGTTACACCTTCACAGCACTTCAATGGAGACATCGAGTTTACTTATGAAGTGAGCGACGGTGAATTGAGTGTTGCCAATGAAATGACATTGACGGTGAACCCAGTTAATGACATTCCAATTGTTGCACCTGGCATGTACCACATTGAAGAGGATGGCAGCATCCTGTTCACGCAAGAAGATCTGCTAAGTGGCGCGATTGATATTGATGGTGATGACCTCACTGTTACGAGCATTAACTACTCGGGTGATGAAGGTACTGTAACGGACAACGGTGACGGTACATTTAGCTTCGTACCAGAAGAGCACTTCAGTGGTGACTTACAGTTCAGCTTTACGGTTTCTGACGGTACGGATGAAGTTGAACAAGACATTAATGTCCATATCGAAGCCGTAGCAGATGCGCCAGACCTAGTCATCACTGATGGCGACGGTCGAAACGTGGATGACCAAGCGATCTTGGTTGAGCCAGGCGGTATTGTTGAAGTGAACATCGCCGCAGCATTGGTTGACCAAGACTTGTCAGAAACGCTGACTGTGACCGTTGATGGTGTTCCAGAAGGTTCAGTGATCAGCTACGACAACGAAGGGGTACTTAACGATCAAGACAACGGTATCACCAGTTTCAATGATACTGAAATCACGGTTACCTTTGAAGGTGAAACCGCGGGTTACCAAAACGCAGCTGGCTATTACAAAGTTGATGAAGACGGCAATATCACGGGCGTTGAAGTGGTGTACGAAAACGCCTCTCAAGTTGGCGGAGGCGGTGACCTCATTCCGGGACAAGATCAGTTCAGCTTCCAAATCTCGGAAGGGGAAAGCTTCAACCTATTCTTGATTCCTAACGGTCATAACTTCAATGACTTTGCGTCCATGCAAGATGGTCAGTATGAGTTCCGTGCGGCAGATGGCTCTCCTGCGAACATGGATACGGTCGACCCACAACTCGTGTTTGTGGGTGCTGATGGTTCTGAAACCGTGATTCAAAGCCAATTTGGTGATGCAGTCTTCCATGGCGGCACAAGCTCAGAGCTCAACCAAGATGGCATTGAACATACTCGAACTACTGTGAACGAAGACGGTGAACTGGTTTACGGCTTTGAAGATCTCTACGGTGGCGGCGATGCCGATTATAGTGACTTCAACTTCACCATTGATGTAGGTGAAGTGAACAGCCAGATCTACAGTGGTGAAGTAACAGTCGGTCCAGATGGTTCTGTAACGCTTCCAACCACAGCAATTGAACAAGAGCTACAGATTCAATTGCCAGAAGACTTTAACCAACAGTTAGAAATCAATGTAACGGCAACGGCGACAGAGCTATCAAATAATGATTCTGAAACCGTTTCTCAAACCATCTACGTCAATGCAACGGGTGCTCACATTGAACATACGCCTGAAGCATTGCCTGTTTCTGCTGTGGTTGAAGAAGATGGTTCAATCCTAATCACGCAAGAAGATTTGCTCGCTAATGCGCGTGACTTGGATGGAGACCAACTGACAGCACTGAACTTGGCAACGGATGATGAAAATATCACCATCACAGACAATGGTGACGGTACTTACACCTTAACGCCAGATGCGGACTTTAATGGTGACATCACCTTTACGTTCGATGTGTCTGACGGCGATGATGTTGTCTCAACCAACCTTGAGTTATTGGTGTCACCAGTTAACGATGCGCCTGAACCACAAGATCAAGCGTTCACCATTGGTGAAGATGGTGTGCTGACCTTTACTGATGCGGATCTCCTAACAGGCGCTACCGATATTGAAGGGGATGACTTATCTGTTGAGGGCGTCACTTACACAGGGGCGGACGGTGTTCTTACTGACAATGGTGATGGCACATATAGCTTCGCACCAAACGAGAACTTTAATGGCGACGTGAACTTCACTTTCGATGTTTCCGATGGCACGGATACCGTGACGGCGAATATCGACGTAAGCGTGACGCCGGAGAACGATCCACCGGTTGCAGGCAGCACGGCTTACACCGTTCATGAAGACAATTCGATTACCATTAGTAACGAACAGCTGTTGGCTAACTCGTCTGATATAGAAGGCGAAGTGGCGATTGATAGCGTGAGCTACAGCGGTAACGATGGCGTGCTGGAAATCAACGGTGATGGTACGTACACCTTCTCACCAAACGAAAATTTCAGCGGCGAGGTGAGCCTAGATGTTGTCGTTGTCGATGAAGATGGTGCAACGGACTCGACCACTGCAGGCATTACTGTGATTGAGGTAAATGACCCACCAATCGCAGGTCCTACCGCATACACTATCGATGAAGACCAAGTTCTAACCTTCAGTGAATCGCAAGTGCTACTGAATGCTTCGGATGTTGAAGGGGATGTTGAGCTAGTAGGCATCAGCTACGACGGTCCAGATGGCATCTTCTCAGTAAACGGTGATGGTACTTGTAGCTTTGCACCGAATGAAAACTTCAACGGTCAAGTACAGTTGGATGTGACCATTCGCGATGAAGATGGCGCAGGGGTTGATACTTACATCACAGTCGATGTCTTACCAATCAATGATGCACCTGTATCTGGTAACTTGGCGTACAGCGTTGATGAAGACAATTCAATTACGCTAAGCCAAGAGCAGCTACTTGCTCAAGCATCGGATGTAGAAGGTGATGCGCTGACTGCGTCTAACCTAGTGGTTGACGGTGATGCAACGGTTACGGCAAACGACGATGGTAGCTTCACTATCACGCCAGATGCGAACTTCAATGGCGACATTGATATCACGTTCGATATCAACGACGGCAGCGATACTATTGTTGCAACGGCGGACCTAACCGTTAACCCAGTTAATGATTTGCCGCAGCCAGAAGATCAAGCGTTCACCATTGGTGAAGATGGCGTGTTGACCTTCACTGATCAAGACCTGTTGGATGGTGCAACGGACATCGATGGCGATGATCTATCGGTAGAAGGTGTCACTTACACAGGCGCGGACGGTGTCCTAACTGACAATGGCGATGGTACATATAGCTTCGCACCGAATGAGAACTTCAATGGTGATGTGAACTTCACCTTCGATGTTTCCGATGGCACGGACACCGTGACTGCGAATATCGATGTGACAGTCACACCAGAGAACGATCCACCAGTGGCAGGTAGCACATCTTACACAGTGCATGAAGACAACTCGATCACCATCAGTAACGAACAGCTGTTGGCTAACTCGTCTGATATAGAAGGCGAAGTGGCGATTGATAGCGTGAGCTACAGCGGCACAGATGGTGTGTTCCAAGACAATGGTGACGGTACGTACACCTTCTCGCCAAACGAGAACTTCAATGGCGAAGTGAGCCTAGATGTTGTCGTAGTAGATGAAGACGGTGCGACGGACTCAACCACCGCTGGCATTACTGTTCTTGAGGTGAACGATCCACCAATCGCAGGTGCGACTAGCTACTCAGTGAACGAAGACGAAGTCATCACCATTAGCTCTGAACAGCTATTGGCGAACGCTTCTGATGTTGAAGGTGAAGTTGCGATTGATAGCGTCAGCTACAGCGGCTCCGACGGTATCTTTACTGACAACGGCGATGGCACATTCAGCTTCGCACCAAACGAAAACTTCAACGGTGACGTCAGTCTAGATGTTGTTGTGACCGATGAAGATGGTGCAACGGTAGCAACCAATGCCAACATCGATGTTCTTCCTGTCAATGATGCTCCGGTATCAGGTGATTTGGCTTACAGCGTGGATGAAGATGGTTCTATCACTCTCAGCCAAGAGCAACTTCTTGCACAAGCAGGCGACGTGGATGGTGATGACCTAACTGCATCCAACCTGACTGTTGACGGCAATGCGACCGTTGTTGCAAACGATGACGGCAGCTTCACAATCACACCGGATGCAGACTTCAATGGCGACATTGATCTGAGCTTCGACATTACGGACGGCAGCGACACTATTGTTGCAACGGCTGACCTGACGGTTAATCCAGTTAACGACCTACCACAGCCAGAAGATCAAGCGTTCACCATTGGTGAAGATGGCGTCTTGCTGTTCACTGATGAAGATCTGCTTGATGGCGCAACGGATATCGATGGCGATGACCTATCGGTAGAAGGTGTGAGCTACACTGGTGCAGATGGTGTCCTAACCGACAACGGTGATGGCACTTACAGCTTCGCGCCAAACGAGAACTTCAATGGCGACGTGAACTTTACCTTCGATGTTTCTGACGGCACGGATACCGTGACCGCAAATATCGACGTAAGCGTGACGCCAGAGAATGATCCACCAGTGGCAGGCAGCACGTCTTACACCGTACACGAAGACAATTCGATCACCATCAGTAACGAGCAGTTATTGGCTAACTCATCTGACGTCGAAGGCGAAGTCGCGATTGATAGTGTCAGCTACAGTGGCGCAGATGGCGTGTTCCAAGACAATGGTGACGGCACTTACACCTTCTCGCCAAACGAGAACTTCAATGGTGAAGTGAGCCTTGACGTTGTGGTTGTCGATGAAGACGGTGCGACGGATTCAACCACCGCAGGTATTACGGTACTTGAGGTGAACGATCCACCAATCGCAGGCGCGACCAGCTACTCAGTGAACGAAGATGAAGTCATCACCATTAGCTCTGAGCAGCTATTGGCGAATGCTTCTGACGTTGAAGGTGATGTCGCGATTGATAGCGTCAGCTACAGCGGCTCCGACGGTATCTTTACTGACAACGGCGACGGTACATTCAGCTTCGCACCAAACGAAAACTTCAACGGTGATGTTAGCCTAAATGTTGTCGTTGTTGATGAAGACGGTGCAACTGCGTCAACCAATGCAAGCATCGATGTATTGCCAATCAATGATGCGCCAGTATCAGGTGATTTGGCATACAGCGTGGATGAAGACGGTTCTATCACGCTAAGCCAAGAGCAGCTTCTTGCTCAAGCCGGCGACGTGGATGGCGATGACCTAACGGCATCTAACCTCACTGTTGACGGCAATGCGACCGTTGTTGCGAATAATGACGGCAGCTTCACTATCACACCGGATGCGGACTTCAATGGCGACATTGATCTGAGCTTCGACATTACGGACGGCGATGCGACCATTCAAGCCACTGCCGATCTGACTGTGAACCCAGTGAACGACCTACCAACGGTTGGTCAGCCACAGTTCGTCACGCAAGAAGACACAAGCTTCACCTTCACCGAAGAGCAACTGCTGCAAAATGCAGGTGATATCGATGGTGATAACCTAACGGTTGAAAACGTTGCTTCTGACAGCGGTACTTTGGTTGATAACGGTGACGGCACGTACACCTTCGCACCAAACGAAAACTTCGATGGCAACGTGAACGTGACGTTTGACGTCAACGATGGCACCGCAACCGTGCCAGCAGAAGCGAACATTGATGTTCAATCTGTGGTTGATATGCCAGAGCTGTCTATTGCTTCAGACTTGGTGATTGCGTCTGATAACTTCGAGTCTGGCTCGAACGGTTGGAACGCGAACACTGAAAGCTCTCAAGGCTTCGAAACGGGCGATATGCTGGGTCGTATTGGTGGCACTGGCGGTGATGAAGCGGTCAGCAAAACCTACGAGATCCCAAGCGATGTCAATGAAGTGAATATCTCATTTAGCTTCTACGAAATCGATTCTTGGGATGGCGAGTCGTTCCAAATCTTTGTGGGCGGTGAACAGCTAACCACCTTGGAAAACTCCGCGTTCCGTACTCAAGATGGTACGACAACGCTTTACGACTCAGATGGTAATGAAGTGGGTGAAGTGATCCACGGAGCCTCTCAACGTGAAGGCTTCAGTGGTTGGAATGACCAAGCTCACCAAATCAACCTAACGGTTCCTGTCGAGGATGGTGAATTGCAACTGGGCTTCGGCTCAACCTTGAATCAAGACGTTTGGGATGAATCGTTCGGTATCGACAACATCGAAATCACGGTAGCGGATGCGGATTACCAAATCATTGGTACCGAAGATACACCTGTGCCGCTTGATATCGATGCAGCATTGACCGATACCGATGGCTCAGAAAACCTCGCTATCTTGATTGAAGATGTGCCAGAAGGCAGCGCATTATCAGCGGGTGTTGATAATGGCGACGGCACTTGGTCACTACAACCAGGCGAGCTAGAAGGACTAGAGTTTATCCCTTCTGCGGACTTCAATGGCGATGTGACGCTAACCGTGAATGCAACCTCTACGGATGTAGATACCGGAACCACGGCGACAGCGACGCAAGATGTGACGATTCATATCTCGCCAACCAATGATGCACCAGAAGTGACGGGTGATATCACTGCGGTAACTGCTGAAGACAACAGCATTACGCTGACTCAAGAGCAGTTACTGGAGCACGCTGTTGATATTGATGGTGACGATCTGAGCGCAATCAACCTGAGCACCAATGATGAAAATGCAACGGTTGAAATGAACGAGGATGGCAGCTTCACCATTACTCCGAGCGAGAACTTCTACGGTGACATTGAGTTTAGTTACGATGTCACGGATGGCGAAGAAGTGGTTGCGGCTGGTCTCGACTTAACGGTAACGCCAGTCAATGACGCACCAGAGCCACAAGATCAAGCGTTCACTGTGGGTGAGGACGGTCTTCTTACCTTCACCGATGCTGACTTGTTAACAGGCGCGACGGATGTAGAAGGTGACAACCTAACAGTTGAAGGCGTGACTTACACAGGTGCAGACGGTGTTCTCACCGACAATGGTGACGGCACTTACAGCTTCGCACCGAATGAGAACTTCAATGGCGATGTGAACTTCACTTTCGATGTTTCCGATGGCGCGGATACCGTGACGGCAAATATCGATGTAACAGTTACGCCAGAGAACGATCCACCAGTTGCGGGCAGCACGTCTTACACAGTGCATGAAGACAACTCGATCACCATCAGTGACGAGCAACTACTGGCTAATTCGTCTGATATCGAGGGTGATGTTGCGATCAGCAGCGTGAGCTACAGCGGTAACGACGGTGTGCTAGAAATTAATGGCGATGGTACTTACACCTTCTCACCAAACGAAAACTTTACAGGCGATGTTAGCCTAGATGTTGTCGTGGTTGACGAGGACGGCGCGGTTGATACAACAACAGCGGGTATTACCGTTCTTGAGGTGAACGATCCACCAATCGCAGGTACAACCAGTTACACCATTGATGAAGATGAAGTTATCACCATCAGCGCAGAACAGTTGTTGGCAAACTCTTCCGATATTGAAGGTGAGGTAGCACTAGATAGCGTGAGCTACAGTGGCAGCGAAGGTATCTTTACCGACAATGGTGATGGTACGTTTAGCTTTGCACCAAACCAAAACTTCAATGGTGAAGTGAATCTTGATGTTGTAGTCGTGGACGAAGATGGTGCGACCGCATCGACGACGGCAAACATTGATGTTCTGCCAATCAATGATGCGCCAGTATCGGGTGACTTGGCTTACAGTGTCGACGAAGACAACTCAATCACGCTAAGCCAAGAACAATTGTTGGCACAAGCAACGGATGTAGAAGGTGATGCACTAACTGCTTCCAACCTAGTGGTTGACGGTGATGCAACGGTTACTGCAAACGATGATGGCAGCTTTACCATTACGCCTGATGCGAACTTCAATGGTGACATTGATATCACGTTTGATATCAGTGATGGTTCTGACACCTTGGTCGCGACGGCAGATCTAACGGTTAATCCAGTTAACGACCTACCACAGCCAGAAGATCAAGCGTTCACAGTGGGTGAGGACGGTCTTCTTACCTTCACAGACGCAGACTTGTTAACAGGCGCGACGGATGTAGAAGGTGACAACCTAACTGTTGAAGGCGTGACTTACACAGGTGCTGACGGTGTCCTAACTGACAATGGTGATGGCACATACAGCTTCGCGCCAAACGAAAACTTCAATGGCGACGTGAACTTTACCTTCGATGTTTCTGATGGCACGGATACCGTGACCGCAAATATCGACGTAAGCGTGACGCCAGAGAACGATCCACCAGTAGCAGGCAGCACGTCTTACACGGTGCATGAAGATAATTCGATCACCATCAGTAACGAACAACTATTGGCTAACTCATCTGACGTCGAAGGCGAAGTAGCAATCGACAGCGTCAGCTACAGCGGCGTAGATGGCGTGTTCCAAGACAACGGTGACGGTACTTACACCTTCTCGCCAAACGAGAACTTCAATGGTGAAGTGAGCCTAGATGTTGTTGTGGTAGATGAAGACGGTGCGACGGATTCAACCACCGCGGGTATTACGGTACTTGAGGTGAACGATCCACCAATCGCAGGTGCGACAAGTTACTCTGTCAATGAAGACGAAGTTATTATCTTCACGGAAGAGCAACTGCTAGCGCAATCAAGCGATGTGGAAGGTGACGTAAGCCTAGAAAGCGTCTCTTACAGTGGTAGCGACGGCATTCTAACGGCGAATGACGATGGCACTTATAGCTTCGCACCAAATGAAAACTTCAACGGTGGCGTAAGTCTAGATGTAGTAGTGGCTGATGAAGACGGTGCAACTGCGACAACCAACGCGAACATTGATGTATTGCCAGTCAACGATGCTCCGGTATCTGGCGATTTGGCTTACAGCGTCGATGAAGACGGTTCAATCACATTGAGTCAAGAGCAGTTACTGGCTCAAGCGGGTGACGTCGACAGCGATAATCTAGAAGCAGTGAACTTAACCGCGGTAGCCAATGCAACCGTTATTGAGAACCAAGATGGTAGCTTTACGATTACGCCTGATGCGAACTTCAATGGCGATATCGACCTAAGTTTCGACTTGATTGATAACGATGGTGCGAGCGTGGAAGTGGGCGTTGACCTAACGGTGAACCCAATTAACGATGCGCCGCAATCAACGCCAGTGAATATTGCTGGCACCGAAGATACCACCATTCTTATCACGCAGGACATGTTGCTTGCTAACGCGACAGACATCGATAACACCTACGACGAACTGTCTGCTGTCGACTTAGTGATTGATGAGCAATACGGTGACTTGCTAGACAACGGTGATGGTACTTGGTCATTCACTCCGGCTGAGAACTTCAATGGTGATGTGCCAATGTCGTTCGGCGTCAGCGATGGTGATTTAGTTACGCCGGTTGAAGGCAATCTAAACGTCGAAGCGGTTAACGATGCACCAGAAGCGCCAACCATCCAGATGCAAGGCGAAGAAGATGTGGTCATGGTGATTGACCCAGCTTACATCGCTGATCAAGTTACGGATCTTGATGGTGACGAAATCAGCGTAGAAAGCATCACGGTTCGTGCTCCTGCAAACGCGACATTAACTCAGCAGCCAGATGGTATGTACCACTTGGTGACCACTCAAGACTTCAATGGTTTGGTGGAACTGGGCTACACCGCGACGGATGGTGAAGAAGTGGTTGAAGGCTCGTTGAATGTGGATGTTATTCCAGTCAACGATGCTCCATTCAATGTGGGTAATGCCTTTATGGCAACCGACGAGGATGGCGCATTCACCTTCGACGCTGGCGACTTGATGAACTTGTTCGGCGATATCGACACTGAAAACCTAGTCGTATCACGCATTATCACCGCAGAAGGTGAAGATGGTGGTGAGGTAACGGACAACGGTGACGGTACTTGGACATTCACACCGACTGGCGATTTTGCAGGGGTTTCTGACTTGCAAGTTGTGGTAAGTGACGGTGAGTTTGAGACGGTACTTGATGTACCAGTGTTTGTTCGCCCTGTTGCCGATGGCGCAGTCATCACAACCGACCATGATGGTCCGTTAGTCTTCGGTGAGGACGAAACAGGTCACCTAGGCTTGAATGTCGGTCTAATCGACGATTCAGAAACGCTAAGTAACCTAGTGATGACTGGTTTCCCTGTTGGCTTCGAAGTTACGGATGGTTTGAACACCGTTACCATCACGGAACCGGGTCAATACATCGACTTGAACGAGTGGGATATCTCAGACCTGCAAATGACGCCTCCGGCTGACTTTAATGGCGAGTTCTTCGTAACCGTGACCGCAACAACGGTGGATTATGGTGACGAGCCAGAAGAGTTCGAAGATGGCATCGATTCAGGTGACTTCGAAACCCTAGCGGGTGAGCCAGTTATACTAACCGCAGATGACCTAATCGGATTGGCAGAGAATGTGGACGCTGACGCGGGTGATGAAGTGAAATTCGTTCACCTAGCTGATCGCAACCAAGGTGAAATAGTCGATAACGGTGATGGCACATGGACATTCAATCCAGCACCAGGCTTTACTGGTGAAGCGGATATCGCTTACGTGATTGATAAAGACGGTGTGCTTCATGATGAGCAAACAGGTGTGGTCGTGAAAGAAGATGCGCCACAAGAGAATGCTTCACCAGAAATCGACAGCATTTCTACCACAGAAATGGCAGCGGATGGCACCTTGTCGTTCACCAATGATGACATGCTATCGACCTTGAGCGATGCAGAAGGCGACAGCTTGAGCATTGAGTCAGTGAGCCTAATGGAAGGTCAAGGTGTGATAGAGACCGATAACCAAGGTAACTACCAATTCACACCAGCAGAAGGCTACACCGGAGATGTTCAAGTTGGCTTCATTGCAACTGACGGTGAAAACCGCATTGAGAGCTTCTTTAATGTCGACATCCAAGGTGAAGGTGAAACCACAACCAGCGAAGGCTACGCACTGGCTGATGATGGTTCACTAACACTAACGGAAGCACAGTTGATTGATGAACTTGGCATTAGCCCTTCAGCAGAAGTGTTGGATGTCGCCGATGCAAACGATGCTGGTTTCTTCGCGAAATCAGGTGATGAAGAGTGGACATACTGGCCGAACGATGACTTCGATGGCAATTTGGCTATGGATGTTCAGGTTAACGATAACGGTGAAGTATCGACTCAGAATCTGAGCATCCAAGTTGCGGACGATTCAGCGCAAAGCGACGAGCCACAAATCCAAACTGCTCAAGCATCATCAGAGCAGCAAGTCGGCGAAGCGCAACAGCTTGAAGAGCAAGCAGCAAACGGTGCAGACAGTGAAGAGGAGAGCGCAGCTGATGTGACTGCAGCACCAGGCGATACCATTTCTATCTCGGTTCCAGATGAGGTCAGTGGTAACGAATCGGTGGATTATGCAGAAATGTCCGGTCTACCTGATGGTGCATCAGTAAGCAACGCACTGGATAATGGCGATGGCAGCTTCACATTAAGTGGCAACCTGAACCAACCAGTATCGGTTGACTTACCAGAAGGTTACGAAGGTACGAGCGAAATCCAATTCCAAGGTTACGACGAATTGGGCAGCGCAGTAGAAGGTGCGAGTGGCACAGTTGAAGTTGAAGTCGATGATCAATACACCATGCAAGGTTCTGCTCAAGATCAGCAACCAGATATGGCGGGTATGGAATCTGGCGGCAGCGACTGGACAAGTGCGGGAGGTCAAGACCAAGGTGTTGACTTCACGGATGACTCTGGCAGCTTCGACTCGGATACTCAAACGGGTACTGACCAAGGCAACGATTTCGATCAAAGCTCAATGTAACCAGTCCTAGACAAGGGCAGTGTCATTGCTGCCCGAACCAAAGCCATGCAGAGCCTACTTTGCATGGCTTTTTTGTTGGGCTTCTTTCTATGAGCTGTAGAAAAAAACTTGGAAATTGAAAAAAGTATTCTTAGCTAGTTTATACCCCAGTAACCTCGAGATGTTAGGTTCAGCGAGAATGGCTTGGTTTGTAGACGCGGCGGCGATTTAAAGGTCTAGTGGGTCTAAATCAAGAATCGACAACAAAGTATACAAACCAAGACAGCTCGCCCTTCGGGAGCGTGTCATTGACTCGGCTTCTGTGTCAAACAACTTGGAAAGAGCTGACTATTACGCTGCGTTGTTTTCCTTGACCCCGAATCAATGACAACGCTCTGAATCTTGCATCTTGAAGTCACTTGGGTATAAGAGTCATTTACAAGGAGGAGCGACATGTACCGTTATGTCAGTTCGCCAAAAGCATCGAAGTACATAGTGCCACCACCACAGCATCGTGAGTTGTCGAGTATCGATGTGCCGGAGTCAGAACTAGAGATGCGTGAAATTCTGAACAATTGGTTTGCCGATGGATTGGCGCCCATCATTCAGAATGAAGACAATTACATTTCTGCTAATGAGCAGCAGCGCTTTGAGCAGCTCAGCCGTACGGTGGGCGTGCTACTGCGTAACAAAGATTACTACTTTGCCACCAAGCGGATTCTCTCGTTGTGGGAGCAAGACTGCTTAGAAACCACTTACGTTAATTATCTGATTTTACGTAGTGAGCGCATACCATACTTCGAATAAGTCCCATTTCTTGGCTTGAAATAGTGGTTTACATGGTTTTCTTAGTAACTTTTGATACCCGTATTTAACATTTTTGTAAACATCGTTATATTTAAGGCTCATCGTTGTCAGGAGTTTATGGATGAACCTTACGATATCAGGGAAGTTGCAGCTCAGTTTTGTGCTGCTAGCCGTACTTTTTATGGCATCAGCGGTATTCACGTATCGCAACGTCACTACCGTAGAGCAATACGCCTCTTCGTTACTTAAATCCGATTTACCGACCGTCGACACCAGTCGCGGTATCCAACAGTCCGTTCAAGCGTCGCTGTCCTCGATTCGAGCCTACATGTTGCTAGGTGGCGATGAAGAGGCGAGTGCACGTCTGAGTGAGGACGTACGCAATATCATGGCATCTACAGACGAGTCACTTCCGACGTTGCAGGCGTTGATCTCTGAACAGGATTTTCAAGCGATCCAAAGCCAGTGGGACGCGGTAAAAGTCTCTTTGAACAAGCTGATTGAGCTCAGTCACAGTGATGAGAACTTACCCGCGCATAACCTCTTTATTAACGAAGCGGCACCCATTGCAGAAGTGGCACTTGACCAGCTTCAAAGCTTAATCAATGAAGAGTCGGGAAATCCATTTGGTGGAGACAGAAAGCGTTTGTTTAAAGTCTACGCCGACAGTTATACCTCCCTTGCCAATGCACTGTCTGCTTTGCGAGATTTCCTGTTGTACGGGCAGCAAGAGCATTTGGACAAATACCACGACTTGATTAAATACCACAATCAGTCCGTGGCGGAAATCGACAGCAAACTCGACAGACTTACCGATAACGACCAATCACTGTGGTCACTGTTTAAAGAAATGCAGCAACTGTACTTTCCTTTAGCAGAGCAGGTGATTGCATTGCGTCAATCGCCAGAATGGAACGAATCAAACTTGTTAATGGCGAATGAACTGTTGCCAGCAGCGGATGCACTAGACCAAAGTTTAGAAACGATTGTATTGGCTCAGCAAAGTCGTGCTGATCAAAGTGGACAGGGTATTAATCAGTCGATCAAGAACGTACTGACCACTATGTTGATTGCAGCAGCATTAGTTTTGTTTGCCGCAGTAGCGATTTCAAAATACATGGGCAACACCATTGGTCGCCGAGTGAAAAACTTATCGGAGCGTGCAAAGACGATCGCTTCAGGAGACGTTTCTCAGCCTCCGCTCACTGTTGTTGGGAAAGATGAATTGGCAGACCTTACCGATTCGATTAACCGCATGAACCAATCGTTAGCGAGCATCGTCGCAGGGGTGAGTGAAAAAGCGCACCAAGTGGATACCAGCATGGGAGCTTTGTTGGAATCGGCGCAAGTCACTTCATCGAATGTTGAACAGCAACAGACCAGCATTGTTGAAATGGGAAGCCAATTGGATGAAATCGCTTTAGCAGCGCGTAACACTCTAGATCAAGCCAATCAATCTGTGCAGAAGCTTTCTGATTCAAAAGGCGAGATTGAACAAGGTCGCGATGCTTTAGAGCAAAACAAAGTCACCATGGAAAGTTTGCACGGCAGCATTGAAACTGCGAGTACGCAAGTCACACAGCTAAGCAAAGAGAGCGAAGCCATTGGTCGAGTGACGGAAGTGATTGAAGGTTTGGCAGAGCAAACTAACTTACTGGCATTGAATGCCGCGATAGAAGCAGCGCGCGCAGGTGACCAAGGGCGAGGCTTTGCGGTTGTGGCGGACGAAGTGCGTATGTTAGCGACGCGCACTACTCAATCGACGACGGAAATCAACGGCATTATCAACGCGATTCAACGCTCGACCAATTCGGTGGTTGAGGAGATTGAACACAGTCAATCACTTGCGGAGCAGGGCGCTGAGCACATTGAAAAAGCGGTAACTCGTTTGCTTGTTACTACTGAGCAAATAGGTTCCTTGAATGAACAAATGGCAGAGCTTGCGGCAGCGGCAGAGCAGCAATCTCATGCGACCAATTCGATCACTGGATTGATGTCCGGTATTACTCAATCAGTTGATGAGGTTTCGAATAACAGCCAACGTGCATCAGAGACATCATTGCAAGTAAAAGAGCAAGTTACCGAGCTGAATCAACAGATGGCAACTTTCAAAACGGCATAGATAAGGTTTACGTCTGTTCATCGACTTTTGAACATTAACCAAATAGTCAAAAAGCCCCAATTCTTTTTACACAAAAAGGGTTGGGGCTTTTTGTTGGATGATACGCCGATATTCGTCTACTTGCTCATTGGATTTAGCTATTTAAATCATAGTTAAAACCAAATTTTCTTCACCGAGCCAGAGTCGTAATATGACTCCATCGGCAGCAAATACTGCAAAAGAATTTTTAAACTTTATACCAATCCCGGTAAGAGAATCGTTCGTTACTACGATTGGTATCATCCTTCTAGGAGCAAGATTATGAACAAACAAGTAAGCCTAATTGGTCTAGACAGCGAACAATCAGCACAACTAGCTCAACAGTTAAATCAACTGCTAGCGCATTACCAAGTGTTATACATGAACTCTCGTGGTTACCACTGGAACATTAAAGGTACGCAATTCTTCGAACTGCACGTAAAATTTGAAGAGATCTATACTGATCTACAAACAAAAATCGATGAGCTTGCAGAGCGTATTCTAACTTTGGGTCATACACCAGCACACGCATTCAGCAACTACTTGGAAGCAAGTGAAATTAAAGAACATCAAAACGCGACTTCTGGTGAGGAGTGTGTACAAGGTCTGGTTCAAGGCTTTAGCGTTCTACTTCTAAAACAGCGTGAGATTCTACAAAACGCGGGTGAAGCAGATGACGAAGGTACAGCGGCATTGATGGGTGACTACATCCGTGAGCAAGAAAAATTAATGTGGATGCTTAACGCTTACCTACAAGGCTAAGCAGCGCATCACCCAAGCAATCCTTGGGAACGCATGAAACAATCGGGAATAAGTCATAAGGGGCACGCTGGTGCCCCTTTTTTGTGTGCGTGTTTTATGTGTGCGCTTTATTTGCGTGGTAAGGATTGGAAATGGCTCAGTAAATCGCTGAGTTCATTAAGCGCCAACGAGGCTGAGTCATTGAAGGTTTCTTGATTCCCATGGTGCACAAGGCAAGAGGGCATCTGCGCGTTATACGCTGCCTGCAAGTCGTAAAGGTAATCGCCGACATAAAGCACTTCATCAGGCATCAAACGCCACTCTTTCGCCAATACCTGCAGAGACAAAGGGTCTGGCTTGGGCGGGAAGCATTCACGAGTGATGACTCGTTCTACTGAGATTTGGTTGTGCTCTAGTTTGCGCTGCGTGGCGATTTGGCAGTTGCGCGTCACGATAGCGGTTTTGATTTCATTTTGATGCAAGTGGGCGAGCAATTCATGGCAGCCAATCATTGGAGCAGACTGCTCAGCATCAGAAATCTCGTAATCAAATATCACGTTATGAGCGTGCTCTCGATGGTGAGGATGCTCAAGTGCGTCGACAAAATCCAATAGATCTTCACTCTGCGGACAGCCAAGCTGTTGTCGCAATTCGCCGAAGTTCATATCAGAACTCACCAAGGTGTTGTCTAAATCAAACACCACGGCTTTAATTTTATCGAGCTGCAAAGGGAATGGAATCATAATGGCCTCGTACAACTTAACCGAACTATCGTTTTAAAAAACAAAAGGTTATTGTTAAGTTTAGATTCTTCTGCTTAGATTGTACGAAAATAAATCACTAGTACGTCACAAATCAAATAGTCTTAATGATTTTAGTGTTTGATTACCTTTCCTCAAGACGAAATATTTTGCCGCTGTCGGTAGAAAAATAGATATAACCATCGGGGCTGATGGTTATATCTCTTATTCGCTCACCAAGATTCTCCATTAATCTTTTTGATTCGGTAAGGTTGCCATTATCAATAGAAACCACGTTGATGTGCGCCAGTTTCAATGCGCCTGCGAGGATTTTTCCGTCCAATTCTGGGTATTTATCACCACGGTACAAAATCATATTACTGGGCGCGATAGAAGGGACGTATACCAGCTTGGGATCTTCCATTCCCGGTAACGACTTAGCTTCCCCAACGTCCAACGGCCCCCAATATTCTTTACCATGAGAGACTTTAGCCCAGCCGTAGTTCGCGCCTTTCTTGATTAGATTAATTTCATCGCCGCCGCGTGGTCCATGTTCAATAGACCACAGCTGTTTTGTTGCTTCGTCGTAAAACATACCTTGTGGGTTGCGGTGCCCGTAACTCCATATCTCAGGACGAGCTTCGGAAGGTTTGAATGGGTTGTCTTGCGGAACCGAACCATCAAGGTTAAGGCGCACAATACTACCAGCATGGGTTTGACTGTCTTGCCCATTATCACGTTCGCCACGGTCACCGATTGAGAAGTAAACTTTATCGTCTACAAATGAAATTCGACTGCCGTAGTGGCGACCCGTGTCGGTGATGGCATCAGCAACAAAGAGATCGTTCCAACCCACAAGTTGATTGTTTTGCAATTGCGCCGTCGCTAACGCCACCGTATTGCCTTTACTTGTGCGCTTGCTGTAGGTAAAGAAGAGTTGCGGGTTTTGCGTATCGGCATTCGGTGCGAGCGCAACATCCAATAAGCCGGCTTGTCCACTGGTGTTCACATCGGGGACGTTAAACAGCTTTTGAGGTTTGCCTGTGGTGATATCCAGCAACGAAACCGTACCGTTCTTTTGATTGACGATAACGCGTTGATTATCTAAGAACTCGATCCCCCAAGGGATCTGAAATCCACTCGCCACTTCGTTGGCGCGGTATTCGGCAGTGTTGGCAGAAAAGGATAAACAAGCGAGTAGGGTAGCAGCAATCGTTCTCATGGTTCCTTCCAATATGAATCGTGTTAATACTTAAAAGCTAACACTAAAAGACTATGTTTGGCAGAGATTCACTTGTATATGAATGTAAAAAATCCCCGATACGAGATCGGGGATTGAATTAAGGCTAGAGAATTGTTTATGTAGCGAGATTACATCGCTTCTTCGAAGATCTTAGAGATTTCTTCGTGAGTTGCTTGTTTAGGGTTAGTGAAACCACAAGCGTCTTTCAGTGCGTTGTCTGCTAGTGTTGGGATGTCTTCTAGTTTCGCACCAAGCTCTTTAATACCTGCTGGGATACCCACATCTTTCGCTAGAGTAACGATAGCGTCGATTGCTGCCGCTGCACCTTCTTCAGCAGACATGCCTTCTACGTTTACGCCCATTGCTTTTGCTACGTCACGTAGACGCTCAGGACATACTTGCGCGTTGTAACGCTGTACGTGAGGTAGAAGAATCGCGTTACAAACACCGTGTGGAAGGTCGTAGAAACCACCTAGCTGGTGTGCCATTGCGTGTACGTAACCTAGAGAAGCGTTGTTGAACGCCATACCCGCCATGAACTGTGCGTATGCCATTTGTTCACGAGCTTCTAGATCTTCACCGTTTTTCACTGCTGTGCGTAGGTAAGCTTGGATAAGCTCAATCGCTTTGATTGCTACTGCATCAGTGATTGGTGTTGCCGCGATAGATACGTAAGCTTCAATCGCGTGAGTTAGGGCATCCATACCTGTTGCCGCAGTTAGCGAAGCAGGTTTAGCGAGCATTAGCTCTGGATCGTTTACCGAGATAAGCGGTGTTGTGTGCTTATCAACGATAGCCATCTTAATGTGACGCTCTTCGTCAGTGATGATGCAGAAACGCGTCATTTCAGATGCAGTACCCGCCGTCGTGTTGATCGCGATAAGTGGCATCATTGGTTTTGCAGATTGGTCTACGCCTTCGTAATCTGCGATTTTGCCGCCGTTAGAAGCAACAAGCGCGATACCTTTCGCACAGTCGTGTGGTGAACCGCCGCCTAGAGAGATAACGAAGTCACATTCGTTATCAGTAAGAAGTGCTAAGCCGTCGTTAACGTTGCTGATAGTTGGATTTGGTTGAGTGCCATCAAACACAACGGTTGCTACATCGCGCTCAGTGAGAAGGTCTTGAACTTGTTTGACTACACCGATTTGGTTAAGGATCTTATCCGTAACGATCAAACCTTTTTTAAAGCCTTGAGATTGGATGCTGTCTGCTGCGTCTTTCAAACAACCAGCGCCCATTAGGTTTACCGTAGGGATAAAAAATGCACTTGTCATATTGGATAGCTCCGTCGTTATTTTTAATAATCTTTCTTAATTTGCCATTTACTGTCGCACATTCGTTTCCAGATTGAAGTTGATCTAAAGCAAGTTTACCCACTTAGAGGTACTTGCAAGAGAAAAACTGTGACAGTGATCTTGTTGCACTGCGTATAAGTGCAACACTGATATAAAGTAGAACAAATATGAAACTATGGACGCAAACGATTGGCAGAAATTGACTTCTGACGCGGATATATCTCTAAATTCGACTAAAGTATAAAAAATCCCCATTAATAACTTAATTATCAATGGGGATAGGGAAGTGTTTTATAAGCTAACTACTAATAATTAAGCTATTTTAATCAGTTTTGATACTAACTTTTCGATACCTGAAGCCGCTTGAGAGATATTCTCTGCCAACATGTAAGCAGGGGTTGAAAGTACGAGGTGTTTTTCATCAAAAACGATGTCTTCGACAGGGCACGTGGTGTGTTCACCGCCCATTTGATTAAATGCTATTGAGACTGCCTCATCGTTGCCTACCGTTCCTTTCACGCCTTGCTCATAAATCATCGGAATAATGACAGGAGAAATACACAGATAGCCAGCTGGTTTTTTCGCATTAGCAAACGCGCGACAAGCTTGAGCTACGTGTGTGTTAATGGAGCACTCCGCACCCGAAACAGCGAAGTCGGTTAAGTTTTTCGCGGCACCAAACCCACCTGGAAGCAGTAGGGCATCGTATTCATCGACGTTAAGTTTGGCAACATCGTCAATGTTTCCGCGTGCGATACGAGCTGATTCGATCAAGACGTTACGGGTTTCATCCATTTCGTCACCAGTTAGGTGATTGATGACATGGAGTTGGTCAATGTTAGGTGCAAAGCAGTGCCAAGTTGCCCCTGCTTTCTCGATGGCGTAGAGCGCCAACACTGCTTCGTGGATCTCAGAACCGTCGTAAACGCCTGAACCACTTAAAATGACTGCGACTTTTTTCATGTTTGAATTCCTTTACTCTGAACGTTCCTTAGATTGCTCTTCGCTATCTAGACCATGCGTTTCCGAATGTGTTTTAACGTTTTCACTCTCGTTGTCATCTTCATCATAGTAGCGCACAACAAAGGGTGTAAGCATAACACTAGAGGGCAGAAAATGTTTCATATCAACTCCAACGGCTTAATAGAATGATTTTTATACTGATTTTTATAAAACAGTACGTTGAACCTGATCATTTTTGAGTTAAGCTGACGTTTCCTTTGGCATTCGTGAGTGGTAGGTCATATGAAATCAGTGCAATTTCGTTTCACACTTTATGGTTGTATCGCGATTCTCTCTTGGAGTTGTCTGCTTGGCATCGCGAGGTTGGTTACGGAGAGTTTAGGTCCTGTAGGTGGGGCAGCCATGTTGTATTCTCTCAGCTCTGTTTTCCTTCTTATCGTGGTCGGTATTCCAAAGTTGTCTTACTTTTCTCCCAAGTATCTTGTGCTTGGTGGTGCGATGTTCGTTTGTTATGAAATATTTCTCGCTCTATCTTTGGGATATTCCAACTCGCGCGCGCAGGCAATTGAGGTGTCGATTGTCAACTACCTTTGGCCTGCACTGACGGTTTTATTTGCGCTCCTTGGCAGTAATAAAAAAACAAACTGGTTGCTTTATCCAGCAGTTACGCTGGCGTTTGTTGGGGTTGCTTGGACTGTGAGCGGTGAGAATGGCTTATCCATAACTCAGATCATGTCCAATGTTAGTAGTAACCCTCTGGTGTATTTTATGGCTTTCGCTGGCGCGGTTATATGGGCTTTTTATTGCAACTTAACCCAAAGGCAGCAATCTAAACATAATGCGATTACCCTGTTTTTCATTGCAACTGCTGTTTCGCTTTGGGTCAAATATGCGTTTACGGATGAGCCAACAATGACATTCAGTTGGGAAGCGATGGGGTACTTAGTGGCTTCTGCGGCTTTAATGGCTGGTGGTTATGGTTTATGGAACATCGCGATCGTTGGCGGCAATATGGTTTTTCTCGCCACCTTGTCTTACTTCACGCCCATTTTTTCCGCTTTATTTTCTTCCATTATTCTTGGCGTAACTCTGAGCCATAGCTTTTGGCAGGGCGTTGTGATGGTAACGGTGGGCTCGCTGATGTGTTGGTTAGTCACCAAAGAGAAGCGCGAAGCGGCTGGGTAAGTTACCAACGAGATCAGAGAATTTAAGTGAGCAACGAACAGATCTCCCTTGCGAGCTGTATTCGAATACGAAGCAACTAAATCGAAAAAATTAAAAAAGCTCCCGAGATTGGGAGCTTTTTATGGAGTTTTAACGGCTCTTTGGTGGCGCTCTAATAAGCGACGTTCAAATGTAGTTGAAGCTTGAATCTGTGCTTCGACAGTCGCTTGATAAGCTGCTTACGAGTGTGCTCTAGTGTATCAAGCTCCAATGTGTCGTCATCAATATGTACGTCCACATTTACTCGTAGCTCTTGGCCCACCTTCGTTACGCCAGCCAGTTTCAATTGATGCTCAGTCACTTTTTCAATCTCAAGAACATCTTTGCCAACGCTCTGACACAGCTCTTTGCTTGGTGTCATCATTAGTAGTTCACGTAAGGCACCTACTAGCATATCGAACGGTACTTTGAGGAAGTAAAAGCCCATTAAAACCATCATCATGGGGTCGGCATATACCGCATACTCAGAGAATGGCGTTAGTGAAACAGCCCAAGCCGAGATAAATCCTACGGTCACCGCCACACTTAGCAGAGTATCCATTTGCCACTGTTTTTTCTCCGCTTCAATCAAGCCTGATGAGAAGCGGCGGCTGCGTTTCGCCATAAACCACCAAGCGTAACCACAGCCAATAACATTCACGATGCCGAATAAGGTCGCAATAGAAGCATCGACCTCGCGACCTCCAGACATCAATGCTGATATCGCAGAGTAGAGAGAGAAGCTTACAACCACTAAAATGACGGCTGCTTTTATCGCAATAACGATTGGTTCTAAGACCGCTTTTCCAAATGGGAATACAGATTTTGAAGGCTTGTTAATATAGTAAGAAGCGGCCAGTGACAATAAAGTTAACAGTAAGCTGACCAAAGAGTAAACACCGTCAAAAACGATGACAATTGAGCCTACAAGCAAGCCAAGTACCATACCACCAGCAGCGAACCCAGATGCCAAAAGGGCTGAAATGGTTAGAATACGGTTTTCGTTTTTGCTTGTCCTGTCACACATAAAAGATGCCTTTGAATTTTAATACCTTACTATTCTTCGCTCATAAGGTAATTTAGGCAACCACAAAGTGACCAGTAACTAATCTAAAAAATTGCGTTTTTATTTATATTCCTATAAAACAATGGCTTACTGTGATTTTTTGGTGTCAGTAAAATTGACGCTCACTGATAAAATGTTTAGAAGTCAAATAAATACTCGCTCAATTTATCTGCTAACCACATCATTGCTGGATGCTCAGTATGGCCGTTAGGTGAAAACATACAGTAGTCTTCTTGCGTCAATCCGTATGTGTGTTTGATAACGGCTAGCTTCTGCTGACGAAGGTAATGGCGGATTAATGGTTCTGGAAGCACGCCCCAAGCGTCTTCTTCTAAGATGGTGTTCAGCATGTAGTCAAAACTCGAAAAACCAATATATCGAGTCGAGAAAGGTTGCAGTTCAGGGTTGTCTTTCTCATTTAGGTACACCATTAGTGCTTGCATCTGACTACGTAGATCTTCGTCTGAGACACGGCGCATCTTACTTAGGCGGTGTTCTACACTGCATACTGACATCATACGTATCTTGCCTAATGGGTTATATACGATACGAGGATCGTCTACTCGCTCATAATCAACGCCGAAAGCAAAATCTACTTGGTGGGTACTGACCAAGTTGGCTAAGTCGCCACTGGATGCCAAGATTAAGTTGAAGGTTGTTGAAGGAAAGCGGTTATTCAATGTATGAGATAATTCTTGCCAGAGATCATCAGGTAAGGAGTCGTCACGTGCTACCCAAACTTCCGCGTTAAACCCTTCCGAGATTTGAGCGCAGGTCTTTCTGACCCGTTGTGCGATGATAAGTAGGTGTTCGCAATCTTTGTAAATGGCTTTCCCAGCTTCAGAGAGGGTGAGCTGGTTGCCAGTTCGGTTAAACAATTCAACGTCGAGATCTTTCTCTAATGCCTTAATCGACATACTGAGTTTGGTACGATTGCAGTCGAGTTGCCTTGCCGCTTCAGAAACAGAACCACACTCAGCGATGGTGCAGAAGGCTTCTACTTGAGTTAAGTTCATGATTTGACACAACCAATAAATGAATTCAAATAATTTGGGTATTATGCAGATGCGCTCCCAAAGCCATGAAAGATTATCGAAAAAAACGCGAATCCGCCAGATAAGTCTATGGTCTTTTAACGGTTTTGCGGTAATCTATGTGGGTTACAAAAAGTGAACATGGAGGCCACGATGGCACAAGATTGGGACGGCTTAGCAAAAAACTGGGAATCAAATCCAGCAACAGAGCAATTTGCGCAGTCGGTGTTTGAGCAGTTACAACAGCTAACTCAGCTTGATGGCATTAAAGTACTAGATTTTGGATGCGGAACAGGGCAGTTAAGTCAACGATTGTCACCGATGGTTAAAGACATCGTAGCATTAGACGCATCGGAAGCCATGATTGAGGAACTCGATAAAAAAGAGCTCGTCAACGTAGAACCTGTGGTAGATGCATTATCTCGCGGCTTAGTCGCTCAGCATCCGGCCTTTCGTGGACAGTTCGACTTGGTGGTTGCATCATCAGTTTTAGCGTTTGTGGAAGACTTAGACGCGTCATTAACGATCTCGCATTCTCTACTTAACCACGGCGGCTATTTTGTTCATTTTGATTGGATTGCAGAATGTGAACAAGACGGTTTTACCCTTGCGAAGTCTGAGCGTGCACTGAAAGAAGCGGGTTTTACTGAAGTTGAATCGCAACACGTTTTTGACATTACATCTGATGGTAAAACAATGTCGGTATTAATGGGGCTTGGTCGTCGCTAATACCGCTGAATAAAGAACAAAAAATGACAAAAGCGAGCTAACAAGCTCGCTTTTTTCTTATCTGCTGAGGATATATGTAACTTCACTTGCTCTAAACAAGCGTCGTGGTGCAGGCAAGGACATACTCGAACAACTTAGTCTTCGGAGGTTATTTTGAGACGACTATCCTGCGTATCTCCTCCAGCACTTCAGGGTTGGCTATTGCGCCTAAATTTTCGACGCTTCGGTTGTTAACGACTTGCTTAACGGCTAACTCGACCAGCTTTCCTGAGCGTGTCTTAGGTATATCGCTTATTGCGTAAATTGCACTAGGTACATGCCTTGGAGAACATGCAGACTTTAGCTGTGCTTTGATGGAAGCGATCATCTCGTCATTGAGCTCTACCCCTTTGACTAATTGGACAAACAGCCATATTTGTTCGTTGCGATCGACTTCTTTTCCTACTGCGATCGAATCTAGAATACCGTCTATACAGTTCACTTGCTGATAGATTTCGGCCGTGCCGATTCTTACGCCACCAGGATTCAACGTGGTATCACTTCGACCATAAAATACGTATCCCCCAACGCGGGTCTGTTCAACATCATCGCCGTGGTGCCAAATATTGTCGAATTTATCCCAATAAGCACGATGATATCTCTCACCGGTGTCGTTCCAAAAGCCAGCAGGGAAGTTGGGTAATGAATTGGCACAAACCAACTCACCGCGCGCTCCCATTACGCTATTACCTTGTGGGTTAAAGACTCGGACATCGACCCCTAACCCTGCTGATTGGCACTCTCCCCGATAAACGGGAGAAATAGGGTTGCCCAATACAAAGCAGCCACAAATGTCTGTTCCGCCAGAAATCGAGGCGAGGTGTACATCTTCTTTAATGCGCTGATAGACATAATCAAACTGTTCTGGATACAGAACAGAGCCCGTTGAGCAAATGGTTTTCAGACTTGGAAATGCATCACTTTTCTGCGGAGAAAAAGGTGCTTTTTCCAGCGCCTCTAGGTATTTTGCTGAGGTTCCAAACAGCGTCACTTCGGCTCGTTCTGCGAGGTCCCAGAGCACATTATGAGTGGGGTAAACAGGGCTACCATCAAAAATCACCAAACATGCACCGCTCGCGAGTGAAGAAACGTGCCAGTTCCACATCATCCAACCGCAGGTCGTGTAATAAAACACTCGGTCGTTCGGTTGGATATCGCAATGCAGTTGATGCTCTTTCAAGTGATTAAGCACCGTTCCGCCGACGGAATGAACGATGCATTTCGGTTTGCCTGTTGTGCCTGAAGAATAGAGCACAAATAGCGGATCGTTAAAATTCACACGAGTAAAAGTCAGCGCTTCGGGGGTGTATTGATTCAGGACATTTTGCCAATCTTGGGTGCAGACATCGCATTCAAAAATGTGTGGTTTAAGGTAGCTAATTTGGCAAACTTGTTTAAGACCATCAAGATGATCCGCAATATGCTGGTTTTTCTTAGACATATCGAAAGTTTTGCCATTGAATGTATAGCCATCACAAGTAAACAGGATTTTGGGTTTCACTTGACCAAAGCGCTCCAAAACGCTTTCGACGCCAAAATCAGGTGAGGTAGAAGTCCAGGTCGCCCCTAAACTGGTGGTTGCTAGCATAGCTATTACCGTTTGAGGTAGGTGAGGTAAATAACCAGCGACGACATCACCTTGCTTAATTCCACATTCTTTCAACCATTGCTGCACACTCGAAACTTCTTCGCACAATTGTTTCCAGGTGTAGGTCTGTTTTTCTTCACGTTCATTTTCAAACCAAATCGCGAGATCATCGGGTTGGTGACACGCGTAGGTTAGCAAATTTTCGGCGTAGTTAATTTGCGCGTTTGGGAACCATTTTATATCCCTATTTTCAACAGGTTGCTGCCAGCGACTTTCTGCTCGCTCTTTTATGGTCTCTCCCTGAGTGCCAATGACGTCGCAGAATAGCCAAACTTCCTGCCAAAATTTTTCTACATGATCGAGTGACCATTGATGCAGATCAGCGAAGCTTTCAAGGGTATTTCCTTGTCGATTAATGTGTTCAATAAACTGTGTAATGTTGGCTTCTTCGATACGACTTTCGCTCGGTTGCCATACTTTGCTGCTCTCGCGCATAGGTCCCTCTATAACAAAGTGATAACAGGTTTTAGTTTGAGAGGAATACACGATAAAGTCAAACAAGCCAGATATTATATCGTGTCATAAAAATCATGCAGTTACGATGAGTTGTAAACAATATGTTACATCGGGGTGATGCTGAGAAAATCGCGCAGGGATTGGAAGCTCTTAAGACTACAGATAGGCTTAATGTAAAGGATTTGTTAATGGAGATGAGCCATGACCCAGTATCGTTCTAAACCCGTAAACCAGGAAGGCAGGGTTGAATGGAGCCGTGAAGAAGACGCCATTTGGCGAGATTTGGTAACACGACAAATGGGTGTGATCCAAAACAGAGCTTGTGAGGCTTATTTACACGGTTTGACGCTGCTTGATTTACCTCAAGACCGCGTTCCTCAGTTACCAGAAATTAATCGTGTCTTGATGGAGACAACAGGTTGGCAAGTGGAGCCCGTTCCCGCGCTTATTGATTTCGACCGATTTTTTAATCTACTCGGTAATAAGCGCTTTCCAGTCGCCACATTCTTGCGTACAAGAGATGAGTTCGATTACTTACAGGAGCCAGATTTCTTCCACGAAATATTTGGTCATTGCGCGATGTTAACCAACCCAGACTTTGCTGCATTTACCGAGCATTATGGTCAACTAGGGCAAGCCGCTACCCCAAAACAAAGAGCCTATCTCGCTCGCCTCTACTGGTTTACCGTAGAGTTTGGCTTGGTGAAAGAAGGGGACAAAACCAAAATTTACGGTGGTGGTATTCTTTCATCTCCTGGCGAAACCCTCTACGCATTAGAGAGTGATGTAGCAATTCGCGACCCATTTGAATTACAAACAGTGCTGAGAACGCCTTATCGTATCGACATCATGCAACCGAAGTATTACGTGATTGATGACTTTTCTCAGCTTTTTAAAATCAGTCAGTTAAATTTATTGAAACAAGCCGATCTAGCGATTGAAGCTGGACTGCTTCCTCCACTTTTTGAACCAAAGGAACCTGCTCATGTTGAATGAACAAAAATGCGAAGCTTGTAGTATCGATGCCATTGCACTAAGCAAAGAAGAGCAACAGTCTCTGCTTCTGCAATTGTCTGATTGGCAGATCATTGAAAGAGAAGATATACCTCAACTAGAAAAGGTGTATAAATTTAAGAACTTCAAACAAGCATGGGCTTTCAGTAACAAAATCGCGGAACTGGCAGAAGATGAGTTCCACCATCCCTCTATTTTGTTGGAATGGGGTAAGGTTACCGTAACGTGGTGGAGTCACTCTATCAAAGGTCTGCATAAAAACGATTTTATCTGCGCATCAAAGTGTGACGCGCTAGCATCGGCAGAGTAGGACATTACCTCATACAAAAAAACGCCCGGCTTACGTCGGGCGTTTTGGTTCTAAATGACTTTTACATTACTTTATAGATTGATTCGGAAGACGGATGTCGTGCCCGATACCTCATTGCCAACGGCGATAAAATGACCACCATTACGGGTAAAGTAATTAATGGATTCTGGACCTAAATCACCTGCTTTTGGATTGTAAGTGTCGTTCGCGCATTCGCCATCTTCCACTTCAGTACAAACTGGTTGGCTGTAATCACGACGGTTTACGTAATGCAGGAACTGCGCTTGTTTCGGGTCTGTGATGTCATAAATCATGATGCCGCCTTGACGCTCCAAGCCGATGAACGCGTAATGACGACCATTGATTTGTGCTACTTCAATTGCCTCTGGCTCAATGCCTTTGTCGTCACTGCGGTCATCCCCACTGTCATTGCTATCGTTGGTGCTGTTGAAGTTCTTACCTTCATTCATTAATGCGATGGTTGCGAAATCGTCACCACTATCGAAAACCAACTTGCCGTTTTCATCCCAAATCGAGAATGAACGCGCGCCAAATGATTGAACATTCTCTTGTGCAGAAAGCGTTTGTTCCGGCTTAATCACTTTTAAACGCGCGAGTTGTTTGTTGTCTTTTAGTGCCTCTGCCAATGGGTGTTCTGCTGCCACTTTCAGCTTCTTACCGCGCACTTCATCAATATGGCTTAAACAGGTTCCTTGCTCAGATGTATATTCATCTGTACCGAGGTAATCGTCTTCATCCCACATAAAGCCAGCTTTGTCGCACAGTTCTTGAGTGGTTGTGAATCCGTACTCACGCCCGTCGCCTTCATTTGCAGATACGATGTAAGTACTCCCATTCACTGAGTAGCTGTCGATAGTGTCAGGCATAAATAAGCCAACCAGTTGTGGGTAGCTTTTCAAGTTCCCAATGATTTTGTCTTTGTTGGATGCATCGAGTTTAGCGCCCGACCAAGACTTCTCACCTAAGCCAACAATTTTTTCTACCGATTTGCTCTCTGGATTGACGATTGCCATGGCGTTATTTTCTTGTAGCGCGACATAGATTTTACCGTTATCTGCAAAAGTGAGGTATTCAGGCTCTAGATCTTGTGCGACGGTGGCGTTTGGCTCCGAAATACGCACATTCATTGGGAGCTCTGCTTTTCGTGAACCATCAAATTCGTTAAAGCCAATTTGTGTCACTTCTGCTTGAGTAACACCAAGGCTCAGATCGATCAAAGTGATACTACCTTCAGGGTCAATGCTGTAATCGCTGTTTGGTTCTCCTTCATTAGCGGTTGCGATGTATCGGCCATCTTTTGAGAAGCCAACCATGTCTGGCAATGCGCCTGTTGGGAAAGTCGTGACTAATGACAAATCGTCGGAGCGGTACAAGCCAACAATACCATTCGCTTGTTTATTACTGTTTTCAATCGCAACTGCTACCAAACCATTGAATACAGCGACACTGTTTGCTGCGCCAATTTCAATGCCCGCTGCTTCGCCAGCGCTGTTGAGATCGATGAATGCGCTTTGCGTTGGTACGCCGTTGTCATCCATAGACATTACATCGACACGTTTTGCTTGAGCATTAACCACATAGAGCTTATCTGTACAAGCGTCATAACTGACGATTTCAGCTGCCGATGTGTCGAATGGAGCATCAGCAACGGATGTTCCGATAAACGTTAAACCTTGAATTGACGTTTCCCCAGTAACGGGGGCAGTGGTAGGTTTGCATTGTGTAGCGAATGAAGCCACGGTATCTTCGGGTTGTGATGAACACGCGATGGCAAGTGATGACAATGCGAGTACACCGATTGCCTTTAAAGGGGTGATCATGATATCTCCTTATCAATCCGATAGGTTGTCAATCAGCATGGGTTTTATGCTGCTGTCCATTTCCGCAACTGGAATGATAGAGCGCTGAATGACGTTTGATTTGGTAAGGCTCTGAATATATGTATGATTGATGACTCTTATATTGGCTTTTTATGAAACTAATGTGTCATCAATATGATGAAGTAGGGATAGAGGAATAATGGAATTAAAATCGTTTTTAGATTTATTGGCAGCGTCACCAGAGCAGGTCGAATTTGAAGCAACGATGGCGGTGATCGAAGATAACTATACGTTTGAGCCAACCGCTTTTGTAAATGGTGAGACACAAAACAATGCAGGCGAGAACAACGGTTCGTGTAAGATCTTCGCTTTCGGTTTGCTAAACAACCTAGACAAAGAAGCGACGCTAGCCTGCTTTGGCCGTTTTTATCGTGAAGATGTATTGCAGCATCCAGAGAACAGCGATCACCAGAATATTCGTAATTTTATGGTGACAGGGTGGGAAGGCATTAAGTTTGAAGCGTCCGCTTTAACCGCTAAATAAACACCAGTCAGAAAACGATGATCAGTAAGCCAGTCGTATTACGCGACTGGCTTTTTTTCTAGACATTTTCGGCACAAACACAGCTGGTTGGCGCTTGGCTTGGGTAAATCACGGGTTTCAATAGTAAAGCACCAGCATGTCTCTTTGCCTGCGGCGATATCACAATGGGCTTGAGTCCCGCACTCAGGACAACTGTGCGTTGAATCTTCTCCTGCGATTTGTTCGATAATCGCATCTCGTTGGAGATCGGTTTTGTCTTTCCATTGGATGATTTCATCCATCGTCCGGTGACAACCAGAGCATATTCCGGCGTTATTTTTACATGCTGCTCGACAAGGTGACTTCATTGCTTTCTCGTTCTCATTTTTTATGCCGCGTACTCTAGCACAAAGCGAGTCAAGGCCGCCAAAATAAACGTGACTGCGATTTGCTGGTGAGGAGGGAGAACCAGTGTTACCCTTGCACGAGTTACCTTAACTCTCTGTCACTTATGTTAGAAAAAGAAAACCTCATTAAACTCGCTAGAATGCAAATGCCATTTGGGAAATATGCAGGGCGAGTGTTAATCGACCTGCCTGAAGAATACTTACTGTGGTTTGATAAAAAGGGCTGGCCAAGCGGCGAGCTAGGGGATTTGCTCAAGCTATGTTTAGCGTTCAAAATTGAAGGCTTAGATAGTGTCGTGAAGCCTTTGAAGCGTATGTAACTAGCCACAGAAACTCCCACTCTTAATGAAAAGACTTATTATGAATTTTGATATCGATGCACTGAAACATCACCAATTGGTCGAAGATGGTAAACTAGAGGGATGCTACATTCATCAGCCAGCTCAAGGTAGCCAACACAATGACAAAGCTGTTTTGGCAGAGCGCCAAGCGTTGGAAAAGTTGGGATATAAGGTAATACAGGTTAAAGCTAAAGGCGGGACAACAACGTTTGCCGAGGCGATGCAAAAGCTTGCGAAGGAAACTGGTCACCTGCCTAAGGAGTAAGTGAGTGTAACCTGCCACAGCCTTACAAGTTCTCCCACCAGACTATTTTTTCATTCAAAAGAGCCAGACCGTTAGGCTGACTCTTTTTTGTCCCAAAGTGTGTTACGCCTCGAAATGCGAATTTAGGTAATTAGCAATTTTATACATACAAAACTCTGCTCTTTGCCATTCAGGCAGAGTGCCTAAAAACTGGTAACAATGATATGAATGTTATCGTCGCTAGGCTGATGTTGAATACGCGCTGTCTTGATACGGTATTGAGATAAATACGAATTTTTTGACCAACCCAGACCCAAGTAATATTTGCAAACAGTCCGAATGTCGTAAACACGAAAGTAATCAATGTAACAGAGAACCAATAGTTAGAAGGGAGACTATAACTTGTGACCAAAGCAAGTGATGCCATCCAAGCCTTCATATTACCCAGTTGAAACAACGTAGCCTGAGTTATGTTGATTGGTTTGCTTTTAGTGGGTTTGCCTGCGAAAGGGTTAGTACATAGCAGCTTAATCATCAGCCAGAACATGTAAACCAGACCGATGTATTTTATAGCGAGATACCAACTTGGATGAGCTTGTAGGGCAACACCGACACCACATGCACAAAGCAGAATTAACCCTATTACGCCAATACGGATACCAATTAGGTGTCGCCATGATTTCCTTATACCAAATTGTGCCCCTGAGTTGGCGAGCAATAAGTTATTTGGGCCGGGTGTTATGGCGGTGACAAACGCAAATAAACTCATCGCTGGAGTTAGGTCCCATAATGTTGTCATTTCTTTTCTTCTCAAATTAGTGCTGATAAGCCAAGAATAAAGGGATGAAGTGAGAGAGACCTACAGTTAATGCGTCATGGTGACAATTCTTTGATTTCATTTTCGTCAGGCCTTATTTATCCTGAATACAAGAGTTAATTGTACCCCTTCGGAGAGAGACAATGTTAGTCCCTGATATATCGGGTCGTTCCGGACCTAAGTTTATGGCACTGGCTGAAGCGATTGCAGAGGTGATAGAGAGTGGTGAACTCGAACCAGACACTAAATTACCTCCTCAGCGTATTTTATCTTATCGCTTAGGTGTGACGGTTGGAACGGTGACGAGGGCATATAGGGAGCTAGAGCGGAGGGGCTTAACGGAACCAAAAGTAGGAAGCGGTACTTATGTACGTTAACAGAGAAACTGAACTGAACCACTTTTATCATCCGGTATTGGAAGAAAAAGGCATTGATCTGGCACGTTGCCGACCTTTGCTATTATCGCAGCCGAAATTTCTTGCGAATGCGTTGAAAGAGCTATCACACGAGGAAATTTGCGCAGGCAGCCGTGCTGGATTACTACTCCGCTGATGGCATTCGGGGTCATAACGAGACTCTTCGACAATGGCTGATGACCAAATTCAATATCGATATTGATGCACGGCGTCTAGTGTGGACTCATGGAGGGCAACACGGGATATCGTTGATTATTCAATCTCTAAGCCGCCCTAAAGATACAATTCTTGCTGAAGGGCTGTGTTATCCAGAGTTCATCTATGCATGTCAGCAATCCGAACGAAAGCTAGTGCCAGTAAAAGTCGATGAACATGGATTAGATCCAGAAGATCTGGCTTTGCACTGTAAGAGGCATCGCCCAAAACTGCTTTATCTTACGCCGGGAATACAGAACCCGACCGGAGCTCAGTTAACGGATAGCCGAAGACTAAAAATCATAGAGATATGTCGTCGTTACAATGTGTTGATTATTGAGGACGATGTTCTCTACTGCCCACCGTCTCATCGAAAGAGTCCCTTAGTTGCTATTGCTCCAGATATTACCTTATACGTGGGCAGTTTTTCTAAATACTTTGCAGGTGGATTGCGGCTGGGTTTCATCATTCTGCCTTTGTCGTTCAAAGATTTACTGCAACGTGCGCTACGAGCCAGTTGTATGTATGTTAGCCCTTTGATAATCGACCTTGTTTGTCGTTGGTTAACTAGCGGAGCTATGCAAGCCGTGGACAAAGAGATAGCGATGGAACTCAGTGCACGTCATCGGATCTGGAAGGCAGTATTTCCCGAAATCCAGATTGGTGTTCCTGGTTACAATGTGTGGCTACCTTTGCCTGAGCCATTAACAGGGTATCACTTTAACCAGTCGTTGTTGAAACATGGTGTCAGAGTGAGGGAAGCGGAAATGTTTGCTGTGGGTCGGTATGAAGTGCCGGCAGCAGTGAGGATATCACTTGCAGGTCCATTAAGCCGATTACAATTGCAATCAGCTTTAGATATCGTAAGAGAGCAAATCACACGGTTAACTTAAGTTTCATAGTTCACATGGATTGTTCAATATCTAACTATTCAATGCTCTATTAGGATTGAACACACCGATATACATAAAGTGCTCAAAGTCTCAAAAGTTACTTGAAATCTGAAACTCGCTTAGACGTCTTTTGGGCAGCATCGAGTTGATTCATCTTTGTCGAGAACCTTCATGTTGAGTACTTTCTAACGCAAAAGTGCCCCATTGTTACTTGGGGCTAGTACTAATCCATCTATTGTGAGTATGGCTTTGCCTTAATAAATCTTATTTGAACTCGCCTCTAAATGAGTGGGCTTATCGATGTAACTCAGCAACGCTCATAGTGAAAACTAAATCCGAATCTGCTTGGTTTGAGTAGCTGTGAGGGACATCCGTTTTAGCTATAGCGGACTGACCTTCATGCAGTTCTATGGCTTTCCCATCAATATTCAAAGTGAGTATTCCAGACTCAACATGAAAAAGTTCAAACGTGCCTTGTGGATGACCTGCTGATTCAAAAACTTCTGATGGTTTCATATTCCAGCGCCACAACTCAATCATATCTGGGCCGCTTGTTCCCGCCAGAAGTTTTGCGCTACCACCGTGCTCGCCAGTCCAAAGCGTTGGAATGTCCTCTTTATCAATGATGTTGACTGTTGGATTACTCGCAACATTCACAATATCGGCAACCGAAATCCCAAGGGCAGCAGACAGTTTACACAACGTCGAAATGCTAGGGTTAGCTGCCCCTTTCTCTACTTCTACTAACATGCCTTTACTTATCCCTGCTCTTTTTGACAGGGCATCCAGTGACAACTTGAGCCTTTTTCGATGTTCCTTGATCCTTGCGGCTACCGCTTGATTAATGAAATCAGCATCAGTGCCACCATTGGTCGATATATTGACTTTTTTGGTCATTGTAATGTATCTTGCATGAAAATGAATCACTGAAGGAATTATCTAATGGTTGTTGTAGTGCCGTCAATCGATGCTCGAATTTCCCAGATTGCACCAGAGTTCAAAGCATTGAGCATATCCGTTAAAGGAACGGAAGTTCAGAGCCAAGAGTATGCAAAACGGGTTCTGCAAGAAGCATGTACTTCCGTCATTGAGAACGACTATCCATGGGCAGAATCACACATCAATGCGTGGGGAGACGTTTTTCGTCAATTTGGCGCTAAACCAAATCGAACCCCTTGCTCGGCTGCTGCACTGCGAAAACGAGTATTGAAAGATGGAGGAATGCAGAGCATTGACCCTATTGTGGATATTTATAATGCCATCAGTATTCGATACGCCATACCCGTAGGTGGTGAAGATATGGACAGTTATCAAGGAACGCCAACACTCACTATCGCAGATGGCTCTGAATCCTTTGACACCATGAAAAATGGTGAGGCTTCAATTGAAAACCCTGATGTTGGGGAAGTAATTTGGCGCGATGAAGTAGGCGTTACTTGTCGTCGTTGGAACTGGAGGCAGGGTGTCAGAACCCGAATTGAATCTGACACACGTAACATGTGGTTTATTCTAGAAAGCTTGCCTGAAATGCCACTAGAACACTTGCAGGAGGCGGGCCAAGAAATGATTAAACACTTGCAAGTGATCATGCCTGATTCAGTGATAGAGCAATCGTTGGTGTTTGCTTCAAAATCCATTGAGGTTTGATGTGATAAATACTTTGTTAACGGGTGCCGTTGTTTCTGGAAGTTTGATTGTCGCAATCGGTAGCCAAAATGCGTTTCTATTAAAGTGCGGATTAAAAAAGCAATACGCACTGTCCGTTGCCACTATCTGCTTTCTTGGAGACATTCTACTGATCAGTACTGGTGTACTTGGTATAGGGACACTGCTCTATAAAGCACCATTATGGAAAGACCTTTTGACTCTTGGCGGCGTAGTATTTCTTTTCTGGTATGGCTAACAATCTGCAAAATCAGCATGGAATGGTTCAAGTCACCTAGAGTTGGAAAATTCGGACATTGCCCAGAGTTGGTTAAAAGTCGTTTTAATGGCGATGGCTATCACTTTTTTAAATCCACATGTCTATCTGGATACGGTGGTGATCCTTGGTGGTGTGACTGCTCAAATGGAACCTGATGAAAAACTACTGTTTGTTATAGGGGCACTGATTGCATCAGGGATCTGGTTTTATGGATTAGTGTATTTGGCTAACAAGTTGATCCCACTTTTTAGTAAGCCAAGAACATGGAGAATTTTAGATTCTGCGATTTCATGCATCATGTTTGGTATTGCATTGAAGCTCGCAACACCTCTGTTAAGCCAATACATATAGAACGTCTCGATAAAGCTGCATTTCCAATAACTAAACTGCTCCTGCCAGATTGGACACAGATTTTCCATACCAGAAGTTATTCGCACTTTGCTAATTTAAGTAAATGCTCTAAATTATTTCTGTCCAAGAGAGTGCTGGCGCAGTTCAAAGTAGGCACTTGCTTTGGGTTACTCGACTCCAAGTAACTTTATTGCTATGTTTCGCAAAATATATGGAGAATCTCCTGCGCGTTATTTTTCTAGATGCCGTGCAGAATAATGTGTTGACCGGCTGAGGGAAAAATGAAAACCAAAATAATAATGTCTTTTCTACTCGCTACATTGTGTGTTAGTGCCAGCGCCAGTACGAATGAGCCGAAATACCATTCTGCGCTAACAATCAAAACGGGATTCAGTGAAGACAGAGATAAGCCAGTAGAAGTCTATTATTGGTATCCCACAACGAACGAAAAAAACAATTTCACGTTTGGTAGGGGGAACATTTTTAAATCAGTCGAAACGCAGTTAGATGCCCCTTTAGCAAGTGGAAAATTTCCCGTTGTGCTTTTGTCGCAGGGCGGAACACGGTCAGCGTTTTCCCACAGTGGTTGGATAGCCTCGAGCCTGGCGCAACAAGGTTATGTCGTTGTGGTACCAAAGCCTCCTGCACCGAACGAAATCAATGCAGAAATGGCTGTTGATGAAATCACATTCAGAACCAGTGATTTGGTGCTTGGGCTGAACGAATTAAGTTCGGTCGGGATACTGTCGGAGGCGTAGATACTGATGCAGTGCAGGGGATCGGCTTTTTTCTGGGCGGCACATCTATGCTGATGCTCTCCGGAGCGCAAATAAGCCCGGAGAAATATCGAACATCGTGTCACAACGCCACCAATGTAGACTGTCATTGGTTACGTGAAAATAACGTTGATATTACCAGCATCCCGGATCAAAAATTTCCCCGATTTCAGTCTGAAAACAAACTGAAATCGGTCGTCGTTATCAACCCTGAGCTAACGAAAACTTTTGTCCCTGAAACTCTGGCCTTGATGAACAATGCTATCACCGTGGTGACGCTTTCTGATCGGCTACATCCCGCACTGACACCAGCCGAATCACTTGTTGAATCTTCCCAATGTGACGTTTCAAGAGATTTCCTAGTGCGAGTCAGTTTAGTGCGTTCGCAGAATGTACTGAGCGTGGCATTAAAATTCTCGCATCAGAAGGGGAGGAAGCACTTTGCCAGGAGCGTGACGAGGTTTCCAGAAAGGACAATCATCAGCACATTTTGGATGTAATTCTGGCCAGGTTAACAAAGTCATAAGAGTGCAACAATGAGGAGCTTTCTTACACATTGTGTGCTTGGACCAGCAAAGCGAGAAGTAAGTTTTTGCAGGCTTATCCTTTCACCATAGTGCAAGGCCTACTAGTGACCGTGTTATTTGCTCTAACTAAGTACTTGTACCAACATTTTGAAACTTAGAAGAACACACAAAATACCAACGATTTTCTTAAGAACTTTATTTGGGAAATACTCTGCACAACGCACGCCGAGGCTAGTAGTTAAGTAGCTACTAATGGAGAAGCTGAGCATTGCAGGAAGGTATATGTATCCTAAGACTAAGTTGTTCCAATCTGTATTTTCCCATCCGTTTAACATGTAACCGAGGCTTCCTGACAGCGCGATAGGGAAACCTATCGCAGCAGAGGTCCAATAGCACGTTTTACTCAAAATTTTGCTGGACAAGATAGGGGATGATCAACCCCGCACCGCTTATAGAGACAAGTGCTGATACAGAGCCAATCACCGAGCCTACAGTGATATTACCGATAGCCCCATGTGGGTTAGGGTTGTACTCATTTTCAGTGTTGAGAAACATCTTATAAGCAACATACAACATGAATACGCTGAAAAAGCCTGCCAGATAGACTTCTTGTAGATACGATGCTACGAATGTGGCGCAAAATGTTCCGACTAGAACTCCGCTCAACATTTTTACTACCATTGTTGAGTCTACATTCTCTTTTTTGTAGTGAGCGCGCATGCTGCCCAATGTTGTAATAATCATCGAAGCCATTGATGTCCCTAACGCAAGATGCACTACTTCCGTATCAGCTATTCCCTGTAGTGAAAATAGAAACGCAAAAATAGGGACGGCCATTCCACCACCACCCACACCAACGAGTCCAGCGAGAAAGCCAATGCCCAAGCCTGCTGTAATGTAATAGATAATAAAGATAGGTTCGTTCATGATGGTTCTGCCTTCGATGAAATGATCGTTGCTAAAATGTTACTCGAACGCTAACTTGCTATGGTAACGTTAAGAGGACAGAAAATAATGAATAATGGCCAAAATGGAATTGAGTAAATAAAGTGACAAACTCTGATTACAGCGAATGGAAAAATGGCGCCGTACTGATCGTTAAGGAGTGGCAGCATGAAAGGAGCGACTTCAACCATTTGGATCAACGGCCACATAATTGGCACAGTCATCATCGAGGCCAGTTACTGTGTATAGATGAAGGGCTAATTCAGGTCAAAACCGATGAAGGAACGTGGATACTACCACCTCACCGAGCTGGTTGGATCCCCCCGGGTGCGATGCACAGTGTTTATTTTTGTGGTTCTCTGAAAGGTCGTTCATTACTGTTTACTCCAGAGAGTTGTGAGCGGTTTCCAATGAGACCTTGTGTTATCCAAATGAGCGATGTGTTGAAAGCCCTATCGGTTAGAGCATCGATATGGAGCAAAACAGACGATCTATCCATACAGTCTTTACGTATTCTTGCCGTAATATCCGATGAAATCGTCAATAGCCCTCATGAGTCACTCCACATCCCACTGCCCAGAGATCCGAGACTGCAAAAAGTTACTCAAGCAATTTTAATAGACCCAAACAGCAAGCATTCTGTAGAGCATTGGGCCAATATTGGGGCAGTCTCATCTCGGACGTTAAGACGATTGATTCGAAGTGAGTTAAACATGAGTTTTAGTGAATGGCGGCAACAAGTACTGCTAATACATTCATTAGAAATGATAGCTCGAGGGGAATCGGTGGGAGATATTGCACATGCTTTAGGTTATTCGACGCCCAGTAACTTTATTGCGATGTTTCGTCGGGTCTATGGCGATACACCCACGCGTTACTTTTCGAGTCGTGGCATATAGTTGCCAGAGCTTACCTAAATTAGGTTCGTTTTTATGTACTGAGGCTTTACATACATTTACTCACCCAACATAAGCAAGTGCTTCTAACTTCTTTCTACCCCAAATGAGCTGAAATCAATTTCGAAGTGGATAACAGATTCGTCGCGAACGCTACCATCTTGGTCGTAGAGTATTGGTTACCGAAACCATTAACTCATGTTAGTGAAAGGAAGTTCCTGAACCCTATAGTGCTTCTTTCACCAATCTTCTGTTTGGGCCATTATTTCTAACATCCAGACGCGAAATAGCATAAGATACACGGCCTTTACTAGCACTGAGCCACTCATCGTAATGACAGATAAAACACAGCAAGCGACATTTGCCGATCTTGGCCTGATTCCAACATTAGTCGAGCGACTAGAAGCGTTGGAATACAGCCAACCGACGCCTATTCAATCCCGTGCTATTCCTGATATCCTTGAAGGGAAAGATATTATTGGTGGTGCCAATACGGGTTCTGGTAAAACCGCTGCTTTTTCGCTGCCAATCCTGCAAAAAATTGTTCAGCAAGACGGATCAAACAATCGCCGTGGTAACTTCGTTTCTCACCTGATTTTAGTTCCAACTCGTGAGTTGGCATCACAGGTGGCATACAACGTCAAATCTTACTCATACCATCTTAGAGATAAGATCAAAACGGTTGCCGTATTTGGTGGTGTATCGGTGAACCCACAAATGCTAGCGCTTCGCGGTGGCTGTGACATTATCGTAGCTACGCCGGGTCGATTACTTGATCTGGTATCCAGTAACGCGATTAAGTTGAACCAAGTAGAAACGCTCGTCCTTGACGAAGCCGACCGAATGTTGAGCCTCGGATTTACCGAAGAACTCAATAAGATTCTTGCGTTACTGCCAGAGAAGAAACAGACGCTGTTATTTTCTGCTACTTTCCCTGATAAAGTCACGACGCTGGCTCAGCAGTTGCTCCGCGACCCTGTTGAAGTTCAGTTGCAGAGCGCAGAAGCCAGCACTTTGGTGCAGCGCGTGTTTAGTGTAAATAAAGGTGAGAAGACGGCGGTACTCGCGCACTTAATCAAACAGCATCAGTGGCGACAGACTCTGATTTTTGTGAACGCTAAGAATGCCTGTAACCATTTAGCTCAAAAGTTGTCAAAACGCGGTATTACCGCTGAAGTTTTCCATGGTGATAAAGGGCAGGGCGCTCGTACTCGTGTCCTTGACGGTTTTAAGTCTGGCGAGATTCAAGTTCTTATTGCCACCGATATCGCAGCACGCGGCCTTGATATTGAAAAACTTCCAGTGGTGATTAACTTCGATCTTCCGCGTAGCCCTGCTGATTATATGCATCGAATCGGTCGTAGTGGTCGTGCTGGTGAAGTAGGTTTAGGGTTATCTCTTATCGATTACGACGACTACCACCATTTCAAAGTGATAGAAAAGAAAAATAAGTTCCAACTTGAACGCGAGCAGGTAGTCGGTTTTGAAGTGGAAGACGATCAGAGTGAAGCCTACTTTTTACCAATGAAGCCGCGAGCGAAGCCAGCAGGTACGGGTAAAAAGAAGAAAAAGCGTAATCAATAGAAAACGTAAACTACATGTGAGTTTACTTACGGGAGTTGCTGGAGAAAGGGAATGCTCACTAGCTTGAGTCTTCGCTTCTAGCCATTCCTTTAAAGAACAATAGAGCCCTGCTGGAGCTACCAGTAGGGCTCTATTGCTTTTCAAGATAGTGTTATTGGCGACGAGCAGGGCGTCCGCGAGGTGAACGCTTTTTAAATGCAGACGCTGCTTTGGCTTGTGACTTAAGAATAGAGTCAATGGTTAGCGGCATTGGCTCTTTAGGTTCAAGGCCATGAGGGAAGGTACGAGCTCTTGGTGGTAAGTTGTATTCTTCTTCGCTCGCGCGCGGCATGCGCTTAAAGCGATAAAGGTAAAAGTTTTCTAATTTTTCTCTCGCCCATTCGGTTTTCTTTAAATACTTCACGCTACTTGCAATCGAAGGCTTAGTGTTAAAGCAATTAAAACGCATTGCTGTATCTAGAATGTCCCAGCCGTAAAAATCCACTAACTCTTGCAACATAGTCTCTAGCTTTAATCCGTGCAGTGGATTGTTCTGTTGCAGCTCGATTCTCTCTTCGTCAGTCATCATTTTTAAGGGCCTTACTCATTAAAGGGCGGAGTTTAACAAAGTATACAATGTAGAGATATCTATAGTTACTTTGCGATGGATGCGAGCACAGTGCTCTCTACCTTGAAAGTATAAATCGGAATTGGCCGCTCTACTTGGCTCTCTGCTCAAAAATGACTCTTAAAAGTTCAAGCGCCCCAGCTCGATGTTAAATTATTGTGTAATAAGTGAGATTTTTGTTGTTCTTTTACTAATGTCTAATATTCCTACCCATAGCAACACATGCTTAATAAGCTCAAAATCAAAATTGGTTCATGCCGCTTTCTTAGTATGGCCTAGAAGTTTGATGTGGGTGTTGTCTCGTATTGGTCGAAGGTCTGTCTACCAAGCGAAACTCTAGTTGACGTAGTTCAACGTTGAAACATAAAAGGATGACTCAATGTCTGACAAAAGTAAGACTTTTTACAGGGATGTGCGCAAAAAACCGCATGAATTTGAAAACCGAGAAGACTTTCTAAATCATGATTTAACCGTCATGAGCTTCCGTCGCTGGGGAATTCATTTGCCCTCACGTGATTACAGTATTGAAATCGAAGACTGGGTACCTGCATTAGCAGCAACTATTGGTAAGGTGGTGATGGTCACTGCCATGGTTTCCGCTTTTGCTGCTCAGTTTGGTTTATCTCCGGAATTCATTGCAGAAAACGTGCGTTACGAATTACTTATCGCTGGAGCCCTGTTCGTCATTCTGTTTTCTGCCATCCTAAACCCGAATGCAAACTTAGCGGGCACCCATGGCCCAATGATACCGCTGATTCCTATGATTGCAGCTGCAGGAGGACACCCTCTCGCGTTAGGTTTGATGGTATGTGTTTTTGGTTTAATTCTCGCTTTAACCAAAGGTGGCTCTAAACTCATGACTCTGACTGGTATCGGGGTTCGAGGAGGGTTGTTGATCTACCTTGGTGCTGTTGGGTTGCTCGGGCAAATTAATAAGACGGAAGCGTGGGCTGCAAGTACGGACCAAGGTTACATTTCGTTTGTGGTCATAGGCCTAACCGTTATGGTTTACGCTTACTTAGCCAAGATCAATAAACGTTGGCTCGCTATCCCATTGTGCTCTGCACTCGCGGGTATTGTTGCTTATATGATGGGAGCGGAATTCACTTTTACCACAGAGCCGGGCCTGCCTAATTTCAGTCCATTCTACTGGTGGGGGGAAGATACAGGCTGGCAGTTAGGCTGGCCAACCCTAGAGCACTTTATTGCCGTGACTCCATTTGCTCTATTGGCAGTCGCTATGTGGTCCCCTGATTATCTGGGCCATCGTGTGTTTCAAGAACTTAACTACCCAAAAGAAGCGAAAGGCGTACTCATGGATGTCGACGACACGATGGTCGGAGCGTCTGTTCGTCAGGGGGTTGGTTCACTATTAGGTGGCGGTAATTTAGCTTCTTCTTGGGGTACGTACATGATTCCAGCCGCAATTGCCAAACGTCCTATTCCAGGTGGCGCACTGTTAACGGGTTTCATGTGTATTGCGGCGGCGGTAATTGGCTACCCAATGGATCTAGCAATGTGGGAGCCTGTTCTGCGTGTTGCTTTGATTGTCGGTGTATTCTTACCACTTTTAGAAGCGGGTATGCAGATGATCCATAAGCATAAAGATTCACTCAGTGCAGGTATCTGTATTTTTGCCTGTGCATTCGTTAATCCAGTCTTCGGTTGGGCAATCACGATGCTGTTGGATAACCTCGGGCTTATCGGCGACCATGAGCGTGCTAACGAACTATCGCGCAAAGATAAATATCTGATTCCTGGCACTGCGTTTATCGTTTGTGCAGGCTCCCTTGCTATTGTTGGTCAGCTTCCAGGCATTCCAGCTCTTATCGGTTAATCGAATTATGCTCTAAAGGTATAGTGAGAACAGTGAGTAAAGGGACTTGCTTCTTAAAATAGTAGACAAAAACAAAAAGCTACCTAGTACCAGGTAGCTTTTTGCATGTAGGGTTAGGCTATATGAGTGATTCAATGCCGTATTTTGCGCCGTAGTGTTCAACGACAAAATCAATGTCTTTGTCACCACGGCCTGATAAGTTGATCAAAATCGAGCCGGTTTCTCCTTGCTGCGCGAGTTTAATTGCGTAAGCGACAGCGTGTGAGGATTCAATAGCAGGAATTATTCCCTCTTCACGAGACAGCTCAAAGAAGGCATCAATCGCTTCGTCATCACTGATTGAGCCGTAATTGACACGGCCAATGTCTTTTAAGTAACTATGCTGAGGTCCAACCGATGGGTAATCCAAGCCACTTGCTACAGAGTACACTTCCTGAGGTTCACCTTGTGCATCTTTAAGCATGTAAGACTTAAATCCGTGCATGATACCTGGCTCACCGAGTGTGAGTGTTGCAGCATGCTCGCCAACCTTTTGCAAAGAGCGGCCCGCTGGTTCAACGCCGTGAATGGCGACTTGTTCATCCTCTAAGAAAGCAGTAAATAGCCCCATCGCGTTAGAACCACCTCCAACGCATGCGACGAGATTATTGGGTAACTTGCCGGTCATTTCTTTGAATTGAACTCGTGCTTCGTTACCGATAATTGATTGGAAATCTCTCACCATTTTAGGGAATGGGTGAGGGCCAACGACAGAGCCTATCGCATAAAGTTGTGTATCAGGATCTTTCAGATAAGCTTCGAATGCAGAATCTACCGCTTCTTTGAGGGTTTTGCGCCCATGAGTGGCAGGAATGACATTAGCACCAAGGATTCTCATGCGGACGACATTCGGATGTTCTTTGGCGATATCAACTTCACCCATGTAAATATCGCATTTCAAGCCAACCAATGCCGCGGCTGTAGCAAGCGCAACACCGTGTTGCCCTGCGCCAGTTTCAGCAATCAGTTTCTTCTTACCCATCTTTTTAGCGAGAATGGCTTCCCCTAAGCAGTGGTTAATTTTATGTGCGCCTGTATGGTTTAAGTCTTCGCGCTTTAGGTAGATGTCTGCTCCGTATTTTTTAGACAAGTTTTCCGCATGGAAGATTGGGCTAGGTCGTCCAACAAAGTGCTTATACAGGCGAGCGAGTTCCGCTTTAAATTCAGGATCTTTGCTGCATTCCTCATAAGCTGCGTTGATGTCATGCATGATTTGTTCAAGCTCAAGTGGAACAAAGCTACCACCGTATTCACCAAAGTATCCTTCTTCGTTGGGCATAGTGAGATCAAACGAGTTTTTCATTATTTACATCCTAGTTAACGAAAGTATTGATACTTTTATACCCAAAATTTGGAAGAGGTTGTGTGATCAGTTGCTTAAATAACAATCGTCGATCTAGTGAACTAGTTAAAAAGTACAGCTTGGGTAGGGGATAATAGTTGGGATGTAGAATCAGGTGGTTTGAATAGGTGCAAAAAAGCCTCGAGAGATCCTAGGCTGTCATAAGAACCTCTCGAGGCAAACAGAGTGCTGGAAATACACTCTGCGATGGTGTCTGGAAACAAAAATTAGATTCGTTTCCTTTGTCAGATATTAGGGTTTTAGAATGAGTCGATGTCAGCGAAATGTCACAAGTTAATTGCGGTATTAAAAGCTTATTTTTTATTTTTGATTAATGGATTAGAAAGTAACCTAAAACAGGTTAACCTACCGCGTGTTCCGCATCTTTTAAGTTGAACATGATCTTTCTTTTTTTCGAATCGGTGTCTTTAACCAACACGTGCACTTTGCTCCCTAAAGTAAACGTGGCGCTCTGGCTGGAAATTTTTTGTTTGACTGCATCAAATTCGAACTCACCATTTTGGAAATTTGATAAAGGAATGAGACCTTCGATTCGGTTTTCCTCTAACTCAACAAATGCTCCGAAGTGTGTGAATCCAGACGCTGTCCCTATGAAGTGTTGTCCGATAAATGGCTTCATGTAATGACATTTCAGTGCAAACTCAATCTCTCAGCTAGGGATTATGTGCTCGTAGTTATTAGAATTTATTGATTGAGCAGATATATTTAATTTCATTTTTTCTCTTATATTCGCCAATCGCTTTTATTTTATAAACTTTATTTTTATGAGCAAAGCATGAGGCGAAGTGATTCAGATATGAATGAGATTAATTTAATTCCAAACTGGAATTGCAAGGTAGGTTGTGTGATTACCTAAAGATGTATACCAAAGTGACTTTATTGAAAGTGATTAATGATGGTGTGGGAGAGGTAAGTGATTTGGCTATATAAACTTAGATAGAGAATAGTAAGGGCAGTAACAAGTGGAAGGGGGTTGTGGCACCAACAACATTGATGCCACACAAAGAATTACAGTGCAGTTACTTCAGCTGCTTGTAAACCTTTGTTACCTTGTTCAACAACGAACGATACTTTTTGGCCTTCAGTAAGAGTTTTGAAGCCTTCAGAAACAATAGAACGGAAGTGAACGAATACGTCATCACCGCCATTGTCTTGAGAAATAAAACCAAAACCTTTAGTTTCGTTGAACCATTTTACTGAACCAGTTAATTTATTAGACATAGATACCTCTATATTTGATTGTTTTAAATATTGAATTTTTAGCTAATATCAAGTGCTACTATATGATTTTAGAGATAACTATTTTGTCGCAGGAACGTAAACGAGGAATTCGATGTGGAACTGAGAGAAACTTTGATCTTTAATTACATTAATAGCTCTTTCCGTAAGAGCTGATGTGCAGTATACCGACAAAATTAATAAAGGCTAGCCTTTTCTTTTTTATTTTTTGAGTACGCCAAGCGCATTGCTTTCAAAGCATACGCTTGGTGTATAAGACGGCGTGATGTTATAGGTGGCGTCGAGCGCTTAGTGTTTTCTGGTTGGGCCGTTACGAACGATGTCTTTACCATTGTCATATACGTGCTGCGAAACCCAGCGGCCAAGGAGCAATTGGTGCTTTTCTCCTAATACGGCAACAAATGGACGACCATCGGTATTAGAGGTGGCTAGCGCAACGCCAGTGACACCTTCAAGGCCAAGAGCGCCGCTTTCTACTAAATGCAGAAATGCCTCTAACTCTTCAATCGTTTCGATTACATGGTTATCAATATTCATTGTATTCAATCTCTTCGAATTGCATTGCGGTCGCGTACTCTACCTAAGTTAAGCGTGGAAACCAAGTTTCTGCGCGAGTCATGTAATGATAGAGCCTCGTCCTGCCACTAATCATCGATAGTTAGTCTCGATAGTCCGGAACTTGCCTAGATTCAATGAGGCAGAAAACACTCTCTGGTTAGACATGAGTCACACAATGTTGTCTGGCTTATGTCAACAATACTTTTGCTATTGGATGGGGTGAAGGGGAGTGCAATAATTTGTAAAACTCTTTTCCTAAAGGCTGTTATGAAGAAAGTCCTGATTACCGGTTTTGAACCTTTTGGTGGTGACGCCATTAACCCCGCCTTAGAAGCGGTCAAGCAATTAGAGGCTGCGGCCATAAAAGGCGGTGTGATAGTTACTTGCCCAGTCCCCGTAGTTCGATATGACTCGGTGAAAGTCGTTATTGAAGCAATAGAAGCGCACCAGCCAGACTGTGTGATTACTGTAGGGCAAGCGGCCGGGCGTAGCGCGATAACCCCAGAGCGTGTCGCAATTAATGTCGATGATTTTCGTATTCCAGATAACGCTGGTCATCAGCCGATTGATGAACCCGTGGTGGCCGATGGTCCTGATGCTTACTTCTCGACACTACCGATAAAGCGTGTTGTGCAAACGTTGCAAACGCAGGGTATACCTAGCCAGATTTCCAACAGTGCTGGAACATTTGTATGTAACCATCTCTTTTATGGGATCCAACATTACTTGATAGACAATCCGATTCGTCACGGGTTTGTTCATATTCCATTATTGCCAGAACAAGCAGCAAATGGCAGTCAGCCTTCTATGTCTTTGGACATGATAGTCGAAGGGCTGAGGCTGGTGGCGCAAGTTTGTATTGCCAATGATAGCGATATCCTGGTAAGCGGTGGAACGATTTGCTAGTAAGTGTTTTAAAACCCAGTAAGTATCTGAAAGATAATAATAAGCTCGTCGTTTGATGTTGTAGTATATGTTAGCTTTGTCAAATTTCACAAGTAGCGAAAGGAGTAGCATTGAATAGTCAGGTTGGATGTTGTTCAAACTGGCATTCCTCTAGTACAGGAGGTGTTAGGGGGCTAACTTTACGAAAGGCGAGTTATTATGAAAAGCAACAAAAGTAAGTCAATCTCACTTATCTCTGTCGTTGTTTTCGTGTTGGCTATTGCTGCGCTTAAATTCGAAAACACGCTCGGAGTTCTTCCCATCGTAGTCGCTATTATCGCGTTTTTTACTTGCGTTGTTTATACCAGTAGATACCTGTCTGATATGAAGCGTTCAGAGTTGATAAGTCAACCCAAACAAGCTCGAAAAATGTGTTCCAACGCATCACGCAATGAGCTTGATGCGTGCGATAAAAAGCGTTGAAGCGAGTCACATTCTCCGTATACTTTGCTGGAGCATTAATGCACTAACGTGTCGGAGATAAGCATGTCAAATCGAGTACCAACCAACATACTGACCGGATTTTTGGGTGTCGGTAAAACGACCACGATTTTAAATCTACTGAAGAACAAACCGGAAAACGAAAACTGGGCGGTTTTGGTCAATGAATTTGGTGAGATTGGCATCGACGGTGCATTGATGACCGACCAAGGTGCGCTGATTAAAGAAGTGCCGGGTGGCTGTATGTGTTGTACGGCGGGCGTGCCAATGTCGGTCGGTATTACCGCGTTACTGCGCCAAAAACCGGACCGTTTATTGATTGAGCCGACAGGCCTTGGTCATCCAAAACAGGTTATCGCGACGCTTACCTCAGAACAGTATGAACCTTACGTTGATCTTAAAGCGACGATTGCCTTGGTTGATCCGCGTAACTTAAGTGATGAAAAGTATCTTTCTAACCAAAACTTCGTGGACCAGTTAGACAGTGCAGATGTGGTTATTGGTAGTAAGGTTGACCTATGTTCCAGCCACGACCTTGATGTGTTTAATGACTGGGTGACGGACCAATCCCCTTCAAAAGTATTCAGTAAGCTTATTCATGACGGTGAGTTGCCGATAGAAGTCTTGGATATTGAGCGGGTTTACGGCAGCGCTTCTTCCCATATCGAGTCACATCATCATGACCACGCTCATCAAGAGCCTCAATTCCAATTGGCGCCTGGTGAAGCCTTTGTGCGCAAAGAGAACAAAGGGCAGGGTTATTTTAGTTGTGGGTGGTTGTTTGGGGCAGAGTATAAGTTTGATTTTGAAAAGCTTTTCTCTATGCTTTCGGACTTGACCGCAGAGCGTGTTAAAGCAGTGGTCAATACGGATCAAGGTTGTTACGCGTTTAATGTTGCCAACCGAGTCGTTTCGGTGAATGAAATCAGCTTAGAAGGTTTTGAATCACGATTAGAAGTGATAGATTCTCAGCTGTTGCCATGGGATGAGCTTGAGCGAATTCTCCTTCAGTTATCTGGCATCAAACATTAGATCGCACAAAGGTTAAACGAAAACGGTGAACCATTAATGTATCTGTGCTCACCGTTTTTTCTTTTGTAGGATTTCAATGAGAAAAGTGAGATAAATCACTCAAATTCGGGTATAGTGCACGGCTAAATTTTTAAAGCTATTTTTAGTGGTTTGTTTAAGGAATACGCTCAATGTCATTTTCATCTCAAGGTTTTGCGCCAGAAGTGGTTAAAGCACTGGCAGAATGCGGTTATGAAAAGTTAACGCCAATTCAACAGAAGGCGATTCCAATGGCTCGCAAAGGCCATGATATTTTCGCTACAGCACAAACAGGTACTGGTAAAACGGCTGCGTTTTCTCTGCCTATGATTCAGCAGTTGCTAGACAGTAACCGTAGCGCTTCTCGTAAGACTGCTCGCGCACTTATCTTGGCTCCAACTCGTGAGCTTGCTGAACAAATTGCTGATAACATCAAAGCTTACACGAAGTACACGAACCTGTCGGTGGCTGCGATTTTCGGTGGCCGTAAAATGTCTTCTCAGGTTGCGGCACTGGAAAATGGTGTTGATATCCTTGTGGCTACACCTGGTCGATTGGAAGAACACATCGAACAAGGTAATGTCTCGGTGGCACACTTAGAGTTTTTGGTGTTTGATGAAGCAGACCGTATCTTGGATATGGGCTTTATTCATGCAGTTCGTAAGATCATGCTAGATGTGGATACTGATCCGCAAATTATGATGTTTTCTGCAACGACTTCGAGCCAACTAAATCTGCTAGCAAAAGATATCCTGCGTAAGCCTAAGCGTATTGAAGTTGAGCGAGCGAATACGACAGCACAGACAGTTGCTCACGTGTTATATCCAGTTGATCAAGAGCGAAAAACGGAACTGCTTTCGGAACTGATTGGTCGTAAGAACTGGAAACAAGTGTTGGTATTTGTGAACTACAAAGAGACCGCAAACGACGTTGTAAAAGAGCTGAAACTTGATGGTATCAAAGCGGTGGTTTGTCATGGTGACCGTGCTCAAAGCGCTCGTCGTCGTGCGCTAGAAGAGTTTAAGTCCGGTAAAGCACGTGTCATGGTGGCTACCGATGTCGCTGCTCGAGGTCTAGATATTGAAGATTTACCTCACGTTGTGAACTATGACATGCCTTTCCTAGCGGAAGATTACGTTCACCGAATTGGTCGTACAGGCCGTGCAGGTAAACAAGGTCATGCCGTTTCATTTGTAAATCGAGATGAAGAACTCACGGTTGTTCAGGTTGAAAATCTAATCCAGCAGCGAATTCGCCGTATTGAGCTTGCTGGCTATGAACCAAAACAGCGTGAATCTTACATTGAAAAGCTGCACTCAAAACCAGCATTCAAGAATCGTCAAGGTCGTCGTAATAATCCGAACCAGTCGGCAACAGACCAAGGGTCGGCAGAGCGTCGTCTTGCTATGGTGAAGCGCCTGAAAGCGCGTCGTGGCGCAAAGTAAATTACACAGTCTGTGTGAAAAGAGCCCCTCAATTGAGGGGCTTTTTTTGTTTTGTCGTTTCGCGTTAATTTAGGCCAAGCATATTTGGCTCACCACGATAAATAATGCGATCGTTTCCTCGGTGAATACCAAACGTAACTGTAACAGGTGGATTTTCCTCTTCACTTGTCGTGTTATCCCAATCGTATTTCAGCCAAGGGATGCGATTACCTGAGCCGTCTAAATCCAGGTGGAATTGTATTTGCTCGCGTGCTGAGTCAATTTGGCTTGCAACGATATCGGTCATCCTGCCAACATGCATTGTCCCAACTCCAGAAAGCATGGCGTTGTTTGCAGGCGCATTCGACCAAATTGGCGTGCTGAAGTAATATTCACCATTCGCCGTCGTTGAACTGTCATCGAAGTTAGTCGTAAATCGACCGTTTTGCCAAGTTTCTACAGCAAGTGGCACTTTGAACACCATGCCTTGGTTGCCACCTACATCTTGAAAGTTCAAACGACCGAATCGAATGTCCGGTTGTTGAGTGAGCATTTCGCTGTTATCAAAGAAATTTACCTCATCAACGGCTTTAGTCGTGACTATACCTATTTTGCTGCTGTCACTGTTAGTCCCTTTATTAAATGGGCCATCAGGATATTGCTTATCTGTCGTGTTCTTTCTCCAGCATGGGCTATTGTTACAAGTCGCATTGGTCGAGGGCTTCTCTATAACAAACGTTCCAACACTCGCGCTACCCAGTAGTTTCCAGTCTACCTTCTTAGGCTTAGGCGGCAAAAACCGATCGGAGTATGAGCTTAGCTCGCCTAAATCGAAATGTTGTTGAAGGTTAGACGAAAAGTGGACGTAATTCTTCACGTTTTCCTTATGCGCATTGAGTGCGACAACATCGTAAGTGACTTTCTCAAAAGGTTGATTCATGTAAGCAAAAGTTTGGCCATGTGGGTAGTGCCATTCTTGGTCTTGCACTTGAAAATATTTTGGGTAAAAACGACCGATGTAACGATAGCTTTCGTTAACAGTCATACCTAGATATTTACTTTCTAGGTTTGCTTTTACTCTCAAGCTCCCGACTTCTTCCCAATATAATCCATTAAAGACGAATTGATCATTCTTGGCTGAATTATGCGCCTGAGCTAGCGAGTCACTACTTTGTAGCAATTTTGAGGTTTGGTTCGTTGTCTCTGATGGCGTATGTTGTTCACTCGACAAGACAACCGATACTGCTGGAGCGTCATCAAGCATAAAATTACGGGTGATAGAAGCATCACAATAGCGTGCTGATTCAACAGACCCACTTACAGAGCCGTCAGGTTGCCAAATGATTGGTTTCACTGTTAGAGAGAAAAGTTCTCCAGCAGCGATAAACCCATCTCCTTGTTCAGAGGTACCAGAAGGCAAAGCACGTTGGTTGTCACAGATAGCGAGTGTCCATGGTCGCGAGTACACATTAAATGTTCCTCTCACTTCCACTTTGCCTTCTTCTGGGCACTCTTCAAATCCCTCACATTCAAAATGATCGGACAATGTCACTTCAAATATGCCGGACTCGTTCGTGATAAGACCATGTTCAGACAAGCCGTCTTTAAATTCCGCTGAATAGCTAAAGCTTCCTTCACTTCCTCCTAATGGCCGAACCAATGGATGAAAAACCTTAGGAGTACCATTGTAGTTGCTTGCCACTACAGGTTCGCCTGTGGAGGCACAAGCCAGCAATCGCGTATGCACGTTTTCTGGTTTACCTGCAATAACGCGTATTTCATTTAAAGTGGCGCTTTTCGTCTTTGAGTAGGCCTCAAACATAAATGGCGTAAACATAAAGCTAACCGTTTGATGCTTGCTGGTGTCTTCTGCCATAGTGAAAGTCAGCGTGTAGTTAGTACCTAACGCGATGGTATCAATATCGTTCGGGACCACTCGAACAACGAGCTCACCATTGTCGTCAGACATAAATTGGTTTGCTTTTAATGTCTGCTGACCTTTGATCACCTCTAAAGTGAACAAGTCAGGGTGTGATAGGGCTGCACTGACTTCTGCGCTTACAACTTCTCCATTATTGGTTGTCATTGCTGTAAATTGCGGAAGATCGTCGCCGCACATCAGTGCCATGTCGTCCGATGGTGTGACGCTGAGGTCGAAGTCGTTCTCTGATGGAGGCGTAATTTTACATTCAGGGATATAAGAAGGAATAGGGCAAGTTGTTGGTGTTTGATTTGCGTAACTACAATTGGGTTCATCAATGCCGCAATAGTGGTTGAAATTTGAACTTGATTCTAGGGTGGCTGTCACACTACCACAAATAGAAGTATTGGAGTTATTAATTGAAAAATGCATTGCCGAAATAGCTTGCTTATTCGCATATATTTTGGTCGTGCCAAAACCTGTATCTACAGTATGTCCCTGAGATGTCAAAGAACCAAAAACTGTCGTATTATTAAGATTTATCCCCGATAGAGCATTAATGTTGCCCACAACTATTGGTGTATTAGAAAGCGACGATTCCAGTTGATTAATTTCTACTTTTGTTCCTTTTGATTTGATATCACCGCAGAACATACCAGATTCGATGTACACGTCACTTTGAGCAATGATGTTGCCATTAAGGACGTTGTGCTCTCCGTGAAACTCGACAGAACGGCCATTTCCACCAACACCATTGGTTTCTATATCTCCTTCGATTTCACTATCAGTTATTTTTATAGAACCTAAAGCAGAGACATTACCTAGTACGTAGCTATTACCATTAATTTTTAACCAAGTTCCTTTAGCTTTGATGTTTATAGGACTTTCCTTTGAGCCTATGACATTCTGCCCACGGAGTGTTATGGAACCATGAGCGGTTAAAGACGATGAGCTTTGACTACTATTTATAATTTGATCGCCTTTCGGGAGAACAATATTTGTAGTGCAATCGTAAGTAGAACCCGTTACATGAATGGTTCCGTTTTTACAAAAGGCAACATTAGTGTTTGACTTGATATCTGCTAAGTCATAAGTGGTGGCGTGTGAGGTTAGCGGTAAAAAAAGAACCGCAGTGAAAATACTGCAAAGACGCATCATCAAATGTCCTAATGAGTGGAACAAGATGGCATCAAGCGAGCGTGAGCAAATGCTCACTGAAATTGGAATAGCTGCGGTACTTTTTGTTTTGAAGCCGCTTAGTTATTGAACTTTGGTTATTTTTTATTTCGCATGTCATTCCAAAGTTTAGCGGCCTTATTACAACGTAAGTGTCAGGTTAGTTCAAGAGGTAAGTGTGATGTGTGTCGCTTTATATGTGTAACTATTTGTTAGTTAAGGATAATGAGTAAGCATGTTGGTTCAGAATCAGGAAGGACGCGATCCTGATTCTGAATGTTTATAACGCTAGGCAGCGTGAACGATGAGTGGAGCCATCTGATATAACTCTTCTAGTATGGCTTTCGTTTGTCTCGAATAGACCAAGCAATCTCGATCGCCAACGAGCTGAATTGCTCTCACTTTACCTGCAACCAGACATTGCCTAATCGTGCGTAGAACCATTTGGATATCAATTTCTGACGCGCCATCAAGGCTATTTTTGGTTTTTAGAGATCCAAGGTCGATACTAATGATTATTTGGTCGCAGTGGTCTAGGTAATTGCCGATCTGTTGCTTAACGTTATTGCGATGACGAAAAGAAAACTCTTTCTCGGTCACCCAATCACAACCTTGATCTTCCGCGTATTCCCACGTTTCCTGCTTCGTCTCTTGCTCACTGACGCCAGCAAAAAACAATCGTACGTTTTGATAGCGAGAAAGAGCAAAATGGAATGCAGAGCCTAAGCGTGGCTCAAGTGTCGGTTTCAAGTTCATGTTATGCCCGATATTTACGACACCCACTTCGTCTCGATAGGATACGACCACAGGTAACATGGACAAGATTGCCTCGGTACAGTTAGTGACTAAAACCGGAATTGAGTGACGAGAAAGCGAAAGACTTAACGCTTCCTGAAACTCGCCATTCTCCAGTTTGTCGTGGTTGAAGTGCCCATAGTTTTCAGCGGTTTCATGATCATGTTGTTGGTAAAGCCAATCACTAGCATTTTCCAAACTTTGATCAGCTAATTCAAACGCGCCCTTAGACATGGGTGGCAAATACTCACACACTGTCATAAAAGAAAAAGGGTAATGTTGCGGCTGTTTCACGGTGTGATGGAGTTTATAGCGTTTGAAAAAGCTTAACATGATGAATTACCTTTCTGGTGGTAGTGCCCTTGCCGCTTGCAGTACATGTAAAATAATGCGCTGCTTATCCTTTTCGACTCGGTGGGCCGGAGCCATCACTGAGACTGCGCCAATCAGTTTGCTTCCTTTCATTACCGGTGCGCTAATACCTGAAACACCCGGGTCAATCTCAGAAGTACTGACGGCATATCCGTGTTTACGGATGGTTGTGAGCTCTTTTTCCCACTCGTCGCGTCGGTGATCTTGATTAAAATATCTCAAGATTTTCTCGCATCGACTTTGAGGCATAAAAGCGAGCATCACTTTAGATGAGGCACCGCGCAGCAGAGGTTGACTTTGACCCTGGACGAAGCTGCAACGCAGCGCCTGCATACTTTCTTTCTGTCTGACACAAAGCGCACGATAACCAGCTGGTACCATATAAGCGGCCATTTCCCCGGTTTGTTGTACCAACCTAGCCAGTATGGTTTCGACCATGTCGAGCCCATGTTGCGCGGTCTCATAGCTGTGCATGAGTAATAATGCCGCTGGACCAACGACAAATGTCTTGTCGTGAACGCTTTCTTCGATCAAGTTCCACTCTTTAAGCAGTTTTAAGTGTCGGTAAAGGCTGCTTAAAGGAACGTTCAATTGCTCGCTTAGCGCTTTCGCAGAAACTGGGAACGGACTAACTGCAACTTGCATTAACAACTGCAGTGATTTTTCGTTTACCTGGTTAGCATTAGCTTTGTTTGTCGTCATGAGAGTGTTGTAACGTGTTGTAGGAGTTACGACAAATATAATTCTTAATTACTGAGAAAAGAAAAATAATTTTAATGGGTAATTCTTACATGATGAGAAACAGACCGGTAAAGACTTTCGCAAGTACCGATAGACATAACATGGTGTCGAATTAAAGTCTCAGGTTTGAGGCGCTTGATACTAAATTGGAACAGGAGTGAATAAGACATTGTTTAGTTTGCGGTATTACTCAGCGTTTCGCATACTGAGTTAATCCAAACAAATAATGTTAAAAAACGTGAGTTGCTAGCGGGTATCGGAATCGAGGTACCATCTCAGTAAATCGGTTTTATAAAAGGTTACTTTTATATGCTGAATAAGGCGATTTTTAAAAAAGCCATCATTTTCCTTCTGCCTATTCCCTTGGTTATTGGAGAAGTTTTGTATTTAGCTCGTGAAAGCGTGCAAAACAATCTCAATCATTTATTAGAAAAAAATGTGCAAATTGCAGATGAAATTTTATTCCAAATAGAGACAGAAAACCGCACGGCGCTGCTACACCCTGAACGATGTGAAGAGCTCCAGCAAAGCTTAATGTTTGAACGAGATATTGAAGAAATGCTCATTGTGAAAGAGGGAGTCATTACTTGTTCTTCGAAATTGGGAAGTATCTCTAAACCGTTAGCTGAGCACATCGCCTTTCCCAAGGGACAAACGCTAGCGCTTGGTAGTGTTGATAGCTTGTACGATCAGTTCTTGCTAGTGGTAACGGAGGGAGAGCGGGGTTATCAAGCCGTAACGATTATCGATCATGACTACTTTAATGCAACAATAGGGTTTAACAACGATTTACGCCTAAAACGCTCTGCGCTGTTTATCCATGATCAAGTTTCACCTGAAGGAGCATTAAGAGCGGGAAGTAATCCTATCGGTATCAAATCGTCGCAAATGTTTGAGTATGAAGCTTTGAGCGAAGCCAGCGATCTTTTCGTCAAACAGAGAACACTTTCCTATTTTTTGTACTCAATTCCAATTATTTTCGTTATCTACCTTTGCTTGTATGCGTTGAATAAGTTTATTGATCCCCATCGCAATTTGATACTGGATCTTAAAAGAGCGATAAAAAGAGGAGAGTTGACCCTGTATTACCAACCGCAAGTTAACGTTGATACCGGCCAGTTATTCGGGTTTGAAGCGCTAGTGCGATGGGAGCATCAAAGTAAGGGGTTCATTTCTCCGGATGAGTTTGTCCCTGCGGCAGAGCAAAGTGGATTGGTTTTTTTACTTACTGATTTCGTTCTGGATAAAGCGGCAGAGGACTTCAGTAAATTAGGCTTTGATCAGCCTGTCCACCTTGGTATTAACGTGCCGCCTGGTTATTTAGTCGGACCAAACGCGATCAGAAAAATTCAATTGCTCGACAGACAGTTGAGCCGAAACAAAGTCTCATTAGGGGTAGAGATAACGGAGCGTCAGCTCATTGATTCAGAGGCGAGAAAATGCATTGCAGCGCTGCGAGTGCATGGTATTGATGTGCTGATCGATGATTTTGGAACTGGCCAAACCTCGTTAGCATTTCTACAGCACATGCGCATAGATTACTTAAAAATCGATAAGTGCTTTGTCGAAACCATTGGTATTCCTAGCCTTAGTGCTTCTGTCTTAAAAGCGATGGTTCATTTCGCGGAAGAATTACAAGTACAATTGATCGCTGAAGGCGTGGAAACCATAGCGCAAGCTGAACACTTAAAGCAGATGGGAGTGAGATATCATCAGGGATACCTGTACTCCAAACCATTACCTTATGAGCAGCTTGCGCAGCGAAGTCATTATGATTGGTAGACGTTAGCTCTATAACACTGAGCATTTTCATCAAACACAAACTCTAACTCATTTTTGATGCTATCTAAGCGGTCTTCTTGGTAGTGAGACACATACAATAGTTGGCTTAAATTCTCTCTAGCGATGAGTTCAAGTGTGTTCTTAACTAACCGTCTACCCAAAAAATCTAACCCTTGATACGGCTCGTCCAAAATCAATAATGTGGGTTGTTTCACGATGGCTCTTGCAATCAGTAACAGTCGCTGCTGACCGTACTCTAATTGCTTAAATGAGGTTTTTTTGTACTGGCTCATATGTAAGATATCGAGCCACTCGTTTGCAATATCCATTTCTTTGCGAGTTGGCTGGTTATACAACCCAATCGAATCGTAAAATCCTGACAAAATGACTTCTAATGCGCTGCAATTGACTCGATATTGGAGGTGTAGCGCTGAAGACACCATACCGATATGCTGCTTAATTTCCCAGATTGTCTCGCCAGTACCACGCTTTTTACCAAAAATATCAATGTCATTGCTGTAGCATTGCGGATGATCGCCAAAGATCAATCCAAGTAAGGTACTCTTTCCACAACCATTTGGGCCTTTGACCTGCCAATGTTGGCCCTTGTCTATGCGCCAGTTCAAGTCAGTAAAAATCTTCTTATCGGTGTATTCAACAGTCCCATTCTTTAGTTCAAATATTGGGTTGTTGAATGGCGTCGAGTGCTGATGCTGACGTATCAAGCTCATCATTTCTTCACTCTGTTGCTCTGACTGAGATTTTATTTGTCCAATGATTGGATGATTATCCCAACTGGACTTATCCATTGTACTATCAAGCTTTCCTGCACTGAAAAGCGCGATGCTATTGATCCACTCAGGCATGTCAGATTCGCGAGAGAAGGTTATGAGTAGTTGCACATTTTGAGAAAGCGAGTGTAAATAGCGAGCGAGGGCAGCTCGGTGCGCAATATCTAAGCCAGTAAATGGATTATCGAGTAATACTAAGTCAGGTTGTGTGGCTAAAGCTCGGGCGAGCATTACTCTTCTGGTTTCTCCGGTAGAGAGAACGCGGAAGCCACTATCTTTAAGATGACTTAGGTCGAGATCATTAATTAGCTGTTCAGTTAAGTTGGTGTCTTGGCTCTGCTCTAGGATTAATGAATAAACAGTGCTTCCTTGGTCGATACGATCAAGAAAATCCGTATCATCCTTTTCTAATTCTCTTTCCAGTAATCGCTGTTGCTCTGATAACGACACTTGCGCAACGGACAGCCCATTTAGCTCAATTTCCCCACTATCTGGTGACATTTCATCACAAATAAGGTCTCCAAGCAGAGAGCCAATATCTCCATCCGCGCTGAATATCCCCCAAGACTGCTGAGTGTTAATTTTCCAATCGTCAATAAACAAGTGTGTCGTGTTTCTCTTGGCTGCAAGCTGACGAAAGTGAATAGTCATTGTGTTTGTCTTCCTTGTTTTCGCTTTAGTGGATTACTTATAACAATTTACGAACTCAGTACGGAAGCGCTTTTGTGTATTAATTTTGAACAGCACTCAGTCTTGTGCATATTAACGAAGCCTTGTATTAGAGGATAAAAATGCGACTAGAGTCATTAAGTAACAAGTAAACTTATCAATAATTTTGTTTTATTTTTGAATCAACCTATCATTATGCATGTAAATGTTATGCTGATAAATTCATATTTGCCGTTTGTTAATTAATCAATGTAAGGACACATGTTTATGAGTGAAACGGAATACGATTACCCTTCGAGTTACAGCCTAGTTTCCATTACCGATACCTCCAGTTACATCAAATATGCCAGTGAAAACTTTAATGAAGTAGCGGGGTTTGATGAAGGGGAGCTTATCGGTAAACCCCACAATGTTGTGCGTCATCCTGATATGCCAAAACAGGCTTTTAAAGATTTATGGACTCACCTGAAAACTGGCAAACACTGGATGGGAATGGTCAAAAATCGACGTAAAAACGGCGGCTATTATTGGGTTGACGCGTTTGCTTCTCCTATAAAATCTAATGGTGAAGTTGTGGAATACCAATCAGTGAGATTTAAACCTGAGCGTATACACATCCAGCGAGCGGAAAAAGCGTATTCGAAGCTTCGAAATAATCGTAAGCCGTGGAAAATGTATCTTCCTCGTACACGTTTGTGGATGAGATCGGCCTTCTTCCTTTTAATTTCAAACCTTCTTGGCTTACTCATTCTACAAATGAATCAATCACCAGTGATAGCGTTTGGCGTTGTTGCGTTACTTTCCGTTTTCTCTATTTATGTATTAACCAGACCAGTTGAGAAGCTCGCTAAACAGGCTAGGCAAGACTTCAACAATCCACTCATGGAATATATTTATTGCGGAAGAATCAACGATCTGGCTGAGATTGAGCTGGGTATGAAGATGCGTAAGCAATTTGCCAATGCGCTATTGGGGCGCGTTGGCGTGTCTGTAAAAGACTCTTGCGAAGAAACGCGCGCAAGTGCTAACAGTGCTGCGACAAATAGCCAGCAAGTGACGGAGAACTTAAGCGCACAGAAAGTGGAGATTGACTCGGTCGCAACAGCGGTCAACGAGATGCAAGCCTCTTCATCTGAGATATCAAATAATGCTCAAGCGACCGCCGAGGCTACGTTAGAAGCGCAAAATACGATGATAGACAGCCGTAGCGTTATCGATAATGTTAACCAATCGGTACTAGAGCTGGTGGGTGAGCTCGGCGAAATATCTAAAGTGGTCATACGTTTGAACCAACAAACCGAGCAAATTGGAACCGTTGTTGAAGTCATCAATGGTATTGCCGAACAAACTAATTTATTAGCGTTGAACGCTGCAATTGAAGCCGCGAGGGCAGGCGAACAAGGCAGAGGGTTTGCCGTTGTAGCAGATGAAGTGAGAACCTTAGCTAAAAGAACTCAGGAATCGACAACAGAGATTAAATCGGCCATTGAAGGGATTCAAAATGGGAGCAAATCAGCGGTTTCTGCGTTAGAGAAAGGTAATGAAATGTCGACCGGAACGGTAACATTGTTAGGTACTGCTTTGGATAGCATTCAACAACTGGAATCCCTTGTTCAAGACGTTGTCGAACGAAACCAACAAATTGCGGTCGCGATAGAAGAGCAGGTTTATGTAACGGATGAAATAAATGAAAACATCCAGTCGCTTAATTTAAAGTACAGTGAATCGTATGAACTGATGACTGAAACGAATCATATGAACACCAAAGTGCAAAATTGCACCAATGACCTGTCTGAAATGATTAAAAAGTTTGCTTAAACTTTAGAAAATCGAAGTTAAAAGCCCGCTAAACATTAGCGGGCTTTTAACTGGAATATAGTGAAGTGCTGGGTTCGTTTACGAGAGAGGATTTCTAAATCTCGTTTTTGTAAGAGCTAAAACGACAAAAGCTCGCAATAAATGCGAGCTTTCTAAATAAGTGGCGGAGAGATAGGGATTTGAACCCTAGATACGCTATTAACGTATGCCGGTTTTCAAGACCGGTGCTTTCAACCACTCAGCCATCTCTCCGTTGTGGGCGGTATAATAAGGAGCATAGTCCGACTTGTAAAGTGCTGAATTATAATAGAAGTACTGTTTGCTTGTTTTATGATCACTGATGTGATGTTGGAAAGTTTGAAAGCGGAGTGAAAAAGGGACAAAAAGTACCAATTTATAGAGTTTTTACTTTATATTGGCGCACGTCAATAAAATGGTGTTTTATTGTTATCTTGCTGATATATAAGACATAACATGCTTTTAGGGTACATGTGTTCGCCCGAAAGTATTTGCAAGACTTTGTGAACTAATTCAAAATTAACTGGTATAGCCAGTTGTGCTTAGAATTCTTAAGGGTGTTTATGAAGGTCACAAATCTATTTAAAGACAAAGTTGATGCGATTTCTGCTCATCAATCCGAGTTTATGAATTGGATGTCTCCAACGTTACGCGATTATTGGAGTGACTTTTTGGGGAAAGCTCAAAATAGCTTTCTTTTCTCAAAAGTTCGTGATCACCAGCAGCCAGCCGTCAACGAAGAAGTTGCACCTCAACCTGCACCGATCGTAATGGCACCTGAGGCTCAAAAGCTTTATGACGAGTTAAGTGAAAAAATTGGCGAAGTTATTCACACTGGTGATTGGGTTCATGTGTCTCAAGAACGTATTAACCAATTTGGTGCGGTAACGGAAGACACGCAATGGATTCATACTGATCCAGAGCGTGCTTCAACTGAATCTCCATTTAAGACAACTATCGCTCATGGCTTTTTAACATTAGCATTGCTGCCTAAACTGACGGATTCAGTTGATCCAGACAAGCCAATGTTCCCAACAGCTAAAATGGTAGTTAACTTGGGTTTAAACCAAGTCCGTTTCCCTTACCCTGTCAAAGCAGGCAATAATGTTCGTGCAGTCAGCACGTTAACAAAAGTAACGCCAATCAAAAAAGGTTTGGAGATTGAGCGCGAAATTAAAGTGGAAATTGAAGGTATTCGTCGACCTGGTGCGGTTGTGGTCTCTGTAATTCAACTGCATTTCTAATTCCGAAACCGGATAGAACACGACATAGGAAAAGAGAGCATCAAGGTGCTCTCTTTTTTATTTTTACTGATTAAAGTTTTTTACTGGCGTATAACCGTAATCTGCAATCGCTTTTTGTCCCTGCTCTGAACGAAGGAAAGCGATAAAACCTTTACCTGCATCGCTAATCTTATCTACTTTGTATAGCACTAGGAATGGTCGCGCCAACTTGTACTTATGATTGCTAATGTTTGTCGAGGTTGGGTCAATACCATCTAACTGAATCGCCTTGATCGAGCGATCTACTGACCCTACAGAGATAAAACCAATGGCGCGAGTGTTATGGTTAACAATGGTTTTTACCATGCTGTTGCTGTTTACAACCAAGTTGTTTGGGCTGATATCCGAGACAAGGCGATCATTAACGATTTTGGTCAGTCCCAGCAAGCTTTCGAAGCTGTAACGTGAACCTGAAGACGCTTCTCTAGTAACCACCGCGATAGGCTGATCTGCGCCCCCGACCTCTTTCCAATTCTTAATCTTACCTTTGTAAATATCAAACAGCTGTTGCTGAGAAAGGTTTTCTACAGAGTTGGTACGGTTTACAACAACAGCGAGGCCATCATAAGCGATAGGGTATACATTGAGATCTTCACCTTTTTCGCTTTCAGTCAGATAGCGAGAGCTCATGCCTATTTCGGCTACTCCTTTATTGACCATGGTGATACCAGCACTCGAACCAATGCCCTGAACAGCAACGTAATCGTCTGGGTGTGTTTTGTTGTATTCCTCAGCAAGTACATCCATCACACGAGCAACCGAAGTTGAACCCGAGATGTTGATTTCTTTTGCAATGGTAGGGAGGGAGACTGCTATGGCCAATAACGTCGCCACAGTAAAACGTAACATATTAAACTCCATATACGGGATAAAGCAGAGTTTATGATATTGCGTTCAGGTTACACTTTTGTGAACTGTTAGCGCTAAACAGGGGAATTGTTTCTAGTCAAGAGGTGATGGAGCTAGCGTTTCCAAGTGGACTGAGATGATAATCTGGGCAAATGATAATATAGCTATCTTATACTTGAGTTAGGTAGATAACTACCATCGGTGATGATGTAAAGGTTATATACTAGGATCGGCAGCTCTAACTATCATCCATCGGGAGAACGTTGATGTCAGTGTCCCAAATGGCGACAAGTCGTTTATACAAATCAGTTCAATCGCTCTGCTCTGCGCGTAATGCTAACTTGCCTGTCGAACAGGGCAAGTGCCTCTATGAGCTAGTAGAAAATGGCGTTGAGCTTCATCGGGCGCATTTTCTCCTCGACTCCCAGCATAGCGAGTATACTTCTCCCGTCGCGAAGATCATGTTTGATGAGGACAACCAACTTTGGTATTTCTATGTTCCCACATATCACAACGAGCTGTTAAGGTGGGTGCCTTATAAGCCACTTCCATTTAGCCGAATGCTTGAGGACTTACTCAACGAATTGGAGCGTGATCCTCAAGCGTGTTTTTGGGAATAGGGTGAGCCCAACGGATGCGAATGCCGACATGATTTATACTTTAGGCTTAACGACTTGGTTTCTAAAGTCTTTGGGGGTCATGTTGTAAACGGATTTAAATGCTGTACTGAAATGCGCTGCACTTTTAAAACCAGACTCAAACGCTATTTCTGTTATTGATTTTTCTGACTTGCGCAGTTGGGTTGCTGCGAAGTTTATCCGTTTCACCTTTAATATCTGAGAAAACGAAAGATCATCTGCGGCGAGGCGACGTTTTAAGGTTGCGATGGACATGCTCATATGAGCCGCTAAGCCTTCTAGCGTGATGTCTTTTTCAATATTACCCTCAATGTACTTAATGGCTTTTTGAGAGTCGCTCAGGCTACTTGCATCATCTATGATAGATAGGATGTTTGGCTCTACCTCAACCATCAACGACAGCAATGCCATTGCGATATGGCTTTGTGTGTAGTCTGGAGCATTGCGACTCGCTAACTTAACCAACATGTCCTTCAATTGTGCTACTTCGCTACTGGATTGCGTTGAAAAAGGATAGAAGCGCCTTTCTTCCGTTTTGGAACGTAGCATCGGGTGCGCTTTCTTAAAGTCACAGAATATATTTGGATTGAAGACTAAAGCCAGTGCTTTAAAGCCTCCGTCACTAGAGACGGCTTCTGCACTGCTCAGATCTGCGGAGTTATAGAGTGTGAAATCTCCGGCTTTAAGTTCAAATTGCTCGCCATTAGGTTGATGAACTAATAGGGCACCTTCTTCAACAATATATAACCCATTATGTGTTGCAGTGTAACGCTCACTTTTGCGCGCAGAGAAGTGATTAAAGCGAATGATCTCAATGTTCGGCATACTCTTTCTTATCGTTTTACATAACAAATAAAAAAGGCGCTCAATAGAGCGCCTTTTGACTTCATTCGGTATTATTCACTTACAGTCTGTTCTGTTTGTGCTGCTGGTTGTTCAGCGAATACCTGGGTTGGCTTTGCAACTAAACTGCGGTTTTCTTGGTTTACGTCCGTAAGGACAATTTCCAATGTATCCCCAAGTTTGTATACGACCTCTTTATCGATAGAGATGGTACCGTTGTCGCCATTGCACTCAATTCTTTCTTTATTATCAAGAATTAGTGCACCAGGAATAAAGGCTGCTGCGCCATTTTCGAGAAGTCGGACACGTGCGCCTGCACGATTAATATCGAAAATCTCACCTGTGAAACAAGTTTTCTTGCTCGGCTCATCAGCAAGCGTACGTGCATATAGCCAATCTGAGACATTTCGCTCAGCGATTTTATGATGTTTACGATGTAGAGCTAGCTCTTCGCCTACTTGGTCATCTGGTTTTTGTACGGGTTCTTTACCAAGGATGACGGCCTTCAACATACGGTGGTTGATCATATCACCGTATTTACGAATTGGTGATGTCCAAGTTGCATAGATGTCTAAACCCATTGCGTAATGAGGCAGAGGCTGATTACCCACTTCACTGTATGCTTGGAACTTACGAATACGGTTATCTAGGTAAGACGTTTCTTGAGCAGCCAACCAGCGGCGCAATGCAGCAAAGCCTTCTAGTGTAGCAATAGACTCCGCTGTGAACTCCAACTGGCCTTCTGGATTGACAAGTTGAACCACTTCTTCAATCTTCTCGTTCTTGATACCAGCATGCGTATTGAAAACACCTGTTTCAAATTTATCGCGTAATGTACGACCTGCACAGATGTTTGCGGTAATCATGGATTCTTCAACAAGGCGGTTTGCACTGCGGCGCATGTCTGCGTGGATAGCGATTACATCGTTATCTTCACTGAGCTCAAAACGGTAGTCAGGACGATCAGGGAAGACCACTGCGTTTTTCTCACGCCATTCAGCGCGAGCAAGAGAGAACTCATAAAGATCACGAACGATGGTCGCGATCTCTTCAGATGGCGTCCATGCTTCAGAGCTGCCGTTTTCTAACCAATCAGACACGTGATCGTATGCTAGGCGTGCATGTGATTTGATGTTTGCCGCGAAGAATTTAATATCGTCGCCAATCACACCATCTTTACTTACCGTTACGGTACAGCAAATAGCAGGGCGGGTTTCACCTTCAATCAGAGAACATAGGTTGTCCGCTAAATCGCGAGGTAGCATCGGGATGTTGCGTCCTGGAAGATAAATAGTATAGCCACGCTCACGCGCTACTTTATCCATTTCATCTTCAGGTGTGATGTAGGCGGTTGGGTCCGCAATAGCGATGGTGAGTTCGAAATCGCCAGATACAGTTTTCTTCGCGTACAGCGCATCGTCCATATCTTTAGTCGATTCACCGTCGATAGTGACGAATGGAACATGAGTCATGTCTACGCGTTCTAGCTCCGCGTCGTCTTTCAGTTCCCAGTTATCGATGCCTGCTGGCTCAGAGTTTGGTAGATCGTTTTGAGCAAGCGTTACCCACCAAGGCGCAATTTTATCATTCGCGTCAGTGATTTTTTCAGAAACTTCTACGAAGAAAGAGTTATCGCCTTTTAGAGGGTGGCGAATAAGATGTGCGACAACCCAATCACCTTCGGCGAACTCGTCAGGTTTTAGACCTTTCTTTAGTTTCGCTTTAAGAGATAGCTTTTTAAGCTGTGGGTGATCAGGTGCTACGTTGAGCTTGCCTTTGAACATTTTTACTCGACCAATAAAGCGAGTCACGGCTTGTTCCAGCAGCTCTTGTGGCTCTGCAACTTCGCGTTCATTTTCGGTGCGGATAATGGCGACGACTTTGTCACCGTGCATGCACTTTTTCATGTACGCAGGCGGGATGAAGAAGCTCGTCTTACTGTCCACTTCCAAAAAGCCAAAGCCTTTATCTGTGGCTTTTATTGAGCCTTCTTTTTTAGGCAGGTTTTCTTGGATTTGCTGCTTAAGCTGAGCGAGTAGTGGGTTATCTTGAAACATCTTTTCTTAAATTACCTATGGAGTTGGGCACACTATAATCATTGCGAGCTATTATTACTACCTGTGGAGCGTAATTTCGCCGTGAATTTTGCCAATTTAACCACGAGAAATTGGCTTAAATATTGATGAAATTCTCATCTGTGAGTTACGCGAATCTACGGGGAATGGTAGGGTTGGTGGAAAAATATGCTAAAAATACCATTGTTGAGAATAAATTGTGATGTAATTCAATTTTTTCTGGATTTTTTTATGCTTTTAAGGAATAATCCGCCTCCCTTAGTCGTCCCTAATGGCTTATCGCGGTTGTGTACTGTGCTGTGTTCCCGTCTGAATGGAATCAGTATCTGGATGGATCAGTATCGAATTGGAAGAGCATATGGGACTGTTTTTTTGTTTAATTAAGTAGGATCCCAATGCAAGATTCTGTTATTCAATTCAGTGATTTATCTCTGAATGATTCTATCCTTTCTGCTCTAGACGGAATGGGTTTCGTGTCACCAACTCCAATTCAGGCTGCGGCAATCCCACACCTATTGGAAGGTGCTGACGCGCTGGGTAAAGCTCAAACAGGTACAGGTAAAACAGCAGCGTTCTCTCTGCCTCTTCTCAACAAACTCGATCTAAACCAACGCAAACCGCAAGCGATTGTACTTGCTCCGACTCGTGAGCTGGCAATTCAGGTTGCAGCGGAAATGAAAAACCTTGGTAAAAACATCAAAGGTTTGAAAGTTCTAGAGATTTACGGTGGCGCATCTATTGTCGACCAAATGCGTGCTCTTAAAAGTGGCGCTCATGTAGTTGTCGGTACTCCAGGCCGTGTTCAAGATCTTATCAATCGCGAACGTCTACACCTAGACGAAGTTAGTACTTTCGTTCTTGATGAAGCAGACGAAATGCTAAACATGGGTTTCGTAGATGACGTAACTGCGATCATGGAGCACGCTCCAGAGTCAGCACAACGCGTTCTGTTTTCTGCAACTATGCCTCCAATGCTGAAGAAGATCGTTGAACGTTTCCTTCGTGACCCTGTAACGGTTGACGTTGCTGGTAAAAACCACACTGTAGACAAAGTTCAACAACAGTTCTGGGTAGTGAAAGGTGTAGAGAAAGATGAAGCAATGTCTCGTCTTCTTGAAACTGAAGAAACTGACGCGTCAATCGTATTCGTACGTACTCGTCAAGATACTGAGCGTCTGGCTGACTGGCTATCTGCACGTGGCTTCAAAGCAGCTGCACTGCACGGTGACATTCCTCAGTCTCTACGTGAGCGTACTGTTGATCACATCAAACAAGGTGTTATTGACATCCTAGTTGCAACTGATGTTGTAGCTCGTGGTCTTGACGTTCCACGTATTACGCACGTATTCAACTACGACATCCCATTTGATGTTGAGTCATACATCCACCGTATCGGTCGTACTGGCCGTGCTGGACGTAAGGGTAAAGCGATCCTTCTAGTTCGCACTAACCAAATTCGTATGCTTCGCACTATCGAGCGTGTAACTAAGTCATCTATGGAAGAAATCCAACTTCCTCTACGTGACCAAGTTGCTGAAGCTCGTCTAGCTAAGCTAGGCGCTGAGCTTGAAGCAGAGAAAGAGCACAAAGCACTAGACAAATTTGCTGAGTTGGTAGAGAAACTACAAACTTCTCTAGACATCGACCCAGCAACACTTGCTGCTATGCTTCTTAAGCGTCAGCAAGGCAAACGTCCTCTGTTCTACATTGGCGAAGACCCAATGGTTGAAGCAATTGAGCGTGACAAGCAACGTCGTAAAGAGCGTCGTGAAGGTGGTCGCGATGGCGGTCGTAACTTCAACAACCAAGACTGGGATACTTACCAGCTTCAAGTTGGTCGTGAGCAAGGCGTTCAAGTTAAAGACATCGTTGGCGCTCTAGCAAACGAACTAGGTCTAGGTAAAGGTTCTATCGGTGCGATCAAGCTAGCTCAAGGCCACACATTCGTACAGCTACCTAAAGCAATGACTTCAGACGCGGCGAACAAGCTAAGCAAACTACGTATCCGTCAACAAGATGTTGGTGCTGTAGTATGTGATTTCGATGATTTCCGCGAGTCTCGTGGTGGTCGCCGTGACGGTGGTCGTCGCGATGGTGGTCGTCGTGATGGCGGTGGTTACCGTGGCAACCGCGAAGGCGGCAATCGTGGTGGTGATCGTCGTGAAGGCGGTCGTCGCGAAGGTGGCTTCCGCGGTAACCGTGACGGCAACCGCGATGGCAATCGCGAAGGTGGCGAACGTCGTTTCGATCGCAACCGTGGTGGTGATCACCGTGGTGCACATCGTGGTGAACGTGGTCACGGTCGTGGCCGTCGTACAGACGCATAATCACGAGTGATTAAAGCGACGGTTTAAGTTGCTACACAAAGAATTGAAAGCCGAGCAAAGCGCTCGGCTTTTTTATGCGCGTCTAATACGGTTTTGCTTTTCATCGTGTTTGTTTACCCAACTTATTACTTCGTCTAAGGGCAGGGCAGGACAGAACAAGTAACCCTGAATGATGTCACAGCCTCGATTTCTCAAAAAATGCAGTGTGTCCATGTCTTGAACGCCTTCTGCTACGACCGAATACCCTAATCCATGTGCTAGCGCAATCGTGTTCTCAACGATAGAGCGGGAGCCTTCTGTGCGGCTTGCTGTGAAAAGAAATTAACCAGCTTACCTTGAAGCGTATTATCAATCTTTCGACGTTTTTGAGGTTATCTCATAATTTGAATCAGTCATTGGCCTTCAGGTTGTGTCATGTCTTCGATAGACTCAAAGTAGTATTTACGATAAGGGAGCCCAGTAAGAGCGTCATGGACGGCATTGCGCTTCTCTCTTTCAGCAACAGTATGAAGCTTTAATATCGAATCGTTGCTCCACTTAATCACCAGCACGACAAAGATACTGCCGCCAAAAAGTATAAGAGAAACCCCCGTTTCTAAGAGAGAAGTAATAGGTTTTTGCATGATAGCGTGCAAAAAAACGGCATAAGCAAAAATGAAACAGCTGATTAACAATAATAGGAAAGTCCACCCGGTTACGTCAGTTTTCGAGCAGATGTTTTTTGTCATCTGCCATCCCCAGCAGAGCAAAATCAAACCTAAGATCACTAATAGAAATGCAATAGTGGGCACATTATTACCCCGATTTATTGATTGGTTTGTTATTTTTGTTCACCCAATAAACAACGTAGCTTATATATCTGACTTTGTACAAATTGACCTATTCATAAATTATGTTTAACAAGTGATATTTTTTAGTCTTCAAATAAAATCAAAACTTGCTACAGATCAACAAAATTTGTTCAATCAAATCGCTTTTACTAAAAGATTGTTGAAAGATTAAAAAATTATTGAATAATAGAGGGGCAAACAAGAAGTACGCAGCGCACAAGCGCTATTACAACCTCTGCTCTACAACAGGATAACTATTTCATGTCTAATTCGTTTGTACTGGTGATCAACTCTGGTAGCTCTTCATTAAAATTTGCTGTTATTGATTCTGAAACCGGTGAAGCTTTGGTATCAGGTATTGGTGAGTGTTTTGGTCTACCTGAAGCTGAAATCAGTTGGAAATATCAGGGAGAAAAAACCGTTGAAGCAATTCCAGCTGGCGGTAACCATCATCAGTACGCTGTTGAGCGAGTGGTAAAACTACTCGAAACTCTAGGTTTGAGCTCAAAATTTGTCGCTGTAGGCCATCGCATTGTCGCAGGCGGTGAAACCTTTAAAGGAACTGTGAAAGTTGATGAAACAGTTATTCAAGAAGTAGAGCGCCTTGCTGAACTTGCACCACTTCATAACAAAGCGAACGCTGAAGGCATGAGAGCGGCAATGGCGGCGTTCCCTTCACTGCCTCAATTTGCTGTATTCGACACTGCTTTCCACCAAACAATGCCAGCCAAAGCCTTTATGTACGCACTTCCTTACGAGCTTTACGAAGAGCATAAAGTGCGTCGTTACGGTGCTCATGGCACAAGCCACTACTACGTAAGCCGTGAAGCAGCGAAAATGCTAGATAAGCCGGTTGAAGAAAGCAGCTTTATCACTGTGCACTTAGGTAACGGTGCATCAGTGAGTGCGGTTAAAAATGGCGAATGTGTTGATACAAGTATGGGTTTGACGCCGTTAGCTGGCCTAATGATGGGCACTCGCTGTGGTGACCTCGACCCAAGTGTTATCGAGTTCCTTTTCCGTAAAGGCTGGGAAAAAGACGAAGTGTTCGAGATGATGAACAAGAAGTCAGGTTTCTTAGGTGTATCTGGTGTGACAAGTGATGCTCGTGGCGTACTAGAAGCAATGGAAGCGGGGAATTCACGTGCGAAGTTGGCATTTGAGATCTTCACTTACCGCGTTGCGAAATACATTACATCCTACCTCGCGGCTCTGGATTCATTAGACGGCATCATCTTCACTGGTGGTATTGGTGAAAACTCACTACCAATTCGTCGTGAAATCTTGAAAAACCTAAAACTGTTAGGTTTTGTTGAAGATCAGAAAGGTAACGAAGATGCAAGATTTGGTAACGCAGGTGTTATTGCAACATCTGAGTTGTTAGGTGCCAAAGCTCTTGTTATTCCTACTAACGAGGAATTTGTGATAGCCAAACAATCGGTTGAGCTATTGTAATATATAACGAAAACAGAAAGTTAAAAGCGAGCCTCGTGCTCGCTTTTTTTACTTAAAGCAATTTGACAATTACTCTTTGGGTTTCAGAGCTTCGCGCTTTTCGATTAAAAAATCCATCAAGACGCGGATTTTTTTCGGCATATGCTCTCGTGAAGGTATATACAAATAAAACCCTGGAAACTCTTTGCACCAAGGTGTCAGAACTCGGGTCAATCTTCCCTCATTTATGTGCTTTTCCACCCATAAATCAATATGCTTCACTAAACCCACACCCTGTATTGCAGCTTGTAACATACTATAGTCATCATTAAAAATAGCATTGCCTTTAGGCTCGAAAACGAGGGTGCGCTTTGCAACATCTGGAGAGGTTAGCGACCAATGATCAATTGTTCCGCTAGAGGTAAAACGATAAGCAAGGCAATTGTGATCTTCTAAATCCTCAGGAGTTTGAGGTAGTCCATTTTGCCTAAAGTATTCAGGAGAGCTCACTATTGCCGTTGTTAACGGCGGAGTAATAGGGATCGCAACCATATGTTCATCTAAGCTTAATCCTAAGCGAATGCCAGCGTCAACGCCTTCTGCGACGATGTTAGAAAACCCATCATCCATGATTAGCTCTAGGCGTATTTTAGGATAACGAGAGAGGAACTCACCTAGATAGGGCTCAATAAGCAGCCGAGCAGCGGTTCTTGATACACTGATACGGATTAATCCCGAAGGCTCAAGATGAGAGTCGTTCAATTCGTTAACGACCTGCTCAATGTTCACCAATGAAGGTTGCAAAATATCAAGCAGACGTTGGCCTTCTTCCGTCAGCGACATACTTCTGGTGGTTCGATTAATTAACCGAACTTGTAGCTGTTGTTCTAACGCTTTTAGGTGTTGTGATAAGGCAGCACGGGTTACCCCCATTTCTAAGGCTGCTTTAGTGAAACTGCGATGGCGAGCAATATGTGCAAACCACGTCAGTGATGAAATTAAAGAAGGTTCTATTCTCATTTGTTAAGTATAACTAAACAGTCATGTAGATAAAACGATATTTATCCGAAACAGTGTGTTGACTAATATTACATCGAAGCTTAGGTCAGCCTGAGATGAACAGTTAACCTCTAATGGAGAATGTCGCTATGTCTAAAGTCACTTTCAAAAATCTCAATGGTCAAGGTATTGAGATTTCAGCGGTTATCAACTTCCCTACAGATTTTGATGCAAGTAAACAATATGCGGCGGTTGTTGTTTCACACCCAGGTGGTGGCGTAAAAGAGCAAACCGCAGGCCTATATGCGAGTAAACTTGCAAAAAGCGGCATAATTGCCATTGCGTTTGACCGTTCGTATCAAGGTGAAAGTACAGGTGAGCCTCGCCAAATGGAAAACCCTTACACGAGTACTGAAGATGTGAGCGCAGTCGTCGACTATCTGACAACGTTAGAGTACGTCGATAACGATAAAATTGGCGCAATGGGGATTTGTGCTGGTGCGGGCTATAGTGCAAATGCAGCGATCAATGATCGTCGAATCAAAGCACTGGGTATGGTTAGTGCCGTAAACATTGGCCAAATGTTCCGTAATGGTTGGGATAATTCGGTTAACGATGCTGACGCCGTTGGTTACTTAGAGTTTGGTTCAAATGCGCGCACGACTGACGCTAATGGCTCTGAATACGCAATCATTCCTCTCGCTCCGATGCGTGAAGAAGATGCACCAAACGCAGAACTGCGAGAAGCATGGGAGTATTACCACACACCACGTTGTGAACATCCAAATGCTCCGGGTTTTGCTCTAACTCGTAACTTAAACCAGATCATTACTTACGATGCGTACCACAAAGCGGAAGCATTCCTAACTCAGCCAATTCTTGCTGTCGTTGGTAGTGATGCAGGCAGCAAGTGGATGAGTGATGACCTGATTGACCGAGCTGCAACTACAGATAAAACCTTGTATGTCATTGATGGTGCAAACCATATGTCGCTTTATGATGTTGCCGAATACGTCGATGACGCAGTATCCCAACTCGCATCTTTCTTCCAACGCACTCTTTAATATTCGCGATGAAAGGCTCGATTGCTTTGAGCCTTTCTACTCTCAAGGCTTTTTACTCTTAAGGTATTGATTATGAACATGCAAAAAATCACTTTCAGAAATGCTGATATGGCTTGGGATATGTCTGCATTAATTTTATTCCCAGAAGGTTTCAATGAATCGAAACGCTACCCAGCAATGATAAGCGTTCATCCTTTTGGTAGTTGTAAAGAACAAACATCCAGCGCTGTCTATGGTAAAGCTCTTGCTGAGTTAGGTTACGTCGTGATCGCATTTGATGCGAGCTTCCAAGGAGAGTCGGGGGGATTGCCTCGCTACGTAGAAGATCCAAGTCAACGTGTTGAAGATATCAGTCGCGTTATCGACTATGCAGTGACTTTACCTTATGTCGATGAGAATAGAATTGGTGGACTCGGTATCTGCGGCGGTGGTGGTTACATCATCAATTCAGCCCTAACCGAAAAGCGCTTGAAAGCTGTCGTAGGTATTACGCCTGTCAACTTAGGCCGCTTGTTCCGTGAAGGCTTTAGTATGTACGATCCTATCGCCAATCTTGAAGCTATGGCTGCACAGAGAACAGCCGAAGCTCGCGGCTCAGAGCTGCAAATCAATGAACTTCTTCCTCCAAGTGTTGAATTTGCAAAAGAAAATGGGTTAACAGAACGAGACGTGTTCGAAGCGACCGAATACTATAAAACGCCACGTGGACAAACCGAAGGTGGTGCAACTCGTATGTTGTTTTCACATGCACAGAAAACACTGAGTTGGGATGCTTTCGCATTCGCAGAAACGTTATTGACTCAGCCTGTTATGACCGTTGTTGGTCAGAAAGTAGGAGCGTTTGGTGCATATCGTGATGGACAAGAAATTTATGGCCGCTCTGTTCAATCAAAAGACCGACAGCTGGTTAATTTGGAAAATTGGTCTCACTATGAACTGTATGACCATCCAGAAGCAGTCGGCATTGCAATGGACAAGGTTTCTGCATTCCTTGAAACACACTTAAAATAATCTAATAAGTTAGAAGCGTTTTGTAGAGTTGCAAAGCGCTTATTTTTAACAGCGTAAGATGTAGTTCGAAGCGAGTAGGTCGGTAAATCTTCGTGCGAATAACCTCATCTACAGGCTATTGACTAAATACCACTGCCAAATACTGTTTAAGACAATGTACACTGAAACCTAATTAAAGGCGTTAGATAGGAATGAAGTTTAATTTATGCGCAAATCAGATAAGAAGGTCGAGAATCTAATTAGAGAAGTGTTGACCGAAGTTTGTGAAGATACGCTAAAAGGCTACGATGGCTTTCTTTGGGTGACTCATACCGTCAAATTCTCTTCTTTTCCACAAAGCTTAGAAATAGTCTGCGTCTTCGAAACGAAGCAAGATCGAGCTAACTTTTTTGAAGGAGAGGGCCGCCAGCATGTTTCCACAACTATTCAAAAGGCCTTTAATAAGGTAGGAGTGCAACTAAAGAACGTCAGTAAGCAAATCAGTTACGATACAAAACAAAAGCATTAGCGCAGGCAGCAATGGTCCGTCATAAAATGGTGCTTGGCTACCTTGCTATAAAAATGCAAAGGGCACTGGATGGGCAATGAAGCTTCGGCTCACTTAGATATACATCGGTGTAACTACGAGTTATGGAGTTATGGAGTTATGGATTGTGAATACGGTTGGTTTTCTAATGTTGCCTTAAGAGGCAATGATTAGTCGTTTACAATGAGTAAAGTACAAACTTCTGCATGGTGGATATCCGCAGAAAATTATTGAAAAGAAAGGCTCTAGCTGGAGCGGTCTATCATTTTCTTTGGGTTACCTCGACTATGAATAGCTTAATTGCTATGTTTCGCAAAATATATGGAGAATCTCCTGCGCGTTATTTTTCTAGATGCCGTGCAGAATAATGTGTTGACCGGCTGAGGGAAAAATGAAAACCAAAATAATAATGTCTTTTCTACTCGCTACATTGTGTGTTAGTGCCAGCGCCAGTACGAATGAGCCGAAATACCATTCTGCGCTAACAATCAAAACGGGATTCAGTGAAGACAGAGATAAGCCAGTAGAAGTCTATTATTGGTATCCCACAACGAACGAAAAAAACAATTTCACGTTTGGTAGGGGGAACATTTTTAAATCAGTCGAAACGCAGTTAGATGCCCCTTTAGCAAGTGGAAAATTTCCCGTTGTGCTTTTGTCGCAGGGCGGAACACGGTCAGCGTTTTCCCACAGTGGTTGGATAGCCTCGAGCCTGGCGCAACAAGGTTATGTCGTTGTGGTACCAAAGCCTCCTACCGAACGAAATCAATGCAGAAATGGCTGTTGATGAAATCACATTCAGAACCAGTGATTTGGTGCTTGGGCTGAACGAATTAAGTTCGGTCGGGATACTGTCCGGAGGCGTAGATACTGATGCAGTGCAGGGGGTCGGCTTTTTTCTGGGCGGCACATCTATGCTGATGCTCTCCGGAGCGCAAATAAGCCCGGAGAAATATCGAACATCGTGTCACAACGCCACCAATGTAGACTGTCATTGGTTACGTGAAAATAACGTTGATATTACCAGCATCCCGGATCAAAAATTTCCCCGATTTCAGTCTGAAAACAAACTGAAATCGGTCGTCGTTATCAACCCTGAGCTAACGAAAACTTTTGTCCCTGAAACTCTGGCCTTGATGAACAATGCTATCACCGTGGTGACGCTTCTGATCGGCTACATCCCGCACTGACACCAGCCGAATCACTTGTTGCTCTTCCCAATGTGACGTTTCAAGAGATTCCTAGTGCGAGTCAGTTTAGTGCGTTCGCAGAATGTACTGAGCGTGGCATTAAAATTCTCGCATCAGAAGGGGAGGAAGCACTTTGCCAGGAGCGTGACGAGGTTTCCAGAAAGGACAATCATCAGCACATTTTGGATGTAATTCTGGCCAGGTTAACAAAGTCATAAGAGTGCAACAATGAGGAGCTTTCTTACACATTGTGTGCTTGGACCAGCAAAGCGAGAAGTAAGTTTTTGCAGGCTTATCCTTTCACCATAGTGCAAGGCCTACTAGTGACCGTGTTATTTGCTCTAACTAAGTACTTGTACCAACATTTTGAAACTTAGAAGAACACACAAAATACCAACGATTTTCTTAAGAACTTTATTTGGGAAATACTCTGCACAACGCACGCCGAGGCTAGTAGTTAAGTAGCTACTAATGGAGAAGCTGAGCATTGCAGGAAGGTATATGTATCCTAATACTAAGTTGTTCCAATCTGTGTTTCCCCATCCGTTTAACATGTAACCGAGGCTTCCTGACAGCGCGATAGGGAAACCTATCGCAGCAGAGGTACCAATAGCACGTTTTACCTCAAAATTTTGCTGGACAAGATAGGGGATGATCAACCCCGCACCGCTTATAGAGACAAGTGCTGATACAGAGCCAATCACCGAGCCTACAGTGATATTACCGATAGCCCCATGTGGGTTAGGGTTGTACTCATTTTCAGTGTTGAGAAACATCTTATAAGCAACATACAACATGAATACGCTGAAAAAGCCTGCCAGATAGACTCTTGTAGATACGATGCTACGAATGTGGCGCAAAATGTTCCGACTAGAACTCCGCTCAACATTTTTACTACCATTGTCGAGTCTACATTCTCTTTTTTGTAGTGAGCGCGCATGCTGCCCAATGTTGTAACAATCATCGAAGCCATTGATGTCCCCAACGCAAGATGCACTACTTCCGTATCAGCTATTCCCTGTAGTGAAAATAGAAACGCAAAAATAGGGACGGCCATTCCACCACCACCCACACCAACGAGTCCTGCGAGAAAGCCAATGCCCAAGCCTGCCGTAATGTAATAGATAATAAAGATAGGTTCGTTCATGATGGTTCTGCCTTCGATAAAATGGTCGTTGCTAAAATGTTACTCGAACGCTAACTTGCTATGGTAACGTTAAGAGGACAGAAAATAATGAATAATGGCCAAAATGGAATTGAGTAAATAAAGTGACAAACTCTGATTACAGCGAATGGAAAAATGGCGCCGCACTGATCGTTAAGGAGTGGCAGCATGAAAGGAGCGACTTCAACCATTTGGATCAACGGCCACATAATTGGCACAGTCATCATCGAGGCCAGTTACTGTGTATAGATGAAGGGCTAATTCAGGTCAAAACCGATGAAGGAACGTGGATACTACCACCTCACCGAGCTGGTTGGATCCCCCCGGGTGCGATGCACAGTGTTTATTTTTGTGGTTCTCTGAAAGGTCGTTCATTACTGTTTACTCCAGAGAGTTGTGAGCGGTTTCCAATGAGACCTTGTGTTATCCAAATGAGCGATGTGTTGAAAGCCCTATCGGTTAGAGCATCGATATGGAGCAAAACAGACGATCTATCCATACAGTCTTTACGTATTCTTGCCGTAATATCCGATGAAATCGTCAATAGCCCTCATGAGTCACTCCACATCCCGCTGCCCAGAGATCCGAGACTGCAAAAAGTTACTCAAGCAATTTTAATAGACCCAAACAGCAAACATTCTGTGGAGCATTGGGCCAATATTGGGGCAGTCTCATCTCGGACGTTAAGACGATTGATTCGAAGTGAGTTAAACATGAGTTTTAAATGAATGGCGGCAACAAGTACTGCTAATACATTCATTAGAAATGATAGCTCGAGGGGAATCTGTAGGAGCGGTTGCACATGCTTTGGGTTATTCGACGCCCAGCAACTTTATCGCGATGTTTCGTCGGGTCTATGGCGATTCACCTACGCGTTACTTTTCTAATCGCGGAATATAATTTCCGTGCTCGCATGCTCATGATGTTCCCCTAATTATTTTTAATCAAAAAAGGTAAATATTGAAAAGATTAATTGTTATGTTATAACATTGCTTTGTTTGGGGCTCTACAATTTGTTGTTTAAAGAATTGATCTCACAACCAGTAGTCTCCTATTGAGAGAGAGTAAACGTTGATTTCTTCACAAGCGTTGTCTGACTTGACTCTACATGGGGTGGGACTGTGTCAATATGTCCGTGAACTAGAGCGAAATCGTAACGATTACTAGGTCTCATAGCCCTAGAAAATCAACGTTATTAAAACCTTTACCTGACCTTTTTAACGCTTGGGAGGAAGATATATGAGCATTGATGTAGTTGAGAACCCGCTTCGTGTCCAAACAACATCATCGTTGGCGATATCGACATCAGCGAACATACTTAGCGACATCTACAAACCAGAGCACAATATTGCCATATGGCAGCGAACGCTCTCGAAAGAGTTGACGAAGGACATTAATCTGATGCTGGCACAGGAGCCTAGATTGGCACTGGTACAAAGTGTCACGCCAGATGATGCTGCACAATGGGTACGAAGCAAGTTAAAGGGCTATGCGTGTGCTGATGCGCTGAGTGAAGATGTTGCTTTAATCGTCGATATGTTCTGCTGTTTGTTTGAGGTTAAAGAAGCAGGTTTGAGGCTAACTCGCCTAGACAGCCCGATGTGCCCGAAATTTCACTTTGATCGTGTGCCTTGCAGACTTGTCATAACTTATACCGGCCGAGCGACCGAATGGTTAACCAACGATACCATTGATCGCACTAAACTCGGTGCCGGTAGTCTTGGTCAACCTGATCACCTATCGGGCTTATACGACTCTGAAAGTGCCATACGACGAATGCAGCCTGGCGATGTTGCCCTGCTCAAAGGAAGTGGTTGGGAAGGCAATGAAGCCACTGGACTTATACATCGCTCTCCACATGTTGCAGACAATGAACGTCGCTTACTACTCACATTGGATTTCATCTAGAGATATGAGAAAGCTCAAAACGGTAGATGACGTCATGAAGCAGGTAGAGAAAATCTGCCTGCTGCGAGGTAAACAACTCACTACTAAACGGAAATTGATACTGACTTCACTGCTATATGCGGAGAAGCCGCTTTCTGCCTACGAACTAGTTGACTACTGCAATCACAACTTTTCTCAAAACATTCAAGCGATGTCGGTTTATCGAATACTCGATTTCCTTGAAGCAGAGCACTTTGTCCATAAGCTCAATACATCTAGTAAATACGTCGTTTGTTCTCAAATCGCGTGCGATCAGGAGCATGGCGTTCCACAGTTTTTGATTTGCTCTCAGTGTGGAAAGGTTAGTGAAATAGCGGTTGAAGCCAATGTTATTTCTAGCGTATGTGCGAAAGCCATACAAGAAGGCTTCACCGTTCTTAGCCCACAATTTGAGATTTCCTGTGTTTGCGATGAATGCGCAAACCGCCCCCTATGAGGCAGACACACGATCTCCCCTTATAGCTTCACAAGGTGACCGAGTATTGGCCACCTTTTCAAATTATCTAAAAGAATGAATTATGTCAGCAACATTGATTAAAAACGCTCGGGTGGTCAACGAAAGAGCCATTACCGAAACAGATTTACGTATTGTTGATCAAAGAATTGACAAGATTGCTACTAATATATCCGTACAACACGGAGATATTGTAATTGATGCTAAAGGGGCTTACTTACTGCCAGGCATGATTGACGATCAAGTGCATTTCCGAGAACCTGGGCTGACACATAAAGGCACAATTGCAAGTGAGTCGCGGGCAGCGGTGGCCGGCGGTATTACAAGCTACATGGAAATGCCCAATGTTAGTCCGGCTACAACGACTATTGACTCGTTAGAGCGCAAGTTCGCTCTCGCTAAAGAAAGCTCGTTTGCGAATTATTCTTTCTACCTCGGTGCAACCGAAGACAATCTTGAACAGATTAAACAACTTAACCCCAAACAACATTGTGGTGTGAAAGTATTTATGGGGGCATCAACAGGAAATTTGTTAGTCGAAGATCCGCAAGCGTTAGAGTCAATTTTTCGTGACTCTCCAGTACTCATTGTTACTCATTGTGAAAGTGGGACTGTTATTAAACAAAACCAGCAAAAGCAAAGGCTTAAGAAGCCAGGTTTCACTATCGAAGACCATCCCATTTTGCGTGACGAAGAGGCCTGTTACGCTTCATCTTCTTATGCGGTAGAACTTGCCAAAAAGTATCACAGCCAACTGCATGTGCTGCACATCACAACGGCGAAGGAGCTAGCACTTTTTGACGAGGGAGACATTCGAGACAAATCAATCACCGCGGAGGCTTGTGTTCACCATCTTTGGTTCAGCAACAAAGATTATGGCGCTCTTGGTAACTTGATCAAATGTAATCCTTCAATCAAGTTTCCTAGTGACCGCGATGCGTTGTTAAAAGCGTTAAATACGGGGCAAATAGATATCATTGCAACAGACCACGCTCCTCACACTTGGCAAGAAAAACAAGTGCCTTACGAGCAGGCTCCAGCCGGACTGCCGTTAGTTCAGCATGCGTTACTTACTCTCTTCGAGCATGTCCGTTTAGGTCATATGAGTTTGACTCAAGTAGTCGAAAAAACTGCGCACAACCCGGCCATTCGCTATGGCATTCAAGGCCGAGGTTTTATCCGTGAAGGTTACTACGCCGATTTGGTGTTGGTTGATGCTCATACCCCAACACGAGTTAGCAACGAAAACAGTTTATATCATTGTGGTTGGTCGCCTTTTGCTGGACATGAATTTTCAGCTCAAATTCAAAAGACTTGGGTCAATGGCGCGCTAGTTTATGACAATAACAAAGTCATCGATAAACCAGCTGGAGCGATGCGTTTATCCTTCAATCGTTAAGTCGCTGACCGTAAAAAAAGAGCCATAAACAAACTGGAAGCATTATGTTAAGAAGAAACCCAACGGGCCATATGCCACAGGTGTCCTCAACAGCCTTTATCGATCCAACCGCTATTATCTGTGGCAAAGTCATTATTGAGGATAACGTTTTTATTGGACCCTATGCTGTTATTCGAGCTGACGAAGTTAATAACCATGGAGACATGGAAGCTATCGTCATCAAACGTGACACCAATATCCAAGATGGTGTCGTAATTCACTCTAAGGCAGGGGCTGCGGTGACCATTGGTGAGCGCTCATCCATTGCTCATCGTTCGATTATTCATGGTCCTTGCCAGGTTTGTGATGATGTTTTCATTGGCTTCAACTCCGTCGTGTTCAATAGCGTCATCGGTGAGAGGTGTGTTATTCGTCATAACTGTGTCGTCGATGGCCTCGATTTACCCGCTTATTTCCATGTACCACCGATGACCAATATTGGTGTCGGTTTTGATTTAGAGAGTATCTCTAAAGTGCCGCCAGAATATTCAGCTTTTTCCGAATCCGTCGTTTCTGCCAACCATGAACTAGTCCAAGGCTACCGGAGAATTGCCAATGAACTTTAATAAGCCACTGATTTCGCGAGTGCCGACTAACATCATCACTGGCTTTCTCGGGGTGGGGAAAACATCGGCAATAATGCACTTATTGACCCATAAACCGAGTCATGAACGTTGGGCTGTATTGGTCAATGAATTTGGCGAAGTTGGTATTGATGGCAGCTTGTTACAAGGCCAAAAAAAACAACAAGACCAAGTGTTTATTCGAGAGGTCCCCGGGGGATGTATGTGCTGTGCAGCAGGTCTTCCGATGCAAATCGCCTTAAATCAATTATTGTCTGAAGCAAGGCCAGATCGATTGTTGATTGAACCTACAGGCCTTGGTCATCCTAAAGAAGTACTGCAAGTGCTATCGACCGAGTATTATCGTCAAATTCTCGCTTTGCAAAAAAACATTACTTTAGTCGATGCACGTAAACTATCGGATCCTAAGTACACTGAGCATGAAACGTTTAACCAGCAAATCACTATCGCAGATACAGTGGTAGGTAATAAGCGCGATCTCTATCAAGATGAAGATGAGCAAAAGCTGACGGCTTATATAGCAAAGCTCGGTCTGCGGGAAACAAAAGTGATTTTCGCTGAACATGGCGCTATCCCTTTTCATGAATGTGAGGGAGCGACTCGTATTGACGTGCAAAAAACGCCCTCTGTTCTTTATCGTGAAAGAGAGAAAAAGTCACTTGTTCCTGAGTTGCCTATGCCTGAGAGCGGCATTCTAAAAGCAACCAATCAGGGGGAAGGTTTCTACAGTATCGGTTGGCGTATATCCGCTGAAAACGTGTTCGATCATCAAAAGCTGAGATTATTGCTGCTCGACCTCAAGGTCGAACGAATGAAAGCGGTTTTTATCACGGGAAGCGGTATTTTTGGTTACAATCTAACATCAGATGGACTCACAGAGTTTGAACTAGACGAGTGTTCAGAAAGCCGCCTAGAACTGATCTCTTCCGGTCTAGATGACCAATTTGAAGATAGATTATTTCGATGTTTGGAGAAGGCATCATGATAGAAAAGAGAAAACTCTCCTTTTAACCATAATGTCTTACCTCCTTAAAATTCTAGTGGGGTTTCTTTTAAAGCTGCGCTTAGGGCACTTATGCTGCCGTATTAGGGTGGGGTTAGTACCCGTATTTTCTGCCTATGCGGTTCAGGCACAGTTTTATTCATGGGGTGAGGTATCCACGTTACACGTGGCCTAATTACTTGCTTTAAGTTACACGGAAGAAACACGTCTTTTTTTAGCGAGGGCCATTGCTATATTTGCGGTACTGTAGGCGCTCTCATTGATAAAGTGCGGGTAAATTTCCCCTTTGCCATTCCAATGGATATCATAACCAGCGAAAGTCGCTAATAAAGGTGCTCCTGGTTTGACCGCCTCAAAATCTCTGCCACAAATAGTAGGGTGTACTAGTGCTTGCCGCATACCCTCTTGATCAAGTGGAACCCTGATTTCTTCGGTGTAAAAAAACGCCTCATAATCGCTCAGTAAGCCTATTTGGTTGAGGTTGTGCTTTTCAACATAGTCCAATACTGCGGTAAGCATCTGTTTCATCAACTCCAACGTACTGTACTCTAGCGCACCATGTGCTTGCGCCCCGACCTCAATCATTATTCCATATTGCCCAGCAGTACAAAGGTAAGGTTGCTCTTGCCATTCTTTTCGCTCTTCGAAAAGGACATGTGCTGATGGCATTCGTTGTTTGACGTACGCGCCCAGTTTCCGATAAAACACATCGTTAGAAAGCAAAATCAACGTCGCTCCCATATTGCTTGTTGTATTGTGCAGGTCAACAATCAACAGTTTTTCTTGGTTTGCATATTTCTCGATAAATTGATGTGCAATCTTGCTTTCATGCAAATCAGGACAATGATTGCTATTCATTGCTGAGAACTCGCGATTTAAGTCTGTATCGATGTATCGGACGTTGTGTTTTACTGCTTCGGAGTTTGCGATGATCGAGCAGGCTGAAAAGGTTGATCTATTGACAGAGTAACGTTTTTCTTTGATTAGTTTATGTAAATAAATACTAGAAAGTTCGTTTCCGTGTGTTCCTGCAACGATAAGTGCTGAATTGAATGTGTTCATTATTGAGCCTTCTCAAAGAGAATGGGTTGAATGACTGGTCTTCTCTTAGCCAATCCAGTGAACTGAATAAACGTTTACTAAACTGAGTAAAAATAATCCTATATATGTTATAACATAACAATCGTTGTTATTGATACTTAGTTTCTCATGAGTCAGTTTAAATTTATTGCTTTAATCGTTGCTGTGTTTTGTTTTTCGGTCGCTTTGCTTCTACCTACAGAGGATGAGCCAAATCAAGATAGTCACAGCACTCAACTGAATCAAAGCAGTGATTCGTCACCACCTCCATCATCAAAGATAGTGGTTCCCTCAGATAGCAGTTTGACTCCGTTGCCTAAACCTAAACCTAAACCTAAACAAATACACTACATAGTTAAAGTGGGAGATACGCTCAGTGGTATCTTCGCTCAATTGGGTCTCCCTTACGGTATTTTGCAGCAAATTCTCTCAGTTGATCTTGATCACCTCCAGCTAGATATGATTAAGCCCGGAGAAGAGCTTGAATTAGTGATGGATGACATGGGGCAATTGAGTCGACTAATTTATCATATGAGCCTTGTAGAGAAGGCTATCTACACTAGAGAAAACGATGGCTCCTTCTCTTACGAATTTCAGGAAATTTCAGGGGAATGGCGTGAAACCTTATTTTCGGGAGAAATCAAAGGGAGTTTTTCAGTCTCGGCACATCGAGTTGGATTGACATCAGGCCACGTCGCAAATATTACGCAGGTGATGAAAGATAAGATTGATTTTGCGCGATCTCTTAGAGCCGGTGACCGTTTCGATATATTAGTGAAACAGCAATATTTAGGTGAACACAAAACTGGCAATAGTGAGATTAAGGCTATTTCTTTTAACTTAGCGAGGGGCGAAGTCGCTGCATTTCTAGCCGAGGATGGACGGTTCTATGATAGAGCTGGTAACAGTTTGGAGCGAGCGTTTAACCGTTATCCTGTCGATAGGGCATACCGCCGAATCACCTCTGGGTTTAACCCTAAGCGTAAACACCCAGTGACGGGAAGAGTCACCCCGCATAACGGAACGGATTTCGCGACACCAATCGGTGCGCCAGTTTATTCTACTGGAGATGGAAAAGTAATTGCGGTCCGCAAGCACCCTTATGCCGGTAATTATTTAGTGATTGAACATAACAGTGTGTACAAAACTCGTTACCTACACTTGAATAAAATCTTGGTTAAAAAAGGTCAAGTTATAAAGCGTGGGCAAAAAATAGCCCTCTCTGGGAATACTGGTCGTTCAACCGGACCACATTTACATTTTGAAGTTTTAGTTCGTAATCGTCCGGTTGATGCAATGAAAGCCGACTTACCTATCGCGAAGTCGCTTCCTAACATCCAGAAACCTTCGTTTTTGGCGCGAGTATCAGAGTTTGATTATCTAGTAGAAACGAAAAACTGAGTCCCGACAATTTGTTAGGGCTCAGTTATGCTATTTTGTGTTGTGAGGTTGGAGCAATAGGTGAGTGTCAATATGTGTTCCTAGAAGAATAATGACTGCGATTTTTTCTTTTACGTGCGCCCACATCCGCAACATCGGACACTTTGCAACAACCTCCGCCTTTGATCGGCCTACGTGAAAACATCACACCAATCGCGAGCATCGCAATACAACTTAGGAAAATAAGAACGGTAAGAACTAAAGTCATAACACCACCTCCTATAAATCGCTGTATTGTCATCTTTCTCCAATTTTATAAACAAAGCAATGGTCGTTTTGTAACCACTTATTATTTTTATCAATAGTCAGACCTTTGCTGGTGATGAAACGTGATGAGAAACGAAGGAGAGTTCTGAGAAATCAGCCCCTGTGATCTTTACCGATTCTTAAGTTTTGCGTCTAAGACAGCAATTGGATTCCTTCTATAACTCACTAAGCTGTTATGTTATAACATGCGTTCATCCAGAGTTTGTAGGTCAAAAGTATGCCATCAATTCCAGTCACCATTTTGCATGGGTTTCTCGGGTCCGGGAAAACCACGTTTTTACGCAATATTCTTCAACAAGCCGATTCTTCTGGTATTGATCTGTCCGTTATTGTTAATGACATGAGTGAGTTAGACGTCGATGGCGTGCTTATCTTAAATACCGATGCGGTGAGTGAAGAGCAGGGCAACTTTGTTACGATCAGTGGAGACAGCATCAGCAGCCTGAGTGGTGTAAAGCAGCTCGATAAAGCCCTTAAAAAGCTCTGCGCAGAAAAATCGCCAGAATGGGTTGTGATTGAAACGTCGGGCAGTAGTCATCCTTTACCTTTGGTCGAGTACTTCAAAAGTAACGCACAATTCGCACTCAAAGACGTAATTACGTTGGTGGATGCGACTTGGTTGCGAGATGACTATCGACAAGGTTCTGCCTTAATCCCTAAGTGGCAGGAGAACGTGCAGCAGGGTGTTCGCGGCGTTGAAAACTTGTTGGTAGAGCAAATCATGTTCTCAAGCCGTATCATGCTCACCAAGACGGACAAAGTGGACGACAATACCGTTCGCAACATCGCGCAGGCGATTCACCCGCTTAACGTTTACACCGAGATAATCAAAACGTCGTGGGGAAACTTGGATATCCGCATGTTGAAAGGTGAGCAAGACTACAATTTCTTCCTTGTTGAGCAGTTAATCGCAGAACTTCGTGAGACGGTGAATGAGCCGTTGAATCTCTCTGATAAAGACGAACAAAGCCTTGTCGCGAAAGTGATCAAAGATGATCGACCTTTTCATCCTGCGCGTTTGTGGAATACCTGCCACCAGTATTTAACTAAAGGTGTGTTCCGCAGTAAAGGGTTCTTTTGGTTTCCAACTCGAGACGATGTTTCACTGCTTTGGAGCCAAGCAAGCGGCAATGTGGGGCTTGAAATTACAGGCTTTTGGCGCGCTTCGGTAATCAATGACGAATCGCAAAACTTCACTGAGGAACATCGTCAAATCCTGCAAGATAAGATAGACAGTGTTGAAAGCCGCTTTGGTGATCGTCGTTGTCGCTTAACGGTGATTGGGCAGGAAAACGAAGTCGATGCGTTTATTGATGCGCTGGAAAACTGCTTTTTAACGGAAGGGGAATTGGAGCAATGGCAACAAGGGGCAACATTTGAAGATCCTTGGCCAAAGAAAATAGCTAAGTTGAGCCAGAAGAAGACGGTTTGAATGCGCTGGTGAGGATTCCCTCGCTGCATGCTTGAATCTCAGCTTGTTCCAAGACGGACTTGCTGCGTTGGTTCTATATAACAAAATTGGCTCAGTGTAACTAAAAAGCCTCCCGAATGGTGGGAGGCTTTTTTGTATCTCAGTCGTTTACTGTTCCCATTCAGGGAAAGGGTCTTCCAGAGATAACCAATAGTCGAGCCCTTGCTCCATCTCATCTTCTGTTAACAAGCATTCGTTAAGACGAGCAATCAATTTCTCTTGCTCTAATCCCTGACCAATAAACACCAATTCTTGTCGCATATCGCCGTATGGTTCTTGCCAAATGTCGTTTATAGCATCTAGGTAATCTTGATCCGTCGGCCACTCCTCCTTCGGAATCGCTTTCCAAAACATACCCGCAACACCATAACGTGCGATGCCTCCCGCTTGGCTCCATTGGCCGACAAACTCTGGTCTGGTTGCTAGCCAAAAGTAACCTTTGGAACGAATCAGTTTGCCGTAATCTTTCGCATTGTGGAGGAAGTCGTAAAACTTCTCTGGATGGAAAGGGCGTCTCGCATGATAGGCAAAGCTGGAAATGCCGTATTCTTCGGTTTCAGGTATGTGCTCGCCTCGCATTTCCTTCAACCAACCTGGGGCTTGTTGTGCCTTTTCAAAACTGAAGCTTTGTGTGTCGAGTACCGCATCAAGTTCTACTTCACCATTCGAGATAGGAAGAATAGTGGCCGATGTATTGAGAGTTTTAAGAATAGCAAGAAGCCTTTCGATTTCTGATTTCTCAGCGAGGTCGGTTTTACTTATCAAGATAACGTCAGCGAACTCTACTTGATCAACGAGTAAGTCGGCGACGCTGCGTTCATCGTCTTCACCTAAGGATTCGGCTGTCTCTGTTAAGAACTTAGCTTCATCGTAATCACGCAGAAAGTTAATCGCATCAACTACTGTAACCATGGTGTCTAAACGTGCAACGTCTGAAAGTGAGAGCCCGTTTTCATCGGCAAAAGTAAAAGTCTCTGCAACGGGGAGTGGCTCGGCGATGCCAGTGGACTCGATAACTAAGTAATCGAATCTGCCTTCTTGCGCGAGTTTAGTAACTTCTTCAAGTAGATCCTCACGCAGGGTACAACAGATGCAGCCGTTACTCATTTCAACCAACTTTTCTTCACTGTGGTTGAGAGAAACTTCATTCTGAACGGTCGCTGCGTCGATGTTGACTTCGCTCATGTCGTTGACGATGACCGCCACTTTTCTGCCTTGTCTATTGTTAAGAATATGACTTAAAACGGTTGTTTTTCCTGCGCCTAGAAAGCCGGACAAAACCGTAACAGGGAGTTTCTGGGTGTTCATGCTCATGCTCTTTATAGTGTAATGTTATAATATAACAATTAATATAGTCGGTGATCTTAACTCTGGCATCAAGCAGTTTGTGACTGTGTCGAGTACTGCACCTTATTGGCGCATTCATTCGTCGTTAAGTTATACAGATTCAGATGTACGGAATTTAGAGAGCGAACTCTTATCTCGGTGTGGAGGTTCTATGAACGAAGAGAAAAAGCATGTCATGACAGAAGAAGAAATTCTTGCAGCGCCCGAGGCGGATTATATGAATGAAGCTCAGCTCGCATTTTTTGAAAACCGATTATTTGAGCTTTATGAATCGACGTTAGCGCATATTGAACGCGCGAAAGAAGAGATGATTGCGCCAATGGAATTCAGTGACGAAAGCGATAGGGCGTCCAGTGAGGAGCAATCTGCAATCGCATTAAGAATCATAGATAGAGAGCAAAAGTTGTTACCTAAGATTCAACAATCGTTGGCTCGCTTGCGCACAGGGGAGTATGGCTATTGTTTAGAGTCCGGAGAACCTATCGGCATTCCAAGGTTATTGGCACGACCTACTGCTGAATATAGTGCAGAAGTAAAAGCTCAAATGGAGTCAAAAGAGCACTGGTATAAACACTAAAGCCTCACTATCTTATGACGTCGATATTCTTCTCGTTCACTTGTTTTTTTTGATGTTCTCTGAGAAGTCTAAAGCGATGGCGACTACCGTTAGGTATGGTAGTCATTACCTTTGAGATATTAATAGTTATCGATAGGATAGAAGTAAGTTCTGTATTGTAAATAACGCACCATTTTTGTTTTTCTGAATGAGCTCTCGCTATGTTAGCGTCAAACATTTTCTCTGCTACTTCAAGCTGATCTTCTATCCTTAAAGCTAAATTGGTACTGGAGAAGTAGCATGATTGACTTTGTGGCAACTTTTATCTTTTTCTTTGCTGTCATCGATCCCATAGGTACTGTGCCCGTTTTTATCGCAGCCACAAAAAGCTATGAAGAAGTGGCAAAGCGTAAGGTCGCTCTGTTTGCGACTCTATTCTCCGCTGCTATCCTACTGTTTTTTGTTGTTGCTGGTGAAATCATACTTACAGCAATGCGTATTCCCTTGTCTGCGTTTCAAATCTCGGGCGGTATCGTATTGTTCTTGTTTGCTTTGACTATGATATTTGGTGAGAGTAAACCAGCAGAAGAAATCAGAACGCTCAATAGTCATCATGATACAGCAGTTTTTCCTCTAGCCATTCCATCAATTGCTAGCCCTGGCGCAATATTAGCCGCCGTTTTACTCACAGAGAACGTGCGGTTTAATATTTGGGAGCAAGTCCAGACCGTGGCTATGATGCTGCTGGTACTATTGGTTGTTTATATCTTGCTATTAATGGCCAGCGGCATACACAGGATTATTGGGAATACAGGAGCTAGTGCTGTAAGTCGGATCATGGGGTTGATATTAGCCGCTGTGGCCACGACCAACACTCTGAATGGGATTGAAAGTTACTTTGACCTTTAAGGCTGTTTCGCAAACTGAGCTGAAGGTATACGTTAAGAGCTAATTTTACGGCGAGATGACCGACCACCTGACAATCACTTTTCTGGCGGTTACTTCTAGCCGGATGTAATCCTTCAGGCTACTCGTGACGACCTTGTTTAAGAGGACCACGGAAAAGTTGAAAGTAAAATGCATAGATGTTGAGGATATATATCAGATGGGGGAACTGGAGCAACACTTGCCCCCATTGAGCTGTGCCAATACTCAAAGATTAGCTGCTAGAAAACAATATCGATAATTTCTCCGCTTAGGCACTACTCTATAATCTTGTAGTCTCGCAGTATATAGAGCCTAGCATGGAGGAATTTATTAGCTTCAACGTGCCAAGACAAGACTTTTTCATGCCGTGAGAGTATCTGAAAAGTCGGGAGGCTGAGAAGTTTATTCAGTATGGCTCTTATTGGGCAGTTTATGGATCAGCCAGTAACCAAGACTCATACTAAGAACTACAGCCGCAATTCCAATCAGGTACATTGGAGACAAGGTTTCAAAGTCTATAATAATGACCTTTCGGGAGATTGCCATCAGCGCGGTAGCCATGACGATTTTTACATGAATAACATTTTCTCTCAGGTAAATAGTTATATTGATGAAAATTTCAATAGCAATTAAAACGGCCATAAAAGCACCAAAAGTGGCTAGCATATCTGAAATCGTCAGAATGAGTTTAGGTGGCGTGATAAGTTTTTGATATATCGTCCATGCAACATCTATCACACCCATGACGATTACAAACAACATAACTATCGACAATACTCTTACAGACCAATGAATCACTATCTGTAATTTTTTTGTTAACTTATCATTTTTATCGACTTCCATGGCCCTGTTTCCTTCGCTTGTTTATGTTCACTTAACCTTCATATGTTGAAGCTAGACAATTGAATACATGTCGTTTAAAGCATAGTTGCTGTGGTGAGAGATAGAAGCGTCCGAGGGAAGGAAGTTATGAAACTTAGGAGTGGGCACAATGTTGGACACATAATGTAATCTCTGGTGTCATGCGTTATTACCTCATTGCCTCATTTCTGATCGTGACGAATCGACTGATGAGGTGGTGATTCATCACCTTCACGGCAAACTGAATGAGCGAATACCACAACGTATTGATACTGGGCAAATCGATGCGCTTGTTGCTCCGTGCGTTGTTAATAGAAATACAAGCGAATAAGGAGTGGGTAATCGCTCAAAAGTCGGGTGGAAAAGCGGTAAAACGGCGAAAATTATTGGAACTAAGTCAAGGCCCTTTTTTTAAATGAAAAGGCTTATTGATCTGAACACACCACTTCTCCATATAAGTATATCCACAAATATAAACCTCAAATTGGCGATAAAGAGCTTTAATATTGATAAATATATAAACAACTTGGGTGCTGAAGAAATTTCAGTATACTGCGCTTAGGTTACACTGGAGAAAAAATCGCCGTATTCCCTGCGGGGTCCTTTGATAAGAAATAGAAATCGCGTTTGAATATGCAACCAAACGATTTTGCCGCTTGCAGTTTATTCGGTATACAAATAATAAACCTTTGACTAATCCGAAGGTCGGTCAAATGAGAGAAAGTCATGTTTTTTAATAAGTCGCTTCAACAAGAAAATCAACGATTAAAGCAGGAGTTGCAAATCCTGCAGCAAATCCAAACCAGTTTAGATGAAGAGATGATCCGCTTAACATTGGATAGTAAAGGTATCATTACTTCTGCAAATACTAAACTACAGCAAGAACTTTTCTTACATGATGATGAGATCTTAACGAAATCAATTACTGAATTGGTACCGTCAAATTCGCGCAATACAGACCACTTTCATCGAATGAAGAAAGCCGTCCAAGATAAAGTGTTCTGGAATGGGGCATTGCAAGTACAGAAAGGTAATGGTGAGGAAGCCTGGTTAAGAACGATTATCCAGCCTGTTTTAAATGAGCGCAGAGAAGTAGAAAGCTTTTTTGTTTTTGCTTCTGAACTTACGCGAACGATCAAATCATCCCGTGAGCAAGAGGACATGCTAAATGCATTAAGTCGTTCTATGGCGGTGATTGAGTTCACATTAGATGGCCATGTTTTAAAAGCCAACGATAATTTCTTAAACACAATGGGTTATACGCTTGATCAGATTCTAGGGAAGCATCATCGCATGTTTTGTGATCAGGAAGAGTCGAGCTCTCAAGCTTACCGTGAGTTTTGGCAACGTTTAGCAAAAGGGCAATTTTCATCAGAGCGATTCAAACGAGTTAACCGTTATGGTGAAGAGGTGTGGTTAGAGGCTTCATATAACCCAATCCATAACGACAGAGGAGAGCTCTATAAGGTCGTTAAGTTCGCGACAGATATTACCCAGCAGGTGATGCAGGAACAGAAAATGGCCCAGGCTGCGCAATTGGCGAATGAAATCTCGCAAGAAACTGGAACACAAACCCTGCAAGGGCAAGAGGTTATAGGCTCAACGTTAGAAAAGATGCAGATACTTTCCGAGCAAATGCAGCAAGCGAACACCGCGATTGACGAGCTTAAAGCGCACTCATCGCGTATTAGCGAGTTGGTAAATAGCATCAGTGGTATCGCTGACCAAACTAACTTATTGGCGTTAAATGCGGCGATAGAAGCGGCTCGTGCGGGTGAGCATGGTAGAGGTTTTGCCGTTGTTGCTGATGAAGTCAGACAGCTTGCTACAAGAACCAATGCAACCACCGATGAAATTGTCACAATGGTCAGTGAAAACCTACAGCGAACAGATAACGCAGTTAAGCTGATCGCTAAATGCCAAAAAGAAGCACTAGATACGCTAGAGCTCTCTGAAAAAGCAGGCAATGTGATGAATGAAATACAAGATGGCGCTAGCCGTGTTGTAGAGGCCGTGGAGCAATTTAACCGCTCGTTGTAGTTAATCAATAAGTTTTCATTGTAGGGGCGATGGGTAAAAAGCAATTCGCCTTATTCAACCTGTATTGAGGAGCGCTGAAGTCGCAATACTACTCCTGCCGCAGTCAAGTTAAGCGTTTTGAAGGGGAGGTAGTTCGACACCTGGTACAGGTTTTAGCCAGTTTGCTTGCTGTATAGAATGCTAAAGTAATTTAGTATGCGAAAAGGCTTGCCTTAAGACTTTGCCTGCATTTAATGTATCTAGCAGCAGAACTTCAATCTGCGTGACAACAATACAGGAGAGGATCGGGCTTTCACTTTTTCGCTCGACACAAACCCCTTTCAAATTTACACAATAGTGCAGTAAAACTCTCTTGCTGCGCTATTGTGTGTTCCATATTTTGTGAGTACTTATGTTTAACTCAGAACGCAAAGCGACGGTTATTCTGGTTGCGACGACGATGATCGCGGCACTTGGCTGGATATTCTCTAAGGAAACAATACAGGGTTTACCACCTTTTGGCTTTATTGGGGCGCGATTTACTATCGCTTCGCTCTGCTTACTGCCTCTATGTTACCGACCTTTGCTGAAAGCAAACTTAAAAGATGTGCTTTCTGCTGGTGGTGTCGGGCTCCTGTTAGGCAGTGCCGTTATGACATGGATTTACGCTATTTCTATCAGTGATACTCTCGGGGAAGGCGCATTTATCATGAGCCTTTCCATGCTGTTTGTGCCGATTGTTGCATGGGTTATGTTTCGTCAACGACCACAACGAATTTTCTGGCTTTCTTTGCCTATCGCTGTATTAGGTCTTGCTTGTCTTTCTTTAGTTGGTGGCTGGAAACAATCGGCCAGTCAATTGTGGTTTCTTGGTGCAGCACTGGTTTTGGCGCTTCATTTTAATGTGAACAGCAAATACTCTCAAAAACTACCTGTGCTGCTGCTTACTTGCGTGCAACTTTTTTCAGCAGGTTGTTTAGGTTTGTTGGTTTCATTTTTTATGGAATCTTTCCCGGCAGAGGTGGACTCCTCTATTTGGTGGTGGTTTGCGTTGAGTACCTTATTAGCGACGAGCTTGCGTTACGTAATGCAAACCATGGGGCAAAAATTTGTTCAGGCAGGTAACGCTGCTCTAATTATGATATTAGAACCAGTTTGGACGGTTATTCTGAGCGTGCTGTGGTATGGCGAAGTGCTAACGGCAAATAAATTAGTAGGTTGTGTGCTTATCTTATTTTCTTTAATTATTTACCGTACTGGCGGGCGGTTTCGCTTCACTACTCGAAAGTAGATGGAGCTAGCTTGGGTTGGGAGAATTTGAGGTGCCGGATGGCCTTCTACGAAAGTGATAATACGCGGTTACGCAATGCTAATGACACTTTTGATGTAGGCTGCCGACCCTGCTCTTCGCTGATCATCCAGCCAGCTTTAGCCAGTAGCTCTAAGTCGATCCCCGTTTCTATTCCTAACCCTTGGCATAAATACAGTACATCCTCCGTTGCGACATTTCCTGATGCGCCATGAGCGTATGGGCATCCACCCAGCCCAGCTACACTACTGTCGATGGTATTGATGCCCATACTCAGTGCCTGATAAATGTTGGTGAGAGCTTGTCCCCATGTGTCGTGGAAATGGACAGCCAGCTGGGGAAGAGGTGCAACCAACATGACGGCTTCTAGCATAGCAGCGATACGGTTTGGCGTGCCTGTACCGATTGTGTCGCCTAGAGACACCTCATAACACCCTAAATCGATGAGTGATTTGACCACGCTCGCCACTTGTTTAGGGGCTGTCGGGCCATCGTAAGGGCAGTCGGCAACGCAGGATAGATAGCCACGAACAGGGATGCCGTGTTTGGTGGCTAATCGCATTACAGGTTCGAAGCGAGTTAGGCTTTCTGCAATCGAGCAATTGATATTGTGTTGGCAGAATCCTTCTGAGGATGAAGTGAAAATTGCGACCTGATTGGCGTCAGCCTCCAACGCTTGTTCTAAGCCTTTTAGGTTTGGAGTCAGGGCAGAGTAGGTAACATGATTTCGCCGTGTTATTGCTTTCATGACCTCTATTGAGTCCGCCATTTGTGGCACCCATTTGGGTGAGACAAAAGAGCCCGCCTCAATATGCGTTAACCCAGTATCAGAGAGTAAGTTGATCAGCCGGATTTTAGTTTGGGTCGCAACAGGAGATTCATTTTGCAACCCATCTCTAGGACCTACTTCGACAATCTTTACTTTGGAAGGTAGCATTACTTGTCCTGTGACTTGGTGACCCAACTTGGGCTACGTTTTTCAAGAAACGCTTGCAGCCCATCTTGACCTTGGGGTGATACTCTAATGTCCGCAATGAGCTTGCTAGTATAGTGAATCAGTTGTTGATCAATGGGGTTTTGATGACATTGATGGCAGAGCGTTTTTGCTTTACGCATCGCATCTGGGCTATTCAGTAGTAAAGTCTTGATTACGCTACCGACCGCACTTTCAAGCTGTTTGGCTTCTTTCACTTCGTGCACAATACCAAACCGTTCGGCATCTTTGGCTGAAATGACTTCACCACTTAAGATATAGCGTCTAGCTTGTCTATTCCCCATCGCGCGCATGACGTAAGGCGCAATGGTTGCTGGAACTAAACCAAGCCTAACTTCACTTAAGCAAAAGTTGGCACTTTGGCTTGCGATGGCGATATCACTACAACAAATCAACCCTAAAGCACCACCATAAGCGGAACCTTGAACAACTGCGATGGTGGGTTGAGGGAACGAATCTAATGTTTCCATGAGTCTTGCCAAGTTTTGGGCATCAACGAAGTTATCTTGCCTCGTGCTGTCGGCCATCGACTGCATCCAATTCAAATCGGCCCCGGATGAAAAATGCTTACCGTTACTTCTTAATACCAAGCACCGCACATCCGTTCGTAAAGCGAGATAATCTAGGCGGTGGATCAGCAAGTCGATCGTACAAGCGTCAAAAGCATTGTGTTTGGCTGTTCTGTTTAGGGTAATGGTCGCTACGCCATTATCATCGACATGCCAAAGAACATCATCTTGCCTTTGGGCGTTGGGAATAATGCTTGGTTGCATTTCCTGCATACTAACTTCCTTAATTCATCTTTGGATGTTTACATTCTGAAGACGCCAAACTCGCTATCAGGAATGGGGGCGTTTAATGCTGCCATTAACGCTTGACTCAACACCTGACGCGTTTTTTTAGGGTCAATAATTCCGTCATCCCATAGCCGAGCACTCGCAAAATAGGGATGTCCTTGTGTTTCATACAAGTCTATGATCGATTCTCTAAAAATGTGCTCTTCTTGCTCTGACCACGCTTCCCCCTGACGTTCCTTCGCGTCTTTTCGAACTTGTGTTAAAACGCCTGCTGCTTGTTCTCCGCCCATCACAGAAATACGCGCGTTCGGCCACATCCACATCATGGTTGGATCATACGCTCGGCCGCACATGCCGTAATTACCAGCGCCGTACGATCCACCGATGATCACGGTAAACTTCGGCACGTCAGCACAAGCGACGGCCATCACTAGCTTGGCGCCATGTTTTGCGATGCCTTCTTCTTCAACCTTTTTTCCGACCATAAAGCCGGTAATATTTTGGAGAAAAAGAAGCGGTGTTTTCCGTTTGGCGCACAGCTCAATAAAGTGCGCGCCTTTTTGTGCCGATTCAGAAAACAAGATACCGTTGTTTGCCACAATGCCAATCAAGTGTCCTTGAATACGAGCGAAACCACACACTAGCGTTCTGCCGTACAAGGCTTTGAATTCGTCGAAATCAGAATCATCGACGATGCGGGCAATAATTTCTCGAACGTCGAATGACAGTCGTAAGTTGGCATTCACGATTCCGTAGATTTCTTCTGCGTCGTAGCGGGGAGGAAGCACGGTGTTTTCTGGCTTAACAGGTCTTGTTCTATTGGCATTGGCAATGGCTTCTCTCGCAAGCATTAGGGCATGTTCATCATTTTCAGCGTAATAATCTGCGACACCAGATTTTCGACAATGCACGTCTGCACCGCCGAGCTCTTCACCCGTCACGACTTCGCCAGTGGCCGCTTTCACCAAAGGTGGCCCCGCCAAAAAAATGGTGCCTTGCTCTTTAACCATAATGGACACATCCGCCATGGCAGGAACGTACGCGCCCCCAGCAGTGCAAAGCCCCATCACAACAGCAACTTGGGGGATGCCTTTCGCTGACATTCTCGCTTGGTTAAAGAAAATGCGACCAAAGTGTTCTTTGTCGGGGAAGACGTCGGACTGATGAGGGAGATTTGCGCCACCGGAGTCCACCAAATACACGCAGGGGAGTTGGCAACGTTGGGCAATCTCTTGCGCTCTAAGGTGTTTTTTTACCGTGAGTGGGTAGTAGGTTCCGCCTTTTACCGAAGCATCGTTGGCGATGACCATGCATTGAATCCCCTCTATGATACCAATGCCGGCGATAACGCCAGCGCAGGGGATCGCTTCGTCATACACTTGCCAGGCGGCAAACTGGCTGATTTCAAGAAAGTCAGTGTTGTCATCAAGCAAGCGCGCGATGCGTTCTCGTGCGGGGAGTTTTCCTTTTTGCCTCTGGTGCTGAATGGCTTTTTCACCGCCGCCCTGTTTGATGGTCTCGATGTGTTGATTAAGTTGAGTGACCAACGTTTCCATCGCAGCTTTATTGGAAAGAAATAACTCGTCAGTTGGCTTAGTTTTACTTTTGATAATGGCCATAATGACTTCCTTGTCGTATGTTCCGTTAGCGAGATTCTTCGAACAACTCTCGGCCTATTAACATGCGGCGAATCTCTGAGGTACCCGCGCCGATTTCATAAAGCTTTGCATCACGTAGCAAACGACCAGCAGGGTATTCATTGATGTAGCCATTCCCACCGAGCAGTTGTATTGCATCGAGTGCCATTTGTGTGGCGAGCTCTGCACTGTACAAAATCGCTCCTGCCGCATCTTTGCGTGTTGCGTTACCTCGATCACAAGCCGCTGCGACGGTATATACATACGCTTTTGCTGCACTCATTCGAGAGTACATATCGGCGATCTTGCCCTGAACTAACTGAAACTCGCCAATGGATTTTCCAAACTGCTCTCGTTCATGTACGTACGGGACCACAATGTCCATGCAAGCTTGCATTATCCCGAGTGGTCCGGCAGCGAGGACGACGCGCTCGTAATCCAGCCCACTCATTAACACCTCGACGCCTTTATTCAACTCGCCAAGAATATTCTCTTTTGGCACTACGCAATGGTTAAATACAAGTTCGCAAGTATTCGAGCCTCTCATGCCTAGTTTGTCCAGCTTTTGAGCATGAGTGAAACCTGCGAAGTTACGTTCAATAATGAATGCGGTAATGCCACGTGAACCTGCGCTGACATCCGTTTTAGCGTAAAGCACCACTACGTCAGCATCGGGCCCGTTTGTTATCCACATTTTGTTGCCATTCAGTACAAAATGGTCGCCCTTGTTCTCCGCTTTCAGTTGCATGCTTATCACGTCTGAACCGGCATTGGGCTCACTCATCGCTAGGGCGCCAACGTGCGTACCATCAATGAGTTTTGGAAGGTATTTTTCGCGTTGAGAAGGCGTGCCGTTACGAAAGATTTGGTTGACGCACAGGTTAGAATGAGCGCCGTAGCTTAAAGCGACAGACGCAGAGGCACGGCTAATCTCTTCCATGGCAACAACATGAGCGAGGTATCCCATGCCTGCACCACCAAGCTCTTCATCGACGGTCACACCAAGCAACCCCATTTCTCCCAACAAAGGCCATAAATGATTCGGGAACTGGTTATCGCGGTCTATCTCAGCGGCGATGGGCGCAATATGTTCCGTAGCAAAGGCATTAACGTGTTCTCGGAGCATATCGATGGTATCACCAAGTCCGAAATTGAGTGGGGTATAGGTGCTTTTCATAACGTCTCCCGGTATCAGAGGTAAGGTGGAAAAGCCGATAGCGGTGTTGCTAATTGAGTATAGCGTTTATGTCTGCTTGCTTTTGAGTGTTTGAATACAACGCTCCTTAGCGGCATTCAACTCAGCCATAACGACGCTGATGTCGTTGAGTTGTTGTTGTAGGACAGCTTGTTTCTCTTCAATGATATTGAGCATTTTCAATAACTGTCCTTCGGTTTGTTGCATGTCGTAGAGCTCGAAAAGTTCACGAATTTCTGCCAACGAAAAACCGAGTCGTTTCCCTCTTAAAATCAGTTTGAGGCGAATTCTATCCCTGCGTTGATAAACGCGCATATTGCCTTTTCGCTCTGGTTCAATCAGACCCACGTCTTCATAAAACCGGATACTGCGAGTAGTAATATCAAACTCCTTGGCGAGGTCACTGATCTTGTATTTTTCCATAACATACTTACCTCGAATAAAAATCCAGTTTCTGGAAATCGAACCTTAAATGGGAAGGCCGAACATCAACTTTGAAATATAAACGTCTGCTTGGTGTGTTTTTTCATCTCATTGTAAAGGCTAGTGCTATGCTTACGTAAACGTCAAGAAATCGCGGAATGAAAGTTTGTTAGTGAAAAAGGCGATAAAGGCTGGTGTGGCGCTTGGTGAGTAATTCTATGTAGGGTGTCATCAGTCTGCCAAGTGTTCACATATACCTTAAGGGAATGCGAATCATGGGAAAAGACATCTGGATTGTCAGCGCGAAAAGAACGCCAATTGGGCGCTTTCAAGGCAAGTTGCAAACTTACTCTGCTCCTCAATTAGGCGCACTGGCGATCAAGGCGGCAATGCACGAAGTGAATGTGACTTCGGTGGATGAAGTGTTCATGGGATGTGTGCTTCCAGCAGGGTGTGGACAAGCTCCTGCGAGGCAAGCATCTATGGGAGCAGGTCTTCCTTTGGGTGTAGGGTGCACCGCCATTAACAAAGTGTGTGGCTCTGGCATGAAGAGCGTCATGTTAGCGCACGATCTCATTAAAGCTGGAACGATTCGCTCTGCCATTGCTGGTGGTATGGAAAGTATGACCAATGCGCCGTATTTGCTGAGGGAGGCGAGAAAGGGAATGCGCATGGGGCACCAGTCTACGTATGACCACATGTTTCTCGATGGGCTACAAGATGCTTACGAAGGGCACTTAATGGGTGTTTATGCTCAGCAAGTCGCTGACAGGCTTAAGTTCACCAGAGAGCAAATGGATGAATGGGCCGTGATGTCGGCAAAACGTGCGTTGGAAGCTCAAGAGCGAGGCTTGTTTGCCGATGAACTTTCGCCGGTTTCACTCAATACCAAGTCAGAACAAGCGGTGCTGGACTACGATGAGCACCCTCGCTCGATTGACCTTGGTAAAATTCCTCAACTCAAACCTGCATTCGATGAAAAAGGTACGGTGACCGCTGCTAATTCGAGTGCCATTTCAGATGGCGCGGCGGCTCTTGTGCTTATGGATGAAGACACTGCGCGTCATCAGGGGCTTAAACCACTTGCGATCATCAAGGCGCACTCTACACATGCCAGAAAACCTGCAGAATTTACTTTGGCCCCCGTCTACGCAATTGAGCAACTGCTGTTCCAGCTAGATTGGTCCATTTATGAAGTGGACCTGTGGGAAATCAATGAAGCCTTTGCCGTCGTGACACAAATAGCGGTGGCGGAACTTGGGCTTGATACGAGCAAAGTAAATATTAAAGGTGGAGCCTGTGCACTTGGTCATCCGATAGGGGCTAGTGGCGCACGAATTCTGGTGACATTGATTCACAGTTTGCGTCAGCTACAAGCGCTAGGCACCAATGGTGATCTCGAAGCCAAAAAAGTGATGCGGGGTGTTGCGTCACTTTGTATCGGCGGTGGAGAAGCCACGGCGATAGGCATTGAAATACCGCTTTAATTGAAATCAGAAAGGAGTAAATGATGACTCGTTTGGTTCCCTTGTTTATTGGTGGCGAGTTTCGTGAATCTCAAACATCGGATTGGGTTGAGGTAACCAATCCCGCCACTAATGATGTCATTGCGTACGTCCCATGTTCCACTGAGCACGAGATGGAAGCCGCCATTGATAATGCGAAAGAGACATTCCAATCCTGGAAGGAAGTGGCAGTATCCGAGCGTGCCCGAGTTATGCTGCGTTATCAGCACTTGCTCAAAGAACATCATGATGAGCTTGCCACACTGCTTTCTCATGAAACGGGTAAGATTTTAGCGGATGCCAAAGGCGATGTGTGGCGTGGTATCGAGGTGGTTGAGCAGTCGGCAAACATTGCTAGCAACATGATGGGAGAAACCGTCGAAAACGTTGCCACGGATATTGATAGTTACTCAATGATTCAGCCCCTAGGTGTGTGTTGTGGTATCACGCCGTTTAACTTTCCTGCCATGATTCCGTTGTGGATGTTCCCAATCGCTATCGCTGCGGGCAATACATTTGTGCTTAAACCCTCCGAACAAGTGCCGTTGACCTCTATTCGTTTAGCTGAACTATTTGAGCAAGCTGGCGCGCCGAAAGGAGTGTTGCAGATCGTTCATGGCCGCAAAGAGCAAGTCGACTTTCTTCTGGCTCATCCTAACATTCGAGCGGTGTCATTTGTTGGCTCGGTTCCTGTTGCCCGTTATATCTACACCACGGGTACGAAACACTTTAAACGCGTTCAAGCTTTTGCTGGTGCTAAAAATCACATGGTGATCATGCCTGATGCGAACAAGGAACAAGTGGTGAATAACCTAATCGGAGCCTCCGTTGGGGCGGCGGGGCAGCGTTGTATGGCAATTTCTGTTGCGGTATTTGTCGGCGATTCAAAACAATGGATTACAGACCTCAAACAGGCAATGGCGAAAGTACACCCAGGGCCTTGGGACGATGAGCAAGCTGCTTATGGCCCACTGATCAGTGAGCAAGCCAAACAACGCGTATTGGACCTAATCGAAGATGGCAAACAACAAGGCGCAGTGTGTGAACTGGATGGCAGTCAGTGTGAAGTGGAAGGCTTTCCCGATGGAAACTGGATTGGCCCAACCTTGTTTAGCGGTGTAACAGCGAATATGTCGATTTACACGCAAGAGATATTTGGCCCTGTTTTAGTTTGTATGGAAGTCGAAACGTTGCAAGAGGCCATCGAGTTGGTGAATCGCAACCCATACGGGAACGGCACTTCCATTTTTACGGCTAATGGCGCTGCTGCGAGAAAATATCAGCATGACATTCAAGTCGGTCAGGTTGGGATCAATGTGCCTATTCCAGTCCCTTTACCATTTTTCTCCTTTACTGGTTGGAGAGGCAGTTTCTATGGTGATTTACATGCGTATGGTAAACAAGCGGTACGTTTTTATACCGAGACTAAAACGGTGACGGCACGTTGGTTTGATGACGATATTCCAACGGGGCCTAATTTGACCATCCAACTGCGCTGAGTGAATAGAAGGAGCTTTTATGGACTTTGAACTTAATGAAGATCAACGTGCATTTGCCGATACCGCTCAGCAATTTGCCGATGAGTGTTTAGCACCGATGGCGGCGGAGTGGGATGAAAAGCAGATCTTCCCCAAAGACGTATTGAGAGAGGCGGGGGAACTGGGGTTTCTCAGTCTCTACACTCCAGAAGCGCAAGGTGGCCTAGGGCTGAGTCGCTTGGATGCTTCAATTATCTTTGAACAACTGGCCATGGGATGTACGTCCACTACGGCGTTTATGACGATTCACAACATGGTCAGTTGGATGATAGCCAGTTTTGCTACCGATGAAGCCAAAACGCAGTTCTGTCCGAAATTAGTTACGGGGGAGTGGTTAGGCTCCTATTGCTTAACCGAGCCTAATGCGGGGTCGGATGCCGCTTCGTTGGCCACAACCGCGAGCAAAAAAGGTGATACTTACGTGCTGAATGGTGGCAAAACCTTTATCTCTGGCGCAGGAGAGACAGATGTTTTGGTCGTGATGGCGCGAACCGGAGATGAGGGTGCCAAAGGCGTGTCCGCATTTGTTGTTCCTGCTCACGCTGATGGTATCGGCTATGGGCGCAAAGAACCCAAAATGGGTTGGAACAGCCAACCAACACGAGCGGTTACTTTTGAAAATGTCGTTATTCCAGCTAGCCATTTACTGGGCGAAGAAGGGCAAGGTTTTGTCTTTGCGATGAAAGGGCTTGATGGAGGGCGTATAAATATTGCGACCTGTTCCGTCGGTACGGCTCAACAGGCCCTTAATCAGGCGGCACGGTACATTCAAGAGCGTAAGCAGTTCGGCAAGCCGCTTGCGCAGTTTCAAGCCTTACAATTCAAATTGGCAGACATGGCGACAGATCTAGTGGCTGCGCGGCAGTTGGTGCGCTATGCCGCCAGTAAACTCGACCGAAATGACCCTGATGCTACGGCTTATTGCGCGATGGCAAAACGGTTCGCAACCGATGTAGGTTTTCAGGTTTGCGACCACGCGCTGCAGCTTTATGGTGGCTATGGTTACATCAAAGAGTATCCAATGGAGCGTCATTTCAGAGATGTGCGTGTGCATCAAATTCTGGAGGGAACGAACGAAATTATGCGCTTGATCATCGCACGTCGTTTGCTCTCTGAGGAGTCGGCTTTGCTTTAGCGAAGTATTGGATTTGCTCATTGAGAAAGGATTCAGATATGCCATTAACCCAAGAAGCCATTCAACATACGATCACTAATCACGTTGCGGTGGTGACGATGAACAACCCGCCAGCCAATACGTGGACAGCAGAGAGCCTCAAGGTACTGAAGTCGCTGATAGTCACACTTAACAATGATAAGCAGGTCTACGCACTGGTTTTAACCGGCAGTGGAGAAAAATTTTTCTCTGCTGGTGCAGATCTCAAGCTATTTTCTGACGGTGACAAAGCGGTTGCGTTAGACATGGCGCGATGCTTTGGTGAAGCCTTTGAAACGCTCTCGGAATTCCGTGGTGTTTCCATTGCCGCCATTAATGGTTACGCCATGGGTGGAGGTTTAGAAGTGGCATTAGCTTGTGATATTCGAGTAGTTGAAGAGCAAGCGGTACTTGCTTTACCTGAAGCCAAAGTCGGACTTTTGCCCTGCGCTGGCGGTACCCAAAACCTCACAGCGTTAGTAGGGGAAGGCTGGGCAAAGCGCATCATTTTATGTGGAGAGCAAGTCAGCGCTTACAAAGCAAAAGAACTAGGCCTAGTTGAGGAGCTGGTTCCCAAAGGTGAAGCTTTAAGTAAAGCGCTGGAACTTGCTGAATCTGTTGCGAACCAGTCACCATCTTCTGTCGCCGCATGTAAGGCGCTCATTCAAAATATGCGCTCTGCGCCACTTAAGCACGGCTTCATGAAAGAGCGAGAGTTGTTTCTGAATCTCTTTGATACGGAAGATCAAGTTGAGGGTGTTCGCGCCTTTTTAGAAAAACGCCCACCGCAATGGAAAAACCGATAGGAGGCCACATGGCAGGGATGGTAACCATTAGTGAAATAGAGTGCTTAGATGGCGTGCACCGCATTGGTATCGCAACGTTAGACAACACCGCTTCATTGAATGCATTGACGTATGACATGTTAGTCCAACTTAACGATCAGCTTGTCAAGTGGCAAGACGATCCACATATGGCTTGTGTGGTACTGACTGGCGCTGGAGAAAAAGCATTCTGTGCTGGTGGTGATGTTCGAGCTATGTATCACGTCATGCATAACGAGAGTAAAGAAAAAATCGTAGAGTTCTGTACGAACTATTTCTCGTTGGAGTATGAGTGTGACTATCTCATCCACACTTACAACAAACCCATTATCGGTTGGGGAGAAGGTATTGTCATGGGCGGTGGGATGGGGCTTTTTATGGGAACCAGCCATAAAGTTGTGACAACAACATCACGCCTTGCTATGCCAGAAATCAATATCGGACTGTATCCTGATGTGGGAGGTACGTGGTTTTTAAGCCAGATAGATCCGCAAGTGGGCTTATTCCTCGGATTGACAGGTTCAATGGTAAATTCAAGTGACGCTGTCACTATTGGTTTGGCCGATTGGTTACTGTTGGAAGAGCAGTATCCCACCTTACTGGATGAGCTAAAGCGGCTCCAGTGGGGCAAAGAAGATGCGAAAGAGTTGGTAACTGCACTACTACAGTTAATGGAAGAACAAGTTATTGATAGCAAACCAACCACGCAAATTTGTCCATACTTAGATCAGATAGAGGAAGCGTGCAAAGGCTTTGATCTTAATGCGATAGCACAGCGAATCATGGCTATCGAAGGGAATAGCCAGTGGATAGAAAACGCGAAACAAACGTTCGCATCGGGTAGTGCGATCACCGCGCATATTTGCTTTAGACAAGTGAAAGAGTACCACAGCTTACCGCTTGCAGATTGTTTCCGTTTAGAGTTGAGTTTGTCGGTTCGCAGTGCCTTATTAGGTGAGTTTAAAGAGGGCGTCCGTTCTCGGCTTATTGACCGGGATGGCGAACCTAACTGGATGTTTAACAGTGTCAGTGAAGTCGATGAAGATGTCATCGATACCTTGTTTACCTCACTTTGGCCGGATGACGAACATCCGCTTGCTGATTTGGGTGAACAAACACTAGGTCAATAAGGAGAATGATCATGAGTACCATCGCATTTATCGGTTTAGGAAGAATGGGGCATCCGATGGCGCAAAACTTACTCGCGTCTGGATTTAACGTGCAAGTATTCGATGTCGATAGCGAAGCCGCAAAGCAACTAGTACCTTTTGGTGCGGTGGTGGCGAGCTCTATTGAGGAAGTCGTGGATGGTGCTAGCACAGTCATCACGATGCTACCAGCAGGGTCTCACGTTCGTTCCGTGTATCTTGGTGACTTACATGGTGGCGTAGGTGTCCTCAATCTTGTCTCGCCAAGTACCTTGATGATTGATTGTTCAACCATTGATCCGGACTCTGCGCGATTAGTCGCCAATGAAGCGGCAAATAAACGCGTGTTGTTTGTCGACGCGCCCGTTTCGGGGGGCGTTGCTGGCGCTAAAGCGGCGACATTAACCTTTATTGTTGGTGGTTCGGATCAAGCGTTTTCTAAAGCCAATGCCATTTTGCAGTATATGGGAAAAAATGTTTTCCATGCTGGCAAAGCAGGCGATGGTCAAATGGCGAAAATCTGTAACAACCTTATGCTCGGCATTTTAATGTCTGGTACGTGCGAGGCATTAAACCTAGGTATCGATCATGGACTCGATCCAAAAGTGCTATCAAACATCATGCTGCAAAGCTCTGGCCGAAATTGGGCATTGGAGCTTTACAATCCTTGCCCAGGCGTGATGGACAGTGCGCCAGCCAGTCACGATTACCAACCGGGCTTTATGAGCAAACTCATGCTGAAAGATCTCGGCTTGGGGTTAGATGCGGCGTTACAAACACATTCTTCGGTTCCGATGGGGTCGTTAGCGCGCAACTTATATTCTTTCCACAACGCGAGCGGCCACGGCGAACTCGATTTCTCAAGCTTATTTGAGTTATACAAGAGTAAGAAAGGCTAGACCGAGTTTTGTGACAAACCAGCCCGAGATGGTGACGTAAAACGCGCATCATTTCGGCCAACTTAGACTGGTTGAGATAGAGAACATTACGAGCTATGGAGTGCACCAATATGGACATAAAAAGTAGTGTTATTGCCATTACAGGAGCAGGGCAGGGGCTTGGGCAAATGATGGCCATTACCCTTGCTCAAGCTGGCGCTGATTTAGCGTTGTTGGATGTAAACGCCAGTGGCTTAATGGAAACACAAGAGCAGTGTCGAATGCTGAGTGCGAAAGCGTTGACATATCAAGTGGATGTTACCAACGAAATCGACGTTGAAACCACGTTTGAAGCGATTATCCAAGATTTTGGTCAACTCAATGGGTTAGTCAATAACGCTGGCGTATTAAGAGATGGGTTACTTGTAAAAGCAAAAGATGGCGTGATCAGTAAGATGTCTTTGGATCAATTCAATTTGGTCATGAACGTTAACGTGACAGGAACATTTTTGTGTGGGCGTGAAGCTGCCGTCAAGATGATTGAGAGTGGATCCCAAGGCGTTATCATCAATATTTCTAGTGTTGCGAGAGCAGGAAATATCGGACAAACCAATTATTCTGCGTCAAAAGCGGCGGTCGCGACCATGGCGACAACATGGGCCCGTGAGCTCGCAAGATACGGTATTCGCGCGGCGGCGGTTGCACCAGGTGTAGTACACACCGCGATGGCAGAGCAAATGAAACCCGAAGCCATAGAGCGATTAGAAAAGATGATCCCAGTTGGCAGGATGGGCGAAACAAGCGAAATCGCGCATGCAGTAAAATACATTATTGAGAGTGATTACTTTACTGGCAGGGTTTTAGAAGTGGATGGCGGTATTCGTATGTAAGTGACTACTGAAATAAGGCTCTGATAGACCTGAATAATAAGTTTCTTTCCATTTCAGCATTTTCTATGTTGTGGAGTGCCAATTCTGCGCAACCCAAATGTATTTACAACTTATGTTTGGATTTACCTTGAGAATGATTTCTCACAATCCAATAAAGAGATGTAAATACCACTCAAATATTAAGTGAAATCATTAATTTGATGTTGATCACACTTTTGGTTTTTTAGTTTCCGCTTCTCATTAAGGCTATCTGCGTAAATGAAGTTGATAGTCAGTCTCATCAATTTTAAGTTTCAACTATTTGTTTTTAAATAATTAATTGTTGAAGCACGAGAAATTCGTGTTGAGGTTAATATTCTATTTAAAGTGTGTAACTTCCATTAATGGAAGGTTAGTTTCCAGTTGTGGCTAATGAGCTTTAACTTTTTACTCCTCATAATGCGCCAAATGTAACATAGTGTTTCAAAGTGTAACAATAAACTCACACTAAGAGTGTGGTTTTGATCTCCACTCAATTCCGTTTTGTTTCGCTCTGAACCCGACGTTACTCATGCTCAACACATAAACATTCTAATGACTATAACAACTGGTTCTTGGCTTGATACCAATCGTATCGTAGCAAATAACGGTTCATTCTAGCTGGTTAAATGCTTGATGACGAAGTTGAAAAATTGTAAGTAGAATAACTACTTATCGAAGTTTCTTCTTGTTCTCATACATTACCTCTGCGCAATTAGTGAGCTCTTATTTACTTTGATTGGCATCTGTTTTGAAACCAGACAACCATCGAGAAAGTTAATGGAAGCCTCAAGATATAAACGCATCTTGTCGAGGGGAAGTTTGGCGTCCGTCATACTTATGCTCTCAGGATGTAATTCAGCTTTACTTGACCCCAAAGGTGCCATTGGTGTGCAAGAAAAAGAGTTAATTATTACTGCTCTTTTGCTGATGTTGATCGTTGTAATCCCTGTGATTTTAATGACGATTTACTTCGCTTACCGATACCGCGCCTCTAATACTGAAGAAGAGTACGCACCCGAGTGGTCACACTCGACCAAAATCGAAGTGGTGGTATGGACAATTCCAATCATCATCATTGCGATTCTTGCGACGATCACATGGCGTTCGACTCATGAACTAGAGCCATCCAAACCTTTGGAAAGTGATGTTAAACCAATGACCATCGAAGTGGTGTCACTCGATTGGAAATGGTTGTTCATCTATCCAGAGGAAAACATTGCGACGGTGAACTATGTGGCGTTCCCGAAAGACGTGCCAGTGCAGTTCAAACTGACTTCGGACAACATCATGAACGCGTTTTTCATCCCTCGCTTAGGTACACAGATCTACGCGATGCCAGGAATGGTAACCAAGCTCAACCTCATAGCGAACCACGAAGGTGACTATAAGGGTTTTGCATCGAACTACAGCGGCGAAGGCTTTTCGCAAATGAAGTTCACAGCTTCAGCAATGTCTGATCGTGCTGCGTTCCTAAATTGGGTGCAGAAAGTGAAGGCGAGCCCTGATCGTATTGAAGATTGGGAGCAATACAACTCACTGGCAGCGCCAAGTATCGCAGAGCCAGTCACTTTGTTCTCTAGCGTTCCTCCGTTCTTGTTCACCGACGTTGTGACTCAGCATCCTGGTTCAATGAACTGTTTGCCTGAAAACCAAGGATAATCGTAATGTTTGGAAGATTAACTCTTGATTCAGTTCCATTCCACGAACCTATTATCGTCATCACCCTAGCGGTTGTGGCGCTGGTTGGTTTAGCCGTAGTTTACGCGGTGACCAAAGCCGGAAAGTGGCAATATTTGTGGAATGAATGGTTTACTTCAGTAGACCATAAAAAACTTGGCTTCATGTACATCGCAGTAGCGATGGTGATGCTTGTTCGTGGTTTTGCTGACGCAGTCATGATGCGTAGTCAGCAACTCCTTTCTTCTGCGGGTGAAGCAGGTTACTTACCACCGCATCACTACGATCAAATTTTTACTGCCCATGGCGTGATCATGATCTTCTTCGTAGCGATGCCATTGGTCATTGGTCTGATGAACATCATCGTGCCATTGCAGATTGGTGCGCGTGACGTAGCTTTCCCGTATCTGAATAACTTGAGCTTCTGGCTGTTTGTTGTAGGTGTCATCCTAACAAACATGTCTCTCGGCTTAGGTGAATTTGGTCGTACCGGCTGGTTGGCGTATCCGCCGCTTTCAGGTATTGAGGCTAGCCCAGGAGTCGGGGTCGACTATTGGATTTGGGCGCTGCAGATATCAGGTGTTGGTACGACGTTAACAGGCGTGAACTTCTTCGCGACCATTTTGCGTATGCGTACACCGTCTATGCCAATGATGAAGATGCCAGTTTTCACTTGGGCGTCTCTGTGTGCAAACATTTTGATCATCATTTCATTCCCAATCCTAACGGTGACTATCGCTCTGCTTACGCTGGATAGATACCTAGGCATGCACTTCTTTACCAATGATCTTGGCGGCAACGTAATGATGTACGTCAACCTGATTTGGGCTTGGGGTCACCCAGAAGTGTACATTTTGATCTTGCCAATTTTTGGTGTGTTCTCAGAAGTCACCGCAACCTTCTCACGTAAAAAGTTGTTCGGTTACACATCGCTAGTTTGGGCTACCGTAGTTATCACGATTCTTGCGTTTGTCGTTTGGCTACACCACTTCTTTACGATGGGGTCTGGCGCGAACGTAAATGCCTTCTTCGGTATTGCCACGATGATCATTTCTATCCCAACAGGGGTGAAGATCTTCAACTGGCTATTCACCATGTACAAAGGCCGCATCCGCTTTACGACGCCAATGATGTGGACGGTGGGCTTCCTTATCACCTTTACTGTTGGTGGTATGACGGGCGTACTAATGGCTGTTCCGGGTGCAGATTTCGTTCTGCATAACTCAGTATTCCTTATCGCTCACTTCCACAACGTTATCATCGGTGGTGTGGTGTTTGGATGTTTCGCTGCGATCACTTACTGGTTCCCGAAAGCGACCGGTTTCACCATGAATGAAACTTGGGGCAAACGTGCGTTCTATCTTTGGATTATTGGTTTCTTAATGGCGTTCCTGCCGCTTTACGCGCTGGGCTTTATGGGGATGACTCGTCGTTTAAGCCAAGACATCAACCCAGAATACTTCCCACTGTTGTCGATTGCCGCAGCAGGTACGGTTGTGATTGCGCTGGGCGTATTGTCTCAGTTCATCCAAATTTACGTGAGTATCCGTGACCGCGAGCAAAACCGTGATCTAACTGGTGACCCGTGGGGTGGTCGTACTCTTGAGTGGGCAACATCGTCTCCACCGCCGTTCTACAACTTTGCGCACCTACCAAAAGGTGATGTGCTAGATGCCTTCTGGTACCAGAAACAAAGTGGCGAGTTCGATCCAACTAAAGAAGTGGAATACGAACGTATTCATATGCCAAAAAACACGGCAACAGGCATCTACGTGTCGGCTTGGTCGCTCCTATTTGGCTTCGGCATGATTTGGTACATCTGGTGGCTAGCGGCGGCAAGTTTGGTCGGTATTATCGTGACGTGTATTCAGCATAGCTATAACGATGATGTGGATTACTACGTGGAAGTTGAAGAGATCAAAGCAATTGAGGCCGAACGTCGAGCTCAGCTTGAAGAAGCGAAGAAAAACTCAGTGAAAGACAGCGAAAGTAAAGATGATCTGGAGGTGACGTATGCAAACTAGTATCGCAGCACATCACGACCATGATCACCACCATGACACGAATGGCAACAAGCTATTTGGCTTCTGGGTTTACCTGATGAGTGACTGTGTACTGTTTGCGACCTTGTTCGCGACATACGCTGTGCTGTCGAGCAATTCAATTGCGGGCCCAACAGGTAAAGACATTTTCGAACTCCCATTCGTGTTTGTCGAAACCATGCTGCTGCTGTTTAGCAGTATCACATTTGGTTTTGGCATTATCGCGATGAAGCGCAACAACGTTGCTGGTCTCAAACGTTGGATGTTAGTCACGTTCGCGCTTGGTCTTGGCTTTATCTGTATGGAGGTCTATGAGTTCCATCACCTGATTGAAGAAGGCTATGGCCCACAAACCAGTGCATTCCTGTCGGCATTCTTTACGTTGGTTGGTACGCACGGCCTGCACGTAACCTTTGGTCTGATTTGGTTAGCGGTAGCATACCATCAACTGTCGACGAAAGGTCTGAACGACAATATGGCAATGCGCTTTAACTGCTTAAGCCTATTCTGGCACTTTCTAGATATCGTTTGGATTTGTGTCTTTACCATCGTTTACTTACTGGGGGTAATGTAATGGATCAACATGTAGAAACCAGTGCGTCAGATTACGTGAAAGGCTTTATTGCCTCACTGATTCTGACGGTAATTCCGTTCTACTTTGTTTGGACGAAATCATTACCAGATACAACGACCTATGCGATTCTATTTGGATGTGCATTAGTGCAGATATTTGTTCACTTTAAATACTTCTTGCACATGGAAACAAAAACATCCGACGGACGTTGGAACCTTGTATCACTGATGTTTACCGCCATTGTTGTACTTATCCTTATCGCTGGCTCGGTATGGATCATCTACAACATGAACGTCAACATGAAGTTGTAGGTCAAGGTATGCTGAAAAGTTATTTGTCTATCACTAAACCGGGCATTATTTTCGGCAACCTGATTTCTGTTGCGGCGGGGTTCTTCCTCGCCGCAAAAACAGAACCAGCCAGTCTAATGCTGTTCGTTACGACGTTAGTTGGTGTTGGGTTAGTCATCGCTTCAGGTTGTGTGGTGAATAATATTTTCGATCGTGATATCGACCAAAAGATGGCACGTACACGAAATCGTGAAACAGTGAAAGGCAACATCAATATCGATATTGCGTTTGTTTATGCACTTGCTTTATTGCTGGTAGGAACCGCACTGTTATTTATCCGAGTGAACCCACTATCCGCTGTCGTCGTGTTGCTTGGCTACGTGTATTACGTGTTCTTTTACACGATGTGGTACAAACGTAACTCGGTGTATGGAACCTTAGTGGGAAGTATCTCAGGCGCAGTTCCGCCATTGGTGGGTTACTTAGCGGTAACAAACTTCATTAGCTTGGAAGCGATTTTACTCTTTACCATGTTCTGTCTCTGGCAAATGCCGCACTCGTATGCCATTGCCATGTTCCGCATGCAAGACTACCGAGAAGCCGGGATTCCCGTATTGCCAGTTAAAGAGGGCATTCATAAAGCTCATCGACACATGAAAGCGTATGTCGTGGCGTTTGGAGCAGCATCATTGGGGTTATTTTTACTAGGTGAAGCCGGGTATGAATACTTAGCGGTTGCAGCGGTTGTTTGCTTTATGTGGACGAAAGTGACCTTTCGCAGCATTGATGACAACAACTATATCGCTTGGTCAAAGTCGGTGTTTAAAGTCTCACTGCTAGTGGTGATGGGGATCAGTGGTGTGCTTGGTGTCGAGTTGATTCCTCTAGCTCTGTAACAACCAAACCTAAGCGTTTGCTAAGCGCCAATATCTTTTGCTGCTGAATGCATGAATGGCCTTACCTAGAAGTAAGGTCATTTAACTTTCTATTGTTCTTTATTTTCCCTGTTTTTCCTGCTCCTCCTCTAGCTTCACTATCACGTATTCATATCTAAAAGCAAAAACAACCAGTGTGTAAAACATAGTGAAGCACGTTTTCGCTGACGCGTAATAATGCCAAGAAATAGTGACTATTAAGCTAAAAAGTATAAACAGCGCAATAACTCTATTTGCCATATGAAAATTCAATATCGATAGTTTGTAATGTAAACATTTGGGGAGAGTGCTAGTTCCCATAGCAGCATACAAACTAACAATGTGAATGTTTGAGTTGAATCACCAGCTAGCGAAATACAAAAGTTTTACGACTGAAAGTGGGTGAGGAAGCACCTTAGCTCCAGTGAAATGAACACGATTAAGAATCATCCTTTTACATAATCTAAAAACTCACCAAACCTTAACCCAGATTAAAGTTTTGTCGTCTCCGAGGCATTAAGGTGCGCCTGTAGTTTGCAGGTCTCAAGGATTCAGAGAAGGAACAGCCATACATCGTGTATCGCTGTTCCTTTTTCGTTCTTGTTTACTTGCGAAAAGATAAAACATAAAGACAACTTTAAGAGGACTGGTTTTGAGCATTTTGTTTTCCGAAGCCCGAATTGGCAACATGACCCTAAAGAACCGTTTTGTGAGAAGCGCAACGTGGGAGAACATGGCGACCGAAGATGGTCACATGACGGTAAAGCTTTACGATATTTACGAAACGCTTGCGAAAGGGGAAGTTGGGCTTATTGTTACGGGTTATGCCAATATCGTTGAAGAAGAGAAACCCAACGCAGGTATGATGGGGATCTACAACGACTCTTTTATTGAAGAATACAAAAAGCTAACAGAGCTAGTACATCAACAAGATTCTAAAATCGTGATGCAAATTGCTTACGGTGGCACCAAAACCACCCATAACGTCGGTGAGCGTGTCATCTTCGCTCCGAGTGACGTGCCTGAGCGTGGTACAAATACGCAAGGCAAAGCGATGACAAAGGACGAAATAGACTACATCGTAAAGGCATTCGCATTGGCGAGTAAACGTGCTCAAGACGCTGGTTTTGACGGCGTAGAGATTCATGCGGCGCACACTTATTTAATTAACCAGTTTTTAAGCCCGTACTATAATCGTCGAGAAGACGAATATGGTGGTGACTTAGAAAATCGCATGCGCTTTCTTTTAGAAATTTATTCTGAAACCAGAAAGCTGGTTGGAAGCGAATTTCCCATCCTCGTTAAACTGACGGCAACAGAGTTCTTTGACGGCGGTTTAACGTTCAACGAAACTCGCGTCGTCTGCAAGAAGCTTGAAGAAATAGGCGTTGATGCGATCATCGTATCTGGCAATGTTCACGGCAAAGCAAACGAACTTGTTGGTCAAACGTTCGATGGTTACACACTACAAGAAGAAGGTTACTTTCACGAATATGGTCACGTGATCAGTCAGGACGTTAGCATACCGGTGATTACTGTCGGCGGGCTGAGCGACATTGATGCGATTGAGAAAATTGCAGAAAACACAGGTATCCAATTTTTTGCTGTGTCACGCCCTTTATTGGCTGAGCCACAGTTGATCAAACGTTGGAAAGAAGGCAATCGCGCACCAGTAGATTGTGAACGTTGCTCAAAGTGTCGTACCAAGCGTGGTAACTTTTGCGTGGTGTATAAGAACCGAAATCGTCGCAAAAAATAGAACGAAGCGAATACACAAATACAAATTAGCCTCCACTCTGAATATGGAGGCTTTTAATTATCCGCATGTTAATCGAACCATTATTTATCTTCTTTTTGATAGTTTAAATAATGCACACAAAGATCGTGAAATGCTTTAGCTTGAGGCGAGATCGTGCGATCGGTTAACGTAAATATACCAATTTGCCTTTCAAGTGGTGGATCGATAAGCGGAATCCAAACCAAGCGTGTTTCATTGGTTGGGAAAGCAAGCTTCGGTAGTGTCGTGACACCAATCCCAAGTTCTAAGACAGAAAACAGCGAAGTAATATTTTCGACCGAATAGAGCGCTTGCTGACTCAGAGCTCTTGCTGGGGTTGGATCGAGAAGTGTACAAGTGCCGTTACGGATAAAGGGTTGTTCCAACAAAGTTTGCCACTCGATTCCTTCTGGATGACTCGCAATAGGGTTGTCCTTTAAACACACCACGCCTATTGGATCGGCTAACAGCGGCGTAAAGTCAATGCCGCCCTCATCGAGGTGAGAGGGGTTACCGAGCGCTAAGTCGACCTCACCGGAGAGTAGGCGAGCCTCGACGCCAGCGGCATTATCGTCTATCAAGCTTACTTCTACATTTGGATACTGTTCGCAAAAGGCGCCCAACACGCTAGGAATGAGCTTCGCTGCAACAGAAGGAACGCTCGCAATTCGCACTCTCCCTTGCTGTCCGGCAGCGGCTGCTTTGAGATCGTTGTCTAGTGCACTGTAGATATTGAGAAACTGAACCACTTTGGGAAGACAAATTTCACCAAACGGGGTCAATTTGGTTTTGTTTCCGGGTTCAAACAGCGTTTGCCCTAGAATTTTTTCAAGCTCTTTTATCGATGTTGACAGTGCCGCCTGAGAACGATTTGCACGATGTGAAGCGGCTCGAAAGCCTCCTTCCTCGACTACCATCACAAAATGCATTAATTGTTGAAGCTTAATACTCATCCCTAATGCCTCCTAATCCCTTTATTTACGTTATTTTAAACAGGGTGATAAGTTTAATTTATCAAATGTCAAAAATTTACCGTTAGATTTATCGCCTGTCAATGTGCATCATTTAACCATATTGAAACAAAGCTGTTACAAAGGTTGAAAGGCACGTGAATACTCCTACTAAAAAACACCCAGTTAAAACCAGTCTATTTGCTTCTAAAGCGCCGCTTGAATGGGCGATAGTCAACAACGGAACCCTGTATACGGCTCAAATTCCTATTGATGACACAGGCGCGGTTGTGGAAGGCGGTATCGAAGCACAAACACGTCAAACCTTTAACAATCTCATTCACACCCTGGAGTGTGCAGGGGAGTCTTTGGACTCGGTGTTGCAGGTCCTGATTTATGTGACTGACAGAGAATACTTAAAGACCGTTAACCAAGTGTACGCGGAATATTTTGAAGCACCGTACCCAAATCGCGCCGCCATGGTGGTTGCAGGGTTAGCGCGAGAAGAGATGTTGGTGGAGTTTGTCGTCTACGCGTCGGCAAGCCAACCAGAATAAATCCAATAAGAACAATTAGAGATCAGTGAGTGGGTGGCTTGCCATCACAAATCGGAAGAACAAGGAAAGAACCATGACTTTTATTAACAATGTTCAAGCAGAAAAATCCCTCTATATAGCGGGTGAGTGGCAATCGGGCATGGACACCATCGCCAATATTAACCCTTCTGATATCAGCGAAAACATTGGCGATTTCGCACAAGCGAGTGTGTCGCAAGTAGAGCAAGCGATTCAAGCGGCTAAATCAGCGCAGCCAGAGTGGGAAAAAACACCAATCGAGCGCAAGCAAGCAGTGCTACAAGCGATTGGTGATGAGCTCATTGCACGATGTGACGAATTGGGCACCTTACTTTCGCGTGAAGAAGGTAAGCCATTTGCTGAAGGTCGAGGTGAGATATACCGTGCTGGCCAATTCTTCCAATACTTTGCTGCTGAGGTTCTGCGTCAAATTGGCGATAACGCTGCTTCCGTCCGTCCAGGTGTCTCCGTTGAAGTTACTCGTGAAGCCGTCGGCGTTATCGCCATTATCTCTCCTTGGAACTTTCCAACAGCAACAGCGGCTTGGAAAATCGCGCCAGCACTTGCGTTTGGCAACAGCGTCGTCTGGAAGCCTGCCAACCTAACCCCAGCAAGTGCCGTTGCGCTGACAGAGATTATCCATCGCCAAGGTTTACCTGCCGGCACGTTTAACCTCGTTTTGGGTAGCGGTTCGCAAGTCGGTAATACCCTTATCAATTCGAAGGATGTGAACGGCGTGAGCTTCACTGGTTCTGTGGACACAGGCCGTAAAGTTGCAGCGGCAACGGCACCAAATTTTGTGCGTTGTCAGCTAGAGATGGGTAGCAAAAATGCGCTCGTAGTGGCAGATGATGCAGACATTCAAATTGCCGTTGAAGCGACAATCGCAGGCTCATTCTCGGGTGCAGGTCAAAAGTGCACCGCGTCTTCTCGTCTTGTGGTTATGGACGGAATTCACGACGCGTATGTTGAAGCGCTAATCCAACGCATGAGCGAACTTAAAGTGGGTCACGCACTGGAAGAGGGCGTGTTCATGGGCCCTGTGGTTGATGGTAACCAGCTGAATGCGAACTTTGAGTGGATCGAAAACGCACGCCAAGCAGGCGCGGAGCTGGCTTTCGGTGGTGAGCGTCTGAGCCTAGAGCATGACGGTTACTACATGTCACCAACTCTGTTTTTAAATACACAGAATGGCTGGGAAGTGAACCAAGAAGAAGTCTTTGCGCCAATGGCGAGCGTGATTCGCGTTTCTGATCTGGATGAGGCAATTGCAGTCGCGAACGATACGCGCTTTGGCCTGACAGGCGGCATTATCACGCAAAGCTTGCGTAATAGCGCGATCTTCAAACAGCAAGTCCAAACGGGCTGCGTCATGGTTAACTTGCCAACTGCGGGTACAGATTATCACGTTCCATTTGGTGGCCGTAAAGAATCTAGCTTTGGTCCTCGTGAGCAAGGTCAGTACGCCAAAGAGTTCTACACCGTAGTGAAAACCGCTTATCAGCGTCCTTACTAAGATCGGCAGGGTAACTGATGGTGTCAGTTGCCCGCACGAAAAGGCTAAGAAATTGTTTAAGGAGTGGTTATGTACCAACAACGGATTGTGATTGACGGATTGCAGTACTGCAATTGGGATCGAGAGTATTTCCAAACGCTTAAGGCGAGTGGCATTACCGCCGTTCATGCCACCATCGTCTACCACGAAACTGCGCGCGAAACCTTAACGCGTTTTGCTGAATGGAACTTGCGCTTCGAGCAAAATGCGGACCTCATCATGCCTATTTATTCAATGGCAGATGTAGAAAAAGCCAAAGCAGAAGGTAAAGTCGGCATCTTCTTCGGCGCGCAAAATTGCTCACCTATCGATGATGAAATTGGCCTGATTGAAGTGATGCGCCGCCAAGGTCTGCTGATCATGCAACTGACTTACAACAACCAAAGCTTACTGGCGACAGGTTGTTACGAACAAAACGATTCCGGCGTAACTCGCTTTGGTAAACAAGCGATTGAAGAGATGAACCGAGTCGGGATGATCATTGATATGTCCCACAGCGCGGAGCGTTCGACGTTGGAAGCTATCGAGCTCTCTTCGCGTCCAATTTGTATCAGCCATGCTAACCCGACATTTGCGCATGACGCACTGCGCAACAAGTCCAACACCGTGATCAAAGCACTGACGGAGCGCGGTGGTTTGATTGGATTCAGTTTATATCCATTCCATTTGCCAAATGGCAGCCAGTGCACGCTGGATGATTTCTGCCAGATGGTTGCGAAAACCGCAGACATGTTTGGCGTTGACCATTTAGGTATCGGTAGCGATTTGTGCCTAAATCAGCCGCAACAAGTGTTGGAGTGGATGCGCAACGGGCGTTGGTCAAAAGCGATGGATTACGGCGAAGGTTCTGCAAGTAACTCGGGATGGCCAGATGCGCTGCCATGGTTCTGCGGCAGCGCAGGGATGGAGAACATCTACAACGGATTAATGGGTCACGGATTCAGTGAATCTGAGGCTGGAAAAATATTGGGTGAAAACTGGTTCAACTTCCTTAAAGAAGGATTAGAGCCTATTTCATAGCATTCCCCAAAGTAGGAACCGCCTGCCCACATAATAACAATACGGCAGGCGTAAAACTCACATTTGTAGCCAGTCTTTGGCTGCTGCAAAGAACCTCTGGAGCCAGAGTATGTCTGATTTAACCAATAGCATGAAAGCTTCCACGATGAGCGTGTCATCGGGCAAGTCGAAAGCAAAACACAACACATCAACAACAGAAAACACGACGGACAAATTAGGACTGAGTAACCCGGCCTTTTGGTATAGCGGTGGTTTCATCGCGTTGTTCGTTGCTATTGCACTTTATGACGGCGAGCTGTTATCTACGATCGTTAACGCTGGCTTTGGCTGGGCAGTTCAGGTATTTGGTCCATACTGGCAGTTACTGCTGCTTCTCACTTTTCTTATTGGTCTTGGCTTGGCTGCAGGGCGAACAGGCAAGGTGATGTTGGGCGGGATTGCAAAACCAGAAATGGATTCTTTCCGCTGGATGGCGATTATTTTCTGTACCTTATTGGCTGGTGGTGGTGTTTTCTGGGCCGCGGCTGAGCCTATCGCGCATTACGTTAGCCCACCCCCTTTGTACGGCGCGCAAGATAACCCGCAGCAAGGTGCGGTGAATGCGTTGTCGCAATCCTTTATGCACTGGGGCTTTCTGGCTTGGGCGATTGTAGGTAGCTTAACTTCCATCGTGGTGATGCACCTACATTACGACAAAGGTTTACCACTAAAACCCCGTATTTTGCTTTACCCAGTCTTGGGCGAACGAGCACTTAAAGGCCAACTCGGTGCATTGATTGACGCGTGCTGCATTATCGCGGTAGCCGCAGGCACCATCGGGCCAATTGGGTTTCTAGGCTTACAGGTTAGCTACGCGTTAAATGCGCTGTTTGATATTCCTGATGGCTTTACCACTCAGCTTATCATCATTTTGTTTGCGATTGCGCTTTACACCTTGTCAGCGCTCAGTGGATTAAGCCGAGGCATGCAACTGCTTAGTCGTTACAACGTGATTCTGGCAATGGCATTGATGGTTTACATCCTGTTTTTTGGCCCTACGAATTCTATCTTTAACGGATACATTCAAGGTGTAGGGAGCATGCTGGATAACTTTATCCCAATGGCGACCTATCGCGGTGACGAAGGTTGGCTAAGTTGGTGGACAGTATTTTTCTGGGGCTGGTTCCTGGGTTATGGTCCGATGATGGCAATCTTTATTGCGCGTATTTCCCGTGGTCGCACTATTCGCCAAGTTATTTCAACCATCAGTATAGTGGCTCCGTTAACCACTTGTTTTTGGTTCACGATTGTGGGCGGCTCAGGCCTTGCGTTTGAAATTGCTGAACCGGGTAGTGTGAGTGCGGCGTTTGAAGGCTTTAACTTGCCAGGTGCTTTGCTTGCGGTGACTCAGCAACTACCAATGCCAATGCTGACTTCAATTCTATTTCTGATTTTAACCACGATCTTCATCGTCACGACGGGCGACTCAATGACCTACACAATCAGTGTCGTGATCAGTGGTGAAACGGAGCCGAATGCGATCATCCGTACCTTCTGGGGAGTAATGATGGGTGTGACGGCATTGATCCTAATTTCCCTTGGCTCTGGCGGCATCTCTGCTCTGCAATCTTTCATTGTTATTACCGCGGTTCCGGTTTCGTTGATTCTGTTACCGTCACTTTGGAATGCGCCACAAATTGCAATCAAAATGGCGAAAGAGCAAGGGCTATAACAATTATCCAATTCAAACAACGTGGAGCTTGTGCGGGTGTTTTCCTCCTGCATCCGCACAAACCCTAGTATTCTTACAATAACAAATAGGTGGTGAGCAAAATGGATGCACATCGTTCTACTTATACGGAAGCAACTATGCGCGATGCAGCGATTGTCATGGCAGCCGAAAGGCTTGGCGCAATGCACCAAAACCGAATCAGCTTTGTTCGCAGTCTGATTCGTAATATGGCAAGCCAAAACTGGCAAGTAACCAAGCATGAGTGGCAGCTTTGTCCTCGTGGTTATGGTCATGTGATTTACAAATTGACCACGCCAGAGCACGTTTATCATTTGGTGGTATTCTGTGATGAAATTGCCGACGACGAGCGTAATGATCGCGTAATTGCTGAAAAGTGGGATGTCACATTTGCACTGGTTCAAGGCGATGTTGATGTTACTTTGTTGGAAAGATTGCGAGAAAATGTACCGCTGCAAGAAGCGGGACGTAATCCAAACAACGTACTTGTTCTTGCTCGCGCAAACAAAAGTGTGCGCGTGTTTGAGCACATTGTTAGCGCGCTTTCTCAAGGCGAGCAGCCTGAGCCGAAAGAGTTAGCGGAAGTGGGTTATATCCTGCGTACCACAGCTGTTTATGGTAACGGAAAGTTTGGTATCGCCGATTTCAAACTGTTAGAGAACAACTCAGATTTCAGCCAGTCTTTTAGTGCGCAAATGTGTGCGGTATATATGTTGCGTGAATTCAGCCTAGATTGGGTGCACTATCTGGCACTTCAACAAGGTGGCGACAACGCGGTGGCTTTGCATCGTGGCTTGCAGCGCTACCTTGGTGTCGGCAATGCTACTGGCTTAGGCATGGCTCCATACTTGATTAATCACCCGTGTATTGTTGACCAATGGATGACCTCTCGCGAGCGTGCGGTAGCGCGAGTCTTTGCCATGCCGTGTGAAGCGTCGTTCCATGCTCCTTTGCAAGGATTGCTGCAAAAAGCACAGCGTCATTTAGAGCAAGTCATCACCATCAATGAACATCAAGACAGGCTCAATCATCAAGCGATAGCAGACATCAAACAACTGCTATCGGAGCTAACAACGTTAATGGCATTACATCCGAACTGGGCGAGTTTGGTCGAGCATAAGAAAACAATGAGTGTGGAAGCCCAAGAAATCCTCACCTCTTGCTTGATTGAACTCTACCCATCTTTAGTGGATGAATTTGCTAGCCAAATGAATACGGATGAAACGTTATCTATTCCGGGCGGGAAAAAGATCCAAGATTTACTGGAAGTGTTGCAAAGCAAGTACCGCTGGGCGATTTATGCGGATTACTCACTAGCCGAGAACAACTACTGGTTCTGGTATCGCTCACAAGACAAAGAAGAGCCAAGGCTTGGTGTCCGCGGGGAAGAGGCTGGAGAAGAAAAAGAATTGCCGCTTGATATCGGCAGACAAGTGAATCGCTTGTACCAGGCCTTGCTTGACTGTGATGTAGAAATGTCCGTAGCGGAGTTTCTATTGCAAAAACCGGCTTATCGTTCGATCACACGTCGCGTATGGACGTTAGGCAACCGTGCGATGGGGGATATTCAAATGAATGTGCTGCGTAAAGATGCGTTACCAATGCACTTACTGCGCTGTAAGTTGGCTATCTTTGGTGCGACTAAGTTTGATCCGCGCTCGGATCGTTGGGTTCGAGTAACTTTCTTCCAAGGTGCGCCATTGTTAGATGAAATTCACGACCCTAAACTGGCAGACACATGGATTTTCCCTAGCATGCCGCCGCGTGACGAAATTGCGCAAAGTGATAATCAAAAAATCAGTGGAGGATTTGAATTATGATCGTCTCTCACAACGAATTGGTGGCCGCCGTTAATAAGGCATTTCTTGGCATGCGCCGTCACTGTGGTGAGGCGGATGTCATTGCGAACATGGTGGCGGACTTGCAAATGGTTGGCTTACATGGAGTTCGCCATTTTAATAACGCCAGTCTGTTTCTTGGGTTAGATTCAGACTGCGCCGTATCGGTGACCAACAGCACGCCGTCAAGCATAGAGGTAGAACTGCACAACGGGAGTGTAGCGTGTCATTTACCCGCGGTGTTGGATTTCGCGCTCGAGAAAATGATTAACCGTAAGTCGATTACTATCACGTTGAAGCAGTGCCATAACCGTTGGCTAGGTTTCAGTGAGTTGTTGAAGCTCTCTGCGAAAGGCATCGCGTGTCGCGCACAATGGGTCAATGGTTCTAGTCCCAAGCGAACACTTTATGTGTTAAACCGTGGACGAATCGCACCAGAAGTCTTTTTCTCGGATCAGTTTGATGGGCATGATACGGATTTGCATAGTATGGTTATCGAGCTCTCCGTGAACGATTTCGATATCGAGAAAAGTGCACAAGGGTATACCACCCACATTGAAGGTGATGAGTTAAGCCGCACGCAACAAGCTTCTTGGCAAAATGGTATCTTTGTCGAAGACCAAGAATGGGAAACACTGAAACAAACCGCAACCGCGTTGCTGGTGGAGAACAGTGAGCGTTCTATGCTCGGTGCTGGCGGTGTGGTTTAAGCGATGAAAGGCGATGATTCCAAGTAGAAGTGATGAAGGCTGCTCTTTAGCGGCCTTTTTTGTGCGCGAAGTTTGGTCACTTCTGAAGTTCAAAGACTATGATTACCGTTATCCGCAAGATGGAGCAACACAGGTAAGAAAAATGGATCTGCAAGAGAATAAAAGAAATGCCATTGCGTTTTACGAAACCGCCTATAGAGGTAACCCAAGAAAGGCAGTTGAAGACTACGTAGGTGATGAGTACATCCAGCACAATCCATTAGTTGGAAATGGCCCCGAGGCTTTTATCGAGTATTTTGAGCGGATGCAAAACGAGTATCCCAATAAAGACATTACGTTTGTGCGAGCCATTGCTGAAGGGAATTTGGTGGCACTACACACTCACCAAACATGGCCTAATGATATTGAATACGTGACGATGGATTTCTTTCGTTTTGATCATAATGGGAAAATCGTCGAACACTGGGACGCTCTGCAAGAGATCCCTAAAGAAACATTGAATGGTCACACCATGTATTAACGAGTCGTTGATTAGTCTCCCATGCCGTTTATTCAAACGGTATGGGAGGTTAAATGATTTGTGGCACTCGAAGTATTAATCATCAAAGCGCTTTTTCGATTCTCACCGCGACGTCTTCAGATACCCAGCCTTTCCACAAGTCAGGGTAGGTATTAAAGAAGTAAAACATCGCTTCTTCACCGTCCGCGTAGTTATCTTCCATCCAGGCCAGCATTTCACTCATTTGCTCGTTGGTAAATCCGCGTTTCTGCAAGTACGCGAATGCTTGGGGTTCTTTGCTCGCAAACGCCTCAGTTGTTACTGTGCGAACTGGAGAAGGTGGGTACATTGTTACTTTTGGTGAAGCGCAATCAGGCTGAGTGGTACAGTTGCGATACTCTTCCAAATCTGTTCCGCTACCAAAATCCACTTTGACCATATCATACTTGCCCAATACGGGTGTTGGTGACCAGTAGTAACCAAACCAAGGCATTTTGCGATCATAGGCTTTGGCGATGGTACTAGCTAGTGCAGCGCCAGAGCCTGGGTCAACCATCTCAAAGCCGTGCTCACTTAACCCTAATGCATTAAACAAGTGACCGGAGGTGATTTGGCATGTCCAACCAGCAGGGCAGCTATAAAAGGCGAACTTGTCATCATCCTCTGGGTGTTCAAATAGTTTGGCGTGCTTGATGACGCCTTCTATCGTCGCGAGCTCTGGATACTGTTTTACCAGATAGGCGGGAACCCAAAACCCTTCTTCACCGCCATTGACAAGCGATTCACCAGCGATACGCAAGCGTTTATCCGCAATCCCTTTATCAAGTGCTTCTTTAATGCCGTTTGTCCATAACTCTGGCGCAACGTCAGGTTGCCCCTTTTCAATCATTGAGGTGCCTGTAGGAACGCTATCACCAGGGATCAATTCCGCATCACACTGGTAGCCTTCATTTAAGACAAATTGGTCGATGTGCGCCATTAAGCTGGCCGAATTCCAATTCATGTCTGCGATGGTTATTTTTCCGCATTCGTCCGCATTTGCATGAGTAGATAATGCTGATAGCAGCAGAACAGAGAGCATTGAAGGTGTCGTCTTCATGTGACTGAATTTCCTTGTCGTTGTCATTTACTTCAGTATATACATCGGTTTATAAAGATTCAGTGAACAAGTTTTTTTCAGTGACGTTAAGCATAAAAACGGTGATTTATGAAGCGTTTGGTGAGAGGGGTTTAAAGGGCGTTAATACAGCAAGAACACTCCTTCGTAGCCGCCAATCTCAATATGAGAAACATAGTCGCCGATGTTACCGTCTTGATCTACAGGTCGCATAGGCTCTGGAAGTGCGATAGTTATCTTCGGTGAGGAGAAGTAATCGATATTTTTGCCAAAGAAATCAGTCCGATACAGCACTCGGCCTTTGGTGAATTCGCGGGCTAACACCATCTCTGTAGGGCCATGCATCACTACCGTATCGTCTGAGTGATACGCAAAGTACGTATGGGTTGGTAACAAATCGATAGCGCCATTAGGCAAGTCAGGATGAGCCACTTTGCTCATAGAAGCATCTCCAATCACCGTGTAATCGGCGGAATAGGGCGTGCTGGTGGACATCATTAGCGGAGTCGCCTGATACCCATCTGGGATTTGATTGGTTGGCGTACCTAAATCGATGGCAAGCAAGGTGCTAGGTTGATAAGCAATATTCTTTGGTACGCCTGCCTTCCAGAAGTTGTCACTTGTTGTGTTATTACTTCCATATAAGTAGCCATTGTTCCACTGATTAAAGTAACTGCGCTCAGGGTGATAGTTTAAGTAGAACACCGCTAGTGCAGAGTATTGGTCCTGTTTCCAATTGTTTTCTGTGTTACCAAAGTATTGAACGCGACCATAACGCGTGGTCGCTTGATAAATCACTTTCTGGCCCGCTTTGGCGAGTGCAGAGTTATCCCAAAATGTAGCCAAGCCAGCATAGCCACTAAAGCCGGTAGCAGGGAAAAGGTAGTGCTCGCGCAAGTACAAGGAGCCAGCGTTAACCAAGTGGTTTTGCCCATTACGACCGAATAAGTTTGCCGTACCTATGTTGAGGCCAATTAACGCATCTTCATCCAGCGTTGCCAGTTTATTCAAGAACGCCGAGAATTGCGCTTTGTAAGCATCGTCAGCAGCTTGGCTACCCGCCACCAAACCAAGTTCATCCACTGTGCCTCCGGAATATATGTAGAACTGATTTGCACCGAGTAACTTATTCGTATCGTCGTTGTACGCACCATTTAAACCTTGTTTCGCCCATTCAGCTTGGTAATAGTGGCGCATTGTATTGGTAAAAACGGGATTACCGAGATTGGTCAATGCCCAAGAAGAGGTTTGATTCCACATACGACCAAATGGAATAACCCGTGACTCCCAACGAAATCGGGCCGTTGCATTCTTATTCGAACGGTTTTTGTATTCATTCCAAGAAAGATAATTGTCTTGGTTTCGATCTGCAGATTTGTCGAAGCCACGAATTTTACGCCAGCGTTGAATGGTTTGACCTTCCGGTGTCTCCGTTGGTGCTCCTGAGATATTGACGGCAGGGAAGCTATTTTTGAGTTGAATGTTTTCGAGACGTGGGCGGTTTTCTATGTTGTCGTCATGCCAAGTAATTTTCGCAAAGTAAAGGCGGCCGCCGTCGCGTAAAAAGGTGGAGCCAAAGTACTGACCGCCACCATAAGTTTTTCCGCTACCATCATGCGTTGTAGCGCGAACCCAATCCGAAGGAACAGACCAGTTTACTGTTTGGTTTTTAGTCATGTTCTCAGTTTTGTCTTTTTTAATCGCGAAGCGTTTCCATTCTGTTACCCGACCAAACGAGTCGATAGCAGAAGGGTATTCAATCGTGAAGCTGCCGCCTTGAGCAAACTGAGAAAACGTAAAAGTTAAGCGGTCGAACTTCTCTGAGTGATAAACATAGAGGGCACCACCATTATTCGCCTGACCGAATACATCAGCATCCCATGGCGGTGGTTGATATAGCCAAAAACCGGCGTGGTCAGCACTAGCCGTATAACCAACAATCATCGGTTTTCGATTGAGTAATGTATTTTCACCATGGCTTGAGTCGACTTCAGCTAGGATAGTGTCTTCAGAAAAGTGGAGAAAGAAATCTTCGTAGTCAATTCCATTCAGTTCTGCTTGGTTACGTATATCGTTTTCCAGCCAACCTGAGTTAAGTTCCAGCTTTTGGTTGTACATGTAACCAAGTGCTTGTACACGCTCATTATGACTTTTACTTTCGTAAGCGCCGAATAAGATATCAGCATAATCCAGTTCCCATTCACGTGTAGCCGCAGCAGAGATAGGCTTACCTTGAAGATCAATACCCTGTTCATGCAACCCAGGTAATACGATTGCTGTTCTACTCCAAACGTTGGGTACAGAAAGCAAGCTCAAAGAAATGAGTGTAACGAGAGAAAAACAATGCGACTTCAACATGGAGTTATCCCATTAATACTTAGATGACTCAAATTAAGAGTCAGATACAAAGAGAAATTATAGTCCATTCGCGAAGTCGTAATCAGGACCCTGCCATAGAGGACTTTACAGGAAAACTAACAGGGGATGCTGTGCAAAAATGAGCGGGTGTACTTGGAATAGATCATCCTCATAGACTCAAAACTTCCTCTACACGTCAGCACAAAAATAACCACCATTTTAACCTTGTTTCGATTGCCATCATATTGTTGGATTTTCATCAACAATTTCAGTTAAAACCAACTGATTAAACCAGTCATATTCTCTGTTGTATTGATTGCTTATCATACAAAAATTTAACAAAATTAATTTTTATACATTTTTATTGCATAAAAAATCCTTTTGAGTAATATAAATACCAAGTGACAATTAATGCGGTATGTCAGCATGACTATTCAGGTAAGCGGAATCAATAAATCCTACGGTGAGACACAAGTGCTTCACGATGTCAGCTTTAAGTGTGAAAGCGGGGAAACACTGGTGTTACTTGGTCCAAGTGGCGCAGGTAAGAGCTCTCTACTGCGTGTTCTTAACCTTCTCGAAGGGGCGGATAACGGCAAGCTAAACATCGCAAATGATGTTTTTGATTTCTCTACTGAAATCAAAGAGAAACAAGGTTTAGCACTTCGTCGTAAAGTGGGCATGGTGTTCCAACAGTACAACCTATGGCCGCATATGACAGTGATGGAGAACCTGATTGAGGCTCCGGTAAAAGTCGCTGGCATGGATAAAGAAGAAGCGAAGAAGCAGGCAATGCAAATTCTTGCGACGCTGCATTTGGCAGACAAAGCGGATGCATGGCCGATGCAACTTTCTGGTGGTCAGCAACAACGTGTGGCGATTGCTCGTGCATTGATGATGAAACCGGAAGTCTTGCTTTTTGATGAACCGACCGCTGCGCTTGATCCGGAAATTACTAACCAAGTCGTTAAGATTATTAAAGATTTAAGCGAAACCGGAATTACACAAGTAGTTGTGACGCACGAAGTGGATTTCGCCAAGAAAATCGCTAGCCACGTACTGTATTTAGAAAAAGGACACATCGTTGAGCACGGCACAAATGATTCGTTTTCTAACCCGCAAACCGCCCAGTTTGCTGACTACTTAAATCACTAAATCACGTTTTTAAAGTTCAGTCTATTTAACAGATAAGCTCGGCTGTCATTGCGAGTGTCAGCCCACTAAGTACACACGGAGTATTGCAATGAAAAAGATTCTACTAGCTTCACTAATCGGCCTTTCTTCTGCAACTATGGCAGCAAACGCAGCAGCACAAGAAGAGATCAAATTTGCGATGGAAGCGACGTACGCCCCATTCGAATACATGGATGAAAACAACCAAATCCAAGGTTTTGATGTGGATCTGGCGAACGCACTATGTAAAGAAATGGAAGCAAAATGCACCTTCCACAACCAATCTTTTGACAGCCTGATCCCTGCATTAAAATTCAAGCGCTACGATGCGGCAATCTCTGCAATGGACATTACTGAGGCGCGTTTGGAGCAAGTGAATTTCACGAATGCATACTATGACAACTCAGCAGCGTTTGTTTCTATCAAAGAAAAAGTGGCTGATCAAAAAGCACTAGAAGGTAAGCGTGTTGGTGTTCAAAACGGTTCAACACACCAAAGCTACCTGATTGAGCAAATGCCGGGCGTAACCGCGGTTCCTTACTCAAGCTACCAAGACGCGTTCATCGATATGAAAAATGGCCGTATTGATTCTGTATTCGGTGACACAGCAGTCGTAGCAGAATGGTTCAAGAAAGAAGACAACCTAGCTTACGTGGGTGAGCACATCACTAACCCTAAATACTTCGGTAACGGTTTCGGTATCGCAGTAAATAAAGGTAACGACGAGCTAGTGAACAAGCTGAACACAGCACTGAAAACAGTGAAAGCAAACGGCGAATACGACGTAATCTACAACAAATACTTCGGTAAGTAATATGGCACTAACGGGTTACTCTTTATCGCTTGTTCAAGCTAGTTGGATGACTGTCCAGCTAGCCTTCACAAGCCTCTTAGTCGGTTTGATTCTGGCAGTGGTATTCGCCAGTGGTGAAATGTCTCGCCGCGTTTTCGTTAAATGGCCAATGACGGCGTTTGTGACGATTGTACGTGGCTTGCCAGAAATCCTTGTCGTGTTGTTCATCTATTTTGGTTCGACGCAGGTTCTGTTTTTAATCACCGGCGACTTTATTGAAGTTAGCCCGTTCTTGTCTGGCGTGGTGGCGTTGTCATTGATCTTCGCTTCTTACGCTTCTCAAACTCTACGTGGCGCATTAAAAGCCGTTGGAAGAGGGCAGAGAGAAGCAGCAAGTGCACTCGGCATCAGTCAAGCACACGCTTTCGTTCGCATTGTTTTACCACAAGCAGTAAGACACGCACTACCAGGTTTAACTAACCAATGGTTGGTTCTGCTGAAAGACACCGCGCTTGTATCACTGATTGGCGTAACGGATTTGTTGAAACAAGCGCAGCTAACATCTGCAGCGACGCATGAAGCGTTTACATGGTACGCAACCGCTGCGGTGATTTACCTAGGCATTACTTTGATTACACAACGTGCCGTCAAACTGATTGATAAGAAGTTCTCAGTTCAAGGCATGAGCATGGGACAGGAGGCGACCGCATGAACGAACAACACGTTTGGCAAATGCTGGATGGCTTAGGCACTAGCCTCCAATTGACCGCCGCTTCCTTGGTTGTGGGCTGTCTTTTAGCTCTGATGATGACGCTGACTCTGATCCTACGTACTCCGGGTTTGCATTGGGTAAGTCGTGGCATCATCACCTTGTTCACAGGTACGCCTTTGCTGGTACAGATCTTCTTGGTGTACTACGGTCCGGGTCAGTTTGATGCCGTAAGAGAAAGTGTATTCTGGACATGGTTAAGCCAACCTTGGTTCTGTGCGATGTTGGCGCTAGCGTTGAATACCGCTGCATACAGCACTCAGTTGTTCAAAGGAGCGTTTAACGCGATTCCTTCCGGTCAATGGCAAGCGTGTCGTGCTCTGGGTATGAACAAAACCGCAACGCTGAAAGTGCTGCTACCATACGCTATTCGTCGTGCTGTTCCTGCTTACTCGAACGAAGTGATTTTGGTCTTCAAAGGCACGTCACTAGCAAGCACGATTACGATCATGGATCTGATGGGTTACGCGCAGCGTATTAACGCACAAACCTACGATACGTTGACGGTATTTGGTATTGCGGGCGCGTTCTACTTAGCAGTAAATGGTGTGCTAACTCTCATTTTCCGTCAGGTAGAGAAGAAAGCATTGGCGTTCGAAGCCGCATAAACCTTCAATCAACACTCAATTTAGTTCCACAGTGCCTCTGCAAATGACTCTCTTTCAGGGGCATTTTTTATATTCGTTATGGCAAATCCCTCAAGTTCCACCAAACTTAATTCAATGCAATTGTATTGGTGGCACCATGGAAAGAAGACACTTTTTAGCGCTGTGGACATTGTTGTTCGTACCCTCTTTAAAAGCGACGACACCAATGCGGCCGACGCCAGCACAAACAGAAGGGCCATTTTACCCAGTAGTGGATATTCCTCTTCGTCAAAACTTGATTCTACAATCAGAAGGCTTGGTCGGTGAACCTATCGTGTTGCAAGGCAGAGTAGTAGATACATCGGGAAACCCTGTCTCAGGCATCAAAGTAGAAATCTGGCAATGCGATGGGCAGGGGATTTACGATCATCCTAAGCAACCAAATAACGATAAGTTTGATGCTCACTTTGCAGGTTTTGGCGCGGTAGAAACTCAATCGGATGGTCGCTACTTATTCCAGACTCTGTATCCCGTGCCTTATGCCTCTCGTCCACCGCACATTCACGTTAAGTTGTGGCGGGATAACCAAGAGCTTCTGACCACTCAGTTGTACTTAAAAGGCAATACTGGTGATGAATGGTGGGGTGGCAAAGCCCGTGATTATCTACAGTTTGAAACCATACGAACCGACGGGCGGTTAACGGGCCAATTTAACTTTGTGATTGGCTAGCTAATCCGGTTAAGCCATTAATTCAACCAATTGCGCCAAGCATTCTTTATCCAGTATCGGATGAGGCTCAACGCCCGTGACCAGTACAATATCTACGGAAGGCAGCGATGGCATATTGCCTAAGATCTTAAGATCCTCGCTAACGCTAATACTGCCCATCGCACCGATAGCCATGCCCGAACGTACAATCGCTCGTTGTGCGGAGGCCGTATTGCAACACGCCAGTAGTTGATAAGGAGTACCACGTTTGGTTAATCCGTCTACTGCTGCCGCATGGTATTTGCAGTCGGTTTGGAATAGGGCGAGAGGGAGAGGTTGGGCTTGCTCGATGTCAAAATCAGGATGAGCAATCCACACGCCTTTGTCGCTTGCTAGCCAGTAACCTTCCTCACTGTCCGGTGCTCTTGTCACAATAGCGGCGTCTAGCTTTCCTTCATCAAGTTTTTCTCTCAAGGTGATGCTTGGCTCACTGAAGACTTGAATTGAACATGTGGGCTCAGATTGCTGTAATACGCGGATGACTTTAGGCAGGATATTGTCGTTGTAATCCTCGGGGCAACCTAAGCGAAGAGGGCGCTTGTTTTCATAGCGCTTCACTTGTTTCAGTGCTTGATTGTGCAAGTTAACCAATTGCTCGGCGTGAGAGCGCAGTGCCAGCCCTGCTTCACTCAATACTAGGTTGCGACCTTCTTTTTCAAACAAGCTGACGCTGAGTTCGTCTTCTAGCTTACGCATTTGTGCACTGAACGCTGATTGGGTACGATTAATCTGCTTGGCTGCACGAGTGAAACTGCCCGTTTCTACAAAAGCCAGAAAGCTGCGTAACGCATCGATATCCATATCTAAAACTCATCCATCGTTTTTGTTGAAGTGTTCCATCAAAACTATCCGTTAGTCCCCTTAAATACAATCAGATATTGTGAATGGGTAATCAAAACACGAACCGCATGGAGGCGTCATGAAACTGTTTATTGCTAATCAAAACTACTCAAGCTGGTCACTGCGCGCATGGTTGATCTTTTCTCAATTCAAACTAGATGTCGAAGTCACCAAGCTCAAATTATTCACAGAAGATTTTTATAAGACCTTGGAAGGTATTACACCAACCGCGAAAGTACCTACCTTGGTGGATGGTGACGCAACCGTGTGGGATTCATTAGCGATTTTGGAATACGTTAACGAGCAATATTTACAAGGTAAAGCTTGGCCAAGCAACTCCGCAGAACGAGCTAAAGCACGCGCCATTGCATCAGAAATGCATTCGGGTTTCTTTGATTTAAGAAACGAACTCCCAATGAACATCCGCGCACACAGAAAAGTCGACTTAGCGAAGGGTGCGCTTAAAGATATTGCTCGTATTGACGCCATTTGGGCAGAGCAAGCAGAACTGCATCCAAACGGTTGGCTATTTGGAGAATGGTCGATAGCGGATGCTATGTATGCACCTGTGGCATTGCGTTTCCAAACTTACGGCATCGAGTTATCGGAAGGTGCCAAAGCTTACCAACAAAAGGTGCTAGCAAGTGAATCTTTACAGCAATGGTTGGAAGAGGCGAACCAAGAAACGGATATCGTAGAAGAAGATGAAGCAGGGGTAGAAGTATAAGCGCATCTTGCGATCGCCTGTAGCAAGGGAAAGCATGACAAAGCACGCTTTCCTCTTCTAGGATGGTTGTACTTTCCGGCGCGTTTAAGCTAGGTGTTCAACAATCGCTCTGCCTACGCCGTGTGCGCTCGTTGGGTTTTGACCTGTGATGACACGATCATCCACAATTACAAACTCTTGCCATGGTTGCACTTTAGAGTAGCGCGCTGCGCTGCGTGCAAGAGATTCTTCCAATAGGAATGGGATATCGTTGATGGTGCCGAAGTCGATCTCTTCTTCACGAGTGAAGCCTGTTACTGATTTAGACGAAAGTAGCTTTTCGCCATTGCTAAGCGTGATAGGTAGAAGAGCGCCCGGACCATGACAAACTGCAGCCACAATACCGCCATCTTCATAGTGTTTTGCAGAAATCTTGGCAAAATCTTCGTTGCTCGCTAGGTCTGAAAGAAGACCAAAACCACCCGGATAGAAGATCGCATCGTAGTTGTCACCGTTGATTTGTGACACTGGAATCGTGTTGTTGATGCGGTTCTGGAAATCATCATCCGCCAAAATTTTCTCGTTGACTGCGTCGCCTTCGATGTCGGTTCCGTACAGTGGTGCTTGTCCACCTTTGATAGAGGCAATGTCGTAATCGAAGCCTGCACCTAGTAGCTCGCTAAGGGCATGAGTGAGCTCTGGCGCGTAAGTTCCGTTTGCTTGGTCAGTTTCACCAAGAGTCGCATGGTTCGTCACAATGATGAGTACTTTCTTCATGATGGTTTCCTTTTTGGCTTACGTGTATTTGTTGAACACCTTCATACTAATTGCTAAACAAATAAGTGATAATACGATTAATTGGCAAAACATTATTGCTATATAGCAAAGGTAAGTATGGACAGTTTTGAAGGCATCAATGAGTTTGTTACGGTTGCTGAGAGCTTAGGGTTTTCTGCAGCGGCAAAACAGTTAGGTTGCAGTACCAGTCATGTCAGTCGCCAAGTCACAAGATTAGAAGAGCGATTAGGTGTCGCTTTGTTAGCCCGTTCGACAAGAATGGTGAGTCTAACGGAAGCGGGGCAAGCGTATTATCAGCAGTGTAAAGAATTGGTGATTTGGCTTCAGCAAGCCAATGAACAGCTCACCACGCAGCAAACTCAGTTGAGTGGTACGTTACGCGTGAGTGCCGCTGGTGCGTTTTCTGAGAACCATGTAGCGCCTGCCTTGATGGCGTTTGCCAAGCAACATCCTAATCTCACGGTTGAAATTAACTTCAACACCAGCATGGTCAACTTTATTGAAGATGGCTTCGATTTCGCTATTCGTTACGGAAGGTTGAGTGATTCAGGCTTGGTTGCGAGAAAGCTGGTGGATCGTCCCATGGCAGCGGCAGCTAGTCAGCGTTATCTCGATGAACATGGTTTGCCAACGCACCCCGAGCAACTCAAGCGTCATAGCTGCATTATTGCCAACAAAGACGTTTGGTTGTTTGAAAAAGACGGCAAGCCTTTAGATGGCGTAAAAGTGCAGGGCAGATGGAAGAGCAATAACGCACACACGGTCTTGCAAGCCTGTGCAGAAGGATTAGGTGTGGCGTACTTACCGAAGAGCAGTTTCAACGATGCTATTTCGTCTGGTCGTTTGGTGCCAATCCTAGAGCCCTATTGGGGAAGTGGCAACAGCAGCTGGATTGTTTATCAGAATCGTCACTTTCTGCCACTACGAGCGCGATTGGCTATCGACTTCTTGCTTGATCATTTTGCCGATTGGCAGGAGTAATGAGGCTCTGCCAATCGGTTTGTTTATCCATTTGTTAGATCGTCAACATACTAACGTATCTACATGTTTTGATAGCTCGGTCCACCGCCGCCTTCTGGTGCTTTCCATGTGATGTTTTGTGAAGGATCTTTGATGTCACAGGTTTTGCAATGCACACAGTTGGCGGCATTTATCTGAAACTTCAACTTATTGTTCACTTCCACCACTTCATAAACCCCAGCGGGGCAATAGCGCTGACTTGGTTCGTCATACATACCTAAATTCACATCAATTGGAATGTGAGGGTAAGTCAGAACAAGGTGACAAGGTTGATTCTCTTCGTGCTGTGTTCCCGACAAAAATACCGACGAAGGCTTATCAAAACTGATTTCACCATCTGGTTTTGGGTATGCAATTGGGTGGCACTCTTGTTTAGGTTTTAACTGCTCATGATCGTGCGAATAGTCCTTGATAGACCAAGGTAGCGGCTTCTTAACCAGTGGTTGCCACAGGTTGTGTTCAAAAGTCGAAAGAGCACCGCCAAGTATGCTGCCCAACTTATGAATGTTCGCGCCAAAGTTACGCGTTTCGGCGAGTTCGTCATACAACCATGATGATTCAAACAACGACTGGTAGTCTGGCTCAGAAGCTCCAGTTTGTCGGGCCGTATGTACCGCTTCTGCTGCAATGATTCCGGATTTCATTGCTGTGTGGCTGCCTTTAATTTTTGCGACGTTCAAAGTCCCCGCATCACAACCAATCAATAAACCGCCAGGGAATTGCTGTCTCGGCAGAGAGGAAAGCCCACCTTTCGCAATGGCTCTTGCGCCGTAAGCGATGCGCTGAGCACCTTTCAAATGTGTTTCAATAGCAGGATGGTGCTTAAAGCGTTGAAATTCGTCAAACGGACTCAAGTAAGGATTGCTGTAATTCAAGTCGACAATAAGCCCGACGGCGATTTGGTTGTTCTCCATGTGATAGAGAAAACCGCCGCCTGTGGTATTTGTTTCACTCAAGGGCCAGCCAGCGGAGTGGATAACACTGCCAGATACATCCTTACTGTCAGTGGGTAACTCCCATATCTCTTTTAGGCCAAGCGCGTAGTGCTGTGGTTGCTTTCCTGCGTCTAGGTCGAACCTTTGAATAAGTTCTTTACCCAGATGTCCGCGACAACCTTCAGCAAAAAGGGTGTATTTTGCCCTTAGCTCGATACCTGGCTCAAAGTTAGGTTTGGCCTGGCCGTTCTTATCTAGTCCCATATCGCTTGTGTTAATGCCTGTCACTGCGCCAGTCTGATCATAATTGATGCTTGCAGCGGCAAAGCCCGGAAAAACTTCCACCCCAAGATTTTCTGCTTGGTTAGCGAGCCAACGGCAAAGGTTGGCAAGGCTAATTACGTAATTATTCTCGCCATTTATCATTGGACGCGGTGTAAGGATGTGAGGAACTCGAATATGGTTTTGTTCAGTAGTAAGATAAAGGAAATTATCTCGTTGAACCGAGGCTGCTAGCGGGGCCTCCATTTCTTTCCAGTCGGGGAAAAGCTCATCTAAGGCACTAGTTTCAAAAACAGCGCCAGATAAAATATGTGCGCCCACTTCTGAGCCTTTTTCTACAACGCAAATTGAAAGTGCGTCACCTTCACTGTCTTGGTTGAGTTGAGCTAGCCGACAAGCGGCGCTTAAGCCTGCGGGTCCGGCCCCCACGATCACGACATCAAACTCCATGCATTCTCGTTCCATCTTTATGCTTCCTTTCTATTATCGTCATCTGCGTGACAGGTTTTGGTTTCTATACAGAAAACTATAGCTCAGTTGACGTTAACGTGAAGTGGACTAAGCTCAAGTAATGGATCTGACGTGTTATATGAGGCATGACCATGGAAGACCGACCATTAGCAACACTTGTGCTCGCAGAGCATGACAACCAATCGTTGGCTGTAGGGACGCTGTGTGCAATTAAAGCGGCATTTGAGATTAAGGATGATGATAAATCGCTTCCTGTTTCTGTGTTGCTTATTGGTTATCAGTGCCAATCAGTTTTGGATGAGTTGAATTGTGTTCAAGGTGTTGCAGAAATTATCTGGGTTGATGCGAAGGGATATGAACATGGATTAGCGGAAAATATCGCACCTTTGATCTCACAAGTAGCCAAAAACTACTCACACATTCTTTCTCCTGCCAGTACATTTGGTAAGAATGTGATGCCTCGTGTGGCGGCGTTGCTTAATGTTGGTCAACTTTCTGACGTGATGACAATCGAGTCTATCGATACGGTGATTCGTCCAATTTATGCTGGAAATGCATTGGCGAGAGTCACGTCGAATGATCCCTATAAAGTGATGACCATAAGAAGTACGGCTTTTGATGCCGCAGAGCTATCTGACACGCCAGTTGTCCCTAAGCTTACTCAAGTCGACACGGTGATTATCAATAAACTTAGTGAGTTTGTTTCGCAACAAACGCCAGAAAGTGAGCGACCAGAATTGCCAGCGGCTAGAGTAGTAGTGTCGGGTGGTCGTGCATTCGGGAGTAAAGAGAAGTTTGTTTTAGTAGAACAATTGGCTGACAAGCTAGGTGGAGCGGTAGGGGCGTCACGAGCGGCGGTCGATGCGGGCTATGTGTCTAATGACCATCAAGTTGGGCAAACCGGCAAAATTGTTGCACCGGAGTTATACATTGCCGTCGGAATTTCTGGCGCGATCCAGCATTTGGCGGGAATGAAAGATTCCAAGGTGATTGTTGCAATTAATAGCGACCCTGATGCGCCTATTTTTGACATTGCAGATTATGGATTGGTCGACGATTTGTTTGTGGTAATGCCTGAGCTGTTAGAGAAGCTGTAGATATAGTCTTGCTTCCTAAAACAAAAGGCTTCCGGACTGGAAGCCTTTATCATTTGATTTTTATAAGTTACTTTTCGCTCGGACGTTGCAGGTGCTCTGCAAGTACTTTTGTAAACCTTGCAGCTTCACCACCAGTACAAGCGCGATGATCAAACGTTACGGATAGCGGCATTGCTTTCACCGAAATTGCTTGACCATTTCTTATCACAACTCGGTCGAGTATTCGGCCCGCGCCGACAATAGCGACTTGTGGCGGTGTGACGACAGGTGTCGCGTAAATACCGGCAATCGCGCCGAAGTTGGAAAGCGTAATCGTCGCGTGTTGCAATTGCTCACGACCGATTTTTCTCTCTCTGATCCCTTCAACGGTTTGATCGAGCCAACGACGAACATCTTGTGGCTCGTATTCATCTGCGTGGCGCAAGACTGGCACGTACAATCCATGACGGCTATCTACTGCAATTCCTACATTGACCGTTGTGTGTACACAGCGTGTCATGGTTTCGGCATCAAACCAAGCGTTTAAAGCAGGCTCTTCTTGACACGCATGAACAATAGCTTGAACAAGGCGGATACTGATATCTTCGTTTGGCAGCCAATCTTCCAACAACGCTTCTTCCGTAATGGTTACGGCTGCAACATGTTCATGCGATTCGGTCATAGACGACACCATGGTACGTCGAGCGCCTTTCAAAACTTCGGTGCCTGGACGCTGTTTTCCGGCTTCGTCGTAAATATCGGCATCAACGATAAGTCCGTTCGGGCCACTACCTGACACGAGGTTAAGATCTACCCCAAGTTTTTGTGCCAACAAGCGAGCCGAAGGCAGGGCGGTAACGAGGTTGCTTTCTGTCGTGTTGTGGTTGCCACCAATCCAGAAATCATCAACGTTAACATGATGCGCTTGGTGAGAAACGCTACCGACGACGGTTGCGGCGTCAGCAGTGGCTTTTTTCTCTGCCATTACTTCTCTCCCGGCACCTGTTTCATCAATCTCTAGCAGTAATGCACCAATATTGACGATTTCACCTTCCTCACCATGACGGCTGACCACACGGCCCGAATAGGGGGCAGGGACGTCTACCGTCGCTTTTGCTGTCTCTACGGTTAAGATCACTTGATCTAATTTAACCATGTCTCCGACATTAACGTGCCATTTGACAATTTCTGACTCAGCGAGACCTTCACCGAGATCGGGTAAATTAAACGTCTTCATTTCCAATCCTCCACGAGTTCGCGCGCCGCGGTCACAATGTCTTCTTCCTGAACCATGAAATAATCTTCGTTACGGTAATAAGGCATAATGGTGTCCATTCCAGTTACTCGTTTAGGTGGGGCTTTAAGTAAGCACATGGCATGTTCAGCGGTTCGAGCTAATAGCTCAGAGCCCACACCACAAGTTTTACTCGCTTCATGAACAACGAGTAAACGTCCAGTTTTTTCTAGTGAGCTGAAAATCGTCGCGGTATCAATTGGCTTAATACTCGCCAAATCAATCACCTCGACTTCAATCCCCTGACTAGACAAGGTTTGCGCGGCCTGAAGTGACTCTACGACGCATGCGCCCCAAGTAACGAGCGTGATATCTCGCCCCTTACGCAAGGTGAAGCAGGTGTCGAGTGGGAGTGCTTCGCCGTTATCAACGACTTCAGATTTAACGGTGCGATATATGCGCTTCGGTTCGAAGAACATGACGGGATCATTGCTTCTAATTGCAGCGAGAAGTAAGCCGTATGCGCGTTGTGGAGAAGAAGGAATCACCACTTTAAATCCAGCAGTGTGAGCAAATAGCGCTTCCACGCTTTCTGAGTGGTGTTCCGGAGCGTGGATACCGCCGCCAAATGGCGCACGAAAAACCGCGGGACAAGTGAGCCGACCGCGAGTTCTGTTACGCATTCGAGCCGCGTGGCACATTAAGTGCTCCATCGCAGGAAAAACGAAACCTTGAAACTGAAATTCGGCGACAGGTCGTAATCCTTGCGTTGCCATACCGACCGCAACCCCGCCGATTAAGGCTTCAGCGAGTGGCGTATCGATGACTCGTTTAAGACCAAACTCTTGCTTGAGTCCAACAGTGGCACGAAATACACCACCATTATCGCCCACGTCTTCACCTAATACGACAACATTGGGGTCTTGTTGCATTTCGTGGTGCAGGGCAAGGTTTACTGCTTCAACCAACGTTAGCTCAGCCATGTCTGCCTCCCTGCATTCTCATTGCCTTGTTGATGAGTTCATCTTTTTGTGCATGAAGCTCTTGAGGTAGCGATTCATACAAATAATCGAAACCGGTTTCTGGTGCTTGTGGCGGTAAGCTCAGATAGCGTTCAACAGCTAACTCTACTTGCTCTTTACAGTAATCTAGCCATTGCTGTTCTTGTTCGTCGCTCCATGCGCCTTGATTAAGGAGGTACGTTTTAAGACGTGCGATAGGTTCGTATTGCCATGCAGTTTGAACATCATCTTCTTTACGATAACGAGTCGCATCATCGGCCGTAGTGTGGTCACTCAGTCGGTAACTCACCGCTTCGATGAGTGTTGCGCCTTTCCCTTTTCTTGCTCTCTCAAGGGCGGTTTTAGTTGCATCATAAACGGCGACGACATCGTTACCATCGACAGTAATACCCGGTATACCTGCACCTTGCGCTTTTTCTGATAAGAAATCGGCGGCACATTGGAGACTACGCGGCACTGAAATTGCCCACTGGTTATTGTTTACGACGAAAACAAGTGGAATATTCCAAGTACCTGCGCAGTTTATTGACTCAAGAAAGTCCCCTTTGGATGTACCACCATCGCCGCACATGACTAGCGCAGCTTCATGGTTACCTTGAATTTTTAGTGCGGAAGCCACCCCGACAGCATGCGTACATTGCGTCGCTATGGGTACACAGTAGGGAAGGTCTCGGCTAGGAACCGGACTGCCCTCAGGAGCAAAATCACTCCCGCGCTCATCGCCACCCCAGTATTGAAGGTTCTTTTCCATGCCAATGCCACGACACCACATCGCAGGCATATCGCGGTAGTAAGGGACAAACACATCATCGGCTTTAAGTGCTCTGCCGACCGCAATGCCTATGGCTTCCGCGCCTAAGTGTGAGGGATAGGTCCCTAGCTTACCGGTGCGTTGCAAGGCAACTGCTTTGTTGTCGTAAGTGCGAGTTAATACCATATCTCGGTAAAACCCGACCAATGTTTCAGTGTCAGCCCAGTTGGGTAGTTGGCCGACTAGGTCCCCACGATGGTCGATAAACCGATGCATGGGTAATGCCTGAACGTTCATCTCAAGCTCCTTTTGACGCTGCGGGTCTTTTGGACTGCAGCTGTTCATACAAAACCAGAGTTTGTATGGGTACTCAAACTCTGATATCAGCGCAAAGGCCATACCTAAGGTTGCGTGTGCTTTCGATAGCGGTAGGCATCTGTTCGTCCCTTAAACTATTTGTCGATAACATCGCTGCGACTATTTCACCGCAAGATACAGAGAAAGGCTTTTCTGTATCTAACCCTCTAACTAAATCGTGGTATAGCCAGATACAATAAGTGTAAACAAATTGTTAAATTATGCTTCATTTTGACTTTCGCTCAGTAGTAAAGTTTTGCTTACACCCTGATTTTGCAGAGTAATATGCTGCTATTTTGTTGGTGGTATTTTTAAACTCGAATTTAATTACTGGCTAATGAAACATATTTGCAACAAAATTTGGCTGTAAAATTTGACAAAGTGAGTCATTATTAATGAATCAACTCAAACAGTTGCTATATGATGAATTGCAAATTTTTGTTGTGCTCGAAGCCTCGACCTTATGAGAATGCATAACTTCTTCCCAACTGAGTGGAATCAAGGTAGGGTGACGGCATTACAAATGTATACCCTCGGCAGTCCTTGAGCTTATCCAAAGTAGGTGGTGCTCAAGCGGAAGTGATTATGGAGAAGTTATGTACCACGCTCATGTTTATTTTCCCCTAAGAGAACAAGATAAAGCGCAAGCCTTGAACGAGATCATCCGTCAAGAGCGTCAAGATGTGCTGCGTGTGTTTCCATTAGTTGGAAGGTTAGTTGGCCCACACAAGATGCCGATGTTTGAAATTCACCTAGAATCATTGAGTGAAGAGTTCTTGGCGTGGCTTAATACGATTCGAGGCGATTTTTCTGTGCTTATTCACCCAGTAAGCGAAGAAGAGTTGCTCGATCACACAGAACGCGCGATTTGGTTGGGCAGAGAGATTGGTGTATTTGAAGAAAAGTTAGAGAAATAGTTGCTCTTCTCGCCCATGCATGACCGCTTTGAATCCTTCTCTTCTCATTGCGGTCGCAGCTTCTGCTTAACGCCTCATCTTCATTGATGGGTGCGGAATCCCTCTCTTACGCTTTGCTGTAGTTATTTTTGTGCTAAACCTAAAAGTAGGCTTTCGAACTTCACGCACAAAGCGTGAAAATGTTGCTGTTTAGCATGCCATTAAATGAGTTTTGGTGGTAATAAAATAATAAGTCTTTGATAAATCAAATAGGTATAGCAGGGAAGTGCAGTTTACGACCCCAACGCCATTGGCAGTGGCGCCGATAATTTATGAGGGGGAAGGGTATGTTTTCAATACTCTTGGTTATACTTGCACTCTATATATTTTGGCTGTTGTTTCGCAACGGGCCTGCGTTTGCCGGGCGTACCGCTCAAAAAAAACGTGACTGGGTTGGGCCTACCGCCAACAAAGAAGAGTGGCGAGGATTTTGTACGGATGTATTTCAGCCGTTCAGTTCTCAAACGACTTTCTACGCCATTGCTTATTTTGCCAATTACGTAGCAGCAGCGAACGCAATATCTTGGTCAACGATATACGAAGGCGATTATCCGGTCATCATAAGCCGATTTGGTAGCTACTTCATTTTAAGCACGCATGATGCACTGGTCGTAGCTGGGTTTATTGCGCTTGCTTTCTTTATCATTAATTGGCAACTTGCCATGCGCTGCTCTGGTATTCTTAGCCAGTATCTAGTGCGGATTCTTATTATTAATCAAAAGCGCTTTGTCGCGATTAGCTTGGTGTTTTGCAGCTACTTTTCGTACCTACTGACGCTTGGTATATTCTGGCTGTTCCATGATGGGTATTCAATCTGGCATGGATTAATGCTTAGCCCCGTGTTCCTGTTGTTAGCTTTATTGGTAGCGGTTGTTGTGCCATCTGCAAAAAGAGAAAATAGTGTACCTAAGTAATCCCGAGATGGTTTGTTCAGCGGGAATAGTTTGGCTTGTAGACTAGGTGGTGATGTAAAGGACTAGCGAGTCTAAATCACGAAGCGGTAACAAAGTATACGAGCCGAGATCTTTACTTCATCAGATATTTGGATGGCTTTGGGGCGTTTACTTAAGCAAGGTAGGCTGCACTTTTAACTCGATCAGATTATCACGTTCTGGTTTAGCCTTATCGAATGACAAAATAAAGCTGCAATTCGATAACCCTAGACAAGATGATATGTCTTCGTAAAAGGGTGAAGTGTTCGTACTGGGAACTTAGAATTAAAAAACGCAGCCAAAGAATAGCCGCGTTTATTAGAATAAGAGATTTAACTTTCTGTCACAGGTTCAGAGGCTTGTTCAGCGCTTGAATCCACAGCTTTTACAAGTAGTAGACCAACACCTCCGACGATGGCACCACATAGAATAAACACTAAGCGCCCCCATACTGGGTTAGGTAGCAGAGCCATAAACATGACACCTATACCTGCGACCGCGATAAGTTTACCCAGCATTTGACGTTGCTTGTTATCGAGTTTTCTCTGTGCCACTGATTCCGCTACAAGAGGCGTTGATAGGTTTTCAAAGAACTTATCGACATCTGCTTGGCGTTTGTCAGTTAGAGGCTTGTAGAATAGAGTCGACAACATGAAGAAGCCACCAGTTAGCGTCATGTGTCCGATTAGACCTATTGCTACTTTCACATCAGACCATTCTCGGCTAGTCAACTCCTCAAGGCCAAACGCCGATGACACCATATCAGCTGTGATAACAAACCCAACAAGGTAGGAAACGATGCCACCCACGACTAGAGTTCCCCAACCGGCCCAGTCTGGAGTTTTCTTGATAAAGAAGCCTAAAAACGCTGGAATTGTCATTGGGAACCCGATGAGCGCACCAACGTACATCATAGTGTCGAATAGACTCAGACCTTTTAGAGAGTTTATAAACTGCGCGATTAGAATAATTGCAACGCCAAATACCGCCGATGTTGCTTTAGAAACTGCGACTAGCTCTTTCTCTGATGCTTGGCCTTTACGAACGATCGGTTCATAAAAGTTCTTTACGAAAATACCTGAATTGCGGTTAAGACCAGAGTCCATAGAGGACATCGTAGCAGCAAACATTGCAGCGACCAGAAGTCCAACCATACCTGCTGGCATGTATTCTTGAACGAAGTATAGGTACGCGAAGTCGCCTGCTTTGTTACCAGCATCTGGATAAGCTGCCGCTAAATCAACACCTTGGCCTGCAATATACCAAGAAGGCATGAACCAAATGAAAACTCCACCCAACATCAATACACATGCTAGCAAAGCTGCTTTTTTTGCATTTTTAGAGTCTTTTGCAGCTAGGTAACGGTAAGAGTTCAACATATTGTTTGTAATAGAGAACTGCTTAACGAAGATAAAGAACGCCCAAATACTAAAGATGCTTAAGTAGTTCAGGTTGTTACCTGCAACAAAGCTGCCACTTTCTGCGACTGGGAAGTTAGAGATAATTTCAGTAACTCCACCACCTTGAACAATAGCAACGGCTGCACATGTGATCGTTACCGCCATGATGATGACCATTTGCATGAAATCGGAGGCGATAACCGCCCAAGAGCCGCCAGTTACCGACATCGCAAGTACAACTAAACCGGTAATCCAGATGGTTGCTGTCATATCAAAACCAAAAATACCTGAAGCTATAATAGCGAGGGCGTTAAGCCATACACCTGCAGAGACAACACTGTTTGGCATCGAAGACCAAGTAAATACTTGTTCGTTTGTTGTACCAAAACGCATACGAATGGCTTCTATGACAGTTACGACGCGTAACTGACGAAATTTCGGTGCAAAGTAAGCGAAGTTCATGAAGTAACCAAACGCGTTTGCAAGGAAAATAATAGCGACAGCAAAACCATCATTGTAGGCTTTACCAGCGGCGCCAGTAAATGTCCAAGCAGAGAATTGAGTCATAAACGCCGTTGCTCCAACCATCCACCAAAGCATGTTGCCGCCACCTCGGAAGTAGTCGCTTGTAGTACTAGTAAAAGTTCTGAACATCCAACCTATTGCGATTAAGAATAGAAAATAGATGCCCACAATGAGAGTATTGAGTTCCATCTTTAGACCTTTGAAGTAGTTTATTGTCCTAAGTAATAGTAACGTTCGCCTCTCTTATTTGTAGTACAATAACTCAAAATCGTGACCAGTAAGGCGTAATAAACCCTTTAATTAATCATACAAGTGATCGGTGTCAGATATTGCTTTTCTCTGAAGCTGCTAAAAGTGTCGAGTTTAGGCATGGGTTCTATGAATATACTTATAGAGAATCTTAAGTCCTCTAATAAGAATGGACGCGGATTTGCATATCTGGCAGAGGGATATAACATCGATTGATGTAGGATTGTTAAAAAAAAGCCCATGCAAGCCTGTACTGCATGGGCCAAACGGTACTAGTACCGCGAGCTGTCGGCTGAAGTTCGCAACAGCGGCTTTACATGATTACTAACCACTGAAGATGACGTTCGAGGGGACATCACCTGAATTCGGTTGTTTATGTAACACTGCTAGATCTTCGACAATCATTGCGCACATGCAATGCTAAGCTCTCTAAAATGTAGTTATGATATGGAGCAACTAATCAGTTTACACTCGCTCTGATGCTGGCAAGTGACAATGGCTATTCGCTGCATTTTGCTAACGTCGCCTACATTAATGATATTGTATTATTAATTAAGGTAAATGCTGATGATACCAAATTGTGACAGAGAACATGTTTAGCAAATAGGCCTGTGATCTGGATGATTACAGGCTAAGCCGGTAAAGGGGCCCGACTGTCGCTTTTTTCTGAGGTGCGATACGGGTTTGTTGAACTAATAGTAACTCTGCAGTTGCAATTGCATCTGCAAGTGCATTATGGCCGTTGTAAGCGGGTAACCCGTAACGTTCCCTTGTCGCTGCTAGAGTCACATCTGATTCATCGGAAGCATTGATAGCTCTTTGTAACCTTTTTTCTATTCGCAAGGTGTCTATCCAAATGAGCGGCAACTCTTTTATGTTGAAAACTCGCTGTAAATATTGATTAATAAAGCTAGTTTCGACTATACATCCGTGCGCAACAATAACTTTGTTTTCTGCTGCTTTAAAGAATGTCCGCATTGCTTCATGAATAGAGATTCCATCAGTCAGCATTTGTTGGGTAATATGGTTAACAACTATGGTTTCGGGCTTAATTTTTGAGTCGCTATGTACATAAAGGTGTTGGCTTGTTGCTAAGTCAATATGGCCTTGTCGAATCTCTACCCAGCCCATAGAAAGAATGACTTCTTCCTCACTGTCTAAGCCAGTTGTTTCAAGATCAAGAACGATGAACTCAGTGTCAAAAGCTCGTTGATTTACGTCCAGATTTGGCGAGCGAAGCAGCTTTTTAAGATAAAGAGGGATGTGCTTCTTTTTACAGTGCTTTTGTCTCTGACGATTTTTTCGTGTCAATGGATGAAAGTACTCAAGTAAGCGCTTCATTATCGGCTCCCAAAACGGAGTTTGGCGACTTCTTGTAGATCTGCAATGATGCGGAACGCGTCTTTTAAATGTTGACGTTCAAAACTACCGAACGTATTGGGGTCAATGTGGTTATTTGGCTCATCTCCACTTTTTAGTGCTTCTAATTGATGGGCAAATCGAAACGACAAGATGAATTGATATGCGTTTATTATATTTTTGTACGCGTCATGGCTGAGCAGCCCTTTTTCGTTGGCTGCTTTAAAACGCTCATCAGTTGCAGTGAGGTCACATTCAACTGCAAGACCATAAATCCTTGCAAGATCAATGATTAGATTAATCGCGTATTTTTTTACGTCGAGCGTTTTCTTGTTCTCTCCCGATTTTTGTAATACTAGGCTATTGAATATTCCTAGCGGTGGGTTTGTTTTCACTGCATCGTTAACTAACATCGTAAGGAATTCTCTATTAGCGTTGATGTTAGAGTGAAGCTCATCGCGAAGTATCTGTTCAAAGTCTTTGTTTCCATAAACGGTTCGGATTTCTAAAAAGACACTGATATTGAGGAGGCGCTCGTATTCAGGATTTGCCACCCATTTCTTATAGTACTTTTTCCAAACAGAGAGAGGCTGGCACCATTTAGGGGTCGCTGCCATAAATTTCCCTGGACACAATGGATAGTTACATTTATTCAGACCATTACTTACTATCATTGCTAAATGTTTGAAGTAGATACGGTCGTTATCTGTTGCCGAATCATCTAATACGATGGCGCTATCTTGATCTGACAGCATATGTACTTCTTGGCGAGCATGAGAGCCTGCCACAATCCAAGAGAAGTCACAGGGAGGTGTTCCCAACTTATCAATGGCTATTTGTATTAACCTACGAGTGTACGCATCCATAATCATGGTCATCACTTTACCAATGATTTCTGGTGAAACCCGTCCTTCGACTAATGCTTCAAAAATAGCTTGGCGCTCGGACGTAAAACTAGACAACGCTTTGACACTGCCAGCATATTTGATCTTTTCAATTAAAAATATAGCTTGGACTCGATGGTTTTGAACCAAGTGCGTTGTGGTCAAAACGCCAACGACGTTATTGTCTCTGACTAAGGGTAAGTTTCTTATATTGTGCTGCATCATAATGGAGGCTGCGTGCAGAACTAAATCGTCAGGATGAATTGTTTTAGGATCAGGCGACATGACTTCGACGACTGGTGTTGAGATGCTTAATCCTTTGGCGATGACTCGCTTTGTCATATCTCGGTCGGTAATCAGTCCAACTATTTTATTATCACGATAAACGACAGCGCAGGGAGAGCACTTATCGATCATCTCGTTGGCGACTGACTGAATGGATTGCTCAGCGGTTACAATTGCAACTCGACCACTAGCGACTTCCTCTACACGCCGAATAAACAACCCTTTTTCTTTGTTAGACCACACGACATCTAATGCTGACTTTAGCCGTACCTGAGCTTGTGATGCAAAATGTTCAGCACATTCAGGATGAGAAGTGCACAACTTTTTCAGCGCAGCATTTGGAATTACATAAACTAATGAATTTTCGATTGCAATTGCTTTGTATTCTTTTCCGCTTTCGACTTCGTTACCAAGAAAAGTGAAGCCAAACAAATCTTCCGGACCAAGTTTAGCTCTCAATATGCCATCAGATTTACGCTGTTCGATAGAGCCAGTTCTAATAATATAAAGTGACTTTTCGTTCTTAGAAGAATACTGATCAACAACATCCCCCTTGCTTAAATAAGTGATCTTAACAGATGAAGCAAGCTCGCGAAGTGCACCTTTAGGTACCTTGTCAAACGGATCAATCTGGCTGATAAACTGTATGATATTTGGCAGTAGCGAGTCGGTCATAACACAACATTCTCAAAATACATTTGTATTACTATATATCAAAATATTGATGGTGTGCCATAAAGAATTGGAGGAAACGAAATTAAAAAAGCACGCGAGATGCGTGCTTTTGCCTAGTTATTAGATCGCCCAAGCCCAAGCTTAACTGGCTTCGGGTAAGCGATGTTTTGACTCCAACAAGTGGTTAGCCGAAGCTTGACGTGCTTTTTCAGCATTGCCTGCCATTATTGCTTCATAAATCTCACGATGTTCTTCGATGCACGTATTGCCTTCCTCAGATGAGTGTGCAATAAAGTTAATGAACATTGTAGTCAGAACATGCCCAAACGGTAAGAAAAAGTCGTTTCCGGTTGAGTTAAAAATAATGCTATGGAAACGAATATCTACATCCATCCAACGCGCTTTGTCCAGTTCGTCTGCTTTAGCGACTTCCAACATATCTTGGAATGCTTCTGATAGCTGAATTCGCTGTTCCGCAGTGGCATTTTTCGCTGCGAGTGCACAAGCTTCAGGCTCTATCGCGCGTCGTAACCCCAAAAATTGATGACAGAACTGATCTATCTCTGTTAGACCGTCCATCCATTCAATTAATTGTGGGTCTAAAAAGTTCCAGTACGCTCGGTTGATGACTCGAGTACCAACTTTTGGACGTGACTCGAGTAAACCTTTTGATGTTAAAAGTTTTACGGCTTCACGCAAAGCTGTGCGACTGATACCAAACTGTTCACACAGGGACATTTCTCCTGGAAGAATGGACCCTTGAGGGATCTTGCCTGACAAAATGCTACGAGCAATTTCGCGAGCTACTTGTACATGTAAGCTGCGCTTGGAACCGGAGATAGAATGAAATTCACCAGACATAAAATCACTTATCGTTAAAATTGTATTATTTAAGCTTGGACTATATCATCCAAAGTGTAGCTCACCAAGAAGATGTTTACGTAATAACAGTTGTCTTCACAAATCCATTTTGAATCTCCGACTGCTTTATGAAGCCTTCATGATTATGATACTTAGCGTATAACAGATGAGGCCACCGATTCTTACATCATTCCTTATTTATTTGTTAGCTCAATATGTTAGTTAACTCTAGTCGCGCCTACTTATTGTACTCACTGATTTTCAATACACAGCACACAATTTGAATAGAAGGTCAGGTTTCTTGTTAAATAAAGTGATATTGTATTATTATATACCAAAGATCGGTGTGCATGATGTTACTACTCGACCATTCAATATTGAGTTTGGCCAATATACCTCGCGAGTAAAAATCATATTCATAAGATCGTTAGATTTTAGACGCTAAATAACAGTGCTTTACATTTACACAGAAAGTCTCCGCCTTCAAAGCGTGTTTCATTTGGCCTTTTCTAATTATTAGCTAAACAAGTCGTTTAGGCTGCTGGCAATGAGGAATATAGATGGCAGAGTTTTCACTTCTCGGGAATTCAAATCACAAGATACATGTACAAGTAGCAAGACAGATTTCTCGCAAAATATTGTCAGGAGAATTAAGTCAAAATGAGAAGCTCCCGAGTGAAATAGAACTGTGTAAGTTGTTTGGTGTTAGTCGGACAGCACTACGAGAGTCGACGAAGTTGCTGTCTGCTAAAGGCTTAATTATCTCTAAACCAAAAGTTGGAACTACGGTACTACCAAGAAACTATTGGCATTTTCTTGATCCTCAACTCTTAGAGTGGATCCAAGATTTAGAAGATACTAAGCCGTTTCTATCTCAGTTTTTAGGATTGCGTAAAGCCATAGAACCAGAGGCGTGTGCGCTGGCAGCCCAAAATGCCAATGCTGAGCAAAGAAAGCTGTTGTCAATTGTATTTCAAAGAATGACGATGGCAGCACGATGTCACGATTATGATGAGTGGATTGCTAACGATCATTTGTTTCATCAAACGATATTCCTTTGTACCGATAATCAATTCTACGTTCCCTTCAGCAATATACTTTCGACCATATTTAAGGTGTTTATTGACAAGTCAGTTGAAGGAGGGAGGTTCTGCCTTAATGAGCACCGTGCAATTTATGATGCAATTATGGTCGGAAACTCATTTCAAGCTCGTTTAGCCTCTCAAACGCTGTTAAATGATGAGAATCAGAGGCTTTCCGACGCCGTGAATAGTTAAGAGCTTGCGTACATTTTTATTGACTAAAAAGAGTTTTCTGTCGTTTCTTTTTGTCATGAACTTTGCCTAATGACCGAGCTCTTTAGTTTAAACGTTTAACCTCATTACAAAGGTTTACTAATGTTTTCCCAACCATATATAAAGAAAAACTTATCTCTTGCTTGGCCGCTTGCTCTTAATGCTTTGTTGATGCAATCAATGCTTATGATTGATACGCTGCTTGTTACGCCATTAGGTGAAGTTTCACTTGCTGCTATGGGGATTGCTACAACAATAGTTTCTTTTGTTTTAGGTATCCAAATGGCTCTAGCAAATGGGTCTCAATTGGTACTTAGCCGTGCGGTAGGCTCTGGTCATTATCTATCGTTAAATAAAGGTTTCTGGGCAGCTTTAGTTATCAACGTTCTAGTCGCATCGTTATTCTGGCTGTTGATTACTGTCTTTGATGAAGCGTTAATCAGTAAGTTGACGGATAACGTTGATCTCTATGCGGAGACAAAATGCTACCTTGCAATTGCTAAGTTCATCGTCATATTCAATGCCATTACTCAGGTTATGATTGCGGTGTTCAATGCGCTTGGACGGACCAAAGTTCCATTTAAAGGCTATTTGATTGAATTGCCAGTCAACGTGGCGATGTCTTATGTTCTGATTCACGGCCTGACTAATTTTGAAGGTATTGGCGTTCAAGGCGCCGCGGCGGGTAGTTTGGTTGCTATTAGTATTCGGCTGTTATATTTAACCATGTGCATTAAGCTTGATGATTCTATCATCTTGTCTATTAAGAAGCTTGATGCGTCATTGAAAAGCAATATACATAAGCATTTTAAAGAGATTTTCCCCGTCGCGGCGAACGTCACAATGTTACAAACTGGCGCAACGATATACATGTTGCTGTACTCGCAACTGACCTTAAATGCTTATGTCGCTATGACTATCGTGATGCCTTGGATCAAAGCGGGTACTCAGTTCATTACTGCTTGGGCGCATTCATCGGCAATCACGATTAGCCAAGCAATTGGATCAAGAAAAATGGATGAGCTGCGTAACAATGTCGATATTAGTATTGATATGGCCGTGATGATCTCGTTCGTTTCAGCATTTTTCTTTTTTGCACTTAGTTTCGTTCTTCCTGATTTGTATCCCGACTTAGACCCGAGTACTTACAAAGCGTTATCCGCGATTGCTCCACTTTACATACTGCTACCGATAGTACGTGGCTATAACACCGTTCATGGTCATATTTTGAGAGCGTTAGGTAAAACAACGGAGGTGTTTAAGATTAACTTTACCGGTCAGTGGGTAATCTCAATACCGTTATGTGCTTTGATGATTTTATACTTGGACCTTTCAGTGTTTTGGGTGTTTGCAATCATGCCGTTTGAAGAAATTGTTAAGGCATGGCCATTTAGGCATTTAGCACGTAAGTCTCTGAAAGATTTCGATATTAATAAGGCAGACAAGCTAATGTACGATTGATTCTATGACTATTGGATTAGGTCGAAAATATTCGTAGATGCTATGGACTAAAGAGGAGTATGTCTAGCTTATCATTTTGGGGTTTATCGAGTTTATAAATTGTGATCAATAGAGCACATCATAACTTCTTTCCTCGAATCATTCCGTTGCAAACCTTATTATATGTATGACAATATTACATATAATAAGGTTTGAACATGAAACTCAATCTACTCGTAGCCGCAATGGCTGTTACCTTACCAACTCTTGCTATCGCTTCTGATTTAAATAATGGCGTTGATTATCCAGTCCCTGCCGATAAATTTGATATGCGAAACTGGAAGATCACTATTCCTTCCGATATCAATGAAGACGGAAAAGTGGACGAAATCGAGGGTGTGGCGATGCTGAGTTATTCACACAAAGACTTCTTCTTCTTGAACGAAGAAGGCAACTTGGTGTTTGAAGTGCAGAATAAAGCGGTAACGACAAAAAACTCGAAGAATGCTCGCTCTGAACTACGTGAAATGCCTCGTGGCGCTGACTTTTCTATTCAAACCGATGATTTAGCAAACCATTGGGCTTTATCGAGCCACCCTCAGGCTGCTAAACACAGTCGCGTAGGTGGAACGTTGGAAGCGACCTTGAAAGTGAACCATGTTTCTGAACACGCCAAATTTCCAGAAAAAGGGCCTGCTCATTCTGTTGTTGTCGGTCAAATCCACGCGAAAAAAATTGATGCAAGAATAAAAGAGGGTAAAGGCTATGGACATGGAAATGAACCCATTAAAATCTTCTATAAAAAATTCCCAGAACACAAAATGGGCTCTGTATTTTGGAACTACGAGCGTAACCTAGCGAAGGAAGATCCAAATCGTATTGATATTGCATATCCAGTATGGGGAAATACTTGGGATAACCTTGAAGAACCAGGCCAAGCAGGTATCGCTCTTGGTGAAGAGTTCAGCTACAAGATAGAAGTTCAAGGAACTATGATGAACTTGACGTTTGAAACAGAACGCCACGAGACAGTGACTTATTCCATAGATCTCAGTAAGGGGATTGATAGTAAGGACTTTGAGCATGGCTACGCAGAAGACATGTTCTATTTTAAAGCAGGAGCTTATGGTCAATGTAGCGTCAGTGAGTCTCACCCTGTGTGGGGTACAGGATGTGCGGGCACCGGTGATTTTTCAGTCGACAAGAAAAACGGTGACTATAACAGCGTGACATTTTCTAAGCTCAAGCTAAATCAAAATTGAAACTAATAGAAAGCTAAGAGCTACTCGATTTCTACTTAAGCCTCATCGATTTGATGAGGCTTTTGTTTTCAGTGGAATTCTTTAAAAGGTAAGAAACAAGATAGAGCAAGCAATCACTGGGACTGGCTTGAATTTAGAGTATTGTGTTGAATTTTGTTCTTCTGAAGAGGTAAAAAAATAAAGCCAGGCTCGAAAGCCTGGCCTAGTATCAAGTGCTACAAAATAACACTAGAGTTGCTTTGAATCGATGTTATCGAAATATGCTTTTGTTGAAGCACCACTTGTGTCCCCTACATAAATAGTCAGTTGTGATGGTGTATTCGTTGCGTCTAAGCCTGTTTCGGACTGACTTGGCGCATCAACCGTTTTTCCATTAATAGAAACGTTAATCTCATCACCATCCCAAGCTAGGGACATTGAGTTCCAAGCGTCAGTCGTAATAGTGCCTATTTCTACGTCATCTGATCCTGCTTCGGCTTCAACTTTACCACTGCCCGAAATTCTCAATTCGTAGTAACGATCTGAGTTGTTTTTACCTGAGCCAACATTAATGTATGTAGTTTTTTCGTTGTCTGACGGAATGTAAACATCGAATGACACGCTACCGTTTGATGTTGCTCCGTTTGAAAACTCGCGCGTAACGTATGGTTTGTTGGTCGTATCTGTGTCGGATATTAGCAGAGAGTTAGTGCCGCTCTTTGATACGTCATCACTTACTACAGCCACGGAGGTCAAGGTGGAGGAGTCATCAGCAACCGTATTGTATTCTTTCCAACTAGAGTTTGCTGAACTGATATTTGTTCCTACTGGGTATGAGTCAAAGTTTTCACTCACGTCTTCTGACGGTTTATCAGGATTAGAACTTCCGTCTGAAATGACAACCGCTTCGCTTGATGCACTGTTGTAAATTGTCGCAAGGTCTAAGCCTGGAATGTAGTTGTCAAAATCCTCTTCTAGAACCAACACTTCAGAGCCCGAATCACTAGAGTAAATCTTCAAGTTGTCTGCATTTAATTCAAAGTTTGTAGTGTTGCCATTATCACCTAGTCTCAGTGATACATAAGTTACAGCGGTGCCATCAGCGACAGGTAACATTTCACCTATTTGTTTACCGTTAACCGAAAAAGAGAAGAAGTTTTCTATCCAACTGACTTCTATCGCGAGGTTTTCACCTAACTCAAACGTGTCGCCTGTTTCCGTCAAGTTTCCACTTGCATCGCGGTATTTGATTTTGCCGTTTTCAAATGCCACTTCGCCATGCAAGTTGGAATTCGAGGTTTTTGCTGCATAAAATGAGATGTAAGCATTGTCACCAGAACCGTCGGCTTCCTGTTCTGTTTCTTCATGATGCTGGTAAGTTAGATCTACAGTTAGTCGGCCTGTTGAAATTTCTGAAACACTCGTTGAATCAGACAGCTTGATTCGTAACTCACCGGTGTCTTCTTCTGTTCCACCTTTATTGGTATCCAAAATTTGTACGACGTTGTTATCGCCAGCGTCATTATTTGCCGCTGCAACTGCATCTTTCACCGCATCGTTTTCTGATTCATCGTTACCGGTGAAGTTTCCGTCATTTGTTCCTGAAATGGTTAACATGCCGTTTGAAACTTCATAAGTCCCTGTTAACTCGGTAGGGTTACCTAGATCGCTCTCGTCATAAAGGTTGAATGTAAGCGTCTCTGTATCTTTATCTTCGGTATAAGTTGAAGTGTAGATTGTGTAAGTACCGAAGTTATCATCATCGCTATAATACTTTTGCGTACCGTCTTCAAAGACATAGACGTTTGGCAGGTCGTGCTCATCATCGGATTTCGCCACAGTGGCTGGTGTTGAAATATCCCACATACCTTGGCTCAACTCAGACTCAGTTTCTGTTGGTGGGGGAGCCGATGGTGCATCCCTTAAATCAGTGTTACATCCGGTTAACAAACCTGTGGAAATAGCAATTGCTGCTGCAATTTTTGTTACTTGCATGGTAGGTACTCACTTCTATGTGTTTTTATTTATGTAATATTGTTAGACAAATAATTTCTGTCATCTAGATGGTTTTATCAATAGAATGATCCGACTCACACTAGATACAATGATTGCTCACTGAAGTGATGAATAAGTCACACAAAATAGTTGAATATCAACATCAATAAGAGCTGAACGTTTATGAGGTTGAGGGCTTTCTTTATAGAGAAACAGCAAAAACTAAAGGTGATTTAGGAAAGAAATTTGATTTTACATCAAGATTTTTTATTTTAAGTCATTGAATTTATTGTTGTTTATATTTTTAATCTTCTTATTTATCATATGAAACGAGTTAAAACATTTCTCTGTAAGTGATGTCTACAAAGGTCGTTTTAGAATCAGACATAGCTAACACTTTTGAATATATAATAATACAAATTGTCAGTTGAGGGGCACTTACATGATTAATATCACAGAACTCTCATGATGAATTAACTAGTATTTGTCATACATTAATTCAATAGTGTTGAATCAAATCCAGGGATTTAAGTGGTATCCCAAAAAATATATACAGAGAGATATAATCATGAAAGCAGTTACAACAATGTCCCTATTCGTTGCTTCCACATTAATGGCGGGAGCGGTTTCCGCAGCAACTTTAGACTATCGCGCAGAATATAAGCATGAGAGTGAAACTTATGCCCAACGTATCAAAATTAGTGGTAGTTCTAAAATTAACGATCAGACCAAACTGAACTTTGGTGTTGAACAAAAATTCCATAGTTACGACAACTCGCATTTTTGGGATCAACTCGTTGCTGGTGATTCTGAGTTTGATTGGGGAGTTCGCTACCAAATAAATAAACAATGGTTTATCCAACCAGGGATGCCTATTACTTTTGGCGATGATGACGAAAAAACCACTTATAAACCACAAGTTCGTGTTGGTTACAAATCCTCTTTTGGCTTAAGTACCGCTTTACGTTACCGACACGAATTTCAAGTTTATTCAGATGGTGCAGGTAACAAAACACTAACGGATGGTACTTCGGTAAGCGTTGCTGGGAAAACAGTTGAACAAGGTAAGTGGACACTGACAGGCTCTTACGATATGCGTCAGTTTGATAACGAGTACCTTGATAACGTCAAGCTGAGCTATGAGATCAACTACAACAAAAACTATGACGAAGTGCGTTTATCTGATTGGAAAGATTCTGAGTGGGATGCTGGTTTAATTGTTGGTTACCAAATGGGAGATTTCCGTCCTTACTTTGAATTGTGGAATGTCAAAGGTAAGGATGGTTCAACCACGGATGACCGCCAATTGAGAACACGCCTTGGCCTTAAATACAGCTTTTAACCCGAGTGTTATTGCCTAATTGTTGTTACAGCAAAAGAGCTGTTAATTCATTTTTATATTGTAGGTGTTAGATTACATGAAGCATATTTTCTTCAAAAGCTTGTTAGCTTCTTCTATTTTACTTGCTGTGGGCTGTAATAGTACGGCGACCATGGTAGATCCATTTCCAAACAACCAAGAAACTGGTGCTGATATTCTGACTCCCGTTACGATAACGGCGAGTAGTCATGATGGTAATGTTCCAGAGCAGTTGTTTGACCAAGATATTATGACACGTTGGTCAGCAAATGGTGATGGTGAGTGGGCGATGTTGGATTACGGCTCGGTTTATGAGTTCGACGCAATTCAAGCCTCGTTCAGCAAAGGTAACGAACGCGTCAGCAAATTTGATGTTCAGTTTAGTACTGATGGTGAAAACTGGGTGACGGTTATTGAGGGTGCGCAAAGCTCTGGTCGCGCACTTGGCTTAGAGCGCTTCCAGTTTGAGCCTGCAGTAAAAGCACGCTATGTTCGTTACGTTGGCCACGGTAATAGCAAAAACCAATGGAACTCAGTTACTGAGTTAGCTGCAGTTAATTGCGGAATTAATGCCTGTCCGGCAAGTCACATCATTACTGATGACGTCGTTAACGCTGAAGCGGCTATGATTGCGCAAATGAAAGCGGAGCAAAAGGCACAAAAGGATTTACTCAAAAAGAATCGTAAAGGCGACTTTGGAGCACCAATCGTCCGTCCTTGTGAAACGACTGTGACGTGTGATCTTTCTAAAGCGATGCCTTACCCTACGTTACCGAAAGAGCCACTCGCTACAAATGCACCGGGTGAAAACTTTGACTTAACACGTTGGAAACTGACGACACCTTTCGACCATGACAAAGATGGTCGTGCTGATGATATTGATGAGTGGGACTTGGCTAACGGCTTCCAACACTCTGATATATTCTACACAGCTGATGATGGCGGAATGGTATTCAAGAGCTATGTGAAAGGCGCTCGAACTTCTGAAAACACTAAATACGCGCGAACTGAGTTACGTACCATGCTTCGTGCTGGTGATAAGTCTTACAGCACAAAAGGTGTAAATCCTAATAACTGGGTATTCAGTTCTGCACCAGTTGAAGATCAAAAAGAAGCGGGTGGTGTAGACGGTACGCTTGAAGCGACTCTGAAGATTGACCACGCAACCACAACTGGTCAGTCGCATGAAGTTGGCCGCTTTATTATCGGCCAGATTCATGACAAAGATGATGAGCCAATTCGTCTTTATTATCGTAAGCTACCAGACCAACCAACAGGTACAGTTTACTTTGCTCACGAAAAAACCAAAACTGGAACAGAGGATTACTACAGCTTAGTGGGTGATATGACTGGTGAAATTGGTGACGATGGCATCGCGCTAGGTGAAAAATTCAGCTACATCATTGATGTGAAAGGCAACACAATGACAGTTACGGTAAAACGTGATGGTAAAGATGATGTTGTTCAAGTCGTAGATATGAGTGACAGTGGCTATGACGAAGGTGGCAGATATATGTACTTTAAAGCCGGTGTCTATAACCAGAATATGTACGGTAATCCAGATGATTACGCACAAGCTACTTTCTATAAATTAAAACAATCTTTTGGTAAGTACCAAGGCTAGTTCTATCACTTTTAGTTGATTGAAGTCCTTTGCCCTCAGCTTTGTAGCTGAGGGCTTTTTTTTCTATAGAAGAATAAAACAGCTCAAATATTATTTTAATTGACATAGATAAATTAATTTAAAAATTTATCACCATAGATAGGTAATAATTATTGATTGCTTTTATCTTCTGACAATGTTTATTTTTAAGTGCGAATGTATATTAGAGTAGTTTAATTGGTTAAATTTAAAATAACTCAGCGTTAGGGTAGATAAATATCTCATGAAACTATAGAAGCTGTTTTTAAGCTGCCTAAGTGGAGGTTGATTTATATATTTATCGTAGAAGGAAACACTATGCGTGAAGCGATTTGAATTGTGGTGTTCTAAAAGAAGAGGCCACGAGAAAATAAATTTCCCGTGGCGGCAGTATGAGCTTTGTTCGTTGCTTTAGAGCAAAGTAGCAAGCCTATTGCTAAGAGATTGAAATGACTATTGATGAAGAGTGCTCAAAGCACTAAAGCTCACATCAAAGATTTCTCCTCGATATGCATTATCAGGTTTAAACTGAGGGTAAATTCCGGCTTTGAAGTAAAACGCAATATCAGGCGACGCCCATCTTTCAGTAAGAGTATAGGACTTGTTGTTAGCGGTGTCTGAGTATGCTTCTCCCCACTTCAGTGTGTGCGAGACCATATTACTGCCATCTGCATCGTAGGTGGCTAAAAACAGTCCTTCCTTATCGGCACGGATCGTATATTGCCAGTCTTCGTTTACCGCGTAGGTACCAAGCTTAACGCTGAATGCGTTGCAATCAGTACAGTCTTTGTTGTTATCAAGTTTGTAGTTATCGTTCAGAATAACTCGGACTGGCTTATTGTCACCTTCCCAAAGTAGCTTCACGAGTGCTTGGCTGATTTTCCAACCATGTATCTGGCCTACCACGACTTTTGGTAATTGACCGTCGATTTTAGGGTATTCGTTGATTCTTAGTGTGGCGTTTAGCGTATGCGAAGTTGCACCGGTACGACTATCTTCAATATACCAACTTGTCTCTTCATCGCTGGTGCTGCAATCCGGGGAGTTAGTACTGATGTCGAGCTCTCGCAATTCTGAACGGATGTAACTGGAGTTGGCCGTTGACGTGCCGTAACCCATATCGGCACGGAAATGCATGCTACCGTCAATAACATTGAAGTATGATAAATCAATCTCGCGTTGGTAAACGCTCTCTTCGTTAGACAGAGGATCTTTACTTGAATTACAACGCTCAGGCTCTAATTCAGCCGCGCTGTCACCGCCAAAACCATACCAATCATTTTTGCTTGCAGGAATGGTTAATTTCCAATCGTCAATATTCCAGGCTATTGAATCAGTATGGTCAGTTTTGGTTAGTCCTAGCTGCTTAAATTGTACCTTTGCTTCACCGTTTTCAAACTGGTTGTAAACTCCGGCTTTAAAGTAGCTCAGGAGGTGCTGCCAGTAGGATACATCTACATTTACCTTTTGCTCATCGTTCACTTTAATGGTTAATGTGTTTTCTCCGATTTTTACTTCGAATCGCGTGAATGCGTTGAGATCGGCTTTTCCTAAATCATAACGATCATATGATGTTGCATAACAATCTGATGCGCTAGAAGGTAGACTGCAATCTATGGCATTGTTCTTTACTACCGCCCAGTAATGACCAGTGATACTGTTTCGTTCTTGTTCCCAAACGATTCGTAACAAAGGGTGTGGGATAGCACCTATACCAGAAGTATCTGTGCCTTTGTTATGAATTTGCAGGAAAGTGACTTCATCGTGGTTTGCAGGGGAGCTAGCCATTGCAAGGTTAATCTCTGGTAATCGAACATCTGCATACAAAGTTCTAAAGACGCCTTGTTCTGAAATGTTAAAGTTTTCTCGTTCACGAACTTCTGAGCGCATTTTGTAGTTCGACATTTTAAAGACAAGGTAATTGGAATCCTTTTCTGCGTAAAAGTGGTCACTCTTATAATCCGAGAATGCTCCATTTTTGACGTCACTGTTTTTGTTTCCCTCCTCCCCATTGGGATCTGATACTTGTAAATCTGAATTACTCAATATGTTTTGAAATTTTGCTATTGAGTATGGTGCTACATGTTCTTGGTGTGGAATATTTGGTTTATCATCTTGGCTTGTAGGGGAGGTATTTCCTCCACACCCTATTAATCCAAGCCCAGAGAAGCTTATTAGAAGCAATTTAGTTGATTTTATAAACACAGTAGTACGTCTCTTACACCATTTAATATTTGTAATACAATATCATTTTAGTGTTGTTGGGGAGTAGTTTAGTCATAAGTTAAATAGTAAAAGTGTTAATTAAATCTCAGAAGAGTTCTATATTTATAAGTGGTGTCTTTGATAAGGCGTAAGGTTAAGTTATGTCTGTTTTTCCTAAGAGTTATTAACGGTTTTACTATGATTAAACGCTAATTGATAAGCTCATGTAGAGTCATGTAAACAATCAAAAAAAGCCGAACATGACGTCCGGCTTTGAATTAGTTCCCGATTTTTACATTAATTTTTAGTGACTAGCTAAAGATTAAATTGGTGCGAATGCGCCTTCCCAAGTGTAAGTCACACCGTCGAACTCAACGCGATGTGCTGCGTTCTGTTTGTCTTCGTCTAGGTTGCAGATAGCGAAGTGGTAAGCGTTGCCTGTTGTGGTTTGCAGACGAATCACGGTACCCACTTCGTTGTTGCCAACGACGGTTACTGACTCTACTAGGCCACGAGCACCAACCGATGCTTCGATAGACTCGTTGAAGTAACCGTGTGTCTCTAGCACAGAAGCAAACACGTGGTTCTGACCAGATTGACGTAGGATCAGTGCTGGTTCGCTCTTCAAGTTGAAGTCTGGATCATTTGCGCCAGTGCGAGTGAAGAACACTTTGCCGCCGTTTGTTGCGCTTGTGATTAGCGAGTAGTAGCTGTTGTCGTGCAACCAACTTACCAGTGAGCTGTCTTCAACTTGGCCTGAACCCACATTCCATAGGTGTTGGTAGCCGTTGTTTTCGCCCATTGGGCGCAGCGTGCTTTCTACGTCGTATTCAAAATCCGTACGGATGATTTGACCAGAGTAGTGCACTGGCAGGTCGTATTGGTGCTCTTGCTCTGCTTCGATGCGGTAAACATCAATCACAAGTGGTTTTTCGAATTCTGGCAATTCAGCAAGAATAATGCTGCGTTGCATGTCTACGCCGTTGTAGTAACCAGAAATACGACCGCTCATGCCTTGCAGTTTTTCGTTATCAGCTTTGAAGAAGTGCTTAGAACCGAACTTGGTTTCTGCTAGCGCTGTGTCGAAGTTGTTTTGTGTCTTTTGGTCAACCGTTACTGTGTTGTGCGCGACCGTTTGCTTACAGTAAGACTTGTTCTCTGGAATGTAACGACCGCCAAATTTAGGCTCAACGTTTACCCAGCGACCAAAGCCGTAATCGTGCAGCACTTCATGACCGCGGTTAAATACGCTCAGGTGCAGACCATCGTAGTGACCGTGGTCGAGCGCTGAGTGGTATTGGTGATCGCTGCCGTGTTGACCAAACCAGATAAGCGCCATGGTGTCGTCGTCTTGTCCGTCACGGTGACGAAGAATGCTTACGCCGCCTTTTTCGCCTTCTGGGCCGTCTGTTACGAATAGGCTGCCCCAGTTGAATGGTTTGATGTTATCTGCGGCTGCAACCGCGTCAGACAATGTTTTACCTGAGATATGAACCCAAACGTCTTGCTGGTGGTCTGCCATGCCAAGTAGCGTTTCAGACTGCTCGTAACGGTGGAAACATACTGACGTTGCCATGATTACGCCTTCATCGTTGATCGAAATCGTCTTCGATGAATCGTTCAATGCTGGCAAAGTACCATCTGGGAATGCCGTCTTAAATACTGCGTAAGACGTGGTCTTGATTACCGAATCGTTGAACTCGTAAATACCAAGCTCCGGCTGACGACGTTCAATCGCTTCTGCAAATAGGTAGATTGGACGCAGCGAGAAACGGTGGTAGTAAGGACCTTCCATGTAGTAGCCGTCTGGCGAGAACAGTTGGTCTAACTGAGCTAGGAAGCCGCCGCTTACTTTGTCCAGTTTCAAGCCGTAAAGCGCTTTGTCTACCGCATCTTGATCGTTAATTGCGTAACCACAGATACCGACTGCTGCTACTGCCCACAGACCGTGGTTGTGTACGATGTCGAAGTCGTGACCGTAAGTGACTACGAATAGCTCAATCATTTGTTTGAACAGGTCGTTTTCAATCAGTGTTTTTTGCTCTTCTTCCAACGTGTGGTAAATGCAGCTATACGCACAAGACGCGTATAGCATCCACATGTTCTCGTTCAGAGTTTGGTGGAAGATTTTACCCGGAGGGTTAGAGTCACGGCTGGTGTTGCTCTCTAGCGTCGGGTATACCTTCGCGTAAGCCGTTAGCATGTCCACGATGTAATCGCGGTACTTCTGTTCGCCAGTGATAAGGAATAGGCGACCCGCTAGATCAATGTGGATGTAGTTTTGCTTGTGGCGGTTGTGCTCGTAACCGCCGCCTTCGCCGTGACCTGGTACTTCAATACCGACCTCAGCCATGTAAGCGTCAGTTTGTTTGATGTCACGTGCTAGTGCATTTCCTAATAGGCTATCCGTGCCAAGTGCTTTGCTTAGTTCTGCCGCTTCTTCAAAGTTCATTAATAGCGGTTGGTAAGACTGGGTTTGGTAGCTCATTATTATTTCTCCTGCCCGAATGCGTTTACTTCTAGAGAGTAGAAGCCATTCCAGCTGTAGGTTTTACCGTTCATTTCTACTTGGTGTGGGGTTTGGTCGTCAGCGCCTAGCACATTGCTGATCATCACAGTAACCAGTGATTTTTCAGTCGTGATTTCTACGATGCTGCCAACGGCGTTGTAACCCACGACGCGGATATCTTTCACCTGACCACGTGCATTCACAGACTGCTCAAACTCTTCGTTGAAGTAGCCGTGTGTTTCTAGCACAGAAGCAAATAGTGTCGATTCGCCCTTGCTGCGCAGAATGAATGCTGGTTCGCTACGTAGGTTAAAGCTCGGGTCATTGGCGCCAGTGCGAGTGAAGATCACTTCATTATCGCCGTTCTGTTTCGCGCTGCTGCTTGTGCCTAACCAAGTGTAGTAGGTGTTGTTTTGTAGCCAGCTAACCAGCGCCGTATCTTGCACTTTGCCGCTTGCTACTTTCCAAAGGTGTTGGTAACCGAAGTCATCGCCAAGCGTGTTCAGTTCACCAAAGCTTTGGTAATCGAAGTTAGTACGTACGATTTGACCATCGTATTGATGAGAGTAGTCGTACTGATGCTCGCCTTCACCTTCGATGCGGTAAAGGTCTAGCAATAGCGGTGCTTCAAGCTCATCGAGGTTAAGCATGAACACACTGCGCTGCATGTCTGTATTCGGGTAGTGGTCGTTCGCAAACGCACTCATACCGTTGATTTCAGTTCCTTCTACTTTGAAGAAGTGAGGCAAACCGTGTACTGAATCAGCGCGGTCTACATCGAAACCATTCTGACATTGCTCATCAATCGTTACCGCGTTATGCGCGATAGTTTGACGTGCGTACGATTTGTTTTCGTCTAGGTAACGACCGCCGAATTTAGGCTCTACGTTTACCCAGCGACAGAAGCCGTATTCACGCAGCACTTCTTGACCACGGTTGAAGAAGGTAATGCCAAGCGTATCGAAGTTACCATGTCCCATGCCATGTTGACCGTAGTTCATCACAAGCTGTGACACATCACCGGTTTTATCCTGCATACGGATAAAGCCTTGTGCTCCGTTGTTACCAGTTGGACCTTCGTTGAGCTCCACACTTGGCCAGAAAGGCATGCCGATTTCACGGTCTGCGATGGCTTTATCGTAGGCTTGAGAAAGCTCTAGACCGCATGGGTGCATCCAAACCGCATTTTGAATCTTCGCCATGCCTAGAATGTTGTCATCCATACCGTAGTGCTTGCTGTAAACGCTTACTGCAACTTGAACACCCATGTCGGTAATGCTCATGGTACGAGATGCGTCGTTTAGGGCAGGGAACTCACCATTCGGGTAAGCCGTTGCCAGCATCGCTTGTACTGTGTTGCCAATCACTTTGTCTTTGTAGTTGTAGATGTCTACTTCAGGCATGTGACGGTGTACTACTTCTGCAAATACACAAGTTGGACGAATCGCATAACGATGGTAGTACGGACCTTCCATGTAGTAACCAGAAGGGGCGAACAGTTGCGAGATTTGCGCTAGGAAGCCACCGGAATCATCACGGTCTTGACCGTATACCGACATCTCTAGATATTCAGGTTTACCAATAGCTAGACCACAAATACCAACAGCCGCAACTGCCCAGATACCGTGGTTGTGAATACGGTCGAAATCGTGCGCGTATTTTACTGTGAACATGTCTAGCATTGGTTCGAAAATGCGCTCAACAACGGCTGTGCGCTCTTCTTCCGTCATCACTGATGCCACGCAAGAGTAAGCAAGGCTAGTAAACATTAACCAACAGTGTTCATTAAGGATCTGGTGGAAAAGACGACCTGTTGGGTTAGTGTTTTTCTGTACGTGGAAATCAAAAGTGAGGTACTTCTCTGCGTAAATAGCGAGAAGATCTTTAACGAACTGCGCGTACTTTTCTTCTTGAGTGATCAAGAACAAACGACCCGCTAAGTTCATGTAGGTATAGTTTTGTTTGTGGCGGTTGTGCTCGTAGCCACCTGCTTCGCCGTGACCTGGTACGTCTAGAGGCAGACGCATGAAGGCTTCAAGTTCCTTGCGATTCGCTTCAATGGATTTGCCCATCAAGCTCGGCTTTCCGACTTCCTTTCTTAGTAGTTCGACTTCTGCTTCAGTCAACAAAATCGGTTGTGTAGTCATTTCTTTACCACCCTCAGATGAAGTGTGTTGTTTTCTTAAACTCTCTATAAAGTAATACAATATTAAGTTTGGGTGTAGTTTTTGTGGCAAAAAGGGAGAGTGAAATCACGCGAATTTAGCTAACCCATTGATTTGTATTGTTGTGGTAATCCTTGTTGTGACTGATGTTTCGGCGTTATCAATCGTTAAGTGGAATGCTTTAGCGAGCACCATTTGATGAATATCACATATTTTTAGATATATTGTATGACAATTAAAATAGATCGGATATGCTCGTTACCAATTCGACAGCAGACCCTTTCGCTGCGCGTTTCACTTTTATCAATACGACGCTTTTTAAGAGAACCTTTTAATAAAAGCATGGTTAAGAATGAAGTGCCGTAGGGTTCGCTTTAATAGAGACTTTTTAGGAGTATGACGATGAATTCTTTCTTTGTATTAGATGAGAACCCGTGGGAAGAGCTAGGCGGCGGTATCAAACGTAAAATTGTTGCTTACACAGATGACCTAATGGCGGTTCACCTATGTTTTGATAAAGGCGCGATTGGCGCTCCGCATACTCACGAAATCCATGATCAAATCGGTTACGTAGTACGTGGCAGCTTTGAAGCGGAAATCGAAGGCGAGAAGAAAGTACTAAAAGAAGGCGACGCATACTTTGCTCGTAAGCACATGATGCACGGTGCGGTTGCACTAGAGCAAGACAGCATTCTTCTAGACATCTTCAACCCAGCTCGTGAAGACTTCTTAAAATAATCTATAGCGCAACCTCAGTTGCTAAGGTGACAACATGAAATCATTAAACATCGCGGTCATTGGCGAATGTATGGTTGAGCTACAGAAAAAGGAAGGTCAGCTAAAGCAGTCATTCGGTGGTGATACGTTGAATACCGCACTGTATTTATCTCGTTTGACCAAAGCTCACGATATTAAAACCAGCTATGTAACGGCTCTGGGTAACGATCCTTTTAGCCAAGAAATGCTATCAGCATGGCAAGAAGAGGGCATCGATACTAGTCTGGTTCTTTCCGTTAAAGAAAAGCAACCAGGTATCTACTACATCGAAACCGATGAAACTGGCGAGCGTTACTTCCACTACTGGCGTAACGAGGCGGCCGCTAAATTCCTATTCGAACAAAACGAGTCTCCGCTATTAGTCGACAAACTTTACTCGTACGATGCGGTTTACTTGAGCGGTATTACACTAGCGATCCTTACTGAAGAAGGTAAGACGCAACTGTTTGGCTTCCTTGAGCGCTTCAAGGCACAAGGTGGTAAGGTTATTTTCGATAACAACTACCGTCCTAAATTGTGGGAAAGCCGCGAGAATGCCATGTCTTGGTACCTTAAGATCCTTAAGCACACAGATATCGCACTGCTCACATTTGAAGATGAGCAAATGCTTTACGGTGACGAGCATCTAGAACAGTGCATCGAGAGAACCTCTGCACTGGGCGTGGATGAAATCATCATCAAACGTGGTAGCAAAGATTGCTTGGTTGTGGCGAATGGCGAAGCGCAATACGTGGCGCCAAACAAAGTCGACAACGTGATTGATACAACAGCGGCTGGTGATTCTTTCAGTGCAGGCTTCTTGGCGAAGCGTTTGACTGGCGGTAACGCGGCTGAATCGGCTTACTCTGGTCACTGTATGGCTGGCGCGGTAATTCAACATAAAGGTGCCATCATTCCACGTGAAGTGATGCCAGATCTTCCTTTGTAATTCTTTTGCGGAGCGTTGAGTAATCGGCGCTCTGCAGTGATTTATTGAACTCAAGTTAACGACGACGAGTACACTCTTATGACGACATTAAACGAACAACTAGCAAACCTAAAAGTAATTCCTGTTATTGCCATCAACAAAGCAGAAGATGCGATTCCTCTAGGTCGCACTTTGGTTGAAAACGGTATGCCTTGCGCAGAAATCACGTTCCGCACAGAGTGTGCTGCAGAAGCGATTCGTGCTATGCGCGCTGAGTTCCCAGAAATGCTGATCGGTGCAGGTACGATCCTAACTAACGAGCAAGTTGACCAAGCGATCGAAGCTGGTGTGGACTTTATCGTAAGCCCAGGTTTTAACCCTCGTACGGTTCAATACTGCCTAGACAAAGGCGTAGCTATCGTACCTGGCGTAAACAATCCAAGCCTTGTTGAGCAAGCGATGGAAATGGGTCTGCGTACACTTAAGTTCTTCCCTGCTGAGCCATCTGGCGGTGTGGGTATGCTTAAAGCGCTTACGGCGGTTTACCCAGTGAAATTCATGCCAACAGGTGGTGTGAGCCTAGGCAACGTAGACGAGTACTTGTCTATCCCTTCAGTACTGGCATGTGGCGGTACTTGGATGGTTCCAACAAAACTTATCGATGAAGGTAAGTGGGATGAACTAGGTACATTGGTTCGCGACGCAGTAGCTCACGTAGCATAAGTGTCGTAACACCCCGATAAAACTAGCGAAAAGAATGAAAAGCGAGCCTCAGAGCTCGCTTTTTTGTGTTTGAAAGTTTGAAAAAGGCGAGAGTTAAAAATCGCATTCATATAAATCCTACTTTCTATCCAATTTTTTCGAAACATCTCATTACGTTTCCTTCAAAGAAATGCCGCGCATTTTTGATCTTCAGACAAAGCGCGAAGAAGAAAAATATTACATACTCTAATAAATTTCAATTAGATAATTTGTATTACAATATATTGAGGTGTTCTGAGTGGCAATTATCTCCTAGAAAGCCATTGGTCTAGGAAAGTAAGGGGTTTGACGTGTTTTTTTTCGTTGAATAACTTATGCTTTAGATCACAATTAAAGCTTATTGTAGTACAAATGGCGTTGTGAGGAGAGTAGTCTAGACATTAGAAAATGATCAAACTTGAAAGGCTGAAAAAATGACTATTGATACTCTTGTTGTTCTTGCCTACTTCTTCTTCTTAGTTGCAATTGGTTGGATGTTCCGTAAGTTCACTACCTCAACCAGTGACTACTTCCGAGGGGGCGGTAAGATGTTATGGTGGATGGTAGGTGCTACCGCCTTCATGACGCAATTTTCAGCATGGACGTTTACAGGTGCTGCAGGACGCGCGTTCAACGACGGTTTCGTTGTTGTAATCCTATTCTTAGCCAACGCATTTGGCTACTTCATGAACTACCTCTATTTTGCTCCAAAGTTCCGCCAACTACGTGTAGTGACGGCGATTGAAGCAATTCGTCAACGTTTTGGTAAGACTTCAGAGCAGTTCTTCACTTGGGCTGGTATGCCAGACAGCTTGATCTCGGCCGGTATTTGGTTGAATGGTCTTGCGATTTTCGTGGCAGCGGTCTTCAACATTCCTATGGAAGCGACCATCATCGTTACGGGCTTAGTGCTAATGCTAATGGCGGTAACAGGCGGCTCTTGGGCGGTTGTTGCATCTGACTTTATGCAGATGCTGGTTATCATGGCAGTGACGATCACTTGTGCGGTGGCGGCATACTTCCATGGTGGCGGTATTGGCAACATCGTGTCGAACTTCCACGGCGACTTCATGCTGGGTAACAACCTGAACTACTTCAGTATCTTTATCCTTTGGGTTGTGTTCATCTTTGTTAAACAGTTCGGTGTCATGAACAACAGCATCAACGCTTACCGCTACTTATGTGCAAAAGACAGTGAAAACGCACGTAAAGCTGCAGGTCTTGCATGTGTGCTGATGATTGTTGGTCCTATCATCTGGTTCCTACCACCTTGGTACGTTGCGGCATTTATGCCTGATTTCGCAGAGCAATACGGCTCAGTAGGTGGTGATGCAGCATACCTAGCATTCGTACAAAACGTAATGCCAGCAGGTATGGTGGGTCTTCTGATGTCAGCAATGTTTGCGGCGACCATGTCTTCAATGGACTCTGGTCTTAACCGTAACGCGGGCATCTTTGTGATGAACTTCTACAGCCCGATTGTGCGTCCACAAGCGTCGCAAAAAGAACTGGTTATCGTGAGTAAAGCAACGACTATCGTGATGGGCTTCATCATCATTGGTATCGGTCTATTCATTAACTCACTACGTCACTTGAGCCTGTTCGATATCGTACTGAACGTCGGTGCATTAATTGGCTTCCCAATGCTGATTCCTGTACTACTTGGTATGTGGATTCGTAAGACGCCGGATTGGGCTGGTTGGGCAACACTGGTTGTTGGTGGCTTTGTTTCTTACATCTTCGGTATCTCTCTACAAGCACAAGATGTTGAGCACCTATTCGGACTAGAACAAGCTCTAACAGCACGTGAGTGGGCTGACCTTAAAGTTGGCTTGAGCTTAGCGGCGCACGTTGTCTTCACTGGTGGTTTCTTCTTACTAACAACACGCTTCTACAAAGGCTTGACGCCTGAGCGTGAAAAAGAAGTGGACCAATTGTTCGAGAACTGGAATACGCCACTTGTGGCTGACAGCGAAGAGCAGCAGAACCTAGATACAAAACAGCGCGGCATGCTTGGCAAGCTTATCAGCGTAGCGGGCTTCGGTATCCTAGCTATGGCTCTAATTCCAAATGAACCATCTGGTCGACTACTGTTTATCTTGTGTGGTGCGATTGTTCTCTCGGTGGGTGTTCTATTGGTGAACGCAGCACGAGGGCCTAAAAGCCCAAAGTTAGCTAACGCGAAAAGCTAACCAAAGTTAAAGACTCTCAATGAAAAATCCCGCGGTGTTAAAGCCGTGGGATTTTTTGATCACGCTGACTGAGAAAGCGTGGCGCATCGTTTGTTGTTATTCGTTGTATTGGGGAACTCCCAATAAGGTGCGACTATATTCGCATTAGAGTCGTCAGCCTAAAGCGAAAAAGCAATCTAACTTTCTTTGCACGCTGTGTTTACACTTTACACCCCAAACCTGATGCTTTGTCTATTTAAATAAATATGTGTGCCTTCTTAGCAAAGAAAAAGCATTAAATCAGACGTAGCTTTAATGAGGCGTACGCCAGAAATAGGAGAGAGGTTTTGAAGTGTTAGTGGAAAATATATAAGAGAATTGGAAGAGGCAGCCCTGCAAAACCTTAATGGAGTGGCTAGGGTATCAAGGAGTGATGAGCGTCAGGGGAAGAGGAAAAACAAAAAAAGCCCAGCTACATTAGTAGCTGGGCTTTTAGTCACAACTGAGTGTGACTAAGCTTCTAGCTCTGCAAAGTAGTCGAAGATGACTGGAACGTCATTTTGACCAAGGCCTTTATCAACTGCTGCTTGTAGACTCTTAGAAGTGCCCTCTGCAATCAGGGAAGTTGTACCAAGCTCTTCGCATAGAGCAAGGAAGTAACCGAGGTCTTTGTTTGCGTTTGCAACAGAGAAGCCTAGTTTTTCTTCGCCATCTACGGCGTAAAACTTACAGAATTGCATAAATGGTGAGTTTGATGGTCCTGCAGACATGATGTCGAATAATTGTTGACCATCAACACCAGCACGTTTAGCAACAGCAAATGCCTGAGACATGGTTGCTACGGTTGTCATACCCATAAAGTTATTCACAAGCTTAGTTACGTGACCAGAGCCTAGTGCGCCAAGGTGGAATACGTTTTCACCTTGATCGTCCAGCACTGGCTTAACCTTATTGAATGTTTCGACGTCGCCTGCGGCCATGATGTTCAGTAAACCATCTTTTGCGTGGGCAGGTGTACGACCTAGAGGCGCATCAATCATACCAGCCCCTTTCTTAGCAAGGTCAGCGCCAATCTTCTTCGTTGAAGCTGGAATAGATGTACCGAAGTCGATGAGTGTTTTACCTTCTGACATGCCAGCTAGAACACCAGTGTCTCCGTAAACAACTTTTTCGACAACTTCAGATGTTGTTAGGCACAGCATCACGATATCACTTTTCTCTGCTAGTTCTTTACCTGAAGAAGCTTCAGAAGCGTTTCCACGAGCTAGTACTGCGTCAACAGCATCTTTATTGAGGTCCATTACAGCAACTTCGTAACCACGTTTCTGTAGGTTTTCAACCATGTTTCCGCCCATCAAGCCTAGGCCGATGAAACCAATGATAGGTTTAGTCATTTTAACTCCAAAAATACTATTGTATGATTATATTGCTTGTTGATAATCATAATGACTATTGTGGCTTTTGCAATTGAAAATTATGAGCATAGCGGGCTTGGGATGGATTTTTTCTAAAAGTGAGATGTAAGTAAGGTTTGTGAGGGTTTTATTCATCAGAGTATATAAGAAAAGCGGATTCATCACGCTTCCATTTTTATCGTGAACAAAGCCTTTAGGAGGCTTAAATAACGTAAAAAATAAAATTTATTGTAATACAAGTGGTTTTGTTTCAGCTAGAGGAATACTGTCCATACCAAAAAATGGGTGAAACGTTACAAATGGGGTGAAAGGCGAGGTGGTATAAGGATAAGCCGCAGTACAAACATACTGCGGCCGTTATCAAATCAGTACTAAAGCGTACTTACTGATAGGTAAAAAGACTTATTGGTACTAAATGCCTAAAGCTTGACCACCACCAATTTGCAGTGTTTCTGCGGTAATGAATGATGCATCTTTACTTACCAGAAAAGAGATAGCAGAGGCGACTTCCTCTGGCTGGCCTAGGCGTCCAAGCATAATACTGTCTGCCCAAGAAGCAAATACTTCAGGCTTGGTTGCTTTGATTTGAGCATGGAATGGTGTATCGATAGTGCCAGGAGATACTGCATTGACTCGAATTCCAGCCGGAGCTAACTCTTTAGCTAAAGCGCGAGTTAATGTATGAACGGCGGCTTTTGATGTACCGTAAATACCTGCACCTGGACCACCTGCATTCCAAGCAGCGTTTGAAGTGAAGTTGATAATTGATGCGTTATCAGACTTTTTTAGAAATGGAATCGCTGCGCGTGATACGAAGAATGCACTATCGAGGTTTAAAGCCATGACTTTACGGAAAAAAGCAGTTTCCATACCTTCAATAGGACTACGACCACCAAGACCACCTGCGTTATTAACGACAACATCGATTTTGCCGTATTTTTCACCAATAGCATTGATGTTTTCATCGACGGCATGTTCATCTGTAACGTCAAAACCGTAGTATTCAGCCTCAATTCCTGCGTTATGTAGTTTGGAGACACACTCCGAACCTTTTTCATCTTCAATGCCGTTTAGAATGACCGTGTATCCATCCTGACCAAGACGCTTTGCTACTTGGAAGCCGATACCGCCAGTAGCACCAGAAATAAATGCAATTTTAGTAGACATAATGGTGTTCTCTCATGTTTGTAGAGTTGGAAAGGATTTTTTATTTAACATAGAGTATTATTGTAATACAAATGGTTTTAATAAACAGAGAAACACCAACAATGAGAAGTCGATCACGTACTTTCTTGAGATGCTGACTCATCCAGTGGTATATATCGACTTTTACGGTCGTGTATGGTTTGTATTTAGTCAGGATAATTGGGATGCATAAACAATTGAGCTTATAGCTGCGGGCTTAGCTCGTTGGGCTGAGGTTTGTTTCTAGTAGAAAGAAAGCTGATTAACCGTGGGTCTTTGTTGCCAAACTTATGATTTCATTTAGGCTTGCCAAGTGATGGTTGGAGAACTTTGTCGAGAGGTTGAGTTTTAAGCGGGTAGGGAACCTTTTTAGGATCTTAAGTCTTTCAAGGTCATTCTGAATAGCGAGGGACGAGCGTGATTTAGAATCTCTTGCCCGAGCACGCTGTTATGATATATGACGCCGTTTCGCCAAGCGTTATTTATCACCATTATTCTGAAGAGTCGAGTTAGGACCTATTGGATAATGATTTTGACTAAGCTGAGATAAAAATGCCCGCTAAATCAGCGGGCACTTTTGTTTGCGTCATTAATGATGCATGTGTTTTTCCATGTGGCCTTGTTTCTCAACCGCCATTTCCACTTCAACCTTACCTGCGTTTTTAAAGGTTAATGTCATAGGGAAGCGGTCACCCTCTTTAAGAGTTTGTGTTGGGTTAAAAATCATTAAATGGAAGCTGCCTGGTTTAAACAACACAGATTCATTGGCTGGAACGCGCACTTCGTCAATCTTAATCATTTTCATCACACCATCTTCTTTCTTATGCGTGTGAATTTCGACATGCCCTGCGATTGGGCTTTCTGCTGCGATCAATGCATCTTCACTGTCACCGTGGTTGGTTAATTGAAAAAAACCACCGATAACAGGTGCGTTTGGTGGCGCTTCGCGGCTCCATGGATGGTCGATATGAATTTTTCCTGCTTCATAATCGTGCGCTAAACTCAGTGGGCTAGCGATGACAGCAATAAGCGCGATAGCGGCGGTTTTTAATGATTTAAGCATGTGTTTTTCCTTTTGAATTAATAGCTTCTCTGAATGGACAACAAACAGAGTCATCGTTATTTTTGAATAAAGTTGTCAATGATTAGATGCCTGTTAGGCAGGAAAAACACTCGGCGGAGAGTGCTTAGGCGCGATGTGTTTGTAAACGAACTTATCGCATTTTGAAAAATGATAAGTCGTCAGTGCATACTTTACTCGGCGCAGCCAATGGATGGTTGTCAGGTAAAGCCCAATCGCAACCAGAAGAAAGAATTGAACAGCTTGAAGAAGCGGACATTCAAACTGAAAGCCGTCGTGTAAGTTAAGATCTTGGATGAGCTTAGAAGAAGATTGAGCGTTAGCCTCAATCAACGTATTGATATCCACCCATTTGAAACCATCTGCGGTACACAGTAAAACCTTTTCACTTTGGACTTTGTTGAGCCAAGTTGTGCTGTGAACTTGTGTAGGATTAAGAGCGGCTGTGGACGCTAAATACAACTGAAACAACACCGCGATAATAACCGCAATAGCGTGCAAGCGATGGTGTTTGTGCTGTATTAGAGTGTTTTCCATACAATTGAGTGCTTATCTTCTTCGGCGCGGGATACTAACAAATTAACCAAACAATGTAATTATCAGTTTACTAAAAGGTGATGCAAGTGTGCATTATTTGTTTTATTGCCTATTTTTAACGCTTTAATGTCTTGATTCGGCTGACATTCACAACCTCCAATTCAACTTGTCAGTCTTGCCTAGTCGCTTTTGAAGATACCGAATTAATCTCTCTTATATGCCACTGAAGCTTCGGTTAGTGGGTGTCGTGGTGGTGTTTTTACGTGCTAGATTTGGCTGATATCGATTCAAAATGCACACCGAATCTTCACTTGTTTTCCATTAACGGAATTATGACAGTAATTTAATAAAGGATACGGTATTCTGCGCTCCTTTGTACATGCCAGAAACGTCCGTCCTACTTAGTCGGAGGGGCGATTAATCTTAAGAAATTTCTCAAATGAAATACGAACAACAGATTGGATATCGATACCCTAAAGGTCGATTTGCCATGGTGAGTGTATATGCATTCACCGGTGCTGCGATTTTAGCATCGACTATTTTTTCTCTATTGCTGTTTTTGTCTATCGACGAAAACCCGATGATGCAAACCTTATTTGGTGGTTTAGCGATCATTTTTGAAGCAGGTAAATTTTACGCTTGGTATGAATACGGTGAGCGCCGAGCCCATCGCAACTACACAGGAGCAGCAACCGCTCTCGTGTTTTATTTAGTCTTAGCTGCGATTTCCATTGGCGGTAGTATTGGTGGGATTAATAGTGCAACCAATAGTGCACAAAGTCATATTTCGGTAGAGCAGGCGAAAGTGGAAGCGTTTAATCGTCAGATTGCGGCAATCGATAAGCAGATTGAGCTCAACAATATGGCAGCGCAGAAATACATCGAGATGGAGCGTATCGCGACTGGTGTAACTCGCATTCAGGATCAAAACAAAACCTTACGTGAAGAGCAGCAACGCTTGGCTATGGAGCGTGATAGTTTACCGCCGGTTACGCAAGGCTCAGTGATTGGTTTGATTGATAGCCTAGCCAACGCATTTGGTACCACCTCTCAGCAAGCTCAGCTTGGCTTGGTTGTATTTCTTTCGATTCTTTTGGACTTCTTTGCTGCATTTTTTGTTGGCTTGATTGGTGAAGAGCAACGGTTCCGATATTTCTATCGCAGAAATGAGGGCATGATATTGAAAACAGTTCGCGATATAGACCCAGCGCCTGCGGGTTATCTTCCTCATATAAAAGAGGAAGAAGAGCAAGAAATACCAGCTGCGCCGGAGCCAGAAGAACCAAAGGAACCGAAAACCTTGTTAGAGCAAGTTAGCGATGCACTTAAAACGCATCAAATTACGTGCACCAAAAAAGCCGTTGCTAAACAGTTTAGGCTGTCTGCGGAAGAGGTAGACAAGGTATTTGAAGAATTGGCAGAGCTCGGTTTAGTGGGAAAAAAAGCCAACCACCATTATCATTGGATAGGTGAAGCAGAAACCGCATAATTGGTTATCCATTAGAGTTCGGAAAGAGCGTCAATCGGCGCTCTTTTTTGTATTAGCTCCCCATGAACTCGTTGTTAATTGTTAAATAAACTATGAGCAGTTGGTGATACAAACTACAAATTCATTTGGATATAAGTTGAGGTTAGATTTGAGATGTCCGAGACGGCTAGATATTCACGAGCAAGGTATATGTGTTTCAATACATAAATAATTTTCTATCACGGTACAGCGAATAATTCCGACGTCTCAATAGAGGGTATGAACTATGCGCATTCAGACGTCCAAGAGCTCTAAATCCCCGAGTCAAAAGGCTCTCTTTTTTTCATTAAAGAAGTCATGATAGCGGTCTCGTGCTCGAGGGTGAACGTTAGAAGATATTCGAACCGGCCTTACTCGCCAGATCAGTTATTAATAAACCAATAATAAAATAGGCACCAATTTGATGCCTTTGGTGATAGCTGGACAACCCGATACCACTAATCTCTTTCTGACTTAAAACGATACTGTTCCGACAAGCAGACCAGAAGGCCAACTAAAGCTGAGACTAAAACTACACACACTTGGTAGCTGGTTTTCTCTACATTAAGATCGTTCAAAATCTCGGTAGTCGCAATCATAGGAAGCGTTACCGTGATCAACAAGCTAAATAAGCGAGAAACCCTAGATTTCTTTCCATGTCGCTTGGTATAGAAGTAATGCGCGTAATCCGAGTACATGATAAACAAGGAAACTAAAAGACCCAGTATCCAAAACATAGCTTACAAATCCTCTATTCCAAGCATGTTACGTCGTAACAACTCTTTCTTTGCAGCTAGCGCATCTGCCTCGTTAAAGCCTTTGAGTACACTAGCGAGAATAACAGCTACAAAAAATGCTCTCGCGCCAGCTTGTTGTGCAGTTGATGAGAGGCTGAGTTTTTTGAAAGTCTCTTCAGCGATGTGCACTGAAGCCATTTCTTTAATCAATGCAGCCCCTTGACCTTTTGATAGTGCGTATATAACAGCTGCCATAAAGCCGACCTCAAGTTTAATATCGATGGTGATAAACCATGTAGAAAGGAAATTTGCAACTGCTTTATGAGTATTAAAATACTGGCGCAGCTCACCATCTGATAGGCTCCAAGGGTTCCACATTGGCTTGGCAATACTTTGCGCTACCAGCATTTGAATCTTACCGAAAAATTTCGAATTCCCTAAAGCCTGTGCCTGCTCAAGGACTTTTCTTTGGTCGCGTCTATTGAGCTGTCGATACAAAATGACACCTGTGATTATAGGCAAAACCTTTTCTCTGTTGTTTCTGATGAAGTTCAAATCGGCATCTAAGCCTGTCAGTACCGCCAATTGAACTACAGGTTCGGCTTTTAGAGTCTGTTCACTATAACCTCTAACCATCGTTAAACCTCCTTTCTTCGATATATAGTATGTGTACAATATAGCCAAGTGACTTGTATGCAAGTTGTTACATTTCTCGTTAGGCTCAAAGTCTCAAAGTTAGGAGGAATTATTACTAATTTTTGAACTTGTGTAGTAAAAATAGTGTGTGGTCAAATGCAGGTTTTTGAATATGAAAAACCAAGATTAGACGTGTGCTTCAAACAACTGGTAAATCGCCACTTTATTCTAGGAAAATGTTTTCTACGCTCAAACATCTATGATGTAGGTATCAATCTTTATTGAGCTTTTTGGTTACGTCTTTCACCGTTTTCTTCTCTTTTTCCGGTGTCATTGCATCAACAGCTTTACCCGCCATCCCTTCATCTGGCAATTTGTCTTTTCCTGCATCAACTGCGGTATCTTTCAGTGCCTCTTTAGGCGTACAGCGACCACCAACACCAACCACGGCTTTTGTCGCAGCGGCTTTAGCTGCCTTTTCTGCATCGCAGTCAGGATCCATAACGCTAGCTAAGCTCGTGGCTGAACCAAAAAACAAGATTAACAAAATGAGGTTGCGTTTTTTCATATTCGTCACCAATGTTGTGAAACATAGGTAAAGTGTAACGGAGAGAAAAGGCTTTGGCTGAGAATTTGTTGGTTTGAGCTTGGGAAGCAAAGTAAGGTGAAAAGAAAAAGTGCCATCGAAGTGACACTTTTTCTTAAGCGTAGAAGGGATTAGTTGTCGTAAACGTCTAACTCCACTTCACGGGCAATATTTTGGTCGTTAATGATCACACCTTCGACTTCGACACGAGCACCATTTAGGTTAAGTTCTTCGATGCCTTGGAAGCGTGTTTGTGCATCAATCACAACGGTCGTGTTGTTTAGCAATTGATCTGCGTCGTTTTCGCAACGCTCGATTTCAAATGTTCTTGCTTCAGCATCATAGTTTGATACGTATCCTTCACATTCAAATTCTTTACCTTGCCATTGGTTGTTATCGTCAAAGTCTGGTTGCTCAAACTCAATAACGGTAGCGATGCGTTTGCCATTTTTCATGACAGACGTTACTTCCACTTCTTGGCCTTGTTTTAGGTTCGCTTTGCTGCCGTCTTCAAATCGTGTTGCGTTATCAATGAAGAAGGCTACTCGGTAGTTTAGAGAGAACTCACTATAATCCTTGGCAACCCAAGTCACGATACCTTCCACATCGCTGTCATTTTTTAGATCGTCGTAGTCTTCAACTTCTACCTCATGTGCCATGAAGATACCGTTTTGCATTTCACCTTCTACTTCCACCCATTGGCCGATGCTAAGTTGGCTAATGTTGTCGTAAGATACGGTTATATTTGTACCAAGCTCAAACGTGCCAGCATTTTCATCGGTACTAGTAATGCGACCTTCCAGTTCGTAGTAGCTTCCAAGGGCTGGGTAATCGTTATCTACGTCGATTTCGACCACAGACAACACTCGATAACCCGCATCGGCAGTTGGCAATGATGACACCATCACCCAGTCGTTGACCTCTATATCATCACTTAAATCGTCAAACTGCAGCTCTATGCCGTTTACCGTGAATTTTTTCTTCACATGATCAATCGCTGTCACACGTCCAGTAATGGTTGGTTCAAGTGTGACTCGGACGCCATTGTCCGAAGCTTGCCGAATATCTGAACCCACGCGAACCACCATTTTGGGTTTTACATCGGCCAATTGCACTTGTGTGTCGTCATAAACCACCTCAGACACACGATACGTATGTCCATTGACGGTTAACGTGCTTTCTTCAGCGTTGACCGCTTCAACAGAGCCAATCGCTACACTTGGTTTCACTACTGGTTGAGTTGGCGTGCTATCGCTATTGCTGCCACCACCTGAACCACCACAACCAGACAATGCCAAACCTACTACAGAAATAAGAGCGAGTTTTTTCATTGTATTAACCTCAATTTACGAGCGAGTTTAGGAAATTGCCTGTATCTTATTGGGCATATCGTGAAGAGATCGTGAAGAAATGTGATTTTATGAAAATTTTAATTGTAGATGACAACCATAACGTCTCGGAGACGATTGCAGACTATCTTGAGCTCGAAGGCATGATTATCGATTGTGCGTTTCATGGAGAGGCTGCGATTAAGTTAATCGAGGAAAATCATTACGATGTAATCATCATGGATATCATGATGCCGAAGCTCGATGGCATCAGTACGGTACAGAAGCTTCGACAAGATAAGTTATGTGGAACGCCAATTCTCTTCCTAACGGCAAAAGATACGCTAGATGACAAAATCGCGGCTTTTAAAGCGGGGGGAGATGATTATTTAATGAAGCCATTTGCGATGGAAGAGCTCAGTTTGCGTGTTCATGCTTTGGCTAATCGTGGTCCAAGACAAGATATCGGAGCGCTCAAATTTGCAGATATTTGTTTAGATGCGCGTACAGGAAAAGTAACGAGAAAAGACAAAGAAATTAAGCTGAGTCGAATTCAAACTAAAATTTTAAAATTGCTTCTCCAACGTGCTCCAGCAGCGGTCTCGCGCACAGAAGTGATCGATAGTGTGTGGGGAGACGAACCACCCGGAAGTGATGCACTTCGTAGCCATATTTATGGTTTAAGAACCGCACTAGACAAAGGTTTTGAAGAATCACGATTAGAGACTATTCATGGACAAGGTTACCGACTTAAAGCATAACGAATATCCAAGCATTTATCGCAAGATCCGTTGGGGTTTTGGGGTCATGACGTTTGTGATGTTTACTCTTTTTTGGTCGCTGATTTATGTGGCAGAAAACAAACTGGAAGTGCTGAGTTTACATCACTGGCTCGATACTGAAGCGGCGCTTTATAGTGAGAATTTCGAGAAACAGGGTTGGGATGCGCCATTGCCAAACGTATTGGAATTCAACTCATATTGGAGTGAAGCACCGACACCCGATTGGTTGCTCTCTTTTACTTCACCTGGTTTTTACGAATACCTGCTTGGTGAAGAAGATAAACACTTTGTTGTATTGAAACACCCCTCAGGGAAGGGGCTTATGTACATTGTGTTTCAAGATGACTCAGATGATTACTTGGACGAATACGAAAGCTCGCTGCATCAGTTTACGCTGCTGCTCGGTGGTTTGTTTTCATTTGTCATGGTTGGGTATGGCATTTACATGGTTCGAATATTGTCTCGGCCATTAGCGCAAATTGAAGACAAAATTAGCCAAATGTCACCGGATCAACCCGCTTTCCAAGTTGAAACTAAGTTCAGCGAAACACGCCAGATAGAGCAGACTTTGCTGGATAATAAGAACGATATCGCGGGCTACTTCAAACGAGAACAAGAATTTAGCCGTTTTGCATCGCATGAGTTGAGAACGCCAATCATGGTGATTAAAGGCTCAACAGACATTCTGACGCGTCTTCCTGATCAACCTCGAGTTGCGCAAAAAGCCATCACGAGGATGCAGTCAGCTTGTGACGAGATGCGTGTACTGACAGAAGCGTTTCTCTTACTTGGTAAAGAGAAAATAGAGCCTCAGCATTACGGAGAGCATCAGCTTCTTACTTGTTTACAAAAACAACTGGAAGAGCTGGCTCCTTTATTTGCCAAGCAAGATTCGAACTACGCTTTGCACGAACAACATAGTGGTGTAGTGAAGGCACCGGAGAGTTTTGTGACCATTGTAATCAACAATCTGATTAAAAACGCCTTTAGCTATAGTGTGGGAGATATTGAAATTGAGTTGAAAGGTCATGCGCTTAAGATCCTAAACCGTCACGATGGCAACGAGACGTACAACGCTGGTTATGGTTGTGGGCTTGTTATCGTACAACGAATATGTGAACGGATGGGGTGGGCGTTAGTACTGGACGATGATGGTGTTCGATTTAGTGCAAAAGTGGAGTTCTGCTCTTAGCTTTGTGCGTATTGATTCAAGTGAGACTTAACGCTCTAGCTTTTTCTTGTCGTACGCATCTAACCCGCAGTCAAACAAGAAAAAACTGGAATTTGAATTAGACTGAAGTTAGTGAAGCGGAAACTCGAGGAACCGTTATGCTCTCTTATCAGGTCAGCCGAAGTATTGAAATTAATAAGAATCAAAGTGAAATTATTGGCTATCTCAAGAACTTCAATAACTGGCCCAGCTGGTCACCATGGATCATTCTTGAACCAAGCTGCGAGCTGACATTCAGTGATAATCAGGGCCACGTTGGAGCTGGTTATCAATGGAATGGTCAGCGTATTGGGACTGGCGCGATTGTACTGGAAAGTACTCAAGAGCATCGATTAGATATGGAGCTGCATTTCTTTCGTCCAATCAAGAGCCATGGAAAGGTGACTCTAATCGTGACGCCGTCACAAAATGGCTGTTTAGTCGAATGGCAAATGCAATCTCGCGTCCCTTGGTATCTGTTCTTTCTGAAAAGTATGTTTAAGTCGATGATAGAGATGGATTATCAACGTGGGTTACGCATGCTTAAAAGTAAGCTTGAAACCGGAAGAGTGCATTCAGACTTAGCCGAAATTGGTAACCGAACGTTGCCTCAAATTCATTACATTGGGATCAAGGGTGTGGCTAGCTTGCAGGAATTAGGTTCGGTAATTGAGAAGCATGTTCAGCAACTAGAACAGTTAATTAGTGACGAAACCCTATCCGTGAATGGTGAATTGTTTTGTTATTACCAGTCGATGGATATGCAGAAAGGTACATTCGAGTTTATCACTTGCTTTCCTCTTCATAACTCAGTACCAGCGCCTCAAGGGGCGGTTACTGGTACCATTCCTGAGAGTGAAACATTTGTCGTTGAACACCGAGGTGAATATCAGTTTTTGGGAAATGCATGGGCTTTAGCGATGAACTTGGTTCGTCAGAGTGGTATGAAAGTCAAAACCAGTCCTTTAGGAATCGAACGCTATCTGAATAGCCCGAAGGAAACCACGGAAGAAGAGCTAAGAACGGAAATTATTTTGTTTAAGAAATGACAGGCGCAGGCGAGTAGGGTGTTTAGGTATCATACTGGTTATGCGAAATGTTATTAAAGAATAATAGCCTATATGTTACTACCCATAAAAATGCCTCAGCAATCGCTGAGGCATGGTTTTACAGGCCAACTTCTCTTGTTAGAGAATTATTGTGCACGGTATTTACCGCTGTTTAGTTCAATTTTAGACGCTTTTACCCGGCTGTCTGCGTTTAGGTAGTCGCTAATACTTAGCAGATCTTGATCTTGAGATGCTTTTAACACCGCTGATTCCCCCTCTGCGAAGATAACTTCTAATTTTAACTCTTTGGCGACTGCTTTCGCTTCGTTAGGATTGTTTACGGTGATGTAAACCAGTCCAGTGGCTTTGGATACGTTACTAAACGCATTCTTAAACACCTCATCACCCGCTTGAAGTTTTACGTCTTCAGATAGGGTTCTAACAGTGCCAGTTTGCACTTTTCGATAGTCTTGGCCATTAATCTCAACCGCTTCTGATGGCACAAACAGTTCTGGTGCAGGTTGTTGAGAGAGCTGTTGCTCTGCGTATACACTCGACGTCATGATAACGAGAGCCAGCATAGAAAATGATTTGTATTTCATGTTATTGACTCCTTAGTGTCCAAATATGCGCATCGACCAGTTCTTAATAACACCGGGTTGAGCGTTGTTTGCCATCGGAACGTCATAGATGGTGGAAGAGTTGAAATATGCAATGTAAGAATAGGCTTCATCGCAGTTCGTATCTATTGCTCGCAACGTCCATTCGCCTTTTGCATCTTCGCCATAAAATTGGTTAGACAACATTAATTGATCTTTGTAGCCTGTAATCGTTGGATCAAGAGATTGACCAACAAGACCATTGCGCGGTGTTTGCAAAACGGAACGAGTCCCTGATGGCGAAATGAGCTCGATAGCTAAGTCGGGCAGACGAGCGTGGTCCAATGTCAATGTCACCTGAACGGATTCTACTGTCAGCTCATCGGCAATGGCGATACTTGAAGAACCACCAACTAGACTTGCATCGGGTACACTTACTTCTGTAGCGTTATGAACCCATGGCGTAATGCTTTGAGCTGGTAAAACACGATTCGTCATGCGAGCACGTTGCATCGCTTCATCTAAATCTACAGCGCCGAAGCCATAAAAAGTATGGAAATCTACGCCTGCTGCGTTTTTTTGCCAAGGGGCAATGGCCTCGTAGCTAACCTGTTCACCTTTATGGTTAGTAAATTCAAGCTGTACGCCTGGATGCGCTTTATCCGTTACTTTTGCTGTCTCCGCTAGTAAAGCACGTACATCACGAGCAGAAAGTGCGTGGTTGGTTGACATGATTGCCGCGATGGCACCCGATGTGTTTGGCGCAGCCGATGAGGTTCCGTTCATCGTACTGGTATAGTTACAGTTCGGATCGAGCTCCGTTCCGCCGTGTAACCCATTAATGCCAAGGCCTTCACTGGTATTTTGCCCTTCTTCACAACCCATTAAATCAGTGGTGACCATAGCAGGGAAATCTTGCCCATATTCACCTGCTGGTGCTGCAACCCACACGTTCGAACCCACCGATGAGTAACTCGCTCGCGTACCATCCGCTCGTAGTGCACTAGTGACTAAATTGAAGTAATTGGCGTTATCATAAGACTGAGCAGAGTTGTGCATCGGTAAGCCTTGATTGTCTCCACCAGCAAAGAAGTTACTTGGCAATACGAAGAATCGCCCTGCATTGAAATAGCGGTAACCATTACCTGCTGACTTTACAAATACAGCACCTCGACCCCAGGCGTTACTGTTGCTGACGTTTTTCATCACGTCCATTTCAAGTTTTAGCTGAGGGTCGCTTTCATCAAAAGTAATCGGGTTTATAGGGCTGAAACCGTAACTTTGGTTAAATACGCGAACATCGCGTGTTGCTGGGTCCATGCCATGGGAGATTAACCAGCCTTCTAATGTCTGGTTGGCTAACCAGTTAAAACCGATGAGGGAAGAGTGAGAAGCGACACCGCGTCCGCCTTCACCGTTGTTGCCGACGGCGCTAATCAAACCGGCTACAGCAGTGCCATGACCATTAGTATCAACCGGATAACTTGGTGGGAATGAAGAGTCTTCGACGAAGTTTCTGCTACCTGTAACTATATTACCTGCAAGGTCGGGGTGATCGATCTGCACTCCAGAATCAATAACGGCAACTTTCACACCAACACCTGCAATCCCCATTGCCTGAGTGAGCTTAGTGTTTAAGTCGTTCCCAGCAACAGCAGGATTAGCCGCAAACGCAGTTTGCCCCGTGTTGTCTAAGTGCCATTGTTCAGAATAGAGTGGATCAAACGCCGAGACGGCAGGTGCAATGCCTACTGCCAACATAGCAGCAAATAGGCGATTAATGCGTATTTCCATTTTTGACCTCATGTCTTTGTTTGGAATTTTTTAGTTCCTGTTTCATATTCCGCTAACAGGAACAAACAAAGCTAACGACAAAGAATAAGGACGAAAACCATTTACAACTTGTTTACATTAAAAGTTCGATGGACAACATAAGTCTTTGTTAATTTACTGAAACCATGAGGTTTTTATATGTCGCATCGAGCATGCATGAAAAGTGAAAAGCAGAAAATACGAGTGTACCGTCTGCTTCAAGAGGGGAGTTATTTAGTTGAAGCGGGTTGAATAGTTGCTATTGGTTTCTTAGGTTCGGCTTTTTCTTTAGGCAGCACGTTATCAATCCACTTTTTAATGTACAACTTATCGAATTCTTTATCACACCACTTTTTGTTTAATCCACGTCGATTGAACTCAGCACCAATCGCCACTTTGGTTTGGTTGGTTGCACGGTTGTAGTAGAGAGTTTCACATAGTTGAGTGTTACTCATTTGCTGGGCATATACATTGACACTGCTGCTGCGCATTCCCAGTTGAGATGCTTGCTGATTACTGCACGCCATAAGAAATAGAGGCGCAAAAGTAATAATGATTAGATTTTTTTTCATGTGTGCTTTTTTATGATGTAGGGTGAATGATGAACTGGTTTCTGCCAGCTTGCTTCGCATCATACAAAGCTTGGTCTGCCAAGAAAAACCACTGATCCCATTCTTGTTTAATTATTTGTGCCGACAGTTTGTCCACTGCTCCAAGGGAAATTGTCGCGCTTAATGGTTTAGAGTCAACCACCAATGGCGTGTTTTCAACAGTATATCTCAATCGCTCCAAAAACTTAGCGCAATCTTCAACTCGCTGTACTTCGAATAATAGGACAAACTCTTCTCCACCCCAACGAATGAGTAGGTCACCAGAGCGAGTGGATTCATTAAATAGCGTGGCAATATGAGTCAGCATTTTATCGCCAATATCGTGTCCATATTGATCATTAAAGGTTTTAAAATGATCAACATCTAAAACTGCTAAGGCAAATGTTCTATCTGGGCTTCTACGAGCCATTTTGTCCAACCAAATGTGAAGATAGCGACGGTTATGCAGTTGAGTTAATGGATCGGTAGTATTTTCTTGAGTGAGTGCTTTATTAATACGTCTAACGCGCAGTACGTAACGAAAACCAACGACTCCAATTGCCGCAATAGCGATAAAGTAGAACATTTCTCGATAGCGCTGTGAACGCAGTTCAGAGGCTTGTAGCGCATTTTTTGTTTCTAGCAATTTGAGTTCTTTCTGGGCTAACTTAGCTTCGAGGTCAAACTTAATGTTAATCATCTCTTCACCATGAATATGATGAGAAAACTCAGCCTCTAGCTCTCTTAATTGGGTTAAATAATGAAAAGCCGCTTCATAGTCATTAAGAATTTGATGAGCGTTTACCAGTACCGAAAGCATATCAATACGCTGACGCAGCTCTAATTCACTGGTTGATTTGGTTTGTTCTAGAACGTTAAGTGCTGTTGTAATAGCTTTATCGTATTGTTTGTTTGCGAGGTAAGCCTCTGCAAATGCCTCGTAACAAGACGTTTTTAGCATTTCTAGATTTTTTGGAATGGGCAGGTCTACGCAACGCTGTGCGACCATTAATGCATCATCAATTTTTCCTACCGAGCTCAACATTTGTGAAAAGCTGGATAAAGAGTGGTGCTTGACTGTGTCCGACCCTGTTTGCATTGAAAGTCGAATGGCTTCATTGAAATAATATTCCGCTTCTTTGTTATCTCCGAGGCTCGAGTGAACGATGCTAAGGTTTGCGTAGATAACCCCCATAAAAAAGCTATTATCGTATTGATATTCGCTCTCTAGGTAAGTGTCGAGAGCTTGCGTTAGGTAACTGTTGGCCCGAGCCCAATCTGATGCGTCGATGTAGACCGTCCCAATGTTGTTCAGTGTCATCGCGACTTGTATTTCAAATACTGTTTTTTCTAATAACTCATAGGCATTGCGATAATATTTTAGGCCACTGCGTAGTTGATTTCGAGATACTTCTAGATTGCCTAACCAGCGGTAAGCACGGCCTTCTAATGCTAGATAACCAAGATCACGGGCTGTAGAAACAACGTCATGGAGTAACAATTCTGCGTTCCAGTTATCGTCTTGCTCAATCATTGTTACAGCCTTATTGAGCTGTGCTTCAGCGACGACCCATTCCAAATGGTGCTTTTTACCGAATTCGATTAAATCGGGCATATCTTTCGGTAATGGAACGCCTTCGTAACGCTTAAGGTACTTTCGTGCAAAGTAATACAGAGCAAGAGACTCCGCTGATGCATTCTGTGGCGCATTTAACTCATCTTTTTGAATTGATCGCGGCTTACCCATCGAGCGAAAGTAGAGTTTTAACATGGGCTTGCTTTCTGCTGAAATGTGTTCTTCCAGATAAGCTTGCTTTTCGGTACTCGCCAGTACGTTGGTGGGATGCAAGAAAAGTCCAAGTGCAGTACAAAGTGCGCAAGCCAGTTTTTTAATTGAGAAGTGCATGAGCGTATTAATAAAATGTGATCTCTTAACCGAATACCAGTTAAGTCTACCATTTCTTGTTGGTTAAGTGCGGATGGATTCCCAGTGGCAAAGTGTTTTGGGAGTGAGATACGAGAAGGAGCTCTATAATATTATGATTTATAAAACAAAATCTATTGAAAACTTATGCAATGATTAGGCGATGGTATAGATAAGGTAACGATGACAGGTAGGCGAGCATATTCGGTGGACTCAATCTAATGATTTAAGCCGCGGATTCATCGCTCAAAATCAGGGCGAAGTGTAAAAAATTACGTTTCTGTCATAAATATTTAATGTTTGTATGGGTTGTTAAAAAACTGGATATTAGACATAGTGTTACTAAGCCAATAAAAAATGGCTTTTATAATAAATAGGAGATTAACTATGCATAATGAAATGATTCAACCTTCGCACTTCGGCATTATCGGCCGTACCTGCATCGCTTCAGTACTTATGATTGCGGGTGTTTTCGCTCTTATTTAAGAGTCAAGGGTAACGATGATTACCTTTTAAAGAGTAAGAAAATTCAGGGAATCACCTTAACCTTGTGTAAGGTATTCCCCTGAAAATCCAAGCTAGTCTTTAGTTATTAGCTGAAGAAGCTAAAAATCAATGCACTTACCGCCACAATGCCTGCTGCTAGAACAAAGTAAGTAGAGACATTTCCTCGATATTGTTTCATCGCCTCGATTTTATACACCGCTAACATTGGCATAATAAATAAGATCATTGCAATAACAGGCCCTGACAATGCTTCCATCATACCAAGAATACTTGGGTTCATGATCGCGGCCGCCCAGATTGAGAAGAACAGTGCTGCCACGCTGATACGATCAACACGCTTCTCAGGTAGGTTAAAATGCTTGTTAATTAAACCATTTAAGCTTTCACGCGCACCTAAAAAATGCCCAAGGAAAGATGAAGTGATAGCGACAAACGCTACTAAAGGACCAAGTGTTGCAATAAATGGATTATCGGTTGCGTTCGCTAAGTAAGACAATACGGATACGTTTTGTTCTTTTGCTTGAGCCAATTGTTCAGGTGACAGTGTTAGCACACAGGAAAATACAAAAATAAGAACAAAGGCAATCAGCATGATGCTAGTGCGACGAAGAATAACTTCGGATTTGGCATCTGCCTGCTTACCGTAATGGCGACGTTGTACATTTGCAAAGCTTGAAATTGCAGCTGCGTGACTAAACGAGAAAATCACTACAGGAACTGCTAACCACATAGTGCTAGCAAAAGCTGACGCTTCTGGCACATCCATGACAGGCATGGTCCAGTTCGGTATTAAGTAAAATGATAGAAAGGCAAGAATGGCAACAAGTGGGAACACCATAATGGCAAAGGCCCGTAGCATTACTTTTTCACCCGCCATCATAATAGCAATTAGTGCAAACACTAGTACGCCAGAAAGCAAAGGTCTAGGTAAAGAAGCCATATCAGCCTGATTTACCATGAAGCTATCTACTGTGTTTGTTATTCCAACACCATATATCAACAGGATCGGGAAGATCGAAAGAAAATACAGCAGTGAAATAGAACGGCCTGCTTTTGCGCCGAAGTGCTCTTCCACTACATCAGTGAAGTCTGCGTTTTTGATCTTAGAAGATAGAACAAAACGAGCTAAGCCACGGTGCGCAAGATAGGTCATTGGAAAAGCAAGTACTGCCATCGCGACTAAAGGCCAAAAACCACCAATCCCAAGGTTAATTGGCAGAAACAGGATGCCTGCGCCAACGGCTGTTCCAAATAGGCTAAGAACCCAATGTGTATCATGTTTTGACCAAGCTGTGGCTGTGTTTATTTCACTAGGATTTAAGGCATTTCGAGATTCTTTCACTTTAAAACTCGCTTTTATAAAAATAATAATGCTGAAAATGGTAAAGGTTTTAGTGTTTATTATCACACGCGAAGCTTGGTGAATAATGCTGTGAATTTGGGGTGGTTGTAAATTATCCAACTATGAATTTTTCAATAAACCAGAATAAAGTTCTTAAATCTAATGCGTTTAATGGTCGTATGTATTGAAATTTTCATCTTGTGTGGTTTTTGATTTTGCGGTTAAAACTTAATCACGGATGTATGTTCTAAGTGAGTTAGGCCTAATTTTCAGGAAGAATATTACATTTCTTAAGCACTTAATTGAGATGTTTGTGTCCCGTCATTTAGATGAGATTTAGGTATACTGCTGCCATTCATGTTAAAGAAGGAGTCATTGAATGGACATCTTGTCTGCGCAAAAAGAGGACTTATTTGCCATATATAAGCTCGAAAATACTTTATTTGGAGAACACGCCTATCCTCAATTTTTCTTTCGGCAAGCTTTTGATTGTTGGGGAGAGAGTTTACTGGTAGCAAAAGAGGGAGAGCAGGTCGCAGGGTATATATTGCTAACGACTAGCACAAATGCACATCAATATTGGATCATGTCATTGGCCGTCGATATTCAACATAGAGGTAAAGGTATTGCGCGTTCCCTCCTTGAAAACGTTATTGCGCCGTTGACGTTAGGCTCAAGCGTGAAATTGACTGTCGATCCTAAGAACCAACCTGCATTGTCTTTATACCTCTCCCTTGGCTTTAAAACGTTAGAAGAAGAAGCGCATTATTTTGGTGACGAAGAATCCAGGTTAGTTATGGAATTAGTAAAGTAATACTGCACGATAATGACCGAAGTTTGCACACAATCAGTGCGTAGCATTGCGTTGCTATAATTGGTTTTAAGCTAACCTTTTGTATAGTAAGGGTTTTTAATCTTGGCACCTCACTTGCTTTACATAAACGTTCATCGATAACTCGATGCGCCGCTCTTAATAGCAGGCGAGAGCGGTATAGGGTATTACTTTTTGAAAATGTACTAACAGCGTTAAAGGCATTGCTGCCTCTCTCGATTCGGGAGAGGCTTTTTTTTGCTAGTAAGTTGGGCTGAATCGCACTGGAGGTGTTATGTCGCAAGGATGCAAAAAAACCACTTGTCCCTATTGTGGTGTTGGATGTGGTGTCGAGGTCAATGCGAAAGGAATCGTTGGGGATGCGTGTCATCCTGCAAATGCGGGATCACTGTGCGTGAAGGGTGTCGCGCTGGCAGAGAGCTTGAATATGCCTTCGCGCTTGTTGTATCCAAAGCTTGTCACCAAGCAACGACCTCAAGGGCAAGAGGTGCAATGGCAACAAGCCACGGATCTGATTGCTGAAAAGATTCATCAAGCGAAAGCGGAGTTTGGACCGGATTCCATCGCGATGTACGTGTCAGGGCAGTTGTTAACGGAAGACTATTACGTCGCCAACAAACTCATGAAAGGCTATGTTGGCAGCGCAAACATCGATACGAACTCGCGTTTGTGTATGTCTTCGGCGGTTGCGGCTCATGTACGAGCATTTGGTGAAGATGTCGTTCCCGTCAATTACGACGATATTGATAAGACTGAGCTATTGATCATTTGCGGTGCTAATACCGCTTGGACGCACCCTGTTTTATTCCGACGTATTCAACAAGCGAGAGAAAACAATCCTAACCTCAAGCTGGTGGTCATTGACCCGCGTGAAACGGTCACCGCACAGCAAGCGGATTTGCATCTACCGATTAAAAACGATGGTGATGTGTCACTCTTCAATGGGCTGCTCAAGTTTCTTATTGAACAACAATTGATTGATTCTGAATACATAAATTCTTATACCGACGGATTTAATGCACTTAGAGAAGAAGTTTCTGATTTGCGTTACGATGTCACTAATTTGACGTCTTCCATTGGCATTTCAGAAGAAAAACTCACGACATTCTTCCAATGGTTTGCGCAAAGCCCAACCGCAATTACGTTGTTTTGCCAAGGGGTAAACCAAGCCGAAAATGGCGTCGACAAAGGCAATGCAATCATTAATGCACACTTGGCGACGGGTAAAATTGCCAAGTCAGGTTGTGGCCCGTTTTCTATTACAGGTCAGCCCAATGCGATGGGTGGGCGAGAAGTCGGTGGATTGGCAAACCAGTTAGCGGTTCATCGTGCTTTTGACGCAAAGTCTATAAAGCAAGTGCAGGCGTTTTGGGATTCACCAGAAATTGCCACTCAGCCCGGTTTAAAAGCTGTTGAACTGTTTGAGGCGGTAGAACGTGGTGAGATTAAAGTTCTCTGGATCATGGCAACCAATCCTGTTGTCTCTTTGCCAGATAACCAATTGGTAAAACGTGCACTAGAGATTTGTCCGTTTGTGATTGTTTCCGATATCACAGCGGATTCGGATGTAGCGCATTACGCGGACCTATTGCTACCCGCCGCTGGCTGGGGGGAGAAGCAAGGCATGGTGACCAATTCTGAGCGTCGACTTTCAAGGCAGCGCCAGTTTCAAACGCCTCCCGGTGAAGCAAAATCAGATTGGTGGGCGATAAGCCAAGTTGGGCAAGCTCTGTGTGCATTGGAAAAGACACAAAATGGCTTTGCGTTTACTTCTGAGCGGGCGGTATTCAGAGAATATGCCGCGATGACAGGCATGAATGCAGATTCGCCATTGAAGCTAGATCTTTCTCAATACGCCAACTTAACCGAGCAAGAATACGAAGAGTGGGTGCCAACACAATGGGGAGGAGAGCGTCCTTTTGCTGATGGCGTCTATTCGCACCCAGATGGTAAAGCGCGTTTTGTCGTGACCAGTGAATCTCCAACGCGTTTAGAGAGAACAAAAGGCTGGTGGCTCAATACGGGCAGACAACGCGACCAATGGCATACCATGACTCGCACAGGGCATATCGCACACCTTGCCGCCTCTGAGTTAGAACCAACCGTGTACATGAACACACTCTCTGCCACTCAAAATCGCTTAAAAGCAGGACAACTCACCAAGCTGTTTCAGCCTACTTCAAACACCAGTATTTATGCCAAAGTTGCTATCGATGAAGGTTTGGGTTTTCAGGAGCTGTTTATGTCAATGCACTGGGCGGGTAGATATGGCGGTGAAAGCAGTGTTAATGCGATAGTAAACAGCGCAAAAGACCCTATTTCTGGGCAGCCTGCGTTTAAGTCGTCTTATGTTGAAGTGCAAGATGCAGCGGTAAAAACCTACGGTATGTTCATCGGTACACAGTTTGATTCCGGCAAGTTTCTCTACAGCGCATTTCAAGCAGAAAGCAATTTGGGCATTTGGCGCTTTGCACACGATAAGCGACCAAAGAAGCAGAGTTTTTGTCGAACAGAAAAGAGCCGCAGGATTACGATAGATATTGCCCAAGGTTGGCTAGCGGTGGATTACGACCTTGTTGGAGACGTTCGTATCATTCGCTCTGTTTTAGTGGTGTCTAGTGAACCGATTCAAACCGGCTACACCAACTTTACCGGCTTGATTGGCAAACCGATGGAGCTATCGCAACTGCTGACCATCACTCAATCGCAAAGCAGTGCCAAACTGGTTTGTAGTTGTTTCCGTGTCACCGATAAACAAATACATGACGCGATGGAGAAACAAGACTGCACGTCACTGACCCAGCTTCAAAACAAACTCAAATGCGGTACTAACTGTGGCTCGTGTGTTTCTCAAATCAAACAAATGGTCGACAGCCATCAGCATCAAAAGGGCAAACAGCAAGCGAACCAGCAAAGTCTGGCTATTCAAATAAAGTAAGTCATAAAAAGGATAAGCACATGGAAGCGCCTTATCAAAAGTCTTGGTTTAAGAAAGGACAAGCGAGTCAGAATCAAGAACGCTCGTCTCGCTTTTCTAAGCATGACCAAGCAAGCAAACTGAACCAACTTTTAGAAGACCATTCACTAGACCTGGACGCGAACCACAAAGGTTTTGTCTCGATTGTCGGAGCAGGGCCGCACGATCCTGACTTGTTAACGGTAAAGGCTGTAAAAGCGATTATGTCGGCAGAGGTGTTGCTTTACGACCGTTTGGTTAACAAAGATATTTTGGAGTTGTCTTCGCCACAAGCTGATTGGATTTACGTGGGCAAAAGATGCGGACAACCCAGCATTGCTCAGGAAGAAATCTGTGATTTGATGGTGTCGCTCGCTCAGCAAGGAAAGCGAGTTGTACGCTTAAAAGGGGGAGATCCTTTCGTATTTGGCCGTGGAGGCGAAGAAGCATTAGCGCTCGTCAAACACTCAATCGCGTACGAAGTCATTCCCGGCATTACCGCTGCGATTGGATGTTCAGCAAACAGCTTGATTCCGCTGACTCATCGTGGCGTTGCTCGCAGCGTTACCTTTGTGACGGGGCAAGTGGTTACAGGCGTATTTGAAGCGTGGAGCCAACTGATGCAAAGCGGACAAACGTTAGTCTTCTATATGGGGTTAGAAAAGTCATCGCAAATACAAACGGGTTTAATAGGCTCTGGTTTAAGAGCAGATTTCCCAGTCGCGATCATCACTCATGGTTGCAGCCCTCAACAACAAGTGCACGTTACACAACTCAATCAGGTCAATGATTTATCGATTACACTTAAAGGCGTGAGCCCAGCATTGATTGTAATGGGAGAAGTTGTCAAACTGCGCGAACAACTAATAGAAACCGTACAGTCAGTGACGGAATACGAGGGAATATGAGCAGCATTTTGGAATGTATTAGAACAGTCGGTCGTGGCGAACGTGGTAGAAAACCACTGAACTTTGACCAAGCGTTTCGAGTTATGGATGAATACCTAAACGGTGAGTGCGACGACGATCAGGTGGCAATGCTGTTGATGCTGATCCGCGTACAGAACGAGACTCAACAAGAAATCGCTGGCTTTGTGAAAGCATTCCAATCCCGCATGCCAGCCATTGGTGCAGACATTGACTGGCCATGTTATGCAGGCAAACGTGAAGCGGCAGGTCAGCCTTGGCACCTGTTGGCAGCGAAGATCCTCGCCGATAATGGTCATAAGGTGCTGATGCATGGCTACCACGATCGTCAATCTGGTCGTTTACACGCAGAAGATTACCTCGACAAGTTTGCTATCAAGAAAGCGGAATCAGCAGAAGAAGCAAAGCGTGTCTTAGAAACGCAAAACATCGTGTATCTGCCGCTGAGTGCGTTTGCTCGTCAAGCAGAAACCATGATCGGTTGGAAGAATCGTTATGGGCTTAGAACGCCGATTAATACCGTGGTTCGTGCATTGAATCCGGGGCAGGCGACGGTTGGTATTCGTGGTAGCTTTCATCCCGGGTTTCAACAACTTCATGCTGAAGTCGAATTCGAGATTGGCAAAACCGCTCATGCCGTTGTGTCATTCAAAGGACAATCGGGTGAGTCCGAATACAACCCGAAAGTAAGCCAAACCGTATGGTTAAGCCAAACAAGCGGCGTGACATCGCACTACTGGACGGAGCAAATGCTGTCTGAGGTGCCAATGCCTGCGAACTGCCCGTTTGGGACGTCAGAAGATGACATGAACCAAATGGCGAATACGGTTCTCGCTACGATGACAGTGGTCTTGTTTGCACAAATGCACGACAGGGAAAAAGCATTCGAACGCGCCTTCTCCTACTGGCAAGCCTATTGTGGCCAGCAATAACGCACTATTGTCAATTAATGTAAAACCAACGACGCAAAGTTGTTGAATCTGAATCCATTATCTATTGTTTGAAGAAGGTAAAAGATCCTAGCTCGCCAATGATGTGTTTCACCACCTTGCTCCGTATCAGAGTGGTGAAACCGCAGTTTTAGCCTCAATCGCGTTCGTTTCTCGCTGCGCTTTTGAGAATGAGAAAATCCCATATGGTAAGACACAGAGGACATGGATAATGGTTCTAAAGCATACCACTCCTAGTGAAAAGGCTTCTCACCCGATCCCGCAAGAAGCCTTCGATTGGTACGACGAATACGCCCACGGAAAAATCTCGCGCCGTGAGTTTCTTAATAGGCTGGGTGGTCTTGCTGTGCTTGGCTTTAGCATGACAGCACTGGTCGACGCGCTAACCCCTAATTACGCACTCGCAGAACAAGTTTCATTTAACGATCCTGACATCAAGGCAACGTACGAAACCTTTCCATCTCCAAATGGACATGGAGAAGGGCGTGGTTATTTGGTGATGCCACAGAAGAAGACCTTAAAATCGCCGACTGTGTTGGTGATTCATGAAAATCGAGGTCTAAACCCATACATCAAAGATGTCGCAAGACGACTTGCAAAAGATGGCTTTATTGCTTTCGCTCCAGACGCACTTTATCCACTCGGCGGCTATCCGGGGAACGACGATGAAGGTCGCGCCATGCAGAAAGAGATGGACAGAGCCAAGATCGAACAAGACTTTATTGCAGCCGCTAACTTCCTCAAACAATACGAGGGTGGCAACGGTAAATTGGGCGCGGTTGGATTCTGCTTCGGTGGATACATTGTCAATATGCTTGCAGCGGTAATGCCTGAAGAGCTCGATGCAGGTGTGCCTTTTTATGGAACACCAGCTGCGCAAGAGATCCAAAAGCAAGTCAAAGGGCCGTTGATGATTCACTTTGCAGGGCTCGATAAGCGTGTTAACGACACATGGCCTGCTTATGAGCAGCAATTGATCGCAACCGACGCACAGTATCAAGCGTTAATGTATGAGAACGTCAACCACGGCTTCCATAACGACTCAACAGCACGCTACGCACCGGAAGAAGCAGCACTCGCTTGGGAGCGCACACTCGGCTTCTTCAAAGAACATCTCGCCTCTAGTTAAAAGGCTTCTACTTTAGTTGGCACATTCCTTGTTATGTCTCTCTTAGTGAGTGAGATATAAACAAGGAATGTGCATGACTCAATCAACGTCAAAAACACCCATCATAGTATGCTGTGATAGCCTCCAAGAGCAGGCTCGATTGTCCGGTTTATTGAGCAAAGATTACGACAACATCATCGGCTGCCAATTGGCACAGCTAGAAACGCTTATGCAGCGAGAACCGTCAGCAAGCGTTGTGGTTGGATGGCAGCAACCAACCGCAGAACTGCGTTTGATCGTCGATTTCTGCCGCAGAAAATCGGCACCACTTCTTATCGTCTTAAAGCAGTTATCATCTAATGATATCAATCGGTTATCAGAAAAAATGGACTATGTGCTCATGCCGCACGATAGTGAGTTTGCGCTTCAGCCTTGGATTGAACATGCGACACTAGTGAGAGCGAAATTCGAAAGTATGCAATCGGAAATTGAATCGCTGACCCATAAGATTGAAGAGCGCAAGCTGGTGGAAAAAGCCAAAGGTCTGCTGATGAAGATGCACAGCGTTGATGAAGAACAGGCTTATAAAGCACTTAGAAATTCAGCCATGCAATCGAGCCAAACGCTCGCACAAGTTGCCAAGAATTTGATAACTACTTTGGAAGTGTTGGATTAGTCGCTCTACCACTTTGGGGTTAGGGTGCATTTTCTAACGTGGTGCGTGTTGCACTATCAGCAAGCAATAACAGGGAATAAGAAACGGTGGAATAAACTAATTCATTGTATTTACTGTGAAAAATAAGTTGGCACAGTAATTGGATTACTAGGTATGGGTTTATTGTTGAATCGCTTATCTCAATTATCAACGGCGGTAATTGTAGACTTAGCAACGGCGCTACTGCTCTTCGGAGTAGTGGCGCTTTTTTTATGGGAGCAAACCAATGAAATGGAGTTCGATGCTGAAAGTGTCAGCAATTTCGTTATCGGTATTCACCACGGTTAGCGTAAAGGCAGAGTTGGGTGAGCCAGAAATTGAAGACCTGAAGTTTGGTTTTATTAAGTTAACCGATATGGCACCGCTGGCGGTTGCTTATGAGAAAGGCTTTTTTGAAGACGAAGGCTTGTACGTCACTTTAGAAGCTCAAGCAAACTGGAAGGTGCTTCTAGACCGAGTCATCGACGGTGAACTTGCCGGTGCGCACATGCTTGCTGGTCAGCCATTGGGCGCAACGATTGGTGTTGGCACAAAAGCAGAAGTGATTACTGCGTTCAGTATGGATTTGAACGGCAACGCAATCACGGTTTCCAATGATACTTGGGAGCAGATGAAGCAATACATTCCAAAACAACCAGATGGCAAACCTGTTCACCCAATCAAAGCGGATGCACTGAAGCCTGTGGTCGACAGCTATCTGGATAAAGGCAAACCGTTCAACATGGGTATGGTGTTCCCTGTATCGACGCACAACTATGAATTGCGATACTGGCTAGCGGCAGGTGGGATTCACCCAGGTTTTTACGCGCCAGACTCAGGCGATAACAGTGGTCAGTTGGATGCTGACGTTCTTTTGAGTGTTACACCGCCACCACAAATGCCAGCAACAATGGAAGCGGGCACGATCAAAGGGTACTGCGTTGGCGAACCATGGAACCAACAAGCTGTGTTTAAAGGCATTGGTACGCCAGTTGTGACCGATTACGAGATCTGGAAGAACAACCCAGAGAAAGTGTTTGGTGTTTCCAAAGCTTGGGCTGAGAAGTATCCAAACACGCACATTCGCGTAGTGAAAGCCTTGATTCGAGCGGCACATTGGTTGGATGAAAACGACAATGCCAACCGCCAAGACGCAGTGAAGATGCTATCAAAAAGCGAATACGTTGGAGCCGATGCTGAAGTTATCGCCAACTCAATGACCGGCACATTTGAATACGAGAAAGGCGACAAACGAGACGTGCCAGACTTCAACGTGTTCTTCCGTCATAACGCCACTTATCCGTATTACAGCGATGCGATTTGGTACCTGACCCAAATGCGCCGTTGGGGACAAATCTCAAGCGAGAAATCCGATGATTGGTACATGGATGTCGCAAAAGAGGTTTACCGTCCGGACATTTACCAACAAGCGGCTCAAGCACTGATTGAAGATGGTGTGTTGAGCAAAAAAGACTTCCCAGATTTCAGTGCTGAAGATGGTTTCCGTGCGCCACAAACACACTTTATCGACAACATCGTTTATGACGGTCGTGAGCCAAATAAATATCTAGAGAAGTTCTCTATCGGGCTTAAAGGAAAAGACAAAGTTTAACCATAACAGTATACCCAAGTAACCCCAAGAGGCGAGGTTCAGCGAGGATGTATTTGCTTGAAGACGAGGCAACGAGTTGAAAATCTAGTGGTTCTAAATTGAAAGTCGTTAACGAAGTATACAAGCAAAAACAACTCGCCCTGTGGGAGCGTGTCACTGACACAACTTCATCGTTAAACAATTTGGAAAGAAAAGGTTCTTCCACGGCATTGTTTGCCTTGAATTTGAATCAGTGACAACGCTCTGAATCCGCCCCTTTGAGGTCACTTGGGTATAGATGCCACAGGCGAGGGGGATTCGCTTGTGGCAACAAGGATGTAAATTTCTTAGGAGTGAGTATGTCTAGTAATGTCATTTCCCTTTTTCCTGCTAAGCAGGTAGTGAACCGAAGTAGGTTGGTGCTTTTGCCCGTCATTGGTTTGCTGATCTTCTTGGCAATGTGGCACTTAGCGGCGAGAGAAGTGCAAACTTCATTAGGTACGCTACCGGGACCAGTGCAAACTTTTCAGCAGTTTAGCAACCTTGTCGATGACCATTGGCAAGAGCGAGAAAAGGAACAAGCGTTTATCGAGCGTCAGGAAAAGCGCAATGCTGCAAAGTTAGCCGAAAATCCAGACGCCGAAGTAAAGATTCGTCCTTACACTGGTAAACCGACGTTCTTCGACCAAATCATAACAAGCTTAGTGACTGTGACTGCAGGCTTTCTGTTGGCGACGGTTATTGCGATTCCGCTTGGCATCGTGCTTGGTCTTAATCAAGGGCTGTATCAAGCGTTCAACCCAATCATTCAATTGCTCAAGCCCGTATCACCTTTGGCTTGGCTGCCTATCGTCACTATGGTTGTAAGTGCCACTTATGTGAGTGATGACCCGATGTTTGCTAAGTCGTTCATTAACTCTCTGATCACAGTGGCGCTGTGTAGCTTATGGCCGACGCTGATTAATACCGCCGTGGGTGTAACGAGCGTTGATAAAGACTTAATCAACGTGAGTAAAGTGCTTCAACTTTCGTGGTGGCAGCATATACGCACCATCGTTTTACCTTCTGCCATTCCAATGATCTTCACTGGTTTACGTCTCTCTTTAGGTATCGCTTGGATGGTATTGATTGCGGCAGAAATGCTCGCGCAGAACCCAGGGTTAGGCAAATTTGTTTGGGATGAGTTCCAGAACGGCAGTTCAGCGTCATTGGGGCGCATCATGGTGGCTGTCATCACCATTGGTTTTATCGGTTTGATGCTCGATAGAGGCATGTTGCAACTTCAAAAGTGGCTGTCTTGGAATAAACAACAAGCGTTGAGATAAGGGAAAAGATCATGGAAAAAGCATTATTAGATCTAACGCGTTTAGGGATGCGATTCCCAACGCCAGATGGCGAGTTCATCGCGCTTAAGAACGTCGATTTACAAATCAATAAAGGCGAGTTTGTATCCCTAATTGGTCACTCTGGCTGTGGTAAATCAACGGTATTGAACTTAGTCGCAGGGCTGCACATGCCAACAGACGGCGGCGTAATAGTCGATGGGCGAGAAGTAGCTGGACCGGGACCTGACCGCGCAGTGGTGTTCCAAAACCATTCATTGTTACCTTGGCTCACCGTATATCAAAACGTTGAGCTAGCTGTAAAACAAATTGCCGGCAAAAAGGGCAAAGCGTGGATTCAGGAGCAAGTGAATCACTATTTGGAGTTGATTCAAATGCAGCATGCTGCGCACAAAAAGCCGGATGAAATCTCGGGCGGTATGAAGCAGCGAGTCGGCATCGCGAGAGCACTGGCACTTCAACCAAAGGTTCTGCTGATGGATGAGCCATTTGGTGCGTTGGATGCGTTAACACGTGCGCATTTGCAGGATGCACTGATGAAGATTCAAGCCGAGCTAAACAACACTGTCATCATGATTACCCACGACGTGGATGAAGCCGTGCTGCTATCCGACAAAATCGTGATGATGACTAACGGACCGGCAGCAACCATTGGTGAAGTGTTAGAAGTGAATCTACCTCGCCCTCGTGAGCGTGTCGCACTGGCGGATGATGCGCAGTATCAGAAGTGTCGACAAGCGGTGCTGAAGTTTCTTTACGAGAAGCAATCCAAAGTCGAGATTCCTGTTTCGAAAGAAGACAAACCCAAAACCGCAGCGCAAACGGCATAAGGAGGCAGCGATGAACAGTCCTTTAACGATTCCAGTAAAGAACGCATTGAGCCACATCGTTGTGGTAGGCAACGGTATGGTCGGGCAACACCTTGTCGAGCAATTAGTGCAGAAAAACGCGCATTTGGAGCACCGAATTACCGTGATTGGTGCAGAGCGTTTTATCGCGTATGACCGTGTACAGTTGTCCTCTTTGTTTGCGGGTAAGTCTCATAATGATTTGATGCTGAGTAACCAAGAATGGTACGACATGCATGGCATCCAACTCGTACTTGGCAGCCAAGTAACAGGTATCGACAGAGAGCAAAAGCGCATTCTGCTTGATGGTGAAGATGTGCTGGGTTACGACCAACTTGTGCTCGCTACTGGTTCGTACCCATTTGTGCCGCCAATTGAAGGTAAAGACCGCGACAACGTGTTTGTCTACCGCACGCTTGATGATCTTTCACAAATCAAAAAGGCATGTGAAGGTGCAAGAACAGGCGCAGTGATTGGCGGCGGCTTGTTGGGTTTAGAAGCGGCAAACGCACTCAAACTGTTGGGGCTTGAAACTCACGTCATTGAGTTTGCACCTCGCCTGATGCCCGTACAGTTAGATGATGGTGCTGGCTTAGTGCTAAAAGAGAAGATTGAGGCGCTAGGGCTAACCGTTCACACCTCAACGGGTACGGAACGAATCTGCGATGGTGAAACGGCTAAGCATCGCATGGTGTTTAAAGACAAAGATCCTCTCGAAGTGGATGTGATTGTCTTTTTCCGCAGGGATTCGCCCTCAAGATGAGCTGGCAAAAATGGCTGAGCTAGAAGTAGGCGAGCGAGGCGGTATAGTGATTAACAACCAATGCCAAACCAGCGATGAGAACATTTATGCGATTGGCGAATGTGCCCTTTGGGAGCAGAAGATATTTGGTTTAGTCGCCCCCGGTTACACCATGGCGAGAACCACTGCCGATGTCTTGACTGGAATGCCGAGCGAAGGTTTTAAAGGTGCAGACATGAGCACCAAGCTCAAGCTACTTGGGGTGGATGTGGCGTCTATCGGCGATGCACAAATGCAAACCGAAGGCGCACAGGAAATGGTGTTGCAAGATGCGGTTGCAGGCATCTACAAAAAGCTGGTGGTTGATGCGAGCGGCACCCAACTGCTTGGTGCGATTCTCGTTGGTGACAACAGTGACTACGATGCGCTCTTACAGTGTTATTTGAACAAAACGGTTCTACCAGACCACGCCGCGAACCTGTTGTTTGATACCGGAATGCTTGATGGAGAGATGCCAGACAGCGCCATCATCTGTTCTTGTCACAACGTCACAAAAGGCGACTTAGTTGCCGAGATTCAAGCTGGCACCACCAACCTTACGGACCTTAAAGCGAACACCAAAGCCGGTACTGGCTGTGGTGGCTGTAGCAATATGGTGAAGTCGGTATTGGATACTCAACTGGCAGCCATGGGGGTAGAGGTTAACAACCACCTTTGTGAGCACTTTGAGTTAAGTCGCCAAGAGATGTTCCATATTTGCCAAGTGGAACAAATCAAAGACTTCGACACCTTAATTGCACTGCATGGCAAAGGGCATGGGTGTGATATCTGTAAGCCGACAGCGGCATCTGTTTTTGCTTCTTTGTGGAATGAACACATCATGGAGCCGCAGCATCAATCTCTGCAAGACTCTAATGATGCCTTTATGGCGAACCTACAAAAAGATGGCTCTTACTCGATTGTGCCTCGTGTTCCGGGTGGCGAAATCACACCAGACAAACTCATCGTGCTAGGCGAAGTCGCTCAGCAATACGATCTATACACCAAAATCACTGGCGGTCAACGCGTGGATTTATTTGGCGCGCAGTTAGAACAGCTTCCTGAAATCTGGCAAACCTTGATTGATGCTGGTTTTGAAACAGGGCACGCCTACGGCAAGTCGGTGCGCACCGTGAAATCTTGTGTGGGTTCTACTTGGTGTCGCTATGGTGTTGATGACTCGGTCGGATTAGCGATTGAGTTAGAGAACCGCTACAAAGGATTGCGAGCGCCCCATAAGCTTAAGTTTGCCGTATCGGGATGTACTCGCGAGTGTGCAGAAGCGCAAAGTAAAGACATTGGGGTGATCGCCACTGAAAACGGCTGGAATCTATATGTGTGTGGTAATGGCGGCATGAGACCAAGACACGCTGATTTGTTTGCATCCGACTTATCCAAACCAGAGTTGATCATCATGATTGACCGAGTTTTGATGTTCTACGTCAGCACCGCTGATCGCTTGCAGCGCACGTCTGTGTGGATGGAGAACATGGAAGGGGGCCTAGATTACCTTAAACAAGTGATTTTGGATGACTCTCTGAATCTATGTGATTCTTTGGATGAACAAATGGCACGAGTCGTAGATACCTATCAATGTGAGTGGAAGAGTACGTTAGATAATCCTCAAAAATTGCAACGCTTCCGTCCTTTCTTGAACAGCACGTCGGGCAGCAAAGTCTTGCCGTACCAACGTGTGCGCGGTCAGCGTATTCCATTGAAACAGGAGGTGTAAATGGCAGCTTTAACCAAAGTGAAATTGTGTCAGCTTGATGACCTAATGCCGTTCATCGGTGCCACGGTGTTGATTGAAGGCGAGCATGTCGCGTTGTTCTACATTCCTGATAGCGGTGTTTACGCCGTTCAAGATTGGGATCCAATTGGTAAGGCTTATGTGATGAGTCGAGGGATTGTCGGTGATATTGATGGTGAGATGTGTGTTGCATCACCACTGTATAAACAGCACTTCAGTTTAAAGAGCGGGCAGTGTTTAGAAGACGATGCGCACTGTCTAAAAACGTGGCAAGTAATGGTCGACGATAATCAGGTTTGTTATTTAGTCGAAGAGTGATCTCCGAAGTTAGCTTGCTCGATATGAGTGAATTCTTCGCGTGAGAGACATGCGAATAAAGCTCCAGAGACACCACAGTATGGTTCTGGAGCTTTTTACTATTTGGAAGGATTCACTTGTAGTTCGGTATAGCCAGTCGAGTCGTCCATCGCTCTAGTGAACTCAAGTTCTGAGTAAGAATGGATGATCAATTCTGCGGTAGTATCAATCACTGTGCCTTCCAGCAAATGCCCACCGCAAACTAGTCCATCACGATCAGACACCGAGATATGAACGTGCTGATGCTCAGGCGTTAGTGTTCCCATCACAGAGACGATTTCAAATGGCTCTTGTTTGGTTAACGTACTCTCTGCACCAGCCAAACGAAGGTTGAGGTTAGAGATACAGCCAACGCATGAGGCAATCGAGCCTGCTTTGATACCATGCTGCTCGACCAATTTCGCTAGGCTCAGCTTTAAGTCCATGCCTTTGGTAAGACGTACTGCTATCACTTCAATCGACATGTCACTTCCTAATCAAAACCAGCAAGCAGGAAAGCGCGGTATCCAAGTCGGCATAACGTTTGGCTTTGCCAAGTACGCGCATACCTTGCATGTTGTTGAGAACAAAACGAGCGAGCTCTTCTGGTTTCAGCGTTTTCGGCACTAAGGTTTCTTTTTGCGCATTGGTCAGCGCATCCGCAATGATGTCGATAAGATGGTCAAACAAAAAATGCCCTTTACGCAGTACGTCATCGTCTTCACCAGCGTGCTCAATCAACGCATTTTGGATAAAACACCCACAGTTGCGTTTGCGTTGCAGTTCAGCAAAAGATTTAAGGAACGATTCCAACTCAGGTAAAGACGCATCGTCTTTTTCCAAATCATTCAGTGACGGTAGCGAGACCTTTTTTAAGTAAGTATCGAGCGCTTCGTAGTAGAGCTGTTGCTTGTCACCATAGGTGTTGTAAAGACTGAAGCGGTTGATGTTCAACTCGTCGGTGAGATCCGAGATAGACGTGTTCGCAAAGCCCTTGCGCCAAAACACATCCATAGCCACGAGAAGCTTTTCATCTCGGTCGAAGTTGGCTTTTCTTGCCATAAATTACCTGCCTGGGTCTGCTTATCGGGTAATTAAATTGCTTTGGAGGGATGGTACAGAGAACCTCTAGCGCTCGAACTGAACCAATATGATGAATACCCATCTATCCTTGGGTATCAGCCTCCAAATTCATGTGAACTCACAAACGGCATCAAAAATCTCGCTCAGCAAACAGACCCACAACTGTTTGAAAATTTTTGATAGTGAAGTTCTTGACTGATCGTTTATAAACTGGCTACAGTATATCCTAACCAATCGGTTAGAAAAAGATAAAAGGATGTGAAATGAAGCTCTATGAAACCGCAATGACTCCAAGTTGTAAGCGAGTTAGCATTTTTCTAAAGGAAATCGGTGGCGAGGTTGAGCGAATTGCGCTGAACGTTCGTGAGGGCGATAACCTATCTGAACCGTTTAAATCGAAAAGCGTGAACGGCAAAGTGCCTTTGCTCGAACTGGATGATGGTACGACGATCTGTGAAAGTGTGGCGATTTGTCGCTACCTAGATGAAGCGTTTGAAAATGATCTGGCGCTGTTTGGTGCTAACCAGCTCGAACGTGCTCAGGTGGAAATGTGGCATCGTGTGGTGGAGTTCCAAGGACTAAATGCGGCATTTCAGGCGTTTCGAAACATGACCGGAGTTTATGGAGACAGAGAACGTTGCGTTGAAGCATGGGGCGAAGAATCAAAACAACGCGTCTACGAATTTCTGCCTGTCTTAGACAAGCGCCTTGAACATAATGATTTTATCGCCGTAGACCATTTTACTATCGTCGATATAACAGGCTTTATTTTGATCAGTTTCGCAATTAAAGGCCTAGAAATTGATGTGCTATCGACGTCGCCAAGCATTGCTCGATGGTATAACCAAATTTTAGCTAGACCTGCATTTCAGAGTTAATGTATTGCAGCGAGTGGATGATAGCTCGCTGCTACCACCTTACAGGTTCTTAACTCAGCAGGATATTCAAATTTTTTCAGATTTTTCTTATTTTTTCTCCTATCGCCTATAATTGGAAAAACAACCTCAATTTGCTTCGTTGCGTTTTAGAGCCTCGAGCTCTTGGTCCGTAGACGCTCTCTTTCATCATGGAAAGTCTAATAATAGACAAGGAGAGGTCATGAATATTCAAGTGAAAACTATCAATAATATTCTAATAGCCCTGTTAATGGTTTCGGTTTTTGGTCTATTCGCACTGTACCTCAATTACACACAGCAGAATGAACAGATTGAAAGGCTGCAAAGTCAGTTAATCGAAAAAGAGCATCAGATACTAATTTCTAATGAAGCGTTGTCTTACACTCGATATCAACACCAATTATTAGCCGAAGACTACAGCCGTTTTAGAAATGAGCAGTCAGTGACTAGTGTTTTGCGTTAGCCAGTATAGCAACCACTTTAAGGAGGCAGATGAAACCCATTCTTTTGGTCGATGACAGTAAAACAGTACTGCTTTACATCAGCAGTGCATTGGAAAAGCAAGGCTATGAAGTGCTTGCTGTTGAAGACGGACGAGCGGCGCTCGAAGTGCTAACCCACCGCCCTGATATTCAGTTTGTGCTGAGTGATTTAATGATGCCTGGAATTAATGGTATTGAATTGTGTCGCCAATTAAAATCTAAAGTTAGCGAACGTTACATTTTCTTTGTTCTACTGTCTTCTAGAAATGACCAAAGTTCGATCGTGAAAGGCATTGATGCTGGCGCAGATGATTTCGTAGATAAGAAGACGTCTGTAGAGGAACTTCAGGCCAGAATCCGTGCGGGGTTTCGTACTTTAGAACTGCACAACAAACTCGTTGAGAGAAATAAAGAGCTAGATGCGGCCTATCAAACAATCCACCAAGACCTACAGTCTGCGAGTCATCTGATGGAGCAACTACTCCCTTCTGAATCAACTATCCAAAATATACAGTTTAGTTATGTCTACAAACCATGCTCCCAGATTGGTGGTGATATGTTGGGGTATTTGGAGCTCGATGAACAACATGTTGCGTTTTATGTATTTGATGTTTCTGGTCATGGTATTTCTTCAGCTTTGATGGCTTTTTCTATTCAACAGACGCTATCTCAAAGTCAGGGGCCTGATTCGATCACGATGGAGTTGAGAGATGACGGCTATTGCGTAAGTGAGCCTGCATCTGTGATTGAACGGCTAAATCGGCGTTATCAGCAAACTAGAAACAGTCAACTTTACTTTACTATGGCTTACGCCATTCTTAACACAAAATCAGGGCAACTTAGCTATTGCACGGCTGGCCACCCCAGGATCTTAGTTTGGCGAGCGAGTACGAAAACGATGGAACAGATAGGTGACGATAACTTTATCGTTGGTGCAATGCAGCCGATGGAATATAGCGGTAACCAAATTAGTCTAGATGAGGGCGATGCATTGTGGCTTTATTCGGATGGTTTGATTGAAGCGAGGCAGGGTGAGGAGATGTTTTCACTACAACGATTGGCATCGAGTATAAAAGCTGTTTGCACGCTGCCAGTTGAAGATCAAGTGGGAGACGTCTTTAAAAAAGTACAATCTTGGCACAACGAAGATGAGTTTGATGATGATGCCAGCCTTTTACAGGTAAAATGGCATGGTGAGAGGCTCGATTTTAAGGAAAAGAATGTCAAAGAGCGAATTTAAACGAACTTACGGGAGCTCCCTTACTCACTCACGAAGTGCGAGCAAAGACGTTGTTCGGTTTTTGATGGGTCATCAAATCCCCTTAAATGCAATTCAATCATTGGAGCTTTGTGTCGTTGAGCTCATGAATAACGCTTATATTCATTCTTACAGTGAAATAGAAGGCCTGCCAATTGAAGTGGAGTGTAGGGTTGGGGATGACCAAGTGTCCGGTTTCGTGGAACTGAGAGTCTCTGATTGCGGAGCGCCGATCAATGAAAAGACGTTCATCCAACATAAAAATAAACAGATTGAGGCACCTAACTTAATGGATGACGATAGTTGGTCCTCCTCTGGTCGCGGACTGATGTTAGTCGCTCAATTATCTGACCTGTTTAAATTGGAAAAAGGTTTCGAAAACAATACGTTTGTTGTAGTGAAAAGGAATAGGGAGAGAAACTAACAACCAAGCAAAGTCGATTTGCTTCACTTGGTCCCTAGCGTTAATCTGACGGTTGCGTTGTATATCATTGTTATTTTGTATTCGTTGTTGGTGCCGGTGATAGTAACGCCTCCAACTCTTCTGGTGTTAGAATATCACTGATGTTTAACATATTACTTTCATCATCTAGCGCCATCTTTGTACGGCTAAGTAAGTACCTTTTTTGAGTTGGTGTTAGGTCTTTGAGAGACTCAATCAACTCCCTGAAATTGCTATTATTCATTGCCATATTTCCCCCAGTTAAGCCTTGAATTTCTTTATTGCATATTCTTCAAGTAAGCGAAGATTTGTTGATTAATTGCAGCTAGTTCTTTAGTAACTATAGCTATATCTGAGCTATCTGGCGCTGTATCGTTTCTGGTTTTTTCTTCTATTCTTTGAAACGCAATGACCGCGGTGTCTTCTCCGAAACTCTCTAGAATGCCTTTTAAACTATGAGCTAATAGATAGAGTTCTGACCAACATCTGCTTGCATATAGCTCATCTATACGCTCTATATCATTCGTGTGATCTTCAAGGTATGTAGAAAAAACAGTGACGATCAGATCTACGTCGTTATCCATGTATGTATTGAGAACATCAAAATTAATCATGTATACCCCTATTAAACGTTGAGGTAGAGGAATGTTTCGGATAATGAAGGCTTAGCCGAAGGTATGAATGGCATAACCAGTATTTGAGCAGAAATAGTTTGCTTGTCGCTTGAGATAAACTTACAAAAAGAAAGTCATTGTTAAAGATATTTTGACTTATATCCAAACGGCAATGGTCGAAATGTAGGGATGAAAAAACTTCAACTCGTGTGTTTTTAACACAAGTAGCAAAGGGGACGTTTCCAAGTAAAACGGCGAGTCGGTAAGTGTCTTGCAGTCCTAGTTTAAGGCTATCGTTACATACGGACGCCAGACGTTCGCCAACTTTGACTATTCCTTCAGTCAAGGCTAACTCTCCTCATTAAGTACAAGTATAAATTAGCAATCTAGTTGCATATTGGCAAGTAATCTGCGGCAAAAAAGGGACTCGCGTCCCTTTTGTATTACTAGCTTTGCTTAGAGTCCTGTTCTATTTGCTTCATAAGCTCGTTGGCTTTCTTCATAGCGCGTCTTGCGCTTGAAGTCCTTCTCTTATTAAGTAATATATCGGAGAAGCGTAAGTATTTATCAGCAGTTTTGAATCTTAAATCGTTAACATCCTGAAAACCAATAGGAAAGTTTTTCGAGAACAGATCCATATCCTTCACCAAGTTATCGAGATGAGTTGTCGTCCTTGCCTTTTCTAGGCGAGAATAAAAGTTTTCAAACTCTTCTTGGAACAGGATTCTAGCGGCATCTTCTGGAAACGGTAGAGGGCTGTTGGAATCTAGCGCTGTCTCATATAATTTCATTTCCAGCACTGCATCTTTCATCGCATTACTTATCTGTAAGTTCTCTTGATGCTCTTCTACGTTTGAAAAGAAGGTGTTCCCAACCTTAATAAGAGCAACAAGTGCAGCTGCGTCTTTCTTTTTGAGTGCTTCAGTGAGGTGCTGACCGAAAACATCGCTAGATAACGAACTTGGCGTGAAAGGATAACCTTGATGAATCTGATTTAACTCATCCTTGAGCTCATAGATGGATTTACTGCCGTCTTCTTTACTGTACCGAGACTTTTCAAGTTGACTGTTGATTTGCCTTGCTATCGAAAGTAACGTGGAGTGCTTGCTTGACTGAATATCTAAGGCAAGAACTTCTATTTTATGTGAGTCAGGGTAGTAGGTTTTTGCTTTATCAAGTATGGACTCAATTTCATCATAATTCGGGTAGTTGTTGGCATCAGAATTCAAAACCTGATCAATTTCAGATTCAAACTCGCTGAGAATATAGGTCTTGTGTAAGCGTAATAAGCCAGCCTTAACGACTGGATGTAAGCTTTTTTCACTATCAATCAGTGCCAAACTTTTTTCTGCTGGCGTATCAAGCTGCCACTCTTGTCCGGCAATTTGATCATTTTTCTTGCTAATAACGGTTTCCAAAGTGGCGATGGTTTCTTGTTGCTGCTGATAACCAAATACAATGCCGCTAACTAATAATATACTCGCTGCCGCGCCGCTAGCAATAGGCCAATAGCGCATATTCAATTTGCGTTTCAACTGCTCAGGGGTCAGCTCGTACGGAATGATGCCAGTTGAAAATACGCTTGAAAATATTGGCCACTTAGATGCAGGCATGTTAGTTGGTTTAGAGACCTTGATCTTCTTTTTGAGAGCTTCATTAACTGGAGTTCTTGCGTAAGGGTGTTTGCAACTCAATAACTCGTAAGCAATACAAAATAGAGCAAACATATCGTCGCTTAAGTTCGGTTCCTTACCGGATAACAGGTTGAGTGATGCATAGTTGGGAGTATAACCAAGCGTTTCAACATTTTCGGATTTACGTTTAGCCGCATATTGATCCTGCTTTAATTGATGAGTTTTAGATACACCAAAATCAAGCAGCTTAACGTCACCCTCAGACGTTAAAATCACATTAGCGGGCTTTAGGTCGGCGTGCACTACACCAAGAGAGTGAGCATATGAGAGTGCATCGAGTACCTGATTTAGGATTGATAAAGTTGCATTAAACTTCAGCCCATGGGGCCTAGAACGCTGTATTAAACTCTCTAATGTTTCTCCGTTAATATACTCCATAACTAAAAAGTATATTTCGCCATCAACACCAAAATCAAAAACCCTAATGATATTAGGGTGGCTTAACCTTTGAGTTTGTTGAGCTTCACGTATTAACATGCGTGCAGTCTCTGGTTGAGAAGCAAACTCTTTCTGTAATATTTTTAACGCAACGTAGGGTGTTTCTGAACCTGAAGATTCAAGAATCTTATCTTTAGCTAAGTAAACATCGCAAAGCCCACCATGCCCAATAACCGACTCAATTTCATACCGATTTTTAACGGTCGTTCCTATTAAGCTTTCGTTAATAACATCTTTGTTATTATTTAATGAGTCATCTTTATTGTTTTTTTTCTTATTAACTAACGGAGTGTTTTCTTTTTGAGACAGTTTTGTATTTGTTTCATTTTTATTTTTAACGGAGGTTTCATTATTAGTGAGTTTGGTTGATTTAATTGCATTGTCTCGTTTTTGAGTCTTTACAATTTTAGTTTTATCTCCGCTTTCTTCGTTATTTATAGAATTGTTTTTATTACTGTCTTCCATCACAAGAACTCCGTATAAATGATGGGGGAATATATACCTTTCTGCTCAATGAAAAGTCATTATGTTAGAATTTCTCGGCCAAACTAACATTCGTTTTTTTATTGATGAAAGTCTAAGTGTCAAAAATTTGAACTTGGTTGGATAATTAAAATTGTTGAACAATACGTGATTGCTTTGATAAAAAAATGATTCATTATTCCGTGCATGATTTTCAATGGCAGTATTAAGATTTTTATTAATCTTACTGTTAATAAGAAAGCAGTTAATAATAAAATTAAAAATAATATCTAGCAGGTCTTTGGCGAGGTTTACATGAAGTTGGTTTTAACCATAACAAGTTTTCACAAATTTACTCCAGAGATTGAGAGTGAGTTCGTGTTTGAATCAAGTGATGAACATGCCAAGGTTACATTTGGTAGGTCTGAACAATGTGATTGGACACTACCAGATCCTGAAAGAGTGGTATCCGGAACCCACGGAGAACTGATTAAGTTTGGTGACAAATACTTGATAAAAGACCTCTCAACTAATGGTACTTTTGTAAATAATGCTGTAACTCCTGTGGGTCAAGGAAATGAAATAGCACTAAGCGATGACGATATGGTTAGCTTAGGGGATTATCAAATTTCAGTTTCTATTCAAACAGATACAGATGTATTCAGTCTTGAGACAAGTAAAAGTCTTTCTAGCGCACCCCCTGAAGTAGTCTCAAGTCCATCGGAAGCAGAATTTGTTGACCTAGGCCTTAGTGCTAGTGAACTCTTAAACGAAAGTGTTCCTTCTGACTTTCAGCTAGATATTGGTTTAGTCGATGATTTTATTGATATCCCAAAGCCCGAAAAACAGAGCACCGTATCTGAAACTTTACCGAAAGTTAACCGACAATCAGAACACCTATCGACTCCCAACTTTGATACCAATGGGGGTGAACTTGCGGCTTTTGTTAGAGGGGTGGGTATAGATCCAATGATGATTCCCAGCGATAACCGAGAGGAATGGTTCGAACAACTGGGGGAGTCATTTTCTTTGATGCTAGTTGGTTTAATGGAAACACTGCATAACAGAGCAGTGTTTAAACAAACAAATCGACTTAGTCATACCGCATTTCGTAAGTCAGAAAATAACCCTTTAAAGTTTTCTGCAAACTTAGAAGATGCGATTCATAACTTATATAACCGTCAAACCGCTAGCTTCTTAAAGCCAAATGCAGCCATTAAAGAAGCATTTAATGACATCGAAAGTCATGAGCAAGCCTTAATGAAAGGTGTTGAAGGTACGGTTTCGAGTGTTATGTCACTTGTTGAACCTACTTCTATATACTCAGATGCTTTAGCGAAAGACACGGTTATTAATAAGGTTATTCCAGCTAGAAAATATGCTCAAAGTTGGAAGAGGTTTGAGGATATTCATGAAAAGTTATCCGATGATATTATCAATAAAGAGTCTCCGTTCTATTTAGAAGACTTCGCTAAGCACTATGAATTAGCATTAAAAAACAAAGGCTAGGAATTAGGGTGATGAAAAAGTTTTACCAATATATTTTGTTATTAATTTCAATGGCTTTATTTGGGTGCTCAGCAGCGAACCTAGTTGTTGATCCATACTCAGATTTAGAAATAGCAGCAAGTCATAACATTAATCCTGATTCAAACGGCAGGCCTTCTCCTGTAGTGGTGTATGTATTTGAATTAACGTCAAATACCATTTTCGAAAGCCAGGACTTTTTTTCTATTTATGAAGAAAGTGAAAAAGTCTTAGGACCTGATTTAGTGAATAAATATGAAGTTTCATTAACTCCAGGTCAGAAAGAAACATATCAAGCAAGTATGTCTCCAAAGACAGAATATTTAGGCATTGTCGTCGCGTTTCGAGATATTGAAAACTCAAATTGGCGACAAGTCATTAAAGTGGATAAGACCGGTTACAACACATATCAAGTATTGTTAGAAGATCTGTCTTTGGTCGTTAAATAACGTTTAGTTGGCTAATTATAAATGACGCAATACTCCAAGACGGCTTGGTGCGAAGGAATGTTTTTACGTCCCCAGCACTTCCAACAACAAGAACGCGCAACCTCTCAAGAATTCAAGGGCTTACATCAGTTAGGTGGGGCTTACAATTGGGGAGTTTGGAAATGTCGAGTAAAAAAACACGCGCTAAAAGATGGTCTTATTGAACTTGAGCATCTTGAAGCTGTTTTGCCAGATATGACGTTGGTTAATACGTTAATATCCAACGATTCAGTTTCGCCTCTACTTATTGATAAAAACACTGAAAATACGTTAGTAAAAATAACTCTCCCTCTTTCAAGTGTTACAGGTAAAAACGTTTCGGATGTAAGCGAATCGATCGTCTCTCGTTATGTACTTCAAGATATCGACGTGATAGATAACCTTACAGGACAAGATGAGGAAACCATCCAAGTTGCAGCCCTTAACCTAGAGTTGAAAGCGAGTAATGACAAATTAGCGGGTTATGTGGAGTTACCTATCTTAAGGATCAAAGAGGTAACTCCTGAAGGGGAAGTTATACTAGACGATGAGTACGTTCCTCCGCTTATCAATCTCCTTAGCGACAAAGTTATGTCAGCCTATCTACGTAACGTTATCGCGATGACAAAGATGCGTGCTGACGTTATTGCGCAGCGCTTGATTAAGGGTAAATCTGCATCGGCATCTGCTGTTGATTTCATTATGCTCCAAATGCTGAACCGATATGAGGCTAAGTTAAAGCATTTCAGTGAGTTAGATAGGTTACATCCACTGGAATTAGCGACGACACTTAAAGGTTACATTGGTGAGTTAGCCACTTTTTCTAATAAAACTAAAAGAGTCCCAAGTTTGCTTGCGTATGATCACTTAGATGTATCAAGTGTCTATAGCGAGTTGAATCAGATACTCAGTCAGTACCTCAGTGTTGTTCTTGACCAAACTGCGACCAAACTTCCGTTGGAGCCTCGCCAGTACGGTATTCAAGTGACGCCACTTCCAGATAAACGCTTGCTTGAGTCATGCCAATTTGTGCTAGCAATTAAAGCAGATACCACAACAGATGAAATAAGACGCCTGGTCCCAGCGCAACTCAAGTTTGGCCCCGCAGAACAGATTCGCGATCTAATTAATAATCAGATCAACGGTATAAACGTAGTGCCGTTGAGTGTCGTCCCGAGACAGATTCCTTACCAAACGGGCTATGTCTATTTCGAAGTTGTCAAGAAAGGGCCATTTTGGATGAGGCTAAAAGATAGTGGCGGTATTGCGCTTCACCTATCAGGGCATTTTCCGAATGCTGAACTTGAGCTTTGGAGTATTAATCAATAGGCGCGCTCAGTATGGAACAAACGATCGTAAAACCAACACCGGGTGGAAGAGCACCCGCATCGAAACCACAATCAGAAAAGTCACTGGATAATACCGTAGTTATCTCAAAAAGCCCTGAATTGGTGAACAATGATTCAGTGGTCGCTTATGGGAATAACTCTCTACTAGCAGAGGCGAATGGCCTGTTATCTATTATCGGTCAAATTCGGTCGACAGCGACTCATTCCGATCCGTTGTTTCTAAAAGAGACATTGGCACAAAAGCTTAGAGATTATGAGAACCGATTACGTCAGCATGACGTTGATTTGGATACCATTGATACAGCTCGTTATTGTTTATGCTGTTCACTAGATGAAGTTGTCCTTAACACCAATTGGGGTGGGCATTCATTCTGGAGTCACGATTCATTACTCAGCTCCTTCTATGCTAGCAGTCAAGGTGGGGAAGCGTTCTTTAAGCATCTTGATAAGTGCATGGCGAAACCAGATGCGAACTTAGATTTGCTTGAACTAATGTATGTGTGCTTATCTCTCGGGTTTCTGGGTCAATACCGTTTAGAAAAAAATGGACTGGAATCGCACCGGAAATTGAGAAGACAGGTTATTGCTACTCTTAAGTCTTATGGGAGAGGAGTCCCTCAGGAGCTAAGTAATAGTATCGACCAACACATTTTGAATGGCTCAAAGGCTTCTGATAGAGCCCCTCTTTGGGTTGTATGTTCTGTAACGGCGGCATTATTGGTCTGCATATATATGTATTTTAGCTATGAGCTAAATAAGGCATCCAATCGCACCTTTTCTCAATTAGTCAATTTGATTCAACCGCAACAACTTAACCAAGATGCAACGTCAGAATCAAAATCAGCGCCAATTGCAGAAAAGATTTCAATGTATCTAGCAACTGAGATCGGTAAGGGGCTAATCAATGTTGAGCCGCTGCAAGACAGGGTAAGAATTTCGTTAAAGTCTCAAGATCTATTTGAATCAGGTAGTGCTGATGTTGTCGCTTACATCCAACCCGTTATTTCTAAGCTTGCGAGAACATTGGAGTCGACCCAAGGCAAGATCATTGTTACTGGTCACACCGACGATAGGCCTATTTTCACGAGTAAATATCCCTCGAACTGGCACCTATCATTAGCTCGAGCCACTGCTATGTCTGAACAACTGATCTCGAATAGTGCATTAGAAGGGCGAGTGATACCCGAGGGATTGGGGGATGCAAGACCATTAGTTGAAAACAGTAGTGATGAAAACCGAGCTATTAACCGCCGGATTGAAATCGACCTTCTTGTCGCGAATTAATAATAGGTAGATAGAGATGCGTATTAAAGAAATTGGCAGAATATTTACTCAAAGATGGTTTCTCGGTCTTATCGGTGTCGCTGCTTGTTCTATTTTCATTTGGGTTGTTGGTCCACTTATTACGATAGCGGGGTATGAGCCCCTAAAGAGTGACTTTCAACGGCTAGTCACTATTCTTGTGTTAGTGTTGCTTTGGGCGATATTTAACGTTACCAAGCAGCATAAGCAGAAGGTGAAAGAAGACGAAAGTATTCAAACGTTGCTTGAGGTTGATAGCCAATCAGATAAAGAAGCGGCAAGTGAAATTGACTTAATGCGCGAGCGTATTGAGCAAGCTGTCAAAGTAGTGACGAAAACACACAAAGGCAAGAGAAGTTTGTATGACTTACCGTGGTATGTATTGATTGGCCCTCCTGGAACGGGGAAAACAACCGTATTAAAGCAGTCGGGGTTAGAGTTTCCATTAGGAGACAGCCTTGGCTCTGACTCTATTGCCGGTGTAGGTGGCACTCGCCACTGTGATTGGTGGTTTGCAAATAAAGCAGTTCTTATAGATACGGCTGGCCGGTATACGACACAAGACAGTCAAGAAAAGGTCGACTCTAAAGCGTGGCATGGTTTCTTAGGATTGTTGAAAAAGTATAGAACGCAAAGACCAATTAATGGTGCGATTGTTACGATAAGCTTAGCCAGCGTGATGTCTCAGACTCGAACCGAGCGAAGTCTTCATGCTCGAGCAATTAAGTCGAGACTTCAAGAACTGAAAAACCAGTTAGGCATGCAGTTTCCGATTTACGTATTGCTCACCAAAATGGATTTAGTTGCCGGTTTCAATGAGTTCTTTGCCGATTTAAGTAAGGAAGAGCGAGAGGAATTATTTGGTTTCATGTTCCCTCGTGAAGTGGATGATGAAAGAGGCGTTATTTCTCTATTCAACAAAGAATTTCATGGCATGTTGGAGCGCCTTGATGCCCGTATGCTTAGAATACTTGAAACAGAGGACGATTTAGATAAACGCGCGCTTATCTTTGAATTTCCAAAGCAATTAAGAGTGCTACAAGCTAATCTTGACGAGTTTTTAGCTGAAATTTTTGCACAAAACAGTTTTGAAGAGCCTGCCTTGATTCGTGGTGTGTTTATGTTGAGTTCGGTTCAAGAAGGCTTACCAGTCGATAAGCTGATGAATGAATCAACCAATGGACTTGGGTTAAATCGTTTAGCTCTAGCAAAGAGTCAGACTGGTTCTCATAGTTATTTCGTAAAGAATCTTTTTGACAAGGTTATTTTCAAAGAGCAACTGTTAGGAACAGTTAATCGTCACTATCAAAAGCAGTCAGGTTGGATGCGTCGAGGTGTTTATATTGGATGTACAACGCTACTGCTAGGAGCTTCTGCGCTTTGGTTTATGAGTTATAAGTGGAACTCACGGTTAATTGTCGACACCAATGAACAAGCTAGCCATATTGATGCAATGATTGGCGCTCAAAGTTTAGATTTTGAAGCGGATATTGTTTCAGCTGTAGAAACATTAGATAGGTTGATGACGCTTCCTCTCGGAAAGCAAAGCAACTACGGTGATGCCGACTCTGTAAAGAGGTTTGGTCTCTATCAAGGAGACAAAGTATCTCAGGCGGCAAGCAATGCATATTCTGATGCTTTGACCCAATATTACGCCCCTTTGCTTCTTGATAGCCTGGTGTCAGAAATGGAGAGCAATCAACAGCATCGTGAGTATTTGTACGAAACGTTAAAAACGTATTTGATGTTATTCAATCCAGACAAATATCAACAAGATGAAGTGTTGGCTTGGTTTAACTTTTATTTCGAACGTCAATATCCGGGTGAGCTAAACGTAGACTTAAGAAGACGCTTGCTACAGCACACTCAATATTTATTAGGCAACGATGGACAAGGCTTTACTTACAACACTGCTGCTGTGACGAGTGCTCGAGAAGTGTTGACTCAAATGTCTCTACCTGAACGTGCTTATCAGCGAATGAAAATACAATTTTCTAAGAGTCATGTACCTTCATTTCGCTTGACTGATGTATTGGGACCCAAAGGGCTTGAGCAGTTCGAGCGAGCGAGTGGAAAACCGCTATCACAAGGCATTTCGGGCTTCTACACGTACAATGGTTTTCATAGCATTTTTCAGATTCAGATCAACCGTACAGTAAAAAGCCTAATGGAAGAGAACTGGGTTTATGGTGACGATCTTAAGGCCCATGAAATTGATCAAGATAGTGCCATCCAAGGCGTTCAGTCTCGATACTATCAAGATTATGTTAATGAATGGAAAACGTTGATCGAAGATATTCAATTGAAGCAGGCTCCGAGCCTAGAACTTGCGACAGAGCAAGCGAGGGTTTTATCTGGAGTTGAAAGACCAATCGAATCTTTGTTGAGAGCAATCCAAAAAGAGGTTGCTCTATCAAAAGTATCATTGTCAGAAAATCAAAAAGCCGCTTCTGAAGTTGTTGGTAAAGTTGCCAAAGTTAAGTTTTCAAATACGGCAGATAGACTAGACATGTATTTACCTGAAGAAAACGGTTTCAATGTTGCTCTGCCAGGTAAAGAAGTCGAATCGCATTTTTCAGAGATCTTACGCCTTGGTGAGCAAGACTTTGATGATATTCAACAAGCAATGGTTAACTTGCGTTCGTATTTAAGTGACTTATCAAGCTCTGGTAACAATCAGAAAATTGCCTACAAAAGTATTTTAGATGGAACCGTTACACAAGATGTCGCAGCTTCCTTTGCTCGTGCTAAAGAACTTTTGCCGAGACCATTTAATCAATGGCTAGGTGAGCTTTCTCAAGAGTCGGTTAAGTTTGCGGAGAGCGGTTCGAAGGATCATCTAAATCAACTTTGGGTAACACAGGTGGTCCGCCCTTATCAGCGGACTATTGCTGGCAGATATCCATTCGAGCCCAACGCGAGCAGAGAAGTTAGATTGAAAGACTTTAAGCGATTCTTTGGTTATGGAGGTACGCTTGACGCATTCTTCCAAGAATACCTCGAACCGTTTGTGGATACTTCGAAAAGTCGTTGGCGATTAGAAAAAGAAATTGGAGTTCGTCCAGAAACACTAATGGTCTTTCAAAGAGCGCAACGTATCAGGCAGTCTTTCTTTGAATCCGATAATTCCTTACGCGTAGAGTTTGGGATGAAGCCTGTTTATCTAGACCAGCACATTACTCGATTTGTCTTAGAGTTGGGTGGACAAGATTTGGTTTATAAGCATGGACCAGCAAGAGCTAAATCGTTGAGTTGGCCTGCCGGTCAAGATCAGACTCGAATTGTGTTCACACCACCTGAATCTAAACGCGAAATTGCGCATACCTATGAAGGTGAGTGGGGCATATTCAAGCTTTTGGATCAATCACTTAAAGCAAGGCCAGAATCGCGTAAAGACAATATAGTTATGATTGATTTAAAGGGAAATAAGGTGCAACTAGAGCTTATTCCTTCTAGTGCCATTAATCCGTTTTGGTCAAATGAAATGGAGAGGTTCAGATGTCCACGAACCTTATAACATCAGGCTGGGGTTATATCGGTAAAATGCCTGCAAAAGGGGACTTTGTGAAAGATGGTTTATCACAAAATTTCTCGGAGCGTTGGCATGATTGGCAACAAGCGGTTATTGCAGTCAGCAGGGAACAACTGGGTGAAAGCTGGAATGAGCACTTTTTAACGGCTCCTGTGTGGCACTTTGCTTTGGATATTAGCTATTTAGAAGACTCAACCTACATTGGTAGCATGATTCCTAGTGTTGATGCATGCGGTAGATACTTTTTCTTTACTATAGCTCGTGCCGTAAAAGGTGAAGCTGCGCAATATTGGGGTGACAGAGCTTGGACCGAGGACAGTGCAGCTCTTGCTCTTTCAGTACTTGAGGACGACTTTGTCTTTGATGTTTGGCATAAGAGTACTCAAGAAAAAAATGACCTCGTTGCGAATGTAACAAGTGAAGTGAGGCCTCTGGAGTTTCTTTATCAAAGCCAAATATCTACAGTTTTTCATGATCACGGCAATACTGATCAAAACACGCTTTTGAATTACTTCATTAAAGAAAAATTGAGTAAACCATGTTTTTGGTGGACTGAAGGTTCAACGAAGGTTGAACCATGCATGTTCATTACGAGTGGATTTCCTTCAATTGGTCAGTTTTCAGCCATGCTTGATGGCGGCTGGAAAAAGTGGAATTGGTAGGATAGAAGAATGAATTGGAACTATTTTACCTTTGCTAAATCGCACGCAGGAAAAGTACGCCCTTATAACGAGGATGCTCTGTTGGATATGACAGAACAGCATATTTGGGTGGTTGCCGATGGAATGGGTGGACACAGTGCTGGCGATATAGCAAGCCAGATGCTAGTGGATAGAGTCGCGCGCCACATGCAGGATGTCTCCAATACTAATATCGATGATATCCGAAGAGTGGTTCAAGAAGCGAACTTAGAAATTTACCAATACGCACAAAATCACTTAGACGGTAAAACGATGGGAACAACACTTGTTTTGTTGTTTATTCAGGATGGGTATTACCACTGTCTTTGGGTGGGTGATAGCCGAATTTACCAGCTTAGAAGTGGTAATTTTGTCCAAAAAACACGTGATCATAGTCAAGTCATGGACTTAGTGGATCAGGGCTTATTGGCATTTGAAGATGCCGAATCGCACCCTCTTGCAAATGTTATTACCAGAGCTGTTGGGGTCGACGAAAGTGTCACTATTGATCAAGTTTCAGGGCAGTTGGCTGACGGCGATCAGTTTCTACTCTGTAGCGATGGACTCTCTAAGGAACTTACGAGTGATGAAATTCATCGGACATTGTATGCAGACTCAGTCAACCAAGCTGGATTAGCGCTCATGCATTCGGCTTTGGTTCGGGGCGCAAGTGATAACGTAACTTGTGCTTTGATCAAAGTTCGCCAAGCGCAAACGGAGTGCGAAACAGTAACTAGAGAAGACGCGACGATACCTGTCTTTCTAAGAGGGAGAGCTTATGAGTAATGAAATGTTTGATTGGTATGAACAAGCGTTGGCTCCTATATCTCAAGAAAATCCTACAGGTATTGATCCTAGAGAGGATGTATCACCACAGTCTGCTTACTATCGGTTGAAAGATCAGCGTATGGCCGCCCGCAACGCTGAACGTAATGCTCTTATAGAAGAAGAAAGTATCTATACCCACAGTAATTTATGGCGAGTATTTATTGAAGATGTCCCAGAAATACTCACGAATCAGTCTAAAGATTTGGAATTTGTTGCCTGGCTTATAGAAGCCCTAACTCGATTGTATGGTTTTCGTGGTATGGGCGTTGGCTACAAACTCGCAACCAGTTTAATTGAGAACTTTTGGGATGATCTGTACCCAATGCCTGATGAAGATGGTATTGAGACAAGAATATCGGCGATTATTGGCCTCAATGGTATCGATAGTGAAGGAACACTTATTTTTCCAATTGCTTGTATACCATTGACTGACTTAGGCGTGGAGCAAGCTTATGCCTATTGGGAATATCAGCAAGCTATAGAGCTTGAGCGCTTAGACGAAGATAAGCGCCGAAATCGAGTCGAGCTTGGGGCTGTTGAGCTATCTGAAATTATAACTACGGTTAAGTCGACTTCTGATACGTTTTATCAAGAATTAATCACGGATTTGGAGTTCGCTACAGAATCATTTAATGAATTCAGTCAGCGATTAGACGAAGCGGTCGGTGATGTGACTCCTAGCTCTTATATATCAAAAAGACTCGAATCAATACACTCGGCATTAAAGCACCTTCTAGGAGATCGTTTCAATCAACCACAAGCCGTGTTTGAAGAGCTAGAGGATCTTGATGAATCTTCTTCTGAACAACCGTTAAGTTCACAAAGTTGTGATGCATTATTAGCGACAAACATGAAATCACGAGAGCAGGCAATTAGACAATTGCAGCAAGTAGCTGATTTCTTCCGAGAGAGTGAACCTCACTCACCAGTTTCTTACTCCATCGAACAGATCATTCGTTGGTGTGGGATGCCTCTGCCGGAGTTACTGGCGGAACTTATCTCCGACGGGGATGCAAAGAAAAGCTACTTCCGTTTGGTTGGCATAGCAGAACAAAATGAAAATTAATAAAGGGAGAATGGTATGACGAGTATCCACTCGAAACTATCACGAGTACGGAAGCCTCGTGTCCACATTACCTATGATGTTGAAACTGAAGGTACAACTCTTAAGAAAGAACTGCCTTTTGTTGTAGGTGTAATGGGTGATTTCGCTGGTCAAAACACAGAAGCGTTGAAGCCATTAAAAGACCGCCGTTTTATTCAGATCGATCGAGATAACTTTGACGATGTACTCAAAAAAATGAATCCATCGGTGAAGTTTAAAGTTGCGAATAAGCTTGCGAATGACGATTCACAGTTTGAGGTCGATTTAAACTTTAAATCAATGCAAGACTTTGAGCCTGCTGCGATCGTAAATCAAGTTGATCCACTACGCCAATTGATGGAAACGCGTAATAAACTGCGTGATTTGATGACAAAAGTTGACCGCTCAGAAGAGCTTGAAAATATCCTAGAGGATGTTTTGAACAATACGGACAATCTGGCAAGACTTGCAGGCGAGTTAGATCTTGACAAGAAAGCGAAGTCAGACAGTACTGAAGGAGCGGAATAATGACGACTGAAGCTGAAAAACAGTTAGATCCAACAGTTAATGAACAGACAACTTCATTCTTAGATCAAGCTATTGGTGCGACTAAGCAGACCGAAGCTTCTCGTGCTGAGGAGCTGATTAAAACGCTCGCTGAAGAAGCAATGAAAGGGACAGTTACTTGGAACAAAAACCTAACAGTAACTTTTCGTGAAGCGATTAATTTGCTCGATAGGCAGATTTCTGATCAGTTGTCTGAAGTAATGCATCACCCAGAATTACAGAAACTCGAAGGTTCTTGGCGCGGCTTAAATTATCTAGTGATGAATTCAGAGACCAGCTCTACTCTGAAAGTTCGCATGATGAGTATGACCAAGAAAGAGCTACATAAAGACTTGAGCAAAGCTGTTGAGTTTGATCAAAGCCAGATCTTTAAAAAGGTTTACGAGTCTGAGTTTGGTAGTGCTGGTGGTGAACCGTATGGTGCATTGATTGGAGACTATGAGTTTACCAACCACCCAGAAGATATTGAGTCGTTACGCCTAATGTCAAATGTAGCGGCTTCTGGCTTCTCTCCATTCTTGTCCGCGGCTTCACCAGCACTATTCGGCTTTGATGAGTGGACTGAGCTGTCAAAACCACGCGACCTAGATAAGGTATTTGAATCACTAGAATACGCCCAATGGCGTTCGTTCCGCGAGAGTGCCGATTCGCGCTTCGTTAGTCTGACGATGCCAAAAGTCCTTGCTCGTTTGCCATACGGACAAGCTACCGCTCCAGTCGAAGAGTTTGGGTTTGAAGAGTTCGAAGTAGATCCTGTTTCAGGTATTGCTGTTAACGCTGAACATAACGACTACTGTTGGATGAACTCTTCGTATGTTCTTGGTGTTAAGTTAACTGACGCATTTTCAAAATATGGATTTTGTACTGCCATCCGTGGTGCAGAAGGCGGCGGTCGAGTGGATAACTTGCCAACGCATTTCTTCATGAGTGATGATGGCGACCCTGATATGAAGTGCCCAACAGAGATTGGTATTACCGACAGACGTGAGGCGGAGCTTGGTAAGCTTGGTTTCTTACCGCTTTGTCACTACAAAAACACCAACTATGCAGTGTTCTTTGGTGCGCAAACCTGTCAAAAACCAGCGAACCATGAATCCCCTGAAGCAACGGCCAATGCGGCTATTTCTGCCCGCCTACCTTATATGATGGCAACATCTCGTTTTGCGCATTATTTGAAAGTAATGGCTCGAGATAAAATTGGTAGCTTTATGGAAGCAGAAGACGTTGAGTCTTGGCTGAACCGCTGGATCCTAGGTTACGTCAATGCTTCTGAAGGCGGTGGTCAAGAGATCAGAGCGAAATACCCTCTAGCAGACGCTCGTGTTCAGGTTAAGGAAATTCCTGGCGCACCTGGTTCTTACAATGCCGTAGCATGGCTGAAACCTTGGTTGCAAATGGAAGAACTGACGACATCTTTGCGACTTGTGGCCAAGATCCCTCAGTCAGGTGGATAAGAAACGAATTGGCTGGTCGAAAGGCCAGCCATGACCAATCTTTATGTTCTAGATGGAATTAGCAGTGTCACTTAACTTTCGCGACCCTAGCAAGCTAAAACATGAGTTCAGTACCGGAGGCTACGCTGAACTTGATAGCCCGTGGTTGACTCGATTCAATGAATCTTCTGATCTTGTATCGTCAGCGCGAATTTGGCTAGAAGGTACACGTTCAAGAGATTTGGACAGCTTTCGTCATAGTGTGATGAACACAATTAACCGCATTGATGAGCTATTAGAATCTCAACTAAATGAAATATTACATCATCCTGAGTTTCAACAGCTCGAAAGGGGGTGGGTTGGAGTTAGGTATTTATGTGAACAGGTTGATTCTCATTCATCGGATTCTGTAAAAGTTAAGGTTTTAACGGCGACATGGAATGAAATCAGTAAAGATGCTTTAAAAGCCATCGAGTTTGACCAATCAGCACTATTTAAGTTGCTCTATCAAAATGAATATGGGATGGCAGGGGGAGAACCCTTTGGTGTGGTGGTTGGAGATTATCAGCTTCGCTGTGATCCTAGTAAAAATTATTTTGATAGAGATCTGTCTGTGTTGAGTAAGATCTCTCAGTCTGCAGCTGCAGCATTCAGCCCATTTATCATGTCTGCATCGCCAGAGATGTTTGGTGTTGATAGTTTCGCTCAACTCTCTGCGATAAGAGATATAGCGGCCCAATTTGAACAGGAAGATTATGCAAAGTGGCGTAGTTTGAGAGACAACGATGACGCTAAATTTATTGGTTTGACTGCACCTAACGTCTTGTTCCGTCAGCCATACAAAAGTGATGGCTCGCGGAATGATAAATTCAATTTTCAAGAACACATCTACGACTCCAACCGAGATTTGCTATGGGGGAGTAGTGCGTACTGTTTTGCTGCCGTATCAATTAGAGCATTTCAGGAACATGGTTGGTTCACGCATATGCGAGGGATTAAACAAGGCGATTACAGTCAGGGTATTATCGTCGCTCCTACAAGGAGCAAGATGCGTGTTAATGGCAAGAATGATCGTGAAAGATGTCCGTTAAACTTGAAAATCTCTGAGAGAAAAGAACAAGAATTGTCTGAGTGCGGTTTTATTTCTATTTCTCCAATACCTGAGACCGATATGGTGGGGATGACCTCGAATGTATCTCTCTACAAGCCCAAACAATACGCAGAAAAGCATATTTCAACGAATGCAAAACTGACATCGATGTTGCAATACACATTGTGTGTATCGCGAGTCGCACATTATCTCAAGGTTATGGGGCGTGACAAAATTGGTGGGTATCAAGACGCAGAAAGCCTAGAGCGTGACTTTCAACGCTGGTTACATCAGTACACTACCGCATCAGATGAAGCGTCTGATGAGCTTCGAGCTAAATACCCCCTAAATGAAGCGAAAATTACAGTTCGAGAGAAAAGAGAAACTCCTGGACATTATTACTCAGTTATCCATTTGCGACCGCATTTTCAACTCGATCAAATGGTATCTAGCATTAAATTAATTACCGAATTATCACCAGAGCACATGGTGTAAGGAAATAACAATGACTCAATGGAAAAATGCTTTGTCCCAAGGCCTATTGCAACACGCTCTAGAGCAATTAATTGATGAAATTAAAGCAACACCTAAAGATGCGAGCTTGAGAAGTTCCTTCATTGAGCTTCTGTGCATTGATGGTGACTTCGAGCGTGCGGACGCTCAGCTCATGCAATCGATTAAATTGTTTCCTGAGTATCTGCCTGGTGCAAGTCAGCTACGACATTTAGTGAAAGCAGCTCAAGCTAGAAAAGATTTTATCAATGGTGCGGCTAGTGCCAAAGTATTAGGTGATGAGGAATTAACTAAAGAGCTTGTTCGATTTAATCTTGCTCTCGGAAATCAAGAGTACGAAGAAGCGTCACGTCTATCGCATCGCATTGAAGAGCATCGTACTATTAAAGGGTTTAACGTAAACGGCACAAACTACGAAGATGCTAGAGATATTGATGATCGTTTAGGTGGTTACATTGAACTGTTTTCTACAGCAGGTAACTATTTTCTTGTACCCATATCGAGCATCCATACGCTAGAAGTTAAAGCACCTACTTCTTTGTTAGAGAGTATTTGGCGACCTGTCGAGTTTGATATCGATGGACTTGGTGAAGGCGAAGGCCATATGCCGTTGACATATGTTGACTCAGAGACCGATGCGCAAAAGTTAGGTCGAGAAACGGATTGGAAGCAGATTGGTGAGCAAGAATCTTTTGTTGGCTTGGGTCAAAAATGTTGGTTAGTCGATGACTCAGCGCTTCCAATCTGTGATTTGACTACATTATTAGAACAGAAATAAATAGCGTAGAAATATCATGTCGTTAACCGTTTCTCTGCTCGACAAATTGATAGATAGTGATCCTCTCACTCGAGATGAGAAAGACTTCCCTGCAAGCCAGCAACAGATGTTGAGCAGCTTACTTAGAGATCTAGAGTCGATGCTGAATAGTCGTATTGGATGGAAAAATATTCCTGATGATCTTCTAGAGGTTCGTTATTCAATATTGAACTATGGGCTGCCAGATTTTTCCTCAATGCCCTATAGCAGCCAAGAAGGGCAGAATCAGCTTTGCGACATCGTTCATGATGCAATTAAAGAGTTTGAGCCGAGGTTAAGGAACCCTCATGTCCAGATTTCGGACGAGAAAAACGCTATTGATAGGGTATTGAGGTTACAGATAAATGCCACTTGCTTAATTGATAACAGTATTCATGAAGTGCGATTCAATTCTGAAGTAGAGCCGGTAAATTTAGGTATGAAACTGAGTAGAGCAAAATGAGTGAAGAGTTTCTCAAGTACTATAATCGCGAGTTAGCTTATTTGCGTCACAAAGGGCAAGAGTTTGGTGAGCAGTATCCCAAGATTGCCGCGAGACTTCGTATTAGTGAGGAACAGGTTGACGATCCACACGTAGAAAGATTGTTAGAAGGCTGCGCATTTCTAACAGCAAGGATTAGACAAAGCTTAGACAATAGTTACCCTCAGTTTACAGAGTCTTTGATGGGACAGTTATATCCGGATTTTCACGCCCCAATCCCGTCAATGTCAGTCATTAAAATGAGCTGTTCTAACTCCACTTCCTCTTATTTTGATGTAGAAGAAGGCGAGCGAGTTGTTATCGGTGCTACTGGATATCATGAATGCGAGTTTAGAACTTGTTATCCGGTCAGAATGTATCCTGTTGATGTGACCTCTGGCGTTTTTAAAAATGCGCCTTTCAAGCCAGTTGGCTCACGATGGGAAAGCAATGCTCATTCAGTTTTGAAAGTACAGCTCACGGCTCAAGATGAAGAGACTCCTCTTGGTGAAATGGGGATAGAACGGCTGCGCTTCTATTTAAACGGTCAATCTCAATTGACTTTTAAGCTCTACCAAATGCTGTTTCAAAACCTAATTGGTTTATCTGTTGTTGTGGATGGCAAAGAAGTTCGTCCTTTAACCCAAAGACATCTTTCTGAAGTAGGATTTTCAGAAGATGAGAAAGTTGTGCCATACAGTAAAAGAAGCTTTTCAGGAGCAAGATTACTTGTTGAGTATTTGCACTTTCCTGAGAAGTTTATGTTCTTTGATATCACCGAACTTGGATTATCTGAGCTAGATCTTGGAGAGCAAGTCGAGCTGTATTTTTACTTTGATACCAACGATGACTGGCTTCCAAAGCAAGTGGACGAAGAAAGCTTAATGGTAGGTTGTGTGCCTGTAATCAACTTATTTAAAAGTATTATGGAGCCTAAGCGTATTCTACCAACTGAATACGATTACCACTTGTCTCCACAATACCAAGAAGCTGAAAGTAATGAGGTTGTCTCAATTTCTGACGTAACGTTGAGAAACTGGAACAAAACGTACCACAATTTGCCATGTTATCACGCTGGTGAGCACACGCATTATACGAACACTAGTGAGATTTATTGGTTGATGAGACGTGAGGATAAGAACTGGGCTGGTGGGTATGATGAGCCAGGTAGAGAAACTTACATTTCTTTTGTTGATAAAAAACATCAATTGTTCAGCCCGGATAGCCGGGAAAACTGGTTAATGTACGTGGAAGCTGAGTGCTGTAACCGCAACTTAGCGCAGAAACTTCCATTTGGAGGTGGGCTGCCGCAAGTATCTTTACCGGAGGTAAATGACAATTTCGAATCTGTTCGTTGTTTAGTTTCTTTATCAGAAACCATTCGGCCAGAAATGGATGAAAGCACACGATGGCAGTTAACTAAGCTTTTAACTTTAAACCATTTTACCGAGGAAGATGGTTTAGCAACTTTGAAGCAGACCCTTAATCTCTATGCATTTTCTGGGACAGCAGAAACGAAAGCGGTAATCGATGCTTTAACTAAGTTAGAGTTTGAGCCTACTACAGGAAGAATTAGTCAGAAAGGTAAAGTTGGATTTGCGCACGGTATAAAAATTATTTTGACGGTTTCTGATCAAATTTTACCTAAAGAGCAGATCTTTCTCTTAGGTAGTGTTTTATCTGTTTACTTCTCGCAATATGCTGAAATTAACATTTTTACGCAGTTAGAAATAAGACTTAAGTCCACGGGAAAGTCTTTCCACGTATGGCCCGCATTAACTGGCGATAAGGTGTTGCTATGAGCGCGGAACAGTTTTATCGAGAATTAAAGCAACATCCATTGTTTGAAGCGATTCATCTTATTGAACACGAAGTTCTGCAAGCAGAGGCGCAAATAGGAACAGATGCGTTACCGAAGCATGAAAAGCTAAACTTAAAGGTTAATCCATCATTAGGTTTTGAAAATGCTCAGCTTTGTGAACTGAAAAATATAGATGACAACAAGTTAGAGATTGAGACCAATTTAATTGGCCTAACGGGTGAGCAAGGTGTGCTTCCCCAGCACTATAGTGAATTAGCTTTACATCGCCAAAAAGAAGGCGATACGGCTATGGTGGACTTCTACGATATTTTCAATCATCGCTTATTATCTCTTTATTATCGATGTTGGCAACTGAGTCAGCTGACTGTTCAGTCTCGTGCGCATGCGCAGGGCGCGCGTTCGCCGTTAGAAAGCTGTAAATCGGCATTAACTGGGGAAGGGAGTTCACTGTCCCGGCACTATGGTGGTGTGTTTGCTTCACCAATGAGAAGTAAAGGTGGACTAAAAAGTATTCTTGAATGTTTATCTGGATGCCAAGTAAAAGTTCATGAATTTCAAGGACAATGGTTACACCTTACGAAAGAAGAGCAAACACGCCTTGCATCCCGAACTATGCCTGAAGGGCAGTTTGCTCAACTTGGTTTAGGAGCTTCTTTGGGTTCGAAAGCATGGAATATCAACGCGGGGACAACAATAGAATTTCTGCCAAAAGATAAACAGCTAGTTAGTAAATTGCTTCCTAACCAACCCAATATAGCAATCATTAAGAACGCTGCTTATGAGTTGATTGGAAAACATAAACAACTGAAGTGGCAGCTCACCACCAAACATAGTTTGCTACCACAAGCTTGTTTATCGAAACAGCAGGGGCAGTTAGGTATTGGTTCTGTGCTTAAAAAACACGAACGTACAAAAGATCGAACTATAACAATTACTATTTAAAGGAAATGTAATGGCTTCACTCTCACTTTCAGCGTTGGTCGAAAGATTGTCTCCTCAGGCTAAGGAAACACTTGAACAGGCAGCTGCGATGGCAAGCTCCCGAACTCATCACAGTATTGAAATGTCTCACTGGTTAATGATGATTATCCGCCATCCTGACGATATTTACTCTGAAGTTTTTGACGAATTTGATGTCGATAAAATCAAGATTGAAACCGATATTCAAAAGGCATTAGAAAAATACAAAACAGGATGCCAGTCGGTGCCTGGGCTATCAGCTCATACGGTGACTGTTATGCAAAATGCTTTGTTATCTGCAACCATTGAATTCAATCAAGAACAGTTGGGGTGCATCCATCTTTTATTTGCCTACTTGTCTGATGATACGTTAGTCAACATGGCTGGTTCGATTAGTCCTGAACTAAACAAGATAGAACCATCTCGCTTATTGAACTTTAAAGAAAGTAATGCGCCTCAATCAAGATCGAATGACTTAGCGCAGTCAAACGCGAATTCCGCCTTGAATCAATTTACAACAGACCTTACTGAGCAAGCTAGGGAAGGTAAAATAGATCCGGTGATTGGTAGAGATAATGAAATTCGCCTAATGATCGATATTTTATTAAGACGCCGACAAAACAACCCGATTCTTACGGGAGAAGCTGGTGTTGGAAAAACAGCCGTTGTTGAAGGTTTGGCGCAAAAGATCATTGATGGCGATGTACCTCCCGCTCTGCAAAATGTGGCAATTAAGTCTCTGGATTTGGCGTTACTGCAAGCCGGCGCAGGCATGAAAGGTGAGTTTGAAAACAGGCTTAAGAACCTTGTTAAGGAAGTAAACGACGCTCCACAGCCTATTATATTGTTCATTGATGAAGCTCATGGCCTAATTGGCGGTGGTGGGCAAGCGGGCCAAGGTGATGCGGCGAATATTCTGAAGCCAGCATTAGCGAGAGGTGAACTCAGAACGATCGCAGCAACAACGTGGGCAGAGTATAAAAAGTATTTTGAAAAAGATGCAGCTTTAACTAGGCGTTTTCAAGTCGTAAAGGTTGATGAGCCTGCCCCTGAACTCGCGATCGAAATGTTACGAGGCTTACTTGATGTAATGGCACAACACCACGATGTTCATATCACTAACCAAGCTCTCAATGCAGCGGTCCAACTCTCAGCTCGATACATTAATGGTCGTCAACTGCCAGATAAAGCGGTTTCTGTTTTGGATACGGCCTGCTCTCGAGTTGCGTTAAGTCAGTCATCTACACCGGGAGGCCTAGATGCGAAAAGAAATAAACTTAAAGCAAAGCAAGCTGAGTATGAGCATCTTAGCCAAGAGAATCGATTAGGAGCATCTCTTGATGTGCAGCTCCAAGGTGTCCGAAAAGAGATTGATGCGCTATCTAATGACATTATTGAATTAGAGGTACTTTGGGAAAAAGAAAAAGAATGGGTAAGTGAAGCTAAGTCACTTAGAACCCAAATAATCCAGGAGGGTTCTGAAACTGCTAGAGACAAGTTACAAGAGCTTGAAAATAACCTTTCCGCTAACTCACAGCCGTTAGTTTTTTCGCATGTAAATGAAGCGCTAATCGCAGAAGTTATTTCGGATTGGACCGGTATACCGCTGGGTAAACTTCAGGATGATGAAATCCAAGCAGTATTGGGTTTGAAAGAAAGTTTGTGTAAGCGAGTTGTCGGGCAGGATCACGCTTTAGAGCTCATGTCTGAAGTGATAAAAACCGCGAGTGCGCAGCTCACGGATGAGACACGACCAAATGGTGTATTTCTCCTAACCGGACCAAGCGGAGTGGGTAAAACCGAATCGGCTTTGGCGATTGCAGAGAAAGTGTATGGTAGTGAAGAAAATGTCACGACTATCAATATGTCGGAATTTAAGGAAGAGCATAAAGTCTCATTGCTATTAGGTTCTCCTCCTGGTTATGTCGGTTATGGAGAAGGAGGTGTACTGACTGAAGCTGTTAGACGTAAACCTTATAGTGTAATTCTCCTCGATGAAATGGAAAAAGCGCACCCTGGTGTTCAAGATATTTTTTATCAGGTATTTGATAAAGGCTCAATTAAAGACGGTGAAGGTAGAGATATAGACTTTAAAAACACTATTATTATTATGACCGCGAACACAGGGACCGAAACGACGATGTCTTTGTATTCTGATCCTGATTTAGCTCCTGAGCCGTCAGCACTAAAAGATGCTTTACGCGATGATTTGTTGGTTGACTTTAAACCAGCATTTTTAGGGCGTGTGAATGTATTACCTTATTTGCCTCTATCAAGAAAAGTATTGATAGAAATAACAAAATTAAAGTTGGATAAAATTACGACTCGTATTCGTAAGCACTATAACGCTGACCTGTTTTTTGATGAGGAACTAATTAATGATATTGTAGACAATAGCAATGAGTCTGGGAGTGGTGCGCGTGTGGTACAAACAACCATAGAAAATACATTGCTTCCGAAGATTTCTCATGAAATATTGCATGCAATTCTTAATGATAAGACGTTTGATGAAATTATTGTTAAAGGTACAACTAGTGGACTTGATGTCTCAATAGTTTAACATCCTTTACACTCTCAATAATAATTGGGAGTTGGTTCATATTAACTATTATTTTTTATAAAAAACGCTTAAATTAAATCTTATTTAAAGATATAACAGGGCGTATTTAAAATGAAGTTTTTGATACATTAATCACTAATTATCACCAAACGTCAGATAATTAAATTATTACGATATATGTCAATTAATAATGCTATAGGAGATTAGCATGCAGTCTAATACGTATCTTAAATACGCAGATATTAAGGGTGAGGCAACAGCCGAGCAATACAAAGATTTGATTACACTACTATCTGTAGATTGGAGTGTAGGTCGTGAGATCTCATCATACACTGGTACAGCGATGGACCGTGAAGCGAGCGCTACTCGTCTATATGATTTGACTATCACTAAACTTCAAGACCGTTCTTCTCCTGACTTATTTAAAGAAGCGACGATTGGTAAAGGTAAACCAGCGGTTTTCCATATTACTAAGCAGGGTGAGAAGGTTGAAGAGATCATGAAGATCGAACTGACTGATGCGATGATTTCTAACTACTCAGTTTCTATCCAAGACGATCGTCCAGTTGAAACTATCACAATTTCTTACACAGAAATGATGATGACAGTGACTCCTACTGACGATAAGAACAACACTTCTGCTCCATTGGTATACGGCTACAGTGGTGTTAAAGGTCAACAAATGTAATTTTCATGCGGGGGAGTATTCCTCCGCATTTTTTTGAAAGAAGTATTTAATGAAAAGAGCAACTCAAGATAACAATTTCATCCGAATTTCTTCGCCATTCGGTAAAGATGCCATCATACTAAACTCGTTTGAGTATAGAGAAGAGATCTCAGAACTTTTTTCATTGCGTGCTAAAGCTTACTTTAATGATCAACGAAGTGAATTAAACGAAATTATTGGTAAGGAAGTTACCATTACCCTTGAAAATAATGAGGATGTTTCTTCAAATCCTCGTTATATGCATGGTTATGTTTCTGCTGCAAGATTAGAAGGGAAAAGGGTTTCTAATACACATAAAGGCGAAAATTATAAAAACATAGAATTATTAATAGAGCCTAAATTACGTTTCGCTGAATATCGAAAAAATTGCAGAATATTTCAGCATAAAGATATAAAGGAAATTATCTCTGAAGTACTATCGGAGCATAGTGTTGCCTTTAGTTTTGAGTTAACCAAGTCCTATCCTAAATACACATACAAAGTACAATATGAAGAATCAGATCTTGAATTTGTTCGACGTCTGTTATCGGAGGAGGGGCTATCATTTTGTTTTACACATACTAAGTCTGCCCATACGCTCAATATTTTTGATGACATCAGTTTTTATAAGCCGGGTACTGAGTTTTTAGTCGATTTTGATACAGGTACGGCGAAATCTAGCCACATTTCTTCTTGGCATGAAACGCAAATTCTGACTACTAAAGCGAGTCAAAAGTCAGGCTATAACATGCTCAAGCCTTCTTCGAATCCTAAAAATGCTGCAAAGGGTGAAAGTGATTTTTTTACAGTACCTGGAAGCGAGTATTTTGAATACATGGGTGAAATGGAGAGCAATGATCAATACGCACTGAGAAACACGCATGCAATAGAAGCACTACAGCAAAATGCATATTTGTGTCGTGGCGAGGCTACGTGCAGAACATTCAGTGTGGGCAAGTGCTTCAAGTTTAAAAAGCATGAAGATAAATCTCGAGTCGGCAAAGAATATGTACTGTCTTCTGTTTTTTTGTCTGCTGCTGTTTATAACCAGACTGGTCAAGGTGGGACCGGTGCGCAAGGTGTCAAAGTCTCGTTTAGTTGTGTTGACTCAAAGACAATCCTGCGTCCTTCAGTTAACTACCCGAAACCTCAGATGAAAGGTTTGCAAACCGCAGTAGTTACGGGGAACAAAGATGGTGAAATTTACATAGACAAACATGGCCGTATCAAAGTTCAGTTTCACTGGGACCGTGTTGGTAAATACGATGTAAATAGTTCATGTTGGATTCGTGTTGCGCAAAATATTGCAGGTAACGGATGGGGGTCGGTGTTTCACCCTAGAGTCGGACAAGAGGTCATCGTCGAGTTTGTTAACGGAGACCCTGATCAACCAATCGTTACGGGGTCACTATATAACGGTAGTCAACTCCCTCCTTACGCTTTACCAGAGCAAAGTTCTCAGAGTGGTTATAAATCACGCTCTGTACAAAAAGGTACATCCAATTTTAATGAGTTGCGCTTCGATGATAAGCCTGGTGAAGAGCACATTTATCTTCATGCTGAAAAACTGTTCCAAATGCTAGTTGAAGACTGTGTTGATATCGCTGTTGAAAACAGTAAAACCGAAAAAGTGACCAATGATGTTAATCAAGAGGTTGGTCAGAACGCGAGCTTGAAAGTAGGTAAAAACTTTTCGAATGAAACGGGTGAAGTACTGTCTTTTAATGCAGGAAAGAGCGTCGAGATCAAAGTAGGTGGTGCTTCTATTCAGATGTCTAGCTCTGGAGAAATCAATATCAAAGGTAATAAAATATCCATTAACGGCTCAGCTATTGCTCTTAAAGCTGGGCAAATTTCATTGAACTAAGGTGATTTAAAGTGGGTAAACCAGCCGCAATTTTGGGCAGCTTTCATCTTTGCCCTAAAAAAACAGGAAAGATACCGCATGTCGGTGGTCCCGTCGTTGTTGGTTCACCAAACGTAACGATTGGCGGGATACCTGCGGCAAGACAAGGCGACAAGCTTATTTGTATCGGTCCTCCGGATAGTATCTCAGCAGGTTCTTCTAGCGTAACAATCAACGGTAAACCAGCCGCAAGAGTCGGCGATTCAACGTCTCATGGTGGCAAAATTCTATCTGGTATGCCTACGGTTTTAATCGGAGGCTAGATGCCACTCGCATTTCAAACGCATCTTCTATCCTTTAATGGCCGTTCACACACCGTTCGCGAGATAGCTGATGATTCTTTTAGATTGTCCGAGGAAATCCGACCCCCTGACTTTGCTCAATCAATAGATGAGCATATATTAAGCCTCGTGCGCTCTGAGCGCGAGAGTCTTGAGCAAGCTGATATCAAAGGGAATCTCTGTGTTCTTTTACCCTCTTCGGTAGACAAAAGCTTGCTTAAAGCATTGATAAGCGAGCTTTCTATTTTCGTTGACCAAACTGTCAATACTGAAATTTACTTTTATCCTTATGGCCAAGCTGCATTTTTGATGGCACTAAATCGGATAAATCGTGAAGTTAATGAAACGCAAGCGACTTGGATACTGGCTATAGAGGTTACGAGTGATGTAGAAGGGCATGTCAAACCTCAAAGCTCTATCATTTTAACCAAGTGTTTTTTTCGACATTCAGGTCTTGTGCCTGATGTTGTTCGAATTGACTTAGATGCCAAACAACAACGCATCGCCGTGGACAAGGTGTTTAAGCAATTAGGAGTAAGTTGTGAACATCCACTCAGTCAATTGTATTTATCCGTTAATAAGGAAGAACCGCAATGGTTAAACTCAATGCAATTCTTGTCTCCGTGGGTGACCGATCAAACTCAGTATCAATTTGTTGATATCAAACTTGGCGGATTGGGTGCATGTGGCGGCGTTTTAAAAGCGTTAGTGATTGATGAGCTTCAAAGAAGCAGCCCCTGCCCAGACTTTCACGTGTTGCAAGCGGACATCGAGTCAGATGGCTATGCGGTAGGAGTAATATACAATTGGCGTAGTGAATAGGTCTGGCTATTGCTTTTCCTTCTAGTAGTAGCTGAGGTTTTAGTGATGCAAATGTTATGGGGGATTGACTCGAAACTGGCCCTTTAATGATGTTTGGACAATGACTAGGCGCAGCTTGCTTTTCAAAATAGCTTTGCTCACCGCGTTTTTACAGTGTTCTTCTCGCTTTCTGATTAAATAGCCAGCCATAGAACACAAACCACATGAAAAGCTGTTCGACTCAAGATATCCTTACCGAAATAAAATAACTTGAGTTTTGGCTTGTTCGAGATCCCACCCGTGACGCATTCCTTTTTATAAACGGTACATGGACTCTGACAGAAGCAAGCCTACTCATAGAATTGGCGGAAAGTGAATTCGAATGAAGTTTATCCACACCTCAGATTGGCATCTTGGTCGACAATTCCACAACGTATCACTACTCGAAGATCAACAAGCAGTACTCGAACAACTGATTAACTATATTGAACGCAACCCCGTCGATGCAGTTGTAGTGGCGGGAGATATCTATGACCGTTCGGTGCCACCAACGGTTGCAATAGAACTGTTAAATCGAGTCGTGAAACGCATTTGTACCGAGTTAGAAACACCAATGATATTGATATCTGGCAACCATGATGGTGCAGAAAGGTTAGGTTTCGGCTCAGAGCAAATGAAAAATGCAGGTCTCCATATTGTTAGCAACTTTGAAGATATGCTCACTCCCATCATCATAAAAACGGACTCTGCGGATGAGGTCGCGTTTTATGGTATGCCTTATAACGACCCTGAACAGGTCAGGTTTGCCTACAAAGCCTCGGTATCCACTCATGATGAGGCTCATCAATTGCTTGTTGAGCAAATTAAAGAGCGCTTTATCTCTACGCAAAAGCGCGTGCTCGTGAGTCATTGTTTTGTTGATGGGGCCATCGAGTCAGACTCTGAACGACCATTATCTATTGGTGGCTCTGATCGCGTGAGTCATGAACACTTCTTAGATTTTGACTACGTCGCACTTGGTCATTTGCATCAGCCTCAAAAGAAAGGCGCAGAGCATATCCGCTACTCTGGCTCACTCATGAAGTATAGCTTTGGTGAACAGAACCAGAGAAAAGGTTTCACGTTAGTTGAACTGGACAAGAAAGGATTTGTTTCTGCAGAGCATATTGATCTTACGGCTCCTCATGAAATGCGCATTGTAGAGGGCGAGCTGGATAAAGTTATTGATCAAGGCAAAACAGACCCTAAGAATGAAGATTATTTGTTAGTTCGTTTGATGGATAAACATGCGATTTTAAACCCAATGGAAAAACTTCGTTCAGTGTATCCAAACGTTTTACACCTTGAGAAACCTGGCATGTTAATTGGGGTAGAGCAGGAAATGGCGCAAGCAAAGTTGGCGCGAAGCGAAATTGATATGTTCCGAGATTTTTTTATTGAGGCGCAAGATAGCCAGTTGTCTAAAGAGCAAGAGCAAGCTGTTACTGACATTATTAAGCAATTATCACAGCAATAGGGACCAAAGATGAAACCAATTAAACTTACCATGCAAGCCTTTGGTCCGTTTGCAAAAACCGAAGTCATTGACTTTGAAAAGCTTGGCCGTAACCCTCTGTTTTTGATTAATGGTCCTACAGGCTCAGGTAAAACGTCGATCTTAGATGCCATTTGCTTCGCCCTTTATGGTGAAACCACAGGTAATGAGCGACAAGGTATTCAGATGCGGTGTGACTTATCCGCGCAAGATTTACCAACCGAAGTAGTTCTCGAATTTTCGTTACACGGCAAACAATACCGAGTTGTTCGATCCCCTGAGCAGGAAGCGCCCAAGGCCCGTGGTGAAGGGATGACGATTAAAAAGCACACTGCGGCTCTTTATGAACTCGGTGAGACTGAAACGCTTATCACCAGCAAGACGACTCAGGTTAAAACTGAAGTTAGCAATATTATTGGCTTGAATGAAACTCAATTTCGTCAAGTTATGGTGTTGCCTCAAGGAAAATTCCGAGAACTGTTGCTTGCTAGCTCTAAAGAGCGTGAAGAAATTTTTGGCCAGCTCTTTCAAACTGACATATATAAAAAAATTGAGTACGCGCTCAAAGATAAAGCGAGTGCAATTAGTAAAGCGAAAGGCGAATTTGATAATCAAATTCGAGGTGCTTTACAAGTTGCAGAAGCGAGTTCTGAACAAGAACTATTACAACAACTGGAACAAGTAACTAAGCAATTAGAGTCTGATAAAAAGAATGAGCAAGCAGCGTTAGATAAGCTCAATACTGCTAAATCTGAATTGCAAAAAGCGGAAACCTTGAATGGAGAGTTTTCGAAACGAGAGCAAGCAGAAAGCGCACTCAAGCTGCATCTAGAACACTCAGATTCGATAAAAGCTCGTCAACAGCAATTAGAAAACGCTAAAAATGCCAATAAGATAGAGTTGCCCTATATCTCATTACAAAATGCAAAAGCTCAAACGCAAGAGCTTAGGCAAAAAATCGTAGCTTTGAAAGAGAGTCTCGAAAAAGCTCATGTCGTTGCGAGAGAACAAGAAAACTTGCAGCAAAGTGCAAAAGAGGCCGCGGCAAAGGTCCCGCAGTTAACGCAACTGCAGTATCAGCTTGAAAGTACGAAAAACAAGTTGGTCGAGAAAGACAATTTGGAAAGTAAAATAACGGCGGGTTATCAACAAAAACAACAATTTGAAGCAACGTTAAAACAGTACATAGAACTAAAAGATAAGTTAACGTTACAGGCCCAGCAGGGACAGAAGGAGCTAGAGAAAGCACGAGTTGATGTTGCGCTTATTGGAAGCATCGATGCGGAAATAAAACAAAAACAACGGCTGCTACAGGATCTAAAAAAGCTGCATGATCTTACTTTAGAGCTCTCTAAACTCAATGCGCTAACTGTAGGTAAGCAGCAGTCACTAAACGAAGCCAGTCAGCGCTATATGCAGTGTCAACAAGACGCTGATACGATAGAGCTTAAGTGGCACAACGCTCAAGCAGCAGTATTAGCGCAGCGACTAAAAGCAGGTGAAGCATGCCCGGTGTGTGGTAGCGAAACGCATCCTAACCCCGCAACGTTTGTTGAAGAAGCCGTGACAAAAGAGCAAGTTCAGGCGGCTAGAGCGAAAGAGCGAGAAGCTCAAACCTTGTTGAACCAACTAAGCAATCAGCTAGAACAACATAACGTTGTCATTAGTCAGTATCAGAATCAGTGTAACCAGTTGAAAGAGGAGTTGGGTGAGTATGCTACATCTGAGATCTCGACGGTTCAAAATGATTTGCAAGCGCTTAATGCTCAACTCCTACGTCTACAAGCTATTGATATTGAAAAAATAGAAAGGAACGTTGAACAGCTTAATCAACGCTGCGTCGTGGGTGAAAATAAAATTCATGAGTTACAGAATAAAATTGCGGCAAATGAATCAACCGTTAAAGCGAACCAAGAACAATTGGCTCAATTACAAGCTTCTATTGACCCAAAATACAGTTCCGCTGACTTGCTTGAACGTGAAATTTTGCTGACAAAAGAGCAAATTCTGAGTTTGAACACAGGCTTAGAAAAGGCGCAAACCGCTTTGCAGCAAGCGATATTGGAGAAATCAAATGCGGAAAGTCACTTAGCGACGAACAAGCAGTGGTTATCTGAGTCAGAGCAAAAACTTAGCCAAGCAGAATTAGCGTGGAATGAGGCACTACAGGCGAGTAAATTTGAGGATGAAAGCCATTATCTAAGTAGTCGAGTGGGAGATGATGAACTTCAAGCCTGGCAGCAAGAAATAGACAGCTTCAAACAGGCACAAACCAAGCTTGAGCAAACACTACATGATTTAAATCATGCATTGAAAGATCTTGAAAGGCCTAATTTAGAGTTGTTTAATGACAGGTTAACCACTCTGCAGGCGCAATATATTGAAGTAAGGAATCAACTTGATACCACACGCTCAATATTTGAACGTCTTGAAAAGGTTCGTAAAGATATTGCCGTGTTGCATGAGAAAAATAGTAAGTTAGAAGAAGAATACAAAGTCTTTGGTACGTTGTACGACGTTGCTAGTGGTAAAACAGGCAGCAGGGTTAGCCTACATCGCTTTGTTCTTGGTGTACTGTTGGATGATGTGCTGATTCAGGCCTCCCAACGTTTAAGCCTTATGAGTAAAGGGCGCTATATTCTTGCTCGAAAAACAGAGGGCTTCAAAGGTGCTGCGGGTCGCGGCTTAGATTTAATGGTTGAAGATGGCTACACAGGAAAAACGCGTGATGTTGCGACACTTTCCGGCGGTGAATCATTTATGGCAGCGCTTGCTCTGGCACTTGGTTTGTCGGATGTTGTGCAATCCTATAGTGGCGGTATTCGTTTAGACACTTTATTTATTGATGAGGGCTTCGGTAGTTTAGACCCAGAGTCTTTAGATCTTGCTATTCAAACGCTAGTGGACCTGCAACAGACTGGGCGCATGATCGGTGTTATTTCTCACGTTTCTGAGTTGAAAGAACAAATGGCGCAGAGGATTGATGTAGAACCATCAAGACTTGGTTCAACGGTGTCGATTAAATCTCAATGTCGCTTCGCTGTCTAATTCAGTGACTACTGTTAGATCAAAAAGCCCTTAATGTTGGGGCTTTCTGACTAAGTCGCTACTGTTCGCAAAAGTGGCCTTCTTTTGGCGATTGGGTAATCGCATATTCGCCATCGAGGTTGCGATAAACAATCGTGTTCCAAACAGAGCCATCATCCAATTCAAACTCAATAGCATAGTTGACGCCGCTAACGATTTGCGCGTGAACATTCAGTATTTGTTTAAACGACGCTATTGTGTCCATTTTCTTTAAAACAAAGGCCATTGCCTTTTGTGCATCAGGGGTCGCGTTAAACTCATTCCACCCACCTGGCATGTTTCCTTGTGCATTACATACATCTGCCGAGGTCGTTAATTGTGTCGTTGCGCTCGGCTTTTCCTGCTGACAACCTGCAAGTAACACCAAAAGTGCACAAACTGACACTGTTTTTAATTTCATAACAATAACCTCTGTCTATAACGCAACGTATTATAGGAGGGTGATATGCCTACGAATGTCTATGTTGTGCAAAGTTTCTATATGCATAGGGTTAAATGCTGACAAAATGTACAAGCATGGTCAGCTTGTAAGTCAAAAATAGAGCAATCTTGTTATCGATTTGCTGAGATGACGAGGTTTCGGTGTTCAGCGCGCTATTGATGATGAAGAATTGTGATGTGTACCTATTAGGGCGATGGTGCGGCTTAGTGATCGATTTGTTATCTTCTAGAGTAAAATCAATCACTAATTAAAATTTAGGTGTTGTATGAAATCGATAAAAATATTTTTACTTTTGTCACTTGCAACTTTATTTGGTTGTACCTCGAAGCCGGATGGGGTGGAACCCGTCAATAATTTCGATTTAGAGCCATATCTAGGTAAGTGGTACGAAATTGCACGCCTAGACCATTCATTTGAGCGAGGCTTATCCAACGTTACCGCTGAGTATCAGGTTCGCGAGGATGGTGGGGTTAAGGTGATAAACCGTGGATATTCCGAAGAAGAGCGACAGTGGTCAGAAGCTGAAGGCAAAGCTTATTTTGTTGAAGATAAAACGGTTGGACACTTAAAGGTTTCCTTTTTTGGGCCAATATACTCTTCTTACATTGTTTTTGAGCTAGGTGAAAACTATAACTATGCGTTTGTTTCCGGTTACAACCACGACTATTTGTGGCTATTGTCTAGAACGCCTAACGTTGATGAGAAAGTAGTGGAGCGCTTTAAGTACGTAGCTAAAGAGAAAGGTTTCGCTATAGACGAGCTCATTTTTGTTGAACAAGAGAAACAAAGACAGCTTTAAGTTCATCAGCGTGGCTGAAAAAGCGGACAGAGGGGAAGCTTCCTAATTAAGAGCTCAGTTTGTCATTTCGCTTAACAGTAATTTGTTACCGCGTAACTTAATGTGGTCAAAATGGATATAGCCCCATCATTTGTGATTACTCGTGATGGGGCTTATATAAATTTGAGTGAGCGTCGAAAGGTTGATCTATCAACAAACGGTTATGGTTTACTTAATCAAACGAACGATCAGGGAGCCTGGTGCTCGAATAGATTCAACATTGTGGCTAAGTACTGTGCCGCTTGTTGGGGCGGTGTAGCGTTTAATCTCAGCGCCAAAGCTGTCGTATTGAATCGCAAGAAGTTGACCTTGCTCGACAAAATCCATCAAACTAACATGAGGCAGTACAAAGCCGCCGTGTGTCGCTTTCACACTGACGATTTCGTTTCCTTCCAAGCATGACGTAATAGTGTCCACATCACCTTCAACAATGTTATGCTCTTTCAGCACATTAAAAATGCCTGTTACAGTTCGACTGATGAGCTCTTGCTCGGTGTATCGCCCCATACCTACTTCAACTGTAATGCTTGGGACACCGTGGTTATTCCAAACCGTTTCAAGGACGCCAGCATCTCCAGGATCATTTAAAATCGCATCAGGATTAATGAGACGAGCCATTTCTAATGATTGCTCGATTCGGAAATCTGCAAACACGTAAAGCGGATAGGCCGCACCACTGGTTTGAGTGTGAAGGTCAATGGCTAAATCAGCATTTGGTTTGAGCAAATCATTCCACAATGCATATAAGTAGCGTTGGGCTTCATTGCCGTTTTGGTCACCAGGAAAAAAGCGGTTTAAGTTTGCAGGAGACGCATCAGGGTCTGCGGAATAGAAATCACGGCTATGGTTTAGCATACCTGGCATGTTAACGGTTGGAACAATAGTGACAGTACCAGCGACTTCAGTGCCGATGAGCTCTCGAGCAGTTTGCTGCGCTGCTAACACACCATTGTACTCATCACCATGAACCCCTGCGGTAATCATGATTTTCTTGCCAGGTTTTTCACCTTTGAACACTAGTACAGGTAAGTGTTGCCACTGAGAGAGAGCATTCGTTGCGATGCGAAACCAAAACTTATGCTCGCCCGAATTTAGGTCTGCTACATTGAGAGATTGAATCACTTGATGACCCTGAATCACGTCATCGAGAAATTGTGTTGCCATTAAAGTTACCACTCCAAAACCATAAGCTAATCTAAAACCTTAGCGTGGTCATACCATGAATATTAATAAGGCGAGAACATGTCTCGCCTTAATTACCAATTGGTTTCGTTTTACGCAAAACCCATAATATGAGCTGCGATAACGACGATACTTGATAGGGTAAAGAGTAATAGAATAAATCGCCAGCAGAATTTTGCCCAGTCACCCCAGTCGATACGGCAGACACCAAGCGTTGCCATGAGAGATGCCGAAGTAGGGACGATAACGTTAGTAAAGCCATCGCCAAGTTGGAATGACAAAACTGCGACTTGGCGCGTAACTCCTGCAATGTCTGCCAGAGGGGCCAGTAGAGGCATCGTTAGTGCCGCTTGTCCAGAGCCCGAAGTGACAAAGAAGTTGAAGATAGATTGGAATACATACATTAACCATGCTGCAGCTACGTCAGGAAGCCCACTGATCACGCCGCCAGCACTGTTTAGAATTGAGTTCAGTACACTCGCTTCATCAGTTGTACCACCACCAAGGATCAACAATACCCCTTTTGCACAACCCACTAATAGGGCAGGTGCAAGCATAATAGCTGCACCTTCTTTAAATGCATCAGCTGCGCAGTTTAGCGTCATACCGTTCAGGCGGAAAATCGTACCGATGATCGCGACAACAAAGCCCATAGTGAAAAATTGAGACGCGATTTCTGGGATGTACCATGCGTTAGCGACTACGCCCCAAACGACCCACACCGTGGTCGCAATAACCGTAAGGATAACGAGTGTGTCACCTAGGTTCCAACGAGAATCTTGATTGCCAAGCTCTTGCTGACGGAAATACTGGTCTGTGCGATGGCTGTAAGAAAGTTTAGGATTTGACTTCACACGAGCGGCGTAGATCATTGTGAAAGCGATACCGATTAACGTAAAGCCAGCCCATAACCCCATGCGTACTGTCATGCCGGATAAAACAGGTACACCCGCAATGCCTTGCGCAATAGCGACGGAAAAAGGGTTCATCCAAGAAGTAGCGAAGCCAATTTGAGTCGCAACATAGGTAACCATTACCGTAGTGATACCATCATAACCAAGGCGAACCATAAGCGGCGCGATAATAATCGCAAACGCTACGGCTTCTTCACCCATACCAAATACCGCACCGCCTAGCGAGAACAGCAAAAATAGCACTGGAATGAATAGCGCTTCGTTACCTTTGGTCTTATCGATAAGGCGCAGGATACCGTTATCGATTGTGCCTGTGCGCATTACAACGCCGAAAGCACCGCCGATAACCAACATGAACATAATCACGCCGATTGCGCTGCCCCATTTAGAGCCAGAAACTAGCCCTTCGAAAGGGAAGTTCATCAGACCAATGCCACCACCAGAAGCAAACAGGCCAACCTTGTTGTAAACCAATTCACCGTTTTCGTCGGTTGCATAAGAGAAAGAAGAAGGATCGATAACTGTGCGAGTTTTTTCTGCACCGTCGACCATGTAGGTCACCTGTTGGCTATCAAAATGACCAGCAGGAATTAAGTAGGTAAGAATCGCAGCAAGAATACCAACAATGAAGATCAAAATGAGGGTATCTGGCATCTGCCACGACTTAGGGGTAGCAACCGAGTCTGCTAGTTGCGCATGTGTGTGAGACATAACTTACTTCACGTCAAATTCAATAAAGCATGAAATATCGATAAAATAGAATAAAAAGTCAATATTAATGCTTATGTTGAACTATAAATTCATCAAATATTTGAAGTGAAGTTAATTTGATTGTTTTGTGGTCAAATGTTGGGTTAATGTTTCAATATGCGTTGAGTTTGGATGATTCACGAGCTTTCATAGTCATCTACAGGTGATCTAATTACTTGATTTCTGTCTGTTCTGCATAAAAAGCAGCGACATCACGAAGGTCTTCATCATTTAACATTTTTAACTGTGCTGCCATCATTTCTGCAAGCGGCCCTTTACGCTCACCGGCTTGATAAGATTTCATTGCATTGTAAAGGTACTGAGAATTTTGACCAGCAAGGCTTGGATAGGTGTTGTTCGTTGCGATGCCTTTAACACCGTGACAATAGACACAGCTAGGTGATTTGATTTTACCTTTATCAGCATCACCAAACGGCTCGGCATGGATAGCGGAAGAGAAAATAAAAGAGATTAGAAGTACAAACCTGAGCATGGAGGTTATCTATTCGCTAAAAATCATGGCGATACAATAAAGCTTCCCCTTAGGGGAAGCTCAATGATCAAAATCAAATTAAAGTAGAGATTTTATACTTGATAAGAAAGTGTCGATGTCTTTCGCTGAAATATCTTTATGAGTTACAAAACGAATTGGATTTCCAGGGGTTATCGTGATGTTTTGTTCCTTTAGTTTCGCAGCGATACTTACTATGTCCACTTGAGGATCAAGCTTCGCGAACACGATGTTCGTTTGAACAAATTCAGGGTTGACTGAAAAACCAGGCAGTTCTGCTAAACCTTCCGCTAAGGTTTTTGCGTTGATGTGGTCTTGTTTTAGCTGTTCCACTTGTTCGGTAAGGGCAAGTTTGCCTGCTGCGGCAAGAATACCCGCTTGACGCATACCACCGCCGACCATCTTTCTTAAGCGACGTGCTTTTGCGATGTAGTCTTTGCTACCAAGTAGTAGCGAGCCAACAGGGGCAGCCAGACCTTTCGACAGACAGATCGTCATTGAATCAAAGTACTGACCGATCTCTTTTACCGGAACATCAAGTGCAACGGCTGCGTTAAAAACGCGAGCGCCATCTAGATGCATCTGCAAGTTATGTTTATTCACGAAGTCACGTGCTTCTGCTAAGTAAGACAGAGGTAGTACTTTACCATTAATTGTGTTTTCTAAGCTGAGAAGCTTAGTGCGAGCAAAGTGACAATCATCTGGTTTAATCGCAGCAGTCAGTTTATCAAATGGTAGCGTGCCATCTGGGTTATTTTCGACTGGTTGAGGTTGAATTGATCCCAAAACCGCCGCGCCACCAGCTTCGTATTTGTAGTTATGTGCTTGTTGCCCACATAGATATTCATCTCCCCGCTCGCAATGCGCCATTAAACCGAGCAGATTGGCTTGAGTGCCTGAAGTGGTAAACAAAGCTGCTTCGAAACCAGCAAGCTGCGCAGCAAATTTTTCAAGCTCATTGACCGTAGGGTCATCACCATAAACATCATCCCCAACGGGGGCCTTAAACATGGCTTCTCGCATGGCTTGGGTGGGCTGTGTAACGGTATCTGATCGAAAATCCATGAATGTCTCCTTGGTCAAAGTCCTAAATATATCCGCAAAGGCGCGCTTTGCTTAAGCAAGCGATCGTTTTGGCATCGGTGATCGTGCCATCGACTATCTTTTCTTCGAGTTGCTTGATTGACAAGGTGACGACCTCAATCACTTCGTCTTCATCGCACTCGTAACGGTTTGTTTTGTTGAGCTTTTCGGCAACAAATAGATACTGTATCTCATCACAAAATCCGGCAAGAGGGGTGACTTGGCCGAGAGACGTGAATTTCTCTGCACTAAACCCAGTTTCTTCCTCTAACTCTCTTTTGGCGCAGCAGAGTGGCTCTTCGTTGCCTTCTCTCTGGTACCAGCAGGAAGTTCCAATAGCCATTTATTAAGTGAAGGCCGAAATTGGTGGACAAGGACAATGTGACCCTCCGCTGTAATAGGGAGAATCACCGCAGCACCCGGATGATGGATTGTGGTGTGCGTAATTGCCTGTCCTGTAGGAAGCACAACGTCTTCTTCAATCAGAGAAATTTGCTTCCATTTATGAATTATCTTGCTCATGCAGTTATAAACCCTAGCTGTTACCGCATTTTTGACGTTTTTCGACATTAACCACAAATGGTGGGAAACAAAAGCAAAAAATACTGCAACACGACGAAAGCGTTTGCACTTTAAGTGAGCAATGTCTCATAAATGGAAACTTTGATTGCTTCGTCAAGAAGGGGAAAAGCATCTGCTATAAGGGGAATTCGACAAAATACATTTGTAACAAAGTTATAACAAGTGTATAAAAATGTTAACACAATACCACTTCAGCAGCCGGAGAACGTATGACACAAACCTTATTTACCTCAAATGCCGAAAAAGCGCTTCTCTCAGAACGCATCAATAAATTAGCGAAAGCGTTAACGGATGGCGTTTATGAGCGTGAACATACGATCAAGCTCTGCCTTCTTGCTGCACTTGCTGGTGAAAGTGTTTTTCTTTTAGGTCCCCCTGGTATTGCAAAAAGCTTAATTGCCAAACGACTCATCCAAGCGTTCGATAACAGCAGTTACTTCGAATACCTGATGACGCGCTTCTCAACCCCTGAAGAGGTGTTTGGGCCACTGAGTATCCAAGAGCTAAAAGACAACGGCCGTTATGTTCGCTTAACTAAAGGGTATTTGCCAACTGCACAAGTCGTATTTTTGGATGAAATCTGGAAGGCGGGCCCTGCAATTCTTAATACATTGCTGACAGTGGTTAATGAGAAAACATTCAAAAATGGCAGCGATATCGAGCGTGTGCCAATGCGCTTGTTGGTATCGGCTTCCAATGAATTACCCGATGAAGATAGTGGATTGGATGCGCTCTACGACCGCATGTTGGTGCGTGTGTTTGTGAATCGAATTCAGAATAAACAAAACTTTAAGTCGATGTTGACTGTGGGCACATCGCAAGAGGCACAAGTACCAGAAGGCCTAGCGATAACTGATGAAGAATATCATCAATGGCAACAACAGCTCGACAAATTGACGTTAACCGACAATGCATTCGAAAAGCTTTTCCAGCTTAAAACGATGTTAGAAAGCAAAGTTGAAGCTCAGTTTGGTGATGTGGCCAATACCGATATGTATGTCTCTGACCGCCGCTGGAAGAAAGCCGTGAAGTTGTTAAAAGCGAGCGCGTTTTTTAATGGTCGCGATGAAATAAATCCGCTTGACCTTTTACTGCTGCAAGATTGTTTATGGAACAGTCCTGAATCGCGAGATGTGGTACGTGAAGTGGTTCAAGAGTTCGCCTTAAAACATGCATTTGATCAACAAGACGCGGAGCAGGAAATCGAGTACTGCCGTGAGTCTTTGGTTGATGTCCAACATGAACTAGAAGATGCCTACCGCATGACGTTAACGTCTGAAGCGGCCACGGGTATTTTGCGTAAAGAAACCATGCGCTTTGATACCTCTAAAGCCAAGATGTACAAAGTTGGCGCAGCCGTTAACTTAGTTAAATTGGTTGTCTTGCAAAGCAACATGTCGGTTTCAGAATCAGAAAAAGGTGATAGCCGCTGGGTTTATGTACCCAAAGATGAGTTAGATCGAGTCATTAAAGAGGGAAGCGGTGATGTGTATGGTTACGTCAATCAAAACACCAACATGTGCCGTTTACGATTTGATGTTGACGCGGCGAATAACCTAGTTATCCGTGATATCGCGAACCGAGGCATTTTGGTTAGCCTAGTGACTCAAGAGGGCTTGGATGTAGAGCTTTACCAAAAGTGGTTAACGCAGAGCGAAAAAGCCGTAAATCAGCTTAGTGAGGCAGAACACCATATGCGCAAGGTGAAAGCGAACTTTCATGATGCGCTTCCGCATAGCTTTGTTGATCCTGAACTACCCCGCCTTATGGAGTCGAGTCTACAACAGGTCAGTCAGAGACTTGAATCAATCCAAGCAGAAAGTGAAAAAGTTATCCAACGCTTTAAAAACTTAAATCAGTTTTTCTCATAAGGAGACGACATGCTAGGTGCAGACGGACTTAACCTCGCGCTGATGGTGGCCGACTCCGGCATCATCGATAGCGCAGTTAATGATTTGATGGCTCGTTCACAAGTCATGATGATGGCAGAAAACCGAGGTGTTAAATCTTCGGTCAAAGGTCACTTGTTAAAGTGGCGAGGCAGCGTCAAAAAACGGATCACCAAGGTATGTGAGACAGAGCGTTTCCAACAAGAGCTGTCTTTATATCAAGAGGTTATTCATTGGGATGAAGAGGCGTTTTTTGAAAACATCGAAGATGTGATTAAAAAGCTGGAATGGCACTCTGCGTTTTACATGCAAGCTCGCCGAATGATGGAAAAGAACAAAGGGATGAATAACCCTATGTTCCCTCATTACTTTTGTGATCAATGGTACAAAAGCCTCACCGATGCTATAAAACAAGCGCAAGTAAGCGAGCTTGAAGCCAATAAAGAAAAGGTGCTGAATGACCTGTATCAACGTATGGAAACCATGCGTAATATGGATAAAGTCACGGAGTCGGGTGACGCTGAAAGTGTAGGGCGCCTGTGGGATATGGCATCTGCCAAGTTGAGTAAAACAGACTTAACGGTGATGAAACGCCATGCTGAGTTTCTGAAGAAGCACCAAGGCTTGCAAGAAATTGCGGAGCAACTCGGTCGTATGGCGGGGCAAGTAAATGATCCTGAACTAAATCGTGCGCCCACTGAAGAACTTCAATTGGTCGAAGAGAAAAGTGATGAGGCGACGGATGATATTGTCGGTATTCACGAAAGCGATGATCTAAATAAGCTACTTCCCAACGAAACGATGTTTTTGGCGTATCCTGAACTTGAAGTTGTGTTCTATAAACACTTAGTTGATAAACGGCTCATGAACTATCGTACACAAGGCAAATCGCGCACGTTACGTAAAGTTAAAGCTCACCGACCTGACCATAAAGCGGTAGATATCGAAAAAGGCCCCTTCATTGTTTGTGTGGACGCGTCCGGTTCCATGAGTGGCTTTCCTGAGCAATGCGCCAAAGCCATGGCTTATGCTCTGATGCAAATCGCACTAGCGGAGCAACGTGATTGCTATGTCATTATTTTTTCTACGGAACACATTACCTACGAACTAACCAAACAAGATGGTCTGCGCGAGGCGGCGGACTTTCTAACTTATAGCTTCCATGGTGGTACAGACTTAGAGCCAACTTTGATTAAATCTATCGACTTGATGAGCGGTGATAAATATAAAAACGCAGACATGGTAGTCATTTCCGACTTTATCGCGCCAAAACAACAAGACGAGTTACTGGCCAAAGTGGATGCGCTCAAAGCGAAGAAAAACCGTTTTCACGCGATTAGCTTATCGAAATACGGAAATCCTGCATTAATGTCGATGTTTGATCACACTTGGTCTTATCACCCTAATGTTGTGGGAAGATTGCTAAAAAGGGTCAGCAACTATTAAACGCCTTAATGCTTCATGGGACAAAACGAACTGAAAGCGAGATTTATATTGCTTCGTTTTAAGCCAATAAGATCGAACTTTGGTCGAATTGACTTAAAAGAAATCAAACGAACAGAAAATGAAATGTTTTTGTTTGACTATCTTCTCTCAATCCGTAAAGTAGCCACCAACGCAACGGGGTAGAGCCCTGAAGCGTAATAAAAAGGCGCCTTGGCAGAGTGGCTATGCAGCGGATTGCAAATCCGTGGACCTCGGTTCGACTCCGGGAGGCGCCTCCATTATTCTTTTGAGAGCGAATGGCTTTCGAGAATAAATGCGACACTAGCTCAGTTGGTAGAGCGCAACCTTGCCAAGGTTGAGGTCACGAGTTCGAACCTCGTGTGTCGCTCCAAATTATTCAGATATGGCCATGGCGGTATCTCGATGCCAAGTGCATCAACTTAAAACCAGCGAAAGCTGGTTTTTTTGTATCTGAAGACTGATAAATTCACACCATCTCTTTTTCATTACCTGTGAGCTTAGCAACCCCATCTCTGTCACGAGTTTCTGATATTAAGTGTGACCCGATGTTTCGCACCTCAGCCAATTTCAGTTTACAATACGGGCTTCCAAAGGATTTGACGAAGACGCATGAGAAATACCGACGATTACATCATTTTTTATCACTTGATCGAGCAAGGTTCATTCAGTGCTGCCGCGAGACATATGTCACTGACCAAATCGGTCGTCAGTAAACGGATTGCCAAGCTTGAACAAGAGCTTGGTGTACAGCTTCTCTACCGAACAACGCGAACGCTAACGTTGACTGAAGCAGGACGAGCGTTTTTTACTCATGCAAAAGCGGTTTATCAAGCGGTGGCAACGGCGGAAGAATCCATTGTGGGTTTAGGTAAAAACTTATCTGGAAACATTAAAATTTCGGTGCCTACTATCTCTGGTGAATTAATTCTTCCTCAAGTGATTAATGAATTTAATCAGAAATACCCAGACATCAATATAGATATGGATCTAGATAATCGTTTCGTCGATATCGTGAATGAACGTTTTGATTTGGCAATTAGAACGGGTGTGTTGCCAGATTCTAGTCTGATTGCAAGAAAGCTGGTGGATGCAAATTGGATCATTTGCGCGTCACCCCAATACCTAGCTAAACATGGCATACCTAAACAACCTCAAGCCTTGGCTAAACACAATTGTTTAGTCTATTCCTACCAAGAAACCGGAGCGCATGAGTGGGCGTTTAAAGATGGAGACGAGGTATATCAAATCACCGTCGACGGTAACCTCTGTACTAACAATTCTTCTGTATTGAGAAATGTGGCGCTGTTAGGGCAGGGAATCATCTATGTGCCGCGTGTATTGGTTTATGAAGACTTAAAACAAGGCAGTCTGATTCAGTTATTTAAAGACGAAACAGCCAAATGTTTGGGTATTTATGCGGTGTACCCGTACACTCGTCAGCAACCAGAAAAAATTAAGATCTTTATCGATCATCTATACACAAGCTTTCAAAGTCAAAACCATCGATTTTAAGCCAATAACTCAACACCGATCGTTATGTTGGTGTTGAGCTTATGTTTCCATCTTCATTTCTAAGAGTCCTCTTAAATTTAGGAGCTTACGCTTCTCCTCGTTTTCTTCACTAATATTGATAACAAGATACCCCGCACAACTGTTAACAAATGGTTTTGCTATTGTTTCTTTTAAGAAACGGTCTGTTTCTTACGTTAAATTTCTCAAATGTGAAAGATAAGTAACAGAAAAATAAAGAATTATTTTGTTTGTTGTTTATTGATTACGTATTGTTCGTCCGCCTGACATAGACGCAGAGAAATGGACTGCTTATAGTGGCTCAAACGCCATGCCTGCCGCTAAGCGGTGTTGTGAGCGAAGTACAATAACTAGAGATACGGATATGAAACAAAAGCAGCTGATTGAAGAATTTAAAACCATCGTGGGGGAAGAAAATGTTCTAACCGACGAGGTTAAAACGAAATATTACCGCTCGGGGTTTCGTTCGGGTAGTGGTAATGCGCTTGCTATCGTGTTTCCTAACACTCTTCTAGAACAATGGAAGATTATTAAACAGTGTGTTGAAGCAAACTGCATCATTATCATGCAGGCGGCTAAAACAGGTTTAACAGAGGGCTCAGCTCCGAGTGGTAATGATTATGATCGCGATGTGGTTGTGATCAATATTACCAAAATCAAGAAGATTCACTTATTAGATGGTGGTAAGCAGGCGGTTTGCTTGCCTGGTGCGAGCTTACACTCTTTGGAGAAAGAGTTGAAGGCAGTGAACCGAGCACCGCATTCTATCATCGGCTCTTCATCGCTAGGTGCCACTGTGGTCGGTGGTATCGCCAATAACTCAGGCGGTGCGCTAGTTAAGCGTGGTCCTGCTTATACGGAACTGGCGCTCTACGCGCAGGTCGATAAGCAAGGCCAGTTACATTTGGTGAACCACCTTGGTATTGAAGGGTTAGGTGAAACGCCAGAAGAAATTCTAACAAACCTGCAAGAAGGGAACTTTGACCCAGCGAAGATCATTCATGATGAGCGAATGGCATCAGACAAAGAATACGATGAACGTGTTCGAGACGTGACTTCTGACATTCCTTCTCGTTTTAATGCCGATGAACGCCGATTATTTGAAGCCAGTGGCTGCGCTGGTAAGTTGGGGGTTTTTGCCGTTCGGGTTGACAGCTACTCAGTACCAGAAAAAGAGCAGGTTTTTTACCTTGGCACCAATGACCCTGCGAAACTAACGAAGTTGCGAAAAGACTTCTTATCTACGTTTCATAACTTGCCTGAGATGGGAGAATACTTGCATCGAGATATCTTTAACATGGCAGAGAAGTACGGCAAGGATGTGTTCTTATCCATCGACTTGTTAGGCACAGATAAGCTACCAAAAATGTTCGCACTTAAAGCTAAGGTAGAAAATTTCTTAGAGCGCATCCCGTTTGTCAGTAAATATCTGCCAGACACCATTTTGTACTACGCGAGCAAGTTGTTCCCACAACACTTACCAGAGCGAATGCTGGATTTCCGTGACAAGTATGAGCATCACCTGGTATTGAAAATGAGTGATGGTGGTATTACTGAAGCACAAAAATACCTCAAAGAAGTTTGGGCTGTTGAAGACGACTGTGATTTCTTCGAGTGTACGCCGGAAGAGGGTAAAAAAGCTTATTTACATCGCTTTGCAGCAGCAGGTGCAGCAATTCGTTACGAGACGATTCACCGAAAAGACGTAGAAGACATCGTTGCACTTGATATTGCATTGCGACGCAATGATGAAGAGTGGCTAGAAACTTTGCCTGAAGAGGTGAGTAAGAACCTTGTTCAAGCGCTCTATTATGGTCACTTTATGTGTTACGTCTTCCATCAAGATTACATTTTCAAAAAAGGGACTGACACGAAGTTGATGAAAAAGCTGATGCTAGAGCACCTCAATAGCCGTGGTGCCAAATACCCAGCAGAACATAACGTGGGTCACTTGTATGAAGCCGAAAACTCGTTGCAGAAGTTTTACCACGAATTAGACCCAACCAATACCTTTAACCCTGGTATTGGTAAAATGGACAAATATAAGCGCAATTGTAACTGCTGTGCGTGATGTGCTGTCTCACCATGATTAATAATCGTTGTTCATCGTTAAAATGATGAGCATAAGATAAGCCCTGATGATACTTGTGACATCAGGGCTTTGTGTTTTGGGTCTTTTATTGATGACTGGTATCGGTTTTGAAACAACGACTAAAGAGCACGTACTGCAGCGGCGGCGATGATGCCTGCTGCGATTGCGGGTAGAGGCTTTTTCACGATGAACATGACAACGGCAGTAGAAAACAGTGCTGCTCTAGCACCATTATCCCCCTCTACTGCTAGCGGAGCTAAAAGGGCAACCAGTACGGAGCCTGACATCGCAGTAATGAAACGTTGAACCCGTTCGCTAATTGGAATGAATGACATAACATACACTCCGCCCCAGCGGGTTATGAGCGTGACTAACGCCATAGCGATGATGATAAGCAGTGTGCCACCTAAGGTTGTTTCGATGTTCATGCTTTCTTCTCCTTCCAACAAGCACCCAATACTCCGCCAGTAATGGCGCCAACCACTACGTGGCTATTCTCTGGCAAATACCAATACGCCAACATAGAAGAGGCTGCTGCTATGGCCCAAATCGCAAAGATTCTTAAGTCTTTCGGCCCGGCCACCACCATAGACAGCAGGAAGCATCCCATAACCATATCGAGCCCGAGGCCCACCGGATCTTTGATTGCGCTACCAAAATAAATGCCGATCCAGGTGCCCACAATCCAAAAAGACCACATCGCTAAGCCGCCACCAATAAGCAAGCCAAAGCCTGGTTCTTTTCTACCAAATGCATTGAGTGCCATTGCCCAGTTAGCGTCTGATGCTACCAGCATTACACCGTAACGTTTTGTTGGTGGGAGTTGTCGTAACCATGGATAAAGTGTGGCTCCCATCAAGAGGTGACGAGCATTAATAGCAAATACAGTAATAAGAACTGGAATGAGAGGGACTTCTGCTCCCCACATTTCTAACGTGGCAAATTGTGAAGCACCGGCGAAGACCAGTGTGCTCATCAACATTGTGGGAAATACATCTAGTCCAGTCTGTACGGCAGCAACACCGAAAGCGAGGCCAAATATGACCACGAACATAGAGAGGGGTAAAAGTTGGGTGAATCCGTTCCAGACGTCAAGCCGATTAAATTCGTGCAACTCAGCGGAGGAGCGTTGAAGATGTTGAGTATTTTCTGTCATAGAGATACCTAGCTAGCAGGCAAAGGGGCAGTGCCATACGAGTGTGTTTGTTATTCTTTTGTAAACTTCATGTTTAACATCAATTGGAGGGGCTTTCAAACACTAAGTGCTATATAAAAATGAGCCATCCAAGCGGCTTTAAGAAACAGAGTGTAGAGAGTCGTACTTGGTAGTGCTAAAGGAGATTAAAACAACAGAAATAGTAAGTTCTGTTTAATTGATAACATCACGAGCTAGTACAGATTAGTAAATAAGAAAGAAAGCGAGCACCAGGCTCGCTTTTTCGCTCTGTTACGAATAACTGAGTAGGTTTATTTTACGTAGACACGAGGGTTCGCGCTTCCCCAAACCGTGTATAGTTCAGGGAAGATGACTTCTGCGTGTTTTTCCATCTCAGTAGCTGAAATCGTTTTGCCTTGTTGGGAGCCAAACAAAACAACTTCAGAACCAGGCTCAACATCTTTTATACCTGTAACATCTACCATTGTGGTGTTCATTGAAGCAACGCCCGCAACTTTTGCACGTTGGCCATTGATCAGAACTTCTGCTGTATTCCCCATTTTTCGTGGATAACCATCAGAGTAACCAACAGGAATGTTCGCCATTAAGCTTTCTTTGCTTGTTGTGTAGCTGCTGTCGTAACCGACTGTGCTATTTTTTGGCAGGTGGTGAACGGATGCCACGCGTGTTTTGAAAGACACGATAGAAGGGTACTCAGGGTTAGTTGGTAAGTCTCCGTATAAAACGCCACCAGGACGAACCATATCAAGCTGGGCCTCAGGAACATTAAGCGCGGTGTAAGAGTTTGCTACGTGCAGTAAAATGTTGTCGCGTTTTAGATTCGCTTCTTTAATCAGCCATGCAGAACTGTCTTTGAATGAAGCTAACTTTTGGCGCACGTCGTCTGCATTGTAGTTAGGGAAATGAGTCATGATACCAACAATATTAACGCCAGCTTGTTGAGCGATTTCTAGCGCTTCTTTCTTGCCCGCTTCTGTCGTCATATCAACACCATTACGCCCCATACCACCGTCGTTCAGAGCAAGGTGAACTTTGATTTCTTTACCAGCTTTCTCGGCTAGTTTAGACAGTGCTTTAGCTTGCTCTGCTGTGCCTATCAACTCTTCGACATTTAGGTCGATTACGGCTTCAATCTCGCCAATATCCGCTGAGCGTACACGCATAAGTTGGCCTTTAAAGCCACTGTCGCGAACAGTTTGTGCTTCGGCGTTACTTGCAACGGCAACGCAAGGAATTTGTTGCTCGATAATAGTCGGCATCAGGCCTGCGATACCATTACCGTATGCGTCGGCTTTCATCACGGCGCAGATTTTCGTTTTGCCATCCATGTGCGATTTAAACTGCTCAATATTATCGCGGAACTGACCTAAGTTTATTTCTAGCCAAGCGTTAGCACCTTGAACTTGCTCTGCTTTTGCTGCTGTATTGCTAATTTGAAGAGGAGCAGCAGTAGCTTGCATTACAGGAATCGCGATTGCAGCAGCGATAGTCAGTGATAGTAAGGTTTTATTTAAGCGCATAAAGTCTCCGTACGCGTTTTTTGTATTGGTTATGTTATTGAGTACTTGGGGAAAGTACCTGACGAAGTAAAACGCTCCAAGTGGTGCTTTGGAGCGTTTATTAAGATAGTGATTTAATATATACCTAAATATACCTCAGTGATGACATTCAATTTAAGCAAATCGGGATTGATTTGATATCTACTAAGGTATCCACTGAGTTTAACTCAGTTTAAAGCGGCTCATTACATCTTTAAGAGAAATGGATAGCTGGCTTAGTTCGCGGCACGCCTGTGCGGTTTGCTCCGAACCTTGCGAGACTTCTTGAGATGCCAAATGTATGTTTTCAATGCTGCGGTTAAGCTCTTCCGCAACAGAGTCTTGCTGGTTACAAGCCGTGGCGATTTGGGTACCCATGTCTGAGATGTCCGAAATCGAATGCTCAATGTCGCTCATCAGCTGTTTTGATTGAATGCCTTGTTCTGCACATTCTGAGATACTGGTTCTAGAAAGTTCAGTGGCTGATTTTGCGTCTTTTGCAAGTGATTGTAGCTGCTCAATGATCGAAGTGATTTCACTCGTTGAATCTTGCGTACGGCCGGCAAGAGTTCGAACTTCGTCTGCAACGACGGCAAAGCCACGACCAGACTCACCAGCACGCGCCGCTTCAATGGCTGCATTAAGTGCAAGTAGGTTGGTTTGATCGGCAATGTCGCGGATAACATCCACGATCACGTTAATTTTATTCGATTGCTGTTCAAGCTCTGCTACGGTATCGCCTGCAGCGCCAATTACGTTTGAAACTTCTTGAATCGCGTCAACCATACCTTGGGTTTCACGAACACCGTGTTGTGTGCGTCGGTTTGCTTCGTTAGCTTGGTTCGCTGAGTCTTCAGTGTTACGAGCAACATCGGCTACGGCCGCTTTCATTTCTGTCATTGCTGTTGCGATGTGCGTAATTTGCAGCTGTTGATCTTTCATACCAGACGCAGAAATATCGGAGATTTGGTTCATCTCTTCGACAGCGCTGCTTAACTGAGTAACTGCAGCAATCACGTTATCGATAACTTGGCGTAAGTCATCTTGCATCTTAGTGGTCGCGTCTGCCAGTTCACCAAGCTCGTCATTGCCGATTGCTTTACGGTCAATGTCACTTGATAGATCACCTGTCGCGATGGCATTTGCTTGCTCAACAACAAGTTTAAGTGGGCCACAAATTAGGCGAGTCAGCACGTATGTCATGCCTACCATGATCAGTAGAATAATCACGTTACTTGCAATTGAAGAATTACTCAATCCATTTACAGAGGACAGGATGTGAGTTTTGTTGCTGTCCATAGCTTCTTTAAGGAGACGGATTAGTTCGCCTAACTCTGAGTCAACCGCTTCGAAAGCAGACAAAGAGTTCGCCAAAATAGGGTGGGCCTTGCTTTTGTCGTTAGCTAGCATCGCTTCATTGTACTGGTCCATAGTAACCAAGTACTTTTTCCATTGACGCATAAGACGCTGGTAAGTTTGCTGCTCTTCGCCAGGCCAGATAGTTTCACCGTAAGCGTTGAGCTCTCTAGTGATCTTTTCGCGTTCTCTAATATTGTTAGAAATTTTAGTTTTGACTTGGTCTGCGTCTTCATAAGTGTACGCAGCAAATTGAGCTCGGCGCCAACGAGACAAGTGATCTCGAATCGAATCGACCCTTTCCATTGCAGGAAGCGTATCATCGGTATAGTTTAAAAGCTCAGATTTGATGCTTTTGAGCTCTGTAGATAAAAACACACCAAATGCAATGTTGACGATGGCAATGAGTAAAAACGATAGCGATATCTTTTTCGCTATAGAAAGATTCTTGATAGACATTAGTGATATACCTTGTTTTTCTTATGTTGTGTCGCCAAAGTAAACCACATCCTTATATGTGACATATGTCCATTAAATTACTGCAACTCGTGTAACGTACCATTATTTATTGATATTTTCGATAATGAATTGAGCTTTGTTTGAAAATAAAAAAAGTCAATGATTTTATAAAGGTACGACCACATTCGATATAAAGTTATCGGTAACAAAATATGATGTTCTGTACGCAGTCGTGCCAAGAGTAGGGAATCAAGTTGTTACAGATGTTACAACGATGAAAAGATCAGCGTTCATAACTTGATAGTCGCGTGTTTACCTCGAAGCAGTTACGGACACTAGTATGCGTATGACTTCATAGCTAATGAAAGGAAACGGGTGCTTATTGGTCTAATTGAATGCCAAACGTACTAGTCAGATCGCTTTTTAAGCACTTAAATCAAAAAGATAAAATTTATTGTTGACCAGATAAATTAATCCGTTAAAGTACGCCTCGTTCTCACGGCAAAGGTCGCTGAGACAGATGGTGTCTAACCCATCGCATGATTGCGTTGCCCTGGTGGTGGAATTGGTAGACACAAGGGATTTAAAATCCCTCGGCGTTCGCGCTGTGCCGGTTCAAGTCCGGCCCGGGGCACCATCAAAATCTTTGGTGACAGAGATACAAAATCAGAAAGGCGCCTTGGCAGAGTGGCTATGCAGCGGATTGCAAATCCGTGGACCTCGGTTCGACTCCGGGAGGCGCCTCCACTATTTCGAAAGCCAGTCTTAAATGACTGGCTTTTTTCGTTTTTAGTCTGCCTTTGCGCTTTCCTAAAGTCTCCCATGTTTTGATCACCATTCAATATTTTTAACGCGCTACTCATTGATTTTATAAATGTTAGGCAACTCAATAATTGTACAGTGTGATTGGTGATAGTTTCTCTTCGATTGTAATCCGAACTTTTTGTATTACAGGCAGCAGCCTAGCTAGCGTCATAGTTAGTATCGCTTGGTGCGTATATGCAGAAAGGAGGATTCTAGTCCTTAACGTGAGAGAAAAATAATGAAAACATTCAACCTTAAACCTACACTTTTACCCTTAACTTTGCTGCTCAGCTCGCCTGTAATGGCGGCACAAAATGGCACCATGATGCAGTATTTCCATTGGTATGTGCCAAATGACGGTGCACTCTGGACACAAGTTGAAAACAACGCGTCGGCACTATCTGACAACGGCTTTACTGCGTTATGGTTGCCGCCCGCCTATAAAGGTGCTGGTGGTAGCAACGACGTCGGTTATGGCGTTTATGATATGTACGATTTGGGAGAGTTTGATCAAAAAGGTTCGGTGCGCACCAAGTATGGCACCAAAGATCAGTACCTAAGCGCCATCAATGCTGCCCATAAAAACAATATCCAGATTTATGGCGATGTGGTGTTCAACCATCGCGGTGGTGCGGATGGAAAGTCTTGGGTTGATACCAAGCGCGTAGATTGGAACAACCGAAATATTGAACTTGGTGATAAATGGATTGAAGCGTGGGTAGAGTTTGATTTCCCTGGGCGCAACGACAAGTACTCAAACTTTCATTGGACGTGGTACCACTTTGATGGCGTGGATTGGGACGATGCTGGCGAAGAAAAAGCTATCTTCAAATTCAAAGGCGAGGGTAAGGCATGGGATTGGGAAGTGAGCTCGGAAAAAGGCAACTACGATTACCTTATGTACGCTGACCTAGACATGGATCACCCTGAAGTGAAGCAAGAGCTGAAAGACTGGGGTGAGTGGTATATCAACATGACTGGTGTTGATGGGTTTAGAATGGACGCGGTGAAGCACATCAAATATCAATACCTGCAAGAATGGATTGATCACCTACGTTGGAAAACAGGGAAAGAACTTTTCACGGTCGGAGAGTACTGGAACTACGATGTGAATCAGCTGCATAACTTTATCACCAAAACTTCTGGCAGCATGTCTCTATTCGACGCACCGTTACATATGAACTTCTACAATGCGTCTAAATCGGGTGGTAGCTACGATATGCGTCAAATCATGGATGGTACGCTGATGAAGGACAATCCAGTCAAAGCGGTAACCTTAGTAGAAAACCATGATACTCAACCTTTGCAGGCTTTGGAGTCGACGGTTGATTGGTGGTTTAAGCCGCTCGCTTACGCATTTATCTTATTGCGTGAAGAAGGTTATCCATCCGTGTTTTATGCAGATTACTACGGCGCGCAGTACAGTGATAAAGGGCATGACATCAATATGGTCAAAGTGCCTTACATTAAAGAGCTAGTAACACTGCGTAAAGATTATGCGTATGGCAAACAACATTCTTATCTCGACCACTGGGACGTAATTGGTTGGACTCGAGAAGGTGATGCAAATCATCCACATTCAATGGCCGTGATCATGAGTGATGGACCTGGCGGCTCGAAGTGGATGTATACGGGTAAACCAAGTGCTCGCTACGTAGACAAGTTGGGTATCCGAACTGAAGAAGTTTGGACTGATGCGAATGGTTGGGCTGAGTTCCCAGTAAACGGCGGATCTGTCTCGGTTTGGGTTGGCGTTGAATAATCCATTCCTGTGATTTTGATACAGAGTAGGCAATTCTTAATAAAACTTTTCAATGAATCAATGTGTTATTTGATATTCATTCGACAAATGAGTAACTTATATTTGAGCATAATCTAGAGGAAGATAAAGAATGGAATCTATTGCTGATGTATTGGTTGTGGCTATTGTGTTCGGTGCCATATTTGGGGGCGGGATAATAAAGTTAATCTTGAACCATCGTAAAGAAGTAAGAGCGTTGGAGATATCTGAACGTAATACGATGAGCCGAGAAGAACAAGATAACCTTAACAAGCAAATTGGTGACTTGAAGCGACGTGTTGAAGTGTTAGAGCGAATTGTCACAGATAACAAATATCAACTTGAAAAAGAAATTGCCTCTCTGTAGATCACCACTTAATCGTAAAGCCGGCGAAGTCCGGCTTTTTCGTGTCTATACTTCATACCTTTCGGATGTTTAACTCAACGTTCATCAAAAAAGTCTTTGTCGCGAATGTATTTACTCATAAAGTGATAAGAGAACGGTCGCATTAACCAACTAAATAAGGAGCGCCCAAGCCGTATGAGCGTTGGGGTGTTCTCGTATATTCTCCCGTTATATAACCATAGCATTTTGCCTACATGCCAATACAAAAAAGGTACGGGCGGCATAAAGGTCACGATGTCGATGTCGCAACAAATCCTGTATGTTTTGTGCCCCAAACGGTAGCGTTTCTTAAACGTCCAATCCCCGACAGCGGGCTGTCCGAAAGTGACCACGCGTTTAATGCTTTTTGGGTATTTTTTCTCAATATAGTCAGCAAAAACACTGCCAATCGCGCCACCTGAAGAGTGGCCAGTAATAGTGATTCTTTTCCCCCTGAGAATAAGTGGTACAACGATACCTTCGAGGCGTTCGATCACGGTCAACCCTAACCGATCTTCATTCCGGCTCGGTAAACTTTCTTGGAACAACAGATGATAGAAACCTGCGTGAATGCGATAGTTTAGTCCCAACCTTCGACAGCTTCTCGTCCACATCGCGAAGTTCAACAACCAATCACTGATACTGTGTGAGCCTTTAATCACTACGACCACTTCACTCTGTTTTTTACTCCAGAGCACGCGAATCATAATCTTACCGTGTTCATTTCTAATGACTCGTTGCCCATTAGGATCGAATCCATATTGAGTTTGTCTGAAGACGCGAGGGTAGGCGAGATTACAAAGCACCGCATAGCGCTCGTATTGGTATCGTTTTAATGGTTTCACGTTAACTTTCTTAGTGGAGCCTAACGGTTGACTGTAATTAATGAATATTAAAAATACGTGAACCTTGATTTAGGGTCGGTAGAGATTCTGTGTATTGGTATCGCGAATGAAAGACTCAAACTGGCTTAAATGCGTCAAGATGGTTTGGCGAGAGAGTTCATGATGTTCGCTAAGCACGTTAATTAGCTTTTTCAAAGCCTTACGATCTTGTTTATTGAGATTTGCTGTCTCTTTGAGTTGTGCGAAAAATTCAATTTGACTTGAAGTGTCGTTAAAGTCACCGAGTTTATCTTGCAATAGTTTTAGTTGTTTCACGTTGTTTTTGTGCTGTTGGGAAGGGTAGAGCGTGGAAAACCCTTCCAACAAATAACGCAGCGCTTTGCACTTTATCCGCATCGAATGAATCACGCTGTCACGACTTTTGTCCGAGATCTTGCGTCGTGCTTTATCAACTTTTTTAAATTGATCGGAGATTTTTTGGCTTGCGAAGAGTAACGCAGGTACGTTGCTATCCACTCGTTCGTGTTGCGTACTTCGCAGCAGACTATTCCTGACCAAAGTGCAGTGCGTTGTGTATTCTTCTGTAGCTAGCCAACGCGTAACTTTTGCCTGTTCGTAAGCACGTTCGGCTTCGATAAAGCCAAAAAGCTGCTCAAGAGACGATTTGTGATTTGGGAGCATTTCAATGTATTGGTTTTTGTCCAAGATAAATACGTCCAAATCACGCAGCTTATTTGTTTTCTTCATCATTATTTTTAAATGAGGTTTCAAAATACGCTGTTCAAAAGGAGGGATCAGTTCGCGAAGTAGTAAGCATAGTGAGCGTATGCGCCTTAGTGTGACGCGATACTGGTGAGTATATTCAGGATCCAAGTCTTCGATGACTCCCAGCTCCAGAGAGCGTGCATAATCAAATTCACTAAGGAAGAAGTAGGGCACTACGAAGTCGAGTTCGGAATCAGTATGTAGCGGTAATTGAAATGATGACTTTCGAAACATGATAAGCGCTTATTTGTCCCCTGCAGTACGAGTTAAGTTTATACGCATACTGCCAATTTGTGCGACTTGTCGATTCCTCATTGACATGAAGTGATGAAGCAAAGTAAACGAGAGCAAAGCATGCTGATGTTCTTGTGAGCAAAATGATCGCCCTTTGTTCGTTTGAGTTGGCTTTTTAACCATTTGAATAAAAGAGACTAATTTTTTGTTGACCAGATAAATTAATCCGTTAAAGTACGCCTCGTTCTCACGGCAAAGGCCGCAGAGACAGATGGTGTCTAACCCATCGCATAATTGCGTTGCCCTGGTGGTGGAATTGGTAGACACAAGGGATTTAAAATCCCTCGGCGTTCGCGCTGTGCCGGTTCAAGTCCGGCCCGGGGCACCATCAAAATCTTTGGTGACAGAGATACAAAATCAGAAAGGCGCCTTGGCAGAGTGGCTATGCAGCGGATTGCAAATCCGTGGACCTCGGTTCGACTCCGGGAGGCGCCTCCATTCTTTTACTTGTCCATGAGTTCCGATAGTAACCTGTAGGATCTCAACTTCTCAGATTGTTCAAACACCATCGTGTTTACCATAATTTCATCTGCCCCAGTGCGTTCCAAAAGTTTCTCAATTTTCTGTCTTACATATGTTTGATCACCATGGATAGATTCACGTAATTGAGTTTCAACGTGAAGCTTTTCCTGTGCTGACCATAGTGGTGCCATACTTTTCACTGGTGCGCGAAGTTTTTCGCGATTGCCGCGAATCATTTTTAAGAATTTTTGCTTCTCTGTTGTCGCGAGAAAATCTGCATGTGACTGAGTATCCGCTACGATAACGTTGGCACAAATCATCACATAGGGTTGAGCTAAATGCTCGGATGGGACAAACTCATCTCGATAAAAGTTTAGAGCACGAGACATTGCATCTGGAGCAAAGTGTGCAGCAAATGCGAAAGGTAAGCCTCTCTTAGCTGCTAAACGTGCGCTGTATGTACTCGACCCCAGAAGCCAAATCGGCAGAGATGTGTTGTTACCTGGATAAGCCGCGACTGGTTGATTTCGAGATACGGGACCAAGAAAGAAATTAAGTTCCTCCAACAGCTCTTCAAAGTCAGGATCCATATGCTCTGGTTCCCGCCTTAATGCATGCATTGTTTGGTAGTCGGTGCCTGGTGCGCGTCCTAATCCGAGGTCAATACGACCAGGGTATAATGCCTCTAACGTTCCGAATTGCTCTGCAATAACTAGTGGTGCATGGTTAGGTAACATGATTCCACCTGATCCTAAACGGATCGAGTTCGTGTGCGCTCCAATATGACTGAGTAATACACTGGTTGCGGCACTGGCGATGTCGGGCATGTTATGGTGTTCAGCCATCCAAAACCGATGATAGCCCCAGGACTCGATTGATTGAGCTAATTCAACGGAGCGTTCGAACGTTTCGGTGAAGTTTGTTCCGTCGGACACGGGTGCCAAATCCAGAACAGATAAACGAGGAAAAGACATAGGATAGTTATAGCCTGTTAATGAATCTTAACTATCATATGGTGGTGAAAGTTGACGTTTAAAAGGGGAGGATTAACCATTCACAATGGATTATTTTTCTTCAATGCCTGGAGAGCGTTTAGCTTACGAGTTTAGCTTTTGCTATGTGATAAAAGCGGCTTTATTACTGTAAGTGGCCACAGTGGTCGATGTCGTTGAATATTCGCATGTAGAACGTTTCCACAGCTACTTTAGATTAAAACATAGGCCTCTTTAACAGCGAACTGCTGTTGTCGACAATAGTGAACGAGCTAGCTTTAGAACGTTTTGACTGATACATAGACTTGTCTGCCGCTGTTAATAATTCATGTACATTCGACCCATGCTCAGGATAGAGTGCAATACCAATGCTAGCTCCGACGCATAACTCTTTACCTTTAAAATGAATTACTTTTTCTATTTCTTGGATATAACGTAGTGCACATGCAGACAGAGACGTACCTGTTGTGTGTGAACGATGAATAATAATAAATTCATCTCCACCAAAGCGGCCTACCATGTCTGATTCGTCGATAATACTTGATAATCTACTAGCTACAGATTTTAACACTGCATCACCTGCCTCATGGCCATGGCTATCGTTAATATCCTTAAATAAATTTAAATCTATAAAAAACAAACTAAAACTATTCTCATTGCCTCTGAAATTACGCGTAAGCTGGATCAAATGTTTTTCTATTGCTCGACGATTGTAGATATTAGTTAAGGAGTCGTGCTCAGACAAAAATACCAAACTTTCTTTTTGACGATTTAGAACTGAAGTTTGATTCTCTACTTCTTCTTTAAGTTTTGATTTTGATATTGTTGTGTGGTTTAACAATGCCGCCATTTTATTGAAGTAACAAGACAGATTTTCAAATTCCGTGAATTGATTTTCTGAAGGGATTTTATAGTCAAAATTTGACCTGCTTAATTGTTTTATTCCATTTATAAACCTTTGAAAGCTTCTCTTGAACTTTATTTTTATATAAAAACACAATAGCATAACAACCAGAGAGATAAAAATAATACCTGCTTGAGTGTAATAATTTAAATTTTGTAGTTTTGTAGACTTATTATTAAGTATTTTTTTATAAATATATATTATTTCATTATTCATATCCTGGGATACAATATTTATTCTGGATTGTATGGCAGGATTTGATTTATTATCATTTACGACTGAATCATTATGGCGATCTTTTTCTAGTAAATGATTATTTTCATATTGAACTAAAAAATACAGTTCGAGATTCATTTTTTTTAGGTCTTTAGTAAGGTATAAAACATCTTCATTTTGAGATAATAATTCGTTTAATTTGTTATGAGAAATCATGAATTGTGTGAAATTGTTTTTTCCCCTATTTTGAGTGTAAGCCCAAAGATAACTACTTAATGACTCTAATGATATTTGTATGTCCATTATTTGGTTTAATTGTTTCTTGGCTTTATAATCTTCTATTTTTATGAAGCTTATGTATACTATAACGCTGATACATAGTATTACGCTTAGACTGAATAGTGATGCTAAATAGTGGTTTAACGAACGATGCATTTTAATCTAGACCATCAAAATATGAATTGATATAGTTTTCTTTAAATATTTTTCTGTAATTTGGAATCTGTCCTTCTACATAGTTTTGTTTTAATGCCCAATTAGCTTCTGATTGTAATGTAAATAATAAAGAATTCGTTAAATTTAATCGAAAGTTATAATCATCCCAGCTCCAAGATATTTCTTCAACTGTTGTGTTAAGTTTTTGTGATAGTATTTTCATTGTTAAATGAGGGTTTTTATCCATCCAGTTAATTGAGTGATGAAGTGACTTTATTATTTTCATTACTTCTTGATCTGATTTTTCAATGTGTATTTCTTTTGATACAAGCAAAAAGTAAAGTTTATACACGCCAATAATTCCTATGTTCTTTACTTCTTCATTTATTCTATTCTTGGCCATAAATCCGTATGGCTCCCAAGTAGATATTGCATCGACGTTTCCTTGCATTAAATGATTTATAATAACCTGCGTTGTTGATGATATTTTTTCTACTTTTTCTAAATCAATGTCATTTACCTGTAGCAACAAGTCTAAGTAATATTCGCTAGCGCTCTTTTTTATTACACCAACCTTTTTTCCTGGTAATTTATCTATACTTTCTATGCCAGACCGCTTTTTAGTTAGCAGCTTAATATCATTCGTAGAAGATGCAAAAGAAGTGATTAATGCTAAATCTTTGTATTCAAAGCTTTTAAACATCAGTACGCTTTCAGAAAAAGTGGCGTAATTAACATGGTTTTCTAGAAGTAGGTTTGAACATTCGACCCCTCCAAAGCACATGATAAGTTCGACGTTTAAATCGTTTTCTTCAAACGCACCTATGTGCTCTGCAATGATAAAAGGGGCTGACAGAGGCGTCTTAGATATACCGATTGTTGTAGGTTTGTGGATAGCATTTGATACCGTTGTTAACTTTAAATAAGCAACTACTAATGCAGAAAGAACTAAAATTATGATAACTGTAGAAATCTGTTTTGTATCCATCAAAAACAACTCCCTTCATAATAGTAGTAATTAATCTATCAGTTAAATGAGTGTAGTTGCTTATTGGGTTGATGCTAGGAGAGGAGGGGATTTATTTGTATCGTGCCAAATTTATGAGTACCTAGGGGTAATTTCGGTAACTGGCTTAGATATAAAGAATTTATCTTTAGTTAGTTCAAGTTGTAGCAAATGACTGATTTCATAACATGATGATTTATGGAGAGATATCAACTTTTTAAGTTGAAAAATTGTACTCCATTTTTGCCATTTTTCTTTATCTCATACATTGCGTGATCGGCTTTTTGATACACTTCATTAAACGGTTGCTTTCCTTTGTTAAAGAGACAAACACCGATACTCATTCCTATCGTTACTTTATGTAAGTCTTGATTTATCGCTGGAATGATTGAATCTAAGAGTTGATTGCAAAGTTGGGATATTTCCTCTCGACTTGAATGCCAGTTTAAGATAACAAATTCATCGCCTCCTATGCGTCCAACTTGAGACTTGCTTGACGCAAGCTCTGTTAAGCTATTGGCGATATTGATGAGGAGGGTGTCGCCAGTATGATGGCCTAGCTGGTCGTTAACTGCTTTAAAATTATCTATATCAACAAACACTAAAGCAGACTGCTGAGACGGTTCGGTTTGAGGTTGATGATTAAAGTTTTCCTCAATTGCTTTTCTATTTAACAATCCAGTCAATGGATCACTCGAAGCCAACTTGGCCAGTTGCTGCTCATAACGCTTTTCTTTTGTAATATCGATATGAGTACCCATCATCCGTAGTGGTTCGCCATCAGAACCATACTCGACGATGCGCCCTCGATCGTAGACCCAACTATCACTGCCGTCTTTATGAATCATGCGATGAACTACCTCATAAAGGTCGGTTTTGCCAGCTAGGTGATCTTCAAATGCACCCACCGCAAGATCATAATCTTCAGGGTGGAGATTGTTTTTCCACGTTTCAACCGTCGCGGTTAACTCATGGGGCTGATAACCTAGCATTTTGCCCCACTGCATATTGAATATCGTCAAAGTACCTGAAGGAATATGCTGCTCCCACAAACACAGTCCATTACTGTCGAGTGCAGCATTCAACTTTTCTTGTAGTCGCGCATTCTTCCGCTTCAGCTCTTCATTTTCTTTTTCTAAGCAGGCAATTCGAGTTAGATATTCTTCCATTTTGCGCATAATTTACGTCGTTTTCGGAGCGACAATATACGAAAAATACTTTGCAATTTCTATGATTGAGCTTGGAGATATAAATATTGAATATGCGGTAAATAATAAAGAATCGGTGATGTTACTTAAGAGCAGCAAAGTAAATGCTTGGAAAACAAAGAAGGAAATAGGGGGTAAGCGAGGGGCTCTCCTGGTGCAAAGTCTTAAATGGAGGCCTTTGCACCGGGACTACTGAGGGCTAGCGGTTTAGTGCACCACAACGCTCAGGTTGGTATGTGATATCGACAATTTCAATTGTCTTCACTTGATTATTTGGCATTGGCCATTCAAGTTTTTGGCCGACAGACAAACCGATCAGTGCGCTGCCTACGGGCGCAAAAATAGAGATATCATCACTGCTTTTCAGTTCAGAAGGGTAAACCAGTGTCTTTGTCATGGTTCTATCTTCACCTGAAAATTTAAACTCTACAGTCGAGTTCATCGTGACCACGTTATCTGGCATTTGTTCTGGCTCAAGAACTGTTGCTCGGTCGAGCTCTGCTTCTAATTCCACAAGCTCCGCTGCGATGTTTGGCATTTTATCCAACAAGGCCGTGATTCGGTTCATATCTAAGCTTGAGATGTAGATAGAATTGTTTTCTGGCATTTTATGACTCCCAAATAAAAGGCCGCCTCACAAAAATGGGACGGCACTCTATATGTCAATTACGGTATCAATCATATGGACGCTATTCCATATGAACTAAACCCGATTTTAGTCTTTATAGTGCGACTTAGCTAGTAAAAAATTTTTGTTGTGAAGCTTGATTTTTCTAAATCTTTCAATCACTTCAGATATTGTTCTCTGATCACCTTGAAACGGTGAAGTCAAGTGAGTGCGTCGTTTAGAAGCAAAACAGGATTTATCGTAGGTGTGCTCGGTTTCGATGGTCAGCCTTACTTCATAAAGCAAAACGGTATAGTCCGTTGCTAGCATGGCTTCGGTTATCTCAGTTTGTTAAAACTACCAATATCCGTTAATAAATTACTTTTTATTTCGCAATAGTCAGATAAATACGTTCATCTACCCCTTTAGGGTAGTTTGAAATTGTAATTGATTTACATCATGTATTAATTTTCTTTCACAATTAACAATGAGCTCAGTGATAAGAACCTAACCCTTAGGAATTATAATGAGCAAGTTGAAGCTAGTAGTCATCGGTAACGGTATGGTAGGGCACCGTTATATTGAAGACTTAGTCGAGAAAGCTGATATGTCTAATATAGACATTACGGTTTTCTGTGAAGAACCTCGTGTCGCATACGACCGTGTGCACCTTTCCTCTTACTTTTCTCACCATACTGCAGATGAACTTTCTTTAGTAAAAGAAGGCTTCTACGAGAAACACGGTATTAACATGCTGATCGGCGAACGCGCGATTAACATCAACCGTGAAAACCGCATTGTTTACTCAAGCACTGGCCGTGAAGTTCAATACGACAAGCTGATTCTTGCTACTGGCTCATTCCCATTTGTTCCACCTATCAAAGGTCACGAAAGCAAAGACTGTTTTGTTTACCGTACTATCGAAGATCTTAAAGCGATCGAAGCGTGTGCGAAGAAGAGCAAATCAGGCGTTGTTGTCGGTGGTGGTCTGCTAGGCCTTGAAGCAGCTGGTGCATTGAAAGCACTGGGTGTAGAAACGCACGTTGTTGAGTTCGCACCGAAGCTAATGGCTGAGCAACTTGACCTTGCTGGTGGTAACCAACTTCGTCAAAAGATCGAGCGTATGGGCGTGAACGTTCACACCAGCAAAAACACGCTTGAGATTGCGCCAGAAGGCACAAACGCACGCAACGTTATGCGTTTTGCTGACGGTTCAGAGCTAGAAACAGACTTCATCGTATTCTCTGCAGGTATTCGTCCACAAGACAAACTAGCACGCCAAATGGAGCTAGAAGTGGCACCTCGTGGCGGTGTTGCTATTAACGACCACTGTCAGACTTCTGATGAGAACATCTACGCTATCGGTGAATGTGCGTCTTGGAACGAAATGTTCTACGGCCTTGTTGCTCCTGGCTACAAGATGGCGACAGTTGCCGTTGATCACCTACTAGGTAACACAGAAAGCAAATTCGAAGGCGCTGATATGTCTGCGAAGCTGAAACTTCTGGGTGTAAAAGTAGGTTCAATCGGTGACGCGAACGGTCGTACTGAAGGCTGTAAGAGTTACGTTTACCAGAACGAAGAACAAGAAGTTTACAAACGTCTTATCGTTTCTAAAGACAACAAGAAACTGCTTGGCGCGGTTATGGTTGGCGATACGTCTGACTACGGCGACCTGCTTCAACTTATGTTGAACGAAATCGACCTACCAGAACACCCGGATGCGTTGATCCTTCCTGCACACGCAGGCGCTGAGAAACCAGCACTAGGTGCAGACGCTCTACCAGAAAGCGCAGTGATCTGTTCTTGTTTCGACGTGACAAAAGGCAAGGTCGCACAAGCGGTCGCTAATGGTCACCACACGTTGGGCGACATCAAAGCAGTGACGGGCGCGGGTACAGGCTGTGGTGGTTGTATTCCTCTAGTGACCTCTGTTCTAAATGCTGAGCTTGCTAAATCTGGTATCGAAGTGAAGAACGACGTGTGTGAGCACTTTGCATACTCACGCCAAGAGCTGTTCCACCTAATCCGCATTGAAGAGATCAAAACGTTTGATGAGCTTCTAGAGAAATACGGCAAAGGTTACGGCTGTGAAGTTTGTAAACCACTGGCTGGTTCTATCTTGGCTTCTTGCTGGGGTGAGCACATTCTTAAGCCACAACTGGTTAAGCTGCACGACACGAACGATAACTTCCTAGGTAACATCCAAAAAGACGGTACTTACTCTGTTATCCCACGTATGGCGGGTGGCGAAGTAACACCTCAAGCACTGAGTGCACTAGCGAACGTTGCAGCAGAATACAACCTATACACCAAAGTAACCGGTGCTCAACGTATTGGTCTGTTTGGTGCTCAAAAAGACGATCTTCCAGAGATCTGGCGCAAGCTTATCGACGCTGGTTTCGAAACAGGTCAAGCGTACGCAAAAGCACTTCGTATGGCGAAGACATGTGTGGGCTCAACTTGGTGTCGTTACGGCGTTCAAGACTCTGTTGGTCTGGGTTCTTACATCGAGAACCGTTACAAAGGCATTCGTACACCTCATAAGATGAAGTTCGGTGTTTCTGGTTGTACTCGTGAGTGTGCGGAAGCACAAGGTAAAGACCTTGGCATCATCGCGACTGACGCAGGTTGGAACATGTACGTATGTGGTAACGGCGGCATGAAACCTCGTCACGCAGACCTACTTGCAAGTGACCTAGATAAAGAAACACTAATCAAGTACATCGACCGCTTCATGATGTTCTACATCCGTACTGCTGCGCCACTACAACGCACATCAGTTTGGATGGAAAACATGGAAGGTGGCGTTGACTACCTACGCGAAGTGATTGTTAACGACAAGCTTGGTATCAACTCTCAACTAGAGGCAGACGTAGCGAAGCTTGTAGACGAGTACGAGTGTGAGTGGACTGCGACCATCAACGACGAATCACAACTGACTCGTTTCGCGCACTTCATCAACTCTGACAAGCGCGATGACAACGTTGTGTTTGTACAAGAGCGTGAACAGCACCGCCCAGCAACCTTCACGGAAAAGCACCCTGAAGCGAAAGGCGACATCCTACACGTAGCGATCACTGAAGCATAAGGGAAGGTTGATTATGTCATTTGAAAAGATTTGCCAAATCAGCGACATCGTACCGGGCACAGGTGTTTGTGCACTGGTTGATGGTCAGCAAGTTGCGGTATTCCGCCCAACACAAGCAGAAGAAGTGCTGGCGATCAGCAACACAGACCCGTTCTTCCAATCAAACGTGCTTTCTCGCGGTTTGATCTGTGAGCACCAAGGCGAGCTTTGGGTGGCTAGCCCACTTAAGAAGCAACGCTTTAACCTGACAACAGGTGCGTGCATGGAAGACGAGCGTTTTAGCGTGAAAGCGTACAAAACCCGCGTAACCAACGGCGAAGTAGAAATCTCTGCGTAAGCTTGGTTTTCATTCCCTCCTCTTAGGGGGAGGGAATGAACTGAAACCTAGATTTAATAGACAAAGGCTTTCCAAGCATCAACTCAGGGGAACAGGGAAGCGAGGTGTTGTAGACAGCGTTCAGGTGTCAACGGGAAGCCTTTCTCTATTCAATCTTTAACTTTTTAACTTTCAATTTTGGATAAGGACACATTCATGTCTACTGATTTTAAGCCTGCAGAATTCGTGCAAACCATGATCAATGTTGGTGAAGCGAAAACCAATACAAGCACGCGAGATCTTCTGCTTCGCGGTACGATGGCTGGCGTTATTCTTTCGCTTGCGGTGGTGGTTGCTATTACCGCGATTGTACAAACGGGTATCGGCCTTGTAGGAGCACTTGTTTTCCCCGTTGGTTTCGTAATTCTAAGTGTGATGGGGTATGACCTAGTAACCGGTGTTTTTGGTCTAGCGCCTCTGGCTAAGTTTGCGAACCGTCCGGGCATCACTTGGGGTCGTATCTTCCGTTGTTGGGGTCTTGTAGGCTTGGGTAACCTTATCGGTTCTCTGATCGTTGCTTACCTAGTGGCTATCTCTCTAACAGGTAACTTTTCTCTAGAACTGAACGCAGTAGCGAAGAAATTTGTCGCTGTTTCTACCGCGCGTAGCCTTGGTTTTGAAAACATGGGTATGGACGGATGGATCACATGTTTCGTACGCGGCATCTTCTGTAACCTAATGGTGTGTCTAGGCGTTATCGGCAACATGACGGCACGTTCGGTGTCTGGTCGCGTAGCAATGATGTGGTTCCCAATCTTCATCTTCTTTGCGCTAGTATTTGAACACACCGTAGTAAACATGTTCCTATTCCCACTAGGTATGATTCTAGGTGCGGATTTTGGTATCGCGACTTGGTTGAACTTCAACCTTATCCCAACCATCCTAGGTAACATTGTTGGTGGTCTAGTAATGACTTGTATTCCACTGTACCTAACTCACGCTAAAACTGCGCCTTCTATCAATGCTGAAGAAGAAGTAAAAGCGCAACCTGCAATGGCTAAATAACCATTAACGGGTAATTCGCTTAATATGGTCCCGCTTCTGGATGGGCGGGACTATTCTCTAACTAGATTTCAATTTTTAACTTTCACTTTCGCGACATATTTTATTGATTTAGCTATAAAAAGTAATAACTCCTTAGAGTGGTTTTAGCCCTAAGTGCATAACGCGAGTGTTACTCTTTATATCTAAATTTTTCGATAGGCGTTGATATGACAACTGTTAACTCATCTTTAAACAGCGGCTTTGTTTCTCTTGTTGGTGCAGGTCCTGGTGATCCTGATTTACTCACAGTAAAAGGCTTAAAAGCCATTCAAGCGGCTGAAGTTGTTGTGTACGACCGATTGGTATCAAAAGAGATTCTTGAGTTGGCCCATGCATCAGCAGAGATGATTTATGTTGGGAAAAAGCTCGATTTTCACTGTGTACCTCAAGATCAAATCAACCAAATCTTGGTGCAGAAAGCGCAAGAAGGTAAACGCGTTGTGCGCCTAAAAGGTGGGGACTCATTTATCTTTGGCCGTGGTGGTGAAGAGCTAGAAGAGCTAGCGGAATTTGGTATCAAATACGAAGTGGTTCCGGGTATCACAGCAGCAGCGGGTGCAACGGCTTATGCTGGTATTCCATTAACGCACCGTGACCATGCTCAAAGTGTTCAATTTATCACTGGTCATGTACAAAAAGATGGTCGTGAAATTGAGTGGCATTCACTAGCTCAGTCTAATAACACGCTTGTATTCTACATGGGTTTGAAGCAAAGCGGCCATATTATGGATAAGCTGATCACACATGGGTTAGATCCTGAGATATCATGCGCCATTATTGAAAACGGTACGCGCCCAGAGCAGCGCGTGTTCCAAGGAAAGTTGAACGAGCTATCGATCATGGCAGAGCAAGCCGTGAGTCCAGCATTGATTGTGGTTGGCAGCGTGACTCAACTTCACAACAAGTTGGATTGGTTCGCAAAGTAATACTGCCCAGAAGTGACTATATTTTACAGGGGCTTTGTTGCCTCTGCATTTCTTGCTTACGCATAGGCATTTGATCAATGAGGTTGTTGATAAACGGCCAGTCTGTTTCTGCGCCCCAACGGTGCTTTTCTAGACCATCTTTACCAAGCAAAATAGCAGTATGAGAGCCTTTTTCGACCGCATAAAGACGAGCTAGCATTTTTAGGTCGAACTCTTCTTTAAGCCAAGCAGGAAAGGTATAACCTTGTTCTGTAATGACCAGTGTGACTACATCTCTGTCTTCCAACTCACACTCATTCATAAGTGTTTCTAGCAAGAATTGTTTGACGTATTCATCATTTTCCGGCGCAAAGTAGAGCACACTTCTATGTGGCCAGTATTTGGAGTGCGCTGGATAACCAAATGCTGTCGATGACAAGATACAAGAAAGCAGTATCACTAGTAACTTTCCGCCCATGACAGTTCCCCTAGAAACCCAAATAACTTTTTATACGTTAAGTTTAGTGGAATTGGCTCATTGTGCTTTTTCCAAAACTGGCATAGGGTAGGCAGCAAATAAATTGAGCGTAGAAATAGATGAGTTCGGAAAGCAAACAAAAAATCGCCATTTTGGTTGATGTACAGAATGTGTATTACACCTGTCGCGAAGCGTATCGAAGCAATTTTGATTACAACCAGTTTTGGTATGTCGCCACACAAGGGAAAGAGGTGGTAAGTGCTCGTGCTTATGCCATCGCGAGTAACGATCCAAAACAACGTCAGTTTCATCACATTTTACGCGGTGTTGGATTTGAGGTGATGCTTAAACCCTACATCCAGCGTCGTGATGGCAGCTCGAAAGGCGATTGGGATGTGGGTATTACTCTCGATGCAATTGAAATTGCTCCCGAAGTTGAGGAAGTGATTCTAGTTTCGGGAGATGGAGACTTTAGTCTGCTAGTAGAGAGAATTCAGCAGCGCTTCAATAAAACGGTGACCGTTTATGGTGTACCTAAACTTACATCTCAAACTCTGATTGATTGTGCCGACAATTTTGTCGCGATTGATGACGATTTCTTGCTGTAGTGAATAGTGCAATAAAGAAAGGCGAGTCACTCAGGCTGTACGAAACGTACAATGACTCGCCTCTAATTTATCCTTGATTTGGCTAGTTACGAAGGAATGATCATTTGCCCTAGCAAGTAACCCAAGCAACACGCACCAATCACGCCGATTAAGCCCACAGACATGAATGAGTGGTTGAAGTACCACTTACCAATCTTAGTTGTGCCCGAGGTATCGAAGTTCACAGTCGCGATATCTGAAGGGTAGTTTGGAATAAAGAAGTAGCCGTATACCGCTGGCATCAAGCCGATAAGCAGCGCAGGTTCCAAACCTAAGCCGAGACCAACAGGCAACATCATGCGAGCCGTTGCAGCTTGAGAGTTCACCACAACCGACACAATGAATAACGCAAGCGCGAATGTCCAAGGATAGTTGGTTACCATCTCTACGATGCCAGATTTAAATTGAGGCATAGCGTACTGGAAGTAGGTATCTGACATCCATGCAATACCGAAGATAGCAATCGCCGCCACCATACCAGATTTAAATACCACCCCATTTGGTACGTCGCGCGGGTCAGTTTTGGTCGCAAGCAAAATGATACCGCCGAAGCAGAGCATCATCATTTGAATCACAACTGCCATGCTGATTGGCTTCGAGCCATCTACGATGGTACGAATGTCTGGCCACATTGCGATAACGACGATAACCAAGATAGAAGCAATGAACAGCAATACAGAGTTACGAGCACTTGTTGGTAGTACTTCATCAAGAGACGTTGCAGTTGTGTTGAAGATTTTTTCTCTCCACACAGGATCTTTCAAACGCTCTTGGTATTCTTCATCGTCGTCTAGTTCTTTACCACGCTTTAGGCTGTAAAGTGACATCAACAACGTACCGAATAAGGTTGCAGGTACAGTAACGAGCAGAATTGAGAGCAGAGTGATCTCGTGTTGAATATCAGAGAGTTGCGCCAAGTAGTAAACTACGGCCGCTGAAATTGGTGATGCCGTGATTGCGATTTGAGAGGCGACAGAAGCGGCAGCCATAGGACGCTCAGGACGAATGCCGTTTTTAAGTGCAACGTCGCCAATGATTGGCATGATAGAGTAAACCGCGTGACCAGTACCAAGTAGGAAGGTCATAAAGTAAGTCACGAACGGAGCAATAAGGGTGACGCGTTTTGGGTTCTTACGAAGCACACGCTCGGCAACTTGCAGCATGTATTTCAAACCGCCAGCGGCTTCAAGAATGGAAGCACATGTTACCACCGCTAAAATGATCAACATGACGGTGACAGGAGGAGAGGTTGGCGGCATCTTAAAGATGAAGACTTCAATCACCAAGCCAATTCCGGATACGACCCCAAGGCCTATACCGCCATACCGTGAGCCGATATACAGCATCACGAGCAAAAACAGAAACTCAAGATACAACATGTTTAATTTCCTTATTAGAAACAGGGACTTCTATTGTTTCGATATTGAAGGAAAAAATACTTAGCCTTGTTCACATTCCGTTTTATAAGAAACAGCAATGTCCAATAATTGGGAATAACTCACGCTACACAGGGAAACTGTTAACACAGTTTTATCAGGGTGTTTTTATGCTGTGTATTTTTGCGATCATCTGAGCGTTAAATGCGAAGAGGTTTAAGAGTTTGTTGCTATTCATCGCATACGTAACCAGACCTTACAGCTTCACAGAACTCGGAAATACATTCATAACTAACCCTAAGAGTGCTTCTTTGTTATGAAAACGCAAAGGATAATAGTTTGCATTGCGATTGGTGCTTGGGTATAAAGGTGTCAGAGTGACTACACCAACAATAAGCCATCATGTCTGAGCAATTTTTCCCGCAACTGTTTCAAACTTCGAGTGAGATTACACCTTACCTACACGGTGATATCGGCGAGATAGGGCAAGAAGCTATCCATATCGAGAATGATATCAACCCGATCATCCAAGGCCTTTACCAGCAAATCTCGGAGGCTCATCCGGAAGCGGGAAAAGCATATTGGTTGACAAGAACGTGGGATTTACTTTGTTGGCAGCCAGTTTATGTCGCATTCATCTCTATTTACGGTTACCACACGTTGCCAAACATTCGCGAGATAGCGCAGCACCTCAAACCTTGTTTTGTTTCTGGGTACCGATTCGCCGACGAAGCGCATATACATGGCGAGCCAGAAGCGTTGATAAAAGAGGCGGGGCGTCAAATCCGAGAACTGTTCGACTTCTATCAACAAGAGATGAGTCAATGGACACGCATTCGTCCTGGCTTCACCCATCAATTGATGTCGGACGGAATCATGGCTTGTTTAATTCGTCTCCAACGGCGCTTTCCGCAAATGACTAACTCGACACTTCAGGAGCATGCGGTCTTGTGGCTAAGCGCAATGGGTTTGGATGTTGATAATAGCCGCTCACTTCATGAGACGGAATCTGATCAGCCGCTAAAGTTAGTAAGAAAAAGCTGTTGTTTAGTCTATAAGTGTGAAGGCAGAAAGCTTTGTGCAGATTGTCCTCGTTTAGAGGAAAATCGACAGCTTATGAGCAAGAAGGTGCTTAATTAACATTTATTTAACTTGTGTAACAATGCTCGATTTGAGAGTGAGAATAAGTATCATTGCATGCTCTTGTTGACAACAAAAAGATAAATACAATGATGAAAAGGACGTTTTCTTTCAATCTCATCGTACTTGCGATGAGCAGTGGATACGCAGTTAGCTCAATAGCAGCAGAAGATCTTAAACAAACATCGACTCCGAGCGATGAGCAATTGGTTGTTGTAGGCAGTGTGATGCCGAAATCGATCTCCGATATTCCAGGAACGGTTTGGTTTGTTGGCCAAGAAGAGATTGCTCAGCAATATCGTGCGGGCAAGACACTGGGTGATATTCTTTCTGCAACCATCCCTTCTTTAGACGTCGGCACCGGTGGTCGAACTAATTATGGTCAGAACCTTCGCGGTAGAGCAATGTTGGTAATGATTGATGGTGTCTCGTTACAGTCTTCTCGCCCGATTAGTCGTCAGTTAGATGCAATAGACCCATTCAACATCGAGCGAATTGAAGTACTATCTGGTGCAACCTCCATTTATGGTGCAGGCGCTACTGGTGGTGTTATTAACATTATCACCAAGAAAGCGTACTCGGATGACTTGTCGTTTGAATCCTACGTGAGTGGCACTACAGGTTTTAATAGCAGCGATGATTTTGATTACAAACTCGCTCAGTCTATCTCGGGTGGTAATGAACGAATTGCCGCTAGAGGTTCGGTTGTGTACACCGAGACACAAGGTGCATTTGACGCAAATGGCGACATTGTCACCCCAGACATTTCACAGGGCTCTTTGCAGTATAATTCAACGCTCGATGTTATGGGATCGACCGAGATTCAAATCTCCGATGCCAGCAAGTTAAACCTTGTCGCACAATACTATGACAGCCAGCAAGACTCGCCATACGGTTTGTACATTGTTAACAATAAATTTGTTGATGTACGAGAGGGGTTCGATTCCGACCGCGAACATGGTACAGAGCGAGTTCTCTTAAGTGCGAACTACGCTCACGACAGCGTATTCGGTCATCAACTGATAGGCGAGTTATCTTACCGTAGTGAAGACCAAACCTTTACTCCTTATTACCAAAGTGCCTCTCAACAAAAAACAGAAGTTTTTGCTGGGCGCTTAGCGTTAGCTAAAAGCTGGGAGTCATTCAAACTTGTTTATGGTGTCGATGCGTACTTAGACCGTTTTGAAAGTAACCAGGCTCTGTTCGATCCAACCATTGCGAACAGCTCTGGGAACTTAATTAATCGAACCTATGCCGAAGTGGGGCGTTACCCTGATGTTGATGTGGCGTCTTACGCAATGTTTGTCCAGGGGGATTACCAAATCAATCAAGATTGGTCAGTACAAGCAGGCTACCGCTACCAATACATGGACAATAAGATTGATGATTTTGTTGCCTATAGTATACAAAAGAAGATCGCATCGGGTAATGGTGTATCAGCGGATGCGGTACCAGGTGGCAGCACCGACTACTCTGTGAGCTTATTTAATTTGGGCACTATTTATCAGCTTAACGATGAATCTCAGCTTTGGGCGAACTTCTCTCAAGGTTTCGAACTCGCTGATCCTGCAAAGTACTACGGCCAAGGTAGCTACGATGCCGCGGATGCAAATGGTCACTACGAGTTGAACAATAGCATTAATGTATCTGACTCAAAAATGTCGGGCATCAAAACGGACAGCTATGAAATTGGTTACCGATTAGATACCGATACTGTCGCACTGCAAGCGGCGGGTTACTACTCGGTTTCGGATAACTCAATCAAGTATGACAAGAAGACGCTCCTAATCACCAATGTTGATGACGAGCAACGTGTATACGGTGCCGAAGCAAACATTAACTACTGGGTAAACCGTGATATTTTGTTAGGTGCATCAGGTCACTATGTGGTTTCTGAGCTTAAAACCAACGGTAAGTGGGAAGATCTAAGCGCGGGTAAAGCAAGTACATCAAAAGCGAACGCGTGGGCGGCTTACTATCAGGATGGCTATTCAGTACGTTTACAAAGCCAGACGATGTTTGATTACGAAGATGACGCAAACAATAAACTAGATGGATACACTACGTTTGATCTTCTTGGTAACATAACACTACCTATCGGGCAGTTAGGTTTTGGTATTCAAAACCTATTTGACGAAGACTACACAACCGCTTGGGGACAACGTGCGCAGATTCTTTATGCAGCACACTACGATGCAGCAGCGTACGACTACAAAGGAAGAGGTCGCACATTCACACTGAACTACAGTGTTGAATACTAAAGCTAACTCGCTCCAAATATCAAAAAAGCCGCTTGAAGCGGCTTTTCTTTTAGACTTGATCTGTCTGCGCTGTGTCTACAACGTTTTCCGTGTGTTCTGAAGCTTGGTTTTGTTCTTCAGCTTCCATTTTCGCGCGTTCAGCTTTGGAGATATAACGCGGCTTATTGCTCTTATGTAGCTTAGCGTTATGCTTCTTCTGCTTCGCTTTCAAGATCTGATTGATTTTCTTCTTGCGGTTCATGGTGGTGGTCCTTTAATTTAGCGAGGCAGGATAGTTACTTTTTTATCAAGTTACAACTAAATAAGCGCCGGTATCGGTCGCAAAATTCAAGTACGTTCCTATGTCCAATCATCTATCTCGTTTTAATGGAGCCCAAATGAAAACACTGTACACCGAACGTTTGATACTGCGTCTTGTGAGTGTAGATGATGCACCATTTATACTAGAACTTTATAACCACCCAGACTTCTACCGTTTTGTCGGAGACAAACAAATTCGTACCGAATATGAAGCGGCGCGTTACATAAAAGAAAACATGCTACGCATGCAAAAAATTAGAGGCGTGAGTTTACTCGTTGTAGAGAAGAAAGAAGATGGACAACCCATCGGGATTTGTGGGTTGGTTAAACGTGACACATTACAACACTATGATCTCGGATATGGATTTTTACCTTCCGCTTATGGCTTCGGCTACGGAACGGAGTCTGCAACCGCAGTGCTGGAATACGCTAGAGAGGAAATGAAACTCGATAATTTGGTTGCCATCACCAACAATGACAATATTCGTAGTATAAGTTTGCTCAAAAAACTGGGCTTTGAGTTTGAACGAGTTGAGCAGCAATATGATAATGGCCGCACGTTAGAACTTTACACAATGATGTTGTGATTTTTGGATAGCGCATGAGCGATATTTTACTTGGCAAACTCGCCACTGAATTTAAGACAGTAAAAGCCATGGTAGAGGTTTACTGTCATGACCATCATGGAACAAAACGTGACTTATGCTCAGAATGTCGTGAGCTGCTTGAATACGCAGAAGTGCGCCTCGACCGCTGTCCTTATGGAGAGAATAAACCGACGTGTAATAAATGTCCGATTCACTGCTACAAACCAGAGCCGAAAGAACAAATGCGTTTGGTCATGCGTTACTCTGGCCCCAGAATGTTACTGAAACATCCCATCTTGGCGGTTCGTCATTTGCTTCATGAAAAGCGCATGGTACCGGAAAAGCCTGCAGCGAACGCGTCAAACCGTCACAAGCGTTTATCTAAACAAAAATGCGAAGAATAAAAAAACGAGGGCGACATGCCCTCGTTTTCGTTGAGTAGAAGCGGCGTGATTAGAGGCCAGCGGCCATACGCTGCTTGGTTTTGCTCGCAGCAAGTAGCATGTATACGCCAGTCGCAACCAAAGCGGCAAACAAGTAGCCTAGTAAGCCGTGTTCTTGGCCCATAAATTTATCAGCGACAACTGGGCCAGCAACAGAGCCGATGCTGTAGCTAAACAGCATGACTTGTGTCGCAGAGACAATAAAGCGTTCATCAAGTCCTTCGCAACCTAAGTTGATTGCAATCGGGTACAAGGCAAAAGTAGCTGCACCTAAAAAGAATAATGCAGCAGCCAATACCACGGCTGACGAGGAAATAAACGTCATACCGATCGAAAAAATACCCAAAATACAGAAAAACGCCATTAGCACTGTGCGGCTCATGTATTTGTTTAACGCGGTCACCATTGGTTGAACTAGCATGCCACCTAGAATCACTAGCGCCATCAATGTACCAATGTCTTGATGGCTAATTTTACGGTTAGTTAACTCAACTGGCATTAATCCGTAGATCGCACCTAAGGTCAAACCTGAAACAACACAACCAATAATTGCTGCATGGTTTAGTTTGGCAATTTGCTTAAATGATAAAGCGGTTGATTCATGGCTGTTTGGCTGCTCACACTCAATGAACATTAGCACCAGCATCGCCATTAGGATCAACGTCGTGATCGCAATAAACGGAACGCCGCCACTTACGCCAAGCACGCCAATACCAAACTGGCCTAATGCTGAACCACCATAAAGCGATAGCATGTACAAGCTCAAACGTCTCGCACGCGATGCTTCGTCTCCAGACATTAGCCAAGATTCAACAATGACAAAAACACCAGCAACCGCGATACCCGCAATAAAGCGAGCGGCAAGCCACATCAATCCGTTAGCAAACACGGGTAGTGTGACGATAGTTAGCGAAAATACGGCCAAGCAACCAATAAACGCGTTACGGTGACCAACTTGACGTACGATACGTTCAATAAAAATAGCACCGGTTAATAAGCCGCCATAAAACACACTCGCCAACCAACTCGCGTAATCTGCTGAGATGTTGTATTCACCGAGCATGAGAGGGATCAAGCTCATTAAATAGCCCGAAGCCACCGCATAAAGAGACAGTGCGACGACTGGAGCTGTAACTCGTGGTGATGCTGCAGGAACGACTGTGTTTTCCACTGTTTTGCGCCTATAAGTTAAATGAAATCTAAGGGTTATTCGGCGCGAATATGAGGCTAATAGTTAGGCAAGTAAAATGATAAATTTAAGTCGTTTCGACAAATAATATTTGTTAACTAGATAGGTTGATAAGTTGCATAAAAACGCCAACCTACAAACAAGGTTGGCGTGGAAGATTATTTAGTAAGTGCTTGATTTAACCATTGATCGAATTGAGTTTTAGGTAACGCACCATTGATCATATCAACGCGTTGACCATTCTTGAAAACCATAATGGTAGGAATACTGCGAATACCAAATTGCGCCGCAAGTTGTTGTTGAGCTTCGGTATCAATCTTAACAAAACGAGCCGTTCCGGCTTGCTCATGAGCAACATCAGAGAAAACAGGAGCAAAACCAACGCACGGGTTGCACCATGGGGCCCAAAAATCTACTACAACAGGCATATCACTTTGTAATAGAGCAGAAAAGTTATCTTGTGTACCTTCGATAGGCGAGCCGTCTAAAAGTGCACTTTTACATTTACCGCAAGTTGCAGATTCGGCAACGCGCTCATTAGGGACACGATTTAGACCGCCGCACGAAGGGCAGCGAGTTTTAAACGATGACATGACTTCTTCCTTTATTACGTATTGATGAAAACATGACTTACCAGTCAGCCTCATTATTTGTATACTTATTTTTTAACCTGCCGAAATAACGCAGCGCAGGTTTGTATTTGAGCCTAAGGTTCTAAGAAATTTTATTAAAATACAACAATAAATAGGTCTGCGATGACAAATTACTACGCTGAAATTACAGGTTGGGGGAAATGTGTTCCGCCAGCCGTGCTCTCTAACGATGATCTTAGCACTTTCCTCGATACTTCCGATGAGTGGATTCGTACCCGCACTGGTATCGAAAACCGCCGTATTAGTCATGTAAACACGTCAGACATGGCGACCGTTGCTGCTAAACATGCATTAGCTCGAGCAGGCGTCGATGCAACAGACGTGGATTTAATCATTGTGGCGACTTGTTCACCAGATTCATTGATTCCAAATATCGCGTCTAAGGTACAGCAGAACCTAGGTATTCGTGCAGCCGCTGCCTTTGACTTAAATGCCGCATGTACGGGATTTGTCTATGGCCTAGAAACGGGCACACGTTTGATTCAATCAGGTAACTATCGTAACGCGATCATTATTGGTGCGGAAAGATTGTCTTTCTACATCGATTGGGCAATGCGAGATACCGCTGTTCTATTTGGTGATGGTGCGGGCGCCGTTGTGTTATCAAGAACGGAAAAAGAAACGGGTTTACTGCAGTCTCAAATCGGTTGTGACGCAAAAGGCCGCGATATTCTGTCCGTACCAAAGTTTGGTACTTGTATGGATCGCTTTGCGGAAGACAACGGTTACTGGGATTTCAACTTTGTAGGACAAGAAATTTTCAAACGTGCAGTAAAAGGCATGGGGCTAGCTGCGAAAACCGTACTGAAAGCATCACAGTTAACGACGGAACAAATCGATGTTGTGATTCCGCATCAAGCGAATATTCGTATTATTCAAACCTTGTGTGACCTGTCTGGAATTCCGCACGACAAAGCGTTTGTTAACATTCAAAACTATGGCAATACTTCAGCTGCGACGGTGCCAATTGCATTGTGTGAAGCGGTAGAGCAAGGTCGAGTTAACCCAGGTGATAATATGCTTCTTGCTGCGTTTGGTGCAGGTTTGACATGGGGTGCGGCAGTATTGAAATGGGGTGACCGCGTAACGCCAGTTTCTGAAAGTGATGCGGTTCTGCCTGAATGTGAGCAATCCGCGTTAGAATTACTTGAGCGTGCCATTAAGCTGTGTAACGAACGCCGTCGCGACGAGGTGTAACGGACACTCTGCAAACATAAGATGGGTAAGGGAGCGCGAGGCTCCCTTATTTGATGATGCGTTCTACAGCTAACCTGAAAAATATCTTAAGCCATAAAACCCAGGTTTGAATGAGTAAAATTACGGATGTTCGGGAAGACGTATTCCAGTGCAGCGTTATCACTCACGCCCATCCACTGTGCTAGTGTTGAACCAACTTGATCAGCGGCAATTTTGGGTATGAGTCGGCCTTGAGAGTAATCATCGTTTCCGCCCAGTATTAGTTCCGGCCATGTACCGATAGGTTGTTTCCCATTTACCGCGCCTCCAATTAATAGTTGATGGCCACCCCAGCCATGATCGGTACCATTTCCGTTGCTCATCATCCGTCGACCGAAGTCAGACATAGTGAAAGAGGTGACTTGCTTGTTTAGCCCTAACCGTTCGACCGCACGATACATTGCTAAAAGGTTTGTCGCGAGATCCTCAAGTAACACTGGATGACGTGCCAATTGCGAATCGTGCAGGTCATACCCAGAGTGTTTAACGAAAAAGACTTGTCGTTGCTGCTTCAGGACATCTTGGCTTGCTATCAATTTGTACACGGTTTGCATCTGCTTGCCGAGCGTCGATGACGTAAACAGCGGCTCGTCAGCAATGTGGTTGAGTTGCTCGCTCAGTACACTACTCATTACCATCGACTCATCAACCATCAAATTAAAATGACCATTAAATGGATTGTCAGTTTGATGAGAGAGAAGGCGATCATAGATCCCCTTGTATAGCGGGTTATCAATCGCGGTAAGCTGAACTGCGCGATCTTTTTTCAGGACGGTTTGGCGGTGTTCCATTGCCCGTAACCAAAGCGAGTTGCCATGCACACTGTATAGCGGTGTTATTTCTGATTCAGAGTTTAATACATCCAACATTCTGCCAGCCCAACCAAGATTTTTAGACTCGCTCATTCCACCAAGTAACCAAGCGTCTGTTTGAGAATTATGAGAAAACAGTTGCTCGGGAAGTGATGCTTCACCTTGCTCAATAGCTTGTTTGGTGACGGGATGGTTGAGAATGCCACTATTGAGCACGATGCTGGCATCGCCTTGTTCGAAAACGGAAGTTAACGCATTTAACTTTGGGTGTAAGCCGAGCTTCACTGGGTGATTTGAGCTATCGACAGCACTTAAATTGATAGGGAGTATGTCTTCTTTGGCGACAGAGAGTGGCCCTCTGACTTTGGAATATTGACGATAGTGCGCCTCCGATAATGGCAGTATGGTGTTGAATGCATCGTTTCCGCCTGCTAAATACACACATATTAATGCTCGAAAGTCATTGGATGGCGCTGCGAGAGAGTAACCTGGCAGACTAAGAGAGGCTAGTGCGCCCATCGATAGCGTGCTTTGTATAAAATGTCGTCGTGAAATATCCATAATTCACTCCTAATCCTGAATATAGAATTCGTCGCCAGAAATGGCGGTAAATATCACTAGAGCGAGTTTTGTTGTTGGCACATAGTCCCCACGATAATCATTCAGGGCGGTGAGCATGAGCTCTTTCAATTCAGCAGAAGCCGTTCCAGCAAAGAAACGCTCGTTAACCAATTCGACTAAGGCACGGTGATCGTCCAGAAGAAGATAAAACTCGTTAAGATCGAAGTGGTAGGAATCACCACCTCCTCTACGAGTGCTGGTTAACATATAGTTGACCAAATCGGTATAAACAGACCAATTGAGAAGTTCATACTCTGGAGAGTTAATACCAGACTCCGTAAACTCGTTAGACGGCTGATAGTCTGGAGAGTAAAAATTAAACACGGAAGGAGAACGAAGCGGCCCTTGATTAGCGATGTTCATCATCGTTGTTGCGTCTTCGTAACGTGATCCTTTAATCGTAAAACCTGATGCTCGATGAAAATTAGTCAGGACCAGTATCGGTTCTTTCACTTTTATAGGCGGGGTATCCGTCATCCCTAATGCTTCAGGGTCGAGCAATATGGCTCGAACAACGGCGGTTAGATCGCCTTTTTCTCCTTCCCCGTTGTTGTTAAATATCGTAGCAACACGCGCGACGTACTCTGGGCTTGGATTTGAACTGACCAAACGTTGGATAAGTAACTTTGAAACAAATGGAGCAACATTTGGGTGAGACATCAACATATCAATCACTTTTGAAAGCTCTTCTTGTGCGGTTAGACCCGATGGGATCACGTTCCCTAGAAATCGCTTCTCGCCGGTGTCGTGTCTTTGACTGATAACTCGCATCGGTTTCACGAATGCGATGTCGGAATTTTTCCATCCAGTTAATGCTCGCGCGAGCTCTTGAATATCAGTTTGATTGTACGTGGGGATAGGTTTGCCTGTTGCGTGGTTTAGCTTTTTACTGCCATCTAAATTGAGTTCATACAAACCGATAGTGAATAACTGCATTAACTCTCGAGCAAAGTTCTCATCGGGAAGCGTTCCTGTCGCACTATTTTCTTTTGCACTACCGAGCATAGACAAATAGCTCCCCATGACTGGATGGATGGAAACGTCATACAACAGGTCTCGGTAGTTGCCAAACGCATGCTCAACCAACAGATCGTAGTAATTCACTAACCCTGTAGGTTTGCTGGAAAGAACGCCGCCATAACGAGAAACGACTACGATCTGACTCAATGCATAAGCCGTTCGCTGTCTGAGCTGATCTTCAGCAGTAACAACAATTTGATACCAAGCATTTTCTCGGTTTGACTGTAGGCCTTTAGAAAAAGGCGTTTGATAAAGTGGTTGATGGTAGGTTGCTGGCAGGTTGATTTGCTTCTGTATCCAATCCTCTAACCCGTTTTCCCTAACCTCATTAATTAACGCAGGTGTTGGTCCAAAAGAGGTTTGATAGAGAAAACGCGCAACGGTTTGATCGGATGGGGATTGCTGTATTTGTGCTGATACATTAGACACATGGCTCAGCAATAAGATAGCCAATCCTAGTACCCAAGCAGAGATTTTATTTAGCTTCTGACGTCTCATAGTTAACTCGCTTACCCGAAGTAACGATTTAAGTCCATTTAACGGGAGTTATTAAGCTCTTTTGAGCTGTTTAGTAAATTTATGAAAATCAAGCAGCTGCATAGGCGAGTATAGTAGCTATAAGTGGTGAACAAAAAACTCAAACGGTGAATTTGGTACTATAGTGCTAGAAGTTTTTGATGCTATTTTTTCTAAGATACTGATATTAAATATGGCCAGTGAAGAGTAATAAGCAGAGATATCGCAATGGATATAGAAGGGGGACAGCTAAAGTACTGTTAACAAGAGATTGGTATGTTTGTTAAGGCTTAAGTTAGTTTCAAGAAATTATTGAGCCAATAAATAAAGTCCATTGGTTTGCACAAGAGAAAACCACACGGATGTTCTCTTGTACAAAGCAACAAAGGTTATTTTCGGGCAAGCTTATGGTGAGCACGAGAAAAGTGATCGGCACAAAATGCGCCCACGATCGAGAGTTCGCCAGCCAGACAAAGCGCAGCTGCGACTTCGGCTAACGCTTTCGCATTGCCGTTGCCGTGCAAACCCAAAATATCCAAACATGCTTTTTGCGTTGGAAGGCCAGTACCACCACCAACCGTCCCCACCATGATGTTTGGCAAGGTCACGCACGCGTACAAGTTGCCTTGAGCGTCCACATCCATACGAGTGATTCCAATGGCAGACTCTGCAACGCAAGCGGCATCTTGACCACAAGCAATGTACAGCGCGGCAAGCGCGTTTGCGTAATGCGCGTTGACGCCAATTGTCCCGCTGAGTAAACCGCCCACTGTGGTCATTTTGCCAAATTGAACCATAGACTCCGGCGTCGTATGCAGATATTTTTCCACCAACTCAGCAGGAATGGTCACTTCGGCGGATACTTTCTTACCGCGTACCGAGCGCAGTGTGTGCGCGTTTGGTTTTTTGTCGCCTGATAAGTTGCCATCCAAGAATGCTTGAGTTGGTTTGATTGGGCTGGTCGCCAAAATATGATGGAACACTTCGTTTGTTGCGATGGTCACCATGTTTTGTCCGGAAGCGTCACCAGTCACGTATTCAAAGACCAAATAAACGTGGTTTCCTTCGATATTTACATTGATGTCTTTGAGTTTGCCATGTGAGGTGGTGGATTCCGCAATTTGACGAAATACGTCAAACTGGGTCACAACCCAACTGACGAACTGGCCGGCGTCAGCAAGGTGATTAAAGGCGAATACTGGTGTTCGGCTCACCCCTTCACTTAGTAACAATGCGCTCGCGCCACCAGCGGCGGTGATAAGATTTGCGCCACGGTTGTAGGAAGCGACTAACGCGGCTTCTGTCGTTGCGAGCGGAACCAAAAAGTCATCGTTCGCATACAAACCGTTGACGCGCAAAGGGCCTGCGATGCCGACCGGCACATTGACAGTACCAATGAAGTGCTCGATGTTGTTGGAGTAAGCGTCGCAATGTGACTGTGTGAAAGGATCAAGAAGATGATCTTTATTGGTCACGTGTTCCAATACTTGCCAACGGCGCGCCAAATGCTTATCCGATAGGCCAGGGCTTAAGCAGAGACGTTTCTCTGGCTTGTGAAACTTCGGTTCTAATGCCGATTGAATCTTACTGCTGGTTTCGATATCGGAAAGGGCGGAGCTTTGAACAGGGTTATCTTGGTTTAACTTCGGCATACAAACGTTAACTGAAAAATCGAACCAGAGATTGTAGTGATTGAGGCTTTGATTACAACGTTGATTATACGTTTTGCAACAAATACCACTGTGCAAGCGCTTTTATTATCCAAGTGATTTGATATTGGAGCGACGAATTTATCGGACATAAATGGGTTTTGACAATGAATGTTGAGTAAATGGTAGATCCGGGAGGTTATGGCTTTTAGAGAAACTGGCCTGTAGGTGTTTGGATTCGACAAGGTGTAAGCATGAGTGCCTTAAGAGCGGAATGGTTCAATCTATGAAAGGAATAAATTGTCTAACCCAGTCCCTTGGGTCAGACGTTAGTTTGAATCGGTTGTTCAAAAACTAGTTGAAGGCGCGAGCCACACGTCCCGCACTTTGAATACGGTAATGGCCAACGTAAGCAGGAACAAATACAGATTGTCCCTTCGCGGCGGTTAACGTCTCACCGTTATCACTGATGAGTGTCAGGTCGGCATCAATCGCTATCAAAATCTCTGCGCTGTTTGCCTCAACCACGTCGTGATTCGGTTGGTTAAGAATGCTGAAACTAAAGTCTTCCACTGGAACGGGGTAAAGGCTTTGGCAACCATTGGCATTGGGTTCTAGAACAAGGCTGTCAAAAGGCTTAGGCACAAAATCTGTGCATTTAACCAGTTCTTCAACATCCATATGTTTCGGCGTGAGTCCTGCACGTAAAACGTTATCTGAGTTCGCCATGATCTCTAATCCCGTACCTTTAATGTAAGCGTGTGGCGTTCTTGCGCTCAGGAACATCGCTTCGCCAGGTTGCAGCGTGATGACATTCAACAGTAATGGCGCAAACAAGCCGACATCGCCGGGGTATTGAGTGGATAGATCCAAGATGAGCTGGAAAACGTCGCTGCCAGTGCCTTGCTCCGATTGACGTGAAGCGTGGGCAAGAAGCTGTTTCAGTGCTCGCTCTTTTGTTTCTCCTTCCATGGTAAGAATGTGCACAAAGAAATCGCGTAAACCTTGTGAGTTGATTTCGCGTTTGAATGCATCTAGCGGTGTGCGTAGCTCATCGATATCGCAAAGGCCAAATGCCTCAATAATCTCGTCATACGAACGAAAACCGTTCATGGCTTGGTAACTTGTCAGCGCGTACACCAACTCAGGTTTATGGTTTGGATCCTTGTAGTTACGATGGCTTGCGTTTAGTGGGATCCCGGCACTTTGTTCTTTTTCGAAGCCTATTTCGGCATTTTGTTTGCTTGGGTGAACTTGAATCGACAGTGCATGTTCGGCCGCTAAGATCTTAAACAGAAAGGGCAGGTCGCCAAATTTCGCTGCGGTTTCTGCTGATAAGTAAGCGGGTTGGTTTTGTTTGATCAGTTCAGACAAAGGCAGCGTGTTTTGCTCAATCTGAACTTCAGAGCAGCCGTTTGGGTGAGTACCCATCCATACTTCTGCTTGAGGCTCATTCGTTTCGTTAGAAAAGCCAAACAAATCTTGAATAGAAGAGGTGCTTCCCCAAGCGTAGTTTTGGATTTTGTTGTTCATTTGAAAGAAGCTATGCGATGAAATAGTGTTCAAATTCATGAATTTTTCCCATAGTTAACCCTCCGAACTGAATCGGAAGAAAAATTGAGCAGAGATACGTTAAATAAGGAGGGCGAGCGCGGTTAGGTCACTCGCCAATTTGCCCGAAGGGCGATAAGTCGATTTATAACCGAGGTTTTGGTTCGAGTGGTTTTCGTGATGGTTGCGCTTGCAAAAATGGCAGCAACAAAAGGCCAATGACGGCTGCACAAACTGAAATGGTGATGAAGAAACCCGTCCAATGATATTCTTCAAGAATTAACGCCAGTGGATAACCAGACAATGCTGCGCCCATGTAGGCGAACAAGCCCACGAATCCTGTTGCCGCGCCGGCAGAGTCTTTGTGAGAGCACTCCGCCGCCGCCATACCGATCAGCATTTGTGGTCCAAAGACAAAGAAGCCGATGGAGAACAATCCCGCCGCTTGGAATGCAAAGTTGGTCAGAGGCATCAGCCAAAGCGCAGAGACAGATAAGAAAATCCCAATCGCGAACAGCAAGTTCATTGGCCCACGGTTACCGCCAAAGAGTTTGTCTGAGCCCCAACCCGCAACCAATGAACCAACAAAACCGCCGATTTCAAACATAGACAGAGCAGCGTTGGCGTTAATCAGGCTATAGTGATGCTGCTCGGTCAAGTACAGGTTTCCCCAGTCATTGATTGCGGTACGAACGATGTAAACCAACACATAACTGAACGCGAGCAGCCAGATGTATTTGTTGTTAAATACGTACGATTTCAGAATTTCGCGGTAGGTGAGGCCACGTCCGTAATTTTCTTGCGCAAGTTCTAGCGCGTCGTTGCGCCATTGTCCGACACTTGGTAAACCCATTGTTGTGGGTTTGTCGCGCAATCGCCAACAAACGAATAGACCGAGCAATACCCCGATGATGCCGGGTAGAATAAAGCCTTCACGCCAGCTGTAGTGCAACGTTAAATAGCCCACCCAAATAGGGATCAGCGCGCCACCAACGTTGTGTGCGGTGTTCCAAATGGCCCATAAGAAGCCACGCTCGGAGCGTGAATACCAAGTGGTTAACAGCTTGGAGCATGAAGGCCAGCCCCAGCCTTGGAACCACGCGTTTAAGCTCCACAGAGTAATGAAAGCCGCGAGTGAGCTAGAAAAACCGAACGCGATATTGACCAGACCTGTCGCAATCAATCCTAATCCCATGAAATAACGAGGATTAGAGCGATCCGAAATCGTGCCAGAAATAAACTTCGAACAGCCGTAAGTAATGTAGAAAAGTGTACCGATAAGACCCAAATCGCCTTTATCTAAGCCAAGATCGGTAATCATCGCTGGTGCGGCGTAGTTAAAGGTCTTACGGGTAAAGTAGAAACCTGCGTAGCCGATGTACATCCCCAACATAATGTGCAAACGCCAATGGTGGTAACGCTGGTCGATTTGCTCGTTGCTCAGGCTCGGTTGAGTAAATTTAGGTGAACGTAAAAATCCAAACATCTTGAGTTACACCTTAGGTAAAGTAATGCTGATTTGTGTGCCGATCACTTGATCGCTGGTGGAGTAGATAACCATTTTTCCACCTAACGCGTGCACACGTTCTTGCATGCCGCGAACGCCCATGCCTTTCATGCTGTCCTGAACTTTGAAACCGATACCATCATCGTGAATCATCAGTGACACCGCAGCTTCTCCAATTGTCAGTTCAATATTGATCAACTGCGCTTCTGCGTACTTGGCTGCGTTATTTAATGACTCTTGGCATAAACGGAATAGGGTTACTTTGAGTGTGTCACTCAGGCTGGTGTAATCGCCTTGCCAGTTCAGTTGAACAGTTGTTCCGTGATTGGCGAATTCCATCTCTCGCGTCAGTTGCTCGACGGATTCTTTTAAGTCCAAATCATCCAGCATTTTGGGTCTTAGTTTGCTCAACAGTCGCTTAGTGGTGTCGTACACGTTGAGCGAAAGCCCTTCGATCATGTCCGCGCAACCAACGCGTGTTTCTGCGTTGTTCACTCGTTTAATGATGTTGGCTTGTGTGCGGATTGCCGTGATGTTCTGTCCAATTTCGTCATGTAGCTCGCGCGCAATATCGCGTCTTACGGACTCTTCAGCTTTGATAAGCTGGCGAGACAAATTCTGATTGCGCGCAAGTTCACCGCGCAGTTTGTGATTGAGGTCTTTTTGTTTCTGAACCCCTAAACCGAGCATAATGCCAGTAATGGTTTGCGCCGAGAGAGATAATAACAAATCGGTGATTTCTAGATTCGATACGCCGCTACGAGCCGCAATCAGCGCTATGCTGTTGAGCATGGTGGCGAGCAGAGCACCTTGCCAACCGTAACGCAGAGCAAGCACGATGATTGGAATCGCCATACAAAACGGCGCAAATCGTTTTAGCTCTTCAGGCAAACTGGTTTGCACCAAAATACTGCCGATCAAAAGCAGCGCATAAAGCACGATATGACGCACCTGAAATACAACGGCATTACTAAGTAGGAGAGAGCTAAGCGGAGACCAACGACTTTGGAACAAGTAGCTCCACAACAGGTAGCACATAGGCACCACGAGCAAGCCTCCAGAAATGCTAGCCAGCCATACCATGTAAACAGAAGGCACGTGAAATCCGACCGCCATTACGTTGATGAAGGCGGTAATGATGATCACAATGCCCATGACGGCTAAGTGGCGGTTTTGGTCACCGTAGTAGTATTTTTTCGCAATCAGTGTGACCGGGATACTGGCAATGCTCGCAATCAGCACGGTAAGCCACTGCGGTTGACCCAGTAACATCGCAAGTGCGATGGAAAGTCCCCACTCCGAAAGGTAAATCGTCGGCCAATAAGCGGTGCGAGTGTGAAGGGCGACACCTAATCGTAAAGCGAAAGGAAACAATAAGATCGCCAGCTCGGGATCATTGACAAAGTAATAGGCAATCACCCATAAGCAGAACCAGGCGCAAGCCATAACAAAAAGTCCGCAAATGGTGGTAACAGCATAAGCTCGCATTAAAAGGACTCTTGAGAAAATAGTTTGGCGAGCTCAACGTTGTTTTTCACGCCGAGTTTGTCGATGGCATTCGCACGATGAACATGCACGGTCTTGTGGCTCAAGCCAAGCTCTGCCGCGACAGACTTCACATCCAACCCATTGGCAAGTAGCTGACATACCTCGTTTTCACGTTTTGTCAGTTGGCATAGAGAGGTGGTGTTGTCGCTAGGCGTTGCAAGTTTAAGTGCAATATCTGATGTGAGGTAACAGCCGCCAGAAGCACTGGTTCTCACGGCTTGAATAAGTTCGTCTGGGCTACAGCGTTTACTAAGATAGCCTTTTGCACCTAGCTTTAGTGATTTTTCCACCATCGCAGGGGAGTCATGCACGCTAAGCATCACGCAGGCAATGCCAGTTGGTATTTCGCTGAGAAAGTTTAAGCCGCTTTCATCTGGCATGGAAATATCTAGGATGACGACGTGTGGGTGTACCGCAGGCAACCCTTTTCGCGCTTCGGCGACAGAGCCGAATTCACCAACAACGGTAATATCACTTTCTAAATTTAATAATTGTGCGAAACCCGAACGCACGATGACGTGATCATCAACTAGAGCAACATGAATCATTATTACAACCAAATAGAGCAGACGACTAACAACAATAAGCTCCAACAGGAGCCAATAGAAAAACCTTTAATGATACTGAATTGATCAACTCATTTTAATGATCTTGCGCGCTTTACCGAAGTAAAGCGCGCAGAGAAGTTAGGCTTGGTTTTGTGCAAGTTGAAGCTTCTTCGCGTGTCGAATCTTCTTCTCTTCCGCGATAGCAACGAAAGCAAGCAAAACAATACAAATCATGGCGGAGGTATCTAGGGCTGCGAAGGTACCTTTCCAGCCTGTTAGACCGAAGATTGGTGTACCGTCTGCAATCATACCGAGACCAAGTTTCGCGAAGCTGTCACCGATTAGGTAAGCGAATGTACCTTTCACACCGTCAGCCACACTGATTGCCTTTTTAGGAACAAAACCAACCGCTGCAACACCGATAAGAAGTTGCGGACCAAACACCAAGAAACCAAGTACGAATAGAGATGACAAGTACATGAATTCATTTGTTGCGTGTTGGTAGAACTCAAGCGATACGATGATCAAACCAAGAGACACACAAGCAACCAATGCGCGGCGACCGTTTGCTAAGTCAGATAAGTAACCCCACATCAAAGTACCGACAAGCGCACCGACTTCGAACAGAGTAAAGCCAGAGATTGCCGTTTCTTTTGACAGACCAAGCTCTTGGTACGCGTATACCGTTGACCATTGGTCGATACCAATACGCACGATGTAAAGGAAGATGTTGGCAAAGCAAAGTAGCCAGATAACTTTGTTTTTAAGAACGTATTCAACAAAGATTTCTTTTTTGGTCATCTGGTTTTCTTCAGCGGCGGTGTCTTCTTCACTCACTGCTTCATCGAAAAGTTCTTCTACTTTACCTAGACCGTAAGCTTCTGGTGAGTCGCTACCAAAGCGCATACCGATAAAGCCAACGATGATCGCGATAATAGAAGGGAACACGAACATGCCGATTACGTGGCCGTCGAATAGGTAGTTAGCACCGAAAAGAGCAACACCCGCTGCGCCTGCACCACCAACGTTGTGTGACATGTTCCACAAGCCTAGGTAAGAGCCGCGTTTGTTACGAGGTGTCCATTTTGTAATGGTTGAGTAACTAGAAGGGCCACCAGTACTTTGGAAGAAACCACTTAGAGCGTAGAAAGCCACCATCAAGAACAGGCTTGCACTACCGCCGCCCATGCTGAAGCTAAAACCAAGCATTGCAAGACCAGAAAGGATCAGCATAAAAGGGAGGAATTGCTTGGTGTTCTTACCGTCAGCGTAGTAAGACACAACGGTTTTACCGATGCCGTATGTGATGGAGAAGCCAAGGCCAATAAGACCTAGGTCTGTCATGCTCAAACCGTAAGTTGAGATCATGTCGTTTTGCGCGACATTGAAGTTCTTACGAATCAAGTACATGGTTAGGTAGCCGATGAATACGACCAAGTAAGATTGGATGAACGGTTTAAACCACATCTTTCTTCTAACTTCGACAGGAAGATCGAGGGTCGGCTTCCGCACCTGTTCGAGGAATTTTAACATGATGAACTCTCTTGTAATTGTTTTAGAAACACAACGGCGGCCGTTATGCGCTCTTGTTACCTTTGACTGAGCGGAATTCTAGAGAGTGGTTTTGTAAGGCACATGAGATGGTTGCCTAGATCGGCTAGGAAAAATTCCTAGAAATGCCTAGGAAGGCGGAAAAGCGTGAAAAGAGTCACACAAAATCCTTACTAATTTATGGGTTTTTGACAGGGTTCTTATCGGGTTGGAAAGCGTTCAAATGCAAGCAGGTTAATATACGCAAGCTTAGTGCTGACAAGGGGTGAGCACGTTTGGTTGGAGAGAATAGTGTCTTGTCGCTAAGTATCAATTGGGAACGAGAAGCAAACAACAGAGACCCAGAGGTCTCCGTTAGAAATATTATGAATTCGATTAGGTTGACGTGTTAAGGCGCGGGGCTGTATAGACGCGGCGAGCCGTGTTTTGGCAAGTGAATTAGGTTCAAATGGTTTCTTCTTGCCCATTCGACAGTTAACGCTGTAGGCGCAGATAAGCAAACCAGAGTGGGGATACGCGCGCGAACGGCTTTGTGGATCAACTCCAAGCTGCAACGGCTTGTCATGATTGCGAAGCCACTTTGAGGCTCGATGTGATTGTTGGTCAATGCGCCAATCAACTTATCTAGCGCGTTGTGACGGCCGATGTCCTCTCGGCACAACTTGATGTTGCCTTGTAAATCTGCAAATAAAGCGGCGTGTAACGCGCCAGATTCACGTGCGGCTTCTTGATGCAGTGCGACTTTGTCTCGCAGCCCTTCGAATACATCGGAGCGCGGAGGAAGAGACGGTGTTAGCGGTGCCAAATCAGGCAAAGCTTGTTCCAGAGCCTCTACACCACAAATGCCGCATCCGGTTGTGCCAGCAAGATTTCGGCGCTGTGTTTTTAACGCCCAGAAAGCGCGGTTGCTGATTTCCACTTCCGCATAGTGAGATTCGTGATCGCCACCAATTTCAATGTCTTTAATCTCTTTGAAATCGTGGACGATGCCTGTGCTTAGGCTAAATCCTTTCACGAAGTCTTCCAGATGGCCTGGCGTCACCATCATGACCGCTTGGCTAATGCCGTTATAGCTGATAGCTAAGGCGGATTCACTCGCCAGCGACATTTGTTGCACTGGGCGGCCATCAATCAATTCTCGGTAATTGAACGCACTTGGTTGAGGTGGTGCTTGATTGAAATCGGACAGTTCTAAATAAGATTGAGTAGTACATCTCATGAAATCACCTCATAAGCCGTTATGTATGCCAAAAATTGACGTGTGGATTCTTGTTATCGATTGAATATGTTTTTTGCTTCTGCGAAGCACTGATCGGTTAGCGCGGAGAAGGGTTCTTGTTTTCGCTTTAACAAACCTAGCGGGGCGTGAACGGCGGCTTCTTCGATAGGGATAATGCGAAGCGTATCGTTCAACTCTTCCAATCCACAATTCAGCGGCATAATGGCGCAACAAAGGCCACTGGCTACTGCTTGGATCAAGTGAAAGGTGGAGTTACTTTCAATGACGGTTTGCGGAACCAGCCCTTTACTCACAAAGCTAAGATCAATGGAGTGGCGATAGTGCATGCCCTTCGAAAGCAGCCCTAGCGGAATGTTATTGAGTGACTCCCACAACACTTCAGATTCGGCAAAATCAAAATGACGCTCATCGAATAAAACGCCAAGTTTGGTTGAATCTAGTTCGATAACATCGAAGTAAGCGGTGTTGACTTGATCGACATAACACATCCCCAAATCAAGTTGATTGCGATTGAGTTGGTCTATGATCTGTTCGGTCGTCATGGAGAGTATTTGAAAGCGTAACTCAGGGAACTGTTGAGCTAATGGTTTAAGCAATTGCATAGGGTTTTGGCTGGCGAGTGGCACCATTCCAAGCCGAAGAGAGCCTACCAACTGACCACGGCAGTTGGCGGCTTCGGCTTGCAATCCATCATGAGCTGCTAAGACGGTTTTTGCCCAAGCTAAAATGCGTTCTCCGGCTTCAGTAAATCCTTCAAATCTTTGACTTCTTTGGATTAATTCGAGATCGAGCTCTTCCTCTAAGCTTCGGATTCTCATGGACAAAGTAGGCTGCGTAATGTGGCACAATGCGGCGGCTTGACCAAAGTGTTTGGTCTGTTCAAGTGCGATGAGATATTTAAGTTGTTTGATATCCATAATGGCTTGTTAACCTTGCGTTGTGAGTCACATGTACGGGGGAACTCCCTAAAAAGGGCACAGCACTACCGTACTTTTTAAGCGCTGGAGCGTTTTAACTGGGGAATGAAAAACCAAAACCAAGTCAAGAATAAAACCACACTCAAAATTGATCTGAATCAAGGCTATTCCTGATATTAATTAGGGTCAAATTTAAAGTATCTATAGTGTGATAGATATTATCTATTATCAAGAGTGCCGATTTTATTGAGCTCGTTAAGCGAACTAGGTGGAATCGGATGGGAAAACGATTAACCTCATAAATTGTATTGATTAAAAATGTTATGACCGTCAGTGGAAAAATTCGTCATAGATTTTGTTTATCACTCGGTCAGGATTATCAATTGGACGCATATTGAATAACGACTTAATCTTTGATTTAGATCAAGACGCAACAATGCGAATTGAATCTACCAGTCTTAGAAACAGTAGGCGGGTATCCGATATCAAGAATCTAGATAAGTAAACGCTCGGACAAGCGAGAGCATGTTGAGTGGTTACTTATTTGGATTAAAAAATACATGGATTAGAAACTAAGCCCTTCAATACTTCCGCATTATCTCAATAAATAACGCGCTTGTTTTCACGGGCACCCTGCTTGCTGGTATATCTGCGAGGAGTAAAGTCGTGAGCCAAAAAGAACAAATAAAAACATACAAAGGTCCAGCTGGTGGTTGGGGTGCACTGAAAGCCGTAACCAGAAGTTGGTGGGGCAGTGAAAATGCAGTTAAAAACATTCGCACTATGCTCAAAACCAACCAAAATGGCGGTTTCGACTGCCCGGGATGTGCATGGGGTGAGTCGCCAGATAGTGGTAAAGTCAATTTCTGTGAGAATGGCGCGAAAGCGGTAAACTGGGAGGCGACTAATCGTCTGGTTGATCCTGAGTTTTTTTCCAATCACAGCGTTTCTTCTCTCTCAACTCAAACCGATTACTGGTTGGAATACCAAGGCCGTATCACGCACCCAATGCGATACGATGCTGAATCCGACCACTATGTGCCTGTCTCTTGGGATGAGGCTTTTTCTCTTGTGGCTAAACATCTCAACCAATTGGATTCACCACACCAAGCGGAGTTTTATACCTCTGGCCGTGCAAGCAACGAAGCGGCGTTTTTATATCAGCTATTTGTGCGCGCATTCGGTACCAACAACTTCCCAGATTGTTCCAACATGTGTCACGAAGCCAGTGCAATCGGGATGAAAGACACCATTGGCGTTGGTAAAGGCACAGTGATCTTTGATGATTTTGAAGAAGCCGACGCGATTTTTGTGATTGGTCAAAACCCGGGCACGAATCACCCACGAATGCTTGAACCTCTGCGCGAAGCGGTAAAACGTGGTGCTCAGGTTATCTGTCTAAACCCGCTGAAAGAGCGCGGATTAGAGCGTTTCCAAAACCCACAAATGCCGATTGAGATGTTGAGTAACGGCTCAGAGCCTACAAACACGGCGTACCTGCGTCCTGCTTTAGGTGGAGACATGGCAGTGTTTCGTGGCATCGCGAAATTCTTGTTGCAATGGGAACGCGAGGCATTGCAAAACGGTGGCAAAGCGGTATTTGACCGCGAATTCATCAAACAACACACGATAGGTATTGATAAGTATTTGGCTGAAGTGGATGCAACGTCTTGGGAACACATCACGGAACAATCGGGTCTTGATTTAAGTGAAATCGAGATGGTGGCGAGCATGTATCGACGTGCAGAACGTGTGATCATGTGTTGGGCGATGGGGTTGACTCAGCATCGTCACTCTGTGCCAACCATTAAAGAAGTCGCAAACGTGCAAATGTTACGAGGTAACGTTGGTAAGCCGGGCGCGGGTCTTTCACCTGTGCGAGGTCACAGTAACGTTCAGGGCGACCGTACGATGGGCATTGATGAAAAACCTTCAGATCTGTTGTTGGATCGCATTGAAAGTCGATTTAACTTTGCCGTCCCGCGTGGTGAAGGCCACAACACTGTGCAAGCCATTAAAGCGATGGAAGAAGGGCAAGCGAAAGTATTTATCGGTTTGGGCGGTAACTTTGCACAAGCAACGCCAGACACAGAACGTACGCACAACGCGATGCGAAACTGTAATTTAACCGTACACATTTCGACGAAGTTAAATCGTTCTCACCTTGTCACAGGTAAAGAAGCGCTTATTCTTCCATGCTTAGGCCGTACCGAGATTGATCAGCAAGCGACTGGCCCACAAGGCGTGACGGTTGAAGATACCTTCAGCATGGTACATATCTCATTTGGTCAGCTAAAACCGCGTTCGGAGCATTTGCGTTCAGAACCAGCGATTATTGCTGGTATTGCCAATGCGACACTCGGGGCAAAACCAATTGATTGGTTGTGGGCAATTGAAGATTACGACCGTATTCGCGATTTGATTGCCGACACGATTCCGGGCTTTACCGACTTTAACCATAAGCTTAAACACCCAGGTGGATTCCACTTGGTAAACCCAGCTGCTGAGCGTCGATGGAATACGCCAAGCGGCAAAGCACAGTTCAGCTCTAGCGAGTTGCCGAAGCAGTTGATCAGCGAAGCGATACTCGAAAAAGGCCAAAAGCCAGATTTGATTTTGCAAACCATGCGCTCACACGACCAATACAATACGACACTTTACGGCTTGAATGACCGTTATCGTGGAGTATTTGGTATGCGCGAAGTGCTGTTTATCAATGAAGCGGATATTCGTAAACTCGGTTTTGAACCGGGCGACAAAGTGGACATGGTGTCATTGTGGGAAGATGGCGTTGAGCGCCGTGTGAGCGGATTTACGCTTGTTGCCTATGATGTACCAGCAGGTCAGGCGGCGGCTTACTATCCAGAAACAAACCCATTAGTTCCTTTGGACAGTTATGGGGATAGAACGTTTACGCCAACCTCTAAGTTTATTGCGATAAAATTGGAAAAATCGACATCCGATAAGATCGCTTTGGTGGAAGCGGAATAGTGACCAAACCGGCACAACGACATTTCCGATAAGCAAACGGCTGATATTAATTATCAGCCGTTTTTAATTGCGCTCAGTCTGCATTTAGTGCGCATAGCTTGTGTATAATGTTAATGACATTATGCTGCTCGATAATAGACAGATAAGGCCGATTTGAATCTAATTTCAAGTAGTAAAACTAATAAGAAGATGCTTATGACCTTGAAAAATATAATTAAATTAACAATCAGTCACTTAGTGGCAGTTTCTATTGGCATTGCGATAGGTATCTATACTTTACCGATCCTTATTGCACCACCTGCGCCGACCGATGAACAAGTTGCTAAGAGCAAGCAAGGTGCAGAATACAGCGCAGTGTTTAAGAGGGAACTTAAAGGTAGCGATGCTTTTCATTGGGGAGAGGGAGAGATTCATTTGAGTTCTGAAGTCATTACGTTGGTAGGAAAACTCGCTCCCGGACCAGACTATAAACTCTATCTATCTCCTAAGTTTGTCGAAACGGAACAAGAGTTTAATGACCTTAAATCTGAGATGAGCTTAATTGGTGATGTCAAAACGTTCGATAACTTCGTTGTTGAGGTTCCTCAAAGCACTTCAATTTCTGAATACAATACGGTTGTTGTATGGTGCGAGACATTCGGTGAGTTCATTACTTCGGCAAAGTATCAATAAACCTTAGCAGTAGAGTGAAAGGCTTTTCTTTTCACTTTACGCTAGGATGTTGTTTCGCATCATTAGAAGGCAAAGACTCTTAAACATTCTAAATTTAAGAGTCTTTGTTTAGAGTTATTGACAGAACCATTCGACTTGTAAGTCGTTTGCACCTTTCAGGCTACGTTCTGGAAAAACAAGATTTCGAACTATTTAGAGTTATTCTCTGTTTGGCTTGTTTCGTTCGATGACGCTAATCGCAATGGCTAAAAATAGAATATCTTTTACTAAAAAGAAGTTTGTCACCAAAACCCCATCAGACACTTTCCATGTATTCGGTGTCGTAATTAGAAAGCTGAGTGTCGCAAGAAAAATAATTGCGGCGGCTATGCCAGAAAAATAAGCGACTCGTGTGTTTTTAAGGCCAACGATTAATCCAATAGCGACAATGATTTCTGTTGCGCCAATGATGTTTGATACGGCTTGAACTGACATCACATCATACAACCAACTCATCAGAAAATGATTTTCAACGAGCGGTTGTATAAGCTTGGCCTCTGTAGGTGTGAATTTATAAATACCAATCCATATTAGAACTAAAGAAACGCCGAAAACTCCGATAAGATATCCAATTGAGTCACATTGATGATGGCTTTTTACGTTTTGCATAATTAACTACATTCTCCTGTTTGTTAGCGCTTCCAACAAGACCTATAAGGTTGGTAGAAAATTTCATAGGTTTTTTTCGCTCAAACAACAGATATTAAAAATCACGTGATACAGAATTACGTGTTTGATAGAACTTAAGGATATTTCGTGGAAGTTAAAATTTTTCAGGTTGACTCGTTTACATCAGAGGTTTTCAAAGGTAATCCCGCGGGTGTTTGTATCACAGAGTCAAGCCTTGATGAGGAAACGATGTTGGCCATCGCGGCCGAGATGTCGTTATCTGAAACGGCATTTCTGTCACTCAATACAATGCAACTTCGTTGGTTTACACCGAGGACGGAAGTTGCTTTGTGTGGACACGGCACACTTGCAACGGCGCACGTTCTGAAAGAGCAGGGGTTATATAATACTGGAGATACGATTGAGTTCGTTACGCTATCTGGGGTTTTAACTGCACAACTCGATCATGAAGAAATTCATTTGGTGTTTCCTGCGCCAACTTTAGATATGAGAGCGAGTATTAACAAAGACTTACTTCATGGCTTGGGGCTAGATGCCGCCAATGTAGTCGCCTACGGTCAGTTTGATAATAAGCAGTTGATCGTCATTAATGATGAATTTGTGCTTGAACAGCTCGACTCTGATTTTGGTGCGCTGCTTAAACAAAAGGGCCGTGGCGTCGTCATCACTGCTCAATCAAGTACTGACGCCGATTTTGTCTCTCGATACTTCGCGCCTTGGGTGGGTGTTAACGAGGACCCAGTTACAGGCTCTGCACATTGCGCTTTATGTGTTTACTGGGCTAAAAAGCTCAACAAAAAGCAACTGAAAGGCTTCCAAGCCTCCAAGAGAAGTGGGGTCGTCCATACAGAGTTGTTAAGCACTGAGCACGTTAAGCTTTCTGGAAATGCGGTAACGATATTGCGAGGATATATGAGAATCGCGTAGCGGTCCTTGTGGGAATGATTTTATTTTCGTGTTACCCAATGCTCAATAGTGAATACGCTTGAATGCTTCTTATTTAAGTGGTTAATTTTGTTTGTAACCCCCCTGACACGGTGGTGTATAACGATTGGAGAGTTATATGAAAACTATCGGCCTTCTAGGTGGTATGAGCTGGGAGTCGACGCTTAGTTATTACAAATTGATCAACGAAGGAGTCAAAGAGGCGTTAGGCGGCCTAAATTCCGCAAAAATTTGTATGTATAGCGTGAATTTTTCGGAGATAGAGAAACTTCAACATCAAGGTAAATGGGAAGAAACGGCAAGCATTCTATCTGATGCTGCATCTTTAATAGAAAAAGGGGGCGCTGACTTCATTCTTATTTGTACTAACACAATGCACAAAGTTGCGCCTCAAATTGAAGCCAGTATTAATATCCCCATACTACATATCGCAGACGCGACTGCTGAGTTACTTCGTGAGAAAGGGGTTCAAAAGGTCGGACTCCTTGGTACTCAATTCACAATGGAGCAAGACTTTTATAAAGGAAGGCTTTCCGACCGTTATGGGCTTGATGTCGTCATTCCCGATCAAGACGACCGCTCTAAAGTACATAACATTATTTATAAAGAGTTATGCCAAGGTGAAATCAAAGAGAAGTCAAGGACGATATACTTGCAAATTATTGAAAAACTAAAAGAGCACGGAGCTGAAGCTGTGATTCTCGGGTGCACTGAAATTGCCTTACTTGTAAACCAAAGTCACACCGATGTTACACTACTCGATACCACTTCTATCCATGCTCAAGCAGCAGTCCGTTTGGCAATTGAAGGTGAATGATCTACGCTTTCTTTCCTGCAAAAAAAGAGAAAACCAAGCACAAGGTTTTCTCTTTTTTATTATCAAGTTATAAGCGAGCAAATTTGAGTGTTCTGTATCCACCAATCAAGTTGCGGGCTTTGTAACCATTGTTGACCAGCTGACGGTATGCTACGTTACCGCGTAACCCAACTTGACAGTAAATCACGATCTCTTTGTCTTTAGGAAGTTCGTGCATGCGACGACGTAGTTGATCGACAGGAATATTAATTGCACCTTCAAGATAACCAACGGACTCCAATTCACCAGGATTACGAACATCAAGTAACAGTTGGTCTTCTGTCAGTGAATCCATTTCATCATAATGAATCGCGGTCGCATCGCCTTTGATGATGTTATTTGCCACAAACGCCGCTTGGTTAATTACATCTTTAGCAGAGCCATAAGGTGGCGCGTAAGTTAGCTCGAGGTGTTGCAGTTGCTCTACCGTCATACCAGCACGCTGAGCAACTGCCATTACGTCGATACGTTTATCAACACCGTCTTTACCTACTGCTTGCGCACCTAGTATTTTACCTGTTACTGGATCAAACAACATTTTGAACGACACAGTTTCTGCACCTGGGTAGTAACTCGCGTGACTTGCTGTATGCACATACACTTTTTCATAAGCGATGTTTTCACGTTTCAGCTGTTTCTCGTTTTTACCAGTAGAAGCGACGGCTAAATCAAAGATCTTACAGATCGCCGTGCCTTGCGTACCTTGGTAAGTTTCTTGGCGGCCAAGCATGTTGTCTGCTGCCATTCGGCCTTGACGGTTTGCCGGGCCCGCAAGTGGCACTAGAGTTTGCTCGCCAGTCACGAAGTCTTTCTCTTCTACCGCGTCGCCGACAGCGTAGATCGAAGGATCGCTGGTTTGCATGTATTCATTGGTATAAATACCACCAAGAGCGCCGATTTCTAAGCCAGCTTCTTTTGCTAATTTGGTCTCGGGGCGAACACCAATTGCCATAATCAAAATATCGGTGGTGAGTCTTTCACCATTGTTTAGTGTTAATTCCAATTCACCTTCTAGATGTTGGTGTTTTTCGCTTTCACCAGAGTCGAAACTTGCCACGTGCTCGTTAGGTACGAATTTCACCGACTCAAGTGCGACGCCAAGTTTAAGGTCGATGCCTTTCTCACGAATTTCAGCATGTGCGAAGCCAGCCATTTCACGGTCAACGGGCGTCATCACTTGATCCGCCATTTCGACTAATGTGGTTTTTATGCCTAGCTGGTGGAAGGCTTCCATCATTTCCAAACCGATAAAACCACCACCAACGACCGTAGCGTGTTCAACTTTGTTGGTTTCGATCGTTTTAATGATGCGATCCATATCTGGAATATTGCGCAGCGAGTGCGTTAACGGGTTATCAATACCCGGAATAGCTGGCACAACTGGACCTGCGCCAGGGCTGAGTAGAAGAAAGTCGTAGCTCTCTTGGTATTCCGAGCCATCAAGCAAATTGTTAACCGTAACCGTTTTGTCTTGACGGTTAATAGAAACCACTTCGTTCATCACACGGACATCAACATTGAAACGCGCTAGAAAGCTCTCAGGCGTTTGAAGAAGCAGTTTGCTGCGCTCTTGGATATCGCCACCAATGTGATAGGGTAAGCCACAGTTTGCAAATGACACAAATGGACCGCGTTCAAACATAATGATTTCTGCGTCTTCACTAAGACGACGAGCGCGAGCTGCTGCAGATGCACCGCCAGCAACCCCACCAATAATCACGATTTTGCTCATGGATTTCTCCTGCTGAATGATCGAAAACGCCTACACCTTACTTAAATAAATTAGCTAAGTCTAATGTTATTTAATCTACATTAGCATTGACTTAATAATATTAATTAGTAATATCTAATAAAATGTAATGTAGTAATGAAGAGGCATAAGAATGGGCGACAGTATGCTACAAAGTGCGACCGAAGCGAGTGAGCTGCTTAAAATTATGGCTCATCCAGAGCGCCTAATCGTGATGTGTAAGCTGATTGAAGGCGAGAAAGGGGTCGGTGAACTGTTTGAAGGTTCATCATTAAGCCAATCTGCTTTTTCACAACATCTCACCGTATTGAGAAAGCACGACATCATTAAAGCTAGGAAGGTTTCTCAGCAGGTATTTTATTCAATTTCTGATGAAAGAGTTGGTCCGCTGGTTGAGGCGTTTAAGCAAGTTTTCTGTAAGTAATTAGTTTGGCGGTTGCTATGTTTGAAGTTCCTTGGATGTCGCTGTTGGGCGGCATAATAGTTGGCGTATCAGCGATAACACTGATGCTATTTACTGGCAAGACTGCTGGGATCAGTGGGATCTTGAACGGTGCCGTTGAGAGCGCAGACCGCGTTTGGCGAATTGTTTTTTTAATTGCGATGGTATTAGGTGGCTTGTTTGCTGTTTATGTTCTTGGCGGGCATGTACCAGATCAGTACAGCGGTTCTCTTATTTTAGTTATCGCTGCTGGCTTGTTAGTCGGTGTTGGTACGCGTATCGGCAATGGTTGTACTAGTGGCCATGGCATTTGTGGGATAGGGCGTTTCTCAATCCGTTCTGTGGTCGCGACGTGTACTTTTATGGCCACAGCCATGTTAACCGTCTTGCTAGTATCGTGAGGAATAGTGTCGTTATGAAAACTCACGTAATGAAAAGTATTAAGCAAATGTCCGTTGTTGCATTTTCTGGTGTGCTCTTTGGTATTGGTATGGTGGTCTCTGGTATGGCTGATCCGGCAAAAGTGATTGGCTTTCTCGATATTACTGGGGCATGGGATCCAAGCTTAGCCTTCGTAATGGGCGGAGCACTTGTTGTGTTCGTTCCTGCTTATCTTTTATTAATAAAGCCAAGAAGCGAATCTGTGTTTGGTGATGAGATTGTCTGTCCGACTTCTAAAACGATAGACAAAAAGTTAGTCGGTGGTGCAGCACTGTTTGGTATTGGTTGGGGCTTACTGGGTGTGTGTCCTGGTCCTGCGGTTGCCAGCTTTTTTACTGGCAACACACAAGTTCTGCTCTTTATAGCGGCAATGTTGGTTGGGTCATTCACCGCTAAAAGAATGGTTCGTGGCTAAAGAGTTCTTCAACGCAAAAAAGAGTATCTCAACGTTAACAGAGAACTTAAACGCTAAAAAGTGAGTGTCGTAGAAACCGGGCAATGGTCACTCAGTTTATAGTCGAGTACATCTTGTGTTTTGAAAACGGTTTGAACACCAGACGACGCCTTTAAATCACCACTCACAATAATGTGGTCTATCACCGAGCGGAATTGGTGGGTTTTATTCGGATTACGATTAGAACGCACTTTACATTCCGCTTTAGTGTCTTTAGTCACTAGCTTTGCACTAGTATTGTCCGATATCACGTCCCATAACCAATCTCCTTGATAACCCAAGTTGTGGTTAAAATCGCCAAGCACCACATATTGTTGTTTGTTGTCCTCGCGCGCCTTTATCCACTTAGCTAGTGCCTGTCCTTGTTGTTTCACTATCTTACAATCGCGGTTATTGCGATACGCGCCACTGCAACCCGCTTTCAGATGTACAGAGAGTAGGTGAGTCTCGTTTTCTTGGTTTGGATTTAAAACAAGGTAGCTCGCGAAGCGCAGCTTGCTGTTGCCTCGTGTGATAGAGAAGTCTGGCGTGTCTAATACGCTTACGCCATTGCGCACGGCAAAGCCTGTGTATTGGTTGGTGTCGTTAAACTGAAGGTGTCGGTTGGAGGCGTTTGAACGATCGGAAAGATAGATAGTGAAGTCATTGCCAACAGCTTTTTGCATTGCAGCGACGCTTTCGACTTCTTGAAAAGCAAGAATGTCGGCTTGTGTTTTATCCACATAGTGGGTCAGTTTTTCAAAATCTTGTGGTGTTCTCGACACTTTTCCACCATCTATAGATAACCATTCTATGTTCCAACTGGTTAGATTGATGGAGTTTTGAGCAAATGAAAGAGAACTAAAAAGTAATATTAACGTAACAAAAAGTGATCGCATTTTGGCCTGTTGCACTCCTATCTTTTAGCGTATTCCTTTCCATCCTTTATCCTACAAGACCTCCAAAAATAGCAAGTAGATTTAGTACCAATTTTGCAATTTTCATGGTTTTCTTCGCAACTGAGATCAACGCCAATAAGATCGATTTCTTCTTGTTCGCTAGCCAATCTTTATTGATCAAAATCAATGTTTTCGAGTGGTGCTTCTCGTTAAATACGCCACAATATATTGTGTCGCTAGAATAAAAAATAACCCCATATAGTGTGTTTGTGGATAACTCTGTGAGTATGCTCGGGTAAGGAGAACAAGGTGAAACCAATCGTAATCAAACGCGACGGATCAAGAGCTCCGTTCAACAGGGATCGTATCCAAGCAGCAGTTGAAGCAGCAGCGGAAAACAAAGATAAAGATGTCGCTATTTATGCTCTTAATGTGGCTCTTGCTGTCGAGTTACAGTTAAGAGAACACGATGAAGTTCACATCCATGAGATTCAAGACTTAGTCGAAAATGAACTCATGCAAGGTCCTTACAAAGCCCTAGCGCGTTCTTACATTGAATATCGCCACGATCGCGACATCGCTCGTGAGAAGCAAAGTGCACTAACTCGCGAAATCGAAGGTTTGATTGAAGAAAGTAATCTGGATCTAATCAACGAGAACGCGAACAAAGACGGCAAAGTAATTCCGACTCAACGTGACTTGTTGGCTGGTATCGTAGCGAAACACTACGCGAAGACGCACATTCTTCCTCGCGATGTGGTTCAAGCGCACGAAGTGGGTGACATTCACTACCACGATTTAGACTACGCACCGTTCTTCCCAATGTTTAACTGTATGCTTATCGATCTTAAAGGCATGCTGACGCATGGTTTTAAAATGGGTAACGCTGAGATTGATACGCCAAAATCAATTTCGACTGCAACAGCGGTAACAGCGCAAATCATTGCTCAAGTCGCGAGCCACATTTACGGCGGTACAACCATCAACCGTATTGATGAGGTTCTAGAACCGTACGTAATCACAAGCTACGAGAAACACCTAGAGATCGCAAAAGAGTGGAACATTGCTGAGCCAGAAGAGTTCGCAAAAGCACGCACTGAGAAAGAGTGTTACGACGCGTTCCAATCTCTAGAGTACGAGGTAAACACGCTACACACGGCGAACGGTCAAACACCATTCGTTACGTTTGGTTTTGGTCTTGGTACAAGCTGGGCATCACGCCTTATCCAGAAATCGATTCTGAAGAATCGTATTGCAGGTCTAGGCAAGAACCGTAAAACAGCGGTATTCCCTAAACTTGTATTCGGCATCAAAGATGGTTTGAACCACAAATCAGAAGATCCAAACTACGACATCAAGCAACTTGCGCTTGAGTGTGCGTCTAAGCGTATGTACCCAGACATTCTTAACTACGACAAAGTAGTGGAAGTAACCGGTTCATTCAAAACGCCAATGGGTTGCCGTAGCTTCCTTGGTACTTACGAAGAAAACGGTGAGCTGATTCACGAAGGTCGTAACAACCTTGGCGTCGTGAGCTTGAACCTTCCTCGTATCGCTATCCGTGCAAACGGAAGCGAAGAGAAATTCTACGAGCTTCTAAATGACCGCCTACGTCTTGCTCGTAAAGCACTAGAGACACGTATCTCTCGCCTTGAAAACGTGAAAGCACGTGTGGCCCCAATCCTATACATGGAAGGCGCATGTGGTGTTCGCTTGAAAGCAGACGACTCAATCGCAGATATCTTCAAGAACGGTCGTGCGTCTATTTCTCTTGGTTACATCGGTGTACACGAGACAATTAACGCGCTATTCGGTACAGAAGCGCACGTTTATGATGACGCTGTTTTGCGTGAAAAAGCGGTCGCGATCATCAAGCATCTAAAAGATGCTGTGAATCAATGGGCTGACGAAACAGGTTATGGCTTCAGCTTATATGCAACGCCAAGTGAAAACCTATGTAGCCGTTTCTGCCGCATCGATGCGAAAGAGTTCGGCGTAATTGAAGGCGTAACAGACAAAGGTTACTACACCAACAGCTTCCACCTAGATGTTGAGAAGAAGGTGAACCCATACGACAAGATCGACTTTGAGATGCCTTACCCAGAAATCTCAAGCGGCGGCTTTATCTGTTACGGCGAGTTCCCGAACATGCAACGTAACGTTGAAGCACTAGAAAACGTATGGGACTACAGTTACACCCGAGTGCCTTACTACGGTACAAACACGCCAATTGATGAGTGCTACGAGTGTGGCTACAACGGCGAGTTTGACTGTACAAGTAAAGGCTTCACTTGCCCAAGCTGTGGTAACCATGACTCAACTAAAGTATCAGTAACACGTCGAGTTTGTGGCTACCTAGGCAGCCCAGATGCACGCCCGTTTAACTTCGGTAAGCAAGAAGAAGTGAAGCGCCGAGTTAAACACCTGTAAGGTTTACTACCACTCGTTTTAACACTTTGAAAATCAACTTTAAACAGGTTGATTTTCTCTTTCGCGATAACACAGAGACGCATTATGAATTACCACCAATACTATCCAATTGACGTTGTTAACGGACCGGGTACGCGCTGCACGCTGTTTGTGTCGGGTTGTGTGCATCAGTGCCGTGGGTGTTATAACCAGTCGACGCAACGTTTGGATTCTGGTGTACTTTTCACGCAAGAAGCGGAAGACAAAATCATCGCTGACTTAAACGACACGCGTATCAAACGCCGTGGCTTGTCGTTGTCGGGTGGAGATCCGCTTCACCCTGCTAATGTGCCTCATATTTTGAAGATAGTGAAAAGGGTGAGAGAGGAGTGCCCAGGTAAAGACATTTGGGTTTGGACTGGCTACACGCTGACGGAACTGAATAACGCGCAAAGGGAGGTGGTGCAATACATCGATGTTTTGATTGATGGTAAGTTTGAACAAGACAAGAAAGACCTCAATCTCGAATGGCGTGGCAGTTCAAACCAAATCATTCATCGCTTTACGGACATCTAATCAAGCATTCTCCGCACATAAAAAGGGCTCACGCGTGCATAACGGGTGAGCCCTTTTGGTGTGAGTTCGTTAATGTCTTTTTGGTTACGCCGTCACCGATTGGTCATCTTCAACCATATTATTTATCCAACGTTTAGATTGAATACGGTAAGTCGTCAGTACGCCTTTCACTAACTCTTCCGCGAGCAGAGACATCAAGACAAAATGCAAAGGCAGCCCTAACACCATGCCTGTGTAATAAGTAAGGGGGATGCCAATAGCCCACTGACCGAACGTGTCGATGAAAATGCTATAGCGAATATCAGCGCCACTCTTTAGTACGCCGCCAATCCCAACCATGTTAAACACCCTCAAAATCATACCTAGCGCCATGACTAAACATACGTTAAGTGCCATGTCTGCATCGGTTAACGGGCTCAGTACCAATAGGTGATGAATCATGGGCGAGCTCAACCACACTAGGAAAAACAGCAAGGTGGCTAAGATTGCGCTGGTTAACACATACCACCACGCCGTTTTCTCGACTCGGTCATAATGTTTTGCACCAATATCATTCCCAAGAAGAACGGATGCAGCGACCGCAAATCCCATAAAGGTTGAAATCAGTACCCCTTCAATCGGTGATAAGAATGAGATGATCGCCAGTTCTGAAACGCCCAATTGACCATAGATGATGCTGTAAACGATCAATCCACCAGTCCAAAGCGCATCGTGGACCAACATGGGTAAAGAAACCTTAAAGTACTTTTTTCGATACTGTTTTAAGCGGCCTTGTACCCAATCGAACTTAGTCGGAATTAGGTAAGCATATCGTTTGTAGAAAAAATAAATCAAGACGGCGGTTTGGAAAAATCGAGAAACAAAACTACCTACGGCTGCACCAAATACGCCCCATTGAGGGAAACCAAATAAACCAAAAATCAAAACATAATTAAGCGCGACGTTAACGACAATGGCGGAGATACTAACGTTGGTTGCCAGTTTGGTTTGGCCCACGGAGCGCAATACCGCTTCAATCGGTACTACTATCGCCGTAGCAATGAGGCTAAAGCCCGTAACCACAAGATAATCACGTGCATAAGTGACGTATTCAGGATCGTCTGACATAAAAGAGACGATCTCTTCATCAAAAATCGCATAAAGAACGATAAACGGCAGCGTCACCAAAATGGAAATAAACCAAGATTGCGCCAACGTTCTGCGAATTCCGGCTAGGTTTCCTGAGCCGTAGTATTGAGAAGCAAGTACGGTAACTGCACCGCACAGGCCAAAGACAACCGCTAGGTTGAAGAAAAAGATACGATTTCCAACTCCAACTGCTGCCGTTGCAGATTCTCCGAGTAGGCTTACCATGAAAATATCCACGACGCCGAGCAAAGCAAAAAGCATGGACTGAAGTGAAACAGGTAGGCCAATCGTAATCAGCTTTTGCCAAAATGCTTTATCGATGTATTCGCGTGTTAAGAGCATCGCATTTCTCCTTAAAGATTAATGCGAGTAGTTTATCCTCATGATTTGGCAGTGTATTTTTCAAAGGAATCCAAAACCTTTGTAAAACTTTCTACTAACGCACATGTGAGCCAATAAATCATGGAAGATAAACAAGAACGCTACGCGATTTCAGAAAAAACTTATCAAGAGTTTATTGATCACAGTCGAGTATTAGCACTTGAGGAGAGAGGCATTGTGCAGTGCGGCATTGCCACTTGTCGTGACTTCTTCTCTGTTTATCGTAAAAACCAAAAGAAACACATGCTGCTCTATACGGTGCGTGGTAAAGGGTGGCTAGAGAGTGGGACTTATCGATACGATTTGGAACCGGGCTCGTTGATTACAGTACCCGCAGGTGTTGAAAACGGTTTTGGTATAGAAGAAGAACCTTGGCAGATCGCGTGGCTTTTTCTTGCTCCTGATAGAGAGTGGCCGATATTAGAATGCGATGTTCGCTACCAGCTTTCATCTACACCTGAAGTGATGTATGCATGTATCCAAACGTTACTACGCAGCATTAACCTTCCAATCGATTATGGTGGTGCGGTAGGTGAGCATAGTGTGGCTCAGTTAGAGCTGATGTTAAACATGCCGCCCTCAGAGTCGATATCACGCAGCCAATTGAGGCTTCGGCGTGTATTTGACCTTGTCCAACGTCAGCTCCATAAGGATTGGAGCGTTGAGCAGGTGGCGGCTCTATATCCATGTTCGGAGCCTCATTTGCATCGACTGACTCAAAAGCAGTTTGGTCGAAGCCCAATGGCACATTTAACGCGTATGCGCATGGAATATGCTGCTAGGTTACTTCGTTCAACAGAATGGCCAATTCAGCATATTGGAGAAATAGTCGGATATCCGACCAGCGCTAACTTTAGTACACGTTTTAAAGCGTGGTCGACCATGACACCAAGAGAGTTTAGAAAAAACGGTAGAGTGGATTGGTACAACGAGGAGTGAATCGTTCTTTTTCTGAACGATAGAGCGCACAAAACTCACCGCAATCCAGAATTTTGTTCTCTAATTGATGAAATAAGTGAAAAATCATTTCGTCATTTTTTGCGATGGTGTTAACGTGAGGTTCGGTACTTGAATTTCAAAGGGTTATGACTTTCATGTTTTCTAATCTCCCAACTCCCGTATTAGATCCTATTTTATCTCTATCCGTTGCATACCGTAACGATGAACGTCCAAACAAGGTTGACCTTGGCATTGGCGTATACAAAAACAGCGCAGGCGAAACGCCGATTATGAAAGCCATTCAAATGGCGCAGGATGTCGTTGTTGAAACTCAAAAAACCAAGTCTTATGTTGGTCTTGCAGGTTGCGAAGAATTTAATAAAAGCATGATCGATTTGCTACTGACGGGAACGTCTGCAATGGATCGTGTTGCAGCTATTCAAACGCCAGGTGCAAGTGGTGCGCTGCGTATGCTCGGTGATCTAATGAAGATCGCACAGCCAGATACGACGGTTTGGATTTCCAACCCAAGCTACGTAAACCACAAGCCAGTGATGGAAGCAGCAGGCCTTAAAGTTAAGTTCTACCACTATTTCTCTTCGGAAACGAAACAAGTAGACACCGAAAAAATGATGGATGATCTTGCGAAAGCTGGGCCTTCAGATGTGGTACTTCTTCATGGTTGTTGCCACAACCCAACTGGTGCGGATATTGACTTCTCTGCTTGGCAAGCCATTACAGAATTGTCGCAGAAGAACGGTTTCATCCCATTTGTGGACATTGCTTACCAAGGCTTCGGTGATGGCCTAGAAGAAGACGCAAAAGGCCTTCGTTTTATGGCAGATAACGTTGAAGAGATGTTGATTACTACTTCATGTTCGAAGAACTTTGGTCTGTACCGTGAACGAACTGGTGCAGCGATTGTGGTTGGTAAGAACATGCATGATGTAACCAATGCAAAAGGTAAACTCCTCACTCTAGCTCGATCGACTTACACGATGCCACCCGACCATGGTGCAGCTTTAGTTAAGACCATTCTGCAAGATGACAATCTCACTTCCGTTTGGAAGCAAGAATTGAGTGAAATGCAACATCGTTTGGTTAGCCTTCGTCAAAGTTTGTGTAACGAGTTGAGAAACAACCATAATACAGATCAATTTGATTTCATTGAGGGTCACAAAGGCATGTTTACTGTGCTAGGCTTTAGTGGAAACCAAATGGCGCAACTGCGTGAAGATTATGGCATTTATGGTGTTGGCGATGGTCGAATTAACATTGCCGGACTTACCGAAACTCATATTCCATACGTAGCGGACGCAATTAAGAAAGTATCTCAAGCTTAATTGGAGTGTGGATGAAAAACTGGAAACTGATTCTGCCGCTTATGATGAGCGGCAGTTTAATTGCTTGTACGTCAACTCAAACGACGCAGGAACCTGTTGAGCCAGAGTCGCCAAAGGTCGAAGAGCCCGTTAAAGTCGAGCCAGAAGTGAAACCTGATGTAGATCCAAAGCCAGAGGTGGAGCCCAAACCAGAAGCGAAACCTGAGAAAAAGCCGGAACCAAAGCCTAAGAAGCCAGTCAAGGTCACAAAAACACCCGATGGCATGTTAATTCTTGGTTCTGAAGAATGGGTTTATGTTCCTGAAATTGACCAGACTTTCAAGGCTAGAGTTGATACAGGTGCGACAACATCATCAATTAGTGCGACTGACATTGTTCCGTTTGAGCGTGATGGTAAAGACTGGGTTAAATTTAAGATAGATTTAGGTGACAAAGACACCAAAGAATTTAAAGTACCCGTTGAGCGCTGGGCTAAAGTTAAGCAGTCTTCGTCAGAAGAGGTGGATAAACGAGCGGTGGTAAAAGCCTACATTACCGTTGGGGATCACAAAGAAAAGACAGAGTTTACGTTAGCGGATCGCGGACATATGACGTTTCCAATTTTGCTTGGTCGAAGCTTTTTTAGAGATATCGCCGTTGTAGATGTATCGAAAAAATATGTGCAAGATAAACCTAAAAAAACCGCTAAAAACTGATGTATTACAGCTAGTTTCTGCTACAAGCTAATAATTCGTGATTAACAAAAAATGGCCTCCAAAATTGGAGGCCATTTTTATTGAATCATATGCTTGCTTGTGATGCCCTGGTAGTCATAGTCATGTCCACTAAAATGCAAAACGAGCAGACATTACAATTTGCTGGCCATAGACACCATTATTTTTGAAATCTGCACCAAGCGATAGTTGCTGAGTTGAGTGGAATCGTGCGCCCAGATTGTAAATGGTGTTCGAATCGTCATTATCTATGATTTGGCCGATACGGCCATGTAGCTCAACATTTTGCATAAACCAAATACGAGTGCCAATATTCACTTCCGTGCGCCACTCGTCGCCCACTTTATCACTGCCGTTCTCTTTAATGTTGTGTACCAACATTTGGCCATAAATATCTGCAAATTGGCCTGCTGGCCCATTAAAGCCTATACCACCAGCAATGTCCCAGTCTCCGCTGAATTCACTGTCTGCGCGAGCAATGAAATGGGTATTCTCTGTAAAGTAGGTATTGAACTCGCCACCAAATGTACCAGGGCTAGTGCCCATGCGAAATTCCATCGTGTTGTAGTTGAAATTATTTGCGTGTGCGGAAAGTGGCAAAATAGCACACAAACCAAAGGCTGCAACCTTTAGAGCTTTACCTAGCATGGTGTCTCCGGGCAAGATGATTAAAATGAACAAAAAAATGGTCTGCAAAAAGCAGACCAAGATTGATAAAGCTATCATTTTAAGTGCTTGCCGTCACTATTTAGCTGTAATCGTCACTACATCATGTTGATATGCACAGCAATCGGGGTTTGTTTTACATGACCACGAGTTGTTCGACTTCAATCTCTGGTTTGTTCCCGCCTTCAAATTCGCCAAACAGACGGACTTTAGTCGTGTGATCAATCGGAGTATTTAGCTGAATATCGTCATCGAGTTCGACCATCACTTCACCGGAACCATCGCTAAAGACAAACTTATCCGCGCGAACTTGACGCAATAAGTTACCTTCAACGACCACATCTTTTTCAGTAAACATATTGGAGTCGTTTAGCAAGGCATCCAATTTTTCCACAGTGACAGGACCGTTAAACTGCAAGTTTGATTGGTTTTGAGCGTTATCTTTCGCGAACGCGATAGAAGGAGCAATAGCTAAGGCGGCGATTGTTGCGATAATTGTATTCTTTTTCATGTTACATCCTCATCGGTTTGTTTTGATGGGGTCATTAAAACAGGGCTTGTTTGAACCAATGATGATTTCAACATTCATATTCTATTCATTTGCTTGAGTAAGTGGGGACGATGACGTTATGATTGTTCATCTTCCTCTATTCCTTACAAACATTCATGAAATCAGCGATCCCATCTTTAATGGTTCAAGGCACCACTTCGGATGCCGGAAAAAGTGTCCTTGTGGCAGGTTTATGCCGTGTATTAGCACGAAAAGGGATAAATGTTGCCCCATTTAAGCCACAAAACATGGCACTAAATAGTGCGGTAACCAAAGATGGCGGTGAAATAGGTCGAGCACAGGCCGTTCAGGCACAGGCGTGTAATATTGAGCCAACTGTACATATGAATCCGGTTTTAATTAAACCTAACAGTGATACAGGTGCTCAGATCATTTTGCAGGGTAAGGCGATTTCCAATATGGATGCGGCTGGCTTTCATGATTACAAGAAAGTGGCGATGGATACGGTGTTAGATTCCTTCTCTCGTCTGACTCAAGAATTTGATTCGATCATTATCGAGGGCGCGGGGAGTCCTGCTGAAATCAATTTACGAGAAGGCGATATTGCAAACATGGGTTTTGCTGAGGCCGCTGATGTACCAGTGATCATTGTTGCTGATATTGATCGTGGTGGAGTGTTTGCACATTTGTACGGAACACTTGCGCTACTTTCTGAATCTGAACAAGCGCGAGTAAAAGGATTTGTTATCAACCGTTTTCGAGGTGATATTCGTTTATTGCAATCGGGCCTCGATTGGCTAGAAGAAAAAACAGGTAAACCTGTACTTGGTGTACTTCCTTTTCTCCATGGTTTGAATTTAGAAGCAGAAGACGCGATCACTGCGCAGCAAGAGTTGCACTCTGAGGTAAAACTGAATGTTGTTGTGCCTGTTTTAACCCGGATTAGTAATCATACTGATTTTGATGTGCTGCGATTGAATCCAGACATCAATCTACGTTATGTAGGTAAAGGCGAAAAAATAGATAAAGCCGACCTGGTTATTTTGCCTGGGACCAAATCAGTGAGAGACGATCTGGATTATCTAAGAAGCCAGGGGTGGGATAAAGATATCTTGCGTCATATTCGTCTTGGTGGAAAAGTGATTGGTATCTGTGGCGGCTACCAGATGCTTGGAAACTTGATTGATGATCCAAACGGCGTCGAAGGCCAACCAGGTCAAAGAGAAGGACTTGGCTTGCTTGATATCACTACGACACTAACTAACAGCAAACAGCTTACAAACACACAAGCACAGCTTTCTCTTAACGGCAAAACAGCCAATGTAAAGGGTTATGAAATCCACGTAGGGCGAAGTGAAGTACGGGGCCTGCAACCTCTTACATTCAGCTCCGGTGAAGCGGAGGGGGCGATCAGCGAGTGTGGCCAAATCATGGGAACCTACCTTCACGGGTTCTTTGACGAGGCAGATGTCTTAAGCCTGGTATCAGAATGGGTAAACGGCACCCAAATCAAACAACAAGACTTTGAAGAGTTAAAGGAGCAAGGCATTAATCGCATCGCAGATGCGATAGAACAACATGTGCGCCTTGATTTTTTGTTTAAATAGCCCATTAACTGATTGAACTTTATATTTAAATAACCTGTTCTTTCGCTTGCCTTGTATTGGAGTATCTCTATGAAAGCATGGAAACAGTATGCTTGCCTTACGGTAGTATTAAGCATTTCATTTTCAGCAAACGCAGCAACGAACCTAAAAGTGTATGCAGCCTCTTCTATGACGAATGCGATTAACGAGATCGCGCAAAACTTTGAAGAAAAGTATGACGTTTCTATCACTCCCGTTTATGGTGGTTCTTCTTCTATCGCTCGACAAATTATCAATGGCGCACCAGCGGATGTATTCATTTCTGCGAACACGAAATGGATGGATTATTTGGTCGATAAAGACGTCATTTATCGTGACAATGTCACAAATCTAGTGCGCAATAGCTTAGTGTTGATTGCTCCTCAGTCTTCAGAATTAACCTCATTTAACTTTTCTGATGCAAAGGCATGGGAGAAGGCATTGCATGGAAATCGTCTTGCTTTAGGCAATCCGACGTCAGTACCTGCTGGTATGTACGCGAAAGAGTCATTGACTACACTGGGTGTATGGAAAGCGGTTCAAACTCACGTCGCACCAGCAAAGAATGTGCGCTTAGCTTTGGCGTTGGTTGAACGTGGAGAAGCGCCTTTAGGTGTGGTCTACAAAACCGATGCTCAGTTAACTGATAAAGTCAAAATTCTCGGCGAATTTGCAAGTGATACGCATGCGGCTATTGTTTACCCGGCTGCAATTGTGAATGATTCTACTGAGTCAGAGCAGTTCTTCCAGTACCTAAAATCGGACGAAGCCGCACGCGTTTTTGCTCAATATGGCTTTCAGCAATAAACCGGCCTTCAATTATAGGAACGAAGCGTGACAGAACTGGAATACCAAGCCTTAATGTTAAGCCTCAAAGTAGGCGCGTACGCAGTACTTTGGCTGATTCCTCTCGGCGTTTTTCTTGCTTGGCTACTTTCTCGAAAAACGTTCATTGGTAAATCGATTCTCGATAGCTTAATTCATTTACCACTGGTATTGCCGCCAGTGGTAATCGGCTATTTATTGTTGATTTCTTTAGGACGACAAGGGTTCCTTGGAAAGTGGCTCTATGAAAACTTAGGGGTAGTATTTAGCTTTAATTGGAAAGGGGCAGTAGTCGCTTGTATTGTCGTGGCTTTGCCTTTGATGGTTCGTTCAGTACGCTTAAGCTTAGATAGCGTCGACCCTAAATTGGAGCACGCAGCCTCTACGTTAGGCGCTTCTCCTTTAAAAGTGTTTCTCACCGTCACGTTACCACTGACCATTCCCGGAATTATTACGGGCACGATGCTGTCATTTGCTCGTAGTCTTGGCGAATTCGGGGCGACGATCAGTTTCGTCTCTAACATTCCGGGTGAGACCCAAACGATTCCGCTGGCAATGTACAACTTTATTGAAACGCCAGGTGCAGAAATGCAGGCGGCTCGTCTGTGTATCATTTCTATCGCGTTAGCCTTGTCTACATTAATGATCTCTGAATGGCTAAATCGTAAAGCGGCAAGCAGATTGGGTGCGAAGCAATGACGATTAAAGTCCAATTTAAACAAATGCTTGGTGAGACTGACTTCGACATTAAACTTAAGTTACCCTGTAACGGAATTAGTGCCTTGTTTGGACGATCTGGTGCTGGTAAAACGACGTTGATTAACATCATCAGCGGATTGGTAACTCCAAGGCAAGGGTATGTTGCGGTTGGTGAGCATGTTTTGTTTGACAGTGAACAGGGAATCAACCTACCAACGCACAAGCGTGGTATTGGTTATGTGTTTCAGGATTCACGTTTGTTTCCTCACTATTCGGTTCAAGGCAATTTGTTATATGGCGTTAAAGAAAAAGATGACGAGTATTTTGATGCAGTCACCGAACTCTTGTCTATCAAACCGTTACTAAAGCGCTTTCCGGTGTCACTTTCTGGTGGTGAAAAGCAACGTGTTGCGATTGCGCGCGCATTGCTATCTAAACCCAATTTGCTTTTGATGGATGAGCCACTTGCCTCACTCGATATGCCAAGAAAGCGTGAGGTAATGCCTTTTCTCGAGGAGTTGTCGGAGAAGGTAAATATCCCTATTATCTATGTCACACACAGTCTCCAGGAAATTTTAAGGCTTGCTCAGCACCTTGCAATTATTGACCAAGGTAAAATTTCGAGTTCAGGTAAGCTTGAGGAAGTGTGGGCTTCTCATGCTATGCGTCCATGGCAATCTTTCTCAGATCAAAGCAGCTTATTTGAAGGCCGGATTGCTGAACATCATGAACGTTATGCACTGACTTGTATCAGCCTTGCACCTAATGTATTCCTGTGGGTGCAAAAGATTGACGGAACACCAGACACGCCAATACGCTTGCAAGTGCGTGCCAACGACGTTTCTATCACGCTCGAGCAACCCAAGGCGACGTCGATTCGAAATATTTTGCCTGCTATTGTCGATTCCATTGAGGCGTTTAACGCAGCCGATGACAAGCAGAGTATTAATGTATCACTCAAGCTAGACGAGAAATGTTATTTGTGGGCAACGATCACACCGTGGGCCCTTGATGATCTCAACCTAAAAGTTGGTAGCCGTGTTTTTGCACAAATTAAAGGTGTCAGTGTGACACAAAAAGATATGGCACTAGCGCCTCATTAACCGTTTAGACTGATTTACGCTTCATGATCAAAAAAGGCCGCAAAGTGCGGCCTTTGTTACTAGAAGAATGTCGGAATTACTTCGCGAATACTTCTTTGAATTCACGCTTAAGAAGTGGGTCACGACGTGCTTTCTTAAGTTGCTTAACCATGTCTTTCACACAGTTGTGAAGCACATTATCAAGTAGTTGAGCACGGTATTCTTCTTTATCTTCATCTGTCATGTTTTCTGGCAGATTAAGAGTCGGAAACTCTTCCATCACATTAATACCAGCGAATGCTTGGCCTACAGAAACTAGAGCATGAAACTGTTCAAAGTTGTCTAGAATGTTCTGTGCACTTGCTGGCATTTCGTCCCATGATTCACGTACCGCTTCTTCAGACACTTCATGGATAGAGGTAACCATTTCGAACATTTGCTCTGGAACTTCGTCAAATTCGATAACTTTACGTAGCTCTGGAGAAATGCTGGCTAGATCGATTTTTTTGCTTTCGCTGTTAGTTGCTTCTGACATGGTGTGTCTCTCATTACAAAAAGGCGGGAATATTAATACCAAATGCATCAAATAGCTATACCCATTAATCCACAAGATGACCAAAGTGAATGAGTTTGTTGAACTTCTGCTCACAGGCCATGATTAGATAGGGTAACGTCCAGTCTAACTGCTTTATGCAATGGATTCCGTGATATTCAAACAAAAATATAGCACTTAATTATGAGTCGAATGCAACAACTCTATGAGTATGGTATATGTTTAATAAAGACATAATTAAAAATGGAACGCGTTATGCAACCGACAGGGACATCGATGCGAATCCTTCTGGTTGACGATGTTCAGCTAGACAGGATGCAGTTGGCTATTCGTCTAAAGCAACTTGGACATATTGTAAAAGCCGTAGGTAGTGGACTAGAGGCGTTAAATACCTACGAGAGTTTTGATCCGGAACTGGTGTTACTCGATATATCAATGCCAGATATGAACGGTTTTGAAGTCTCTCTTCATATAAGAGAAACGTTTCCGGATTGGATCCCTATTATTTTTTTGAGTAGTCACGAAGAGCCAGAAATGATTGCTAAAGCCATAGACGCGGGCGGTGATGACTATTTAATTAAGCCGGTAGATAAACTGGTACTGAACTCTAAACTTATCGCAATGCAGCGTATTGCTCATATGAGACGAGAGCTTAAGCAAGCGACAGCTCAATTGGAGCAAGTTAATCAACTTTTGACTCAGCAAGCGAATGAAGATGGCCTAACCAAACTCTATAACCGCCGTTATATCGACCATAAGTTGGAATCGATGGTTGCATGGCATGGCCGTCACAATATGCCAATGGCTTTGATTCTATTGGACGTCGATTTTTTTAAACCGTTTAATGATAATTACGGTCATATTGAAGGCGACCGTTGCTTGCAAGCGATTGCGAATCAACTAAAGGCGACGTTTTGTCGCTCTGGGGAATATGTAGGTCGATATGGTGGGGAAGAGTTTGTCGTGTTGCTAGGGTGTACCGACACTCAAACAGCAGAAAGAGAAGCCGAGCGTATACAAGAGGCTATGTATTTTCTCGATTACCCACATGAGTATTCTAGTGTGTCAAATAGAGTGACAGTGTCACAGGGTGTTTTTGTTTTTCAACCGACAGGGAAAGAAGTGCAATCAGACTTGTATGCAACCGTTGATAAAGCACTATATACATCGAAGTCTTTGGGAAGAAACACACATACTGTAGTTAATTCTTTTTAAAAACAAAATCTTATGAATGCCATTCTTTTTGTTGCGTTGTCACTTTTGGTGGTTATTTTAAAGCTAACTCAAAGTAAGATAGGCAAACAGTGCGAACGGAATGTCGCAATCGGGCGTATACCTTATACCTTTGATTAGATAGATGACATCGGGATAGTGGCAACGATGAGTGCAGTTATTATGCTGATGGGGAAGTTCGGTTTTGTTTTAAACCCAGACAAGCTTGTTAACTTTCACGATTGGTGAGGGTCTAACGAAGCTTTATGCAGTTACGTCCGGCCTTTTTCGCTTTGTAAAGTGCTTCGTCCGCTGATTTAATAACGTCCAGAGGAGCTTGCCCATTCCGGCTATCAGCAACTCCGAAACTTGCGGTAACAAAAACCGACTTTCTTTTCGAACTGTTGCTACCACGACGTTTTTGTCCTTGTTTATGGTTCTCAGGGCGAGATTCTTCATCGCGTAATATCATCTCGTATTCTGCAATCGATTTGCGAGCTTCTTCCAAAAAGTTCTTACATTCGTCAGCGTATTTGCCTTTAAAAACGATGGTAAATTCTTCTCCGCCAAATCGATAAACTTTTGCGCCGCCTGGGGTTTTAGTGAGGCGCGAAGCGACCATTTTTAGAACGTCATCACCAGTATCGTGACCGTAGGTGTCGTTAAACTTTTTAAAATGGTCAACATCAAGCATTGCGATCGTGAACTTCTTACCCATGTGTTTTAGATCGAGATCAAGTGCACGTCTGCTCGGAATCAGCGTTAGGCTATCGGTGAAAGCCAGTTGATGGCTAGCGGAAGCGGCATAAATAATGATAAGCAGCCCTGTTAGAGTAAACATGGTGCTTGATATGTACTGCACATCAAAGAAAATGAACGTCGCAGACGCCAATACCATGGCAGAGTAGGTCATCGCATGGATAATTTCATTCTTCTTTAAAACAAGAATTCCAAGAAAACAGACAATACCCACGCAATATAAAACAAGAATGAAAGGCAGTTTAGAGACCGTCGGTACAATAAATAAAATACCGCTTGTCCATTGTTCAAACCCTCCTTCAACGTAATATGCTAGCGTTAGATAAGACCAAAGAACGAACATTGCTAACATCAAGATGTAAGTCAACATGGCTCTGGAGTCAAAACCTTCTTTACTAAACAAAAATACCGTAAGAAACGAGACAGGAAGTAACGTGGCTAAAATGGTTAGCTCAAGTAAAGCGGTACCACTTTGAAGCGGGACTTGTAGGCGGTGCTGTATCACGAAATAGGCTAGCAACATTGCCAAGCACACCATGGACTCTCTGCCTTGCTTAAATGAATAACAAAGGAGTAGCGCACAACCTAATAGTATGTACGGCAAGTTTGCGGCAATGCCCCAGTTTGCCTGAGTCATCTGAATAATGCTGTCCATGCCCGAACTCACTATGCCCAGTAGCAAAAAAGGGAATAAGAATCTGAAGCCTGATGAAGTCATTGACGATGAGGACATCTATTACAAACTGCCTGAAAATAGTTGACTATATAATTGGTTAGGTAAATCGTTTTATCAATATGGATATTTATCCGTTATTGAATTTCGAACTTTGAGAACTAGCAAGAATACGTCTATTTGTTCCTTTTCCCAAGTATTTTGGAAGACATTACCGCAAAAAGAGAGAGATTGATTAAATTAAGAGCAATCAATAAGTTGTTATAAACAAGTCGTTGCTATACTCATTTCATAGGAAAAAGGAGATTTACAGATGCAGATAAGCTCAGATGTGCACAATTACATGGAAACATTAGTAGGTCAGGTTCTCAGTTTGCCCGAATTTTTAGAACAGTATGACAACGAACAGTTAGCCGATATTGCTTGCCTTGCGCTTATCCAGCTCAAGCCTGTCTATATCCGTCATGATATTGATTTTTTGTCTTCACTTCCTGAACAAAAATTAAGCCAGTTTAAGCAAAGCGCGGATATAGCGGTGAAAAACGCCGCAGAAATGGTGAAAGAAGACAGGCGTAAGAACCGAGAGTATGATGTGCCTGTAATTTTTTCCCATACTAGTTATGATGATGACAAAGAGTTGGATTGGTATGAAAAACCGATCCTTAACGTTAATATTAAGTAAGAGTCGCTCAGTTGACTAGTGAGCTGACCCAAGGAGGAATCGTGGGATTTTTTTCGCGTTTGTTTGGTGGTAGTGAGAAAACGGTTGAAGCCAAAAATATCGAACCAGTTGAGTATAAAGGTTTCCTTATTTACCCAGAGAGCCTTTCAGAGGGCGGACAATATCGCATCGCTGGTCGAATAGAAAAGCATGACAATGATGAAGTGAAAACACATCGGTTTATTCGCTCCGATTTACTTGGCTCAGAGCAAGATGCCAATGACCTTATGTTGAAGAAATCTCAAATGTTTATTGATCAAATGGGCGATAAAATCTTCGACTAGCAATTTACTGCAATTTGATTCCAGTCATCTTAAAAAGAGCCATTAGTGTATATGCTAGTGGCTCTTTCTTTTTAACGCTTAAATCTCTGTTAAGTCAGTATTTAATCGTCACCTGGTTAGACCTCAGTCTAGTACGGTGTTGCGTTGTTATTTTTCGTGCACAGAGCGACAATCATTCATTACTTAGCGTTATATGTAATGAAATTTAGTATTTAAATTACAAAACACTTGAAGTAATGAGACGCGTTCGATACAAACAGAATAATAACAGGGCTGTTAGTCAAGGTGTTATTGTGCAAATGGGTGTCCCCAAACATCATCTTTCGTTTGCAATTGTCTTGCGTGGTAAACAGATAGAAATAAAAAAGAATTAGAGTAGAGCGACGCTCTGTTTTGGGACTAATTTATTGATATGTATACAAGGAGTATGCGTTTTGCAAATCGGTGTACCTAAAGAGATACTCGCGGGTGAATCGCGAGTGGCTGCATCGCCGAAGTCGGTTGAGCAGTTAATAAAATTGGGATTCGATGTCGCGATTGAATCCCAAGCGGGGGTGCTAGCGAGTTTCGATGATGCCGCTTATGAAGCAGCTGGTGCGAAAATCCTTTCTAGTGAAGAAGTTTGGGCATCTGGCCTTATTTTAAAAGTTAATGCGCCAATTGTGGATGATGATCAAGGCATTGACGAAATTGCGTTACTGCAAGATGGAGCAACACTGGTTAGCTTTATTTGGCCGGCTCAAAATGCTGAGTTGATGGAACAACTTTCAAGTAAGAACATTAACGTTCTTGCCATGGATTCCGTTCCTCGTATCTCACGTGCACAAGCCTTAGACGCGCTATCTTCGATGGCTAATATCGCTGGTTATCGTGCAGTGGTTGAGGCAGCTCATGAGTTTGGTCGTTTCTTTACAGGTCAAATTACGGCTGCCGGTAAAGTACCTCCAGCGAAAGTATTGGTTGCGGGTGCTGGCGTCGCTGGCTTGGCGGCTATCGGTGCTGCAGGTAGCTTAGGTGCTATTGTCCGTGCGTTTGACGTCCGCCCAGAAGTAAAAGAGCAAGTTGAATCGATGGGCGCTGAGTTCCTGACCGTTGACTTTCAAGAAGAGTCTGGCTCTGGGGATGGCTACGCAAAAGAAATGTCTGATGACTTCAACAAAAAAGCGGCAGAGTTATACGCAGAGCAAGCTAAAGATGTTGATATCATTATTACGACCGCGCTCATCCCTGGTAAACCTGCGCCGAAGTTGATCACCAAAGAAATGGTCGACAGCATGAAAGCGGGCAGTGTAATTGTCGACTTGGCAGCCGCTAATGGCGGTAACTGTGAATATACAGTGAAAGACCAAGTTATCATGACGGATAACGGGGTAAAAATTGTTGGTTACACTGACATGGTTGGTCGTTTGCCTACACAATCTTCTCAGCTTTACGCGACAAACCTTGTTAACCTTCTAAAACTGCTGTGTAAAGAGAAAGATGGCAACATCAATATTGATTTTGAAGATGTTGTTATCCGTGGTGTTACCGTGGTGAAAGAAGGTGAAGTTACTTGGCCAGCGCCACCAATTCAGGTTTCAGCTCAGCCGCAAGTGAAACAAGAACAGCCTGTAAAGCCAGAACCTAAAGTAGAAGAACCTACGTCTCCAACAAAGAAAATTATTGGTGTGGCAGCGGCTGTTGGAGCCTTTGCATGGGTTGCATCGGTTGCTCCGGCAGCGTTTCTTTCTCACTTTACTGTATTTGTTCTAGCGTGTGTTGTCGGATACTACGTAGTATGGAATGTTACCCATGCACTTCATACTCCACTAATGTCAGTAACGAATGCTATCTCTGGCATTATTGTCGTTGGTGCATTACTGCAAATTGGACAAGGTAATGGCGTCGTTTCATTCCTATCTTTTATTGCCGTATTGATCGCGAGTATCAATATCTTCGGTGGTTTCACCGTCACCAAGCGTATGCTTGAAATGTTCCGCAAAGATAAATAGGAGTCACAATGTCTGCAGGATTAGTACAAGCAGCTTACATTGTTGCTGCATTATTTTTCATCATGAGTTTGGCGGGACTTTCAAAGCAAGAGTCTGCTCGTAATGGTAACTACTACGGTATCGCTGGTATGACGATCGCGCTGATAGCGACGATCTTTAGCCCAGATGCGCAAGGTTTTGGTTGGATCATTATCGCGATGGCGATAGGTGGTGCGATCGGTATTTTCTATGCGAAGAAAGTAGAAATGACCGAGATGCCAGAACTGGTTGCGATTCTACACAGCTTTGTAGGTTTAGCTGCGGTTTTAGTTGGCTACAACAGTTACCTAGATGCGCCAGAAGCAGCAACACATGCTGAGCATGTTATCCACCTTGTAGAAGTATTCTTGGGTGTGTTCATCGGTGCCGTAACTTTCACCGGTTCAATTGTCGCATTTGGTAAGCTGCGTGGTGTGATTTCTTCGTCGCCACTTAACCTGCCTCATAAGCACAAAATGAACCTCGCAGCGGTTGTTATTTCTACGCTTCTTATGATCTACTTCGTAAAAGCAGATGGCAGCATGTTCGCTCTTATTGTGATGACTTTGATCGCGTTCGCATTCGGCTACCATTTAGTCGCTTCAATCGGTGGTGCTGATATGCCAGTTGTTGTCTCTATGTTGAACTCATACTCAGGTTGGGCAGCAGCGGCAGCAGGTTTCATGCTCGCAAATGATCTATTGATTGTAACAGGTGCTTTGGTAGGTTCATCAGGTGCGATTCTTTCTTACATCATGTGTAAAGCAATGAACCGTTCGTTTATCAGTGTTATTGCCGGTGGTTTTGGTCAAGAGATAGTGATTTCAGGTGACGAAGAGCAGGGCGAATATCGTGAAACAACGGCTGAAGAAGTTGCAGAGATGTTGAAGAATTCAAAATCAGTAATCATCACTCCAGGATATGGCATGGCAGTAGCTCAGGCACAATACCCTGTTCATGAAATTACTGATGTACTTCGTTCACAAGGTATTGAAGTTCGCTTTGGGATTCACCCAGTAGCGGGTCGTCTACCGGGGCATATGAATGTGTTACTCGCTGAAGCAAAAGTACCGTATGATATCGTTCTTGAAATGGATGAAATCAATGATGACTTTGCAGAAACCGATACCGTATTGGTTATCGGTGCTAACGATACGGTCAACCCAGCCGCACTGGAAGATCCGAACAGCCCAATCGCTGGTATGCCCGTATTGGAGGTATGGAACGCGAAAAACGTAGTGGTATTCAAGCGCTCAATGAATACTGGTTACGCAGGAGTACAGAACCCACTGTTCTTCAAAGAAAATACATCAATGCTATTTGGTGATGCGAAAGAAAGTGTTGAGTCTATTTTTAAAGCACTTTAACCATTCTTGATTTAAAACTATACAGGGTCAGCAATCGCTGGCCCTTTTTTGTTCCGTTTCAATGTTATAGTAATGCAAATCCTTCTGTTAGCAGATGTCAATTGCTTGTAGATTGATGTATAGTTTTGGCTAATGTAACAAGTGACGGTAACAGTTTGATTAAAAAGTTTTTGCTCGGTTTTGCAACTGTATTGCCGCTTTTTTCGGCACCTGCATTTTCCGATTCACTACCAGAAAGAATAGATACGTTTACAGAGCTATTTAACTATGAAGTAGCTCTTAAGTCGTACGATATTCGTATTCTGCAATCAAATTATCCTACCAAGTTACTTGCGCCAGATTCGCTTCTGCCGCAAACGTCTGACTATCCGTTAAAAGATATCCAACAGCTTTACAGCTTGGCGAATACTTGTCGTGGCAAATTACCATTAAGTCCTTTAATTACTGAGCCTTTAGTATTTACAAGAGCGATTTGTAAAGGGACGCAGCTGACACCTCGTTGGTTCTCGCGTAGTGGTCTCATTCACCCTGGTGGTGGGACGTACGCGGCACGTTATGTGGATAAGTATCCAGAACTCAAACCCAAACTATCTCAGTACATGCATATAAAAGAGCGTGATAACGAGGAAGGGGATGAGTTGCTAGAAAGCTTGAAAAACATGGATGACGACGCCATTAATGCTTTGATTGCAGGCGCGAGCATGTTTATTGAAGGTAACGAACTTTGGTTAAGACGTGGTGACCGTTACTTTGTTTTCGAGAAAGATATCTGGCAAGAGAACGTAGCGAATGCGGGTCTGTCATACGCTCTAGCGTCTCAAAGCAAAAGTTGCTTTGTTAAACGAGGTAATATTTGTTGGGATGTAGAAGATCACTCGCAAGTTTTGCGGATCAGTATGATCATACTGGTAATCGCCAATATTCTTTTGGTGATTGGTTGGGCGGTGTACCGTTGGAATAGTAAGCGAGAAGAACTACGTAGTAGAATGCTCGTGTTGCAAATTTTAACGCATGAGCTCAGAACACCGATTGCATCTCTGTCACTAACGGTTGAGGGCTTTCGTCGAGAGTTCGAGCATTTGCCTGAAAGTGTGTATGACGAATTCCGCAGATTGTGTGAAGATACGCGCCGCCTGCGTCAATTGGCAGAAGCGAGTAAAGATTATTTGCAATCTGATAACCAAAATGCTTGCAACAGACTGGGTACCATCCGTTGCAGATTGGTTAGAATTTAAGATCGAAGAAGAATTTGATAGTGCCGTGCTTTTTAACATCAATGAAGATGTGGCTGCTAAAGTTAATGTGTACTGGTTAGGAACTTGTATCGATAACTTGCTTCGTAATGCGCTTAAGTACGGTGTCGCACCGGTTGAATTGGATGTCTCAACTAGTGAAGAAAAAATAGTATTCCAAGTCCGAGATGCAGGAGGCCTAACGGCTAAAGATTGGGCAAATTTGAAGAAACCGTTCGTAAGTAAGAGCGGGTTAGGACTTGGATTAACAATCGTTGAATCTATGGTAGGCCGCATGGGCGGAAAAATGTCCTTAATGGGACCACCTACAACTTTTATATTGGAGATACCTTGTGAAACAGACACTGCTTCTCGTTGAGGACGATAAAAACTTGGCTGACGGCCTGTTAGTAAGCCTGGAACAAGCAGGATATGAGTGTTTACATGTGGAGCGTATTGCAGACGTAGAGCCACAATGGAAAAAAGCTGACTTGGTAATTCTCGATCGCCAACTCCCAGATGGTGACTCTGTACAATGTCTCCCAGAATGGAAACAGATTAAAGACGTACCAGTTATCTTGTTAACGGCACTTGTTACCGTAAAAGATAAAGTTGCAGGCCTTGATTCCGGCGCGAACGACTACTTAACAAAGCCTTTTGCTGAGGCGGAGCTTTTTGCGAGAATCCGTGCACAGCTACGAGCACCGGATTCAGCAGAACAAAGCAACGCTGATAAAGTGATTACAAAAGACTTAGAGATTGACCGCTCGACTCGTGAAGTGACTTATAAAGACGAGCTAATTACGCTTACTCGAACAGAGTTTGATTTGCTGCTATTTTTGGCGTCAAACTTAGGTCGCGTGTTTACTCGTGATGAGCTACTTGACCACGTTTGGGGTTACAATCACTTCCCGACAACACGTACGGTTGATACACATGTACTACAGCTTCGTCAAAAACTGCCAGGACTGGAAATTGAAACACTTCGTGGTGTTGGCTACAAGATGAAAGCATAAGTCGTAATGAAAATACTACTCCCTGTAGTTGTCTCATTAGCGTTAGTGAAACCAGTCCATGCGATGGACTGGTTTCAAACTAACACGCCTTTAACACAGGCACATCAACACTTACTTGAAGATGATCTTGCGGGTATGTTCAACTCTCTTGTTGAACTCTGGCAAACGGAACCAAGTAAAGATTTGACTCCTCACCTTAATGATCTTCTTGGTCAGTCACTATCTAAAAACTGTGGCAAGGCTCTCACTGGTGTAACGCTGCCTGATTGGATAAGTGGTGTGAACGTTATTCGTCAGACTATTCAAAGCCCTGGGCGAGATACATTTAGATTGGTGATCAAGCTAAGAGCTACAACTGACATCGAAAATATTTCATTTAATCGATGGGTGGATGATTCTATATCCGCGGACAGTTCATTCAGCTATGAACAACAGCCGAGCGGGACAGAACTTGCCAACGAGCGTAGCTACTCGAAACGCTATAACTTAACAGGTAAACTTGAAGCTGGTTTATATCACTTAACCGTTGTTTCTACTGATAAACAAGAGTATCGAACTTGGGTAATACTTGGAGATTCAAACTCTTCTCAATATGTTCGTTGGACATCTAAAGAGAATTGGAAAGTAGAAAAGAGCGCACTTCGTAATCCCCATTGTCCATTACCGCAACTTGAAGTCGGTTTGTATGACTACATTGATGGCCAGTACGAGCAAATGTGGAAAAAGACTTACGAGTCTAACTATCCAAATTCATTGGAGCTAGCGGGTGTCCCAAACGATAGATACGTATTGGCGGTAAGTATCAATAGTCGCCGTTGGCAGGGCGATATAATTGTTGAGCAGGCTCAAACTATTAGCCGAACCTATGATCTTTCCCAGGAAGAATAGTTAAAGAAATACTACTTGTGCCGATAAAGGTTCAGGACGAACTAAAATCACAAGTGTAGTATGAAAAACAAATATAAAATTCTTGCCACTTCTGTTGCTACTATTCTTTTCGCTAATGCTGCTTCTGCTGCTACTTATGCGATAGAGGCTCGTAGTGATGCAATGGGTGGCGTTGGTACCGTATCAGCAACTTATCTAACTGCGCCTTTTTTCAACCCCGCTCTTACTGCGATTTATCGCCGAAATGACGATGCAGGCATGATCGTGCCAAGTTTTGGTGGCAGCTACGATGATCAATATGATCTAGTTGATGAGATCGAACGCATCAGCAAATTGACAGACGTCGATGAAATCAAAAAATCGATGGATGCTATCGATGGGAAAAAGACAGACTTTGATCTTGGTGGTGTCGTTGCCATTGGTATTCCCAACAAATTCTTATCTGCAACTGCATACGGTAAGTTATACACTGAATCATTCGTACAACCAAATGTTGATACCTCAGGTACTAATCCATTAGATGATAGCTATGTACAAGGTGTTTCTATTGGCGTGGCTGAAGCTGGTATTTCACTTGCTAAATACACTAATTTCATGAACCAACACCTTTCTTTTGGTGTTACTCCTAAACTTCAGCGTATATACACGTACTCATACGCCACGAGTTTTCAGAATTTTGATACTAAAGACTTACGTGAAAATGAGACCGCGGAAACGATGTTTAACTTAGACGCAGGCGCACTTTGGTTCTTTGGCCCATATCGTCTCGGTATTTCAGCGAAAAATTTGATCGGAAGAGACGTTAAAACAAAATCATTCCAATATGGCAGCGATACGATAAAATCATACGAATATAGCATGCGTCCTGTATACACCGTTGGGGCAGGGATTGTTGCCGATTACTTTACGATGAGTGTTGACTACGATCTTAACGAAGAAAAACGTTTTTCATCCTTTGATGATAATACGCAAATGATTCGAGCTGGTATTGAATTTGATATTTTGCGTCAAATGGCATTACGAGCAGGGTATATGAAGAACTTAGCTCGAAGTAAGGACGAAGGAACCATTACTGCTGGTATCGGGTTGTCTCCACTTAAGTTGTTCGAATTGGATATCGCAGCTCAGTACACAAACGAGAACGCTATGGGTGCATCCATTAATTTCCTTGCTACCTATTAATTGAATCGTTATAGTCAGCTCCTCAAAATGAGGAGCTTTTTATGTTTGACGATTTACCCCCTCTATCTCACCAAGAACAACAACAAGCTGTAGAGAGAATTCAAGAATTGATGGCGAAGGGCACAAGTACTGCAGAAGCTATCAAAATTGTTGCCGAACGGATTCGTTCTGAGTACGCAGAAAAACAACAGCAACAAAACTAATCAATTCATGGACAGGGCATACGCCCTGTTTTTTTGCCTTTCTATTTTCTATTCCTTTACACTCCCAAACACCACCCTGGTTACGCTGTAACTAAAATTTACTATACCTCTATGATTGTAATCTTGTGCAATTACCTTTAAAACTAAATAGCGGGTTAGTAAAATTTTACCTCATCATATTAACCTTGGCTTACACAGTGCAGGTAGTTAGGCATTTTTTAAAGAACTTATAAGTTAAACTCTATTATATCAATTGTTTACCTCGGTCTTTTAATCTGCCAACCATATTGGTCGCGATTGATCTTGTAATTTAATTACAAAGCCCAAGAGAGCTTCGTTCTCAGACAGAAGATTATGCTAAAAAAAGAAAAAAGAGACACCGTAACTTATAACGATAATTAAACTAGAGTTATTAAATAAGCGATATAAGAACAGTAAGCACTCGCAGACATATGTAATAGATGAATCGAAATTCATCTTATTGAGCTGCTTTTTTAGCCGAAATACGTCTCCTGGATTTGAGCGGAGCGTTACATATTGAATATGCTTAATCTAAAGTAGTTTTACTAAACTAGGCGACGTTGAAGTGGGTAATATGAATCCTCAAGAGTAGTAGAAATCAAGAGCAGTAACGCGCATTACAACGTAACGTTTCCTGGCATCCTTCCTGTTAAATAGTCCGATAATTAGAGAAGAAATTTGAAAAACATCGTTGATCTTTGGATGAGTAGCAGTAGTTTTGATGTTGTGTTCGCTCTATGTGGACTAGACTTAATATGAGAACAAAAACTAACCAAGGGAGGAATGATGGGTTACAAGCACGTTTTGGTTGCAGTCGACTTATCTAAATCTAGCCAAGCCGTTATCGAAAAAGCAATAATGCAAGCAGATAACTCAAGCAGCAAACTCTCATTTGTTTACGTAGATGTTGATCGCATAGTCATGGAAGCGAAGGAAGAGCAAGAATTGGAAAGAAGGCTGCAAGAGCTCGCTGATAAATGCTTATACCCAGTAAACGAGACCATGGTAGTAATCGGCGATCTTCATATAAAACTATCGGGAATCGTCAAAAAAGAGGGGATAGATTTAGTTGTCTGTGGTCATCATCACAACTTATTGAGTCGCTTTTTTTCATCGATACCAAAGGTTGTGAACGAAGTTGAAGCTGATTTATTAATCGTCTATTTAGACGAGTGATCGACAACTCTTGTTCGCACTCATCATTTTTTGTCACTAAAAAGCCGAACGTTTATGTTCGGCTTGGTGTATCGGTGATAATAAAAGTTTTTAGCCAGGAATGATTGATGCCTCATGATGAGATAAAACAGATGCAGACTCCGCGTTTGACTGCAGATCAAAATGTACGTTAACTTGCACGCCTTCTCGCTCAAAAGTGACATCATCAAAATCGGTCATAGCGATTTTGAATCCATTTCTAGCAAAAAAGCCAGTCACCATAGTTCGCTGCTTAATTTCTAATGCAGACGCGAGTAGCTTATCCATGGCATTCTCCTTGGTTATTGTGGGGATATGGGTAGAAGATACACATAGATTGGTATGAAATCAATTTTATATAAAGTTGCTTTTGATGAAAATTTTAATGTAAGTCAATCTATCGTTTACCCCACGTGATTTATTCCACGCAAAACCTTGATAACAAGACGGCAGAGCATCTCACATTGTGATAGCAAGCATAAAGATGGGGGTGTTAATAAATACCTCTGAAACAATATGTTACAAAGATTAGCGTTAGGCCTAGTTGAGTAGACAACGCAAAATTCTAAATCTGAACAACCGCCCTAAAATGACTCACTCTTCAATACTTGTGATAACTCAGACCTAATAAAAGTAGATATCTCAGCTAGCTTTCTTGGCAAAGGGTTTTGATAAGGGTAGGCAATATACATGGAACGTTCTATATCAAAAGTTTGCGATATTCGGATGTTTTTGTCTATATAGTTACTTTTAATAAGATAGTTTGGAATGACACCAACCCCAACTCCCTCAGAAACAAAGTTTATTAAAATAGAGGTGTTATCAACTTCGATAACATCAGTATATTGATTTTTAATTGATTCCTTATTCGAATGATGTTTGTAGATTAATAGTGTTTTGTTGTTGGCATTACTTACCCTAGATATCAAAACATCACTATAATCACCAATTTTATGTGCAATAAGAGTGTCATCAATAACATTATTAAGCCTAATCGCTAAATCTACATTGCTTTCTAATAAATTTTCTACATTGTTACTTGACGATATTTCAAAATCAACTTTTGGATATCGTTCTTTTAAGTCTTTAAGAACAGAACCAAAAATAGAAGAGGCTATAGAGTTGGGCATTGTGATTTTAAACTTTCCATCAATGCATTCACTCAACGAGCTAGCTCTGTAATTTAACTCGTGCAAACTCTCTAACGTCTTGATAGCAAGCTCTCTAATGCTTTCGCCATGATCAGTTAAAACGAGTTTCCTTGTTGTTCTGTGGACGAGTGTTACGCCAAGTTGTTTTTCTAATGCTGCTAGCTGCCTGCTGACTTGAGCCTTCGACTTTCCAAGTTCTTTTGATGCCTCAGTAAGAGAGAGGTGTTTACAAATGGCTGCAAAGCAGATCAGCTCATTGTTCATCAATTCCATGATTGTTACCTTTTTGCAACTCTGAGTCACGTTGTCTTTTAACTGGTGGAAAAGTATAACTTGCATCATCGGAGGGGACAATGATATTTAAAAGCCGCCATGAAATAATGGCAGACTACTATCTTAATAAAACCATATTGGATATTAAGTTAAACCGATATCCTGAAGGAATTAACTCAATCGGATTAAATATAGAAAATAAAGATTTAAAAATAAAAAATTGTCTCGCAAAATTACTAAGTTGGATTCGGGTGATTTAATGTTGATTGTGCATCATTGATAAAGACTCATTTCATATCGGAAAAAGTAATAATAAAAGTTGAAATTGATTATTTAAATTATAAAGTTAAACGTGTGAGGATATTTAAATATGAAGACTGCAACACAAAATTCGAAAAGATCTGTTTATCAGAAAGATACATTGTATAGAATTATAAATAATATTAGTACTTTGTATACCAAATCACTAGTAAAATTATTTGGTGAAGAGTTGAGAGTCCATCATTGCAAACATAAGATTAATGTAAGAACCACTAACGAGTTGAGTGAACATATGAAGAAAGATCTAGGTATAGATTGAAAAGTAGCGAGTTTACACTTGTTAGATTCCTTGTTCCTATAAAGATAATCTAGTACTTACACTTTTGGGTTAAGCAAATGCGTGTCCATGTTGACTCATATTGAACGAGCAAGATGCAAAACCAACGTGCATGGTGTCGGACGTAACCAAAGATACAGTTCAAGTGGTCGCTGTGGTGGAATCGAAGTTCATGGCCCATACAAGACAGCTGATGAAGCTTGCAAAGCAGCAACAGCCAAATACGGTGTAACTAAACTGACTTCACCAATGCTAATCTTCTAACCCTTAAGTTCGTATTATATGTGTTATGTTAAATATGGTGGGTTTTAAGTTAACTTCATAAGAAGCCTACTTTCAATCAGTTATAGGTCTTGTTTTATTAGTGAGCAGTTTAAGTTTTGGGTTTACCATAAGTTCATATACCAACAGTTTTGGTTTTTTCATAAGTTCACTAATGTTTTCTATTTAACAGTACACTGATTTACCATAATTAGGTCTCAGCTATTTCACATAAAATAGCTAATATGGATCTTAATAATCTACGATTTTTAAGATCCATATTAGGTTTAATCTAGTATAAACAAAGGCTTGCATTGGATCTTTACCCATTCTTGATTGCTCTCGACCAAGTTTCTAAATTTCTATACTTTTTCTGCTTATTCAGTGACTCAAGAAAGAGCCAAGATTTTAGATCTATTGGTACTATTCATATCTTCAATCAATTCAACTCTTTCCAAGTAAAGTTTCCTTACCGCCTTTAGAGCTATGTCCAAACAACGGTCTCTACAATCAACGGCCTGCTCATGCGTCAACTCTTTTACTCCATGAACTAATTTGCTTCGTATGTTGTAGTGCTCATTTACGAATTTTTGAAGATTGTTTCTCTGCTCATCTGTTTCACCTAGCAACTTTGCTATAGAAACAGATATCCTAAAACTCAGTTCAGCATTTCCTCCAAATAGATTTTCCCAAGCAATGATGGTGTCAACAAAACCATCTATTGGGTCTTGTCTTTGATTTATTGCAGATAAAATCCGCCGTATTGCTAACCTGATCGTAGTATCTTCAACCTCTTTTAAGTTTTTGCACCAATCGATTATTCCTTCACTATCAGCCAATATATGAAAGTTTACTGGTGATCTTGGCTCAGAAATCCATGATAAGTTAGTACCTTGACTTATTGGATCAAAAATCATTGTCCACGCCAAAGACATTCCCACAGGAGGTGTCCTATCACAAGCTAAAGAAAAGCATAGGGATACGTTTTCTGTTATTTCACTGAGTCGATTTCTGGCACTATCAAGTTCTTTCGGCCATATGTTTTTCTTACCATCATCTCCAAAGTTAATCTGATATGGATACTCAGACTCTACGACAAAACCAAGTTTGTATTGTTTCCCGTCAATATTCGTTATAGATGTATTGTTAGGTGCTAGTTCTGATATTCCTTCACTAACTGGACGAAGTGTTCCCCACTCAGTTTTAATTTCACCCACGTCATCTAATGATATATTGTTGAACCCTAGGAATACTGGCACATTCACAACATCTCCACTTATGCAACGTCGAATTGTATCAACAGTAGATTCCGCAGCGTTTGAGAACGCTTTTAAACTAAGCTCTCCTCTCATTCTCATCAGTTCAAATGAATTTACCACCAATGTTGCTGGTAAAGTGGCTAGTTGGACTCCACCGCCGTGGCCTGTTGAGGTCGTATATGACCCCCACGTTTCGCATTCATTTGTACCTACTTGATCAAAAACAGAAGAGATAACATCATCTTTCATCAATTCTTCGCAAAGCTCTTTATATTCAGGAAGTTGGTAAATTGTAGAGCTGATATTGTGATGCATTTTGTTATAAAAGCTTGGTTTATTAGTAACCTTAATAAGAAATAGAGGGTATAACTTTGACGCCACGCGGTTTATTATTTGTACAATCAGATCATTACTCTTATATACATTCACAGTTCCTCCCATTTGTTCATGCCAAACATTAAATATATGTTTATCACTTACGAAAATATTTGGAAGACTGTGGAAGACTGCAAAGTCAACGTCGCCTTGATCAATACCTTGCATGCGAAGTTGCCTACAAATTTTAATGAATTGCTGTAGGATCTGAGCCTTATCCTCTTTAAGCTCAAGGTTTGAGTTCAAAACATTTACTGCATCTTCTTCGGAAATGTTTAGAATGTATGAAACAATTCGGTGTCCCATATTTTTAACAAATAGTGGCACATTTACTTTAGGCATTCAGACACCTCATACTTATCCAACGTTTTATTAGGCTGAATCCTCATTAAGTTCTCTGAGTCTTCACTCTAGCTATCAAGTAATCTTCTCGCGTAACTTCAAAATAATCAACAGATCTTATTATTTAGGTATCTAGGCTTGGACCTATTTGAGATTCTTAACCTCTAACTCAAAACTAAAATGTTAACTTTACTAATACTCCACCTACAGGCGTGACCAAAAACATCTCTGAATTTTATATTTAAGCAAAAGGACTAAGGTTTAATAGCTAAGCAGGATTGGCGCTAGAACTTTATCCAGTGTAATACGGACTGTCTTTAGAATAGGTAGAAAATGAGTGATGAAAAACAGCTTCAAGATCTGTTACCCATTTTTGATAACGAGTACGTTTTCGATGTCCACTGTAGAGCTTATTGTAGGTAACGGAGAAAGTTGGTCGCATCGTGTAAACGATATATTCAACGGGTTTGCCATCCAAAACAGTATAAGGTGAACCGTCCTTACGCCATTTCATGTTCCAGTAAGATTATCTTTTCTGCAAAAAAGAGTTCTGCTGATTCAATTGTTAAGTATTGGTTGAGAAACTTGAAATTTTTCTTCTCTATTTTATCAATTTCTTCATCATTCTCATCGGCATATCTTGACTGTAACTCTATGTAGAAATTTCGTATCTCTGTATTAGTTCCGTCCTTTGAGGAGCGAAAGTAACGAATATCCCTGAAATTACATTTTTTGACGATATGGGCAGAGTGAGTGGAGATGAAAGTTTGAAGTCCTCTAATTCCTTTTAGAGTTTTTGTAATTTGATCAATGAATACATACTGTAATTGTGGGTGAGTATGAGCTTCAGGTTCTTCAATAAATAGAACGTTTATATCTCGCTGAGACTTTTCAAAATCAGCCTTCTCTATCTCTATATTTAAAAGAAGGTAGAGGATATTCATATACCCTAATCCATTTTGATGCTCAGGAAGTTCGGTACCATTGTTCCCATAGGTAATTTTAGAATGACTTGCCATGATCTCCTTGGACTGGAGATCAGATATAACATTTAAGTTAGTAAGCCCAAGAAAGGACTTCGCATTTTTAAGGAATGGCTTAAAAAAGGTTTTGTAGTTGCTGCTAAGTTGGCTATCGGCCTCAATAATAGAGGAGTTGATCCCATCTAGCTCATCATGAGAAATCTTGACCTTACTGTTGTAGAACTGTGTTGTGAGGTGTGAAAGAATTTTTCGTTCTTGAGGTTTTGCATCCGAACTCGTTACATTTCTATTTGCTTGAATTATCTTTAAATTGATTAGGTTATTAACGTGAGATGCATCTTTTAGGATTAGGTTTGAGCGATGCTTCAGTTCAAAATCACTATGCTCATTAAAGATGTAATGATTAATTTGGATGTAATCAGAAAGGTTCTTTTTGATGAACTCATCTTTTCTTTTTGTAACATCACCAAGAGCCTTTAGGAGCTTTGATTTATTGATCGTGGCTTCAAAGGAAATTCGTGCTGTATTGCATTTCGGATCAAGGTCTACAATGAATTCAGAAAGGTTCTGTAGGTTATCTTCTTCGCCATATTTAATACAAAGGGATAGCCTAATTGCTAGCGAGAATTCATCTGTCTGTTGACTGATCTTAAGGATGTCGCCACGCAGACTCAATGGGAAGTCATCGTAGTAAAACTTCTTTGACTTCAGAAATTTTTCAAATAGTACTATGAAAGATGTCTTACCAGAGTTATTTTTTCCTATCAGAAGAGATAGCTCGTTATTTAACTCATCTGATAGATCTAATGTTGTGTCTTTAAGTAACCTGAAATTCTGTATTCGTATATTGCTTATGTGCATCTGTACTCCTTGTGAAAAGAGAGACGCTATAGTTCCCTCCCCCTAAAAACCAGTCGTTAATTTATTGCTAAAAACACAATACGAGTTAGGTTTCATATTTTCAGTGAGATGGGTCAAACTTAAACGAAACTTCTCTACCCCCTGACAATTTCATAAGGTTAATGAAGCCCACTCCGCTTGCTGCTACGGAGGCAGGTGACATCAATGTGCCAATCGTTCCTATATCCCCCGTGACGGATAAAGAAAATAACTTACGCCTGAGGGCGAGCACAGGCGAACGTGAATAGGCTAGAGTTTTGAACTGATTTAACGCAACTACGCCCCACTTTCGCCCTGATTGACATTAAAAAACATTTACTTTCAATGTGCTACATTGATTGATTTGTGATTTTCAGGAAATATTCCTGCAAACCTATTCTAAATAAACGTGTTGAGTTTGCAGCATTTTTATAAATGCGACCTTTGGTGTCCAATTCCATAACCGGACAATTTTTCCAGTGTTTTGCATTCTTGCTGTAGTCAAGCTTCCCAAGTTCTAGCCCTGCATTTTGAAGTACTTTGGGCGACATACCATCCTTTACTAGTTGGTGGATAACTAGACCTAATGCTTGCCAAACTTGAGGGGACAGTTGATATCCAGAACGATTGCTGACAAACGATTCTTTCAAAGGTTTCAGCCACCCTCCCATGAATGCAGAGATGTTATTCATATAACCACCTGCAAGTATCGATGTTAGGCTCTCTCCCGACTCCAATACTATGTCTTTAGGCATCTTACTGTATTCTTGTGTGCCAGCTCCTGCTACCGCACCGACGAGCAACTTAAACAAGATAAATTGGGTTGTAATAGCCCTCTCAGATACCCTGACGTGCTTAGCATCAAAGTTGACGCCACCATAAGCCTCGATATTAGTGTCTTCGATTAACTGAAGAATAAATGGACGTAACGGGAAGTCACCTTCACCAGGTAGGTTATTACCTTCACTAACATGAGGCAGATTTAGAGCTGTGTCGAAGAGTGCACTTTTTTTAAATAAATGAACGATATCTGCGACATTCAACCCTTTCTCATCATCAAAAATAACTCGAATCTCAACATTTTCCATTGCCAATCGTTGTCGAGCTAGGCTTTTTTGATTGATTTCTTTGGCACTTAACCTTGAGCTAAACAAGAAAGTCTTAATTCCTAACATTCTACATATGGCAACGAAAGTAAGCACATTACCAACAATATGGGTACTGCTTGAATTAAAAGCCAAAGATGACAAGCTGCGAGAAGTACCATCCAAGAAAGGCTTCCCCTCAATAGCAAACGTGATAGAAAGCGGTGCAAAAGCCTCGCCTTTAACCACTCGTTCTTCAAGCTCTGCTTGAATAGCTTTTACTTTATCTAAGTTTGTAGCATTGGTTGCTGCATCAATGATCCATTTCAACTCCGATCTAACATTCTCAGCGGAAAAATATGCATCAATCTCAACCATCTGCATAGTTGTAATGAGGGTTTTACAAGTTTTTCCCTTAGCCGAAAGCAACATGCCAGTGATTTTTTGTTCTAAGGCTTTCAATTCTTTATGTCCAACATCGTGTTTATCGCAGTTTAATTTACAAATAAAAATTGATCCGACATGCTTGTCGGATCAATAATGTTCACTGGGTACTACCTAATTCGCACTCAGAGCACTATGTTGCCACATACAGAGCAAAGGAAGAAAACATGACAGAATCACGTATCGGGGATACCGATGAAATTTCAAATGCAGATCTAGAGAACTCTATTGTAAGCAGTCTAGTAAGTCGCTTTGACGAAAGTGAACGAACAAGCTACCTAGCCAGTTCAACTAATCTGCTAAAAAACTCGAACGAAACAGTTACCCCAGCTCAGCTAGAAGAGATCTTCAAAGCGAATGCTAAATATTATGCAGGGGTAAAAGTCGTACAAACTACACTTAAACATACCACCATTTTCATTAGCCCTCAGTTGGCGAGAGATATGTTGACTTTTTCTAGTCGAGGGACGGTAAACAAAAAAAATAAAAATAGGCGACTTAGTAAGCCCAAAGTCAAAAAGTATGCAGAAGCAATGAAAAATCGGGAGTGGTGCCTAACTGGCGAGCCGATCATAATTTCTCATGAGGGGGAAATTCTTAACGGCCACCATAGATTGGAAGCCGCGTGTGAAGCTCGTGTAGGTTTTATAGCGCCTATAACTTATGGCGTTACTGATGATTTAAGTTTTGCACATATTGATGTGGGAAACATACGTTCACGATCACAAGTATTAGAGATGGCAGGAGTTAAAGTTAGTGCTTCAGTACTCTCTCGCGTCGCCATGTTAGCCAAAGCGTTTGACATGACTAAGAACCCATTCGCTTTTCGTGGGACGCAAGGTACGTCGTTTCAACCCGCAGAGATTTTGGCATACGTAGAAGATCATAACGAGCTGGCACTATCTGTGCATTTCATCTCAGAGATATTTAAAAAACACCGACTCGAAAGCCAAGCTTCTGAAACAATCTATGCGTTTGCACATTACCTAATAAAAAAACAGCTTTCTGCTTGTGAATATGAGAATTTGCCTCTTTGTCCAGAAACCTATCTCACCCGTATAATCTCATCGTTAGGATTAAGCTCTGAAGACGATATTGAATATCAGGTTAGGAACTACCTTCAATCAATCGTTCACGAATCAACATCGTATTCGCTACTTTGCAAACTATCAGCGATCTTTAAGGGCTGGAACTCGCATCTCGGTCTTACGATTTCGGGCAACAGGATTGCAGTGCGTCGAGTTGCTCGCTATAAAAAAGATGAAAGTGGAAACAAAATCCCACTGACCGCTGCTGGTAATATTAACGAACCATTTACTGTACCATGCGTATCCAAAGGCCCTACCCCAAAACGAATTCAGAAACAAAGCAATGTGCAAATAAAACAATAAAGATAGTTAGGCAGGCATGCCTGCCTTCTGTAAGGTGAAACCTATGAAAGAGCTTATCCACGAACTGAGTCTGTTGAATGATAACGCTTTGTATCTGTTTACGGTTGACAATGTAAGGCTACAAGGAGACTTTGCCGAGTTTTCTCTAACTATTCATACGTCATCCCAGCTTTTGAGTCGATGGCGTATTACATGTAGGGACTGCCTTAAAGCCCACATAGATCGAACAAACCTAGCCCGAGAAGTGATGATTAAATACGACATATTTATTATTGGGAGCACCTATTTTTCTGGATCAAATTTTGATGCTATGAAATTAAGGTAGTTGCATTTATCAATTTACGTTGAAGATATAAACATGACCACAGAAGACATACTGCACACAATACACGAAGAAGTGGGAGGGAAAATTATAGCATCGGTCACACTAACTGATTCTGGAAATCTTATAGTCCAGTATGGCGATAAAGTGGTGGTCTATAAAAATGCTACATCAGCTATGCCTGCCTCGGAACTTTTAAAAATAGTGGCTGATTTCATCAACTGATTTCGTTTCTAAAAAGGGAAGTTCGTTTTGTTTGCCACATCCTAGCACTACTTTCACTAACTTTTTGTCATCAAGAGCAGTTTGCTTTGCACCTGCTATAAAATCATCAATAGGCATAGGTACATACAGTAAGGGAACGAAATGTTAACATGCTCTTCCTACTTCATTTTTATCAAAAGCTATACCAGTTTTCCTCTAAGCACATAACACAGCGTTAAGTGGTGAGCAACACAATACAGAAGCTTCCACAGACCACCTTAAACGCTAAACGCAACACATAGTAAAAAATGCCATGCGTTGCGGATCACTCTTAAATGCTTGTTAGGCATTTATAGGTTGACTATTGGCTATTAGTATCCTCTTTGCAATAAACTCTATTAACTTTAAATCTGGGCTTATATGTTTAGTCTCATTAGATAATGGATGGAGTGTTTCAACATTATCCTGAACTCCCTTGGTATGTACAATCCGACATCTTATTTCATAGATACGTTTTGCTATTTCAGAGTAAAGAACATCACTATCTTCAAATTGAAGATTTATTGCTTGGTTTGCTAATTTCTTTATTTTTTGGTTGTTGAATGTATCCTTACCAAACTCCTGTTCAGTAAAAAAACCTTCTACTTCCTCGATATCAACGCAGTGCTTCAAGGTAGCTTTTAGCTGCTCAAGTTCATTACCAAACGCGTTGCTGTTGGCATTATATTTAACTATGTTTAGTATCTTAGATAAGTCTTTATCTTTTGACACGTCAAATTTTGGATCTTTCAGTAGATTCTTAATTCTCAGTTGAGCATCTCTATTTGAATACACCGTATAATAAAATTCAATGGTTTGATAATATGCTAAGTATTGTCCTAGGGGCATACCTATAAGTGACCGTGCATTCCAATATAATGACAGAGCTTCTACATCATATTTATAATCAAAGTTAGGAATAACAATGCAATCCTCGGTATAACCATTATGCCGCTTCCCTATCGGTTTTTGCTCTGAGATTAATTGTAATGGCAACCCTGTAACTTCATCGAGCTGAAAGCAAACTGAAGACATTAATTCTCTTACAAGCTTCAATGCCTCACCATGTTTTTTTATATTTAAACCACTAATTTTAAGTGTAGTAGGATATACTTTTCTAATGCGAACTCGTCTCGGTTGTTGGAAACTATAAAAGTCAGCAAACGTTTCAGATGCAGGTGAGATCTCAATTCTACATTTCTCATCATCTTTTAGAACAATTTTAAACTCTCTATTTCGGATTGAACCTAGATCCTCAATCCTGATGTGACGAGCTAATATCATTTCCCATAGCCCTGTATCTCGTGGACAATCAATCTGACATTCCACAATACCTAATTCGCTTGACCAAATTGCTTCATAACCAGAGACAAAACGATACTTATAAAAGTCGTCTTTATTAAACTGTTCAGCAATTCTTCCACTTCTAATATAGAGTTCAGTGTAACCCCGTTCACGCTTTATTTTTAAAATGAGACGGGAAATTTCATCCTTCTCATCAAACTCATATTCAACGCCATTCTGATCACAAAGATCAATTATTTTTTTAATATTATCGTCCATGACACCTCCAAATTTTAGTATGCCTAACGCCGCATTAAGGTGTGAGCAACACTACCACAAACCGAAACCATATCACCTTAAACACAAAAACTGACGTGGAATGAAAAATGCCACAATTTGTGAATACCTCTTGAACAGTTCGCTAAGGCTGTTCTACAACTTCTTCTACTTTTACAATAGCGTACACAATAGTTTTAGTTGCATCTTGGGTATTCAACTCTTTACACATATATATGCACTGTTCAGCCATAACAGCGCTTTTCCACATATCCCAGTTTTCTGTGGATTGAACAATGCCTGTTTTTACAGAACTAAATGGGACATCTGGTTCTAATAAATCATGTACAGTTATGTAGGTTTTAGCTCCTTTTCTCACTATCGTTGCACTAGCACGAGAAGAAAAGCTGTTAACTAGTACAGCTTTTTCAATTGACATCGAAAACTCTTCTAGGCCATGTGGAGCATTTTCACCACAGATAAGTGGGTACATTTCATCACCAGCACCAAGTGTTACAATTTGCATTTTACCATCACGTACACTTACTCTAGACACGTCATGCTTTGGGAAGCCTGTTAGTTGCAACTCCTGTTTGCCTACTTTAACAACACCCTTATTGGGATATAACCATGGGTTATGCGCCCTCTGGCGACCTTTGTGAGTTACATGGTCTATTTTTGAAGAGTTCGGATTAAATCTTAATTCCCCATGCTTCTTCTCTAACTCGCAACCTATTTCTTTTTTTATAAATTTAAGTGCTCGACTTACAGCCTTACTGGAAGGGCTTCCCAAGAAGCTAATTAGAATAAAAGAGTATGAATTTATCGTAACGGAATGGCATAATGAAAACTGAACACCTAGTTCCAATTCTGGCAATCTTAAATCAGAAACTCTGATATCTCTTGCTTTTACTTCCTCACCATTTACCCAACCATTTTTCATTACGCAACCAAGCAAATAAATTTGGTTAGGGCAGCCTGAGTCGCCAATCATGAACTTCTTATATGGAAGAAAGACTTGTGATGGTGTTTTAAAACTTCTTGCTGAATTGTAAAGGACTTTTAGCAACCACCTAACTAATAACTCTCTATCAAATTGAATATTTTTTACAGACAACAACTCTTCATTAAAAAACTTGCTAAACAATATTGAAGCGTAGTTATCTAAGTTACTTAAATGAACATTATTGCATTCTGCACATACATCTTTTACTACCGGAGCTGATGGAAGATATTTCTTCGTAGATGCACTATAATACAAGCCCTCTTTTTCTCGTTTTTTCTCAAAGAAATCTGGGAAAACATGTTCCCTTGTAAGTTTCTTATCCAAATCACAAAATGCACAAATAGCCATACTTTTTTCTCCAAAGCCCTAACACCACTGTTAAGTGGTAAACAACGCTACCACCAAGCCAAAACCATTGCACCGTAAACACGAAACCCAACTTTGAACTGATAATGCCATGGTTGCGAATCACTCTTAAACAGTTTGTTAAATTCCTAAAAACTAGCCCTAGCCGTTCCCAATATTTCCCCACCTTTCATATGAACTCGTATATATGAGCAGTTCACGCTGTGCGTTAGTAAACATTTCTTGATTGGGGTTAACAACATCTCACAGTGCTTTTAGAGCCAAAATGTTTATAAACATTGCACTTTTTTGAAGTCTGCGCCAAGTGGTCGAGGCTACCCATTTAATGGACACTCTACATCAAGATGCTCAACATACTGCTTAATAAGGTGGAGATAGGTCTTGTAAACGAACTCTGGGCCTTGTAACAAACGACCAGCATCAATTATGTCCTCTATATAAGTTATGCCATTTGGAGGGAAGCTTAACTGTCAACCAAACAGCATCAGTTTGAGTAGTACAAACTCAGGTTAACAAGATATGAATGAGTAAAAGCCCTAGCTCATCCTTGTTATCTATCTTGGGGCATTTACTCTTTTTTAATGCTATAGGTTGCAGGTTTCTATGCTTCACTTCATGAACCTTATTCTCAGAATTTTCGGTTTTTTTGTTCTTCAGGGGCTACTTATGAAGCAAAAATTGCTTCATAATTTGAATTTTGAGTACGCCATGCAATTAAACTCAATAAATACATGCGCTTATATTACATCATGTGTTGTGAACGAGGTACAAACCCAGAATTGTTAAATGTTATGGGTTTATGGTTAGGTTCATGACTATGCTTAAATCAACCACTTACCAACCAGATCACGTACTTGCCAATTTATTATGATGAGTCTACGATAACTTCATAAGTAAAAATTATGTGGTTTTCGTTAGGTTCATAAATAAGTTTATTTAACAGTATTCTGATTTACCATAAAATAGCTAATATCGATCTATCAATCTACGATTGCTTGCTCTTCAATTAGCAACTTATAAAAAATGGCGTCTATTTCTTTAGACGCCATTTTTGTTTACTGGAAATATTAAATTAGCCACCGGCTAATTTGACTGTCATGCCTTTCTTTTCAAGATGTGCCTTGATCTTGTCTCTAGCATCACCTTGAATCTCGATATTGCCATCTTTTACAGAGCCACCACAGCCACAGACTTTTTTGAGTTCTGCCGCTAATAACTTTAAAGGTGCATCATCCAAGTCTAAACCTGTAACAATGCATACGCCTTTACCTTTACGGCCTTTCGTTTGGCGCTGAATCCGAACAACACCATCGCCTTTAGGGCGAGATACTTTTTCTTCTTCCGGTTTAATTCGACCGGTTTCTGTTGAATATACCAGAGTCATTCTATTGTTTCTTTTGTTGTTGAGCTTGCATCGCTTTTTGCTTTGCAACCAAATAAGCTTCGATATGGCGTTGAATAGCGGCTTTGCTGCCCTTAATCAGTTTACCATTAAACATACAGTACCAAGAGTTAGGTTGGCCTGTATCGTTTTGAATAGTATAGCCGTTAAAGACCTCTGATTTTGCAACACCAGTTTGCTGCACTCTTTGTCCGAGTGAAGCAAACTCTTTGGGATCAATAATCGATGCGGTGTCGCACCACCAATCAATGCTTTTCTTTACCGCCGTCAAACTGCCCTGTAAAACGTGGTTCTTGATTTTAACCTTCCAAACACTGCCATCTGATCCGACTGACTGCAGGTTAAAACCTCTATAATTTGAAATCGCCATACCACTGAGTCATCTGTTTAATGCGTTGATATAATCATAATTGCTACTGAGCAATATTCAAATACGGCTTGAATAATCCTTGCTCTAGAAAACAACTTGTATCATAAAACGCGTCTCGATAACGTTAATCACTTTGCACTGTTTATACAATCTTCCAAGAACTCATGAAATTTGTGCCCGTTGTTTTGAAGCATTTTAGGGAACATTGAGATTGGAGTCATTCCTGGAAATGTGTTTACTTCGTTTAAGTAAATCTCATCATCTTCCGTTAGGAAAAAGTCGATACGAGATAAATGACGAAGATTCATTTGTTTAAATACCGTCTCTGACGCATGTTGGATGGAATCTAATTGTACTTGAGTTAGATTCTTCGCCTCAACTTCTGTGAGCGAGTGACTTGAACTGCTGTACTTTTCATCGTAAGAGTAAAAAGCACCATCAGGCGCGATGACCTCGCCTGGCTTAGTGATATGTAGTTGGCCATTCATCTCATATACAGCAACTTCAAGTTCTCGAGGTTTTACTGCTTTCTCAACCAACACTTGGTCAGAAAACCCAAAAGCATCATTTACTGCATTAGAAAGTTTGTCTTTTGCTGTGACACTGTAACAGCCAACGGAAGAGCCTTGACGAGCGGCTTTAACAAAAACTTTCCCCCATTTTTCAAAGGCTTTATGAGCTTGAGCGTGAGCTTCTTCATCGTTTCGCGTTAAGAATAAGTATGGCGTATTGGGTATGCCGATAGCGTCGTACCAAAGCTTAGATGTGATTTTATTGAAACTATTGCTACTCGCTTCTGGCCCGCAGCCAAGATAAGGAATACCTGCGATTTCAAACAGAGATTGAATGTCGCCTGTTTCGCCAGGAAAACCATGTATACAAGGCACGATGAAATCAATGGTTTGATTAGATCCACTTGAGCACAACTGCTTGGTATTGAGATCCAAGTAAACCAACTCACCTTGGTTGGTCATCCAACCTTCGTTTTTTATTTCTACGCGTGTAACGTGAACGTCTTCAATAAGATTTAGTTGTTGTTCGACAAAGTTTGCAGACAATAATGAAATCTCGTGCTCAGAAGAGCCACCGCCGCATAGTAAAAGAATATTTTTAATCATGAATCCATCTTTCCGTGACCTACAAAAGATACTATTTATTATGATAAACCTTTGAAGTGTGACGTACAGTAATTTTAATGTGAGGAATGTTGTTCGAATAGGATTTGAGCAAATAAATAAGGGAGCTATTCGCTCCCTTATTTGATGTGTTAATTTAATTTGTTAAGCGTTGGGTAAGCTGAGTTTTTGATTGCATCAATGCTTTTAACAAATGGTCTTAACTGCTGAAATTGAGCTGGCAAAGTCGAAATCGCTTGCTTGGCTTCTGCGCTTGTTGCGTAGTCTCCGTATAAAACTGAGAACCACTTAGTACCGTTTACAACTTTGTAGTTTTCCCAAATTGGCTGACCGTTCTGTGGCAGCTTATTTGCAAACTGATCGACTTTAGCTTGGCTACCCACAGCTGCGACTTGAATGGTATAGCCGAATCGTTGAATGCCAGCTTGCTTTTTACTTGGTGGTACGATCTTAACTGGCTTCGCCTGCTCTTTTGGCGTTAGCTTGACTACTTTCTTTTCTTCAGGCTTTGCCGTCATTTTCACAACAGTTGGTTGTACGTCTTTTTCTACTACAGCGTTTTCAGACGCCATAATTGGTTTAGAGATACGATCTGATTTGTAGTTCTCTCGGTAACTTTCTGAGGTCACATCCGTGATGTAAGTTTCAGATGCACAAGCAGAAAGCAGAACTGACAAGCCGATGATTGCGATTTTTTTCATGAAGTAACAAATGCTCTGGATAAATATTACGATAAATCATGCCGATAGCAGGGCCGTTTATCAAGCATCAAATACAATAATCTGTGATTTTGATGTGATGAATAACACAAACTCCATAAGCATCGTACACATTTTCTGCAATGTCTGGTCTGAAGATGTTTTATCAGTAAATTATTCGTTTATGATTGATATGAAACCGAGAAGCCAACGTGACTTACAAACGGCCAGGAGTCAGCATGAATAAACTACATAAACTCTTTAAACCCAACTCTGTGGCCGTTATTGGGGCATCTCAAAAAGCATTGCGAGCAGGACATGTTGTGATGCGCAACCTTCTACAAAGTGGATTTGGTGGCGCGATTATGCCAGTAACGCCGCGATATAAAGCCGTATCTGGCGTGATCGCTTACCCTGATGTAGCTTCCCTGCCCTATACGCCAGATATTGCAATTTTGTGTACGAACGTTTCACGTAACGAGCAATTGCTTAAAGAGCTAGATGAGAGAGGCACACCGTTTGCGATTGTTATCTCTGATGACCCTAATCCTTTAGATATCTCATCATTGAACATTCGAGTCTTAGGCCCAAACAGCTTAGGTATCATCCTTCCTTGGCACAATTTTAACTGCACGTTTTCCCCTGTTGCAGCTAAACCCGGAAAAATTGCTTTCATCTCACAATCCGCGGCGGTTTGTACCACGGTTTTAGACTGGGCAAATGATAAGAACATTGGTTTTTCTTCGTTCATTTCGATTGGGCGCGGACAAGATATCGATTTTGCAGATTTGCTCGACTATTTGAGTATGGATGGAAACACTGAAGCTATTCTGCTTTATGTTGATAATATCCAAGACGCTCGCCGATTTATGTCTGCTGCGCGCGCCGCTTCACGTAACCGACGTATATTGGTGCTAAAAGCGGGCCGCTCTAAAGAGATGAATACTTTTGAGCAGCAAGACGGAGATACACTTGACGTAATTTACGATTCTGCTATTCGCAGAACTGGTATGTTACGAGTCAGCAATACGCATGAGCTTTTTGCCGCGGTAGAAACACTCACGCATTCTGTGCCACTTCGTGGAGAGCGTTTAGCGATCATCACCAATGGCGGCGGCCCTGCTGTTATGTCCGTTGATACTTTGATTGAACGTGGTGGCCAACTCGCAACGCTTGATGACGCTTCCATTGAGCAATTACAAGCAGTACTTCCATCCAACTGGCGTGCTCGAAATCCAATTGATCTGTCTGGTGACGCAACCCAAAAACGCTATATTGATACCATTAACGCACTGATGAATAACGACTGTGCAGATGCGATATTGATTATGCATAGTCCTTCTGCTGTTTCTGATCCTCTTGAAACTGCTCAAGTCGTTATTAATGCCATCAAATCTCACCCTCGGCATAAGCATTTTAATATCTTGACCAACTGGTCAGGAGAACAAACGTCGAGAGAAGCGCGACTGGCCTTTACTCAAGCAGGCATTCCAACCTATAGAACACCTGAAAGTGCGGTTGTAGCATACATGCACTTGGTCGAATACAGACGAAACCAGAAACAACTAATGGAAACGCCAACGACGGCAGAGCCATTACATTCTGGAAGTGTGAGTTCAGCAAAAGAATGGGTAAACGAACGACTACTGGATAAAAACACAGTCACCTTGGATACGCATCAAACCAGCCCATTATTTAAGCTGTTCGGGTTTAACGTTTTGCCTACGTGGATTGCATCTGACGACATTGAAGCCGTTCATATGGCAGAAAATATTGGATATCCTGTTGCGGTTAAATTGCGTTCTCCAGACATTCCTCATAAATCGGATGTTCACGGTGTTGCTCTAAATTTAAGAAACAGTCGAGAAGTTTCCAACGCAGCGCTATCCATTTTAGATACCGTAAAGCTCAGTTACCCTTCCGCCAATGTACATGGGCTGTTAGTACAAGGGATGGCAAAGCTCGGCAGCGCTGAAGAGCTACGGATTAGTATTGCAGTAGATAAAGTCTTTGGACCAGTGATCTTGCTTGGTCAAGGCGGCTCTGAGTGGAATATCGCCCAAGATGCCGTCGCTGCACTTCCTCCTTTGAACATGACGCTTGCGCGCTACCTTGTCGTTGTTGCCCTAAAGTCTGGAAAGATTCGCCTGCAGAAACACAAAGATGCGCTCGATATTACTGAGTTGTCGAAGTTCTTGGTTCGTATCTCCCAAATGGCAGTTGAGTTACCAGAAATACAAAAACTGGATATCCATCCAGTACTGGTGTCCGGAAGCGATTTAACTATCCTTGATGCAGATGTCACACTGTGTAAGTACGAAGGAGACGCCCAAAAACGGCTAGCGATTCGCCCTTTCCCGGCAGAGTTTGTCGAAACGGTGACGCTTCGAGATGGCCAACCTATCCTGCTTCGCCCTATCTTGCCTGAGGATGAGCCGCTGCATGCTCAATTCATTAATAGCGTATCGAAAGAAGATCTCTATAAGCGTTTCTTTTCTGAAGTTGGAGAGTTCAACCATGAGGCTTTGGCAAACTTTACTCAAATCGACTACGACCGCGAAATGGCGTTTGTTGCGGTAGCGTTTAATACTGACGGACCGTCTATCATAGGGGTAGCCCGCGCATTGATTACACCAGACAATAGTGACGCTGAGTTTGCTATTTTGGTTCGTTCAGATTTGAAAGGAAAAGGTTTAGGCAAAGTGCTGATGCAGAAAATAATCAGCTATTGCAAAATTAAAGGCACAAAGCAAATGTCTGGAATGACCATGCCAACAAACAGAGGAATGTTGATGTTGGCTCAGAACTTGGGGTTTGAGATCGATGTCCAGTTTGCAGACGGTACGGCAGATATGGTGCTCCCTTTAAATTGAAAAGCGCAGCATTAGCGATGACTTTTACTTCTTACATTCGATAATCAATGGGAATCTAAGAAGTAAAAGTTACGTTGTTACTTTAGTTTCCAATTCTTTTTTAAGTACTGAATACACCAGGATTTTGCCTCACCCATAGTGTTCCGGCGCCATGCCAAAATAATATCCATCGGCTGTTCTTCAGTGCCTTCGATTCGTTTCAATACACCACTATCAATAAGAGGTTGTGCAATTTGGCTTGGTAATGTACCAATGCCTAAACCTGCAGTTAGCGCTTCTACTTTTGCCGTAAAGTTGGTGACGGTCAAGCGAGGTTGTTTTTGAATGATATTAATTGAGAGCGCGGGTTGCTCACGTGCGGTATCTGCAATAGCAATAATCCGATACTTTTCTCGCGCTGCTTCATCAAACTTACCACTACGCTTGTGAACATAGTGATCAGCGGAAGCTACCCAATACATACTCATTTTACCAATTTTTTCTGACTTAACTTCTTGAGGAAGCGTATCCAGTGATGGGCAAATCAGTAAATCAGCTCTCCCCGTATTCAAAGACTCCCAGCTACCAGCCAGAATCTCCTCTTGCAGCCTGACTCGAGTTGAGCTGACCTCGGCCAACGCATCAACCATCGGGAAAAAATTGGATATAGGAATAATGCCATCAAAGGCAATGGTAATATCCAGTTCCCAACCATTCGCCAATAACGTTGCATCGTTCACTAACTTTTCACTGGCTTGTAAAATGGCTCTTCCTCTTTCAAGAATAAGCTTACCTGCTTCAGTAAAATGGGCTTTGTGACCAGAGCGATCGAAGATAATAATGTCTAAATCTTGCTCGAGTTTCTGGATTTGATAGCTCAGCGATGACGGGGCTCTGTCTAACTCATTCGCAGCAGCAGCAAAACTCCCTCTTCGATCAATAGCATCTAGAATATGGAGTGCTTCTAACGTAATTGGACTCTGCACATGGCCTCTCTTAATGTGACATTTATCACATTCGTTGTATTTGGATGAACTTATCAAGAACTAACGACAAATTATATAACATATTGATAACTAAAGACTAGGAATGCTAATAGCCTAAGAAGAAGATTCAATACAAATCAATAAATGACAATGGTAATGATAGTAATTACCATTTGGATCCATTAATATCCGCGTGTTGTTACCTATTATGGATCTAAGGTATTGAAGCCAATGTATAAAAAATCAATTTTGTCAGCCTCCATTTTAGTTGCCCTTTCCCATACTGCTTATGCGGAAGAAGCTTCTAAGTTTGAAGAAGTCGTTGTGTCGGCCACCCGTACCAACCAAACCATAAACACTGTTGCTGCTTCTGTTGCTGTTGTATCAGAGAAAGACATCGAAGAAAACATGGTAAAGGACTTGAATGATCTATTCGAGTATACGCCAGGTGTTACTGTTAATGGCACTCAACGCCAAGGCGTCCAAAGTATTAACATTCGCGGGATGGAAGGTAAACGAGTTAAAATCTTAGTAGACGGTGCATCTCAACCAGGTGTATTCAGCGGTGGACCATATTCGTTTATCAATTCTAGTGCCGTTACTGTCGACCCCGATATGCTAAAGAGTGTCGAAATTGTTAAAGGAGCAGCTTCTAGCCTACATGGTAGTGATGCAATTGGCGGTGTTGTCGCATTCGAAACAAAAGATCCGAAGGATTTCCTCAAAGATGATGGCAAAGACTTTGGTGGTCAAGCTAAACTCTCTTATTCATCGGAAGATAACTCTTTTAGTGAGCATGTAGCTTTAGCAAAGCGTTTCGGTAGTACAGAAGCACTTGTAGCCTTTACACGCCGTGATGGTGCAGAGCTACAAAATTTCTCTAAGGCGCCTTACGATAACTATTCTGTGGACAACCAAGATTATTACAAAAACGATCTATTGGTAAAACTTCAATCTCAATTGAATGACGCTCATCGCTTGGAGTTTTTGGGAGAAGTTATTTACAACGAGACTGACTCAGAGATCGCACATAAAAGTTACAAAAACTTCAACGCTGAAGACACAACCAAGCAAAATCGCATTGGGCTCAAGCACATTTGGTTTGCAGATGCAGCTATCTCGGATACGATCACGTCCAAGCTTACATGGATTGGTAAAGAAGAAAACGGCGTCTCTAATCGCTTTATCGAAGCTAGCCCTGGTTACCCACCTTACGTACCGCCTAGTGGTGACAACCAACAGAAAAAAGATTACGAATATACTGAAGACAAATTTGAATTCGAAACTCAGTTAGATAAAGAGATTCAAAATCACTATATTGTTTACGGAATATCGTACAAACATAGTGACATCAGTAATACCAATCGCGAGTTTAATTCCGATCCTGGCACGCCAGATACTGTTTACGTTTACACACCGGATGCAAAAGAAGAAAGCTTTGGTTTATTCTTGCAAGATGAAATTTCGCTTCTTAATGACAAGCTAATTCTGACTCCAGGTGTGCGTTACGATTACTTCTCTACTAATCCTTCAAATACTTCTGAAGAGTCATTCGAGAAGTTTAGCGACTCTGCATTAACTGGTCGTTTAGGAGCAACTTACTCTATATCGCAACCAGGCACGATCTTCGCGCAAGTGAGCCAAGGGTTCCGAGCGCCATCGTTCGACGAGCTTTACTACACCTACGATAATCCGGCTCATGGCTATACCAACCGCCCTAACCCAAATTTGGGATCTGAAAAGAGTTTGTCTTATGAGCTTGGTTACCGTCATAACACTGCAGCGTCGGCAACTGAAGTAGCGTTCTACTACAGTGATTACAGTGACTTTATTGAGCAAACGTCATCAAACAATGGTGGTTTAACTGAATTCACAAATATCAATATTAGTGAAGCAAACATTAAAGGGGTTGAGCTCTCTAACCGTCTTGATTGGCATGCCATTGCTGGTCTTCCATCAGGCGTGACAACTCGCTTTGTTGCAGCATACACAGAAGGTGAAGATGGTGATGGTAATCCTTTGAACAGTGTAAACCCATGGAATGCCGTAGCTGCTGTAAATTACGATTCACCAAATGCACTTTGGGGGACAAGCCTAAAAGTAAACTACACGGCTAAGAAATCGAACAGTGATATCAACTCTGATGGTGATAAAGGCGGAATCAAAGACCAAGTTGCTTTGCCGTCTGCGACAGTCGTTGACTTAACGGCGTACTACAAACCAATGAAAGATATAACCATTCGTGCTGGTGTTATGAATCTAACGAATGAAGAATACCATCTTTGGAACGATGTTCGCGGTAAGACTGAGTTAAGTCGAGACAAAACGCAAGCTGAGCGTAATTATAACATTAGTGTTAAATACGAGTTCTAAACCTTAAAAACACAAAAGCCAGCGTAATGCTGGCTTTTTTTATGGCTTTCATTTCAAAAATGTAAAGAAAAGTATGAAAAATGAAAGTTTACTGTTTTGCCATCTCTTTTTTCACCATTACTGCTGCTGCAATGATGAAAGTGATGATCAGACCGAGTTCCATGAACTACCCCAATAGCTATGAGAAAATTTATAACCCAAATTAAGAGTCGGGCATAGTTTAACAGCTCTATATATACTTGCTACCTTTTAACCAGTAATTTACGATTTTTTCCGATTTGGATCAAAAAAGACGCAATCACGCGCCTTTTTGTTACTATTATGTAAATTAAAGATTAGGCATCTGGATAACCTTGAGGGTTAGTAGACTGCCAGCGCCATGTATCGCCAGTCATTTCTTCTAGAGTGCGAGTTGCTTTCCAACCTAACTCATTCATCGCTTTTGATGGATCCGCCCAACACTCTGCAATATCACCTGGACGACGCTCAACAAGTTGGTATGGGACATCTTTACCACTTGCGGCTTCAAATGCTTTCACCATGTCCAGTACACTGTAGCCGTTACCAGTACCGAGGTTATAGATATGAAGGCCAGCTTTGCTACCTACTTTTTCTAATGCAGCAACGTGACCATCGGATAAGTCCATTACATGAATATAATCACGTACGCCTGTGCCATCTTTGGTCGGATAATCACTACCAAACACAGAAAGGAACTCTCTTCGCCCTACCGCAACTTGAGAAACAAACGGCATTAAGTTGTTTGGAATACCTTGAGGATCTTCACCTAGCTCGCCTGTTGGATGTGAACCTACCGGGTTAAAGTAACGAAGAAGTGTAATGCTCCAGTCAGGGTTCGCATTTTGGAAGTCGGTTAAACACTCTTCCACCATTAACTTGCTGCGACCATATGGGTTAGTTGCGCTAGTTGGAAAGTCCTCAGTGATGGGTACAGATGCAGGATCACCGTATACAGTCGCTGATGAACTAAATACCAACGATTTAACTCCGGCTTCACGCATTGCATCAACCAATACTAAAGTGCCATTAACGTTGTTGTCGTAATACTCTAAAGGTTTTGCTACAGACTCACCGACGGCCTTTAAACCTGCAAAATGGATAACAGCTTCAATATTGTGCGACTTTAGTGCTTCTACCATCGCCAATTTATCTCTGATATCGGCTTTAATGAAGGTTGGCTTTACACCACATACCTTTTCAATTCGATCTAATACCGTAGATTTACTGTTGTACAGGTTGTCTAGAATCACTGGCGTCATGCCAGCTTCGATCATTTGAATACACGTATGACTACCGATATAGCCCATACCACCCGTAACGAGTACTTTCATTTTATTATTCCTTCTGACGCGAATTGGGTTAGTTTAAAGCTTTGACGTTACGATTTAAACTGTCTCTTGTAATTCGCATCCCATTAATATTGCTTGGCCTTTTCCGGCTTTCTTTGCTTGATACATTGCCGTATCCGCACTTTTTAAAACTCGAGTAGCATCGCGCTCATTTACGCCGACTAATTTTACGCCGATACTAACGCCAACTTTGAGTAAGTGACCTTTGTACTCAATTGGAGCACATATGCTCTCGAGCAACTGTTCTGCTATTCGGGTGACCACTTTTTGATTGGCGGGATTTACCAACATGACAAATTCATCACCAGAAAGTCTTGCGATTAAATCACTATGTCTCGTCGCAGATGTTAGACGCTCGGAAACTTTTTTCAAAACTTCATCACCTGCATCATGACCGTAGGTATCGTTAACTTCTTTAAATCCATCCAGATCGAGGTACAAAACTGCAAATTCGTCACGCAAGTATCCAGAGCGTTGTACTAGTTGTTCCAACTCTAAATGGAACTTAGATCGATTGGCTAACCCCGTTAAAGCATCGTGATGAGCTAAATGCTCCAATCGTTCCATCTCTTTTGCGCCGGAAAGGTCGGTAAGAACAATAACCAGATCATAGAAACCATAGTCTTCACACTTAACGATACGATTGACTCGAGCAAACATCGGTACAAACTGACCAATATGGTTCTTCTCGATAACTTCACCTTGCCAAACGCCATAATTTTCTATCGACTCGATGATACTAGGCATCATTTCCTGTAACTTGCGCCACTTTAGCGTTTGGATGAATGATTTCCCAATAAGCTGATCCACCTCTAAGCCGACTAACTTAGTGACGGCAGGGTTTGCCATCGTAATGACACCGCGATGATTAAGAACAATGAGACCATCTTGGCTGCTTTCAAAAACACGCCCCGCAACACGTTGCCGGTTTATGGCTTCTTCAATTTCGGTGATATCTTGAATCGAAAACAGTAAGTATTCATGTGTCGAGAGGCGACGACTGGTTAGGCTCAACTGCTGTTCGTTATCTGCATTTTTGAGGTGAATATCATCGCACTCTAGGCCTCGACTCAGGATCTGACTCAGCTCATTCGGTGTTTTGGTTTTAATTAGATCACGAATATTGGCATATTTAAGTTCATCTAATTTTTTTTGAAATATTTGCTGGGTCGCCGTATTACAATGAATAACACGTCCGGAATTGTCGGTAATAACTAATGCATGCTGAACAGATTCGATAACCTCTTCTGAAAATGCGCGCTTTTGTTCTAGTGTGTCTAGCGAATGTTGCCGCTGCTTCTCACGTACTGTTAACCTATTCATCATTTGATTGAAAGAGCGCGCGAGGTCTCCAATTTCATCCTTGGCGTAATAGCGAGCTTGATTTTCCGTGTTTCGTCCGTGTGTCACATTCTCTATTACGCGGTTGAGTTCCATCACGGGCCTGAGAACAAGCCTCTCGATACTTATGTAAAAAACAGTGCCACCAGCGATCAGAAACAGAAGAAGTAAAGCGCCATCTTGAAGTAAAGATTGTATGGCTTCTACAATTGGGCGATGAGAAAGCGTAACTCTCATGCTACCAATGACATAGCCATCATGGATAATCGGCTCTAGAACATAAAGAAATTTGGTTGATAAGGCATAGCCTAGAGCGTGCAACCTACTTCTTTCGGTTTGACTTGGAACGGGTGCCAGTGCCCCACTTATCTCCATAACAGCGAATGGTTGGTCATCTTGGTCATAAAGTTTGACCCGAGTTACATTTGGCTGGTTTAAAAAGTTGGCGAGAATAGTTTGAGCTTTTTGCTTGTCCTTTGTCGTCAGCGCATCTTTAATTGAGAAAGAAACGTTGTTAATCAACTTTCTTGTCTGCTCGACCAGTTCATGCTTAGACGATTGGTATACAGTATACGAGGTGTAACCTTTTGAGATAACAAAGATAGCCGTTAAAAAGACCAGAAGAGGCCAAATAAGCTTCGCTCGTAATGACATATATATTCCTGTCGCAGACAACCACAAAAATGACAGAAGAACCATTATGCAATCTATCACCCATGAAGGGCGACAAGATTAACACGATGCTAATGCAAAATAACCTTAAATTCTCAAAAATTGGATGGAAAAGAAACGAAATACCTTAAAATTCGGATCAACTCAAATAACGGCAACATCTTTATGGACTAACGTGATCTTTTTCGCCAGCTATCTGCTCAAAAAGCTTCGTTTTCATGATAGAAGAATGAAGTGAGTCACTGAACCTAGATGCATTTTCCTGCATCGTAAACCCATTGCTTGTGTAGAAATAAAACGTATGACATTGAATAAACAGCAACTTACATTGAACTGTGATATGGGCGAGAGCTTTGGCTCTTGGAGTATGGGCGCAGATGAAGACGTGATGCCCCATGTTGATATGGCGAACATCGCGTGTGGTTTTCATGCCTCCGACCCTAATGTCATGCACGACACCATCACCCTAGCGAATGACAACGATGTTGATATTGGCGCACACCCAGGTTACGCCGACCTACAAGGCTTTGGCAGACGAAGCATAAGCATGACGGGTGATGAAATTACGAACATGGTTATATATCAGGTTGGTGCTTTACAAGCATTATGCCGGGCGCAATACACAGACATCAGTTACATAAAGCCTCATGGCGCTCTATACAACGACATGATGAAAAGTGATGCGATATTTAGAGCGGTAGTTAAGGCGGCAGCACTGTTCAAAGTACCGTTAATGATCCTAGCTTCACAGGAAAACGAAAAATACTTAGAAATCGCAGACGATTATGATGTTCCCTTGCTATTTGAAGCATTTGCAGATCGTTTGTACCAAGATGACGGCTTACTGACTCCTAGAACACAGCCCAATGCCGTGTTAAAAAGCGAGCACGCGATACTTGAGCAAGTCCGGACCTTAGCTGACTCTGGGCGTGTCAAAACCGCTTCAGGCGGTTACATATTATTGGAAGCCGACACAATTTGTGTTCATGGTGACAATGAAGAGTCGATCGCGCTGATCCAAAAGATCCGCCAAAGCCTATACGCTGGAGGAAATTAATGCATAAAGAGAAATTTAATATCTCTTTGATCTCCGAGTGCAGTATTTTCATTAAGTTTGATGAGAGTATTTCTGAAAATGCAGTAGGAGAGCTTGCTCGCAGCATAAGAGAAACTTTCGCTTCAATTGTTATGAACGTTGTCCCCTCCTATCAAACTATTCTCATTGATTACTTACCTTTTCGAATCAACGAAAAGAACTTAGCCAATGAGCTGCAACAAATCGTGAGCCAGTTTGATACTCAATCACTTAAGCTTTCCCAGCCAAATCACATTGCTATCCCTGTATATTACTCTGAAGAAACCGCGTTAGATCTATCTCGTTTTAAAATGCGAGGTCTGTCATTAGACGATCTTATTACCCTGCATACGAAAACCGAGTACGCGGTTTCTGCAATTGGCTTTGCTCCAGGCTTTGCATTTCTCTCGGACGTTGATACTCAATTGCACATGGCAAGGCTTGCCACACCAAGAACTCAAGTGTCGGCCGGAAGTGTAGGAATCGCAGACTCTAAAACGGCCGTCTATCCATCAGATAGTCCTGGCGGATGGAACATTATTGGTAAAAGCCCGCTTGCGCTCTTCTCCGACTCTCCTCCTTTTATACCGTTTGAAGTGGGTGACAAGGTCACCTTTAATGCTATTTCAAAACAAGAGTTTATCGATTTAGGAGGCGTACTATGAGTTACGGTGGATTACTGGTGGAAAAGCCAGGACCGCTCTCTTTAGTTCAAGACTTTGGTCGTTTTGGCTTAGCGCATGTCGGTGTGACTCAAGGTGGCCCGGTCGACGACTATGCTTACAGTTGGGCCAACCATTTGCTTGGTAACGTAGTCAATTGCGTTGCGATTGAAATTACTCTGGGTAACGCTTGTTTTATTGCATTGCATAACTGCCACCTTGCTATATGTGGCGGTGATTTAAATGCAAAAATAGATGGTGAACCTATTTCAAATTGGTCTGACTTTACGTTGAAAAAAGGACAGAAGCTTCAGTTCGGAGTCGCAAGGAATGGACTTCGCTCCTACCTAGCGGTTAAAGGTGGATTCAATGTTGCTCAGCACTTAGGAAGCGCATCGACCGTCTTGCGAGAATCTCTAGGTGGTTATGATTCAAATGGTGGCGCTTTGAAAGCTGGTGATATTCTTCCCTTTGTCCCTCATAACTTACCGAAACGTAAACCAAGGCAAATGACGTTTCGCTTTAAGCCAGATTACAACTTACCCATTAAGCTGAGAGTGATTGAAGGCTATCAGAACGAGGACTTTGATGAAGACGCTCGCCAAGCATTTTATAACAAAGCATTCATCATCTCCCCCAATTCGAATCGCATGGGCTACCGTCTTGAGGGCAATAACATTCGTCCACCTTACGAAGGCGTACTATCAGAGGGAATTGCGTTAGGTTCAATTCAAATACCTAGCGATGGTAACCCTATTGTGCTACTCAACGATCACCAGACTATTGGCGGGTATCCTAAATTTGGCTGCGTAGCTCGTATTGACTTACCTAGACTGGCACAGGCGAAACCCGGACAAAAAGTCAATTTTGTGAAAGGAGATAGAATAGGCTTGCAAGAAGTATGGTGCCAATGGGCTCAGTTTTTTGGGTATTAATACAACCACTGAGCCCAAACACAGCCGATTATGCAGGCATACCATAACGCACTGCTAAAGCTTGTGGATAGCCTCGCTCTTGAGTGAGTTTAATCGCGTACTGCTCGACCTCTTGTTCAGACCACTTTACAGCGACCGGATGCTGTGTTTCCACATTTTGGTTAGGATCGATGTCAAACCAGAATTGAAGCATTTTTTGCGCTGCGAGTAGTGTCGATGACGCTTTTACCACCTCTATTCTCGCGTAGTGGTTATCTTCAAAAGTCACATCTGCCGCTCTGAGTACTGGATCTGTGCCGGGAATTTGCTGAGCGCCAAATAATGCTTTTCCTCCTTTTACAGCAGAGTGATAGTCGGGAATGAACTGTGCCATGTGTTTGATGGCGTTGTTCGTTCGCTCTTCTAACACTTCTTCTCTCCAGCCGTTACGGATCTTCGAGAGTAAAGGCATAGGCAGTTCAGGTTGAGCAGATGAGTTCGTGCTCTCCACTAAACCATCTTCAAACAGCGTGATTCCTTTTGTCATACCATGAAGTTGAAAGTAACCATCGCCATAAGGCGTCAATTGAGCCATTCCTTTATCGGTTCCACGCGGGCCATGAAAAATAACTTCTGGCCATTGTTGTTGACAGTCTGCCCACCTCGTAACGTAAGCGGCTTTAAACTCCACCAACCTGTCTCGCTTGGCACCAACTGTGTTGTCAATTGAGCCTGTTTCAAAGCCACACGCGTTAACCAAGTAGTCGCATGTCATAAGGTAATCGATACCTTCACGTTCATAGCCAAGTTGCCAGTGTTCCCCCATCCAATCGGCTTGCTTGAACGTTGCTTGTGTGAAGACTGAAGCATTAGGAAGCGTATCTAGTGTTAAGTTGGCAATTGCGGCGAGGCGAAAAACACTCCAACCATATTCTTGAACTGCGACAACAGGATACTTTAGCGCTTCAAGATCAGCATGTTGAGCAAAAGGAATACACCACTCATCGAAGTTTGTAGGATGACTTGGTTGAGTACGTTGCGCGAGAGCTTCTAGCTCCGCTTTTGAATACAGTTTGTAGTATTCGCTTGGTTCGCCGAGCACTTTATTACTCTCATCTTTATCAACGAGCGTCTGATAAGCACTTTTCACAACCTCTAATCGCGGAATTAGTGTGGATGGGTCTCCACCATCGGAATGAGGAACCGCGATGATTGTCGGACGAATATTCAGTGAAAGCGGATACAGGCGAACAGTATCAATAGATTGTGCTAACAAGTCTAAGCATTGTTGCTCGGAAATCTCTCGATATAAATTACCACCAGCATGCAAATGACAAATGGGTGGACCATTTACTAGTGATACGCCCTTCTCTATTACGGAAACTTTAAAACCCAGCTCCGCAAAATGAATTGCTGCTGTTGCACCTGCTACACCGCCACCAACAACAGCGATATGCTTATCTTTATAACTTGGAAACTCAGACTTCATTGCTTCACTAAAAATTTTATAAGGAAAATTCTTTACTAACGGTGGATTCTACTCGTGTTTGAACTTGATTAAAATCACAAAAAGTTCATGGGTTTGCGAAATATCCAACAGCGCCTGTAAAGTGCATTAAAGTAGAAAAAATTTGCGAAAAAGTACTTGACGACATGGTTAAGAAGACACTTTTTTGTGTCTATGTGAATAAGAATTTCACTGTAAGACCCATGGCGCAAAGCCTGCAGAAACACCCCACTTTTTACCCCATTTAGTTATCCCAAAAGTTATCCACTGTTTTTGTGGATAACTAAAATAAAAGTGTCATGGAGTGTTCCAAACTTGATAACACTCGCTGCGATTAAGTGTTTACTGGCGTTAACAATCTTTTCAACAAACTCATCACTACAAGTGCCAACGTAACAAATGTTACAAGCGGTAAAGCTATCCACAATTCGGGGTGAATTTGTGCATTGAGATCGAATCCATATGTCATGACTGCGGCCACACAAACTTCCGCAGCAAATACCGCAACACCACTAGCAATCAACGCCATAATTCCGTACTCGGCCCACAGGGTTGTGTTGATCCGTTTCTTACTTGAACCTAATGTGCGATACAAACGAATCTCTTGTTGGCGTTGGGACAAGCTTAACCTCAGTAGCGTAAAGATGAGCAGCAGACCAGCAACAACGCCTAAAAGAGCAAGGATGGTGATTGCTGATACGATTTGCTGAATCAAAGCCTGAATTTTCTCGCCCATAGTTCGGATATCTAAAACAGAGACCGTTGGGTGAGCACGTGACATTGACGTCAACAACGCTTCATTTCCTTCTTCAATCCTATAACTGATGAGGTAAGAACCAGGTAAATTAGCCATCACGTCAGATGAGAAAATAAAATAAAAGTTAGGCTTCATGTCACGCCATTCGACATAACGGATGGTATCTACTACTGCATCGTAATTCTGGCTGTTTATTACAAAGCGCAGCGTATCACCGAGTTTTATGCCTAAGTCATTTGCTACATCCGCTTCTACAGATACACTCCCTTTGTTTGTCCATTCACCCGAAAGCACATCATTATATTCTGGTAGGGTATCTCCCCATGTCAGGTTTAGCTCTCGACGTATCGCGTCAGAACCTTCTCCTTCGTAATCAATCTCTTTGACGTTTTGACCGTTAATCTCTGTTAGTCGTCCACGAATTATTGGATAAGCTTGTGACCGCGTAACTCCATTTTTATCTAGGTTTTCTAGGTAGTTATCGAGCTCATAATCACCAATGTTCAAAGCGAACACATTTGGCGCGTCTGCAGGTAAGGTTCTCTCCCAATCCGCGAGAATATCGCTGCGCACAAGCCAAATGATAGACAGCAACATCAAAGATAATGCCAAAGCACCAAACTGTAGGCCGCTGGTTACTGGCGTCCGGTTGATACGACTCAACGCAAGCTTCATTGCAGGATGGGTTGACACACGTGCAAACAGCTTTGTGAGTGTGACGCTAACTGCTGCGAGTACCACAAACTGTACCGCTATACCAGTGAGCACGATCCAAACTAAGGTGTTATCTGCATACAGTAAAAGCAGTGGAACAACGGGAACTAGAACAAGTAACATTCGCTTCCAAGAACGTTGCGCTTTACCCTGCTGTAGCACTTCTAACGCGGGAGTTTTAATCAAGCCTAACAATGGTATACCGAGAGCAGGCACCGTAATCAAGACTGCTGAGATAAATGCCACCAAAAATGGTGTGACGCCGTAACTAGGGAGTGGCTCGGGTAATAAGTCTTTGAGTGGAATGCGTAATAAATATTCCAGCCCGCTCCCTAACAATAGACCGACGACACTGGCACTAATGAGAAGGATTGTGACTTGAATAAATAACCACTTTTCAATCCATCGGCGGCTCGCACCAAGACTTTTCAACATCGCGATAGTTTGTGTCCGGCTGTTCACGTAATTTTGACAAGTAAGAACCAATGTTGTCGCCGCCATAATGATGACAATTGCTACTGTCAACGACAGATACTGCGTCGTGCGTTCAAAAACCTCATTACTACGACTGGCAGTATCTTGCGTGCGCCAGCGATCGCTCGGAGAAAGCTGCGTATCATCTTGTAAGCTCTTTAGTGTTTTATCATCGGCTTGTAAAAATAGACGGTATTGAACTCGACTCCCAACTTGAATTGCTCCTGTTTTATCTACGTCACTTTGATGAATGTATGCAGAAGGCATTTGCTGAAATGGATTAAAGCTCAAGCCTGGTTCCATCAATACTGCGCCTGATACAGTAAACTCGGCATCGCCTATCGTGACACTGTCACCTGGCTTTACGCTTAGTTGAGTCATAATCCGCTCATCAAGCCAGAGTTGGTTCTCTTTAACGCGACCGGCTGGATTATTTTCAAGAACGAGCTCTCCCATTAAAGGGTAATTATCATCCACCGCCCTTACAGAAATAAGCTGCATACCATTATCGCTAAATGCCATAGTGGCAAAGCGTGTCATCGTCGAACGTTCAAGGCTTTCAGTCGAGGCTAACAACGTGTCCGGAATGGGATTAGCAGACACAAACACCGCATCTGCCGTTAATGCGTCCTTCCCCTGCTTGACGATCACCTGCTCCATTCGTTCTGCTAATGCAGAAAGCGCAAAGATACTCGCAATCACGAGAATAAGAGCAACGCTAATAGGCCAAAGATTCCCCTGCCTTATTTCGCCGAAACTCCAGCGTATCAAGCTTTTATTCGACGAGTGCTGTGTTGTACTGTTTTGCTCTGTGGATGTTGCTTCACTTGATGATACTGCAGACATTACATCTCCTCCTTAAGCTCACCCGCCTCCATACGATAAATACGGTCACATCGGCTTGCTAGATGACCATCGTGTGTTACTAAAATCAGAGTTGTCCCGTGCTGTTCATTAAGATCGAATAGCAGCTCAATCACTTTGTCTGCGGTTTGATGGTCAAGATTACCGGTAGGTTCGTCTGCGAACAACAGTTCAGGTTGTGTCATAAATGCGCGCGCTAGTGCAACTCGCTGTTGTTCACCACCAGATAACTGGCTTGGTAGATGGTCGACACGTTTTTCCAATCCAACAGAAGCTAATAATTCCGCTGCTCTTGCTTCATCTTCGGCTTCACCACGTAAAAGACAAGGAAGCGTGACATTACGTAATGCACTCAAACTCGGGATTAACAAGAAACTTTGGAAAACGAAACCTAAAGAGTCAGCCCGAACTTTCGCACGTGCTTCATCATCCAGTTTTGATAATTCATGACCTAATAAAGTAATTTCGCCTGATGTCGGAGTATCAAGACCAGCTAGCAACGTCATCAATGTTGACTTACCTGCACCGGAAGTTCCGACGATGGCGATTTTTTCTCCTTTTCGGATGTCAACATTTACGTCTTTGAGGATTGTTAATTGTTCTTGATTAGTAGAGACTTGTTTAGAAACCAAATTGGCTTGAACAATAGGTGCATTAAGTACAGGTGTTTGCATGATTCGTATACTTTCCTTAGTTCTATTTTTTTGTTTTTCCGCTACTGCACATGCGAGCGAAAAGCTACTTGTCTTGGGTGATAGCTTGAGTGCAGGCTATCAGATGCCGATCGAAGAGAGTTGGCCTAGCTTACTCCCTGATGCGTTGTCAGAACATGGTCAAGATGTAACAGTTATTAATGCCAGTATTTCTGGCGATACCACTGGCAATGGCTTAGCACGGTTACCTCAGTTGCTAACTCAGCATAGCCCTGACATGGTACTTATTGAGTTAGGTGCCAACGATGGCCTAAGAGGTTTCCCTCCTAAACTTATTACGTCGAATCTTTCAAAAATGATTACCATGATAAAAGATTCTGGTGCGGACGTTGTCATGATGCAAATTCGGGTTCCACCTAATTATGGTAAGCGCTATAGCGATATGTTTTACGATATCTACCCTAAGCTTGCACAGCATCAACAAGTTGCCTTGATGCCATTCTTCTTAGAGCATGTTGTCACCAAACCAGAATGGATGATGGATGATGGCCTTCACCCAAAACCAGATGCACAACCTTGGATCGCAGGTTTCGTTGCTCAAGAATTAATTAAACATCTCTAATTTTAATGGTCTAGCTCAATAAGTTTTACGTAACTTTACGTTAATCTATTTTCAATTCCACTCATCGAGGATAGATAACAACATGCGAATAGAACCGTTAATTCAAGGTGTTGTTGCTCGCTCTGCGCACCCCAAAGGGTGTCATGCATCTATTAAAGAGCAAATTGAATACGTAAAACGCGCCCCACAGATCAAAAAAGGCCCAAAACGGGTTTTGATTATTGGTGCCTCCTCTGGTTTCGGCCTAGCGGCCCGAATCGCCCTAACGTTCGGTGGCGCTAACGCCGATACCATTGGCGTCTCATTTGAGCGTGGCCCTTCAGAGAAAGGGGTTGGGAGTGCGGGTTGGTATAACAACGTCTTTTTTAAGCAAGAAGCAAATCAAGCCGGGCATACCGCAATAAATATTGTTGGTGATGCATTCTCTGGTTCGGTGCGCAATCAAGTGATTGAAGCCATTGAAACGTACTTTGAGGGTGAAGTTGACTTAGTCATCTATAGCTTGGCAACCGGTGTTCGACCTAAACCTAAATCTGATGAGTTTTGGCGCAGTGTCATTAAACCGATTGGTGAGCCTGTCACTGGCGCTTCTATCATGCTGGAGAACGATAAGTGGATAGAAACCACCTTAACGCCAGCAACAGAAGAAGAAGCCAACGCCACCATTAAAGTAATGGGCGGCGAAGACTGGGAAAGCTGGATTGACACACTCATCAATAACGACTCTATTGCAAACGGCTGCAAAACCATCGCCTTTTCTTACATGGGCCCTGACATTACGCACCCAATTTATCTCGATGGTACGTTAGGTCGAGCGAAAATCGATTTACACCAAACCAGTCATTCATTAAACCTCAAACTCGCCAACTTTGACGGCGGTGCTTACGCAACCGTGTGTAAGGCGTTGGTGACGAAAGCCAGTGTATTCATCCCTGCGCTAAGTCCCTACCTGTTAGCGCTTTATCGAGTGATGAAGGAAAAAGGTACTCACGAACGCTGTATTGAACAAATGCAGCGGCTGTTTACTACGAAGTTATACGATCAAGAGAAAGTGCCAGTTGACGGTGAACGCTTGATTCGAATAGATGACTTGGAACTTGAACCGCAAGTTCAACAAGAAGTCCACGCTCTTTTAGAACAAATGAATGCTGATAACTTTAAAGAGATTGGTGATTACCAAGGTTTTAAAGATGAGTTTATGAAGCTCAATGGCTTTAACTTTGAGGATGTCGACTATTCGCAAGACATTTCTATTGAATCGTTAATGTCGCTTAAGCCTTGATGCTTGTTATCTGTTTCAAGGATGAGATATGTGACAACTATTCCTAGTCCTGAACACTTTTCAGGACTTTTTTTTGTTTCGAGCCCTAGCCACCCTATACTTAATTAAAAAGCGAGAACAAAATAGAGCAGTCTGCATTTTTAATTCACAGGAAGTGAAACCACGTAAAGGATGACCTATATGGGGAGATTGCAAACATTAGACTACGAAATCCCTGAGTCTATGCGAAGAAGTTGGCAAGAAATCGTCAACTTACTGGCTCAAATAACACACGTACCCACCACATTAATTATGCGTATCCATCCGGATCGCATAGAAGTAAATACATCTAGCGAAACTCTAGGTAATCCTTATCGTACTGGCGATGCAGAGCAGCTTGGTAACGGTTTGTATTGCGAGCAAGTTATAGAACAGAAAGGCGAGCTTGTAATCCCCAATGCGCTTGAAGATGAAGAATGGCAAAATAACCCAGACATCAAACTAGGCATGATTTCTTATTGCGGCTTACCGCTATTCTGGCCAAATGGGGAGACATTTGGAACAATCTGTATGCTTGACTCTGAGAGAAACGAGTACAACGATAGTTACCGTCAGTTGCTTGAAACTTTCAAAGATTCAATCGAAGCACAGCTTTCAGTTGTGTACCAACAACATAAACTTCAGCGACTTAACACCGAGCTAAAGAGTCGAATTGAAAATCGTACCACGGATTTAGCCCAGTTAAGTTACTCCTTAACACAAGAGATTGATCGCCGTAAAGCCGCGGAAAAACAAGTGAGCTACCAAAAAACCACATGATCAGGGAACTGGATTTCTAAATCGTTCTGCACTTACATTGTCCAATACACCTTACAGTCCCTTGATAGTGATCAGCAATCGCTTGTGGTCATCAACATTGGTTTTAGTAACGCTCGCAGTATTCAGACCAGGCACGGGTTCGAGGTCTTTGACAACATTTTAAAAGAATTTCACTCCAGATTAACCAGACACGGTGCTAGCGGATTTATCACTGGTAGACCAAGTTCGAATGACATGGTTTTATTGATTTGGGGAGAGGATATTGAAGCTCGGTTAAATCAACTATTAGATGATATCACTAAAATTAGCGTAGATGGATTTGTCTTCAACAAAACAGAAATACATTTGCACACGTATATCGGTATAGTTCAAGCTTACAAAGATTGCAGCAATGCTAAGCGTATCCTTCAACATGCATGTTACGCGATGCTTCTATGTAAAGAATCCGGCGAACCTTTTAGTTATTTTAGAGAAAATCATTCGGCTGATCTCAATAGTCACAATGAACTGGAAAGTTACCTTTTACAAGCAGTGCGTAACGACGATTTAGTGTTGTACTTTCAACCTCAAGTAGACTCCAAAACACGTAAATGGATTGGCGCAGAAGCCTTGCTTCGCTGGAGACATCCAATACTTGGCGACGTTTCCAACGAAGCATTGATACATATGGCCGAACAAAACGGGCTTATCTTTGAAGTTGGCTCTTTTGTTCTGCGTACCGCGATAGACAAAGCGAAACAATGGTCTGAGTTAATCGATAACTTCAAAATTGCCGTCAACGTTTCTCCCATTCAATTACAAAACGTAAATTTTGCAGAACAAGTGCAACACCTACTCGACACTTTCCATTTGCCAGCACACTTTCTCGAACTCGAAGTAACCGAGAGCGCTCTAATTGCTGATGAAATAGTAGCACGCACAACGTTAAATAAGTTGCATAAACTAGGTGTGACATTGTCACTTGATGACTTTGGTACAGGATATGCTTCGTTCAGCTATTTAAAGAAATATCCGTTTGATGCCATCAAAATTGATAAAAGCTTCGTCCAGCAAATGGAAAAGTCAGATGATGATCGCGAGATCATTTGTTCAATCATACACATTGCAAAAAAACTGGAACTCCAAGTAGTGATCGAGGGCATTGAATCCCACCAACAAGAGCAGTTTCTTATTGGTGAGGGTTGTGATATCGGACAAGGTTTTCTTTATGGTAAACCTATGCCTTGTAATGAATTTGAGCAAAGTTTGTTTAATCAGCGCCTTTCTGGCGGGCAATACGCCTACTCTTCCTAAGCATTCTCTTTACTATGAGGGCGGTGGTTTCTATAATCGCCGCCCGCTTCTATTAAAAGGCCAATATCTTCATGGATCAGTTGACTGCCACGCTTAAGAAAATTGAAAAGCAGAACTACCGAGCTTATCAGCAAATCAAAGGTCAATACGACTTCACTGATTTCACTTTGTTTGTCGATCATGTACAGGGTGACCCTTATGCATCGGCGTCACGTTTTCGTGCGACTCGCGCATGGTCTTTGACTGGTCTTGAGTGGCTAAGAGACGAGTCTCCTGCATTTCAAAGAGGTGCACGTGATTTTATTGCGCGTAGTTTTGAACAGTTTGCTAAACAAGAAAACTCAGTATCAATTTCACTGACAGGCCAAACTGTACTGGATAGCACCGCGGTGTTGTTTACTGAAGAAGGTATTGAACTGCGTTTTCGAGTTAACTTACCGGCTGAAGGTCGTTCAGTATTGGGGAAAAAAGCCAACAACATACTGACTTTCCACCTGCCTAAGTTTATCCGTCGAGCAACTTTAGAGCGTGAACTCGACAAAGCCGCTTTAATTAAGCACTGCCAAGTTGTTGAAGACCAAGATGCCCTGCGAGAACAGTTAGAGGCCAATAACTTAGTCGCGTTTGTCGCAAACGGCAGTATTCTTCCTCGAATTGCAGGTAATTGCGACCTTCCAATGAAAGAAGCCGTTGAGTTTAAAGCCCCTGAATCTCTACAAGTCACTTTACATGCGCCAAACAAGGGCCATGTCACAGGATTAGGAATTCCAAAAGGTATCACACTGATCGTAGGTGGCGGCTTCCACGGTAAATCTACCTTATTAAATGCAATAGAGCGTTCAATTTACGATCATATTCCAGGAGATGGCCGCGAATACATTGTTGCCGATAACAAGGCTATGAAGATTCGTGCCGAAGATGGCCGATGCGTACACCACTTGAACCTGTCGAACTACATCAACCATTTACCGATGGGTAAAGATACGGCGGACTTTTCTACTCAAGACGCATCAGGCTCAACGTCGCAAGCCGCTTGGCTTCAAGAGTCTATTGAAGCGGGTGCAAGCACATTATTGATTGATGAAGATACTTCTGCTACCAACTTCATGATTAGAGATGAGCGTATGCAGGCATTGGTGGCAAAAGGTGATGAGCCAATTACTCCTCTCGTCGACCGCATTGGTCAATTACGAGATGATCTTGATATCTCTACCATTATCGTTATGGGTGGGTCGGGCGACTACTTAGACGTTGCCGATACCGTCATTCAAATGCACGACTACCAAGCCGTTGATGTGACTGAAAAAGCGAAAGAAGTTATCGCTCAGCACCCTACTCAACGCCATAACGAGTCAGAAGAACGTTTACAGACCTTCCCACCTCGAGCACTGAACCGCGTTGCGTTGATGAATATTCTGACTGACGGCAAGTTCCGTGTGAATGCGAAAGGCAAAGAGTCACTTCGATTTGGTAAAGAGTTTACTGATCTTAGCGCTTTGGAACAGATAGAGTCAGCCGATGAAGTCAACACAATTGGCTGGTTATGGTTCCAAATTGCTCAACTTCCAGGTTGGTGTAATCATCCGGCGAAGGAGATTGAAGAAATGCTGTCTGGTGAGTGGCATGCCGCTCTTCCTAAACAAGGCGACTTAGCCAAACCACGCACACTAGACGTTATGGCAGCCCTCAACCGCATGCGAAAATCTCAGTTTAAGTCATCATGCTAGTTTTGATACGCTGACAGAGACAGTTCAATCAAAAGGCAGCTATAGTTAGCTGCCTTCCTTTATCTTTATTCTTAGCGAATCATTCGTTTCTCAGTACATTCCACGCTTCACAAAGAACTCTAAATCTTTCTGCATCGCCATTTTCTCGATCAGGATGCCAACGAAGCGCGAGTTTTCGCCATTGTTTTCTAATTTCCGCAGGCGTAGCGTCAGTGTTAAGTTCAAATAGTGACAGTGCCTTTGTCTTATCTACGCTGGCTACTGACGAACCACCGATGAACTTTTGATAAGTTGTCCAAAATTCATTCAACAGTCGACGCACTTCATCTTCGTCCGCTTCGTAATTGCGCCAATCTAAATAATACTCACGCAAAGGATCATGAATATCGATCTTATGCCTCAAAGCTTCCATCGAAGACATGAGCTGAATATCCATGGCTTCGACTTGAAGCCAGCTATCCGGATACAGAGTGTCTTGCAGTTGATATAATGCATTCATGATCAGGAAGTTTCTTTTGAATAAATCCTTATCGGGAGAGTCGTCCAGCTTTGAAATATAACCTTGTTCACCCAACGAGCTTGCCAAGGTGTGCACTTTCCAATTAGAGGGCTGTTTTCTCAGAATTTCTAACATTGGCCAAAGCAGCGGATTTTCTATTGCATGAGGCTCAATACTATTGACAGTACGTTGTCCTTCCATTCATCCTCTCTGACACGAGTTTAGGGCCCCATTCACGGCACAAAAAACATAGTTTCCACTTTGTAGCATAAATGCAAAAAGGCCGATAGTCATTCACCATCGGCCTTTGTAAGGAGATCACGTAAAGGTTAAATAACCCCTAGCTCACGTAAACGTTCCATAAGGTAGCTATGTGCAGTGTAGCGCTCAGATAACACCACTTCCGGCTTTGGATGCAGGAACAACGGTAATGAGATACGTGACTTTTCTTGACGGCCACCCGTAGGGTTGATTACACGGTGAGTCGTTGAAGGGAAATAACCACCTGACGCTTCTTGAAGCATATCACCAATGTTGATGATTAAGTTCCCGAAGTCACATGGTACATCGATCCAATCACCCTCTTTACTCTTTACTTGCAGTCCAGGTTCATTAGCAGCAGGCAAAACCGTTAACAGGTTAATGTCTTCATGCGCAGCAGCACGAATAGCGCCTGGCTCTTCTTCGCCTGTCATCGGTGGGTAGTGAAGCACGCGTAGTAATGTTTTGTCACTGTTATTGATCATTTCTGACAACGCGATAGAGAACTTCTCTTGAACGTCCTTAGGTGCGTACGCTTCAACCCAACCTAATAGCTCTTGAGCAAATGCATTGGCACGCTCGTAGTACTCTAAGATTTCAGCTTTAAGCTGCTCTGGGATCTGCCCCCAAGGGTAAACATGAAAGTACTCTTTGATGTCTTTCACTTTGTGCCCTTTCGCCACTTCAGACACAGAAGGTGGGAAGTAGCCATCTTGGGTGTCTACGTTAAAGTGAAAATCATTCTTTTGATCTGAACAGAAAAACTCATGCCAGTTTTTGTAAATTGACTCTACAAGCTCTTGTGGAATCGGGTGGTTTTTCAACACACCAAACCCCGTTTCTCGTAGAGAGGTAACGAACTGTTGAGCAGCATCGTCAGCAAGATAATCGACAGTTTCCAGTTTCATGGCTTTACTTCTTTTTTATTAGACTGAATCATGGATTCTATGGATGGGCATGTTGTAAATCAAACTTTAATGAAAAGTGCACGCGCAAACGTTTTAATGTTGAGCAGTTTGCCAATAAATCAACATTTTCAGTGATCAAAAAACCCATTAAAATATCAATTGCACACCGTTCAATTAAGTGCAATCATTAACACAATCTATGGATTCCCACTGTAAGATAAATTGAAGGATCAAATAACTCTATGAAAAGCACCTCGACACTCTTAGGATTAACGATTTTTTATGCCATCGTGTTTTTATTTTCTGCGTTGGAACCTAACTCACGTGCAGTTTGGTTTGCGGAGATTATCCCGGCGATTGGTATTCTTGTTGCTATTTGGGCGATTTCGATTCGCTATCAGTTCAGTAATACGGCTTACTTTTTAATGTTCATCTGGCTCTGTTTGCACACTATCGGTGCGAAATATACGTTCTCCGAAGTGCCGTTTGACTGGTTTAACGACATGATTGGTTCAGAGCGAAATAATTTTGATCGCGTTGCGCACTTTTCAATTGGCCTTTACGCATATCCGATCGCTGAATACTTGATAAACAAAAAACGGTTCAACAAAGCGTTCTCTTGCTGGTTTGCTTTGTTTGCTATCATGTCACTTGCTGCTGGCTATGAGATTATCGAATGGTGGTATGCGGAGTTGGCTGGTGGCGATGAGGGAATTGCCTTTCTGGGCTCGCAAGGTGACATATGGGACGCCCAGAAAGATATGTTGTGCGATACCGTTGGTGCAGTGTTGTCGTTATTCTTAATGTCGGCTCAACGTCGATTCTCTCAACCATTCTAAATAAGGGTTAAACCCATCAACAATTGGAACCTGTACGATTTGAGCGACCTCGTATTCGTGCAGGTTTTCTATTTTCTCTTCCACCAATTCATAAAGTTCTCGACGAGTTTTGATCACCAGCAACCATTCGTTGTCAGTACAAATCTCCCCTTTCCACACATAGTGACTTTCAATAGGCATCGTTTGAATACACGCGGCTAATTGGGCATCTAGCAAACCTTTAATGATCTGATCTCGATTTTTTTCGTTGCTGGTTGTGCTTAACACCATGCAGTAGTCATGTTTTATACTCATTTTCTAGCCCTTCATTATTTCATTGTCACTTTGCCGCCAATCATTTTGTAAGCAGGCGTTCCTCTCACTAGGGTATCTCTTGCAAATTCTTGCCCGCAACTGGGACAGATGCATGGGGTTTGTGTGAAATCGTCAACAATGCGCTCTTTGAAGCACTTGACCAGTGCGCCTTTTCCGCCTTTACGGTACTTAAATAGTTGAGTTTTACACTTTGAGCAATAGATATCGACGGTTTTCGTCGGCTGCTTCTTATTCGGTTTCGCCATGGTTACTTTCTATATCCGGTTTGACCCATACATTATTAAAATCAAACCAACCTAAGGCATTACACTTTGCATTTTGTAACGCACCGCTGTGGTCTTTATTCACGCCTAGCCAACAGTGAAACATAGGAATCACCTGACAGCTTTTTACTAACTGTCGTCCTAGCTCACGCGCAGGAAAGTCTGTATGCATCCCAGCACGCCATTGATCGACAAGTTTAGCCCATTCACTAAAATCGTAACCTGAACTGAACTTCTCAATATCACTGTAATCCAGAAGCCAGCCCGCTAACGCGTCATTTCGGTTCGTTGCAATGCCCATAGCTTTCACCCATATATCCACCTCCTCCGGTGCGGGCGGTTGAGCATCATAACGAATAAACTCAACCTCTATACCGTGCGGTTTTAAGAGTGTCTTGATGGCCTTGGCAACTACTGGAAACATCGGATGCTTTTTCTGATACGCTACGGAAATTACCTTATTAACCTGTGGTACGCTGCCCGCTTCTGCTGGCCTAAGATCAATCCAACCGGGCTTAAGGCCAAACGCTTGCAATACTCCCAGTTCCATCACTTTATCTTGTGGAACATGCGCGTAAATCTGGTGACTGTTGAGGGTTTGCGAGAGGAACTCTGCCCAACGTGGATCTTTTGCAATCCCGGTGTTTTTGTTTAGTAATAGGAATGTACAGCCAGGGTCCAGCTCGACTTCATCGGATGAACCTTGTTTATCCATCTTCGGTTTTGACAGGCTTGGATAAACCATTGAGGAATAGGCTTCATCGATTACCCACACCTCCACTTGGTCAAGTAAAGGGCGAAAACCAAAGTAGCCATCAAAAGCAGTCAAAATAAGACGCTTATCATCATTCATTTTAACTTGGAACGGCCCTGTCCCTATCGGTTGTCTATCGAAGCTTTCAGAACGCAAAGCACTCGGTAGCAAAATTTTTGCTTGCGACTCACTCAGAGCCAGAGGAAGGTAGCGATCAGGACGGACGAGCTCAATATCAACGGTCCACTCTTGTGGTGAAGACACCCGCTTTATGTGAGAAAACAAGTTCAAGCTATTTAACGCAAGCACACTTTCAAGAACACAACTGGTTGTTAACGGTTCACCGTTATGAAAGCGTACTCCACGACGAAGATAAAAACGCCAATGTGTATCAGAAATTGCTTCCCACGTGTGGGCTAAATCTGGTTGAAGTTGTTCATTTTCATCAAGGCGAGTGAGTCCGCTAAAAATTTGTCTGGCGATGTGCTGTTCAGAACGCCGCATCGGTTTCTGCGGGTTTAACATCGACAATGGTCGATAATAAGGCAAACGCACGACCTGCTCGCCCTGTCGATGCTGAAGCCCTAAATAACCTTGGATAACCTGCGTCAATCGTGCCGCATCGTTATCAAGCGCATCTAGAGCCTGACCGATTTTCCCTTCATCGAGATAACGCCTGGCGAGGTTTTCGCTGACGTCGCTTCGATTACGTTTAAAAACGAGTTTCGAAAGTTTTCCTCGACCCGCTGCCGGATGCCACTCAATCCAGCCCTCTTCTTCAAGTTTATTTAGAACAATACGAGCATTACGACGTGTACAAAACAACGCTTCCGTGATGTCTTCGAGCTGAACGTCCGTATCGTGACCGGAAAATTTTTCAAACAGTGTTTCGAACTGAACACGTAAACGAGGGCTACTCATAAAGAGGAAATTCTTATCTTGTTGTCGATAAGCTAAGTTTCCTCATTTTTTCCAAAAAGTGCAAACATCACACTATAAATTATTGAATATCGATACCAATTTCTCGCGAAAGTTCAGCCAGTTGTACCTCGTTGTCCAGCTTGATAGACCATTTGCACTCTGCTCCATGAGATAAAACAACGTTCGCTCCTCTACCCAGCAACTGAATTGCATCGGTTTGCGCTTGCAAGGTTACCATTGCACTGCCGGAGAGCTTAATCACTATTTCACGCTGGGTTGCAATGATTTTTCCTAATGAAAACTCAATCACCATCTTAGTTTATACCGACTTTGTTTTGTGTTGTTTCACAGCGATGGTCAAGCGACTGGTACACACTAAACGGCCTCGCTCATCAGTGATATCGATTTGCCACACTTGCGTTGAAATACCCAGATGAAGCGGTTTTGCCGTACCAATCACATGACCACTTCGCATGGCTCGCACATGGTTCGCGTTAATATCTAAACCGACGCAGTAGCTGCCCTCATCGACAGAGAAGTTTGCAGCCAATGAGCCTAATGTTTCTGCGAGCACGACTGATGCACCACCGTGAAGCATTCCTAAAGGTTGATGAGTAAAGCTGCATACGGGCATGGTTGCTGTAAGGGAGTCGTCAGTGAAATCTGTATATTTAATTTGTAGGTGCTCGATCAGGGTATTTTTTGACGTGGCATTCAGAATCTCTATGCTTACGGGCTTTTTCCATATACTCATTGTTTTACTCTTAGTTTCACAAACTGGTTTGTTAGGTTGTAACGATGTGCTAGGAAGCTAGCATAGACGCTACTTGGGCATAACTTCAAGACGTAACATCTCACCTTCTTTATTAAGCAGATGAATAACTTGATCCATGCATCATGTTACTATTTGGGTATATACTATTGCTTCAAAACAAAAAATTAAATGGAGCCTGTTATGAAGGTATGGATGAAAGCCTCTGCTCTTTTAACTATCGCGGGTTTAACAGCGTGTAGCGCATCACCGACGGGTCGCAACCAGATCCTGATGTTTTCAGATCAGGAAATGTCATCGCTTGGAGCTAAATCTTTCGAACAAATGAAGAAAGATATCCCAATCAGCAAAGACCGCAAAACGAATGCCTACGTTCAATGCGTTGCCAAACACATCACTGACACCATTCCCGCTCAATCTGGATTTAAAGACTGGGAAGTCGTTGTTTTTGATAGTGAACAAGTCAATGCGTTTGCTCTACCAGGTGGGAAGATCGGCGTGTATACCGGGCTTTTAGATGTCGCGAAAAACCAAGATCAGTTGGCAACAGTTATTGGTCACGAAGTCGCTCACGTCCTCGCTGACCACAGTAATGAACGTCTTTCACAAAGTCAGTTAGCAAATGCAGGGTTGTCTCTAGCAAACGTTGCCATTGGCGCTTCCGAGTACAAACAGTATCAACAAATGACGATGGCGGCACTTGGTGTCGGTGTTCAATACGGTGTTATCTTGCCATACGGTCGTACTCAGGAATCCGAGGCTGATATTGTCGGGCTGGAATTCATGGCAAAAGCAGGTTTCGACCCACGTCAAAGTGTCGATTTATGGAAAAATATGAGTGCTGCATCAGGTGGTTCTCAACCACCTGAATTCTTCTCAACCCACCCATCGCACAGTACGCGCATTAAAGATTTACAAGCAACCATAAATAAGCTGCCTGCGTATAACGCGAAAGCACCAAGATGTGGCTAATTCATTGCTACTATCGTCTACTACTTAAGCTTGCCAAATAAAAAAGCTCCCTAGGGAGCTTTTAATGATTCTAATCAAGTGCCCAATATCTGTAGCGGCAAACTTAACAAACTATCTCCGAGAGTGGCAAAATACCAGATGATAGAAACAAAACCTCCGACAGAGACCAAGTACCAAGCAAGTGAAAATAGTTGCCCATAACGGGTTAATGGCAATAAATGGCTTTGATGTCGAGCTCTCCATTCCATCACCACTTCCAACATTCCCATTAACAATAAAAACCCTAGCAACGTCAGACCGAAATAGTAACTGATAAAAATGCCTAATAAAGCGGTCGCAATACTGCCAACTAACCCGACCCAAGTATTCATTGAGAAGGTAATACTTTTGAGCACATGGCCACCATCTAATGGTAAAATAGGCAGCAGATTAAATAGGTTTAGCAAGGCGTTAAACACAGCAAGCCCAGCGAAGATCACCTCACCAGTCATCCAATAAAGCAAAGTAAAAACTATACTAAGTACTAAACCGAAAAATGGTCCCATGATTGAGATAACCACATCCTGCCAGCGCGTGTTTATCTTTTCGTCACTTAGCGCCAAACCACCTAGGAATGGAATCAAATAGATCCCTTTGGTCTTCATTCCAAAATACTTCATCGCTCTAATGTGACCATATTCATGAAAAACCAAGCAAGCGATCAACGCTAGCGCGAACTCGATGGAAAATAGCCAAGAATATGCAGCGAGACTTGCAGACGCTAACGCCACTTTAATAACTTTCGCACTTTTAAGTGCTTTCATCCCAAGAGATACGAGGCCTATTACACTTAAACGCTTTTCGGATGGTGGCGTAACTTCTGGCACTTGGCGCTCGATGTCTTTTTCATTTCGACAACCTTCGTTGACGAGCTCACCGTTAATTGTGACCTTGTAACTCAATTCAAACGGTTGCCATGTTAAAGAACACTCTAAATGACAGTTCAGGATTTCCTCACCCGTAGAGAGCTTAAACTGGTGTAGACAAGTCTCTGCGGTATTGTCACTGGCATCGATTTGAGACACCAACGTATTATCCCAATATAACTGCTGCCACCCAGCCATCGATCCTTCGAGCCTTAGCGAACGACCTAAAAATTCAACATTCAGTAATTCCAATGCGGTTCCTATTGCGTCTATTGAATAACTACATAGCGAGCGCGAATTATGCCTGTGAAGTGAAGAAACAGCAAAGCGAGCTATCTCTTGATTTGATCGTTATTTAACTATAAAGCTCGCAAAACAATTCTGGTCGTACCATTCTCTTCAAAAATATAACGATAATACATGCCCTTACAAGCCATCGTTTGACCTATGCATCATATTTAAAACGCAAAATACGCTCAAACTTTGACAAGTTATTAAACATACAATTAACATTACATTTACATCACCGTTGTATTTCGCGTATTAACAATTGGTGTAAGTACCACACAACAATTACAAGGACTTCGGTCCAGCATTATGACACCCTAGGAGGGTCAAGGATGAACAAGAAGCACTGCTCTCTGCTTACAATTTCAATATTGTTTGCGTGTAATGCCCACTCAGCGGGCTTCCAGGTAGCTGAACATTCGGCATCTGGTCTTGGTCGAGCATTTTCAGGTGAAGGGGCTGTCGCAGATAATGCCAGCGTCCTTGCTCGTAACCCTGCAGCAATGACACTTTTCAAAGAAGCTCAATTTTCGGGCGCGTTATCTATCATCGACCCTGAAGTCGATGTGTACGACACTGTAAACAATGAACACGCGAAAGATGTCGCCCCTTTACAGATCGTGCCAGCAGGTTATTACATCAGCCCTATCAATGATAACTGGGCTTGGGGTATCGGTATGTTCACAACATACGGTGTTGCTACTGACTATCCAAATGATATTTCCGCAGGTGATATGGCGGGTGACACTTCCCTACTTTCAGTAAACATCAACCCTAATGTCGCTTACCGTATCAACGAGTCTTTCAGTGTCGGTGGTGGTATCAACCTCGTATACGCTGAAGCAGAGCTGACTCGCCACAAAGGCGCACTCGCCGGTATTTTAGGTGGTAATAAGTCCGATAACCTTGTCGGCATGGAAGGTGAAACTTTCGCTTGGGGTTGGAATGTCGGCGCTTTATTTGAGCTAAATGAAAACAACCGTTTTGGCTTTGGCTACCGCTCTAAGGTTGATCTAGATTTTGATGACGGTGAGTTTAGTAGTTACGACTCTGGTCGAGCTTCATCACCAAAAGTTGATGGCCGTTTAAAAATCTCTCTCCCTTCAATTATCGAATTATCGGCTTTCCATCAACTGAATGAACAATGGGCTGTACATTACGGCTGGCAACAAACCGACTGGAGCACATTTAAAGAACTAAAAGCGACCAGTAACGAATGTAATGACGGAGTATGTTTCTTTAAACCTGAGAAATATGAAGACAACAATCGCTACTCCATTGGTGCAACTTACATACTTAATACAGACTGGACATTCCGTGCAGGCTTTGCGTACGACGAACAAGCAGGTGAAGCGACATTGAGTATCCCTGACAGTGACCGTTTTTGGTACAGCGCGGGCCTAACTTACGCAATGAGTGAGAATTTAACTTTCGATGCAGGCTTTGCACTTGTTAAGAGTAAATCAGGCTCTTTCACTGAGACAAATGCTCTGGGTGAAGAGATTAAGTTTGACTCAGAAGGTACTGCTTACATCAGCGCGGTACAGATGAACTACACCTTCAAATAATGGGATTACGGAGTAAACCAATGAAACACACGTTTAAATTATCAATGCTTTGTTCTGCAATCCTTCTTGCTGGTTGTGGTGATGATACCTCCAGCTCTGGTACTTCCGACAAAGTTCAATTTGAAGATGAAGTCCAAGCATTGCTTGATCGCGAAACATCCATCAGTTTTACGCTTCAAGGAGCGAACGCAGATGTACCGGCACCGTCTTACTTATTAATGGACACAAGCGATGGTACGCTTGGTCTGCCAACTGATGGCGATGATGCTTTAACCAACCCTAGAGCCTCAATGAACACGATGGATGGATGGTCAACGTCTATGCCAATCGTTCTTAACTTCAACGGCGACGGTTTTGCAACGGGCATGCTGTCGTCTGGTGTTAAAGTCATCAAGATTAATCAACGCTTAACCGAGTGGGACCGCAAATCTAACCCAATCGAAGAAGAGCTTGTTCAGAACCAAGACTACGTAGTTCAAGCAAAAGGTAACTCTCTATACATCCAGTTCTTGGCTGCACTTGATGAGTCAAGCGAGTACATTTTTGCGGTCACACAAGATGTTACTGACGTAAATGGTGAGCCAATTGGTACATCTGCAAGCTATGCAACTGGTAAATCGAAAGAGATCGTTTATGAAACTGGCGACCTTGCTTCTGTTCAAGCAGTCACTCAGGCGGTTGAAGGAATTTTTGGTATTGCCAAAGTAAACCCTGCAGACATCGTTTATTCTTCATGGTTCAGCACCCAGTCAGTAGGTGATACGTTAGCGGCAGTCAAAGGAGTAACCGCTACTGGTTTTTCTACTGGCGCAAACACACTAAATACCGTTTACAAAAATGACTCAAACGAAGGTTCAGTTGACTTATCAACGGCCTACACAATAACGCTCGGTGAAACCCAAGACTTTAGCACTGCGCTAGACTCTGACGATGACTTTAGTAAATACATTAGCGATCTAGACGCAGCTAAAACGGCAATTAAAGGCCTTTACATGCAATCAGGTGCTGATGTAAGCGTGACACAAGGTGTGGTAAGACTGCCTCATTACCTGGAAAAAGGCGCAAGCTGGAACATGCAACCAATGGTATCTGCGATGCCAAGCCTAGCGAAGCTAAGCGCAGCATTAGCGGATCCGAACGAGCAAGCAAACATGGTTCAGCAGCTATCAACAGGCGTTTTTGCAAATGATCCTGTTGATGTGACAAAGCTTGCTACAGATCCTACAGAGCAGCTAAAACTTGTTGGAGCTAAGCTTACTCTTACCGATGGTACCCAGCTTGATAGTGAGCGTATTATTACTCGCTACTCGCCTGTTCCCGTAGTGAAATCGGTTGAAGATGTCGAAGTACTGGTCTTCACACCTAAATCTGGCGTCGCGACAGACGTTGTGATTTATCAACACGGCATCACCTCAGCGAAAGAGAATGCGTACGCGTTCGCGTTCAATATGGTAAAAGCAGGTGTGGCAGTTATCGCTATTGACTTACCTATTCATGGTACGCGCAGCTTAGATGAACAACGTTCCGCAAATGCGAATGTACTGGCTTATCTAAATCTTTCCAACTTAGCCGTTGCGCGTGACAACCTACGTCAGAGTGTTCTGGATGTGTTAGGTTTGCGCGCTAGCTTAGTAGTATCTGCTCAAGGCGGTCTTTTAGCTGGAGGTCCTCTGCAAGGCTTCAACCCAATGACGGGTTCAAAAGTCAAAATGCTAGGTCATTCACTTGGCGGTATTGTAGCTACATCTGCCGTCGCAGCAGCAAACAATACACTGGGCAGCCCTTCTGCGGATGCGCTGTACACCTTTAGTTCTGCATCAGTACAGAACTCTGGTGGACAAATTGGTAATTTGTTACTGGGTTCAGACAATTACGGCCCTCAGATCAAACATAACCTCGCTTATGCAGCATCAAAAGACTATGCGAATTACGCTGATGCATCATGTGCGGATCTAGAAGATAAAACATGTTACGAAGCTTTTGAGGCTGCGGCAACGGAAGCTCAAGTAGCAGCGCTAGAAGCAGGTTTTTCACAATTTATCTATGCAGCACAGACTACACTAGACACTGTCGATCCGTTCACAAACGCTTCAGATTTAGTGGCATCTGGTTCGCTAACGACACCATTCTTTATGACAGAAGTGGATGGCGATAGCACAGTACCAAACAGCGTTCCAAATGCACCATTCGCGGGTACTGAACCGCTCGCTAATAAGCTAGGGTTGAAGACTGTGAACAGTACGGACACTACTGTGAATGCAACTGCGAGCTTTGTACAGTTTAATGCTACTGCATCGCACAGTACTTTTGCTTCGCCAAATGGCACTTTGTCTGATATTGATCATCATGTAGAGATGCAGATGGAAAACACTGACTTCTTAATGGATGACGCATTAACAGGTGCCACTAACACTTCTGTTTTGAAGTAATCGCAACATCCTTCCTACCAAAGCCCAGTTTCTACTGGGCTTTTTCATTTCAATTCTATTCAAACCCACTCATATTTCCTCTGCTATAGTTAAATCGATGTCTTTGCCTAACTCACTTGTTTAAAAGGAAAACTCTATGCGCGTATTGACTGTTATTGCCACTGTATTACTTCTTTCTGCATGCGGAAGTAGCCAATATCTGATGTCGACAAATGAAGGGAAAATTATTACCTCTTACGGTAAACCAGACCTGAACGAGGAAACGGGTATGTACGAATATGAAGACATGGATGGTAAAGAAATGAGTATTTCAAAAGAGCAAATTGTCCAGATTGTCGAACGTTAACGACAGGCCCTCTGTAAATTAGAGGGCTATGTTCTAGCCACCCTCTCTCTACATTTACCTCTTTTAGGCTTGTAATCGTTGTAGAAATTGACACAACTAATTCATAAGCCAAAACAATTAATAGTGTCTTTTATACTTCCGTATTATTTATTTAGCGAATATTTTACATCTTCACCTTAATCAGGTTGGAGTATTGTAAAATCTAGTCTTTAATTCGCTAACACCCTTTTATTTCTCAGGATAAAGTGGATAATACCGCCACAAAATAACATTACTAAGGTGAGTCCTTATGTCTATTGAAGCTACTCTGCTTGCGCGCTGCGAGTCAAAATGTGAACTGTGTTCTTCTGAATCTCAACTAACTGCATACGCTGTCCCACCTCACGGTAATGTGACGGTTGATACTGCCATCATGGTTTGTGATAAGTGTCTGGGTGAGATCGATGAGCCAAAAGACATTAACCACTGGCGTTGTCTAAACGAAAGCATGTGGAGCCAGGTTCCTGCTGTACAAGTGACTGCATGGCGCCAACTCACTCGCCTAAACACAGAAAGCTGGGCTCAAGATGCTCTTGACATGATGTACATGGAAGAAGAGCAAATGAACTGGGCAATGAAAGGGATGTCTGCTGACGATAAAACGGTTGACTGTAACGGCACTGAACTTAAGAAAGGTGACGATGTAACAGTAATTAAAGACCTACCAGTAAAAGGCACTAACCAAGTAATCAAACAAGGTACAGTGATTCGTGGTATTAGCCTTGGCGATGATCCAAAGCTAGTTTCGGGTAAGGCAAATGGTGGTCAGTCGATGTACGTGATCGCAGAATACTGCCGCAAGAAGTAATATCTCACTTCAGTCAAGTCAAAACGGGGCACCAATGGTGCTCCGTTTTTCTATACAACACTTAATCTACTATCATGTCTACCTCCTCTAGAGTGTTTCTTTTCTAAGGCGTAGGTTGAGTAGGCATGTTATACAAATAAAAAAATACCGGCTCATAGGCCGGTATTTCTTACACTATTTCAATATTAACGGTACATACCGATGTCTTTTTGAATATGTGCTGACAAGTCTTCTGCGTAGTAACTGCGTGGCGCAGTATTGTCTACAAATAGAATGTCCAGTAAGTGAGCAATCAGTCCTTTGAAGTTAACCGCGTAGGTTTTCTTATCCATAGAGGTTGGTAAAGCTACATTTGTCATTTGCATTGCTTGTGCCATGATTGCCTCTCTTTAAAAGCAGTAGTCTGTTTAGTTGGTTGTATATTAGTCAGTTTCTTATTGTTTAAGAAATGACAAATTTTACCCATTCAAATTAGAATTTCTAATAAAACAAACTCATTACAAAACTCAAAAATACAAATGAATAATAACGGCATAAATAATCACAATTGCTGTAATTACATTGAATAACTGAACATTACCTGCATAATCGCCCCTTAAGCAACAACATATATTTAACAATATTTTTCGTTATTTCTTTTGATTTTAGTGCTTACTTTATATTTTTTGATTAGTAATATTAACGCTAGTTTGACGCTTCGCTTTATTTTTTAGGAGTGATGCAACCACTGCCGATGTCATCACAACAACTAAAAATGTGAGAGACCATGCTGTCGGAATCTCATATTCTGTTCCAACCAATAGCATTTTTACCCCGATAAACATCATGATTACTGATAATGCTGGTTTTAAGTATACAAACTTGTCTAACATTGCTTGAAGAACAAAGTACAGCGATCGCAAACCCAGTAATGCAAATACGTTCGCGGCTAAGACTAAAAATGGCTCTCGTGTTACCGCGAATATAGCTGGTATAGAATCCAACGCAAACATAACGTCCATTACTGCAATGACACCAACAACGATCAGCATCGGTGTTGCCACCCACTTACCAGCTTGCTTTAAGATTAAGCGATTTCCTTGGTAGTCATCTGTAACTGGCAATACCTTTCGAATCAACTGCTCCGGATATGGATTAACCTCTTCTGCTTCGCCTTTGTCGCGAGCTAGCTTAACACCCGTCCAAATAAGAAAAGCAGCAAATAAGTACAATACCCAGTGATACTGTGAAAGTAACTGAGCACCAACCACAATCATGACAGCGCGTAAAACTAGCGCACCTATCACCCCCCAAAGCAATGCTCTCGGACGCAAGTGCTCCGGCACACTGTATTGTGCAAAGATGATGGCAAACACAAACAAGTTATCCACGCTTAGCGACTTCTCTAGTAAGTAACCAGTTAAGAATGAAATCGTTGCTTTGTCGTTCGTATAAGCGCTATGTGGCGCGTAAAAGTCCCAGAATAAATAAATAGAACCTGCAAAAACAAAGGCAAGCAAGAACCAAAAAACACTCCAAACGATGGCTTTTTTCATCGTGATAACGCCACCACGTGTTTGATAGATATCAAGCGTAACAAGAACAAGGGTAAATAAACCAAAAGCACCATACATCGCTAATGATTCTTGAAGAGGCACCGATTGGCTCAATTGGGTGGTATTTTCGATAAGAGACATATTTCCTCCCATGGCGGAAGGACTTCGTTTGGTGACCTTCCGCAGACAATAACAACCAACAGCCACATAACGATTATGTGCTGCTAGTCAATGAATGCGTTGGTCTCGTTGAAGTGTTGACGTGAATGAACCACGTAACACCTTTACTTACCGGATAAGCTGATGCTTAACGAGATGACGATAAGTAAACTTGCGCTAACTACTCCCCAAACGTCGACATAATAACGCCGAGCGTCAGGCTTTCCAACAAAAAAAACCTTGTCTTATCGAAATAAAATTCTTATTAAAAATCAAGAAGCACTATAAAAAGAAAGAAATGGATTCAACCACCGCAACTATAGTAAACAGACAAAAAGCAGCAAATGGCTCAAGACAAACTCTTCATTGGTTAGAGGCCTAACGGGGAAGATAGATACAAAAAAGGAGCATTACTGCTCCCTTTTGTAGCATCCACATTCTTAGCAATTCAAAAGCCGCTTAGAGGCACAAAGTAGACCAGTGTTGACCAAATTGCGATCCAGGCAACCACGACTGCCGTATCTGCCCAATCTTTATTCCACATACTGCCATCCTCATCAACCCATGTAGTAAGTGGAGAGCAGCAAAATCAATACCAATATCTATTATCGACGTCGCTTTGTGTAAAGTTTGTGACTTTGATTCAAACAGTTTGGCTCATCGGTCAGGAGTTCAATAAAACAATCAGCCATGGACAAACTGGTCACACGCCCTTCTCCTTTCATCTCCTGCAATGCGTCGTACCCCTCTTTCCCTTTCATCGTATAGGCAGAAGAAGTCCCTCGATACCAAACATCATCTTGAACACCTACCCATTGTTTACCATCAAAAATCACTAATGATTGAACTCTTTCACCTTTTGGGGCATCTGCGTGGTACTCGAAGTTTAAATTGTAAGTGTACGGATAACTGCCAGATCCAGTGCCTTCTACGCCATTGTTGAGTGCATTATTTATCGCGCCTTCAAGTGCACGGCGAATAGCGCTGCCTTTTACATCGTAAAAGCCGATAGGAACGGCAAAAGGCAACAGCCGTCCGGCAATGTCTGCCACTGTAATGTTGCCAGGGTTCAAAGAGGTTCGCACGCCACCCGCATTATGAATTGCAAATTGAACGTCATATCCACGTTTGTTTAAACAGTGCAGAAATGATCGGGCAACGGAGGAAGCCAACTCACTCTCACCAAATTCATCGGGAATTCTCACATGACGCTTTTTGGTGTCAACACTAGCAATGACTTGTGACTGTAACTGCCTGACCTGAGGAATATATTTATCGCTCAGGATCGCTTGAGTTTCCGGGTGTTTCTTACAAACCACGACATTCGGTTGACCATGGATGAAGTCGCACGCGGTTTCGAATACACCTTGGTCGAGCTGTTGGTTTAGCGTCGAGTCCCAAAAAATACGTCGACCCAGCAACAGTTCATTTTGTCCACTCAACATCGTTGCTTTACCGTGTTCATCAAACTCAATGACACAGTGCCCCATTGTCAAAGCATGGAAACCCGCTTGCACCACATAGGTATCATTAATTTTGATACCGTAGGGATCGTCTTGTCCTAACCCTATTGATGAAAAATCACCTTGCAACCGGTGGCTGTGTCCACCAACAATTATTCCAATACCTGCGACTTGCTCAGCTAACTCTAAATCACCTTCATAACCTAAGTGGCTCAGAAGAATAATATTTTTTATACCTGATGAATGGATTTGTTTTACGGTCGCCTTGGCGGTTTCAATTGCTGAGTGAAAAGGCGTGTCTGCATCAGGGTTTGCGATGTCGCTCATTTTATCTATGGATAATCCGAAAATCGCGACCCGCTCACCATGGAATTCTTTAACAATGTATTGAGCGCTCTGTGTATCCGGTTGGTAACTATATACATCCTTGCAATCACTGATACGGTGAGGTTTTTTAAGTGATTCATTGGATAAATCCCAGTTGCCAGCAAGCAATGGGAACTGAGTACGTTGGCAAAACAATGCAACTGGCTCATTCCCCATATCTAATTCATGGTTACCTAACGCCATTGCATCAATCTTTAATGCGTTCAATAAGTCGGCATTGGCTTTGCCTTTAAATAGTGAGAAATACAGCGTGCCTTGGAAGCAATCTCCGGCATGGAGGAACAACATCCCATGACCTTGGCGCTGAGCATCATCTCTTAACTGCTCGACTCTGGTTGCGATACGAGAAAAGCCGCCAGCACTGACATAGGGTTCTAGCGTGAGTTCATTGTTTATCTTAAGCTTTAACTGTAATGACGTTGGTTCAAAGTAGGAATGTGTGTCATTGATGTGTGCCAGTTTGATTCTCACTGGCTTATGATTGTTATTCATCTTCATCTTCTCTTTTTTCATTCCTTATAATAATAAGAAGTGAATCATGACAGAATCATGAATTTTATGAAACTGCGATTTAGGATTTCATGTTTAAGTGATCACGATGCTGTCCCCCGGCTTTGAAAGCAAGCCTCGCTTGTAACGGTCTCTATTCAGTAAGAGGCTCTCGTAATTTTGTGAACTGAGCTTAACTCAAAAATTCCGAATTCATATATGCTTAGGAGTAGCAAAATAACTCTCGATAATTCAAATAATTGCAAGGAGGATTGAGATGAGACTAGAACGCATCGAAATCTCCGGGTTTAGAGGCATCAAACGCCTTTCACTCTCTTTTGACGAACTCACCACGCTCATCGGTGAAAACACGTGGGGCAAATCATCATTGCTCGATGCCCTTTCCATCGCACTACCTGCCAATGGCTCATTGTATCAATTCAAACTGAAAGATTTTCACGTTGACTACTCAATTTCTCATCCACAAACACAACACTTACAGATCATTGTTTGTTTTAAAGCACAGGATAAAAACGAAGTAAAAGCGGGACGCTACAGACGCATAAAGCCTACATGGTGCACCAACGAAGATGGTGAGCAAGTCATTTACTACCGTATTAGTGCGTCTCGCGATGAGCACGGCATTAATACAGAGTACGCGTTTTTGGATCATAACGGCAAACCCAAAAAGCTTCACCACTCAGAGAAACTCGCTATTGAGTTAATGACACTTCATCCTGTAATCCGACTACGTGACTCCCGACGCTTCCCAGATTTAAACCATGTCAACGGCGATGGTAAAAATGCTCGGATTGAAAAACGAATCAACAACACCTGTCGACGCTTATTGGCTATGCCTGGCCATGTGAATAAAGGTGAGATTCGTAGTAGCCTCGACTCAATGCAAACGCTTGTTGAACACTATTTTGCATTCAGAAGTGTCAGTAAAGGTAACCCACGCAAACCTCGTGATGGTCTTTTCTATACAAGCCCTTCCTCTGATAAAGGTTTGAGTCAGTTCTTGAAAGAAACCAATGACAAACAAAGCCGCTTGCTCTTAATGGGGTTACTCAATGCCTATCTTCAAGCTAAAGGCCCCACCGATTTAAGGCGCTGTGCGAGACCAATACTGATCATTGAAGATCCAGAAGGTCGACTGCATCCAACTCATCTAGCGAGAGCGTGGTCCTTATTGCAATTGTTGCCAATGCAAAAGATATTAACCACCAACAGTGGCACGTTACTCGGTTCTGTTCCACTGTATTCAATTCGACGTTTAATTCGGCTATCAGACAGAACCATCGCTAAGAGTTTAAACTCAACAAAGTTTGGTCGAGACGAGTTGCGCCGAATTGGTTTCCATATTCGTTTTCATCGTTCAGGAGCATTATTTGCGCGGTGCTGGTTACTTGTTGAAGGCGAAACCGAAGTTTGGCTTTTTCATGAACTGGCTCGTCAATGCGGGTATGACTTGGCTGCCGAAGGGGTTCAAATCGTTGAGTTTGCTCAATCAGGTCTAAAATCACTCATCAAAGTAGCAAAAGAGTTTGGTATTGATTGGCATGTCGTTACCGATGGCGACCCAGCAGGGAAAAAGTACGCGCATGCAGTGCGAGCACAGCTCGACCATGATCAGGAAAGGCATCGACTTACGGAGTTACCCGACCGAGACATCGAGCACTTTCTGTACAACAATGGTTTTGAACTTTTCTTTAAGGACATCATCAAAGTTCCTCATGACCACCCTATCCCTGCTAAAAAAGTCGTAAATCGTGTTTTGAAAAAACATGCAAAACCGGACTTAGCTTTGGCTATTGTTTCTCATTGTGAAGAGAAAGGCATGGAGTGTATTCCTGTTCTTCTGCGCTGGACACTTAAACGCGTTGTTACCATGGCCAACGGCAATACATGAGTTAGGCGTATTTTGCACTCAGCGTATTGTCTTGTAATACAAAAAAAGCACACCAATTTGGTGTGCTTGTATCAAACATCATTAATTTTGATTAAGGGTATTGGGAGGGATAAAACTCAATACACAGTGGATACCAATAAGATCGGGGGTTCACTACTGTGCTTGCTCAGCAAGCGAAGATGAAGTAGCGGTTGATTTCGTATGCAACCATAGCCCTGTCGCTTTCATTAGATAGCCAAACACACCACCTAGCAACAACGATGGAATAACAAGTTGCCAGTTTCCATCAGCCGCAAATGTTGCGCATGAACCAATAAAAGTACCAGGGATGTACGCGAGCCAAGCCTGTTTAGCTTGAATACACATGAAGAATGCCACAATAGCGGTAATCACATAGCCAATAATTTCCAACCCAACGTAAGTGGAACCGTGAATAATTACCATTGCCCAGAATACGCCTGTCATATTGGTGATTAAGCTGATGCCTAGTCCTTTCAATCCGCTCGTTGGCGCTGCAAAGTAGCTCGTGCAACCTAAAAAACCAGCCCAAGAAAGCAAACCTAAAGAGATGGCGATCCAACCCCATACGCCAGATAAAATTCCAGTAGTGATAGAAATAGCTAAAAGTGTCGTCATGGTAGTCATACCTGCTCGGCTATTATCGTACCTATATGGTTCAATAACTGCCTTCATACATTGAAATCAAGGACACATGTTAGATACATCAGCTCAGCTTATCGGTGATATTGATCACAATAAGATATTATTATTTTCACAATTTACATTAAAAGTTTGACGCAACCGATAAATCAACAGATTTAGGGAATAAACCCAACTCATCTCGTAGGCATGTTTAATCAACCTTTAAAGAACTGAAGGCTTCCCTTTCATCATTCGCAGTCCCTCTCTTTTAATGCAGTCGACTAATGGGTTTTCTGCCATATCTGAGCGCCATATAAATGAAAGCGTCCTTTCCATTTTTAACTCAGGTACATTTAATGCCACAAGATGACCTGCTTCTATATATCGCTCTACATCTAAATACGGTAAGCAAGTAAGGTACTGACCATTAGCAACTAAACTACGTAACACCGGAACGTGTTCATACTCGCGCCACACATCCAAATCTTCAATAAGGTGGTGAATGGAACTATCAAATGTTTTTCGTGTGCCAGAGCCATGCTCTCTTAGTACCCACTTCGCTTGCTCTAACTGCGCAAGGCTAACAGACTGATTACGCGCAAAAGGATGATGAGAAGCTGCGACAACAGTAAGATGATCACGACACCATACTTCTTGGTGTAAACGGTTATCATCACAGCGCCCTTCAATAATCCCTAAGTCATACTTGTAATCTAATACCCCATCAATCACCCCTTTTGTACTTTGTACACCGAGAGAAATACGCATTTCTGGAAAGTCATTATCAATGATACTGATAAGATCGGGAACTAAGTGCTCTGCTGGGGTTTGACTCGCTCCCATACGAATCTCACCACTCAATAAATGTTGCTCATAGAAGCCCATTTCAATCTGCAATGCATCTTGTAGCAAGCGTTTTGCTTTTGGTCGTAACCACATCCCCCAATGGGTTAACGCCATTTGCTTGCCTTGCCTCTCAAACAACGGCCTGCCAAGCATCTTCTCTAATTGCGCAAGCGACATACTCGTCGCTGATTGTGTCAAAGCCAATTTTTCTGCGGCTTGGCTTACACTGCCGGTATCTGCAACTGCGTCGAAAACCGCTAATTGCTTAAGTGAGTAGCGCAAAGTGTCCTCCATTATTAGTGGGTATTTCCCAATCCCCACAATTGTTAAAGCATGCCCCAATAAGCAATAGAGTTCATTTTACCTGGCCCCGTAAAGTTATCAATTAATTTGATGAGGTTTCTAAATATTATCAATTTTACCTTACTAACCGTTCTCCCTATTCTGATTACGCGGTTCGGGAACACCGCAAGCCTCAATGGTTTTGAAACCGAAGTCGTTGAGGCTCTTAATAAAAACAACAATTTCATTTTTGAGTTAATAACCAAGGATTTTTTATGCGATTACAAATTAAGGAGTCAATATGGCGGTGACCAGTTCTCAAAATCACCAGTATTTTTCTCCAAAAGAGATGATGGTTGAAGCGGAAAAATTTGCGTTAAGTAAGGCAAACAAAACCAGCAGTATGACATTAAGCCTCGCGATTATGGCCGGCGCGTTCATCGGGTTAGCATTCTTGTTTTACATCACGGTGACCACCGGCAGTACGGGCGCTGGTTGGGGCTTGAGCCGCCTAGCTGGTGGACTCTCATTTAGCATGGGATTGATCCTCATCGTGATCTGCGGTGGTGAATTATTTACCAGCTCCGTCCTATCCAGTATTTCTTGGGCCAATAAACAAATCTCGTTCGGTAAGATGCTTTCGATCTGGGGCAAAGTTTACGTTGGTAACTTTATTGGTGCGATGTTCCTACTTGCGCTGGTTACTGCTGCTGGTCTTTATCAGATGGATGGCGGTCAATGGGGATTAAATGCGCTTAACATCGCACAACACAAACTTCACCACACTCTCATTCAAGCGTTTGCACTCGGTATTCTCTGTAACCTGTTGGTCTGCCTAGCGATTTGGCTGACATTTAGTTCTGCAAATGCAATGACAAAAGCAGCAATGACAATTTTGCCTGTGGCAATGTTTGTCAGCAGCGGTTTTGAGCACTGTGTTGCGAACATGTTTATGGTTCCACTTGGTATTGTTATCGCGAATTTTGCACCTGAATCTTTTTGGGCATCTGTCGGTGTGCCCGCGTCACAATACACAGACCTAAACATTAGCCACTTTATTACCGCTAACTTAATTCCTGTCACGCTTGGCAACATCGTCGGCGGAGCGGTATTAGTTGGCCTTTCAAACTGGTGTATTTTTCGCCGACCAGAACTAAAAGCAGCGAATATTTCTTCTATCACTACAACTACAACACTGTCGTCAGTTAAGGATTTCACCATGAAAAATGCCTCTTTTGTTAAAGACATTATGAACCCAAAACCAATCACCATTCGTGCAGAAACGCCAATTGCAGCCGCGCTGGATGTGTTACTTGATAACAACGTAACTAGCGCACCTGTTGTAGACGTACAAAATCGATTAGTTGGCTTCTTCTCTGCTCACGATGTGATGGTAGAACTATGGTGTGAGGACTACATTCCGGTGAAAGACCAAAAAGTCGTCGACATCATGAGCCGAGATGTGGTCGCAATTGACGCTGGTGATCGCCTCGTTGATGTTGTGGAATTCCTATGTATCGATAAAGAGCAGTTGTACCCAGCGAGCAGTATGGGTATTGCTACTCGCTTGACGTCTTTGTCTCTCGAAGAACGCGCTAAAAGTATCAAAGTAAGTAAGCCACAAGTGCTTCCTGTGCTTGAAAATGGGCAGATGGTCGGGGTGGTTACTCGTACTGAAGTATTAAAAGCACTACGCCCGATTTTTGGTGAGCGTTTAAACCTAGTGGAAAAAAGCGAGTTAGAAACAGCGTAATTCGCTAAACATTTACAACGTTTATTGGCTTTCAATCGCTATCACTGACGGGTTTATCGATGTTAGTGATGTGATTAAGATAATAAAAAAGCGCTCTTCAAGTGAAGAGCGCTTTTAGTGTATCTAAAAGGAACTAATTACTTCTTAATACCTTCGATATGAAGTTCCATATCGACGTAGCTTGAAGCACCCATTACTGGGATGTCAAAGTCAGCAAGCTCTAGGCGAGTGTTGCCAACAAAGCCAGCGCGCTCGCCGCCCCATGGGTCACTGCCAGCACCAACGAATTCAGCCTCAATAGTAATAGGCTTAGTAACACCGTGTAGCGTTAGATCACCAGTTACATCTAGTTTGCCATTGCCTTTATCAACCACTTTTGTGCTCGTAAAGGTTGCTTCACTGTATTTACCAGCATCGATGAAGTCACCACTACGAATGTGTTTGTCACGTTCAGCATGGTTTGAATCTAGGCTGGTTGTATCAACAACAACATTTACTTTTGAGTCAGCAATGTTGTTTTCATCAAAAGAAAAGTCACCAGAAAATGTATTGAAACGACCTTTGATGAAACTGTAACCCAAGTGGCTAACTTTAAAGTTGATTGAAGCGTGAGCACCTTTGGTATCGATGACATAATCTGCAGCTTGCGCACCAAATGGCAGTGCCATAGCGATAGCTAATCCTGTAGCGAAAAGTGACTTTTTCATTTTGAAGCTCCTAACATTTTTCTTAATGTGTTGTCTTTATCGATAAAGTGGTGTTTTAGTGCAGCAATAGCATGTAAGCCTGCAATCAGGATGACTGCCCAAGCTGCATAGAAGTGAATCTCACCTGCAATATCTGATTGGCCTGGGAATAACTCTCCCGCTCCTGGCACGGTGAACCAATTAAACACTTCGATGCCGCGTCCATCAGACGTTGAAATGAGGTAACCTGAAACAAAGATGGTGATCAATAGTAGGTACATGACACCATGCGCTGCTTTAGCAGCAAGCACTTCGTAACGTTTGCCTTCTACCTTTGGTGACGCCGTCACATGTTTCCATACGATGCGTGCCAAAGTTAAAATAGCGAGTAAAATACCGACAGAGCGATGGTAATGCGGCGCAGTTCGATACCATTCGCTGTAATAGCTAAGGTCGACCATCCACAAACCCACTGCAAATAGACCAATAATGCACAGCGCTGATAACCAATGCATCACGCGTGCAGTAAGGTTGTAATTCTTTACCAGTGTATCCATCTCAAGTTCCTAGATATATTCCTAAGTTAATGCTGAGCAAGAAACACTACATTAACCTATTTACGTCATATGAAACAGATTATTTACCATCATTTACATCTAGCCAATGGTACCGTATCTATCAAGTTGTTCGAATTTTTTGAAGGAACTTTAAATCGTTTGTAAAACTGAAACTTACAGCTTAACTTCTTGTTCTATCTCATACAGCTCTTCGGAAACTTCTAACATTCTGCGTTCAACCAGTAACTTAGCATCTTCAACACCCTTGTTATAATAAATTGGTCCTAGTTTTTCTGTAATAAAATCAATTAGAAACTCACTATCGAACTGTCCAATTTCAACATCTAGCTCGTCTTGCATGTAATCTTGAATGGCGGTGGCCAACGCCTCTTTTTGTGCGCGTTCTAGCTTTATCATTTTTTCCCTTTCAAATTTTTGTTCAACTTCTGCTTCTTTCGTGTTGCTCTATTAAAGATTAGACACGGTCATTTGTGAGAAATTTGGTGTTTAGATCAAGAAGTTGCCGAAGTAAATTAGTCTATTCTCAAAAGACTATGCTAACCTTTTGCAGTTCGTTTTGTAATTATTAAGGGATATTCTTTGCTACTCGACCTAGTTATTCAAAGTGTTAATGATTTTCAAAACGACTGTCTTAAGCTGTGTGAAAAGCATTACCCTGCGGTGCATAACCAAGGCATGAGTGAGCATCATCTTGGTCTCGCGTTTTCAAGAAGGATGGAACATACTTTTCGTCACTTTGGATACAACTGCGTGATAAAGCCAATCGAAGTGTTGGATTCTCCAGACCTTCCCCATCACTATCGAATTTCATCCGACATCGGCACTGTCTGGGTTCTGAGTCACCATATGGTCAGTGCCGGAAAATCTTGCCGGGAAAACTTACTCTCATCAATTACGGAATGGCAGAGTGAATATGGCTATGCCTTACAGCCTAATGACCTACTCTTTTTGGTTTGTGATCATTGGATAAGTCGCAGCAAAACGAGCCGAGAATTGCTTCATTGGTGGATGGGGGAACTACCCGATCAGATCAACGAATACACAGAACAAGGAATCACACTGTACACCAGCGAGTCGCAACTCACGCAATCGTTGGACACTCGATTCGGTATTAGCCCTTGTTACATTAAGTTTGGGCATCCTTTACGGCGTTCGAACAAACAGCAGTTAGTCAGAAAATATTTGCAGTTGTATGCCGTACTGCAATGGTAGCATCAAATTGAAGTGCTGAGATTATCAATTATTTCATCAATTTGTTTGATGTCACTCGACAAACCTACCCATCCATTACCATCGTTCTTGCTTGAGTTAATGAGCACACTTAGATTCATTGCCAATGAAATAGAAAAATTAGCGCGATAACGCTGATGTTGAGACATTGATTTAGGTTGTGGTAACAATGATGAGCATCTCGCAACTACTTAGTTGCATCCGGAAACAAGCCGACGGGCAGTATATTGCGAAATACGCGAACTTCACTCTCCGCAGTGTCTTTCAACCCATATATAAGAACGATATTTCCATCGTTGGCCTTGAAGCACTGGTAAGAATTAGCAATGCCAATGGCAACATGGTTAGGCCAGATCAGTTTTTCCAATCCAAAGCGACTCCCACTCAAGATTTGCTCAATGTTGAACGCTTAAGTCGCCTAATCCATATCAAAAATTTCTCTCAGTCTCGCTTTCACACAAAACAATTGTTTCTCAATGTATTACCGGTAGCGGCAGAGATACTAGTCAAAGACATCACGTATAACCGACTGCTAAAACAAACCATTTATGAATCGCATTTGATGAATGAACAAATCGTCATGGAGTTACTTGAATTGAAGGTGGAGGATGAACTCTCTTTGTCTCAAGCTGCTCGGGAGTTAAGTCTTGAAGGATTTAAATTAGCGATTGACGATTATGGCGTCAATGCATCGACAACTGAGCGAGTGAGAAGCGTTTGCCCAGATATAATCAAGATGGATCGCTCTTTATTGCTAAGGTATGAAAACGGTGATTTTAAAGCGTTTAACGATGCATTATCACTCGCAAAAGCGTTATGCTCTAAAACCGTTATCGAAGGAATTGAAACCGAGCATCAACTTCGCTTAATGAAAAAGCTCGGTTTCGATATGTATCAAGGGTACCTACTTGCTATCCCCCAAACGTTAGACGCCTATGAAGAGGCAAAAACAGCCTGACTATGTAAGAACAAAAGTTTGCGCGGTTTAGCGAGAGCTACGTGATTTACCACGATTCTTATGAATCGCCAATTTTGCTTTTAGCTTACGCTTCTCAGATGAACGACTACGACGACGCCCACCCCCATTTTGTTCAGGCTCAACTTCTTCTACAAGACTTGGTTCGAAACCTGCCAGCCATTCTTGGGGTAAGCGTTGATCAAGCAGATTCTCGATAGCTTGCAACAAGTACTCCTCATCTCTACTCATCAGAGAAACCGCCAAACCTGACTTTCCTGCTCTTCCAGTGCGGCCAATTCGATGGACATAATCTTCTGCTTTGAATGGCATATCAAAGTTCACGACTTGTTCTAGCTCTTGAATGTCTAACCCTCGTGCTGCCACATCGGTTGCAATCAAAGCACGTACCTTACCTTGTTTAAATTCATCCAAAGCTCTTTGGCGGGCACCTTGTGATTTATCGCCGTTGATAGAAACCGCTTTGATGCCATCTAACTTGAGCTCTTTCGCTAACTCATCACTGCCTTGCTTCGTTTTTGTAAATACAAGCACTTGCTGCCAATTCCGCGAGCCAATTAAGTACGCTAGCAATTCACGTTTCCGTTTTTTATCCACTGGATAAACCATTTGTGTTACCGTTTCAGCAGTCGTATTTGCTGGTGAAACTTCGACTTCAACTGGCGATTCCATGAGTTTATACGCTATAGTTTTGATTCGCTTCTCAAATGTCGCAGAGAACAATAGGATCTGTTTCTCAGCAGGCAAACGTCGGAAGATGCGCTGCAAGTCAGGCCAAAATCCCATATCTAACATACGGTCGGCTTCGTCTAACACGAGCATACCGGTTTTAGAGATGTTTACGTTACCATTAAACAGGTGATCCAAAAGGCGGCCTGGCGTGGCAATCAAAATATCAGCGCCCTCTTCTAACTTTCTCTTTTGTACGCCAATGCTTGTACCACCATAAACACACACGATGCGAAGTTCTGTTTCTGCCGAGTACTGATTCAAATTATCAAATACCTGCTGTGCAAGCTCGCGTGTTGGAACCAAAATCAATGCTTGAGGTGTGCCGTTAAGTTTCTTTTGCTGAACGGTTTGTATGATAGGTAAACCAAACGCAGCCGTTTTTCCCGTACCAGTTTGTGCAGCAGCAAGTAAGTTTTTTCCTGCAAGGACGTGTGGAATTGACTTTTCTTGCACTGGTGTTGGCGTCACGATATTTAGATTGCCTAGCGTCTCGATTAGCTTTTGTTCGATGCCTAAATCAGCAAAATTAACAGACATGTGTAACCTCATTATTTTTGGAGCGCAGAGTTTACCAGAGCCCCTAAAGCCATACTACTTTTCTATCTCATTGAGTTGAGTCATTAAGCTGTTGCTGAAAATCATACGACTGGCGCAAAACATCTCGATAAAGTGACGAGAACTTCTCTTCTAATTCAGTGTAATCACTTTCAATCACTTTAAATGTTGTGGTTAAGTCTGCCATTCTAGGACTTCTTTGCGACATCCGATGTAGTGCAAATTCTATATTGTCTAGATCTTGATAGGATTGAAGCCATCGGCCATGCCACATTCTGCTGTGGAGCACCAAAAAACGTGGCGGCAAATGTTCATGAACCTCTCGGTTTACTCGCTCGTATGCCGTTTTTACAAAGTGTTCGAGAGACACGGAATGAAAGTCGTTCCAGTGTTTTGCGAGGCAATGATCCCAAAACATATCTAAAGCGATAGGTGCAAAACGTCTCGCAACACCAGTGAAATGAGGCTTACATTCGTTGACGATTGGATGATGGTCAGTAATACGGTCAACAAATCTATGTAATCTGATGCCATTTGAGATATCGCGATCATACAGCTTGCTTGGATCTCCTTTTACGAAGTCTCCAAGCAAGTTTCCCAATAAATGGCTGTTACTGTGTTCTGCGATATGCAGGTGGGCTAGAAAGTTCATTCGACGCCAGTTTTGGCCTCTAGGGCTTGGTGTGACATGAACCTAGTATAACGTCAATTACGACGAGATGAGAGTGTTCCGCTATTCGGCTTCGTTGTCTGAGCCAACGTATTCCGACAAGATAATGCCAATTTCAAGCGCATCTAGCAGCTCTAGGCTCTCATCGTTTTGGTATTGGTCGCTCATTGTGACCTCCTTTATTTTAAGCTCTCTTGCTTTTACTTGCTGACGGCCTGGCTCTTGCCATATCCACATCAGCAACTCCTTTTTATAGTCTTTATATGACACATTCATGACAGCGAGAAGTAAAGATTTAAAAACCTATGAGCATAATCAAAAGTAAACGATTGCAATTAGATTTCATATCCGCTTAACACTTTAGAGAAATGACTCTTTTATCAACATTCATGTCAATTTAAAGATATAACATACTGTTATAGGCGTCCTTAGATCTCATTTCTTAAACTAAATTTAGTATTCGTTACATATTTTGCTGATTAACTTCGCATATTTTGTTTCGATATAGCAATAGATTTGGTCAATATCTTTTATCTCTAATGGAGCTTTAAATGAGAGAAGTTGAGTTTAGAACGATAGACAGGCTGTTTATCAAGATGTCTATCAACGACAAAATGTGGGTTATATTCCTACTATTTTTAGTAGCCCTCACTTCAGTGGCTGGAAGCCGCTACTTCAATGAAATACAACAATTTGAGCAGCAAGCCATCTCGGCGAGCGAAGCGAAGCTTTCTGGTATCGTTGATGCTCAATCAAACCGCGCTACAGAAATTGACGGCGTATCGAAATCGAACCGCGTAAGCGAGAGTTCTTTTGTCGATGGGTCTGTGACCGCTTATGCCAAGTTGCATTCTGGAGAAGTGATTAAGCTGACTCAAAATGTGTCCACACAATACGAATCGTTAAAATCATCAGCTCTATCGTCACTATTACTCAGCTTCTTATGGGTTATTCCTTTTGCCCTATTCTCTTACTGGGTGGCAACGTTTATCGGAGGAGCTCTGTGGGTTTTATATACAACAACCGAAAAAATTGGTGACGGTGACTTAACCTCTCGTCTTGGTTTCCATCCAGGTCGAGATGAATTCGGTACCATCGGCTGTGCGCTAGACAAGTCTATGGATACCTTAAGTGAACTGGTTAATAGTGTTAAAAATAATGCAACGATGTTGAGCGAGACATCTTCTGCATTCGAAAAAGATATGCAGTTGAGTGAAACCCAGATATCTCATCAATATCAAACGCTTGATTCAGTCGCGACGGCAATGGAAGAAATGACAGCCTCTGCAAAGGAGGTATCAAGTATTTCTCAACAAGCAACGACGCAGTCAGACCAAGATGCCCAGAAGATCGAACTAAGCAGAAGCCGTGTACAAAACGTGATTGGCGAGATAGAGACGTTATCTAGCTATATTGAACAAGCCTCTACGTCAGTAACCAATTTAAACGAGAATACGACGCAGATTAATGACGTGATCACAACGATTAACGCCATTTCAGAACAAACTAATCTGTTGGCACTAAACGCAGCAATCGAAGCAGCCCGTGCTGGTGAACAAGGTCGTGGATTTGCAGTGGTTGCCGATGAAGTACGTACATTAGCAAGCAGAACTCAACAGGCAACAGTAGAGATCCAAGCCATGATTGAGAAGCTTCAAATAGAGAGTCAGAACATTGCTTCAATCACCAACCGAACCGTTCAGCAAGCTCAAACCAGCAGCCAGCTTATTGATGAAATCGGCCATGATGTTACCTCTATTGCCGAGTCAGCACGCTCATTAATGGACATGAGCATTCAGATTTCCACATCTGCTGAAGAACAAAGCGCAGTGGCTAACGATATTGCATCGGAACTTTCAGAAATTCGTAGTCAATCAAGCACAATCAGAGAAGTGGCGGAGCAATCTACCGCTGGCGTCGCTAATCTCACGCAAGCCTCCGTTTCTCTTGGTGAGATATTACAACGCTACCGCACCGCATAACGTTGTGGAACTCATGATCAACAAGGGCTCCTTAAGGAGCCCTTTTCTTTAAACCGTGTTCAACTATTACCTTCGATATTTCCTACGACATCCAAGTGGATATTTGAAGTGAATCTCAAGTTCTCGCTGTACCGGATGAAATAATGTTCTTAAACAAAGCGTTCCGCTATGCTTGATCTTGCCAATTCCAATTTGCTGCTGGAAAACAATATGAATAATTACAAAGACACAAAAGACATAGAGAACCTGAATTGCCCACTCTGCCAAGGAGATGAATATCTCATTTCATCGGATGGCGAGAAATTCACATGCGCTGCTTGCGGATTTCATACAAAAAACTTCTCATCTATCCAATGTCTACATCAAACGCCTTACCTACAGTCTAAACTTAAGCACATCCACAGCTTGAGTCCGGTTTGCCATTAGTAGGTCAAACAGAGCAGCCACACAGCTGCTCTTTTAATTCATCTAAATGATGGATGCGAATTACACGCTCGTCATCAACACGATTGATAGCTTCACCATTAAATAACTGTACCGTTTTGATACCGGCGTTTAATCCCGCCTCAACTCCTTTAGGAGTGTCATCAATATAAAGACAGTCACTTGGTAAAAAGCCCATACTCATAGCACTGTACATGATTAAATCGGGCTCAGGCTTCCAACTATTCGCATCGAATGCCGAGAACACTTTCCCTCGGAAAGCATCGAGTAAACCGGTTAACTCCAAAGCGTATTCAATTTTATCTTTAGGTCCATTAGACGCCACACAATATTCGATACTATGCGAATCTAAAAACTGAATTAATCGTTTTGCTCCATCCATCGGCTGTAAGTGACGCACAAAAAGGGACTGGACTTCTTCTCGGTATTGCGGCTCTAAAACATCAATTGGGACTTTGATATCTTTCAATTCTTTAGTATCTAAAAGGATGTCAGCGAGCTTTCCTCCTTTAAAGTGAGAAACGCACTCTTCCATCGTTAACTCAGCTCCATGCTGGTTAAATACATTGACGAGCGCTTGGCAACACAGCCTTTCACTGTCGACCAACGTACCATCACAGTCAAATATCACGCACTTAATATTGGTAATTGCCATAGCCATCTCCAGACGTCTTAAAGGCTCAAGCCCAAGCTGATTTTAAGAATGTTTGGATTAATCTTATTTGAGTTTGGGATTGTTGAAACGACGAGCTTGGCATTTCATGGAAATAGAAGGGAGCAATTACAGTTTTTCTAAGCAAGATCACCCAACGTCATCTTGCTTTACTTTTTATGCACATTGATGTGTAAGTTAGTTTTCGATAACCACTGAGTCTAACAGTTTTTGCTCGGTGCTTAGTCTTTTAGCCAGATCAGCCACAAACGAGCTTTTGTATTTTGATTCAGAAACAGCAACATCAGAGATGAGTGTATTTCCTTCGAGATGGCTAACAATAGCAGCACCAATTGGGACTCCTGATTTAAAACCAACATATAATTCAAAATCTGGCGTGAGGATAATCTGTGTCAGATATTCAATGATCATATCTTTATCATACTGCTGTTCCCAGCGCTGAGATTGCAAGATAGAGAACATAATGGTCAGTCGATGAAAATCGACCAGAAAAATGTCGTCGGGGTTAAATTCAGAGTCACTTTCCAGTAGTGTGTCTTTGTCGACTACTTGATACGTTGCTTTTTCTAGCGTTTTGAAATAGACATCGCGCCCTTTCAAACTCTCTGGTGTCGGAAATTCAACTTCGACCAGATCATACAGCCATGTATTTTTACGCTCGATACTGGCTAACTGTTGTTCATTCATCTTGATACCTTCGTTTAGAGCAGTACATTAGCATGAAGCCCGCAACAAACCTAGCGCACATAGACCTTTCCGTGGCTAAATTTTGTTTTAGGTGCAAACCTCTGATAGATTTCATCAATATCTTTCCTAGTTAAGGACAAAAATAATGAAAAAGATGCTGTTAAGTGCATTGCTTGCTACTACTCTAGTTGGTTGTTCAGATAACGATGTTGCTGACGTGGGGCTCGGTTGGTTTACTTTGAAAGACATCAAAGTCGGTGAGTTGAAAGACGAGGTGGTAACAGGTGTCACATGTCACATCGCCTCTATCGAAGCGGATTTCAGCTTAGCAGATCCAAGTGATAGCTCAATATCATGTCGTCAGACTGGCGAAATCACACCGGAAATGATTGCAAAAATAGATAAGAGTAAGTCCGGTGAAATTGTATTTAAGAAGTCAAAAAGCATTTTCTTCAAAACAATGAAGGTTCGCCGTATTTATGATGCCGATAACCAAACCTTACTCTACTTGTCTTATACAACAAAAGAGACCGATGGTAGTTTTAAGCATAGCCTTTCGACAGTCCCACTTTGGGGTACCAAGGCTTACGTTGAGCCAACTGAAGTGAAAAAGTAACGCGGGTAAATTTAGTTAGCGCGGAGCAGGCTCTTTCCGGGCGCTGCTGAGCAACAAGTTTAAAAAACAACCCATTGCAATGCGACAAGCGTCATAAATTGCAGCTGCTTTGGTTGCTATTTACTCAGCTCGCTGATTTTTTCAGCGAGCAGACTTCTTTGTAATAAATCGCCACGATTTTCATTTTTTTGTGATACAATCCCGCCTCTTTTTTTTCTCACTCAAGAACAAGCATGAAGTTTCCTGGTCAGCGTAAATCTAAACACTACTTCCCAACTCACGCTCGAGATCCATTAGTAAACCAAATCCGACAGGCACCTAAGCTATATCGCCCAACTATTGTTGGTGTCGGTCAAACCATTGTAGATATCGAAGCACGTGTAGATGACGCGTTTTTAGAGAAATACAACCTGAGTAAAGGACATTCGCTCGTTCTTGAAGAAAGCAAAGCAGATGCACTTTACGAAGAACTGGTTGAGCAAGGCCTGATCACACACCAATACCCAGGTGACACGATTGGCAATACTCTTCACAACTACTCAGTTTTAGCCGATAGCAAATCCGTTTTGCTCGGTGTGATGTCTAAGAACATTCAAGTCGGTTCTTTTGCTTACCGCTACCTTTGCCGTACGTCTTCACGCATGAACCTTAACCATTTACAAACGGTAGATGGCCCTATTGGTCGCTGCTACACCCTAATTTCTCAAGACGGTGAGCGTACATTTGCTATCAACGAAGGTCATATGAATCAACTACTTCCGGAAAGCATTCCTGAAGAGATCTTTGAGAAAGCATCAGCCCTGGTTGTTTCTTCTTACCTAATGCGTGGTAAAGAAGAAGATCCAATGCCTAAAGCGGTACAAAGAGCGATCGACTTTGCTAAGAAGCACGATGTCCCTGTTGTACTTACGTTAGGGACAAAGTACGTTATCGAAGGTAACGCACAGTGGTGGCAAGAATACATTCGCGAAAACATTTCTGTTGTCGCTATGAATGAAGAAGAAGGTGCGGCGCTAACAGGTGAAACAGAGCCGCTAGCTGCTGCTGATAAAGCACTTGAATGGGTTGATCTCGTACTGTGTACGGCAGGACCAAATGGTCTGTACATGGCTGGTTACACCGACGAGAAAGTAAAACGAGAAACCACACACGACATCCTTGAAAGCTCCCTCGAAGCCTTTAACCAGTACGAGTTTAGTCGTGCGATGCGTAAAGAAGACTGTCAAAACCCAATGAAGGTCTACTCTCACATCGGCCCTTACCTTGGTGGACCATTAGAGATTAAGAACACTAACGGTGCGGGTGATGCAGCCCTTTCAGCCTTACTGCATGACATGGCAGCAAACTCTTTCCACCAAAAAGAAGTGCCTAACTCAGAAAAGCACGAAGTACGATGCTTAACCTACTCCTCGCTTTCTCAGATCTGTAAATACGCAAACCGAGTAAGCTATGAAGTGTTGACGCAGCACTCTCCTCGCCTATCGCGAGCGCTTCCTGAACGAGAAGATAGCTTAGAAGAGACTTATTGGGATCGTTAAAACGACAGCTTTAAAGCTGAAAATATATCAAGGTCACCATTTGGTGGCCTTTTTGTTTTTACCTAGCACTGTAACGAGTAGATTTTGTTAGTATGTCGCACAATACGAAGCAGTAAACTCTTTACAAGCCTAACCGAAACAGTACCATCACCAAGCAGACCTTTGCCTCACAATAATACTCGTTATAACTCAGGTAGTTTTTCAACGCTACCTGTGTGCCACTTTGGGGATTCTCCATGCAGTCAGATATCGAAATTTGCCGAAACACACCACTTTCTTCTATTGATGTTATCGCGGAAAAAGTAGGACTATCGCCCGAAGAGTATGACACTCACGGGAAGCACAAAGCCAAAGTCCACCCAAAATGTTTGGAACGACTCAAAGCAAATGATGACGGTAAACTTGTACTCGTCACTGCGATCACGCCGACTCCTCTTGGCGAAGGAAAAACCGTTACGACGATAGGCCTGGCGCAAGGTTTAGCAAAGCTTAATCAATCTGTTATTGCATGTATAAGGCAACCTTCGATGGGACCTGTCTTCGGTATTAAAGGTGGCGCTGCGGGCGGCGGTTATTCTCAAGTAGCTCCAATGGAAGAGTTAAACTTACACCTTACTGGTGACATTCACGCAGTGACAGCGGCGCACAACCTTGCTTCAGCCGCTCTTGACGCTCGCTTGTTCCATGAACAACGCGAGGGTTATGATGCCTTTGAATCACGCACCGGGTTAAGAGCACTTAAAATCGACACGGCCAGTATTACTTGGAAACGAGTGATGGACCATAATGATCGTGCACTACGTAAAGTCAAAATTGGCCTCAATGATGCAGGAAAAACCATCAATGGTTTCGAGCGTGACGAAGGGTTCGATATTTCAGCCGCTTCTGAGTTAATGGCTATCATTGCACTAGCCAAAGATTTAAAAGATTTACGTCAACGTATTGGGAAAGTTGTCGTAGCGTACGATTTGAACGGAAACCCCGTCACTACGGAAGATCTACAAGTTGCAGGAGCAATGGCAGTAACACTAAAAGAGGCGATTGCACCAACACTGATGCAAACTCTAGAAGGTGTTCCTACGTTGATCCATGCAGGTCCATTTGCAAACATCGCCCATGGAAATTCATCCATTATCGCGGACGATATTGCGCTAAAACTGTCAGGTTACACGGTAACTGAAGCCGGTTTTGGTTCGGATATGGGATTTGAGAAAGCGTGTAACATTAAAGCTGCTGCCGCCAACAAAGCTCCTGACTGTGTAGTGATCGTAGCAACATTACGCGGCCTCAAAGCGAATTCCGGACACTACGATTTACGGCCAGGTATGGCTGTTTCAGATTCCATTTTTAATCCGGACCAAGCAGCATTGGAGGCTGGGTTTGAAAATTTAAAATGGCACATAAATAACGTTCATAAATACGGTTTACCTGCTGTCGTTGCCATTAACCAGTTTCCACAAGATTGTGTGAAAGAACTTAAAGCTCTTGAAGATCTGATTCACCAATTTAATCCCGAAGTTAAAGTAGCCATCAGCACCGCTTTTTCGCAAGGCGGACAAGGCGCAACGGAACTAGCTCAACATGTTATTGATGCGTGTACCACGCCTGTAGAGTTTTGTCCGTTATACAACAAAGAGCAATCATTACTCGAAAAGCTCATGGCAGTATGTGAAGCGGGCTATGGAGCAACCAATATAGAAATGACTCCTATCGCGACTGAACAGCTCAAACATTTTGAAAATCTAGGTTTTAACAACTTAGCGGTTTGCATCGCGAAGACACCACTATCTATAACCACGGACTCCGCAGTCAAAGGCGCACCAACTGGTTTTACCGTCCCAATCCGCGAGCTGCGCTTGTGTGCGGGCGCAGGATTCGTTTATGCATTATCTGGTACCGTGATGACGATGCCAGGCTTACCTGATAAACCCGCATTTATGAATTTAGATCTTGATGATGAAGGAAATATCATCGGTCTCTCTTAGTGCAGTGATAACGTATCGCTATCAGTGAAGTGAGCATATTCATTAAGTGAGTGGTCTACTTACCTATCCACTCACTCTCAACAACTGTGAAAAGAGTTGTCTCAGGCCTTCTACTCTTGAATTGTTGATACAAAGCTCTCCTGCCTTACATCAACGCGCCTGTTTTAGACCTTTAGAGTTAAGACGCTAACCCTAAGCCTTGTTTAGCCATAGTTATTAAGCTAGAAAACCCTATTTATCTTCTTGTTTTGTCGCCACTTTACATTGTAAATCCATACTTGTTGACTTCTCCTTTCTACAATTTTGCGCCAATTTGATGCACGGGCTATTTAGCGCTTCACTAATATGGTGCAGTTGTCTTACAGTGAAATTTTAACCTCCTTGATTTTTAAGGAGATATTCTATGGCTCGATTCTTGTAGTAGACTTTTCACTAATAAGCACATTAGCACATGCTTTTCAAAACCTCTGCGTTGCATACCACCTCCTTCAGGTTAGCACCGTTTTGATGCATGTCAGAAAAGGGAAAGGGAATACTATGGAAGACGCACTCGCCGTAATTTTAGCAGGAGGGATGGGGTCTAGACTCAGCCCACTCACCGATGACAGAACCAAGCCAGCCGTACCTTTTGGCGGAAAATATAGAATTATAGATTTCACACTAACCAATTGTTTACATTCGGGTTTACGCAAGATCCTTGTTTTAACCCAATATAAATCTCATTCACTTCAAAAACACTTACGAGACGGCTGGTCGATATTCAATCCAGAGCTAGGCGAGTACATTACTGCTGTTCCACCACAAATGCGCAAAGGTGGTGCATGGTATGAAGGAACCGCCGATGCGATTTATCACAACATGTGGTTGCTATCGCGAAATGATGCAAAGTATGTGGTTGTGTTATCCGGCGATCATATCTATCGAATGGACTACGCCGCAATGCTTGAAGAGCATAAAGAGAAAGGTGCTAAGCTCACCGTTGCCTGTATGGATGTTCCCGTAGAGGATGCTTCAGCATTCGGTGTAATGGGCACCGCAGAAAACGGGCTCGTTACTTCGTTTATAGAGAAACCTGAAACCCCACCTACTCTTCCTGGAAGCGCGACCAGAAGCCTTGTTTCTATGGGAATATATATCTTTGATATGGATGTTTTGAAAGAAGCGCTTGAAGAAGACTCAAAACTCGATTCATCAAGCCATGACTTCGGAAAAGACATCATACCTAAGCTGATTGATACCGAATCCGTTTACGCTTATCAATTCTGTGGCAGTAAAGGGCGCGTCGATAAAGATTGCTATTGGCGCGACGTGGGTACCATTGACTCCTTCTATGAAGCGAATATGGATCTACTAGAACCTGTGCCGCCAATGAACCTTTATCAGTCCAATTGGGCGATTCGTACTTACGAGCCGCAGTTTCCACCAGCTCGTACTGTATCGTCGGCCACGGGTAATGAAGGCATTTTTATTAACTCCATCATTGCTACCGGTGTCATCAATTCCGGAGGCTCGGTACAGCACTCCATTATTTCCTCTAATGTACGCATTCAAGATAGTGCAACGGTAGTCGATTCCATCATTTTTGATGACGTAGAAGTCGGTGAAGGAAGTCAGTTGGTCAACTGCATAGTTGATAAACATGTTCGTATTCCGCCACATACTCAAATTGGCATCAACAAACTTGAAGATGCGAAGCGATTTAAAATCTCAGACAAAGGTATTGTCGTCATACCTGAAAGTTACCAATTCGATTAAACGACAAACTATCACAGTAAATTACCACCTTCTAAAGAAGGTGGCTTTGTGTGAGCCCCCTAAAAGGGGGCCTTTGTTTAGTCCAGCGCCAATTGCTGCTGCTCTACTCGCTCTTGCTTCTCTTGATGTCTTACATATCGGCGTATTATTTCTTCATTGATTCCAACACTATCGACAAAATAGCCTCTTTGCCAAAAGTGATTACCCCAAAGCCTGTTCTTCCTAAGGTGAGGAAACTTGCTAAATAGCTTTAAGGCTATTTTGCCTTTCAATACCCCCATCAACTTGGATATCGAAAGCTTTGGTGGGACCTTTACAACTAAATGTACGTGGTCAACTTGTACGTTTAGCTCTACGACTTCACATCCAAGTTGATTACAGTAAACATAAATACATCGATAAACTTCTTTACCTATATTGTTCTTCAAGATCCTAAATCGATACTTTGGCGTCCACACTATATGGTATTGACAACGCCAAAATACGTGGGAAGCTTGATTGTATCTACTCATGTTATTTGTCCTCTTTGACTTCTGGAAAAATCAAAGACGCATTTAGCATGAGTAGTTTTACAGGCAAAGCCAAAACGGATGATAACCACCTACTGAAGTAGGTGGTTTAGGGCTGAAAACATTAGGCTATAACAAATAATCCATAATAATTAGATGTTACATACCGTTGACCAGCTACCATCTGTACCCGGTTCAGCCGCTGTCCACCAGTTCGCTTGGTAAACCACACCGTTGTGGATGATCTTATCGCCTTGGTTAGCGTGGCTTGGATTACCTGCCCAATCCGTTTGTGGCAGAGCTGGGTATGTCACTAAACCTGTCGTATCACACGTACCTGGTTCAGTGGTACCACCACCCGTGCCCGCATTGAGATCACCAATTGGTAGATCTGGCTGTTCAAACTTAAACGCAAACTCTTTACCACCAGAAATCACTGAGTAGTTAGCCGGACCAGAGATTGGTAGGTAGTAAACCATATCAAGCTCGTAAGTGCCGCCCGCTGGCAAGTCTTTCCATGCTGGTAGAGAGAACGACACACGGTGCATTACGCCATCTAAGCCACCAATGTTGTTTGCACGAGTATGTCCAGAAGCAATGACTTTCAAACCACCACCTGATTGGTCTTTCGCGTTGTCCGGCGCAGATACTGGGATATCGAATTGGAATTCAGTACCGCCAGGGATCGCTTGACCAGTGTTGTTCGTAAACGTGATTTTCGGGTTAATTGGGTAGTTTTGATCGCCAACTTTGAAGCCGCCAACACTAACAGTAATGTCTACTGCTTCAGTTGGTGTTGGACCAGTCGCTACTTTATTACCGTAAGGCGTCGCAGACTTAAACTTGTCGTAGATAGCTTTGGTCATAGTGTTACCCATGTGGTATTCACCATTACCTGCCGCACAAGCTTGTTCAGTGGCATCTACTGCCGTACGATTACCATTTGCATCCAGTACGTAACAGTTGTAATCACCGGCTAGTTCCCAGAACATGATACCGCCGATCTCTTTATCGATAACGTAATCGGCTTTCACCTCGATAGAAGCTTTATCTTCCGTAGATAGGAATACGCTCTTCTCTGCGTTCCACAACCAAGGTGCCACAGCAACGCTATCGTAATGACGGGTATAAGTACCAACAAACTTATCTGAAGGATCGTTGACAGGGTCGAGACCGTAAGCAGCTGCGTAAGAGCCCCAAATACCGTTTTCTAGGTTCTTAGCATGCCACATTGGGTTAGAACCAGCGCCCATTTCGTTTCCTTTAGGGTCGGTATCATGCCACATGTTGTCGATACCAATAGCGCCGTGACCACAGTTGTTCTTCTCACCTTCACCTGTGCCCGGTTGGCACTCTGCTTGGTTTGGTAGTGCCGCTCGGCCCCAAAGACCATTGTCGCCACCAGTAACACCTTGCCAACCACGGGTGTAGTAAGGAACACCAATGTTGATACGACCTGCTGGCATAGAGCCACGGAAGTAATGGTAAGCCCAGTCTGTGTTCAAGTAACCGATACCACCGTATGCAGCAGTGCCGTATACGTTCCACTGCGCTAGCTCAGAGTCTTTACCTGTATCGAATAAAGCCGCGTTATGACCAACGTGATCATTCCAAGCCCCATGCAAGTCGTAAGACATGATGTTTACGTAGTCTAGGTACTGAGTTACATCGAAGGTTTCCATCCCACGTAGCAAGTAACCTGAAGATGGTGCTGCGATAGTCAGCATATAATGAATACCATCTTGCGCGGATGCCGCATCAAGTTTCTCACGCAATACTTTCATCAGCTCTTGGTAAGACGCCCATAAATACTGACGACGTGGTTCCATGAAGTCTTTGTCGTAAGGGTTACCAGCACCAGCCATTGACGTCGGGTATTCATAGTCAATATCCAGGCCATCGAACTTGTACTGACGCATCATTTCAACGGCAGAAGTTGCGAACTTCTCAATACCAGCATGATTAATAGAACCGTCCGCATTCGTCGTCATGGTGTAGAAGCCACCATCAGCTACACGATCGCCGTTCGTATCGAAGTGACCGCCCGTTTCAGCCCAACCACCAATCGAGATTAGCGTTTTAACATCATGTTTTTGCTTGTAAGTTGCTAGTGCACCAAAATGACCTTTAAAACCAAGAGCAGGATCTACCTCAACGCCTGGCCAAGTTTTACCTGTAGCAGGGTTGTTAGGATCATTAACGTCGCCAACGTTTACTTTGCCGTCAGAACCAATGCTCACAAACGCGTAGTTAATGTGAGTAAGTTGTTCCCAAGGAATGTCTTTAACAAGGTAAGTCGCTTGTGGGTCGTCACCTGATCGCCAACTGGTGAAGTAGCCGATTACACGACGTGGGTGATCAGCCCCCATTTTCTCACGACCTTCTTCATCATAAATAGAACAGTAAGGAACATCTACACCCGTTGTTTGATAAAGACCATCAGGACGACAATTAGATGTCACTGCGCCGCCGTTTACTGTTAACGTCGCAATTGCAGAATCTGCTGTTGCTCCAGCATCATCGGTTGCTCTCGCATAAACACTTAATGAGCCAGCTTGTGAAGGGGTTACATCCAGCGTGTATGGCGCTGTTGTAGCAGTGCCAGCAAGCACACCTGCAACATAAAAATCAACTTTAGCAACGGTACCATCCGCATCCGTAGCATTTGCAGTCAGTGTTACGGAACCACCCAGGTCAATAGAGCTCGCAGAAAGCGCGACATCCACTGTCGGCGCTTCGTTACCAGGTTGCGCTGATGCCACAGTTAACGTCACAACACTTGCCGTACTAACGGCACCTGCATCGTCATAGGCCTTGGTAGAGAACTCGTGCTGTCCTTCAGTTGCTGTCCACGATGCAGCATACGGCGCAGACGTTGCCTGACCAACTAATACACCATCAACAAAGAACTCTACTTTGCTAACAGTCCCATCAGTATCTGCCGCATCTGCAGCTAGGTTAACAACATCACCCGCAGTCACAGAAGCCGACGCAGAAGGCGATGTCAGAGTAACCGTCGGGACTTCATTCTGAGGTGGTTCAACCGGTCCAGTGCCATCACAAGCGCCAAGTGTTTCCCACTCGCCCCACTCACCAGATTGCGCTGGATTGTTGTTTTGCGTCCAGTAACGCGCTTTATAAGCATTACCTTCATGCTGAACTTGGTCGCCACCGTTATAAACTTTTGATGATTGCCAAGTTTCTAGAGGGGCACAGTCAACTGCTGCGTAGCTATTGAAGGCCATAAGACAAGAAGCGGTGAGTGTGCTTAGTGTGAACACGTTTTTCACTGCGTTGCCGTTTTTAAGGTGCATAATCGCTCTTCCTTAAGTTATTGTTAAAACAATACTAAATGCGCTAAACGAAGCGCATCTTTACTTTTATTTCGACGTAAAATAACTTAAGTACAAGTTGGTGATTTCACACTATCTATTTACGAGTTTTCCACACCGCCTCGCAACAATCCACTAAATGATTGCAACAACGTACCTATTATTTGGCACCAGTAACTAATTTTATAACTCAAATAAATATGTCACTCGCAAATTAATAAAAAAGGTAAAAAAAGTCGCCATTTTGAAATAAAGATCACTAAGCCTTTGTTGACCTTGGCGTTTCATTAAAATGCCGCTTGTACTCGCGACTAAACTGTGATGGGCTCGTGTACCCGACCATTCTCGCTGCATCATTAACACGTCTCCCCTCTAACTGGATCAATTCGCGCGCTTTGTTAAGTCGAACTTTCTTAATATATTGCAACGGAGATTCAAGCGTGACATTGCGAAATGCTTGATGGAAAGCAGACACACTCATGTTGGCTTCTTCAGCCAATGCTTGTACGTTCAACTGTTCATGATACGCTTGATGTACACGATTTAGTGCTTTAGCTACCCTCGCGTAAGAACCTTCTTGATGTGCTAGGTCAAATAAAACATACCCCTCTTTGCTCACCAAAGTACGATACACAATTTCCTCAAGAAGCAACTCGCCAAGCATGATGACATCAAGCTCGTTACACATTGCTTTCATTAACCGTTTGCACGCATCCAACATACCTTCATTCATACGTACCGACTTAAGGCCGCAACGGGTAGCATCCAGACACTTATTACTGAATTTTTCAGCCTCTAATTTTTTAACGAGTTTATGAAGAAGCGTTGGCGAAATATCTATCGAAATGCCAAGTAAAGGCTGATTGTTTGTCGCAAACGCTTCGCACTCTAGTGGCATGGGAACCCCGACAACAAGGTAATCATCGGGCCCATATTGCACTGGTGTATCACCAATATGAATGTTCTTATGCCCTTGACCCAATACGATGATGCCGGACTGATAGACAAACGGCTGGCGATGATTCCCTTTGCTACTGCGATAAAACCATACGCCATCTATCGCTGTTTTCTTCATACCTTCTAGGTCATGCAGCCCCTGCTTTTCAACATATTGCTGCATGATATTTGCGAGAGTGTGCATTAGAGCGCTCCATCAATGACCAACGAGTTTGGTCTCTATTATCGTTTCGAGCACTATACTTCCTCTCGACTTTAACTTTCTAGCTCAAGAGCATTAATTTTGTAGAAATAGGCAAATTATTTGCAGAAATCGACCTGTTAACCATCATTAATCAGGACTAATATGCATGTATTCAATCTCCTTCACTGGAAGCAAGAGGGCTAATAATGAACTTTTCTTATGTAAACCCAACCAAGATTTTCTTTGGTCAAAAACAAATCGCAGCAATCAAAGAAGCTATCCCATCCGACCAAAAAGTTTTAGTGGTATACGGTGGTGGCTCCATCAAAAAAAATGGCGTGTACGACCAAGTAGCAGAAGCTCTTGAGGGACATGAATGGCTAGAGTTTTCAGGTGTTGAACCAAACCCAACCAAAGAAACACTCGATAAAGCAGTCGCAATGGTAAAAGAGCATGGTGTTGATTTTATTCTAGCGGTAGGTGGTGGTTCAGTCATCGATGGTTCCAAATACGTAGCAGCGGCATCAATGTATGATGGTGATGGTTGGGATATCATGATTGGTAAGCACCAAGTCACTGAAGCGACGCCTCTAGCTGCAATTTTGACATTGCCAGCAACAGGCTCAGAGTCAAACATGGGCGCAGTTATCACTAAAAAAGAAACTCAAGACAAACTTCCGTTCATGTCTCCAGCAGTGCAGCCAAAATTTGCCGTGTTAGACCCAGATGTAATGAAAACACTGCCAGAACGCCAGCTTATCAACGGCATTGTTGACGCATGGGTGCACGTATGTGAGCAATACTTGACGCTTCCTACCGGTGCAATGGTTCAAGATGGTTACGCAGAAACACTGCTGAAAACTTTAAAAACACTCGGAGAACAGTTTGCGGAACGAGACGACGATATGTGGCGCGCAAACTTAATGTGGTCTGCTAACCAAGCATTGAATGGGTTAATTGGTAGTGGCGTTCCACAAGACTGGGCGACACATATGATCGGCCATGAATTAACCGCTCTATGGGGCGTTGATCATGCGCGTTCTCTTGCAATTGTCCAACCATCGTTACTTCGTAACCAAATGCAGTTTAAGCGCCCTAAGTTAGAACAAATGGGTCGCAACGTATTTGGTCTTGAAGCAGGTGAGGATTTAGCAGAGCGCACAATAGAATCTATCGAAGCGTTTTATCATCAACTTGATGTCGCAACTAAGCTCGAAAACTATGGTGAGAGCCGTGAACAAGCTATCGATGCCATCATTGATCAACTAAACAAACACGGCATGACTGTTTTAGGTGAAAACCAGGCGATCACACTTGAACGTAGCCGAGAAATCTTAGAGTTAGCTGTCTCATAACTGCAACAATTCTTCACTGCCCTTCCTAGGGTTTAACGGTATTGTGACTTAACAGTCACAATACCGTTTTTTTATGCTATTTTGTAAGCCACATCACGTTCAAAACGAGGAGGCTTCTAAAAACAACGATTCCCTCCAGACAAAAAATCGGCCGTGTTGGTTAGTAAAGAGACAACTGTCCAGCTTTACACAAATAAAAATAATTGAGATCAAAGAACGAGTTAACTCGTTAATTAAGTTTTGATTTGTTGTAGTGATGTACTACATAATTTTGTCTGTTCGAGAAAACACTTTATGTGGCTAGTTGTTGTCGTATTAGCATTCATACATATCATCAGTATCCGTAAAGGCTCTAAATGGCTCTTTTACGTTTCTAAACCATTACCAGTGCTCTGTATGCTTGGTATTTTAATTCAGTCCCCAGCTTACCCAATGCCATATGCGCATTGGATTTTGATTGGCTTATCGCTCTCGTTGCTTGGTGACGTGTTATTAATGCTCCCTCGAGACAAGTTCATTACAGGATTAGTGCTCTTTTGCTCTGCCCATCTCTCCTATAGTTATGGTTTTGCCATCATGTCAGCGTGGCATTTTACACCTTGGCTCCCAATTGCCTTGTTCGGACTCGGTATATGCGTCTACTGGTTGTTCCGACCGGATCTCGGTAAAGAGAAACGGCCAGTTGCCAGTTATATATTGGTACTGATGACTATGTGCTGGGCTTCGATCGAGTATTATTTGAGTGGGAAAACACAATCCTCCTCTTTTGCAGTGCTCGGAAGCTTTATCTTTATTATCTCTGGCATCGTATTGGCTTTCGAACGCTTTGGAGGACGGTCAATATTTTCACGACAAGTTGTCATGGTGACCTACTATTCTGCACAGACACTAATGGTTATGTCTGTTGTTGCGATTGTTGTTCGTTATCCGTATCTCGTTGAACTGAGTTAGTCATACTCTAGACTCTAGACTGCACCAACATTAAAGAAACATGGATGTATCTTGTAAGCGATCTGAATAGAGTCTTAAAATCATCGCCTAAACATTAGCTTATTCTTAATGAAATTACGCGCACAACTTGCTATTGTAAAAGGATATTTTTCCGTTATAGCGTGCCCCTTTGAAAGAGAATACTCCCGTCGTTGAGTTTAGCGACGTAAATAAGTGGTATGGCGATTACCACGCTCTAAAAGACATCAACTTCTCCGTGCATTCTGGCGAGATCGTCGTGGTGTGTGGCCCTTCAGGTTCCGGAAAATCAACGCTCATTCGTTGCATCAATCATCTTGAATCGATTCAAGAAGGCCAGCTTCATGTGTTCGACCAGCCTTCTCACGCAAAATCTCTCAAGCCCGGTAAAATCGGCATGGTGTTCCAACACTTTCACCTTTTTCCTCATTTGACTGTACTGGAAAACCTCACCTTAGCGCCGATTCGCACACACAAATTATCAAAACAAGAAGCTGAAAAACGCGCAAGACATTACCTAAAGCGAGTCAATATTGAAGAGCAAGTGAGTAAGTATCCTATCCAGCTTTCTGGCGGTCAGCAGCAACGCGTCGCGATTGCCCGCTCCTTGTGTATGGAACCGGATTTACTCCTGTTTGACGAGCCAACTTCAGCGCTTGATCCGGAAATGATCAACGAAGTGTTGGATGTCATGGTTGAGCTGGCTCAAAGCGGAATGACGATGATTTGCGTCACGCATGAAATGGGATTTGCCAAAAAAGTAGCGAACCGCGTGGTATTTATGGATGAAGGCCAAATCGTGGAAATGAACTCTCCAGTCGCCTTATTTGAGACACCACAGCATCCACGCACCCAAGCATTTTTGAACCAAATTTTAAGTTACTGATGATAGTTCGCGTAATCAAACCTGTCCTTCAAGCTTTACTGCAAATGACGCTCCTCTTCATAGCGATTGTGTGGGTGTTGGACTCTGGTGCCGACGCTATGGGCTATCAATGGCAATGGGAGCGCGTACCTGATTACATCGCTTTTTATGAAGATGGCGAATGGTGGCCGGCAGAACTTATTGATGGGCTATTGGTAACGCTTAACATCTCGGCTATTAGTCTATTTTTTACCTTAGTATTAGGGTTGGTTACCGCGTTACTAAGGCTTAGCGATTCGAAAGTCGGCAATGTTATTGGTACCACTTATGTCGAAGTAATACGTAACACGCCGTTGTTGGTGCAAATCTATTTACTCTACTTCGTGTTTGGCCCCGTGATTGGTTTGGACCGATTCAGCACCGCCGTTTTGGCATTATCCCTTTTCCAAGGTGCCTACACCGCGGAAATATTCCGTGCAGGTTTAAACAGTATTCCTAAAGGGCAATTCGAAGCAGCACAAACTCTCGGACTATCACCGTTTTACACCTACAAAGACGTAATTTTGCCTCAGGTTTTACAGCGCACATTACCGCCATTAACCAATGAAGTGGTTTCTTTGATCAAAAACTCTTCCATTGTAAGCGTGATGGCGATTTTTGATCTAACAACACAGGCACGCAACACCGTCTCAGAGACGGCGATGCCGTTCGAAATTTGGTTTACCGTGGCAGCAATTTATCTTGCTCTCACTCTGTCACTTTCTGGCTTGTCTGCATGGCTAGAACACAAACTCGGAGCCAGTTGGCGCAAATTATAAGGAGATAACATGAAGTTATTCAAAGCGACCATTACTGCATTATTAGGGCTAGCCATCGCTATGCCTACAATCGCGAAAGAAGATGTCGCCACACCCAATGTAGATCAAATCAAAGAACGAGGCACTTTGCGCGTTGGTATGTCAACATTTGTACCTTGGGCAATGCGTAACAAGCAAGGTGAGTTAATCGGTTTTGAAATCGATGTTGCCAAACGCTTAGCACAAGATTCAGGTTTGAAAGTGGAATTCGTACCGACTGCGTGGGATGGCATTATTCCCGCACTACTGGCGAAAAAGTTCGACGTGATCATCGGCGGCATGTCGGTTACGCCTGAGCGTTCCAAAAGCGTCTTGTTTACTGAGCCCTACTCGCACTCAGGCGTTCAAGTAGCAGCAAACAAAGAACTCGCCTCTGGTTTTAGCGAATTTTCGGATTTTGATTCACGACGCGTAAAAATAGCGGCTCGTCGCGGCGCATTCACCGTTCAAGTCGCCAGAGAAACCTTCCCGAAAGCGAAGATCCTGCAATTTGATGACGACGCGCAAGCGTTCCAAGAGGTACTGAATGGTAACGCCCATGCGGTAATTGCTTCTAGCCCAAAACCAGAACATGAGACAGTGAAACACAGCGACAAACTATTCCTTCCATTCTCTGAGCGACTATCAAAAGGTAACGAAGCCTTTGCAGTTCGCTTGGGGGAAGAAGATAAAAAGGCCTTTTTCAATAAATGGATTGAAGCAAGAACCCAAGATGGATGGTTAAAACAACGTTATGAATACTGGTTCTCGACATTAGATTGGCAAGATCAAGTCGCGCAAGGCCAGTAATCTAAATGGCTCGTGGACGCCGCGAGCCTATACTCTCCAATCATCCATTTTACTTTTCCATAACTTATCGGAGTCAAATTTTTGGGCGAACACACTACCACTCGCACAGCACCCGCGAAATCCAGCACAGGCTACCTTTTACCGCAATTAAACACACTAGACTGGGTACTACTTGTCATGTGCGGTATCGGTGGTGTTTGGCTGTACCATCGGTCCACTATTGGTGTGCATTATTTGTGGCAGTGGAAAGAGGCGCTTGAATTACTTTTCACGCCTGGAGCAGATGGTGGTTTGCCCTACTTCTTCCAAGGTTTGATTTCGACGTTAAGGCTCAGTGTTTGGGGCATCAGCTTCGCATTAGCGTTTGGCACTTTGTTAGGCTTAGCACGCTTCTCTCGTTCCGTTTGGTTGCGCACACCTGCCAATGCGTTTATCCAGTTAGTGAGAAACATCCCTCCGTTGGTATTTGTTTTTATTTTCTACTTTTTCATTTCTAACCAATTGATCCCGTTACTTGGTTTGGAAGATCTTCTACGAAACTACAACGGCGAACCAAATGCGCTACAGCACTTTCTGTTTGGGCCTTCGAACCTTTGGGAAAACCTTGCCTCTGGCGTGTTATGTGTCGGCTTACTCTCTTCTGCCTACATTGCAGAAGTTGTGCGCGGTGGTTTACAAAGTATCGACCAAGGTCAGTGGGAAGCGGCTGACTCATTGGGCTTGTCTCGATGGGTGAAATACCGATTTGTTATCGCGCCACAGGTGCTTAAATCAATCACACCTGCACTTGCCGGTCAAACCATCTCTTTGGTGAAAGACACCTCTATTGTTTCACTGATTTCGATACAAGAAATGACGTTTGTTGGGACAGAGATGGCAAATTCATCAGGGTATATATTTGAAATTTGGTTGATTGTCGGCCTTGCTTACTTCTTAATTTGTTTTGGTCTGTCACTTATTTTTCGCCATATTGAAGCAAAATCGGAAGCCATTTCAAATTAACTCAACCGCATATGTAATTAGGCACATTTGATTCTTCAAATCAGAATTGCACCCTGTTACATTGACAAGATGCTAAATTTTCGGCGTTTTTCATGGAGTTAAAGAATCAATCCGACTACGAGCGATACATAAAACAAGATAATCTTGGTGAATATTACGTAGTTCTCAATCAATTCACTTTTCACAGTGTTTATCAGCCAATTTTTGATAGACGCCAACGTATTATTGGTATGGAAGCCTTACTGCGTATTCGTGGCATTGATGGTTCCCTAATTCGTCCTGACGTGTTTCTGGCCAATAATGGTCTTGATCCCTACTTTCGCTTATGTGTAGAGTTTTTATCCAGAGCAATGCACATTCGAAATTTTGCACGCTATTTCGCAGGGACACCGATAAAACTGTTTCTTAACGTCATGCCTCAAACGCTACTCACGCTAACCAAAGACATGGGCTTTAAAGATAACGGCCTGCTTTACAAACGCCTTTCCGAACTTGGTATGAGCCCATCAGACGTAGTTTTTGAAGTAGTCGAAGAGTCATGCGGAAATACGGATTTATTAATCAAAGCCGTACAGTTAATGAAAGCGAATGGTTTTATCTTTGCTATCGATGATTTTGGCGCCCAACATTCTGATATCGCACGTGTTCAGCAGCTCTGCCCTGACATCATCAAAATCGATCGTTCCTATTTGCTAGACTACTGCGCCGGAGAAACCTTTTCCATACATAGCGCCGTTGATCTAGCGGATCATATGGGAGCAAAAGTCATTATAGAAGGGGTTGAAGAAGACGTGCAGCTAAAAGCTATGTATCAACTTAATTTGGATTATTACCAAGGCTTTTACTTAGGAAAGCCTTGCGCCATTCATCACTGGACAGATAGCCTAAACATCGAGACGACAGTGCATTAACACTGCCCACTTACAGCACAGTGAAACCAAAAAAGCGCCGATATAATATGCTCGGCGCTTTTTAGTTTTACTCAGATGTCACTTATTTAGTTAAGCGTTCATTTCCCTAGAAAAAATCAATAGAATTACGACCGCTCTTCGGATCACGAGTGGCTTGCGGTTTGTCTTCTTTTTTGCCTTTCTTAGCAGACTGAGACAACGCTTCTTTCTGCGCTTTACGCTCTTTATGTGCCGCTTTACGGCCTGTTGATTTAGGCCCAGAGGCTTTAGGTGACTTACTTTGACGAGACTTATCTTTACGAGAAGACTGCGCTTCTTTTTTCGCTTTCTTTTCTGCTTTTTGCTCTGCCGTTTCAGGTTCGGTTACTGGCGCATCGCAAACCACAACATAATATTCCTGGTTAAACTCAAAAAAGTCACCATCATACATCTTGCGGCGCTTACGTGTTTCTAGTTCACCATTCACCGCGACGTAGCCTTTCTCGATGATATGTTTTGCTTCGCCGCCACCGCTGACCAAGTTTGCGATTTTGAAAAGCTTGTATAGTTCGATTGGATGCGCATCAACATCGATGCCAATCGCTTCGATCTCAATCTCTTCGCCTTCTAAATACTCTTCGTGGTCGTAATCTTGGGTCATGTTACTTACTCTTACTATTTGATGCCCTGAAGTTTAAACGCAATGCTTAAAAATAGAAACCTCTGGCGATGTTCAATCACCGATTCGCCTTGGCATTTGAGCACCTCTTAACCCATTTAAATTGTCGCTCGTTAGCTTGTATATCGATGCGTAGCTCAAACGAAGATGCAATTACGCAACCTGAAGGTATATACTCTCTAAGTTATTGTTGAAAAGAGCGAATACTTTGTCTCAACCAAGTAGAATTACCTTTGTCACTGCGAACTTGTTTAATTTTGTCGCACCGCCTAACGCCTACTATGATTTCGAGAACATATACTCGTTAGAGCAATGGCGAGACAAACTTTCGTGGACGCAACGTCAAGTTGAAAAACTGGAAGGCGACGTGATTGGCTTACAAGAAGTATTCAGTATCGAGAAGACCCAGGCATTCTTTTCAACCATCGGCTACCCCTACTTTGCGACCGTTGACACCCCACATGTTGAGGATGAGTACATTTACTCAAGCCCTGTTGTGGCAATCGCATCTCGGTTTCCAATAGAAAAAGTACAAGCGGTAGAGTTTGACTTAGCAACGCTTGAGCCTTTTGGAGTAAGTGTTGTTCCAGAGTTCAGTCGCAAACCTATCTATGCCCAAGTAATACATCCTGTACTTGGTCATATCGCCGTTTACGTAACGCACCTGAAATCTCAACGCCCGGCCGACTCAGAACAACCAGAAACGTCTAGCACGATTATTGGGCGCTGGTTATCCACCCAGCAAAGAGGCTGGGAAGCAGCGATGTTAAGAGACGCGATGCAAAAGAGGTATCGAAAAGAACCAATGCCGACAGTGTTAATGGGCGATATGAATCAGCCTATCACTCCTATCAGCGTTAACAGCACATTGGTATCCAATACTGGTGACAGCGTCACTGAATTACAACTCAAAGATGGTTGGTTATTGCAAAGTGACCCCCTGAAGGATGAACGCCCAGCCACGCACTATCATTTTTCCACTGGGAATGTACTCGACTATATCTTGCTCTCACAAGAGTTTGACACCTTATCAGATATATCGGTTGCCGAGGTTGTTGACTATCAGGTGTCTAACCAACATCTGATCAACCCGATTTATGACAGAGATAAAAACGCCAGCGACCACGCATTTGTGGCACTGACGGCTGAAGTAAAGCTTTGAGCAACCTATTTAGTTACTTAGTGACGTTTCACAATTTTACGCGGGATAAGTTCTACGCCAGGCTTGTAACGCTTGGCGGAAGCATTGAGTGCTAACTCCATTGCGCTGTCCGCGATCAACTCAAACTGTTGAGGCAAAGAGTTGATTTTCACAGGCAAAAAGTCCAGCAGTCGATTATCACCAAATGTCGCTAAACGCACCTTTCCCATCAGTTCTGGTTTTTCTAGCATTACATCCAACACACCTTCTAACAGTGTGTATGACGTTGTAACAATGGCATCTGGCAATGCGTTCTCTGTTAACCATCTCTCTAAGACTTTCTTGCCTTCTTCCCGGGAGAAGTGTTGTCCATAACCCACTGTTGCCGTTTTACCACCTTGTTGAGAAGCAGATAGAAAACCAAGCTCACGCTCTTTTGAGACTTGAAGATCTTGCAATGCACCGATTAAGCCAATGGACTTAATATCCTCTGACAGTACTGACTGAGTGAGTTCAAGTGCGGCATCAAAATCTTCGCTGATGACACAACAAAAGTGCTCATCATCCATTGGACGGTCTAGCGCGATAACTGGCGTACCAGAATTTTGCAACTTAAGATAATACTCGTTTGCAGTGGGCATACCACTTGCCACAAACAACGCATCAATACGACGACTGACTAATGCTTCCGCCACCTTTTGCTCTGTATCAGGATCATCATCAGAGCAGCCAATCAAAATTTGGTACCCCGCTTTCCGAGAGTTTTGCTCTATCAGCTTTGCAAGACGCGCATAACTGGTGTTCTCTAAGTCTGGGATGATAAGCCCAAATGAGCGTGAATTACCTGCCCGCAAGGAAGACGCCGCATGATCTGGCTTATAATTGTACTCTTCTACAACGGCCATCACCTTTTTCTGAGTCTTCTCGCTGATGCGGTATTTCTGCGCTTTTCCGTTAATCACATAGCTTGCAGTTGTCTTAGAAACACCCGCTAATTTGGCTATTTCATCCAGTGTCATATTCTAAACCTTATTCTGTGCGCGCGATCATATTAATACATCAACGATCTTTCGATAAGTTGAATTATAAGCTGAACCGATTCAGTATAAAAGCTGAAAGGATTCAGCAAAACTTAAAAATTGACGTAAATCACCCGAACACGCAACAAACCAATTTGTGAGCTAGGCTATAGGACAGCGGCAAATGCTCGTTTGTTAACGTCAGTTTTTAAAACAGTTTTTCTGAGTCTTTTAAAAAATTTACCAACAAGCTGAATCGATTTAGCTTGAAATATAAAAGGTTTGAGGAGTGATAAGCGCTCAGAAGAAGCGGCGTTCAACTTCTCACACAGAATACATTTTTAAATTGATACCTTAAGGCTGGAGAAGCACCATGCTTAAGCTAAATAAGAACGACATTACCCTCTCGCAATCAGCGACAGATAAGTTTGAAGCAATAAAGAGTATTGCTCATAGCCTGACTGATAAAGGCCTAGTTGAGCAAGGTTACGTTGAAGGCATGCTAAACCGTGAAAACCAAAACTCTACGTTTTTGGGGAACGGTATTGCCATACCGCACGGTACAACCGACACTCGTGCAATGGTGAAAACAACGGGTGTTGCTGTGCACCACTTCCCACAAGGTGTCGACTGGGGTGATGGCAATACTGTGTTCGTCGCTATCGGTATCGCAGCTAAATCTGATGAGCACCTTGGCATTCTTAAACAGCTCACCAAAGTGCTAGGCGCAGATGGCGTAGAAGAACGTCTGCGTAATGCAAAAAATGAAGACGAAATCATCGCCCTACTGCACGGTGATGTTCAGCTTGAAGCAGACTTTGACGCTTCTTTAATTCAACTGATGTTCCCTGCGAGCGACATGCTACAGATGAGTGCTGTTGCTGGTGGTCTGTTGAAAAATACGGGATGTGCTGATAACGAATTCGTTGCAGATCTCGTTACCAAACAACCAACTCACTTAGGTAATGGCCTGTGGTTAATTGGCAGTGACAAACATGTCACTCGCACAGGTGTGTCATTTGTCTCGACGGCAAACGACTGCGAATATGAAGGTCAAAAAGTGCGTGCACTTTTCGCGTTCGCAGCATGTAACAATGCTCACCAACCTATCCTAAAAACGCTTTCTAATATTGTGTTTAACAATGAACACGGCAAGCTTTTAGATGCATCAGTAGAACAGATTCTTGCTTTGTTCAAAGGTGAAGAAGTCACAGCCGCATCTTCAGAAGAAGGCAATACCGCTGTATTTAAAATCAAAAACTCTCACGGCCTACATGCTCGTCCGGGGGCAATGTTAGTCGCAGAAGCGAAAAAGTTTGAATCCACTATACGTGTTGCCAACCTAGACGGAGATGGAAAAGCAGTAAACGCGAAGAGCCTAATGAAAGTTATCGCGCTGGGCGTTAAGCACGGTCACCAACTTCAATTTACAGCAGAAGGCCCTGATGCCCCGCAAGCCTTGGAGTCTATCGGAAATGCAATCGCTTCTGGCCTTGGTGAAGGTTAAGGATCCGATATGACAAACAAAACAAATAAGGTTGTCACTATTACGCTCAACCCGGCATTGGATTTAACAGGTTCAGTAAATGAACTAAACGTTGGTTCCGTGAGCTTAGTACAGCAAAGCAATCTCCACGCTGCAGGTAAAGGTGTCAACGTAGCAAAAGTGTTGAGCGATTTAGGCGCAGATGTCACGGTTACCGGCTTTCTTGGTAAAGATAACCCTGAGCTATTCCATCAGCTTTTCAATGACATCGGCGTTAAGAATGAGTTTGTAGAAGTACAAGGTGCAACTCGTATCAACGTCAAGCTCGTTGAGGCTAATGGAAACGTTAGTGACATTAACTTCCCTGGTGTTCAAGTTACGGCAGAAGAAATCGCGCGCTTTGAAGAAACCCTATTCCGCCTTGCTGAAACACACGATTACTTTGTATTGGCAGGCAGCCTACCGGGCGGTGTTACTGCAGAGCAATGCGCTGCATGGATAGAAGCACTGCATCAACAAGGCAAAAAGGTGTTGTTCGACAGTAGCAAAGCCGCATTGAAGTCAGGTATTGATGCTCACCCATGGTTAATTAAACCTAACGATGAAGAACTTGGTGATTTTGTTGGCGAACATCTAGCAACACCTGAACAGTGCCAAGCTGCAGCGCAAACACTGAGCGACAAAGGCATAGAAAACATCGTGGTTTCTATGGGACCTGACGGTGTTATGTGGCTCAACCAAGGCGAATGGCTTAGTGCAAAACCGCCTCGAATGCATGTCGTGAGCACCGTTGGCGCAGGCGATACGCTGGTCGCTGGCTTGTGTTGGGGCCACATGCAACTGATGCCTAAAAACGATTTATTGCGCTTCGCTACGGCACTTTCTGCTTTGGCAGTTAGTCAAGTTGGCGTAGGGCTAACCAGTCAGGAAGAACTGGAAAATATCAAGCGACAAACTGAAGTTAGCGCGCTTTACCCTATTACAAACTTAGAACAAAACTAAGGAACAGAAGGTTATCGTATGAATATTGCCATTATTACTGCCTGTCCGAGCGGTGTAGCAAATAGCATCCTTGCGGCAGGATTACTAGAACAAGCCGCCGCAAAATTAAACTGGAATGCCAAAATAGAATGTCAATCAAGTGTGGTTGAACCAACACTATTGACGGAAGCTGACGTTGAACAAGCAGAAGTCATTGTCATTGCGGCAAATACTAGCGTCGACACTTCACGTTTTGTAGGAAAAAAGGTTTACCAAGCGGAAATTAGCGAAGTAGCAAAAGACGCAACTGCGTTTCTCCAGCAAGCGGTTGAAAACGCCACTTTACTTGAAAAAGCAACCACACTTGCAGCCCCTATCACTACAGATACAACATCAGCATCAAAGAAGATTGTTGCAATCACGGCATGCCCTACTGGCGTTGCGCATACCTTTATGGCGGCAGAAGCTTTAGAAGAAGAAGGCAAGCGTCGTGGCCATCAAATCAAGGTGGAAACTCGTGGTTCAGTTGGCGCTAAAAACCAACTGACTGAGCAAGAAATTGCAGATGCCGATCTGGTGATCATTGCTGCGGATATTGAAGTGCCACTTGATCGCTTTAACGGAAAAAAGATGTACCGCACGAAAACAGGCCCAGCTCTGAAAAAAACAGCCGAAGAGATGGACAAAGCATTCGAGCAAGCCACGATTTACCAACATTCAGGTTCTGCAAATTCTGCTTCGGCAGCAGACGAGAAGAAAGGCGCTTACAAACACTTGATGACAGGGGTATCGCACATGCTGCCTGTGGTTGTCGCTGGTGGTTTGATCATCGCCCTATCGTTCGTGTTTGGTATTGAAGCATTTAAAGAAGAAGGCACACTAGCAGCAGCCTTGATGAACATTGGTGGTGGCTCTGCATTCGCATTGATGATTCCTGTACTTGCTGGCTATATTGCGTTTTCAATCGCTGACCGTCCTGGTCTGGCTCCTGGTCTTGTTGGTGGTATGCTAGCAAGTTCAACGGGTGCTGGTTTCCTAGGTGGTATCGCAGCTGGCTTCATTGCCGGTTACGCAGCGAAACTCCTCGCAGATAAGGTGAAACTGCCACAATCGATGGAGGCGCTTAAACCGATTCTGATCATTCCATTTGTAGCAACATTGTTCACTGGTCTTGTGATGATCTACATCGTAGGCGGCCCAGTTTCAGGCATCATGAACGGCCTGACTGACTTCCTAAACAACATGGGATCTGACAGTGCAGTACTACTGGGTATTATCCTTGGCGCAATGATGTGTTTCGACCTAGGAGGCCCGGTAAACAAAGCCGCTTACGCATTTGGTGTTGGCCTTTTGGCTTCACAAACTTACGCGCCAATGGCGGCAATCATGGCCGCAGGTATGGTTCCTGCGCTAGGTATGGGTTTAGCGACCTTCATTGCGAAGAACAAATTTGAACAAAATGAACGTGAGGCAGGTAAAGCATCATTTGTCTTGGGCCTTTGTTTCATCTCTGAAGGCGCAATTCCATTTGCTGCGAAAGATCCAATGCGCGTGATTCCATCTTGTATGGCAGGTGGCGCACTTACTGGTGCCCTATCGATGCTATTCGGTGCGAAATTAATGGCCCCACACGGCGGTCTATTCGCGCTGCTAATTCCTAACGCAATTTCACCAGTATTAATGTATTTAGTGGCTATTGCAGCAGGTACAGCGGTAACTGGATTTACTTACGCATTCTTAAAAAGCAAAGCAGAAGCGAAACAAGAAGTCGCAGCTTAATTAGAGCGACTCCGGTTAACAATGCCACCCTCGAATTTGGCATTTAACACCTCCCTTTAATTCCGGTTAAGGGAGGTGTTTTTTATTCCACAGCCGGAACGGCTACAATGTCTACTTCCCCACTGCTCATATCCACCGTTGCTTGATAAGCGCTATGCGGGTCACCGTAGTGCTTGAAGGTAAAGTGGTAAACGTTAGCTGGCGTCCACAAGGTTTTTGATTCTGCGGGCAGAATGTCATAGCCGTCTTGCTGATAAAGCTCTGTCGCCATTACATTTGCGATTGCCGCCTGCTGGTTAGCGTCTCGATCCACCTTTGGCTCTAGTGACGGGTTACTTGGATAAGACTCACCGTTGTAACTCATGAGTCGATATGAGCCATTACTCCAAACGATAAAGTCCTGCCAACCATTACTGTAACTGTTGGCTAGTACAATAGGCGTGCGAGTTACCGACATTCGATTAATAACGTTTCCCTCATTATCAAACATATATGCAGAGCAGCCACCACTACCACAGAAATAGCGATCTTGAAGCAACACTATGTGTTCTGTCTTTCCGTCGCTGTTTAGGTCGGCGCTACCCGATAGATAACGTAGATTGTCTTGCTCGAGCGACAACCCTTCAGGGGCTAAAACCTTACTATCAATCCAACTGGAAATGACTTCAGCACTAACACTGTTGATTTTAGGGGCAGGTTGTTTGGTTTCTGTCGGCATGCTATCCGTCGCGGTGCAGCCAACCAAGGTGAAAGAACCAACGAAGAAGAGTCCGTTTAATATGCGCTTATTCATGTAATCTCAATCTTTGATGTGTCGTTACATCAGTATACGCATGATTTGCATTGTAATCGTAAGAAAATCATTAAAATCAAGCAAATGAATGGTTTGGTATATATTAGTAAGATCAAAAAAGCCCCGAAGAAAACCTTCAGGGCTAGGCAGGAAGCTGGCAAATAGCCAGGAGTCCCTATGCAGTGGTCGGTTTTACCCTAAACAGAATTGCAAACATCACTGGCACCACTATCAGTGTCAGTACAGTAGCAAAACCAAGACCTGCCATAATCGTTATTGCCATCGAGCCAAAGAAGGCGTCGAAGACCAGTGGAATCATCCCCAAGATAGTTGTTAGCGCAGCCATACTTACCGGACGAACGCGGCTTATCGCACTATCGACAATCGCGAGGTAAGGATCTTTACCTGACTCCAACTCAAGGTTAATTTGGTCAAGCAACACAATACCGTTTTTCAAAATCATGCCACTTAGGCTTAACAAACCAAGGAATGCTGTAAAACTGAACGGCATGTTCGTGGTAAGCAAACCAAAAGCAACGCCAATGATCGCTAACGGAACGGTGAACCAAATGACCAACGGCTTTTTGATTGAGTTAAACAGTAAAATAGTAATGATGAACATCAACAAGTAACCCATCGGCAATGAACCGAATAGGCCTTCTTGTGCATCTTTGGATGATTCGTACTCACCACCCCATGTGATTTCGTACCCTTCTGGAACATGCAATGCCATCACTTTAGGCTGTACACGAGCAAATAAGCTTGCTGCCGTGTCGTCACTCAACACATCATGGTCCGCGAGAACGGTTAACGTACGCTTACGGTCACGACGCTGAATTAGCGGCTCACTCCAATCCAGTTGAACGCCATCAATCACTTGATCAACCGGAATATAAGTTTGCAACGAAGGACTCCAAATGGTCACGTTTTGTAGTGATTCAAAATCTACGCGTTCTTCTTCAGGAAGGCGTGTCATAATTGGCAACGTATGTGTACCATCACGCAAGTAACCTAAGGTGCTACCACCAAACGCCATTTGCAGTGTGCTTGAAAGATCTTCTTTCGAAATACCTAAGCGACGAGCTTTAGACTCATTGAAAACGGGTACAAGTTCCTTGGTGCGCTCTCGCCAATCGTGACGAATGTTTCGGGCACCAGGATCGGTATGAAGGATGTCTTCAACTTGCACCGCCAAGTCACGTAAAACTTGTGGATCAGGGCCAGTAATACGCGCTTCGATCTTAGACGCTGGTGATGGACCAAATTCCATCAATTTAAACTGGAACGTAGGCGCATCAAATGTTTTCGCCAGATTCTCATCTAACTTATGCAGTAAACCAAACATTTTCTCACGATCAGTCGCGCGAACTTGGAACTGCGCGTACGCTTCGTAACTTTTTTCTGGTTGATAGGTTAAAGCAAAACGCTGTAGGCCCTGCCCAATCGAAGCAGAAACAAAGTCAATATCATCTTGCTGACGAATGTAGCTTTCGACCTCTTCAGCTTTTTTAATCGTTTCACGGATGTCAGTACCCTCTGGCATCCACATATCCACGTAGAACATCGGCGTATTCGATGGTGGGAAGAACTGCTGTTTTACATTACCAAATGCCACGACAGCACCCACTAATAGCGCCACCATGCCAGCAACGGTAAGCCAGCGGAATCGCAATGCAAATTTCAGTGATGCCCCAAATACGACAAACAACCAGCCTTTATAAGGATCATCTTCGCTAGTACCCTGCTCTTTGTTTTCCTCTTTCAACAAAAGATCGGCAAGGAAAGGCGTCAGTGTAATAGCGGTAATCCAGCTTAAAAATAGTGAGAAACACAGCACCCAGAATAGAGAGCCCATGAACTCACCTGTCGCATCTTGCGACAAACCGATAGGTGCAAAAGCCGTAATTGCAATAACAGTTGCGCCCAGCAAAGGCCATTGTGTTTGCTTTACAATATCGACAGCCGCTTGAACTTTGGTACGCCCTTTCTTTAGGCCAACCAATATGCCTTCCACGACAACAATCGCGTTATCAACCAGCATACCTAAGGCAATAATTAACGCGCCAAGAGAAATACGATGCAGTTCGATGTTGTTGTAATTCATCAAAATGAAGGTACCAAATACCGTCAATAACAACACAACTCCAATGATGACACCACTGCGTAAACCCATAGTAAACAGCAACACAATGATTACGATCGCCACTGCCTCCGCTAGACTAATTACAAACGCTTTAACAGATTCATCCACCTCATTGGCTTGGTTGTAAAAGTAGTTCATATCGATGCCAGCAGGCTTGATAGACTCAAGGCTCGCGAGCTCCGCATCCAAACGTTCACCAACCTCAACCACGTTCACACCCGATGCAAACGAGATACCGATATTAATCGCTTTTTGACCGTTAAAGAGTACGACGTTGCTTGGCTTCTCTTGAATACCGCGAGAAATCGTTGCTACGTCTTTTAGACGAATTAGATTTCCTGTGTCACGGCCATGAATGATCAGATTTTCTAGTGCTTCTACAGTGTTTAAGGTGCCGCTTGGGCGAATAACAAGGCTTTCGCCATTGACCATCACTTCACCTGCTGAAACCACATTGTTTTGCTGGTTCAACAAGCTCGAAACCACATTCATGTCTAAGTTCAGTGCAGCAAGGCGATCAAGTGAGATCTCAACGAATAGCATTTCTTGCTGATCGCCCGTGATGTCTACCTTACCAACACCATCAACAAGCTCGATTTCACGGGTCAGGTAATCCGCATAACGTTTCAGCTCTACATAGTCGTAATCGTCACCAGTGAGCATTAACATCACGCCATAAACGTCACCGAAATCATCAATGATCTGTAAAGACTGAACACCTTGAGGCAATGATGGTCGTAAATCATTAATTTTACGGCGCATTTCATCCCAAATTTGCGGCAGTTCATCAGGACCATAGTCCATTTCCATGCTCACCGTTATTTGAGACATACCATTAGAAGACGTAGAGGTAATTTTGTCGATATAAGGGAGTTTTCGAATCTCTTTTTCTAGAGGATACGTCAGCTCTTCTTCAACTTCTTTTGACGTCGCGCCAGGGTATGTTGAGATGATCATGGCATCTTTGATCGTAAATGCCGGGTCTTCTAATCGTCCAAGCTCCAAAAATGACGTTAAACCACCAACAGCAAGGATAATAATGAACAACCAGCTGATGACTTTGTTTTTTATTGAATACTCAGCAATGTTCATTATTGGTTATTCTCCACAACATCCACATGTTTACCTTCGCGTAATTTACGCAGATTTGAATTAATCAGAATATCGCCCTGGCTAACACCTGACGACACAATGGCTCCATTGCCATTCACTTGAGAAATCATGACAGGCACTCGTGTGACAATGTCACCTTCTTTTTTCCACACAAAGAACTCATTCCCTTCACTGCCTGCTTGAAGCGCCGTGACAGGAACACTGTAACCATCAATAGAGGTAATGCCCGCCTTCACCATATCGACCAAAACGCTTACGCTGGTTCCCGGCAATATCTCTGTTTTTGGCTGTGGCATCGTCAAGTACATTTCGTAGGTTTGAGTTTCAGCGTTGGGTTCACTTGTGTGCTCTAAATAGTCCAAAGCAAATCTGCCATCGATGCCGGAGAAGGTTGCTCTAGGCTTGTAGCTCATGCTGTCTGAGTTTGGGTCTACCATCGCTAAAACATTGTCGGAAAGCTCAATACGCACGTAAACCAAATCGTTTTGGTATAGATTTAACACGGGTTCACCAATTGCCACACGCTCAAAACGTTCTTTGAAAACATCAGATACTTTACCGGCGAACGGGGCGAATAAACGGGTGTAATTCAATTGATTGGTCGCGTTATAGAAAGTAGCCTCAGCTAGCTCTTTATTGGCGGTTAGCTCATCAAGTTCCGCTTTTGAAATCATTTGACGTGCATGCAAGTCTTCACCGCGTTTAAGCTGACGAATTGCAAGTGTGTATTGTGCTTCTGCGTCATTCACGGCTTGCTTCTCTTTGCTATCATCTAGCTTTGCGATCATTTGCCCCTGCTTCACAACGTCACCCGCTTTAACCAATACGTGCTGAACTTCCCCAGCGCGGCGAAATGCCATTGGCGTTTGCTCTGCAGGCACTACTATGCCTTTGAACGCGCGATGTTGACTTTGTACTGGTGCATCCACCGAGATAGTCGACACAAAAAGTGACTGCTCGACGATAGCTTGGTTTTCATTTTTGCACCCTGTTAAAACTGCAAGTGCAATCGCAGAGATCGTAAGTAGAGAACGTTTCATTAAATGCCTCCCTCACGAACCCAAGCTTTCACCACTTGTCCTTCAACCAGTCTCTCAACACCAGCAATAACAACGTAATCATTGTTATCAAGCCCGGCTTTCACACCACCTGCTGCGTCAAGTGACACAGTGACTTTATTGACCTGCTGCGTGCTTCTGTCCATTACCCAAACTTCACCTTGCGTCCCATTTTTGTTGACCCAAGCAGACTGAGGTAACGTCATCGCGTCCGATACATGTTGTTTAGCAATGTGTACCTGCCCTGTCATACCTGTCAGCAAATTGCGATCTTCTGGTCGAGTGATGGTCACGATCGCCTCATAACTATTGGTATCGATGTTTGGCTGCGTCGAAATTTCTTTAAATTGCCCAGGAATACGTTTTCTTGGCTCGCTATCCATCGTCACCCACATATCGGAGTTTTGCAGTGACTCAAGTGATACAGATTCCGCATAACTTACTGGCAAGGTGAACGACACATCCAACGTCGTGTTATCAATGAGATTCAAGATCTCCTGCTTCTCTGCTACTACCTGAAACGGGTTGACATAGGTATATGACACAATGCCATCAAACGGTGCATGAATTTTGGTATAGCTCAAATCGGTTTTAGCTTGTTCGTAGTTCGCCAATGCCGCTTTATATTGAGTTTCTTTCTGATCGTACTCATCAGTACTAATGAGTTTTTTTCCGTAAAGGTTTTTCGCGCGGTCCCATTGTGTTTTCGCTAACGCGTACTGCGCTTGAGCGGCATCTAACGCAAGCTGAAGATCTTTAGGGTCTAACGTTGCGAGCACTTCACCTTTTTGGACCTTTTGACCCATGCGTACACGTAATTCATCTACCTCTCCACCAACCTGAAAAGAAAGCTGCGCGCGATGTGTTGCATCAATACGCGCTAAAAAGGCGTGCGAGTCTTCAAGTTCTAGGTCTTTCACCGCCAGTAATTTTACAGGTTTGATTAAAGGTTCAGACGGCTCAGAAATGGCTTTATTACACCCAGTTAGCATCCCAGAAAGACTTAATGTCACCACTGCGCCAACTAAAGTGCGCCTTAAATATTGTTTTCGCACCCGCTTTCTCCGTAGGTTTTATATATTACACAGCCGTGCAGTATAAGCACAATTTGAAATTGATCAACATATTTTCCAGGTGGATAGCAAATTAATTAGTCAAAGCGTTCGGTTTCTGGTAAAAGTAAGCGCGTGATTAATATTCGGGAAAATTCGAACTATGAATGAAAGAAAGCAGGGGCGTAGAAGTGCTGAAGCAGCAGAACAAACTAAGTGTCTGATCCTTAAAGTGGCAGCAGATATGTTTTGTGAACTTGGTTACGAGCGTGTCTCGCTGCGCAATATCAGTGAAAAGGCTGGTGTTTCACATAGTTTGATCCGTCACCACTTCGGCAGCAAAGAGAAAATCTGGCAAGCGGTTAGCGATGCAATGGACGAGTTCATGCAGTGCTATATGGCTGAACTCATCAATGAAATGCCGGAGAACACACCTTCGAATAGAAAAATTTATCTGTTTATGGTTCGCATGCTAGCATTTGCTCTCGTCAATCCTCATCCAGTACAGATGATCGCCGATGCCATTCGACAAGGCGATGACGGTGCTCTACTGCAGTATTTCTTAAAGTCAAAAGATGAGTTCGCTGCAATATTTACCGGAATTTTCGAGCAGTACAACAGCGAAAACCCTAATGCACAATTTGATCAGTGGGAATCAAAGTGGCAAATGTTGATCTTCGCACATGGTGCTGTCAGTCTCGCGCCAATGATGCAAGAAACATGGCCGGATATTGCAGATAATCGCGAAAAACTGCTGATCAAGCATTGGGAATTGTTTAATACCATTATGGCCTCTCAATTTGGGATCCCAAAAGAAGAGATGATTCATCCGGAAAAGCTTGAAGATATCGTTATTGATATGTGCTGTACTATTGATGAAGCAGTAAACTAAAAGCAAACAAGCGAAAAGAAGACATAAAAATGCCGAGCTACAAAGCTCGGCATTTTTGTTTCAATTCGTTTTAACCACGGTAGTAGCGTTGTGGTACGAACGGCATTTTTTCAACTGTCATTGGTAGCATTTTGCCACGCACTTCAGCGAACACTTCAGTACCAATCGCCGCCAAATCCGCACGAACATACCCCATTGAGACTGGCTTACCTGCATTCGGGCCCGCCGTACCACTGGTTACAACGCCAATTTTAACGCCGTCAGCATCAAACAGTTCAACACCTTCACGCACTGGCGCTTTGGTTTGACCTACTAGACCCACACGCTTACGCGCCACATCTTTAGTCTCAATCTGCTTAAGAATAATGTCTGCGCCAGGGAAACCACCTTCACGTTCGCCACCAATACGACGAACTTTTTGGATACCCCATAGCAAGCTCGCTTCAACAGGTGTTGTTGTTGTGTCTAGGTCATGACCGTATAGACAAAGGCCACACTCAAGACGAAGCGAATCACGAGCACCAAGGCCAATCCATTCAACTTCATCTTCCGCAGTCAGTTTCCGTGCTAGCTCTTCCGCTTTGTCAGCAGGAACCGAAATTTCGTAACCGTCTTCGCCTGTATAACCACTACGAGAAACAATGCACTCGGCGCCTAAAATATCGACTTTACGAATATCCATGAACAGCATTTCAGAAACTTCTGGTTCAAAACGCGCCAATACAGCCGCCGCTTTAGGGCCTTGGATTGCAAGTAGAGCTCGGTCTTCGATAGTTTCTAGCTCAACACCAGATGGTAAATGCGCTTGTAGGTGTGCGATATCTTGCACTTTACATGCTGCGTTCACAACCACAAACAGATGATCACCTAGGTTAGCCACCATCAAGTCGTCCATGATGCCGCCCTCTTCATTAGTGAAAAAAGCGTAACGCTGTTTACCAGACTCAAGATCCACAATATCCACTGGGACTAATGTTTCTAGGAACGCAGCTGCACCGTCACCAATTAGGCGAAGCTGTCCCATGTGAGAAACATCAAACAGACCTGCCGCATCACGAGTATGTAAGTGTTCCTTCTTTACGCCTAGAGGATACTGAACAGGCATATCGTAACCCGCGAACGGGACCATTTTGGCACCAACTTCAACGTGAAGTGCGTGTAGTGGTGTTTTCAGTAGTTCTTGAGTCATTTTCGTCTCCATTTAGATAGACCCGAGAATGCTGTCGGCATTCGATGTGTTTCCAATAATAAACATGGCTCATTCTATTTTGCACGAACAAGACGTAGATCGACTTGCAAAAGTGTGACTCTTAACATTTTAATCACAACAAATCGTACAAAAAAAGCGCTTTAATGAGCAAGTTCTCATCAAAAAAGCGCCTTTTCATCATAACGACCACCAACAGCAATCGTTTGCTTTCACTATAGGAAATTTACAAGTATTTATCACTATTTGGCTGTCACCCACAAAATGAGCGCATCTTCCTCGCTAACACTGGTCAACATATGTCCCATATTTGCATCGTAATAAACGCTGTCTCCCTCGCTTAAAACAACAGGTTCGTAAAACTCAGAATAGAACATGACCTCACCAGATAAGATAAGCAGAAATTCTTCGCCATCATGACGAACCCAGTCTTTATATTCATCAAAACTACGAGCTCGAATTTGGCTCTTAAACGGCATCATTTTCTTATTGGAAAGTTGTGTCGCGAGCAGTTCATGTTCATAAGTTTGTGTTGGGTGTGGTTTACCTTCATTCTTCTTGGTAACATCCCTACGCCCTGTCGCTACCTTTTTTCTAGGTGGCTCAAAGAGTTGTGGCATGTCAATTTGTAAGCCAAGTGCCAATTTTTGCATCGCTTGAAACGTCGGGGAGATCTGCTCATTTTCTATTTTGCTCAGTGTAGATCGAGCAAGCCCGGTTCGCTGACTGGCCTCTTCTAATGTGATACCGAGTTTCGAGCGGATATCCTTAATACGCTGGCCCAGTTTTAACGGCTCGATATTTTGGTCATGTTGCTCTTTTGCCAACGTCATCGATGGGTATTCATCGTAAATACTTTCTGCCATAAATCCCTCTATAGATATCCATATTTTTTGTCTTACTCGCATTGTGCATGAAGCACATAGTGGATAGAAGTCCACCAAGTGAATTAAAGCGTGCTCTTGTTAACAAATTTTGAAATCTTGTTTCCTATAGGAAATTTTTGGTTGATTGTTCCCGTCACAGGCGCTATGTTACCAACTTGTTAGATGTAGAGATGCATATTTCCGTAAGAGATTGGTAAAGGAAACACGCAATCCAACGGAGTTTTTGCCCAAATTTAGGGCCGGATGTTCACTCTGTTCTGCTACGCAGTTCAGCTGTTTTTGAGGACAAATGAACCACAACCGCAAATCATAACTCATCTATTGCGGGTTCATTTTCAGATTTGGAAGGTCAACTACCATGAATAAGAGTTACCCTAACCACAGCTTGGAAAACTTTTTCTCTACCAACCTCTCTGCGACAGATGATGCTGTCTTTGCTGGAATTCAAGCGGAATCCGCTCGCCAAAACGAACAAATCGAACTTATCGCTTCTGAGAACATTGTTTCTAAAGCGGTAATGCAAGCTCAAGGCACATGCCTAACAAACAAATACGCTGAAGGTTACCCAGGTCGCCGTTACTATGGTGGTTGTGAGCACGTAGATACAGTGGAAGCCATTGCTATCGAACGCGCAAAAAAACTTTTTAATTGTGAATACGCAAACGTTCAACCACACTCAGGCGCGCAAGCAAACGGCGCAGTAAAACTGGCACTGCTTCAACCTGGTGACACCATTCTTGGTATGTCTTTAGACGCAGGTGGTCACCTGACGCACGGCGCACGCCCTGCACTTTCTGGTAAATGGTTTAATGCAGTTCAATACGGTGTTGATCGCGAAACACTAGAAATTAACTACGAAGATGTTCGTGAGCTTGCACTTGAGCACCAACCTAAAATGATCATCGCAGGTGGTAGCGCTATTCCACGTACTATCGACTTTGCAAAATTCCGTGAAATCGCAGACGAAGTAAATGCAATTCTTATGGTCGACATGGCGCACATCGCTGGTCTTATCGCAACAGGCGCACACCCTAGCCCACTGCCACACGCACACGTTGTTACGACTACAACACACAAAACATTGCGTGGCCCTCGCGGCGGTATGATTCTTACTAACCACGAAGACATCATTAAGAAAATCAACTCAGCCGTATTCCCTGGCCTACAAGGTGGCCCACTGATGCACGTTATCGCAGCCAAAGCGGTCGCATTTGGTGAAGCGCTTGGCCCTGAATTTAAAACTTATATTGATTCGGTGATCAATAACGCAAAAGTCCTAGCGGAAGTATTGCAAACTCGCGGTTGCGACATCGTAACTGGTGGCACAGACACGCACCTAATGCTGGTTGACCTTCGTCCGAAAGGGTTGAAAGGCAATAAAGCAGAAGAAGCTCTAGAGCGTGCTCGGATCACATGTAACAAAAATGGCATCCCATTCGATACAGAGAAGCCTATGATTACATCGGGCATCCGTTTAGGAACGCCTGCGGGTACAAGCCGCGGCTTTGGCGCTGAAGAATTCAAACTCATCGGTAATTGGATTGGTGACGTACTGGACGGTTTAGTGAACAACCCTGAAGGTGACGCAGAAGTTGAAAAACGCGTTCGCAAAGAAGTAAAAGAACTTTGCAGTCGCTTTCCTCTATACCAGTAAACGATTTTTTTGAAATCATAATAATTCCTGACAAGTTATTCGGAGATTAAGCAATGGACAAAACACTGAAGTTTGCAGATAGCCACGAGTGGGTACGTGACAACGGTGACGGCACAGTAACAATTGGTATTTCTGAGCATGCACAAGAAATGCTAGGTGACGTGGTATTCGTTGACCTACCAGACGTAGAAGACGAAGTTGAAGCAGGTGAAAGCTTCTCTCTCGTTGAATCTGTAAAAGCAGCGTCAGACATCTACGCACCAATCACTGGTGAAATCGTAGAAATCAATGAAGAACTAGAAGACAGCCCAGAGCTAATTAACGAAGAGCCGTACGAAGGTGGCTGGATCGTAAAAGTGAAGATGTCTGATGTATCTGAACTAGATAACCTGAAAGACGCAGACGAATACCTAAACTCTATCGAAGAAGAGTAATTAGGATGTGACGAAAGCTGTTCCCTAGCCTGTTTAGAGAACAGCTTTTTTTCTAGGTTCGGACGTATAATTTAATTTATCAGTAACGCAAATCCGTTACCCGAACCAAGGAGTAGGTAAAGGACAATGACTGAATTACTTCAAAGCCTCAGCACACAAAACGAGTTCGTTGCTCGCCACAATGGACCAAACAAATCTGACCAACAGAAAATGTTGGAAGCGATCAACGCAGTTAGCCTAGATTCGCTTATCGACGAAACCGTACCAGCACAAATTCGCCTAGAGCAACCAATGAGCTTGGCTGAAGCGAAAAGCGAAGCAGACATGCTGGCAGCCATGCGTAAGTTCGCCGATCAGAACCAAGTTAAACGTACATTCATTGGTCAGGGTTACTACAACACCTTCACGCCGAACGTGATTCTACGCAACGTGATGGAAAACCCGGGCTGGTACACTGCTTACACCCCTTACCAACCAGAGATCTCACAAGGTCGTTTAGAAGCACTTCTAAACTACCAACAAATGGTGATGGATCTTACTGGTATGGAAATCGCGAACGCGTCATTGCTTGATGAAGCAACGGCAGCAGCAGAAGCGATGACACTTTGTAAGCGTGCGGGTAAAAGCAAGAGCAACGTATTCTTCGTTGCTGACGACGTTCACCCACAAACCATCGAAGTGGTAAAAACTCGTGCGAAATTCATCGGCTTTGAAGTCTTGGTTGGTTCTTTAGAATCACTACCAGAGCAAGACGTGTTCGGCGCACTAGTTCAATACCCAAGTACAACAGGTGAAGTTCGTGACCTAACGGACATCATCGCTAAAGCGCAAGCAAACAAAACACTAGTGACTGTAGCAACGGACCTTCTTGCTTCTACCCTGCTTAAACCTGCAGGTGAAATGGGCGCAGACGTAGCAATCGGTTCAGCACAACGTTTTGGCGTGCCGATGGGTTACGGCGGTCCACACGCTGCTTTCATGGCAACTCGTGATAAGCACAAGCGTACAATGCCTGGGCGTGTTATCGGTGTTTCTATCGATACCAACGGTAACCAAGCACTGCGTATGGCAATGCAAACGCGTGAACAGCACATCCGTCGTGAAAAAGCGACTTCAAACATCTGTACTGCTCAAGCACTGCTAGCGAACATGGCGTCTTTCTACGCGGTTTACCACGGCGCAGAAGGTCTACGCACGATTGCTCGTCGTACGCACCACATGACAGCCATCCTAGCCGCTGGCCTAACTAAAGGCGGCTTCGAGCTTGCTCACAACAGCTTCTTCGACACCATCACTATCAACACAGGTGCACAAACTGAAGACCTATACGCGAAAGCACTAGCCGCAGACATCAACCTACGTAAGTTGGGTACTCAGCTAGGTGTGAGCTTCGACGAAACCACAACCGTGGCAGATGTAGAAGCCCTATTCGCAGTATTCGGTGTGAAAGAAGAAGTCGCAGCACTATCAACTGAAATCGCAGGCAACGAGTTTGCAGCCATTCCAGAAGCATTGCGCCGCACAACAGAATATCTAACACACCCTGTGTTTAACACGCACCACAGCGAAACACAGATGATGCGTTACCTAAAACAGCTAGAGAACAAAGACTTCTCACTCACGCACGGCATGATCCCACTGGGCAGCTGTACGATGAAGCTGAACGCAGCAGCAGAGATGATTCCAGTAACTTGGCCTGAGTTTGGTTCGATCCACCCGTTCGCACCAGCAGAACAAGCAGCTGGTTACGCAGCACTCGCAAAAGATCTTAAAGAAAAGCTATGTGAAATCACTGGCTATGACGCATTCTCACTACAACCAAACTCTGGTGCATCGGGTGAGTACGCTGGTCTTATCGCGATTCAACGCTACCACGAAAGCCGTGGCGAAGGTCACCGCAACGTATGTTTGATCCCAAGCTCTGCGCACGGTACTAACCCTGCGACAGCATCTATGGTGTCAATGAAAGTGGTTGTGGTTAAGTGTGATGAAGAAGGCAACATCGACATCGACGACCTAGCAGCGAAAATCGAGAAACACAAAGACAACCTATCAAGCATTATGATCACTTACCCTTCTACGCACGGCGTTTACGAAGAGAAAGTGAAAGAAGTGTGTGAAATGGTTCATGCCGCTGGTGGTCAGGTTTACCTAGACGGCGCTAACATGAACGCGCAGGTTGGTCTAACATCACCAGGCTTCATCGGTTCAGACGTTTCTCACCTAAACCTACACAAAACCTTCTGCATCCCGCACGGTGGTGGCGGTCCGGGTATGGGTCCTATCGGTGTGAAATCTCACCTAGCTCCTTTCCTACCAGGGCATATTGAAGACGGTGTAGAAGGCGCAGATTTCGCAGTATCAGCAGCAGATATGGGTAGCGCTTCTATCCTACCTATCTCTTGGGCTTACATCGCAATGATGGGCGAAGCTGGCCTAACAGATGCTACAAAAGTAGCTATTCTGAACGCAAACTACGTGATGGAAACACTTCGCCAACACTACCCTGTTCTTTACCGTGGCAAAAATGGCCGCGTAGCGCACGAATGTATTATCGACATTCGTCCGCTGAAAGAAGAAACAGGTATCAGCGAAGAAGACATCGCGAAGCGTCTAATGGACTACGGTTTCCACGCACCAACTATGTCGTTCCCTGTAGCGGGCACGCTAATGGTTGAGCCAACGGAATCGGAAGATCTAGAAGAGCTGGACCGCTTCTGTGATGCGATGATCGCTATCCGCGAAGAAATGGAGAAAGTGAAAAACGGTGAATGGCCACTGGATAACAACCCACTTGTTAACGCGCCACACACTCAAGTTGATCTTTCAGCTGAAGATTGGGACCGCCCTTACTCTCGCGAGATTGGCTGCTTCCCGTCTAAAGCGACCAAATCTTGGAAGTACTGGCCAACGGTAAACCGCGTAGATAACGTATACGGCGACCGTAACCTAATCTGTTCATGCCCAAGCATCGATAACTACGAAGATTAATTTTTGTAGAATCTAAATAAACAAAGGCGAACCGATTGGTTCGCCTTTGTTTTTGGTGTGCCGCCCTAACACTTGTTGATACATCGAGAAGGAATGATGGCTAGTTATTGTTTGCACAAAAGTGATTTAGAAATACAGTAACTTCTGAGAACCTTTGAATTAGCACTAATATCTCAGAGCCTTAAAGGCTTGTTGGAAACTCCTCATGAACACTATGCTATGCAGGTGCTATGTAGTTTCTAGTTCAGTTGCAGTAAGTCCCATTTATTACCATAGAGATCTTGGAACACCACCACTGTCCCGTATTCTTCTACACGAGGCTCTTCATTAAATACAACACCATTTTTCTTCATCAACTCGTAGTCACGCCAAAAATCATTAGTTTGCAGAAACAGGAAAACACGACCACCTGTTTGATTTCCTACTGCATGCGTTTGCTCCGGTGTACTCGCTTGAGCTAAAAGTAGGTTTGTACCATTGGAGTTTGGAGGAGAAACTTGAACCCAGCGTTTACCACCACCTAGGTTGGTATCTTCAACCAGAGTGAATTGAAGTTTTTGAGTATAGAATTCGATAGCATCGTCGTAATTTTCAACGACTAGAGCAATGTTTCCGATTTGCTGCTGAACAGTTTTGGCCATGATGATTTCCGCTGTGTCAAAACGCTAATTGTACGCTATTTTGAGACTTTTCTAGAAAGCACGTAACGCCTTGCAAAGGTTTAAGGCACACAATACGAATGTTTACGCACAGCGCCTTTGCCACTAGAACCTACAAACAATATAGCTACCACAAGTGTCGAATCTTGATTGAGCAACTCATCAAAGCCTTAGCTATAACTCAAGAGCAAATCTCTAACCTAATAACGAAGGCTGCTCGTATACCACGGTATTATAGTTCTTCTAGTTTTCCCTTAGCTAAATCTTCTTGTTGCTTAAGGAACATGAAGAAGTTTGCCTCACTGATAAACGGGTTACCGCTTGTACCGAGCTTCTTCCTATTTTCAAAAAGGAAATTTTTATGTGGATGGTTCGAAAGGTTAACGTTCACAATAGGTGCCTGTAGTGAAATTTTTCTAATTTTCTCCATGCTAGTCAGGAACTGGCCAATAACTTCTGGATCATTGCTACTTACGCTATGCCCACCAACGATAAAAGCACGATATTGTTCGCCATTATCTTCAACAGTGAAGTCTAAGGAATAATCACCTTCCGTGTGGCCAGGTGTGAGATAGAACTTAAACTCATGTCCACCAATAGCCATAGAGCTATCGCTTTTTATCTCTATGTCTAAATTTGGAGGAAGGAACTTGTTCTCACCTTCGCTTTTGTTTGATTGCTGTATAGATAGTTCATGAGCGCTTTTGGTCATCACGACTTTGGAACCATACTTCTCTTGAAGTAACTGGGCGCCCCCAACGTGGTCAGAATGCCCATGAGTTACCAATATGTGCGTTATTGGCTTATCTTTTAGCCCTAGCTTCTCTAGGTTGATAGGTATCCACTTAGAGTAAGGGAAGTCAAGCGTATCAATGATAACAAGTCCGTCGTCTGTAGCAATGGCATATGATGAGACCCACTTGTCTCCTACATAATAGACATTATCAAACATCTGAAATGGTTCTACATAACCGTTCTTATCATTCATTGCTGGAACATATTGACTTAAGGAAGCAAAAGACGAAGCACTGAAAAGTAAACCTACAATAATTTTTTTCACGAAATCACACACAAATATATCCTTAATAATTTCTTATAGAACCTCGCGGATGAGAAAGCTCTAAACGATTTTCAGAGGCAAATACAACTGCAAATACTTTCTACTTAGCTTGAGTTTTAGCTGACCGAATCACTTGTAAACTCGAATCCCATTAACTGCCTATGTATTCATGATTCTTTTAGAGGTTAAATAAATGAACTCAATTGAAGCAGAGTCATGAAGCTTCACTTGAGGTTACCGGCACAGCACAATGTGATAAACCTCTTTCAAGCAAACATTTGAATGCGATTTTTCCAATTTAAGACATGTTCAATAAATGCATCAACTCTTGCAGGCCTTTTATCGCGGTCTCGATACATAATGAATACTTCTTTACCCGAGCATTGCCATTCTGGCAACAAAGGCAGCAGGTTATGTTGATCATGATTTAGCTCATGAAAGTAATAGGTTGGAATCCACGCAATTCCTAAACCATGGATGACGGCGTCTCTAACTAGCAGTACATCATTTGAAGTGAATTGAAACTTTAGCGGATGATCAAATGTTTCATTGGTGATTTGATTAACTAATTTCCATTGGCTGTCGTTGTTTACCGTAATTAGGCGATGATGAACAAGTTGTTCTGGATGGGTAATCGGTTGGTGTTGTTCTAAATAGCTTCGTGATGCACAAAGCGCAAATGGAATCGACCATAATTTCTGAGCAATCCAGTCTTGTTCAATAAGATCACCAAGACGAAAACTAACATCGACACGGTTAGATACAAGATTGATTTTTTCATTCTGTACATCTAAATCGATACATATCTTCGGATGTTGCTCTGCAAATTCATAAACGCACCGCTTTAACCACATCTGTGTCATGTTAATTGGCGCTGATATTTTGATCGTTCCGCTTAAAGACTGACGCTCAGTCGCAATTCTCGATGTCACATTATTTAAGCTAAGAAGTAACGGCTCACAGAGTTGATAATATTTTTCGCCATCAGTTGTTAACGCAAAGTGGTGTGCACTGCGATTAAATAGTCTGCAATTTAAGTTTATTTCCAGCCTTTTTAACTTCCGGCTTAGCGTGGCTAACGGGACATTAAGACGCTCAGATGCTTGTGTTAGGCTTTGATAGCGAGCAACAGAAACGAATAACAAAAGGTCATCCAAAGAGTGACGTTCCATATTTGGGATTAACCCTCTTAAATTTGGCTATTAAAAATCAAATATGAAATATATAGCATTATCGCGTCAAGTTAATTTTTATCAGGAAGATCTATGTCTAAGCATTTATCAATTTGGTGCGGTGTTGTTGTCGCTATCTTTTTTTGGTCTAGTAACTTTAACGTAATAAAGGCTATTAATAGCGATGTCTCTCCTTTGGATTCAGCGACGTTACGATTTTCCGTTGCAGCTTTAATACTCTTACTGATAAGAGGAACTAAACGCTCTCCATATGGAGCCAAACTCACACGAAAAAGTATGTTGTCGTTGTTTGTTATAGCAACCGTGGGTGTAACTATCCAAAACTTCTCTATTTTCTCTGCAATGAGCTTTACTACCCCAGTTAACGCAGCGGTTGTTCAGGCAAATCTACCACTTGTCACTATCTTGTTGTCGGGCTTTATTCTCAAAACTTCCATTTCGGTTAAAACTATTTTAGGTGCACTAATCAGTTTTTGTGGAGTGGTAATCGTCATTACAGGGGGAAATATTCATTCTATTAGCAGCAATAGTAATATTGGTGATCTATACATGTTATTTGCTTTAATTAGTGGGTGTTTATACACAATTCTAGCGAAGCGTTTAACATCTCATATCCCAGTAACTCAGCAGTTACGTTGGGTGTTAAGTATTGGTGCCATTCAAATGGTCGCTATAGCGATGTACCACGGCGACTTTAGCCGTAGCTTAAATGCCATAACATTTAAAGACCTATCACTAATAGCGTACATGAGCCTGTTTGGCACTTTGATCGCTTATTACTTTTGGATGAAAGGTGCTATCGTTCTTGGTCCAGATAAAATGTCTCCATTATTTAATATTATGCCGGTATTCACTCTACTGATTTCGTTCATTTCTGGTGAGCAGGCTCAATGGGAAAATGTTTTAGGCGTCTTTATCGTTGCGGCTGGCGTGTATATAGGTAACTCAGCACCTTTTGCTCGTTTACGGAAGGTGGTGGAGTAAAAATAGACGCCAACCTTAAGTCGCATTATTTAGAGCAATACTTTGTTAATTGGCATAAGTTTTCTTGGTTTCCAATAGGTACACTTTTCGCTTTCGTCGTTCACTCTTTTATCTAACTTTATTGAGTGCATGTCGAAAATCTTCAATCTTTTGCTAAGAGCGTTTTTTACTATGTAAAAAACAGAGGAGAATGACCATGAAAAAACGACTCAACTATATTGAAGTAGCGCCAAAAGCAATAGAAATCCTATACGCTCAGGAAGCTTACTTCCATGAACAATTTAGCCAATCAGAAACCATGAACATGATCATATGGGAACTGGTTAAGTTACGCATATCGCAAATCAATCAATGTGCATTTTGTATCGACATGCATAGTAAAGATGCGCTTAAGTTAGGTGAAAAGCCGGAACGCATATGGGGGCTTAGTGCATGGAAAGATATGCCATTCTACAGCGATGCAGAACACGTTGCACTAGGTTGGGCTGAATTACTAACTGCTGGCCTACCAGTAGATGATGATAGCTATCAGCTGACCTTGAATACCTTTGGAGAAGAAGCTATGGTCAACCTAACAATTGCGATCAACGCGATCAATAGTTGGAACCGAATAGTTAAGGCATTTAAGCCAAAGGTTGGAGTCTATAAACCTCGATAATTCTATTTGACGGTTCTTACTTGTAAGCCACTGCTTATACCTCAACTTAATAGGATGAAAAGTACATGTGTATCACTTTCTCATTTAAGTTGAGGTTAAATAGGATGATTCATTTGAACTTAGAATTTGATATTTTAAAACCTCAAAAGGCTTTAGCTGGCTATGTTCAAGCCATTTGGTCAGCATCCGTCAAACCTGATACGACGCAAACCGTACGTAAACAATTACTCAGTGATGCTGGTACAGGTGTGGTATTCATTTTACAGAATGAAGTACAAATAGATGGTGAGTGGCAGACGCCGGGGGTTGTCCTACTGCCTATAAGCATTCTGGCACATCAGGTCTGCCTACCGCCAGGCGCGGTGATGACTGGCGTACGCTTTCATCCTGCTGTTGGTTATCAACTATTTGGTAAACGTCTAGAACAGCTATTGCGGATTCAAGACGACCACCCTTTGGCTTCTTCTGCACTAGCAACATTTGAGTCTCTGCAAACAGCTCGTTCGCCATATGCAAGGATTTCTACGTTATATCGCTGGGTTCAAACACTGATTGAGGAATATGAACCGCAGTATGTCGGCCACATTATTGAACAACCTACAGGGACCATCAGTCAGCGCCAGAGAGAGCGCAATTTTCAGAAATGGTTGGGGATTACTCCTAAACATTACCAACGCATTAAACGAGTGAAGCACACTTTAGAGCAACTCCGAGCGCAACCCGATCTTACTTTATCGGAGTTGGCGCTGGAGCAAGGTTTTTCCGATCAAGCACACATGACTAGAGAGTGTAAGCAGATTGCGCGCATGACACCGAAGCAGTATGTCCGAAAGAGAAACCTCTAAGCCTTATTAGCTTTCTACATCAAACCCAATTGATTCAGAATCGACGATATACTTGCTACAATGTTCGATCATATATCACCTACTTTTTAGAACGCTCATTCCAGCTTGATATGAGCTGGTTAGCTCGCTTTTGATGCCGCGTGCTGCTCTACCATAAACGCGATCACTTCTTCGTTTAAGCAAGATTTGCTGATGTATTGGCGTTGTTTACCAAGGTGAAGGATAAAGCCCAAATCAGTTTGTTCGAGTTGGTCGATTTCATTCCAAGCGAGGCTGCGGTCAACTTTACCGCTTTTGTAGCGCACGCCATCTGCATTCACTTCAAACACCACTTTACTGCCGCGGCTTGAGCTGATGGTTTGACGCCACAGCCACCAAGTTCTTTTGAAGTAAACGCTGCACGCTTCAATCACACTCAATACGATAAAGAACCAACCGACGTAACCGTTAGGTAGCAGTTCAAACTCCAATAAAACCACACCAAAAATTAGAAAGAGGATCCCTTTCAAATACGCTTGCGGGAACTTAACTGGCTGGCTAGTTTGATCATAACACTCAGCAAAAAATGGCTTGTCGAGTGTGTATTCTGTAGTGAATTCGAAATCTTTAGACATGTATGGTTACTTCAAGGCTTCTGTAAATGAGTATTCTTGGTTGCACTCTTGCAACGCGAGCATTGTAGCGCTTCTCTGGCTTTATCTTTAGCCCTTTTGATGCTGTTTTGTAAATCAATGATAACGAAACATTAGAAGACCTCGGTGCACTCGCCAAGATCAAACAAGGCGAACCATTTGGCTCGCCTTGTTAATTAATGACCTATATGACTTATGAGGTTTTCTACTTTAGAGGGTCGTTGTCTGGCAATGCACTGTGTATCCAGACTGCCAGTCGGTGTTTGATGCTTGCGCCGTCTAGCTTGCTTTCCGGTAATGGGGTGATCTGTTTGGCATCAACCAAGAATAGGTAAATCGCTTTTACTCTTAGAGGTTGTGGTGACTGAGGAAGGTCAAAGCCTTGTAGCTTCGCCATCTTCCCACCAATCTCTAGTGCCTTCTTAACCAGTTTGTCTTCATTGTGAAGTTTGGAGCTTTTTGACATTGATAAATCCTCTTCTTCGCTTCAATTAAGAATACATGAAGTGTCGCGTATGGCGTGTTAGTAAGCTCGCATATTGATAAGTTTATGCCTTCTTACCGAGTAACTGATTGAAAAACGACCTTAATTCGTCATCACCAAGATTGAGCAGGTAGTCACCAATATACCATTCAACAATCGATTGATTTGGATGTACCGTGACTTGCGGGTTACCAAACCAAATGCCCTTTTCCGTGGCAAACGTGTGTTGGAGTTCTTTCAACTCTTCGCAGCTAAATGGCAGGATAAGGTGCAACATGTTTGCTCGAGGTGCTGCCGAACGGCATTGCTGCAGACACTACATAAGGTGTTCTATTAATGATTTATTTAGAACAAAGATCCTGTTCACCGTAAACGAGCCATTTCGGCAAATATGCGGTTTCTGGAATTGTCCAGCCATACTTATCGTATGCCAATGCAGCAAGACCAATCAGTTTCAAAGAAACATTCCCTTTTGGCGAATAACGAACATCTTCATTCATGTAGAACTGGTAATGCGCCTCTAACGCATCTCTCAGTGCTTCTTGATAATGCGCCTCATCGCCATCGATAATGGCAACAAACACATTCACAAATGGAATAAACAAAGAATGTACATAGGGCACTCTGGTTGATTCTAAGTATTGCGGGGAGGATTTCTCCATCACAGTTTGCAATAACTCAGGTAACGCTGATGAATTGCTAAATACACCGTTAACGAACTCGACTAGCGCAACATCGAATGGATCTTTTAAACGCACTAACGACTCATCCATGATGGTCATCAGCTCTACGCCGCGCCAATCTCTCGCTGCCATCGCTAAACAGATTTCATCCAACCATGCATCCATTGTTCCTCCTGCAACAGAACGGTTACCCACTTCCGAAAAGTGTCGGTGCCCAACGGAGAATTCAACAACTTGGTCTGAATGATTGGCCAGTAAGTATACGTTATTCAGTAACTCGAGTGCTCTTTTTATATAAGCTGGCGAGGCCTGATGTTGTCCGTATTCTGAAGCAGTGAAGAATGCATCAAGCGAATACCAAGCGTCGCCTTTCATTCTTTTGAGAGGTTGTTGATAAAAGGACTGCTTTTCATCAAGCATTTTTTCCCAAAAGCTGTAGAAACGTTCGTCTTCTTCACGAAAAATACGCAATTTTCTTTCTTCAGGTATCTCTAAATAGTGATTTTTCATTTGTTCCATCGTTCCCTAGCCTCGCATTATAAGTTGTTCTAATTTTTTGCCGTGATGACATTCATCTTTAAAATCAAGCCGTGAATGATGCCGAAGTGGATTTATAAAATCAATTTATAATCAGTATTTTATATCGAAAGTTAATGCTTAATTGAAACGAATCGAAAAGCCGAAAAACATTTGAAATATAAGGCTACCGCACAAGCCGCGATGGGTAAGCCAGAACGTGCCTGTCCATAAACAGTGGACGACGAACACTGACTTTGTGGAGTAAAGATAGACAGATATTCACCATTGTGTTCGCCTTTCTTTTTCTGTCGCTTTCAATAATACTCTTGCGCAATATTACTCAGCTGGAAAATTTTATGCCTCAAGCAAACTCTGTGGTCGTACTCGACTTTGAAACCACAGGTCTCTCTCCTACTTTAGGTGATCGCGCAATAGAAATTGGTGCAGTAAAGTTAGTCAATGGCGAGGTTGTCGATAGTTTTCAGCAACTCATGAATCCCGGTTTCAGAGTGAGTTCTTTCATTGAGAACTACACCGGCATTACCAACAATATGTTGCGATCGGCACCAAGCTGCGAAGAGGTAATGGCGTCATTTAGTGAGTTCATTGCTGGCGAGAACCTTGTCGCTCACAACGCGTCCTTCGATAAACGATTTTTAGATGCAGAGCTTGAGCGAATCAACTGTGGTTATTCAGGTGAGTTTGCTTGCTCCTTACTGGTGGCAAGACGGCTCATTCAAGATGCTCCGTCACACAAGCTAGGTGAACTTGTTCGCTATAAAAATATCGACAACGACGGCGTTTTTCACCGCGCACTAGCCGATGCACAAATGACGGCCAAGCTTTGGATCTTAATGGTAGAAGGATTAGAAAACTCAGGTATCGTTAAGCCAAGTTTTCAGTTGATGCAAGCAGTTAGCAAAACAGCCAAAGGAAAAGTCGACCTGCTACTCGCCAAAAGCCGTGCGTAACACCCTCCGAACTAAAAGCTGATTCTAGTCTCTTCGACGTTTAAGTGATTTTCGATATACATGCGATATTGGTTATCCCAGTGAATTTCCTAATCCGAACGCGGTAGTTCGCTGGTCTCACCAACCAAACTGGCTTACTATGCCAGGTACCTAAAACGCTTTGTGAGTCACTCATGAGCAGAAAAAATAACAAAAATCTCAGCATTCTTCTTAAACTCAACACCTTTATTGCACCGTATAAATGGCGGGTTGCGGCGGCCTTGGTTGCCCTTGTCGCGACAGCAAGTTTGACGTTATCCGTTGGCTATGGAGTACGCATACTTATCGACCAAGGCTTTGCTCAGCAATCATTGCAAGAGCTTACCAATGCGATTCAGTTTATTGTCGGTGTCACATTGTGTATTGCCATTGGGACTTTCTTTCGCTTTTACCTTGTCTCTTCCGTAGGTGAGCGCGTTAGTGCGGATATTCGCCTTGCGGTGTTTAACCATGTGATTACGCTGCATCCGAGCTATTTTGAGACCAACAGTAGTGGCGATATTATGTCACGCCTGACTACCGATACCACATTGCTGCAAAGCATTATTGGTTCATCGTTCTCGATGGCGATGCGTAGCGCTTTGATGTGTTTTGGTGCCATCATTATGTTATTCGCTACCAACGTTAAGCTCACGCTGATTGTGCTTGCTTCTGTGCCTTTGGTTCTGGTTCCGATTTTGTTTTATGGACGACGCGTGCGTGCTCTCTCTCGCCAAAGTCAGGACTCAATGGCCGATGTTGGCAGCTACGCTGGAGAAGCGATAGAACATATTAAAACCGTGCAAAGTTTTAGCTCAGAGTCGCATGAACGAGCGGCTTTCGCTGTCGAGGTGGAAAAAGCTTATGAAGTAGGTAGACAGAGAGTAAAACAGCGCGCGATCCTGATATCAGGCGTTATTGTGATTGTGTTCAGCGCGATTGCAGGCATGCTTTGGGTAGGCGGCAGCGATGTGATTCAGGGAAAAATGTCTGCGGGTGACCTAGCCGCATTTGTGTTTTATGCCATTATGGTTGCCTCATCGACTGCAACCATTTCCGAAGTCATGGGTGAATTGCAAAGAGCCGCAGGTGCTACCGAACGGCTGATTGAGATCCTTCAAGTAGACAGTGATATTAAAGCGCCAAGCAACCATTTGCCTGTCCGTGCCGACATGCCTGCTGAGGTTAACTTTAATTCGGTGAGTTTCAACTACCCTTCTCGCCCAAATCAACCAGCAATCAAAGAATTAAATCTAACCGCTGAACAAGGAAAAGTACTGGCGTTGGTCGGCCCTTCTGGTGCAGGTAAAACAACACTATTCGAACTGCTGCAACGATTTTATGACCCACAGCAAGGGCAAGTGTTGTTTGGTGGTGAAGATATTCGACAGTTCGACCCAAACGAGCTTCGACGTCAAATGGCGCTCGTACCACAACAACCAGCGCTGTTTAGCCATGATGTTTTTCATAATATTCGCTACGGTAATCCTGAAGCGACGGATGTACAAGTTATCGAAGCCGCGAAAAAAGCCCATGCCCATGAGTTTATTGAGAAGCTTCCCGAAGGCTATCACAGCTTTTTAGGGGAGCGCGGCGTTAGGCTATCAGGCGGACAAAAGCAGCGCATTGCGATTGCTCGCGCGATTCTAAAAGATCCAAAAATCTTACTGCTAGACGAAGCTACCAGCGCCCTTGATAGTGAAAGTGAACATCACGTTCAGCAAGCACTTGAAGCTCTAATGAAAGGACGCACAACGCTGATCATTGCTCATCGTCTTTCGACTATCCAACATGCGGATAAAATTGCGGTGCTCGACAATGGCGAATTAGTCGATGTTGGTAACCACCAATCATTAATGCAAAGCTGTGAGTTGTATCAGCGACTTGTGGCATTGCAATTTAAGCACTTGGAGTAACGCCTAGTTAAGCGCTCAAAAATAAGCAAAGGCGGACCAAATAATTTAATAACAGGAGTTTAACGATGTTTTTGTGTCAGTCCAGCGAGCCCTTGCGAGACTAGGAATCTAATAGCAGCGCTCTGAGTGGTTAATGAGATAATTTAGACCATGAAAAGCTAGGATAGAAGATCCCACATCATATCCCATCGTCGCTGTACAAGGTGACGAAATACAAAAGATGCCACTCGCAGTTAAACGAGCGGCATTAAACCAAGCAGCTCGCCTTTTAACAAAGGAATTCCAGTAAGAATCCAGTAACCAGCGTATTCTTCCTTCAACTAGAAACACCGTTCACAACCACCATATAAAAACCATTCAACTTCATTTGTAACAATCTAGGTTTCAAAAATAGGAAATCATTGCTGAAAAAGTTTACCGCGTTTTGTGTTGCTATCTATGGTTACAATGTTTGAGACATCAATGCCTTTAAACCAAGCAACACAAAAGCGGCACCGATATGAACAGCGAAGCGAAACAACTATTTTCTTATCTATGTCAGCGATACGATGCGCTTTCTCAAGAGCTTGAGTCTCGCCCTTTTCCTGAATTTTCTGAGACTATTACTCATCCTCTTGGGCACTGTTTAGTCCGTTGCCCAGCAGGTAGCCAACGCTTTTCTATTGTAGCAGTCAACTTTGCACCCTCCGTTCGCGGGCAAGGCGTGCTTACTGCATTTATCGACTACATCAAAAGCAATCCTTACCACTACCAAGGTGTTGAGGTTGCAATCATTGAAAACAAGAACTTAGCTAAACGGCTTTTGTCTCTTGGCTGGAAGTACAAGTCCCTGTTTGGCAAGATTTTCTTCGCTAGCAAGCCGACCCTAGTAAAGGACTTTCAGTCTGCGTAATAGTTATTACGAAACCGCATCGACATCCAAAGTAAAACCATCACTCAAAATCCGTAAGCATGTTGAAAAAAACTTGGCGATCTTCTGCAGTACTTCCTCGATGAGCAGTGTATTCAACGTGCGCGTCTGCGCTGGCTTTTGGGGATAGATTGATGCCCCATAACGCATTAATTTGGTTTGGTACGATGGAATAACGCATATCAACAATTCGCATTTCATTATTCGGATCCGTCGCTACAAAACCGTTTGAAAACCAACGGAAACGTTCGATGTCTCTTGCTTGTTGCGATTGCGGGTTTAGCCACGGAAATTGCTCTTTTATATTTAACTTTGGAGTTGATTCGCCAGGGTAAATTTTTATTGAACGCCCCACCCTTACGGCATCTACATAGTAGCTCTCTTCCGTTTCATAAATTAGTTTCCAAACCAAAAGATTGCTAAAGCTTGGTTTGGCTTTTAATTGTATAGCGTTGTGTTGTCGCTCTTTGACGATTTCCCAACCAACTGCTTCTGCTCTATCTCGTTGGATCATTCCAAGGCTTAGGTAAGCCAGACACCATAAAAATGCAATGCGGGCATAGTTTGGGCTTCGCTTCAGTGCAGCAAACAAAAGCAATATTAAAATAGGGAGTGTGAACGCGGGGTCGATTACCGAAATAGTGTTCCAAGCATAACGCGTGTTGCTTATCGGCCATAGAAGCTGTGTTCCATAACTGGTGCATGCGTCTAATAACGCATGGGTACTATAACCAAGCGCGCAGTAAAACCAACTCTGCCGGAAGCTTAGTCCTCGCTTTTTTGCGAACAATGGATACAACACCAAAGCACAAATGAAACTACCAAACGGGATAAACAAGAGCGAGTGAGTAAATTGGCGATGGTATTCCAAATACAGCAAAGGATCAGTTGAAGAACGGATGAGCACATCTAAATCCGGAGCCATCCCAGAGACCACGCCCAACACGCCAACAACTGCAAGGTTTCGCTTGTTGCTCACGGCCAGTGGCAAAGCTGCACCCAATAAACCTTGCGTTAACGGATCCATCGTTCACTTCCTTTAGATAGATGAAGCTCAGCTGGAAAGCGTACACGCTCAATAGTCGGTTCCAATTTAAAAACCAGAAGGTTCTTCGACATAAATTATCCGCATTTAAGTGGAAAACAATACACGACTTAGTCATGCATTTGCTTGTTTAGCAACAAACACCTTGATTTAGTGTAAGAAGGAATCACGCCGTTCGCTAGTGAACGAACAAATCTGAGTCTAGGCTTGTTTGGTATTTCAAACCCGAAGGTTTATCTGACGCGAAAAAACAAGGCGAACCAAATGGCTCGCCTTGTTTCTAATTTACTGAACGATAAACGACAGGTGTTTAGTCTTGAGGATTCTCTTTCGCGTTGATTTCAGCGTAAGTGTGCAGCAGCTCCGTCAATGTTTTTACCCACGCAAAAACATCCGAAGGTGCATTTTCGATTAGTTTTTCCACTAGAGCACAGTGTGTTTCTAGCGTGATGGCCTCTTCCAAACGGAATGAGATCGCGTAGAAATGCCAAAGCACCAATCGCGTCATTCGCTCGCTATTTTGCTTTGCGTTGTCTGAGTCATCAAACGCTTGTTGAATTTCACTCAGTGCGATTGCTGTCATGCGTAGCATTGCATCAAGACGTGCAGACAACATGCGGTCTTCACTATCCACTTCTTCTTGATCAAAAGTGAACAGCTCATTCATCACGTCTTCTGGCACCATTTTACTGATCATACGAGCACTAAACTCTTCCAGCTCATGGCGAGGCATAGTTACAAGACAATCGAAGGTGTAATCACGAAGCATAAAATCACTCTAGGTTAGAAATCAATTTCAGCCTCGCATTCTAAATATTGAAATTTCAATTGCCAGTGTTAATTTCTATCCATCTACGAAAAACTACAAAACACCGTTGATTGCAATACCAACACCAATCCGCTGCTGATTATGATCATAGTCGATCAAGCTCTTACCATAACCCGCTGAGTATTGTGCGTACCCCTGAACTTTGCCCCAAATCGGAAATGACACACCCAGTTCTGCAAAACCCTTATGTGTTTGAAAGTTCTGGCGACCTAAAAAGGTAAACTCGTAACCATTCCACTTGTAAGCACTCGATAGCTCAAAGTGTCCCATATAGTCTTCGATATCCGGGTTATCATCACCTTTGGGATCATTAGGCGATGTCTTTTCATCTTCAGGTATACGCCACCAAGGCTGGATAGAAACCGCAAAATTGTCTTTTGCAAAGGTTAAGTTGGCATAGACACGGTTCCAACTGCGCGATAGCTCTTGTCTTTGGCCATTTGATTCATGCTCAATACCGAAACCCAGCCAAGTTGAGCCACCAAGCGGCTGCCAACTTGTAGGAGTGAAGTAAAACAGCTCAGGACGATAATTGGTTTCACGGAATGGACGAGATGCTGCACCCGTGTATACCTGCCAAAATGATTTAAGAGTCATTCCAAAAAACAGACCATCGCCATCAAACAACAAGTCATCATAGTTCATTGGTACTTTAAAACTGATTTGGAACTCCGCCTCTTCCTTACGCAGTTCATCGCCGTATTTGGTGTCGGCATACGCGCGTTTATTTACACGATCACTGTATGTAAACGGAAGAATATAGTTAACGCGATGCGCGACCAGACTAAACGGTTCGAACGCGTTTTCTCGTTCTGATTCCAAACGCTTGTCGACCAAACTTTCCTGAAGTTCTTCAGGCTCTTCAATTTCTGGATCAGCGGGCACTGTGCTGGTTACTGTGTCAAGCTCACACTGCGCGCGAATGCTCTTTATGGTTTCTTCACCTTTGCTTTGCTTTATTTTGTCTAGCAAACATAAATCATAAGCACTGGATGTTTCTCCCATCGCAACTGGCGCTGCCAATAAACTCAGTATTGATATCCCTGCCACTTTTGAAGCCATCTGAAACCCTTAATATTCTTTACGTCAAACCAGATAATTTTAGTTTTTCTTGGTAAACCGCTTGCCATTCTGACGTTAAGACAATGTTAAATGTCCGCCGACTTTACATCTTGGATAAATGCAACAGACTTTAGACATATCGGCCAACTATGAGCAAAGCGCAAAAAACAACCAAGAGTTGAGCATCATAGATAAAAACCACTCGTTTGCATGATGCTCATGTTCTCTATGCAAAATACTGGCTCGTAACTTTGATTGCAAACCCGGCTATGAATAAACCCAAACCATAACCCAAATGCGCCAATGTGCTAAGAAAACGGGCTTTCCAAGGTGTTGGGGTTTTACTCGCAGCAAAACCAAATCCTAGACAAGGTTGAATGACCAAAAATGGGAAGATCAACGTTATCACGCCTGTAATTAAGCTGGGCATTAGACTGGGCTCTACCAACCAATGATGACCAAAAACAGTAACGTGAGCCAAAGCGAAAGTAACGCCGATGGCATAATGCAAAAACCAGCCAAGTGACTTTTCTCCCGGCATCGCCTCTGACGCCATAATTGGCGCATGCATAAGCTTTCCTTGGGGCATGTACAAAACCCAGCGCGCAACCAACGCATAGTTTAATGAAGGAATACCAAACACTCTCCTTTGTAACCATGCCCATAAATCCATTATCAAAGTGGCACCAATCCCTATTAGCACCGCTTGCAATCCCATTAAAAGCAGCATTTTTCTCTCCTCATGTTTTTGATTTGTTAAGGTCTTAGTTGCATGCTACAACTTAAAGCCAACTTGAAGTCAATGGGGAATAATATGGATATTGCAGAAGTGGTTAGAAAATCAGGATTGCCGACTTCAACGCTCAGGTACTACGAACAGCTGGGGTTAATTCGCTCGATAGGAAGGAATGGATTGAGACGCCAATATTCACCAGAGGCACTCAATACACTCAATTTAATTAGTTTGGGGCGTATCGCTGGAATATCGCTTAACGAAATGGCAGAAATGTTGAATCAATCAGAAGTTTCAAAGCCATATATCGATCGTGACTTACTAACGAAAAAGGCACTTGAGATTGATGAGCAAATAAAACGTTTGAAAGCGGTGCGAGACAGCCTAAACCATGTCGCCTCCTGCCCTCATGAATCGCATATGGACTGCTCTTCATTTCAAAGGCTTATGAAGGTCGTAAAGCGTTATCTCCCCCAAAAACAGAGATAAACCGCTCTCACTACCGTCCTATTCTTGATTTAAAAGGAAGTAACTCGACATGGAGGGTTACTTCCTTTCATATTACTTAGCTTGCGATTTTACGTACTTCTTCACTTTTTTCATCGCCATTTTTTGCTTTAACGGTGAAAGGTAATCAATGAACAAGTTACCAGATAGGTGATCAATTTCGTGCTGCATCACAATCGCCAAGAACTCATCGCTCTCGATTGTAATCGGGTTGCCATCACGGTCTAGTGCAGAAACAACAACTGACGTGTAACGCTCTACATCTGCGTAGTACTCAGGAACAGAGAGGCATCCCTCTTGACCAAGTGCTTTGTTTTCTCCGCTCACCACTTCTGGGTTAACCAAGATTAAAGGATCATTGCGTTCGTCAGAGATATCGATGACAACAACCGCCTCTTTTCTGCCTACTTGGGTTGAAGCTAAACCGATACCATTGCCCGTTGCGTAAAGTGTTTCTAGCATATCGTCTATCAGCGTTTGTACTGTCGATACATCAGTGACTTTTTCTGCTTTTACTTTAAGCCTTGGGTCTGGAATGGAGAGAATTTCGAGGACTGCCATACTTACCTTTCATATCTATAAATCGTAATTCGTGGCGAATTATACACACGTTTCTCGATACATAAACCTGCTAAGCTATCTTGCGCACAAGGCATAAACCATTAACTCAAACGACAACACAATAAATGGGTTTGCCTTTTAAACAAAAAATCCTACAAACAGGAAACTAAAACGCCAGCACATTATGGCTGGCGTCTTGTCATGATCCTAATTGAATCGTTTGTTGTATTTTATCTACTGACTTTCCTTGGCTTTGAGTAACACTCTAATCGCCATTTTCTCACCACTTTTTAAAATTAAGTAGGCGATGCCAATCGTTATTAGCATTATGATAGCAATAAAAATACTTACCCCACCGAGCTCAGATAATAAATAAAACGGAGAAATATCTAACGACATTAAGATAAGAGAGAACACTACCAAACTTGCTAAAGTCCACAGTAAAACAGCATACCATCTTGTTTTTGATGGCATTACATCTCCAGTCTTGTAGCCGAAGTAATAACCAACACTCATGGCTGGGATTAACGTGCTAAGAAAGCCTGTACCACTCATTTCTATCCCAACAATATATTCAATGGCCAACAGCAATGCAGCCCAACAAACGGACGCCAGACACAACAGAGACGTAACAAGAAGTACCGATGGTGGCTGGTTTATTTCTGATTCTGAATAGTTACTTTTTAATTCCACTTTCATTTCCTTCCATTTATTTGAATAAAATAAGCGTTTTAGATCATGCTTCCGCTTGGACAACCTAGAGAAACAACACCGCCATAACTCGTTGTTGGTGTAGCTACCATGACTAAATCAACAGGAAGAAACACAACGTCCGTTGCTAACGACAAAGGAATGTCAATCAATGATAGTGGGTATAACGCGATAGAAGTAATATCAGCTCTTAAATAGCAAGGTTGTCGTGCGACTGATAACGCGGTGCCTGAAAACGGCTTTCCGTATCCGCCACCAGCATGCGCATCTATAGACGAACACCCCACCATTAAAGATGCTGACACCACAAGAAATACAACTTGTAGCTTTTTAAATAGTTTTATTTTCATTTAACCTAGATTCCAACTAACTATTATTTTTACAACTAAACCCTCTCTCAAATTGTATGTTCAATGAATTTACTCATATGGGCCAAGTGCAACCATGTTAATACGTTCTATGTATTAGAAACAATTCATTTATTTCCAATGACACTAGTGAGATCATGCGACGTGATTGGAATCTCACTTAAGTTTTCATGGATCTATCGCGCTGAAAATTGAATCCTCTACCTGTCATAGAATAAAAAGCCGTCAAAACCAGTTGGTTCTGACGGCTTTTTATTTTCTATTACACACTCGATTATTGTTGCAGATTCGCTGTGGCTTCTACTGCTTTGTAGAAGTCCAGCACTCTCTGTTTGAGGTTCGATTAAAACCCTATAAAACATTAAGCCGCAATATTAATTGAGTTGTTCTATATAGCGATTCAGCTCTACCGCATATGTTTTTTCATCAATCGCAGTGTCACCTATTTCTTCATCTAGAAATCCAAGTAGCATTTGTGCACCACCTTCACCATTATTTAACGCTTGCGTCAAGTAATAGGCTGAAAGCACCTTATTTTCAAGTAAACCACAGCCATCATCATACAAACATGATCCTAAATAAAATTGTGCACTAGCCAACCCATCATCAGCAGCCTCTGAGATTAAAGAAAAGCCCCGCTTAACATCCATGACTTTTGGCTCTTTCAGAAGGATTACCCCTAAAAGCTCTTTACTATGAACATCATCCACTTCGATAGCTTTGATCAATAAAGACTTTGCTCCTTGCACATCACCTTGTTCATAAAATTTATTTGCTTCGCTGTACAACTGCTCTGGAGCTTCTCGGGTCTTAGTTAGGAGGCTTTCTGTCGTTTTAGTTGCCTCAAACTTTGACGTAGTATCGTTACATGCCGTAACAAGGAGCACTACTAATAAAACGTTAACAATTCTCATGTTATTCCCATGTGCATTTGATAAACAAGACTGCTGTCGAGTATGAATCGTCATACTGACCGCTTACAATTTGAAACTTTGTATTGATAGGAGCTTTAGCACTAGCTTCACACATATTGGCAATTTGACCACGAACATAAGCACTCGAATCAAAGTTATACTTGTCTTCTTGAGAAATTATACTTGCTAATGAAACTCTAGATAGTTGAGGAGCTTTCCCATATTCCCTTTCAACTTTCAAATACTTCACATTAACAATCAAAATGCAGCCAGATGATTCTAGATTTGCATTGTGTACTCGATTAGCTAGTACTCTAACGTTTTGTCGGATAATATCAAAAAGAAGCATAGCTCTGCCTTTCTGTAATACCATCCCTAAGGCCATGGCTCTTCCACTATTTGCTTTCACTGCAGTAGAAGCTAGAGTTGACGACTGTATTAGAGCTAGAGACGAAAATTTACGTGAAGGAATAACAGCTTTGTTTTTCCAGTGCATTCGAACTGTTAACATACCAGACTTAACCGCCATGTTGCGATCTATCTGTTCCTTAAGCTTTTGTAACCTTTTCTCACCTGTAATATCATTTGGAAGCTTACGTAATGGTCCCGCAAGAGAAGTATCTTTTATGGTATTAACGGGAATTTTCTCATTATCTAATTTGCTTCTTAGTTCGACACAAGAGCTAAATAGTTTGTCAGCTGGATACATGTAATTAATGTAGTTTATTGATAACGGCGTATCTCTCTCGTGCGTTAGTATAGAAATAAATATACATAATGATTCTCTCAAAACCATCACTATGAACCGAATTGTATAAAGTTCCAAGCTCTAAGTTGTCCTAATTGTGAGATATACCCTAATCAATGAAAGTTAATTTATAGTTGGATATTTGTTAGAAAAAACTCAGCGGTCATTACAAATAAACATTCGTTAACTATATGTGTTGTCACCATTACATGTAAGATTATTAAAAATAAAGGCTAACCAGTTGGTTAGTCTTTATTGATATTACTGCTACAATTTTGCTTTGGCTTTTACGCGGACTTTAACTAACACATCACCATCGACCAACCTAAGGTCGAATATTGGTGAATGTCGCGCTGGTGACTCCATCACTTTGTGACGACAGCGATTTTACGTCTGCGCTAAAGTAATACGGATTAAGTGGCATTTTATTCTCTGCTGGTCGCGCGTAGTAAAGCTTGGCAGGCTGTTTTGCCATTTGTTGCGCGTACAAATACCCGACCAACGCATGTTCAAACTGGTGGTAACCATTTCCCCAATGGAACGCTTTGGTTGATTTAGGGCTTAGACCGACGCCTCCATATTGATGATCCACCCATGCATCCATAAAAGTGGGTAACGTGTATTGAAGCGTTTCTTTCATCGAACCATCAACAAGGGAAACTGTCATTGCCGCTTGATCGAGCTCTGCCCATTCCCAAGACGAGCTATAGTGCTTGTATGGTCTTGATTGCCAAGCAGGAATGCTCTCTTGCGTCCATTTACTCTGCCATTCTGGTGAGAAAAGCGCTTTGACTTGCTCAAAGTTTTGCTGGTATTGCGCTTGCTTAAGCGTGTGTTTCATTCCTTTAAAACCAAACTCTGTCCACTTTGAATTTTCCAACAACTGACCTGTCAGATACGTCATCCAATACGCCTTGATGGTGTGTCCAAAATCATTGTGTTTCGCATCTGGCATCATTACCGCTTTGTGGTGTATCGCGCCATAAAAGCGCTGCTCTTTGACGGAATGGTAGTTATCTATCATCACTTGCGTCAGCCATTGCAGATCTTGCTTCCACTTGGCTTGCGCTGGCGGTGGTAAAAGTGGCGCCGTTAACAACAGATAGCCATTGATCTGGTCAAGTTGAGCGACTAGCTCTTGCTGCTTCGAACTTTCCCCATCACCGTCTTTCAAAACCCAAGCCAGACCGCGAGCATCGCTTCGTCGGTATTGTTTAAATATAAACGCTTGCTGGTCGATAAGCGCTTGTTCGACCTTTGGATCTTGCGTCAAGTAGTAGTACATCGCCAAGCCCACCAAAGCGTAAGCTTGGTCTTGAGAAGTTCGCTGTTGCCACTCCATCCCCGGTTTTCCACTACGCGTAAAGCTCACGAAGCCGCCGTTTTTCTCATCTTGTAGATGATCAATCAGGTAATAAGCCCCTTTCTTTGCCAGCTCTAATGCTTGCTTGTCACCCGTAAGATGAAAAAGCACGCCATAAGCGTAAGTTTGGCGCGATTTCATGCGGGTGTATTCGCGATCGAAGTGCGGGCTAATCCACCCTTTGTTTAATTCTTCACACGGCTTTTGTGGGTCGAGAATGACACCGTTATCACAACGAAAAGTCGGAAAATTCCCCGCAGGTTGTCCATGCGCGCTTTCCATCATCCAATATGGGGCTAGGCCATTCGTCACATGGTTTAACCAATCATCCCCCGAAGGCAAGCCTACATCAGCAAAGCTGCTCATGCTCGTCGTTGCGAGCAATAAGGTAAGATATTTAAAAGACATAACACTCAATTAAGTTATTGAATTTTATCCAGTATAAATAACTCCCTTTACGCATATTGTTGTCGTGCTCACAATCGCCTTACGCATTTGTTTGCATCAATCATCTTTCAGCCTTGTTCGATGACTGAGCCGAGAATAAACGCTACTCTGTCTTCGACTGACATTTTGGGCACTTCGATCAATTGATAACCAAATTTGTGATAAGCGCTGGCCATCTGTTGATACGTAGCCACCGCTTCAGAAAAATCTTGCTTTCGCTCTTCGTCGTTGCTGAATATCGATGCCCAAGGTGGAAAAATGAATACTTGAGAATGATAACGAAGCATCTGGCAATGCGTGATGAGCTCATGCGAGATTGAAAGTTGTTCCAACTTACTGTAGCCATATACGTCCACAATACTGCGATCAAAAAACACGTCCCCTTGGTGGGCATTGAAAGCTCGGTAATTACTCACTTCTGCCTTCATCATTTCGTCTCGAAAAGCTTGTTTGTCATTCCAAGGTAATGCTGAACCGTGATTGGCAACCTGCGTTTGTATTATTTGACGGCCGGTTTCTGGCGCGCAGATAAAGCCTTGTGTTTTTAGCTGTTCGATTACCGAAGTTTTCCCTGCACCGGGACCACCAGTGAATACGATGAGTTTATTCAAAATTGTTTCCTTATTTTTTGTTTGAGTGAAGTAATGCGTATACAGCCAAGAAAATGGGCATCATCTGGCGTTTGAAATTGGCATTTGGCACGCCAGCGTTAAGCGAGATCGGTAGTGGGAAATTTGGGGGAATAGAACTGGGCAGTGAAGAGATATACAAAGTAAGAACCGAAACGACGTGTTCATCGGTTATGGAAAACGGAGGAATTTTGAGCGAACCAAACGTACCCAAAATATTGGGTTAGGAAATGGTGCGATTGGTTCTGCTGGTTAACACGTCAATTGGATATCTATATCAAGAAAATGGAACCTAAGCCTAAGAACGCAAAGAAACCGACGACATCGGTAACGGTCGTCAATACTACCGAGCCAGCCACGGCGGGGTCAATGTTAAACTTCTTCAACGTGAATGGTATCAACGTACCCGATGCCGCGGCCGCCAAACTATTTAGGAAAATGGCACAGCAAATAATAAGTGCCAATGGCCAAGAGTCAAACACCATGTAAACGACACCCGCGATCACCAATCCCATAATTAAACCATTAATGGTGGCGATTTTTAATTCCTTATTCACCAATAGCTTCAAGTTACTTTGGTGCAAGTGGTTTAGTGCGATACCTCGAATGGCCACCGCTAAGGTTTGGCTACCCGCGATGCCGCCCATGCTCGCCACGACAGGCATTAAGATCGCAAGCGCAACGACTTGCTCGACCACATTATCAAAAAGCCCAATGATGGCGGAGGCTACGAAAGCGGTCAGCAAGTTAATCACCAACCAAAGTGCTCTTAGCCTTGTCGCCACGCTTAATGGTGTAAACAAATCTTCTTCGCTTCGTACGTTTTCTGCCACTACAGCTTGTAGGCTGAGTTCGCGCAACGTAATCGCGATGGTCGCCATCGACAAGACGCCCATAATTTTGCCACCAGCCATGATAGGAAACCAATGTGCTCCACCATCAATCGAGACTTGTTTGCTGACGCTTTGAATCGTTTGAATATCTTCTAGAATTGGCGTAACTACGGTCAAGTCGGTAAGTTTGATATGATTTTCGTGCATCAACAGGGTTTGCGGCTCTATCGTACCAATCACACCACTCGCATCACGCACAATAATCAACCGCACTGGACTTTGCCCACGTTTTAGCAGCTCGGTTTTGATGCCTCCTACGCTGTTTTTAGGGTTTGCGACCAGAAAGTGAGGCTCGGCATAACGTCCAACTTTGTTGTCTTCATACGACAATGCTTGTTGGATATGCGCGACAGACTCTTCACTTTGATCAATAAGGTATTCATCTACAAATTCGGTCGGTAGAAAGTCCGCAAAGATGATCAGTTCTGAATCCGTTATGTACGCCAAGCGTTCATGTTGTAAGTCTTTATTGAGTGATTGATGAATGTGCTTGGCGGTGTCGTATCGGAGCAAATTTAATACCGTCCAATACTTCTCAGGCGGCACTGCTTCTATGACACGCTTACGGTAAGCAATGTTGACCGATTCCAAAATGTTCGCAATCTGTGCTTCTTGATAGTCTTTCAAAAAGCTCAAGTCTTCGGTCGATTCTATCGCTTTAATGATCTCAGCAAGCAAATGTGGCACTTTGCGGTTAATTTGCAATTGGTTGGAATCTATCATTACTTTTACCTATAGCTTTCACTACCACATTCGCCGCATTGACGATATGTGCTATCCGAAGGCATGAATTCTTGATGTTAAAATTCTAGGCGATAGTTGACTTAATTGCGGAATTTATATTTCGCTCGCAGAAACAAAACGCCTCTGCATCAGTTCATGGTATAGACTTGAATGTGTGTCAGGCTCATTCGCCTTGTTTGATAATGGAGTAATCAATGGCACCTGTATTTTTTCTGACTCAGCAGGCCGCCTTACCAAGTCGTAAGGTGCTTCGTAAAGTGATTCAATTTTCGACAGCGTTGGCTCAGCCTATTGTGGTTTTAGTGGAAGACCATCGCCGAAGTGAAGATCACGCATTCGCTCATTTTCTCAGTTTCAACTCTGACCATATAAAAAAAAGACAAGCTGAGTTTGAAGCTTGGACCTTAAAGTTCAACGCATTAATTGTCGAACTTTGTGAAGAAGAAGAGCTTGAAACACCAACGCTCTCTTACGAGCATTTCAAAGGGAGCCATTGGGTTGAGCAAGTTGCGAAACGACTTGTTGACCACACTGACTTACTGCTCGTGGGACACTTTAACAAACACGAGATTCAAACGATGCTCACAGAACTAGCACAACAAGATTGCGACTTGTTGCTACTGAGTGAGCGGTCATGGCCTTCTCACGCCAACATGCTTTGTGCAATCGACCCACTTCATCGAGGGGATGAAAAGTCGATAGTAGATAAAGCCATCGTCTCGCGAGGCTCAAAATTAGAACAAACCTTAAGCGGGAAAATGACGCTCGTTTACTGCCGATACGTCGCACCATACCTCTCTCGCTATCGTGCAGAGATATTAAGCAATCAAAAAGCAGGCATTACAGATTTTATTAGTGCGCAAAAGTTAACGCGAGTTCCATTACTATTACCGGAAGGAAACCCTGAAACGGCGTTACCAAAAGCAGTTAAGCAATCACAAGCAGCGATTTTGATTATGGGGGCATGTAAACGAAGCATGTCATCTCAATTTTGGTCTGGCAGCACTGTAGACACGTTACTTGATCAACCACCTTGTGACCTACTGTTGGTCAACAGTTCCAAGGGCTGACTAGGTATTCCCTATTAACCAACCCTTTCAATACCAAGCGCAGTTATTGGCTCTTTACATCTTCTAACTGCGCGGCTTCGTGCTCTGCGTTCAAGGCTTGTTTCTGCTGCTGTTTTATCTCATCCCAACTGCGTCCCGACTCAATCGCAGATACACGCTGATCGTATTTGTTGCAGGCTCTTTCGAGTACTTTCTCAGGATCTATGCCCTTTTCTCTTTCCAGCGCTTTTAATACGTTAAGATAGTTCCACAACACATCGCCTAACTCGTCTTCCAAATGACAAAGGCGATCCTCACGAATCTCTTCGCGGACTTCATCAACTTCTTTGCCAATGGCCTCCAGATAAGTCTCTACGCCTTTAAACCAAGTGTTGGTTTGGTCATATTGAGATTTTCTCGTCGCAATTGCATACAGCTCATCAAATTTCTTCATTGCCTCTCCGTAGAACACGTTTTTATTTATGCCTTTTTAGGACGAATAAACTTCCCTTTAGCCGTCACTCTAACTTCGCTTTCGACCCGCAATTGAGCCACCAGTTGATATATACCGCGTCGTTCACCTTCACAGTGTGCAGTAATCGTGACTCGATCATCTAACTGAATAGGTGCATGGTAGCGCACATCCAACTGCGCCGTAAGGGCTTGAATGTCTCTAGATAACAAACAATGCGTCATTGCACCATCGAGAAGCGAACTGGCAATACCACCATGCAACAGGTCTGTGTAACCTTGATGACGCGGTAAAACGTGAAACTCTCCGACAACAGAACCATCGGCTAGGTATTGGTAGTTCACGGCCAAAGAGTTCGGATTCACATTAATTGAAGAACAAACCGCACATTGATGATGAGATTCGTGAGTGTAATGACAGTAGCTGTTTGTGGACATGATAGTTACTCGGTTTCTCAAAAGATTAATTAGCATATGCCAACAATTAAAAAGAAACGGCGAGTAATCTTTGTTTGCATGTTGCAGGGCCAGCAACCTCGCTTTTCATAACACTAAATAATCATTTTCATAATTAACGATAATTTCCAGTTTATTTAGAGTGGCGATATGGTTTGCATAGTGATTACGCAACGTTATGAAAAGGCGACTTATGAAGTTTCTCCACACGATGATCCGTGTAGCTGACCTAGACAAATCTATCGAATTTTATACAAAAGTTCTGGGAATGAGTGTTTTGGATCGTTTTGAAAACCAAGAATACCGTTACTCACTGGTGTTTGTTGGTAACCCTGATCAACCAGATGGCGCGACCATCGAGCTAACTTATAACTGGGATACCGACAGTTACGACTTGGGTAACGCATTCGGACACATGGCACTGGGGTCTGAAGATATTTACGCCGCTTGCGAAAAAATTAAAGCGCTTGGTGGCAACGTTACTCGCGAGCCAGGTCCAATGAAAGGCGGAGAAACTCACATCGCGTTCATTAAAGATCCCGATGGTTACCAAATCGAACTCATCCAAACTCAAAAATAACGAGGTTTCCTATGACAGATGCATTATTTCAACCCATTCAACTTGGCTCTCTCTCATTAAAAAACCGTATCGTTATGCCTCCGATGACGCGTTCTCGTGCTTCTCAACCAGGTAATATCGCTAACGACATGATGGCGACCTACTATGCTCAACGTGCTGAAGCGGGCCTAATCGTTGCTGAAGGCACACAAATTTCGCCAATGGGTCAAGGCTATGCATGGACACCAGGCATTTACAGCCCAGAGCAAATTGCTGGCTGGAAAAAAGTAACTGATGCAGTGCACGAGAAAGGCGGCACTATCTTCGCGCAATTGTGGCACGTTGGTCGTGTGACTCACCCTGATAACATTGGCGGTGAGCAACCTATTTCTTCTTCTGCGCTAAAAGCAGAAAACGTGAAAGTATTTGTCGATAACGGCACAGACGAACCGGGCTTTGTCGACGTGGTTGAGCCACGTGAAATGACCAAACAAGACATCAAGAACGTTATTGAAGAGTACCGCCAAGCCGCACTAAACGCGATAGAAGCCGGATTCGATGGTATCGAGCTTCATGCAGCGAATGGCTACTTGGTTAACCAGTTTATCGATTCTGAAGCGAATAACCGCACCGATGAATACGGTGGCTCTATTGGAAACCGTCTGCGTTTTCTTGGTGAAGTGATAGAAGCGATGACGCAAGCCATTGGCGCTGAGCGTGTTGGTGTTCGTCTTGCGCCATTCACTTCGTTAAATGGCACCGTTGATAGTACGCCAGTCGAAACCTACACCGCCGCTGCAGCGCTGCTTGATAAACTCAATGTGGTTTACATTCACATTGCAGAAGTGGATTGGGACGACGCGCCAGACACTCCGCACAACTTTAAAACCGCAGTTCGTGAGGCGTACAAAGGTACACTGATTTATGCCGGTCGTTACAACGATGAAAAGGCGCAACACGCGATCGAAAGTGGTTTAGCTGACATGATTGGCTTTGGCCGTCCGTTTGTTGCAAACCCCGACTTACCAAGCCGCATCAAGCATGGCTATCCACTGGCAGAACATGACCCTGCCACATTGTTCGGCGGCGGTGAAAAAGGCTTAGTGGACTACCCTGCGTACCACGCGGGTTAATTCATCTACGTAAAGCTGATTCGCAACTCGCGACAAACCAATAGCGAAACCAAAAGAACCTTGCTCTTCCCCCTGTAACGCCAAGATGCAGGGTTCTTTTTAGGCAAGCCATCAGAATTAACGTCTTTGACAAGATGTACAACCTCGACACGCAGAGCGAGTCTTTTTACTGAGCAAACTGCGTTGTACTTTACAGTAAGCATTCTTTAAAGCACGACGACCTGAAAACCAATCATCCGGTTTAGTGAGGATTGAGTAGCCGTGAAACCTCTTAACCAACTCGGTTCGATTGTTTTCGATAAATCGGCTATCAAACTCGATGTCGAAGTAATTCAAAGCCTCTTCGATACAAGTAAAGCTGGCAATTTTTTCCTGAATCGTATTCTTTGTCATCGTTTCTTTAGCGTAATCATTTTCAATGAAGTCTAAGTGCCTCGCGCTTTACGTTCTTTGATTTAGCGCTTCTTAAGATCATTCTTTATGGGTTTTCCATATTGAAATTCAATTTGGGAATTCGTTAACCCACCTAGCATTTTCATTTTGACAATCACTTTAAGACACTGATTTAAATAAACATTATTTCTGGTTCATATTTTGCTCTACTTCATTAAACGGAATGTTGGAGCAACACGATATGACTTACAGAGCAGAAGTAGACGGATTAAGGGCGATTGCTGTCACGTTGGTGATTTTGTTTCATGCAGGAGTTGAGCAATTCGCTGGTGGCTTTATTGGCGTCGACGTGTTTTTTGTGATCAGCGGCTATTTGATCACCACCATCGTGATTAACGACTTAGAAAACCAGAAGTTCAGCCTTGGTGATTTTTATGAGCGACGCATTCGTCGCATACTCCCCCTCTTACTGGTGGTGATCGCCGTCAGCTATTTGATGTCTTGGTGGCTATTTTTGCCGCAAGCACACAAAGACGTTGGTCAATTTGCAGTGTCTTCCATTCTCTCTTCATCCAACATTCTTCTGTATTTGAAAGGCCACAATTACTTCGGTTTAGAAGATCAAGCCAACCCGCTGTTCCACACATGGAGCTTGGGCGTTGAAGAACAATACTACATTGTCATTCCTTTGCTACTCATGCTACTCGCTCGTGGTAAAAACGCGTTTTACCTGACTTTTTTTATCACGGTATTTGTGCTGAGTTTGATGACTATTGTCTACGCGAGCAACGATCCTGATTTCGCTTTTTACATGATCTTCTCTCGCGCTTGGGAGCTGGCAACCGGTTCATTACTCGCATTAGTGATGAGAAAAGTCCAAGTTCAATCTAACGATACTCTAGCAACCATTGGCATCGTTTTGATATTGGCTTCCGCGCTTTTATTTGAAAAATCGCAAGATGGCGCGGGCATTACGCTGCTGGTGCCGGTCATCGGTAGCGCGTTGGTGATTTTGTTTGCCTCTAAAGGCAATGTCTGCGGTAGATTACTGAGCCTAAAGTGGGTCGTGTTCGTCGGCTTAATCAGCTACAGCTTATACTTGTGGCACATTCCATTATTTGTCTTTTACCGCTACGTGTTGGACACAACACAAGACATCAATATCCCGCTTTACGTGATCGCTCTTTTTGTACTGTCTTACTTCACTTGGCGCTTTATTGAAAAGCCGTTCCGTAGCCGAAAAGCCATGAGCATGCGCACTGTGTCCGCGGTTATTGTGTTGTTGACGTTGCCCTTGCTAACACTCGGCGTTATCGGTCATCAAAACGGTGGTTTTCCAGAAAGAAGCGCATTTTTCGAGGCCATGCGCGTTAACAACGGTTATGGTTTAGATTGCAACGGCAACACCAACGTTAACGATGTGTGCTCGTCTGCGCCGCAGCCCGCCATCGCTGTGTTAGGCAATAGTCACAGCATGGTTTACGTGAAGCGTCTATCTGAAGTAACACCAACTGGCGTGGTGCAACTTACTCAAGATTCCTGTGCGGTCGGTTATGTCGACATCCTAGAAGCTGCTGGCTCAATTTCTTGCCGACAGTTCTTCAATGAGGCTGTCGATACCATTCTAAGTACCCCTTCCATTCGTCGCGTTGTTATCTCTTCTAATTTCAATAAAGAGCTTTCACAAGCCGATTATGAAGCATCATTAACCAAATTATTGAATGAACTGAAAGGAAAGGAAGTGGTCGTTTTCGGTCCAACCCCTTCTGCACCGTTTGCGGTAGGAGAATGCCTTTGGAAAGCGCGTTTGTTTGGCGAGACAGAAGAGTCTGCCTGCGACTTTTCTCCCAAACAACATCACCCTCAAAACGTGGCGAAGTTAGTGAACTACTTTGAGCAATTTGAGCACGTTGAGTTTGTCGACTTGACCGATGCCATTTGCAGAAATGGCGTATGTCGAATGAGAGTTGGAGCAAACAATGCGATGTATACGGATGACAGCCATTTATCTTACAAAGGCGCTGAGTTGGTGCTTGGGCATTACCTCAACACTACAAATGAAGCGCAACAGTTCACTTACGACCGACAATAACCAAGGAAATAAACTTTTATGCTTCAGCGCTTATCTCAGGTAAGCGCTGAATGCTTTAAAGCAAGACAAAGCTAGGCGTCTATTTGAAAATGCGCGGATCAAACGCGAAATCGAGCTTTTCGGCTTTCTTGATGATCTCTTTCATTTTGGGATGATTTGGATTCACCACGTAGTTTTTATCACGAGGTGAAATCGTTGAAGGCACTTGCAGCGCGGCAAACTCTGGATGAGGATCATTGAGAAACTGATCACCAATGTACTGCGTAGACTCGCTCGCCGGTATTGCCCGCCACGTCACAGGGAGATCTTCTTCATCTAAGGTGGCGATGAGGTATTCTGGCATTTCAATACGATATAAATCGTAAAGTTTGGTGATAGCAGGATCGTTGTTTACGTGAACAAATACTTCCAACGAGCAAAGGGATTCCGATTCAGAGAAGTAGAGGGCTTCGGTTCCTTTTGAGTTCCATCGCCCTCCAAACAACTTTGCGCCAACGGGGCTGAATGGCGTGTCAGCAAATTTCTTTTGTGTGAGACGATAGAGCTTCATATTACGAGAATACCCCGTGCTCTAAACGGCCGATCAAATCTTTTACGATTTCAAAATCCACCGTGGTCGAGACCATATCAAGTGGACGTTTTCCACCTAAGCCGTACACATTCTCTCTCATCCATTTTAACGCGCGCTCTTCGTCGTCAAACAGTTCTGTCGCGAGTTTCAATAACATCGCTAATCGATAGATTGCATCACTTTCTTGCGTATTGAAGCGCTCATCGTTTTTTAGACGACGCTTGATCGTGCTAACAGGTATCAATGTGACGTTTTGAAACTCACTCTGAGAAAGCTTCACACGCTCAACAATATTGCGATACACCTTTGGCTCAAAGCCTTTGTGAACCGCATCAGTGCGACCTGTTTCAGCGTCTTCAATACCCAACATAAACCAGAAATTGGCTTTATGAGGTTGTTTCGGTTTGAAGCTTTTTAATGCTGCAGTTGCCATATCAAGCTCCTATGGTTCATATGGTCCAGTTATTATGGTTCAAATGAGCTTAACTTTCAATCAAAGTAAAAAGATAGGTAAAGAAAAAGGCGAGCTTTTCGCCCGCCTCTCTTACTTATTCATCAACCCATTTACCGACGGGCATCGTTTCACTTATTGCAAGTCAAAACGATCCGCGTTCATGACTTTCGTCCATGCGGCGATGAAGTCATGGATGAATTTTTCCTGATTATCATCTTGCGCATACACTTCCGCATACGAACGCAGGATCGAGTTTGAACCAAAGACAAGATCCACTCGAGTAGCCGTCCACTTCACAGCGTCGGTTTTACGATCACGGATTTCATATTGATTAGCACTCACTGGTTTCCACGTATATGCCATGTCAGTAAGGTTCACGAAGAAATCATTCGACAAAGTGCCTACTCGGTCAGTAAATACGCCCTCTTTTCCACCGCCGTAGTTACTGCCTAGAACGCGCATACCACCGATAAGTACCGTCATTTCTGGCGCCGTTAGCCCCATAAGCTGAGCACGATCTAATAAAAGCTCTTCTGGCTTAACCGCGTAGTCTTTCTTCAACCAATTTCGGAAACCGTCAGCAACAGGCTCAAGTACTTCGAACGATTCCACATCCGTCATCTCTTGGGTGGCATCACCTCGGCCTGGCGCGAATGGTACGGAAACATCATGACCTGCGGCACGCGCAGCCAGTTCAATACCTACGTTACCAGCAAGCACGATAGCATCTGCAACACTACAGCCCTCTTCTGCTGCTATTTTTTCTAACACCGCAAGAACACGTCTTAGACGTTCAGGTTCGTTCCCTTGCCAATCTTTTTGCGGAGCCAAGCGAATTCTCGCGCCATTTGCACCGCCTCGGCGGTCAGAGCCACGGTAAGTACGCGCACTATCCCACGCCGTACTTACTAACTCACTAATGGATAGGCCACTTGCTTCGATTTTTGTTTTTACTAAATCAACATCGTAGTCTGTCTTACCTGCGGGCGTTGGGTCTTGCCAAATAAGATCTTCGCTTGGCACATCAGGGCCGAAATAACATGATTTTGGTCCTAGATCGCGGTGTGTCAACTTAAACCAGGCACGAGCAAAAACGTCATCAAAGTACGCAGGGTCATTTTGGAACTTTTCTGCAATCTTACGATATTCAGGGTCCATTTTGAGCGCCATATCGGCGTCGGTCATGATTGGATTGTAGCGCTTAGAACCGTCTTCAACATCGACAGGCTTGTCTTGTTCTTCAATGTCGATGGGCTCCCATTGCCACGCGCCGGCTGGGCTCTTTTTCAGTTCCCAGTCATACTTAAATAGTAGGTGGAAGTATCCGTAATCCCATTGTGTAGGGTGTGTTGTCCAAGCACCTTCAATACCACTCGTTACCGCGTCACGGCCAATGCCACGTGTTTTGTGATTAATCCAGCCAAGACCTTGCTCATGAACGTCTGCTGCTTCGGGCTCTGGGCCAAGGTTTGCGGCATCACCATTACCATGACACTTACCCACCGTGTGACCACCAGCTGTGAGCGCGACGGTTTCTTCATCGTTCATTGCCATTCGCGCAAAGGTCACTCGCATGTCATGTGCTGTTTTGAGAGGATCTGGGTTACCGTCTACCCCTTCAGGGTTCACATAGATAAGACCCATCATTACCGCAGCAAGCGGGTTTTCTAAATCTCGCTCACCAGAGTAGCGGCTGTTATCAGCGTCACTTGTGGCTAACCATTCTTGCTCAGACCCCCAGTAAGTGTCTTTTTCTGGGTGCCAGATGTCCTCTCGTCCAAACGCAAAGCCAAAGGTCTTAAAGCCCATGGATTCGTACGCCATGTTACCGGCAAGGACAATCAGGTCTGCCCAACTTAGTTTGTTGCCATATTTTTTCTTGATTGGCCATAAAAGGCGTCGAGCCTTATCGAGGTTAGCGTTATCTGGCCAAGAGTTGAGAGGAGCAAAGCGTTGGTTGCCTGTAGCAGCACCGCCACGGCCATCCGCAATACGATAACTGCCCGCTGCATGCCATGCCATTCGGATCATTAAACCACCGTAGTGTCCCCAGTCGGCAGGCCACCAGTCTTGGCTATCAGTCATTAAATCTTTTAAATCTTTTTTAAGTGCTTCGACATCTAGCTTTTTCAGTTCTTCTTTGTAATTAAAGTCCTGACCAAATGGGTTGGTTTTGGAGTCGTGTTGATGCAGGATGTCTAAGTTCAAGGCATTCGGCCACCAATCCATCACCGACTTATCTGTAGATGTTTGCCCACCATGCATAACTGGACATTTACCTACCGAACCGCCGTTTGCTTTGCTCATATAATGCTCCTTCGTGTCGTGGTTGTGGTAACCACTCTTTGTTATTCAATAAATCGAATATCCACCTCAAACAGCGTAGTTCATACACTGTTTTTTTAGTTAACGCCAAGTCAAAATTTCAAACATTTCAGCGAATAAATAATTGTTATCAAACATGTACCTATATGCAGAAAATATGGATAGAGATCAGTTTAAGTCCATACCTGAATACTTAATCCCAGACAGCCTCGCCATGTTGTGATCCCAGGTCGCTAAATCATGATGACTAAATTCACTCAGAGCGTGATGACCACAAGCCCTCGCCATGACTTTCATGAGCTCGACCGAGGATTCGAAGAAATTTTTCAGTTGCTGGGATGACTTTTCAACGTCGAGACGCTGCCTCAAATCGGCATTTTGTGTCGCAATGCCTGCCGGGCAATTATTGGTGTTGCAGATGCGAGCCGCGACACAACCGATCGATTGCATCGCACTGTTTGCTATCGCTACTCCGTCTGCTCCAAGTGCCAACGCTTTGACAAAATCCGTAGGAACTCGCAACCCACCGGTGATGATTAATGTGACGCGGTCACTTGCACCTTTTTCATCTAAGTACTTACGTGCACGAGCTAACGCAGGAATGGTGGGCACACTAATATGGTCACGGAACATAGTTGGCGCCGCACCCGTGCCACCACCGCGACCATCTAAGATGATGTAATCAGCCCCAGCATCAAGCGCAAACTGAATGTCTTGCTCAATATGGTTGGCACTGAGTTTAAATCCAATTGGAATACCGCCTGTGATGCCACGAACTCTGTCAGCAAACTTTCTGAAATCGTGAGTAGTGTGAAGATCTTTGAACGTTGGTGGTGATATCGCTGGTTGTCCCTCGGGGATGCCTCTCACCTGAGCGATCTTACCTACATTTTTATTTGCAGGCAGATGACCACCCGTGCCCGTTTTTGCTCCTTGCCCACCTTTAAAGTGAAACGCCTGAACATTAAGAAGCTTAGATTCGTCGTAGCCAAATTGAGCACTAGCAAGCTCATAGAAATACCGTGAATTAGCGGCTTGTTCTTCCGGTAACATGCCACCCTCACCAGAGCAAATCCCAGTCCCTGCCAACTCTGCACCTTTTGCTAGTGCAATTTTCGCCTCTTCAGAAAGTGCGCCAAAACTCATGTCCGACACCAACAAAGGAATGGCGAGTCTGAGCGGCTTACGCGCGTTTGGTCCCACAATCAACTCGGTAGACACAGGAACGTCTTCCAACAACGGTTGTGTCGCCATTTGCGCCACCATAATTTGTATAGCATCCCAATGTGGTAGCAAATGCCTAGGAACCCCCATTGCAGCCATCGGACCATGATGACCGAGTTTAGAGAGTCCTTCTCTCGCTAATTGGTGGATAAACTCGAGGGTTGGTTCTTCTTGAGTAGCAGACGCCGTTGGTTTGTCTCTTTTCTCTCGCTTTTGTTCCGGTCCCTCTTTACCGACTTGCTCTGCGGTAAATCGCTTGTGTGTACCATCACAAAAAGGAGCATTGGCGGTATGCTTACATTGGCAGAGATAGGCATCTTCGTCTTTTTCCGCACTAAAGCTCATTGGCTTTAAGCCGGTTCCCGAATGAGACCCATCGCAGTAAGGTTGTTTTTTAGAACGCCCACATCGGCAGAAGTAATATTCTTGCCCAGCTTTCAACTCTACTTTGATCGGCTTGTTATCAGCGATGATTGGCTTGCTCATGTTGCCCCCTATTTATTATTGTTAACCATGCTTTCTCGCTGGCTTGCAATAAGCGTAGAACAGGAGCGTAAAGAGCGTCAGTGTCGCCGAGTAAAATGCGCGATTGTCGCCCGACTAACCTATACTTTTTATGGGTCTCATACACGTGGAGGCTATATGACGATTGCAACCCGATTAGATGAATATTTGACTGAGCATAACATTCACTTTCAAACCGTGAATCACAGCCACAGTCATAGCTCGCTACAAAGTGGTGTTGCAGCAGGTGTGCCTTTAATGAATATCGCAAAAGGTGTGATTCTAGAGGATCATGAAGGGCGTCATATGATGGCGGTCTTACCTGCCAACAACAAAATCAGTTTGTCGCGATTAAACGACGAATTTAATGCCACCTTCCACTTGGTGAAAGAGCGTATGGTTTACCGACTCTTCACCGATTGTGAACACGGCGCTATTCCACCGATTGGTAGCCCTTACCACATGTCGACAGTTTGCGATGAAAGACTGGCAAACTTGGAACATGTCTACCTTGAAGCTGGCGATCATGAAACTCTGATTAAGCTGGACAGAAAGGCGTTTAAAGAACTGATGAACGACTGTAGATATCTAAGATTCAGCAGTGAAGTTCTGCATTAAACTTGCCAAAATCTCTCGACATTTCCTGAACAAGGCTCTTTCAACAAGAGCCTTTATTTGTTGTGTTGGTAGCACGCGAAGGAAGTTTCTCGAACTTTGCTGCCCAGCGTTTCAGAGCATATAGAAGTAAATTACCACCTTCTAAAGAAGGTGGCTTTGTGTGAGCCCCCTAAAAGGGGGCCTTTGTTTAGTCCAGCGCCAATTGCTGCTGCTCTACTCGCTCTTGTTTCTCTTGATGTCTTACATATCGGCGTATTATTTCTTCATTGATTCCAACACTATCGACAAAATAGCCTCTTTGCCAAAAGTGATTACCCCAAAGCCTGTTCTTCCTAAGGTGAGGAAACTTGCTAAATAGCTTTAAGGCTATTTTGCCTTTCAATACCCCCATCAACTTGGATATCGAAAGCTTTGGTGGAACCTTTACAACTAAATGTACGTGGGAAGCTTGATTGTATCTACTCATGTTATTCGTCCTCTTTGACTTCTGGAAAAATCAAAGATGCATTTAGCATGAGTAGTTTTACAGGCAAAGCCGAAGCGGATGATAACCACCTACTGAAGTAGGTGGTTTAGGGCTGAAAACAAAAAACCGCCTATTCGGGCGGTTTTTTTATCAATCAAATCATAATTATTATCGAACAAAGATCTTTTGGATCGCTTTTATCGCCATAGCCCTACGGCGCATTAATACGCTCGTTCTTGGCAACCATTTCGGTGTGTAAAGAATGGTTTTCGCATGACTAAAAGTTCTGAATCCTTCCTCTCCGTGATAATGCCCAATACCCGATTCACCAACGCCACCAAAAGGCGCATCTTCAGCGCCAACATGTAAAACCGTATCATTAACGCCGACGCCACCACTGTGGGTGTTGCGTACAATATGTTTGATGGTCGATTTGTCGTCCGACATAACATACAGCGCAAGTGGTCTTTGGTGCTGATTAATGTAGTCAATCGCTTCATCAACGGCATTGTAGGGCTTAACAGGTAGAAATGGCCCGAAGATCTCCTCTTGCATGATTCGCATATTCGGCGACACATCCGTGACCAAATGAGGATACAGAAGTCGTTCCTCTTGGGGCGACGCCTCAACAGTGTGAAGGTTAGCACCTTGCGCTTTTGCATCCTCAAGTAGCGCAGTCAAACGATCATATTGTCGTTGGTTGACAATATGGGTCAGCTTTTGATTCTTGTTGGATTTTAAATAGAGCTTTTCAAAACGTTTTAAGAATAGCGAAATGAACTCTTCGACACGTTCTTGCGGTACAAACGCGTAGTCAGGCGCGACACAAATCTGGCCTGCATTAATGCATTTACCAAACAAGACAGCATCAACGGCTTTCTTCATGTCTGCATCTTTTGCAATGATCACCGGGGACTTTCCACCCAACTCTAACGTCACCGGGGTAAGGTTTTCCGCTGCCGCTTTTGCCACTGCGCGACCAACACTCGTAGAACCCGTGAACAAAAGGTGATCGAATGGCAGTTGGCTGAATGCTTGTGCGACGTCTGCTTCACCCTCAAAAACTTCGACATACTCAGACAACCCACGGCAAATATCGACGATGACTTTATTGGTTTTTGGCGTAAATTCGCTGAGCTTCATCATCACGCGGTTGCCAGCAGCCAATGCTGTCACTAAAGGCGCAAGGCTCAAAATCACAGGAAAGTTCCACGGTGAAATGATCCCGACGACACCTAACGGTTGATACTGAACGGTGACTTTAGAAGGTGCGAGCAATAAGCCGGATTCGCGCTTGCTGGGTTTGCACCATTTTTTTAGTCGTTTGAGGGTATAATTAATATGCGAGACCGTTGGCAAAACGTCGGTCATGGCGGTATCAAATTCTGAGCGATAGCCAAAATCGTCACTTAACGCTTCAACCAAAGCTTGTTTGTTCTCAAGCAGCGATTTTTTTAACAAAACGAGGCGCTGTTTACGTTCATCCAAACTAGGATAAGGCTCGGCTGCATATGCCGCTTTTAAGCGTTCGAGGCTTTGCTGTAACAAGTTATCTACTTCAACCTCTGTGATTGCGTTCATGATGCTTCTCCTAGCCTAGTTTCTGCCAATGACGCCCCAAGTTAACACGAGCGCAACAATGTTACTATTGTAGCGCTCGTGAAGTTAGAGTTCGAACTCTGATTAAAATATTTCTGGGGTGGATACTACATCAAACGTAGTTCATAAATGCCTAGTCGTTGAGAGCGGTCAAGCATATCGAACTCATGATCAACGTATTCTTTTAATGTGGCGCCTGCACGCTCAGCAATATTGATGCTAGCGATGTTATCTTCCATACAATGGAACTGAATGAATTGTGCGTGCCCTTTCTGCTTCAAAAAAGGGATCAATACTGCGAGCACTTGATCAATCACACGATGGCCTCGCCCATTGTTGGCAAGCCAGTAGCCAATTTCAGTAACACGCGTATGTGAATCCACACCTTTAATGCCAATAACACCCGTAAGCTGCTCATCAAAATAAATTGCACACCAGTGGGAATCCAGCGCGTTACTGTTCACTCGCTGGGAAATGTAGTTCACGGCCTCTCTATGATTCGTGACAGAATCCGTCCAAGGTAGATAGCCCTCAAGGCTCTCTCGGTGAGTGTTCACAACCTCTAGTAAAGCGGACGCGTGTTTCGTGTTGAGGGGCTCAATTGAGACCCTTTGCGAGACGGAAAAACGCTTCTGTAAGTGATTTCCTTGATACGTCTCTTGGCATGTGACTTCATCCATAGATGTTATTCCTTTTTATTGTGAACGCTCAGCGCAAATCCTAACGCTTCATTTTATGAGAACAAACCTCTCTATAAAAACTAATCAAAGCCGTTGCCGTTCATTTAGCCCTTTTGATCGATCAGCGTAAATGGCGTTAGTGATGCCACATCTACATAATGTTTCCATACATGTTCATATAGGTGATGCTGATTGGCAAACGGAGCCAGCTGCTTAGCTTCTTCAAGCGTACACCAGCGATACTCTGTATGCTCTTCGTTAAGAACAACTGATTGGTTAGGCGGACAAAATAGCACAAAACATGGGATAACCATGATACGGTTATTTTTTGCTTCGTAGAACTGCTCTAGGAAGTCTGCTGTATGTAACTCAACTTGGTCAATTAGTGTCTCTTCTTTTAACTCTCTTAAAATGGTTTGCCACCCGGCTTCACCCGCTTCGATACCACCTGCAACATGGCACCAATAGCCACCTTTTACGCGTTTGAGTAACAGCATTTTTTCTATGCCATCAATTTTTGAAATGACAACGCCTGAAACATGCGTTGCTTTTATCGGGATCATGTAAGCTCCTTAAATATCGAGTTTTTATTGTTACGCTGAAGAGAGGCAGATTAATTGCTACGTATTCTACTGTTTATTCATCTTGTCGACAGAAGTGTTTGAGTTGAGAGGATTTAATCGCTAACTAAGTATGCTAAAGTGAGATCTGTCGCAACAAATGAGCAGTAAAATGTCCAATTCATTCAACACTATGATTCCCATCGGTGTGCGCTTTATGGTGCTTTCCGCGTTCGGCTTTGCTCTGATGTCGGCTACAGTAAAGCACGTCGGCAACTACGGTATCCCCGTTTTTGAAATCGTTGCAGCAAGAGCGCTCGTTTCACTTATCATTAGTTATCTCGATGTAAAGCGAAAACGAATTTCTGTATGGGGCAATAATAAGCCATTACTATTTGCACGCGGTGCTGTGGGTACGATGGCTCTGATGTGTGTATATTATTCAGTGACCACCTTACCTTTGGCAGAAGCGACGATATTCCAATATATTCATCCGGTATTTACTGCACTACTCGCCGTATTTTTCTTGAAAGAGCGCATCCAGCCGTCAACTTTCCTTTGTATTGCGTTGTGCTTACTCGGCATCTATATCATGGTAAGCCCAGAAACTGGGCAAGGCTCAGATAGCGCTTTACCAATGTTTAGCGTCATGATTGCGATCTTAGGCGCATTTGGTAGCTCAATTGCCTACGTCATTGTCAGAAAACTGAGTCAGACAGAAGACAGCTCAGTGATCATTTTCTATTTCCCGTTGGTTGCTCTCCCCGCTTCACTCTTACTGATTGGCGACGATTTTGTAATGCCCGATCTATATCTGACTTTCATGTTGGTTCTAGTTGGTGTCTTTACCCAAATTGGACAATTGGGGTTAACCAAAGCGATGCAAACTCAACAAGCGGGTAAAGCCTCCGCTTATTCGTATATCCAGATCGTATTTTCTGTGTTGTTGGGCATCATTTTCTTTGGCGAGGTTCCGATCATTTGGACGTACGTCGGTGGCGGTCTGATTGTTACAGGCGCATTAATTAATGCGTTTGGTCATCACTTACGGTTACCTTTTATTAAGCGCAACGCTTGATATACCTCGCCAGAACCGTAAACACGACATTTAGAAAAACAGCCAGAGTGACTCTGGCTGTTTTGTGTTTAGCCTAACGTTAAGCTGATATTTTTAACCCTGCGATACCAGCGACAATCATTAGCAAGCTTAAGGCTTTGATAAGTGTTGCTGGCTCATTGAACAGATAAATACTCACGACTGCCGTGCCTATTGCGCCAATCCCTACCCATACGCCATAAGCAATGCCTAAAGGCAAGGTTCTTAACGCAATGCCAAGCAACCAAAAGCTCAATAACATAAAGACAATAGTGAATGCCGAAGCACCGAATTTGGTAAACCCTTGTGAATATTTAAGACCGACAGCCCATGCGATTTCACACAAGCCCGCAATGAAGAGAATTCCCCAAGCCATGTCACATTTCCCAACGAGATGGGGTCGTCCCCGAGAAAAGATAGAGCGGTGAGGTCGTCCTCACTTCTGATTGACTGCTTATTATATACAGAAATTTAAACATAAAAAATAAAACACGGCGATAAGCATACAACTCAAACATCTCATGCACGCTTAAATTCTACGCTTTTCTTTTTAACGGTGGCGGACTCTCTATTTCGCATCAATAACGACACCGTTTTTTAACAATTTACATATAACCTTCTGGTGTTGAAAGTGTTGCATTTATTGCACAAATCACACAAAAACTAATTGAACATGTAAATATGAAAACGTTTGTGTGACTAATATCGCTTAAAACAATGACTGATGACTTTAATATTCAGCCGAATTAATTATAAGGTATGACGTACCCATGAAAGCAATCAAAACCTCTATCGCTGTCCTTGTTGGCGCCGCTCTACTATCTGGATGTAATGACGATACTGAATACGTCAATGTTCAGCCTAAAGAAGTAAAAATAGCGACTTACAACCTCTCTTTTGACCGCGCTACCTTCGAAACTTTGGTAGATGAAATGCAAATTGAACCAACGCAGCAAGCTGCGTTGGTCACCTCTTATTTAGACGGTTCAATCGCAGCCGAAGACAAAACCACTGCGGAAAAAGTCATTCAAATTCGTAACGTTGCAGCAATCATTCAAAAGAATCGTCCTGATGTTCTCATGATGGCGGAATACAACAACGATGGAACAGGTGAAAACAAAGCAGCCATTGAAGGATTCCAGAAGAACTACTTGTCTGTCGCGCAAAGTATCGATGGCGCGGGCGGTGAAGCAAACCTTGAGCCTATTGAATACCCTTATGCTGAATCTTATTCAACCAATACAGGGTTGTTGAGTGAGTTTGATCTCGACAACAACGGAACCGCAGGTCAAATGCCAGGTGATGCATGGGGCTTTGGCATGTACCATGGTCAATATGCATTTGCCCTTATGTCTAAGTATAAAATTGACACGGCAAACACACGTACATTCCAAGCATTTAAATGGAAAGATATGGAAGGTGCGAAAATTCCAACCATTACTATCTGTGACGGTTCGCAAAAGATTCCAGACGGCATGAAGTGTGGTGATGAATGGTACTCAGCGGAAGAATGGGATCAAGTGCGTCTATCTTCGAAAAATCACGTCGACGCGCCAATCATCATTCCAACTCGCAATGGCGAGGAAGTTGTACACTTGTTGATGTCTCATCCTACTCCACCAGTATTCGACACCGGTAAAAACAAAGCGCAAAACGCAGCAGAAGTGGAGTTTTGGCATCATTACATTCAAGGCAAAGACTATTTTTACGACGATGCGGGTAAAACAGGTGGCTTAACGAACGGCGCTAAATTCGTAATGATGGGTGATCAAAACCTTGATCCAGTGGCTGGTGACGGTATTAGCTCTGTAATGCAAGAGCTGCACAACGATCCATTGGTTAACCAAACCGTGATGAATGGTGAGCTTTACCCAACAAGCTTTGGTGCAGCTGAACACGCTGTTGACCGCAGTTCAACTCACCCATATCCGAATCGCATCACTTCAACGTTTGGCTTAGGGGTAGACTATGCCTTGCCTTCAGCAAATTTGAATGTAATAGACTCTGGTGTGTACTGGTCAGCGTCTTATGAAGAAGGCCATAAACTATTTAACGATGCACGTATCGGTAAGTATGGTGATGGTAAGGATGTATCTTCCGACCATCGCATGATCTGGATTAAAGCACAGTTCTAGACCGCATAAAAAAAAGCCAACCACAAGGAGTCGTGATTGGCTGTATATATTTGTGAACAAGATGGTTCACTAACAACGTCAGTTGGCTAGGTGACCCTCGGCTTAGAAAGGGTCACTCATACTAAAGCATGAGGCGTGCCAACTTTTAAGCGCATAAAAACAGGTTGTTATTTAATCACTTTCATTAAAACTTAACCAATAGCTACTGTTTGCTCACCGAATAAATTGCAATTTGCAAACTACCATTGGCATTTCGCAATAAACCTGATCTTTAGCTCTTGCTTTTATTGCTTCCTAGCTAAGTCGCGTGCAAGGATTAACGCAAGTCCGAATACTTGCAAGAAGAGTCCGATATTCTTGTACCAAGCGATCTTTTCATCCTGCTTTGCCATTACCTCATTGAGCTCTACATTCTCAATGTAGTAATTATCGATGCGGTCTCTATACGAAGCTTGTGCCTGATTTATCTTTGACATCAGTTGAGGAAGTTGATCAATTTTTATTTCATCCGACTCGTTGAGAACCCAAGAAGATAAATGCCCTGCTAATACCTCTTCTAGCTCTAAAGGTATCGCTACGCTCTGACTTATGTGCACATGCAGCAGTAAAGCTTCTCTTTTCCTTTCTAGGGTTTCCACACTGTTCCATGCGAGTTGGATGGAATACAAGTTTTCTGCTGTTTGCTCTGCGAGCTGCGAGTGCTGTTTACCCAACTTATCAAGGACTAAGCTAGTAACGATGATCGCGCCAATATTCAGTACTAATCCAATCAGAACGAGTACCCAAGGTGGTGGAATGTAACGTCGCAGACTTACCATAACTTATCGTATGGCAGGTAAATCATATTTAACACAACCAATGAAAGTATCACCAGAAATGTCACCTGCATCCCTCTAATGCGCTTTTTCAAGTCTTTTTTCAATATGCCTTTAGCATGAATAACTCGACCAATTACAAAAATAATACCGGTGAGATGTATCCATGTTGGGTAAGCACTATTAAATTCTAAAAGTGCCATTAAAATCAGGGTGATGGGGATATATTCTGTCGCATTACTCTGGGCACTACGAGCAATTTGTAGAGCCTCTACCCCACCATCGGCATAAGCAATTTGATTTAAGCGACGTTGCTTAATTACTTGAACAGCCAACCAAATAATGAGTATTGCGAGAATGTTGGCATACAGAGCTGTGATCATATGTCGTCCTTCTTGATCTGGTTTTCACTTATATAAGCGTGTCACTTGGCTATAACTATAGCGGTATCATTATGATAATGCGTCAAATAATCTCAAGTTATGATTTCTATTCGGGCAAAAAACGAAAGCCAATGCTTTATGGTATTAAAAATGCCCTCGAATGAGGGCATAAGAATAAAGAAGCTAATATGTGAGAATATTGAAACCACTATAAGGGGTGTTTGACCAGCTTTTTGCGCCGATGCCCTTTGATAATACTTTCAAAAATTGTGAACAACAGCCCTACCCAAATAAATGCAAAGGTCACCGCTTTCACTTCGTCAAACAACTCGCCAAAAAACATAACTGCCAACACAAACTGCAAGCTTGGCTCGATGTATTGCATTAGACCGACGGTTGATAAATTAGTTATACGTATTGCGATAGAATAAAATACGAGTGGTAAAAGTGTGATAGGTGCACTGCCAAAATACAAAAGCAATGTTGTGGTATCTGTGCCCGAAGCCAGTTCACCAGTTGCCCATTGTTTATAGAGCAAATAGGCGAGTGCAACTGGAGTCAGTAACAACGCCTCAACAAACAAGGTTGTACTCCAGTCATAATTTATCTTCTTCTTGTACAGCCCATACAAAGCAAAGAACAACCCCATCGTTAGTGCGATAACGGGCAGCTGACCATAGTGAATCACTTGGTACATAACACCAATTGTTGCCAGCACGATTGCAATAAGTTTGCCTTTTGAGAGCTTATCCCCAAGAATAAATACGCCCAGCGCAACAGATACTAATGGCCCAATAAAGAAGCCTAAGCTGGCATCGATGACCCGATGATGGGTCAAAGCCCAAGTGAACGCACTCCAAGAAATACACATCAAACTGCTCGCCACAAACGTGTACCACAAGGATTTTTTATCAAGCCAGATTTCTTTCCAATTCAGCCCTCGACGGGTTATCCCAAGTACAATTAGAAACCCGACAGGTACAGACCCAATGATTCGCCATGCTAGCAACTCATCCATAGAAGCATTTGGTAAATAACGATAATAAATTGGTAGCAATCCCCAGATCACAAAGGAGAATGCTGCCATAAAAGTGCCATAACGAGTGTTATTCATAAAACTATCGCCCATCTAAACGACCAATTTGGCGTAAGTAAACAAGTCCGCCATACATAAAAAGGAATGCAATCCCGCAGTGACTTTATGATGCAGATGGCATTATTGGCTCAACGCTTGTACGACGGCGGTAAAGCCACTCACAAAACACAACATAAGTGCCCCAAACCGAATCTTTTCTTTTGGTAACGACTGGGTAGTTTTCATTGCTAGCCAGTAACCAAGCGCCGCAGCAGGTAATAGAGGAATAGTAATGACCAAATGATGCAATGTGAAGAAGCCCACTGGGATTTGTACTATTAGTGAAATAATCGAACTGAAAACAAAAAAAGCCGATAAGTTGCCGCGTAACTGATTTGCTTCTTGATGCTGCAACAATAACGCCATCGGAGGGCCTCCAATCGCAGAACTGGTACCAAACAACCCAGAAAAGAAGCCAGCACATGTCATACGCGAAGGCGTAGGCTCAACCCGAAACGGTAAAACACTCACCAAGACTGCAAACAGCACCAACAAACCAATCCAAAGCGTGAGAGTTTGTGTAGATACAAAAAAGAGTAGCAAGCCACCAGCAATTGATCCCGGCACTCGCCCAATCAACGCCATCTTTAAGCCGCCGATTTCAACACTACTGCGGTGCTTCATCGCATTCATCAACGAAATAAATAACGCGACTAAACAGATTGGCGCAGGAACATATTCTGGCGCCCAAAGAATCAGTAAAGGTGCGGCAACAATAGCCAAGCCAAAACCGATTGCGGTCTGGACATAAGAGCCAAGAAATATCAAACCTATTGCAAGGAAGTTTATCGAATCGAATTCCATTTAGATTATTCTTATATTTGAAAAATAAACACAAAACCAAAGCACATTCACATGATGAATACCTCAGGCATACTGCGATATGAATTCCGCGTAGCATTCATCAAAGTGAATAAAAAGACAATCCATTTGTGCGGTTCGCCCTCATTTGCATTTTGTATTTCATTCCGCTGATGTACATGTTTGCTTACATCGAAGAGGATTCATGCTCGCCTGTTCACGCAGCATTTCTTCAGCGGAATTAATGACCTCTTAAAATCTAGCAGAATTAGACCCGTGAATTCTCCATTGCATTTAATGGATTCAGTCAATTAGTGCGGCGTCGGTATAGCACTTTACAACTCACCTCTTTATACTACTGATCGATTTATCATTACCGTACTTATTTACACAATAAACAAGTGTACGGTCAGTGTTTTTCTACCTTTAACTTGCTGTGAAAATAATATGAAAAAACAAACGGGATTTACTCTAATAGAGTTAGTCGTAGTTATTGTCGTGCTCGGTATTCTTGCTGTCACTGCCGCGCCACGCTTTTTAAACCTTCAAAGTGATGCACGTGAAGCTCGTTTGGAAGGAATGAAAGGCGCTATTGCGTCAGCATTAGGCGTCGGTTATGGGAAAATGGCGATTGCGGGATTGGAAAGCAAGCCTTACGTTTCAAACTTCGTAGACAGTGCTTTAATGGCAGATTTACCATTTGACGGCTGTAATATTGGTGGTTCAAAGCGCTGTGTTTTTTTATATGGATATCCTGATTCTGATAGCGAATCGATGAAGTTACTCGTGCAAGGACTGAACGAAGAAGACTCGGATTGGAAAACATTTCATCACCCGGCTGGTTCAACAACTCGCGAAATGGTCATTGCTGCAGCCGACGAAAAAAGAGCTAGCCTTACTCAATGCGGAATTTTATATGGGCCACCGCAGACTCCAAACGAGAGTTACACCTTAGATATTCTTCCCTGCCCTCAATAAAAATAAGGCTGCCAATCGGCAGCCTTATTTGTTTCATCTGATCGGTTTTTTACGCAAAGTTAAACACGTATTTATCCATCATATTCACCATGCGGCCAATCTCTGGCTTGGTAATCGTATCATTTGCGCCAAGAGATAGTGCTTTCGCTCGGTTATCCTCACTCATCAATGACGAGAACATAATGATCGGCATTTCATGAAACGCTTCGGTATCGCGTAGTCTCTTCACTAAGTGCATACCATCCATTCGAGGCATTTCTACGTCCGTAACCACCGCATCTAATAGCTCTTTAACTGGCAAGTTTTCTTCTTTCGCAACCTCGATCAAGCTCATCAACTTCTCATGCGCCTCACCACCGTCTTTACATGTGATCACATTGTAGCCTGAAGAAGCTAATGTATCTTGGATCAAAGAGCGAATAAATGCTGAGTCATCCACCACCATGATCGTTTTAGCATTACGCTTACCGACCATTCTCTGGTTGAGATCCACCGACTTGTCCCCTTTCACATCGTACTTTTCCATACTCAGTTCTGGGTTGATGTCTGCGATGATTTTTTCAAAGTCGAGAATCATGATCAGGTTGCCTTCTTTACGGACAACGGCCACTACACAGTCTTGTTCGCCCGCTTCCAAAAACTGACTTGGTGATTCCACATCATTCCAAGAGATACGATGAATACGCGAAATGCTGTCAATTAAGAAGCCATTGGTCATTTTGTTGAAATCCGTAACGATTACAAACTTGCGCTCCAGATCTTGTCGTGTTGGCACACCTAACCAACCAGCTAAATCCACTAAAGGCGTCAGTACATCTCTGGATGAGAACACACCAATCATATGAGGTTGTGCGTTTGGATAATCGGTTGTTTCTGGCACGCGAATCACTTCTCGTACTTTCGCAACGTTAATGCCGTAATAACAAGTTTTTGTGCTGCCATCTGGCAATGTTTTTTCTAAATGAAACTCGATGATTTCAAGCTCATTGGTACCACTTTCTGTCAAAATGGTGCTGGTTACGTTACTCATAAAGCCAATTATCCAACCAAAAATACGCATCAGAAAAAGTTTGATGCAAACGCCATGAGAAGCCATTCTCTGGCTAAAAATCCAAAAGTCCTTTTTAGTCGTTACAACAAAATTTGTAAACCATCAAAAGGACGGCTAACGCACATTTCCATACCAAACCATGTAAAATTGTCTCATTTTTGAACACGACATTATGAGTGGCCAAAGTGCGAATTAACACCTCCACTTTTAGCGGCCGAGTCAATGAAAAGTTTAGAAATAATTTGAAGTGATGTTCAGCGTCAATAGCCAAACCTATCCAACAGATATCAGTGCAAAGTTGGCTACCGTGCTCATGCCGGTGTAGAACAAGCTCTCTTCAAGTGGCTTGGTATAAAACTGCGCTTGCTAACACACGGGTTTAAATCGAAGCGCTAGAAACATCACAAGAAAATCTGAAGGCATAGAACACTGAAAGAATACTTTCAGTTTGTTAGTTTTCTGTCAGCGTAAGTTTTAAGTAATCATCCTATCACTAGGTATTTCAATACCTGACATCGCTATTCCCATAATCAAGACACTGATTTTCACTTTTGGAAAGAGTCATTTTCCTTCCTCTTAGCAAGGTTTTTCCTACAATCCTATTCATCCAATTGCGCTGTCGCCTGACAGCACACTAGTTGATGTATTAGGTGAGGTTAACTTTGAATAATGTTCTTATTATCGACGCTCAACCATTGTATAGCGAAGCACTTGCTTCTCTAGTTGAATCCGTAATCAACGCAGCTGAAGTGATTCAAACCACTGACAGTGCGGAAGTGATGGATCTTGTTCGAGGCCAAAAGATTGATTTGATTATTTTAGACGTAGTGCTTGGCGACCGCGATGGTATGCGTTTAGCCAAAAACATTTTAGCGACGGGATATCGTGGCCGACTGTTATTTGTTTCTTCACGTGACTACTCGAGTCTTTCTAAAGCCGCGTACGAAATGGGCGCAAACGGCTTCTTAAGCAAACATGAAACAAGAGAGACCATTATTGACGCAATTGTGAGTGTTTCACGCGGTTACTCAATGTTTAAGTCGACTCACACACCATCGTCGGGTAACGTAACACTTTCAAATCGCGAAGCCATGGTGTTCCATTATCTTGTACAAGGCTACTCAAATAAGAAGATTTCTGAACAACTTTCACTCAGCGCTAAAACAATCAGCACCTACAAAACGCGTATTCTGAAAAAGTACCATGCGGACACGTTGATTGAACTTCTGCATACTATCCCTCAGTCAGAAAACATTGAGTTTTGCCGCTAAGCGCTCATGTATTTTGCAATAGCACCGATTAACAACTGGTGCATTGCATCATGTCTTAAGCTTTGCTTCACCTGTACAACCACTTTTGGCCAGCCATCTGGGTAAAAATGCTCTGGCACTCTTATAAATTTATATCCATCAATTGGCGCCTGATATTCAAGTAACACGGTTGCGGCGCTTTTTTGCTTAATTAGCTTCAATACGCTGCTTACGTTGTCTAGAGCCGCAATACGGTTGATGACCATACCGTGGCTTTCCATTGCACGCTTAACGAGCTGCTCTTTCTCTTTCCAACCGATAATCTCTAACATGATAAAGGGAAGTTTGGCCGCTTCTTCTAGGGTGGTAATTCCCAGCTCTTCAGGGACAACTACCACAGCAGGCGCATAGCCGATGAACTTCTGATAAACAGATTTCGGAACATCCTCGTTGAAGTAATGTAACTGCGCATCCACTTTGCCTAGGATTATCTCTTCTATCGTATACTCTGTAATCGTTGCTATCGAAATGTGCGCCTTGGGAAACAGCACCATTAAATCCATTGCAAGTAAATGCCCAAATGAGTATTGAGCGGTTTGCGGTAAACAAATGGTGATGTCTTTTTCGTAATTTTCCGGTTCAAACTCATCTCTAATTAGACAAGTTTCAAGCTTCTCGAGTGCATCGGAAATTTTAGGTAATTGACGTTTTAAATAGTCCGTCGGTTCCATGTGATGAGGATGCCGAATAAACAATTCATCGTTTAGCTGGAGTCGCAATCGGGCAAGGTATTTGCTAATTGACGCTTCACTCTTCCCCATCGCTTTCGCAACGGGCTTGAGCTGACGGTGCTTATCCAGTAAGACAAGTATTTTAAGTAAGTTTAAGTCGAGATCTTTGTTCACGTGCGACACCAGATGTAAGGTCGAGAATAAATAGAGCAATCACTATTTGTTGACTGCTCTAATATAAAAGACCACTCATTCTGTTTGGTCAAATTAATCAAACAGTTATGTCATGGTTATGTTCCGTAACTTAACATTGAGTCAATACCAGACCTGCTTAATGGGACTTTTGTCTGTGTTTTTTCATCTCATAGAGATCTTCATCTGCACGTACAATAACGTCCTGAAGCGTTTCGTGTAATTCATTCGCCGCGATACCAGTACTCACACTAACCTCGATATCCAAGGTCTTTAGTCGGTTATCTTTAACGACACTACGAAGCTTCTTCGCCAATATTGAAGATTGACTGATACTGCAACCCGGCAGAATCGCAACAAACTCATCACCACCAGTTCGAACTAGATAATCACTATTTCGAAACACTTTAGACATAGCATCAGCAATAATTCCAATAACTTCGTCCCCTACATGGTGACCGTAATGGTCATTGATTCGCTTGATCCTATCGCCATCTATTGCAATGACGGAATATGGCGCGGTTTCCAAACGACGTTTGAACTCGCTATCTTGAAAAACTCTGCGGTTAAACAATCCCGTTAAATCATCTTTCGTCACGTTCGTCAGTGCTTTCGCGAGGCGAAGTTGGCTCTCTTTAGATTCATAAGCTTTGTTGTAATACGCTAAGGTTACGAAAAAGAAGATGATAAACAAGAACACGTAATCCAATACAATTTTGCTGAATGGGTACATGTAAACGATAAGATTGTTGTTGTCTGCGACATATGATTGGGTGTACGCGAATGATGGAAAGGGGTAGCCAGCGAAATAAATCACCATTTGTTTGTTCCCATTCGCTATTTGAACATCCACCGCTTTCCCATCATTATAAAGCGGCGAGAGGTATAATTGTTCCGAGAACTCTCCCACTAACTCACCTTGAAAGTAAACCGGACTCATGATGCTTATCGCCATGTCATCGGAGTATGTCGTTTTAAATGGTAGGGAAAACAATACCCGGTCCGTTAGTTGCTCTTTCCACGCGGCTAACACACAAGAATAGTTACTTTTACACCAATCAACATCAAATGTGGCTTTCACTCCCTCTAGCGCTTCAATCGGTCTCTCTAAGATGAGTTTGTTTCCAGTATAAGAACGAAAATACATAACGGCATTTTGTCGATTGAACGCATTTGATAAATACGCTTCAGCCTGATGAAGCGATTTCCGTGCAACAGCTTCAACGTAATTAAGTTTTTCATAACGTGACAGGGAGTAAATCGCATCTTGAAAGCTCAGCTCTGTTTGCGCTTCTACTTCACTCACGCTCATGCCTTTGTATTGCTCGAGCTGCGCTTCCGTCAATAGCCCCATGAGAATTACTTTTTGTTTTATTTTGGCTAAATTATTCGCGTAAGTGTTGAACTGCTTTACTTCATAAGAAATTAACACCGCACCAATCATTGTGACAGAAGTGACGAATAGTAATGTTGCGATGAAAAGAGACAACGCGATACTTTTAAGTGTCATGATGCGGTCTTACGCCCCCGCCACTCTTGTTAGCTCAACAATGTTCTTTACGTTAAATTTATCCAATAGACGACGTTTGTATGTGCTGACTGTTTTGTCACTTATTGATAGCACTGAAGCGATTTCTCGATTGGACTTTCCTTGTAATAAATACTTCATTACTGCGCTTTCTCTGCTTGAAAGTTGTGGCATTTCTCGAACGCTATTAACAACTTGCTTAAATTTGAAGAAGGTATACCCCTTCTCTACCGCTTCTATCGCGTCTTTAAGAATGTCGTGATTTTCCGATTTACACACATAGCCATCAGCGCCAGAACGAAAAGCCATTTGGCTGTACATTTGGCTAGTTTCAGCGGAGAAGAAAATGACTTTGCCTTCATAACCATGGGATTTGATACGTTTGTAGAAATCAAACCCATCGCAATCTGCCAAGTTCACATCTAAGATCAACAGTTGAATTTCTTCCTTTTTCAATATTTGTAATGCCATCTTCGCTGATGTTGCAGTAAATACCCCGTTTGTTTTACCTAACTCTTCCATCAACGACTTGATTGCAACACAAACGAGAGGATGATCGTCAAAGATCAAGTAATTCAATTTATTCATATCTTTCATTTAGTATGGTTATGGCTTCTAGTGGCATGGGTTTATCAATGTAAAAGCCTTGGCAAAGATCAATCCCATACTCACGTATCGCTTGCAGTGTGACTTCGTCTTCAATACCTTCCGCGACCAGTCGTATATTCAAACTTTTCGCTAACGCGCAAATAGCAACAACGATGTTGCGTTTTTTGATGTCGCATTCGACACCTTGTACAAACGAACGATCGATTTTTAACTCGTTGAATGGCAGTTGAGCCAGTTTTTCAAACGTCGATGACCCCGTGCCAAAATCATCTATTGAGACAGTGACACCGTTCATCCTCAACTTGAGTAAATTCTTGTACAGGGACGCGCTAGTCTGAAATGTATCTCGCTCTGTAATTTCAATGGTGATTTGTGATGGGTCAATCTCGCTCTCTAAACATTGCTGTAAAAAGTAATGAGAGAACGCCGTATCTTCTAAGTTTTCATGGTCTACATTGATGGATACGTTTTGCGTCAATCCGCGGTGTTTCATGTCATAGATAACATTACTCAATACAGCTTGAAACAACTCTCCAGAAAGGCGGCAACGCTCTACAATTGGCAAAAAATAATGAGGGGGTAACACACCATAAATAGGATGATTCCAACGCGCGAGCGCTTCATACCCAAGCACTTCCCCACTTTGCACATCGACTAAAGGCTGGTAATAATTTTTCACTCGCCCTTCAGCCAGAGCAAACAGGAATTCTTGATCTTCCACTTCAATAGGTTGAGCAAAGCTGACTTGTTTCGCTTTTTCATCTTTTATTTTACCCAACAAATCAACGACTTCATTTTCATCGTATGGCTTAGGCAGCTTCCCTAATACTTCAAAACTAAATCCCTCGCACATGGCTCTTACCGCAGAAATAATGGTCAATTCCATTGCACTGACCAGTACAACTTGCCCCTGGTACTGGACTTTATCGAGCATTTCCATCATATCGATGCCGTCTTTTCCGGGCATTTGGATATCACAAAAAATCACGTCAAAATATTGTTCCTGCACACTCTGAATAGCGGCATCCACACAGTTAAAAGGGATGACTTGCGCGCAATAGCGTTCCAATATTTGCGTAAGTATTGTGGTTTGTAGCGGATGGTCATCAATCACCATCACATTAAATTGTGTATTCATTTGTCTCTACCCAATAGTTTATGTTTTCGATCTCCTGCTCGATTCGTAAAATTAGCTCCGCTGTTCGCCTGTCAAACTCCGCAGCAGTAACTCGTTCTGCCTCAATACAAAGCTCAGCCAGCATGCTTACCCCTATCGTCCCAACCGCTCCTTTGATGCCATGAATGACCCGTTTTTTGTCTCGCTCAGTCGATGCGGCGTTTAAGTTTTTTATATCTGTAGACATTGATTGACTAAACACGCGCGCAATCTCTTTTGCGTCCTGAGCTTTGAACCGTTTAATCCAGCCGGGCAGCCTACCCCTCTCTTTTTCGCCAATAAATGGAATCAAAACGGTTTTTAATTGATTAAGGTCATAGGGCTTGTAGAGCACATCATCAATGCCGATATCCTGTGTACGTTCAATGGCAAGACGAGCATCTTCTGCTGTCACACCGATGATTGGAATTGCTTTAAATTCGGAGTTTTTCACGTGCCTAACAAGCTCATAGCCATCCATTTCTGGCATATGAAAATCGGTCAGCAGCAACACAACGTTTTCATCTTGGTTGATGTATTCCCATGCTTCGCGGCCGTTATTCACAATGACAGGTTCGATTCCAAGTTCATGAAGCTGCATTGCTATCACACTTTGGTTAATGGGATTATCTTCTGCGACCAGTACCGTGCCGAGAACCCAAGAAACCACTTCTTGATTTACGTCACTAAGCTTGGTTTCTTGCTGCGTTTGGCTGAGCAAATTGAACAATGTATCTGGATATTGAATCTCTCTTAGCGTAAGACTGCCAAGTACCCTTTGTTCGTCACGCAGCATTAGGCCATTAAAACTGGCATCGCTGTCGTGTATAGGGTGAAGGTTCGCCACCATTGTTTTTAACGTCGCTGGACGCATTTTCCACGCGTCACACCACTGGCGAATATTAAGTGGTAAGCTCTCGCTATACGTCCAGTTCAAACAAACGTCTGGCTCAGAGTCGCAATGCTCAATTGGCAGTCTGACGGTAATCGTCGTGCCCAAGCCAAATTGTGAATCGATGCAGAGCACGCCGCCCATGCAGTCGATCAATCGGTCAACAATGCTCAGCCCCAATCCAGTACCGCCATATTTACGCGTAATAGTGTCATCCGCTTGAACAAAAGGATTGAGAATGCCTTCGAGTTGGTCATCCGTCATGCCGATACCTGAATCCGCCACTTTCAAAATAAGCTGCTTTTCATGAAGAATGACACTGATTCCAACTTCTCCTTCGGCAGTGAATTTCATCGCATTGGAGAGTAGATTGGTGGTAATTTGCACCAATCGCAGCGCGTCGATTTCAATGAAAGCATTCGAAAATGGTTTGATTGTCACTTTGTAATCCAAACCTTTCGCAAGCGCTCGTGGTTCAAAGCTTCGAAACACATCGCACAAGGTTTTAAGCAAGTCGGTCTTAACTGGGGCGACGGTTAAGTGCCCTGCCTCTAATTTTGAATAATCCAGTACTTCGTCTACTAGCGTATTCAAATGATTGAGCGAGCGTATGGCTTGGGCAATTAACTCGCGATTTGAATCTGCCGTCACTTGGCGATTTAGCAAATCGAGGATGCCGTGTGCTGCCGACAATGGCGTTCTTAATTCGTGACTCATGGTTGCCAAAAAGTTTTCGCGCGCACGTACCGCGGTTTGCGCTTCTTTTTGCGCATCGATTAACGCCTGCTCACGTTCTTTTTGCTGGGTAATATCTTGAATAACAGTCAGTACAAACTTGTTCTTACCGCTAGGAGAAGCGATGACTTTGCGTTCTCGATATACATGTTTAATATCAAGTTCACAGCCCGACGAGGCAACCTCTTCTGAAATACGCTTTCCAGCGATAACAGTGGTCAGTTCATCAAAATTATTCACCAGAGGAGCGTGCGCAGAATCACTTTTCAACTTACATTGTTGGCACTGTTTACTGTTGTAGTTGGCACAATTGCTCATCTCCATATGGTTATTTTCACTATGGATAAAAACCAAGCTATTGATCTCTTTGATGATGTCCATCAGCCATTGCTTTTCCGCTTCCTCATTGTCAGCATTAAATTCGGCTAACCTCACTTTAAGTCGCATGTGAGATAAGATGAAATACGCCGCAATTAACATGAGACAGAATATGAATGAACCAGCAACAACAAATGTAGCGATCTGCTCCGCGTCATAGCCATAAGTCAGTTTGAAGCTTCGGTGAGAACGCAGCAGTTTTTCGATCTCGTTAGAATCAATGGTTTCGATGATGCTGTTCAACATGTGTTGAAGTTGTGTATTGTGGTTTGCAACCGCAAATGCATTAGAGAACGTCAAAACGTCCTCCGCATTGATCACCAAGCCATCGACTTGATCTTGTGCAATCATGTTGTGAACGATGTCGTCAGGAATGTAAGCCACATCCAAAACGCCCGATTTCAAATCGGTAAGCAGCTTTTTCAAATCATCATAATGATCAACTTGGCCTTGTTGCCAAGTGCCCAAATGAACTAACCCTTGCTTTTTCAAAGTGAGCAGAATACCCGCTTCTTTCAGTGCAGATTTATCGCGCTTGCTCTGCTCCGTTTGGATAGCCACGTAATTACTGTGCATGAATGGTTTAGTGAACAACCAATCTGACTTAGGTAGCTCACCCACATAAGAGATGGGGACTATATCGGCATCAAATGCCGTTAATCCATTAGAAAGGCTCGACGTCGGCTTCACATACTTAAAGCTCAAGCCAGTACGAGACTGCAATAAGTCGACAAAATCTGGAAAGAAGCCATCTAACTCGCCCGTTTGCGAATCTCGGTAGAGAAACGGATAAGCTTCGTCACTGCTGCTGTAAGTTATCACTAGTTTGTTTTGATGATTACGTCGGTAATCTACCAATAACTTATCACTGATATGGTAAGGATTTTTCGAGGCGACGGAGCGAATGTTTTTTCCATTTTGCTCCCACTGAAGGATTTTGTTGATGTCATCGATCAGACTTTGTTTGTCCAACGAAGCGATAAAACTCACCTCTTCGTTTTTCAACCAACTGGGAATATCGACAACCCCTTTTACAATGTCATTCAAATCCAAATATTGGGTAATACCAACATAAGTGTAAATCAGCGCGTTCGCTTTACCTCGCTTAACTTCATTAAACGCCTCTAAACGTGTTTTAACGTAATGTATCTTATCGATACCACGTTCAGTGAGGTTGTCACAATACACACTGCCCTCAACACACACCCATTTAAGATCACGCGCATCACTATCTCGGTAAGTGGCATTCCGATACCAAACAGCGATAGTGCTCGAAAAAAAAGGCATCGAAAACAAGAAACGCTTTTCTCTTGCTGCTGTTTTACTAAATCCAACCGCACCATCAATCCTCTTGCTTTCGACATCCGCAAGTAAAGACGGAATATGCTTGTAAGTCCGAAGTTCTAACTCATAATCCAGAGCTTTAGTAATGTTAGACAAATACTCAAGACTAATTCCGTACGAAGGACCAACGCTACCGTCAAACGAGTCTTTAGCTTCGTCTTGCGCAATAACACCAACGATGACCTTCGGTTTAGGACTCTGTTTGGCAGTTGAGCAAAAAGAACTCGCTAAAAAAATTAAGGCGACGGACGATACCGTAATACTTCTAAGAATACTGAGCATGACTGCTTCCTCTGAATGGAAGCTCAGACTAGTTTTTGTCAGATAAAAGTCAAACTTAGCTCAATAGTGAAATAAAAATAACACTCTGATATAAAAGTAAAAAACCAAAATTCGTCAGAACAATCTGACAACACAATCCACCTTTGACTACACAGCGTTTGCGTTCGGTCTCTCACCCAGACGGATATTCACTGCGAGTCGGTATACATAAGGGATGTGTGCTTTTAGGTTTGCACGCCATAGCTTTTTACTTTCATCTTGAATGATTCATCATCATTCCATGATAAACTGGCGTATTAACATGAAAGAAAGCTCAACTCCGCGGTTTCGAGCAGCTTGAAGTAAACACAGTTTTAGAAAATGCGTTCTAGTATTGTATTACTCAAGACTCACATTGCTACTTTTACAACCGCTGGAGCATTAGAAAAATTAAGGTATTAAATTCAAATGGTTAATAACTCAATCCAGTGGTTTCCTGGCCACATGCACAAAGCACGTAAAGAGATCGAAGAAGCAATCCCTCAAGTGGATGTGATCATCGAAGTACTGGATGCTCGTATTCCTTTCAGTAGTGAAAACCCTTTGATTTCTCAAATCCGTGGTGACAAACCTGTCGTTAAAGTTTTGAACAAACGTGATTTGGCCGATCCAGAGTTAACTCAACTGTGGATTGAGCACTTGGAGCAAGAGCAACATGTAAAAGCAATGGCGATCACGACTTCTGAACCACAAGAAGTGCATCGAATCATGGAGCTTTGTCGCAAACTTGCCCCACACCGAGAAGAAATTGGTAAAAACATTCGCACCATGATCATGGGCATCCCAAACGTTGGAAAGTCGACGATCATTAACACCCTCGCAGGTCGAACAATCGCTGTAACAGGTAACCAACCCGCGGTTACACGTCGTCAACAACGTATCAACCTGCAAAATGGCATCGTATTATCTGATACTCCAGGAATTTTATGGCCAAAAGTGGAAAATCCACACAGTGGCTTCCGCCTTGCGGCTACTGGCGCGGTAAAAGACACAGCGATGGAATATGACGAAGTCGCATTCTATACCATTGAATACCTAGCAGCTCATTATGCAGACAAGCTTAAAGAGCGTTATCAAATTGAAGAGCTTCCAGAATCAGATATCGAGATCATGGAAGAAATTGGCCGTCGCCGCGGTGCACTACGTGCAGGTGGACGTGTTGACTTACACAAAGTATCAGAGATCTTATTGCACGAACTTCGCCAAGGCACTTTGGGCCAAATTACATTAGAACGCCCAGAAATGATCACTCAAGAACTGATTGAAGTCGAGATTGAAACCGCCCGTAAAGAAGAAGAAAAAGCGAAGCGTAAAGAAGAGCGTCGTAAGCGCTATTTACGTAATAAGCGATAAGCTTGTCTCTTATCTACTCATGTTTCAAGGCGCGATTTTCGCGCCTTTTTTGTTATCTAATGCGCCCATTTTTTTCACTTTTCAAACTTTATATTCCTCATCCAAAATCCCAGATATGAAGCACGAAAAAACACCGCAAAATCGCCGTATAAACTTTAAGCACAAACTAGTTTAGACCCCGGGCCCCTATAGAGTTACAGCCACCATCCAACCCTCAAATGTCGAGTTTGCAAGGGTCTGCAAACTTATGCAACCTGGTTAGTGACACTCTCCCCAAAATCCGCAATATGAATAAGTGTCAGCGCTGGCGTTTTTCCATATGAAGAAGAGATTTATTATGAGTGAAACTATACAAAGCAAACCACTTCCCTCCTTTATCGAGGAACGCCTAGATTTTTATATTCAAGATCTAATCGAACCGAATGAGAACAAAAAACACCTTGTTCTTGGTAAACGCCCACCGTGTAATGCCGTTGTCCTGCAAAGCAATGATTACCTTGCACTGTCTCATAACAAGGAGATTCAAAACGCGCATCGTGATGCGATTTCCCAGCACGATGACAACGTCGTGATGTCCGCGATTTTCTTACAAGATGATGAATCGAAACCTGCATTTGAAACGCAACTAGCCAGTTTCGTTGGTATGCCTAGTTGTCTACTTTCTCAATCTGGTTGGGCTGCGAATGTCGGTTTATTGCAGACTATTTGTGCACCGAACATACCTGTGTACATTGATTTCTTTGCACATATGTCTTTGTGGGAAGGCGCACGTATTGCCGGAGCACAAATTCATCCGTTCATGCATAACAACACCAGTCACCTAAGAAAACAGATTTCACGTCACGGTTCAGGGATCATTGTTGTGGATTCGGTTTACAGCACTATCGGGACCATCGCTCCTCTACGTGATATCTACGAAATAGCACAGGAGTTTGACTGCGGCCTGGTTGTAGATGAATCACACTCTTTAGGTACACACGGTCCACAAGGTGCGGGGATACTGCAGGGTCTTGGCTTAACTCATAAGGTAGATTTTATTACCGTTAGTCTTGCCAAGACATTTGCTTATCGTGCTGGCGCGATTTTAGGCCCAGAAAAACTGGCGAAGACGCTTCCATTTGTGGCGTACCCTGCAATATTTAGTTCTACCGTATTACCGCAAGAGATCATTCGGCTAGAGAAAACACTGGACGTCATAAGAAAATCAGATGATAAGCGAGATATTCTGTTTGAAAGAGCCAAGTCTTTAGCCGTTGGTTTAAAACGCATTGGATTTACTATTCGCAGTGAATCACAAATTATCGCATTAGAATGCGGCAACGAGAGAAACACTGAGCGAGTCCGCGACTTTCTCGAAGAGCGAAATGTTTACGGCGCAGTGTTTTGCCGCCCTGCAACTGGAAGGAACAAAAACATCATCCGTTTTTCAGTCAATGCAGACATGACAGCTGCTGAAGTTGATCATGTACTCACTGTCTGCCAACAAGCATTTGCACACCCTGACTTAGAGTTTGTGTAAGTTAGTGTGTAGATAAAACTAAAGAGCTCAACAGTTTTGCTGAGCTCTTTATTCGTGTTATTCGTTGTGAGCAACTCGCCTCAAGAAAACAAGTCGCGAATGATTAGATCCAGTTTGCGATTTTATCGAACAAACGATTTTTATCCGCCGGTTTTACGATGAAGTCAGACATACCCGAAGACCCAATTTTGTCCAACGTGACAGGTGAACTATCCCCTGTATGCGCAATAATAGGTACCGACGCATAGTTTTTATCCGAGCTTCGAATTCGCCTAGACGCTTCTACACCATCCATAATTGGCATTTCGATATCCATCAGAATGAGATCAACATCTTCTTGCTCTAGTGTATCCAGAGCCTGCTGCCCGTCTTCTTTCTGAATCACTTCAAAGCCTTGCTTTTCAAGTAACATTGCCGTGAATTTACGCAAAGATTCATTATCATCCACGACCATAATTGTGCGCTTATTTGAATTATCTAACGTCACCGAGGCCGTTGGTGTCGATACATAGCTTGAATCATATAAGAGACGCTCAATAGTTGGTTTAGTATTCAATAACCAGGCTTGCGTTTCGATCCAAATAGGTTCATATGCAGCCTTACGTGCTCTCTGAGTCGGATGATGCTCAAAAAGATAAACGATGCGTGCTTCAGTGAAAGACAAGAGAGATTCTAATCTATCCAATTGGTTTGCTCTTGGATCTAAGCTCTCAAGATCGATAAAAATCAGATCGAATTCGAACTCGTACTCTTTCTTTTTGAGTACTTGGTTGACATCTAAAATTGTCGAGTCAAAGCCCATAAAACGGCTAATATCTGTTACTTTAGACACCAAGATATCTTGGCTAGTCACCGTTAGAATGGTTTTGAGTTTAGTCAGATCGTTTTTGATTTCAGTAACGGTATCAGATGTCGTTAGTGGGAAAGTTAACGTAAATTGAGACCACTCCCCTAACTGAGATTGACACTCAATGTTCCCCCCAAATGAACGCATGACTTTTTTACAAAACGGTAGGCCCAAACCATAACTTCCTGATTTGCCGGTGGTGTAAAAGTCTTGAAAGATATTGCGTAGAACATCAGGAGCAATACCAGCACCATTATCGGTTACAACAATTTGATTAAAGCGTTCTGAACTTATCATGGATACATGTATGTGAAAATCTTCAGATTTACGGTGATGGAAGGCATTCTTGAAAAGATTATACATAACGTATTTAAGCAGCGTATCACTACCTAGAAACTCAAACTCACTTCTCGCATCCAACGATATGGCAAATCGATCAGTGGCACGTTTATAACTGAAGCTTTCAATTGCCTGTTCAACGACCGAGTGAGCTGAATATTTTTTGAAGCTAGAACGAGAAACTCGATTTTCATCAATCGAAGTCAGCAATAAATCGATGGTTTCATTACCCGATTGGATAATGTTCATTGCATCCTGACTCACTTCACGTAATAAGGTGACATCTTCTACACTCATGACGTACTGCTCTTTTCCTGCCTCTTTCATGTTGGGCAAGATCGACTGGATAACATCTATTGAAGTGCAAAGCCCACTCAACGGGTTACGCATTTCATGTGCAATCCCTGCCCCGAATGATTTTGCCAGCGAGACTTTCGCTTCATGTTCAACTTGGTTACGAAAATAGAACAAATTACCGAAGACATAAATAAACAGAAAGATTGGCACATGAGTCCAATCCATGGTCAAGTCAAGATGGAACCCTTTTGCAACCCAAGCGAAGAATGTTGCTAAACCTATCCCAGCAAAGGTTTGAGCAAACATGACCCTAGTAACATGAACCAGTAAAATGTGTAAGAAAATTGCAGACATAAACGACATAACCCATACATTGGACCAGTCATTCATCAGTAACATATAAAAAAAGAAAAACGGTAAGCACAGCGTTATCGTCACTTGGTAGTAAATAGGAACATAATCTCTCCAAGTCGATGATAAGCGGTTTCTAAAAATGATGCCGAAAAACAATAACGAGCAAAACAATCTAAGAGGTAAATTTTCATAAGCCTGTGGAAAGGCAAACTCCCAGACAAAGTAGTACAGCGGAAAGCCAAGAAACCCCATCCAGCCAACGAGAGTTAGGTTTGGTTCTGCATATTGATAAACCTTACGTATCGAGTCCATATAATCTGTTTTGCTTACTCCGCCTGACGCACAACAATGTGATTTTGATTCACTTTTATCATTTTATTATTAACTAATTATATATTAATCATCATTTATAAGCAGCGCGAAATGACGTAAACAGCTCGCAATACTTATCTTTAGTTTCAATCTTTTAAGACAGCTGCACTTGATTTACAACCAAATAAACAAAGTTGCATATAGTTTAGTGTAATTTTGCGATAATCGCTCTGTATCCAATTGGATGTTAATCTCATTTTGTGCAAGAAACTTAAGTCGCGCCTTTGGCACGACTTTCCAACGATTCAAAAACAGTACTCACCGCATATAGCGTGGTGAAGAACAATTGGCTTGGGATGTGTTATGAATTCTGTCCAGATAAAAAATGTCATTTTTGATGTAGGTAATGTATTGGTACGCTGGTCTCCAGTAGAAATCGTTCGCTTAACATTTGGTGGTTCCGTAGAGTCAGAGAAAATGGCTCAGATGCTATTTTCATCACAAATCTGGAAAGATTTAAATAAAGGGACGATCTCCGAAAGGGAAGCAAAACAGCGTTATCAACGTGAACACCAAGTAACGACGGAAGAAATGGGCCGCTTCTTTTATTATGTAAAACACACTCAAATATTACTTTACGGCAGTATAGAGCTGTTAAAACGAGTAAAAAGAGCCGGATATGGCGTATATGCGCTCACAGACAACATCAACGAAATTGTGGAACACCTTCGTACTACTTATGAGTTTTGGCCACTGTTTGATGGAGCAATCATCTCTTCTGAAGTTCAATTACTAAAACCACAAGCGGAGATCTACCAAACTCTACTTTCAAAGTATCAGCTTAACCCCGAAGAGACAGTATTTCTTGATGACATGCCTTACAATGTTGAAGGTGCCCGAGCAGTTGGCATGGCTGCTATTCAGTTTGAAAATGCTCAGCAATGTGAGCTCGAACTAAAAGCCATGGGGGTTAACTTCTAGAAAGCTTTTAATAAAAACATAACGTTAGGGTGCATAAACAAAAAAGAGCAGTGTTGAGACTGCTCTTATCTAATGTTTTAGAACGCTAGGTTAGGAGTAAATCACGTTTTCCTCAATCCCACTAACTAATGACTGGGCGTTCTTCCAACGGAATACTTTTTCTAACACCTCTTTGCCATCAGGTGCGCGCCAAGTTCGCTCTTGATCCTCTTGTCCACCAATGTGGCGATAGAATTCAATCGCAGAAATGTTTTGCGACACAACTTCTAAATAAAGACCTGTGTCTTTAAAGTACTGCTGTTGCCATTCTGCGACAGCAAGTAATAGCTGCTTACCAATACCACGACCACGGTAACTGTCATCAACATGCAATGCGTCAATAAAGGTTCCACGCTCGAAATCATGGTTGCCGAACACACAAACAAAGCCAAGTAGCAAACCTCCCTCCTCCGCCAAGACAATGTGCTGATTGAATGGTGGGTTGGTCAAACGGGTTTGCCAAATCAGTAGTTTGTCGTCAATCGCTTCTTTCTCAAGATAGTTATCACTAAGAATGCCACGGTAATGACGCTTCCAGCTATCCGCATGAAGATGCGCAATGCGCTCGTAGTCCTTATATTCCGCTAATCGTAAATCCATTACGTATTCCTATTTTCTTACATTTTTGCTTCTTTATAGAGTCTCGGTATATTCCACCTTTATAACACTTGTTTCTTGGCAGATTTTATACACCTTAAGCCAGAGCTCATTTTTTAATACTACTCATTATTCAATTAAAAGCAAAATATCCCATCAAGTTCCTTAATCTACACCCAAAGGAATAGTCACATTTGTCTAACTTTAATTTGACTTACATGTGTACGCTGATATTCTGGCGAACAGTTGTTAGCTCAAAGTTAGGGATACACCTGTGACTCAAAACAAACCACCTGTTATCTGGTTGAATACATTGATATTTTCTGCCAGTTTTGTTCTGACTTTTATTGTAATGCCTTGGTATGCATATCATTTTGGACTGGGTTGGGAACATCTAATTTGGGGAGTGATTGCATTTAGTTTTACTAACCTTTCTATTACAGCAGGCTATCATCGTCTCTGGAGCCACAAAACGTACGAAGCTCATCCTATTTTGCGCGCCATTTTTGCGATTGGAGGAGCATTTTCTTTGCAAAATAGTGCATTACATTGGTCTTCTGATCATCGTGTGCATCACAAACATGTCGACAATAACGATAAAGATCCGTACTCAGCCAAGCGGGGTTTTTGGTATTCTCACATTGGGTGGATGTTACGTGATTACAATAAATCAAAGGAAAACGAATATACAAACTGCCGTGACCTAAAGCGCGACAAAATCGTCATGTGGCAGCATAAGTATTATGTTCCACTTGCCCTACTGACTAATATTGGTTTCCCAGTCATGCTCGGACTGATCTACGGTGATATCTGGGGGATGTTATTGGTCGTTGGTGCGGCTCGACTCTTTATGAGTCACCATACGACTTTTTTCATTAACTCCCTCGCACATATTTGGGGTAAGCAAACTTTCACAGACAAAAACACTGCTCGCGATAATGGTGTACTCGCCTTTTTCACATTTGGAGAGGGTTACCATAATTTCCATCATATTTTCGAGAATGACTATCGCAATGGCGTGTATTGGTGGCATTACGACCCAACGAAGTGGTTGATAAAGTCATGTTCTTGGCTAGGACTCACATCTAAGTTGCGCACAACGCCTACATTTAGAATTGAAAAGGCCCGTGCGAGTCAACTTTTGAAGAAAGCAAGAGAAAAGCTAGAATCGAAACCGAACACGCAAACGATCCTCGATCAGCTACAGCACGAGTTTGATACTCTAGTTCATCACATGCAGGAATACTACGAGATGCGCAAAGAAGTACTCGGTGCCAAAACTGCCAGTGTGGTAAAGAAATACGAATGTTCTGTAACGAAAATGAAGTACCAGCAAATTAAAGCAGAGTTCGAACGGCAGCAACGTAGTTGGAACCTTATGGTTCGTCGATACGCATAGTTTATCCTCATTCTTACGATTACTTAGCTTCGCTTCGGCGAAGCTTTTTTGTTGTGAAGAGTGTTTTCCAATAATTGCTTACTGAGTAAAGTCTTTTTCCTATTGTGAATCAATTCACTCTTTATTCATTCACTTTCCTAGTCATATTTTCCTTCCTATAAATAGCTTCAAACCAGCACATAACACTTAGAAAACCAAATTCCAACAATACAATCTAACGAAATTATTTATTAAATTATTATTTGTCTCAGATCATGCAAGCCCCATATTTGTCTCGTGCCACAGCTAAGAATTCTGTAAATTCCTTGTCATAAACTGAAACAGTTTCTTTCTTTTTTACATAACATTCGGAGATCCCTATGTTAGAGCTCTTAATTGGCTTAGTGGTTACCATTGCGGTGGGTTACTTTATTGTCAAAGGCTATAAAGCTGCGGGCGTGTTACTGACAGCTGGTATTGCTTTACTTCTTATGACTGGCGTTTTGGGGCACGACGTGCTGCCGTCAAAAATCACCTCAACTGGTAACATGGTGACAGATGCGCTTGAATACGTGAAATACATGCTTCAATACCGCGGTGGCGGTCTTGGTATGCAAATCATGCTGCTTTGTGGTTTTGCGTCATACATGACTCATATCGGCGCGAACAACGTGGTAGTGAAACAGTTCTCTAAACCGCTTTCTGTCATCAAGTCTCCTTACGTCCTTTTGGTAGCGGCTTACATTGTGGCGTGTTTAATGTCTCTTGCGGTAAGTTCTGCAACAGGCCTTGGCGTACTATTAATGGCGACACTATTCCCTATGATGGTCGCGATGGGCATTTCTCGTCCAGCAGCCGTTGCAGTGTGTGCCTCTCCAGCGGCAATCATTCTTTCTCCTACTTCTGGTGATGTTGTTATCGCAGCAGAAAAGTCTGGTTTAGAGCTTGATGTGTTTGCGGTACAAACTGTGTTGCCTGTTTCTATTTGCGCAATCATCGTCATGGCAGCGGCAGCGTTCTTCTGGAACAAATACTTAGATAAGAAAGAAAATACACCAATGGAAAAAATTGATGTATCAGAGATCAAAGCTGACGCACCAGCGTTTTATGCAGCTCTTCCATTTCTACCTATCATCGGCGTTTTCCTATTCAACGGTCGTACCATTCCAGGACTTAGTCTAGACATCTACACTATTGTGGTTGGTTCGATTTTCCTTGGAGCTCTGATCCATTATGTTGTAAATAAGTTCGATGGTAAGAAATCACTAGAAGATTTAGATTCTTGCTACGCAGGCATGGCTGACGCGTTCAAAGGCGTTGTGATGCTTTTGGTTGCCGCTGGGGTTTTTGCACAAGGTCTGATGTCTATCGGTGCTATCGATAACCTACTTCATCTAGCAGATAATGCTGGTGCAGGCGGCGTTGCTTTAATGCTTATTCTAACTGCATTGACAGTTGCAGCAGCAATTGCAACGGGTTCGGGTAACGCGCCTTTCTATGCGTTCGTGGAGTTAGCACCATCTTTAGCTGCTAAAATGGGATTAAACCCTGCGTTCCTAATTATCCCGATGCTTCAAGCATCAAACCTAGGCCGTACTATCTCACCAGTATCTGGCGTAATCGTTGCGACATCAGGTATGGCAAACATCAGCCCGTTTGAGGTTGTAAAACGCACATCCGTTCCAGTTCTAGCAGGCCTTATCACGGTGATTATTGGTACTATTGTGCTTGTTCCAATGAGTGCCTAACGGTATTGCCACGATCAAACTAAAAGCAATATCCGAACAAAATTACGTTTAATTAAAAACGCCAGCAAATGTGCTGGCGTTTTTTTATTCTAATGTGATGATTTACGCTGACTTAAATCGGTCAGGAATCTTAGTGATGCTCTCTCTGTAGCTAAACCATAAGTAGGTAACGGCAAGCGAAAAGAATAAATATGAAAGTGCGAATACGATTGGAGACGTGATTAATTCCGCGGACATTCCCCACATCACACCGACTACGGTTATCGTCAACTTAGAAAGCATACCGCAAATGAGTAGGAATAAAGCAAGCTGTGGAAAGCGCGAGCTGCGAAATGCGAAGAAATAACAGCTACCTACAGCTAAAGAAGCAATAGATAAGCCCAACATAAATGAATGGATGTGGTCTGCTGATGCGATACCAGCGGATACCGAAGCCATGAGTAATAGGAACAGTTTCATAAGTCACCTCACAACAAATCTAAAAAGCATCCCTTCATAAATGAAAACTCATTTTTCACTATATTCTGCGCCTAAAATCAGCAATTACAAGTTACTTTTTTGCTCACTTAATGTACATAAAAGCTAATCAGCTTCAATTATTACAAAAGGTTAACAATTAAGAATTAAGAAACCCTTTGCATCTGATACTTACGACAGTCAGATGATAAGTTCGCCATTTTTGTTACAGATGGTTAACATGGAAACATTTAGAAATTTTTTATTTGAAATGTGAACTGTGCACTCAACAGCGTAAAACCTCTCTCTCTTGACTCATCATTCGTTATTAGTGAACAAAAAAATGTCACTTTTTTACAACGTTCTTACTACATACAAAACCATGAATTCACATCCACTTTTAATGTTGCAAATTATTTTATCAGTAACCGTAAAAAGAGATTCCAATCACATATTTATTGGTTATAATCCGCGCTCATTGCGTTAAACGTTGAAAAACGCAAACTAATTTTGAGAAAAAACATCTTTAAACCAACCTTCTTTGCGGCATTGCCAATAAGAGGAAAAACTGAGAATAAAAATGAGCAAGATTGATAAAGCTATGCGCATCCTGTTAGCAGGGTTCTGTATCAACCTTTGTCTTGGCATCCTGTATGCTTGGAGTGTATTCAACAAGGCACTGGTAACTGAATCAGGCTGGAGTGCTGCAGAAGCTTCTGCACCTTACGCAACTGCAACCATCACTTTCTCTATCTGTCTTCTTATTGCAGGTATTCTTCAAGACCGCATGGGCCCTCGAATGATCCTTATCCTAGGTACTGTTCTTACAGGTCTGGGCATGATCGCTTCTGGCTTTGTGAACTCTCCACTAATGTTGAACATTACATTCGGCGTGATCACAGGTGCAGGTATCGGTTTTGGTTACGCATGCCTATCACCTTCTGCGATGAAGTGGTTCCACGCTTCGAAGAAAGGTATGGTTAACGGCATTATTGCGGCAGGTTTTGGTCTAGCGGCTATTTACCTTGCGCCAGTAACTTCTGCGCTAATAGACAGCATGGGCATTCAAACTAGCTTTATGGTTCTTGGTGTTGGTATCCTAGCGATTGCGGTTCCTCTTGCAGCAACCATCAACAACCCACCAGCAGACTACACACCTGCGGAGCCTAAAGTAAAAGAAGGCCAAGCACCTAAAGCGGTGAAAAAGTCAGATGACTTAACTTGGAAAGCAATGTTGAAAACGCCACAGTTCTACTCTCTATGGATCATGTACGCGTTTGCAGCTTCTGTTGGTCTAATGATCATTGGTAACATCACGACAATCGCAAGCGTTCAAGCAAACTTGCCAAACGCGGTTTACCTAGCGTCTATTCTTGCTGTATTTAACTCTGGCGGTCGTGTTGCCGCGGGTATGCTTGCAGATAAAATCGGCGGTGTTCGTACGCTTCTACTTGCGTTCGTTCTACAAGGCGTAAACATGGTGCTGTTCGCGACGTTCGACTCTGAGTTTACACTGATCATCGGTACAGCAATCGCAGCGGTAGGTTACGGCACACTTCTAGCGGTATTCCCTACTCTAACGGCTGAGTTCTACGGTCTGAAAAACTACGGCACTAACTACGGCGTGCTTTACACAGCATGGGGTATCGGTGGTGCAATCGGCGCAGCGGTTGTTGGTTTCTCGATGACAAATGGCGACGGCTACACCTTGGCTTACACAATTTCTTCAGCAATGATGGCAGTATGTATCGTACTTGCGTTCATCACTAAGCCATTGTCTGATGCGAAAGTAGCACAGCTAAAAAACGCATAATTGCGAATTGATTTGATAGCAAAAAGGCTTAACCTATGGGTTAAGCCTTTTTGTTATCGGTCGTTTATGGAAAGCCCTATCGAACTTGCACCAGACTACTATCTAGAGAACTTCTTTAAGCTGACTCATCACGCAGTAACTTGGTACAGCGATTTACTGACCAAGGAAGAACACGCATGGCTTTGCTCGTTTGATTCTTTGAGCAAACACGCCCAGTGCCTTTTGGTACGTTTATACAGCCGAAAGGGATGTTGGTTTCGAAGTGATAAGCTGAGTTATCAAGAAATACCTTCTATCAATGAAGCGCTGGCGGAATTGAGTCAACATGAGTTTGTAGCCCTTTCCCCACCCCTTTCTCATCAAGAGTTAGCGGCCAATTTACTGACCAAACCAGAAATCTCTGCGCTTTATCCCGAACTGCCGAAATCACTCAAGAAAGACGCCCTTGTCGAACGTTTGAGTAATACGGAATTTGATCGTATAGAGAAGCTTGAGTTTACGATCGTCAAACTCAATTCAGCTCATATGATCGACGTGTTGCTCACTCTGTTTTTTGCCAACACCCATCAAGACTTAAGTCAGTTTGTGCTTGATGACTTAGGTTTGCATCAGTTCGAGCAATATCAATTGAGTAAAGTGCGCCGTTTCTTTGATTCACGTGAGCAAATAGACCGTTTAATTGAACTGAGCCAGTTGGCCAACCTGTACTGGCAATTTGACCGAAAAGACAAAGCCAATCTCGACTTATTAATTGAGGCAATGCCTCAGCCCGTTAAACACCGTTACGTAGATCGTAAACGCGAGCACATGTTGAATGACATAGCACGTGATTACGAACGGCTTAATGATCTAGAGACCGCCCTATCTCTATTTGGCCAAACTCAACTCACACCGAGCCGAGAACGACGCGCACGTATCTATGACAAATTAAACCATGATGATTTATTTGGTGACATTGTCACAGATATGCTTAACTCACCGATCGATGTGTCTGAGCTCGAAGTTGCACAAAAACTTGAGCAACGGTTAAAACGAAAACAAGGCGAGAAAGTGCCAAGAGTGACGAAGCCAACCTGTACGGAATACCGCCTTGAACTGGATTTATCTCAACAGAGAGTCGAACTCGCCAGCAAAGCGTATTTTGAGTCCTTAGGCTGGACTGTATTTTACGCCGAAAATGCACTGCTTAATGCATTACTTGGTCTCACTTTTTGGGATGCGATTTTTGCTCCTATTGAAGGGGCATTCATTAACGCTTATCAACACCGTCCTTTAGATTTATATCACTCGGATTTTGTTACCAAGCGCCAAGCTTTGATAGACACCGCTTTTGCCGAACTAGAAGCGGGCAACACCCAGATGTTATTGACAAAATACGATGAGAAGTTTGGCATCAGTAATCCATTTGTACATTGGAATTTAATAAGTAAAGAGCTACTCGAAACGGCACTCGATACAATCCCAACTAGCATGTTGGTGGCGCTATTTAAAATACAATTGAGTGACCTAAAGCTTTACCGCAATGGGATGCCTGATCTGATTGCTTTCAAAGGAAACGAGTTCGAATGGATTGAAGTAAAAGGCCCAGGAGATAAACTCCAAGACAACCAATGGCGTTGGATTAAAGAGTTTACTCGCCTTAATGTGCCATTTGCGGTGTGTTACGTCGCCGCAAGTTAACTCTCTTTATATAAAGAGCTTGGCGCATATTCATTAAAACAATTTCTTTTTTACCGCACCTTGCTCTTTTTCTGAAATATTTTTGTTTCTTCACGATCACTTCACGCTTCATCACACACAATGCGCTTCTACTCATTAAGTTGATTTGAAGAGGCAAAATAAAATGAACAAAACCATTCTTGCGTTACTCGTTACCTGCTCAGTTTCGGTATCTGCGGCTCCTTATGTAGGTCTGGAATATGGACTAGGCACCACTGACCATGACTTGGAACCTCACTTTTCAGCTGAAAATGTAACACTTAACCCAGAACTTGAGGATGGTATTTTCTCAGGATTTATCGGTTACTCGTTTAATGACAATTGGGCAATTGAGCTAGGTTACAGCCAGTTTGACCTTGATGACGGCCGTTCTAAGGACCTTGGTATCAAGACAATTGATGGCAAAGATTACAATCATGAAATGGATTGGGATTCCTCTATCACAGCCAAACAAGTCTCGCTAGCACCAGTGTTTAGCTATGCATTAAGTGACAAATGGACAACAAAATTCAAAGCGGGTTTAACTTACACAATACGACGCCAAGGTTGCTCAACATCAAGAATATGAGCTTGTCGTGAATGACGATGTGGAAATAAGCAACACGCTTTTCCATAGCTCAGAGAAAAACAACGAGTTAGGCGCAATGTTCTCTGTGGGCGCGGAATACCAAGTGTTGCCAAAGCTCACCATTGGCGCAAACGCAAAATACCAACTAGACAGCTACGCAAACACTGCATCCTTTAATGTAGGCACAACTTATTACTTCTAATATCAGGAGAGGATAATGAAAAGAGTATTGTTAACATCCATGCTTGCCCTACTTTCAAGCTCGGTTTTCGCCGCGTTTAATGGTCCAGAAGTCAGTGCAATCAATACGGTGAAAGAGGCGCGCAACGCAACCGACGACAGCGCTGTAGTGCTAACCGGGCATATTGTTCAATCATTTGGTAACGAGACTTACTTGTTCAAAGACAACACTGGTGAGATCGAAGTAGAGATCGACAACGAAGATTGGATGGGTCAAGAAGTGACACCAAAAGATACCGTAATGATTCGAGGAGAGGTTGATTCAGATTGGACAACTACGCAAATAGACGTTGAGACCATTCAAAAACGTTAAGAAGTTGACTAATACCTCAACACAAATAACACAGCCACATTTTAGTGGCTGTGTTACGCAATAATCATGGAAAACGCTCGTTTAGCTAGTCAAGCAAGGGCAATCTTGCGGTACGACTAATCGTATACTCTTAGGCTGAACATCAAATCTAATGGTTCTCGAATGATAAGGTTCTCCATCTAAATTAAGAGGCAATGGATTCGGAAAATCTATCTCCAACCAGCTTGCTTTAGTGTACTTCACAAACTCTCCTTTCTCACTCGGGTTATTGATCTCGTCGATTACTTTAGGCAGCTCATGAGGTAAAAATGGGCGCACCAATGTTAGATCCATCATCCCATCATTAATCATCGCTTTTGGAGCTAACTCTTGCCCACCTCCAGCAAGGCGCCCATTACAAAACGCACCGAGCAACATTTCTCCCTGATACGCGCCACCTTCAATCTTTATTGTTCCGTCATATGGTTTAAAGCCAAGTGCTTTTATAACACCAGTTAACGTGTAAGCTCCGCCGCCAAGAAAGTTTTTGAGTTCAACAGGCGTTTCTGCTGTAACTTCTGCACCAAACCCTGCTGTTGCCACGTTAATAAAGCAGCGATCGTTCGCTTTGACGCAATCGACCAAAGCGGACTGCCCCTCAACAGCAAGAGATAAAGACGCCTTAATGGAATTAGGTACTTGAATAGCGGTAGCAAAGTCATTGGCGGTACCAAGGGGAATAATGGCTAACTCAGGGCGTTTTTCTTCGTCAATTTGAATAATCGCAGAAGCCGCCTCATTGACGGTCCCATCGCCACCAGCGACAACAATACGTTCAATGCCTTCATCAACCGCTTCTTTCACTAGCCGCGGCATGTCTTGAGATTCCCACGTCACACGCACCTGTACGTCGATGCCTTTTTCTCTCATTTTCATGATTGCATCTCTTAACTCTGGATTCCCAGCTTTTTTTCCGTTAAGGATGGCACGTATTGTCTTTTTCATTGCACTTCCTATTGGTTGATGACTTTTCCTGCTTGCTTAATCTGTGAACGCAACCATTGATGGGCGCTGTCGTTTGTGCGACTAGGATGCCAGATTGTGCAAAGCTCATACATTTGTTCATCAAATGGCATTGATAAAGATTTAACATGATAGGTGTTATTGAACAAGTTGATCATCGACTCTGGCATTAAACCAATGTATTCACTACCACAAATAATTGGGAGCATTTCTAGTACGCCTGAGGCTCGATACTTAATCTTTCTCTTATCCAAGTCGACAATGTCATCGGCGTTTAACAAGCTCTTACGACTCTGCCACTGCGAAACCACTACGTGTTCTTCTTCAAAAAATTGTTCAGCCGTAATCTCGTCATTCAGGCGTGGATGCGTTTCGCTACATACCACCACCAAACGCTCTGTAAGTACAGTTTCCAGTTTTAGCACCGTTCTTGCTCTTGGTGTGATATCAATGATCAAATCGTATCGTTGTAACCGCAGATCACTTTCAAAATCTTCCGTAAAAAGCGGATGTACTTCTAATGCAACATTTGGCGCCGACACACGGATTTGTTTCATGACTTGAGGTAGCAACTCAAAGCTCGCAACGGACACACAGGCAATAGAAAACACTCTATTCGACACTTTAGGGTCAAACTCACTAGAGGCCGATAATGTCGAAGTGAAATTTTGTACTGAAGCTAGAAGAGCAGGATAAATATCCATCGCAAACGAGGTAGGCTCGACACCTTTAACGCAACGATGAAACAATGGATCATCGTAGATATCACGTAGCCTTGCTAGCGCTTTACTCACCGCAGGCTGGGTGATGTTTAAACGCGCCGCCGCCCGAGACAAGTTACGCTCTTCATAGATGGCAGTGAAAATGGGAATAAGATTAAGGTCGGTCGGTTTCATACTATTAAATTTTTCAAAAGTCACTTTCTCTATTTTAATCTAACAGCATGATCCTTCACGTAGCCAAGTGCAATAAATGGGCGGTATCGCTTGTTTTAATGAGTTTTAACTCAATTTTGACGCACTTCATTCACTACATAAACTGGCACCGTAGTGCAACGTAAAGCTTGACTTAGGCTTTGCCTAGGTAAGGGGTAAGAAACTCGCTGACTTCCTCGCCGCACAAACCAGTTTCTACCTCTACACCTGCTTGTTTTAGAATCTCGATACCTCGACCACTGTTGCGCGGGTCGGGGTCCAATATGGCTACGACGACTTTGCTTATGCCGGATTTGACTAATGTCACCGCGCAAGCTGGCGTGCGACCAACAAACGAACACGGTTCCAGCGTAACGTATGCCGTCACCGATTCTAACGAGCCTTGATACGCATTCAGCGCTTCCACTTCCGCGTGATTGCCACCAATCGCTTGAGTATGACCTTCAGAAACGATTTGATTGTCTTTCACTAACACGCAGCCAACCGGCGGGTTGGGTTGACATTCAGGAAGCGCATTTTTGGACACTTCCAATGCGCGGCGCATAAACTCTTGGCTCATTTGAACTCTATTCTCTAATAAAAACGAGGCGCTATATTAGCGCCCCGTTTTATTCATTGCCATCTCTTCCAATGACTTTGTCCAGTTCTGGTAACGCTCGCGGAATACGGAATTTAAAGCGTTTTTGTTTGGTCTGGATTTTGCGCCACATCGACTTCAGTAAATGAGCGCTATTTTCACCATTTTGCATTCGCGACGCACTTTTTTGCCACGATTCACTCGTATCGGCTTTGGTCATTTCTAGCTCGGCCGTATTTAAACGCAATTGTTTGTACAATATGGTCCTTGCTTCAGACCAACGTTTAGCCTTTAACAAACGGTGGAACGTCAGCCATGCTGGTGTCGGTCTGTTGCGGTAGTAACGTTTAATGGCTACCAATGAAATAATCACAAAACCCAGCAACACAAGCGTGGAAACAATCCATTCAAAGTACGTTCTGATGAAGGACTTCAACGTGTGCTTCGCGGCAAAAGTTTTGCCCTCTAACATCACCGTTTCCACTTGCTGAGTCTTACTGTTCCACCAACGGAACTCATAATCCGGCAGGGTTAATTCACCACCTTGTTGAATCACGTACACGCTCTGTTCTGTGCGTGTTGACTGGTAATCACCACGTGTTTGCGTATCTGTAAGACGATGTGGTTGAGGGTACGCTTGGTAACGGGTTGTTGATTCTCCTTTCAACAAGTCTGGTAGCAACACAGATAGTGAATCTTGAGCCGAAATGGTGATTTTACGCGTGATTGCATCCCCAACTTTGAGTGACTCAGTGGAGGTATCCCACTCTTGCTTTACCTCTACATCTGTTGCAGCAAACCAAGGTGTCTCACCACTCAGCAGGCCCGATGGCAAGACGGTTTTGAACTTAATCGGCTGCGTGTAAAGTGTGCCTGATACCTTCTCGCCGTCCGGCGCAGACACCTGAACGCCCACTGCGACAGGTGGAACCACAAAATCACCAGAAGCTTGAGGATACAAAGTCACTTCCCAGCGTTGACGCGACCAAGTTTGCCCCTCTTTTTGCTCAGTAAAGTTGGTTGCTAGTTGATTACGCTGTTTGGCGATAACATTGGGTATTTCAATATTGCCAATTCTCGTACCACCCGTAAACCAACGCGGCGTTGCCACTTCGATGGTTAAAATAACTTGCTCATTGACGCTAAAACTTGGTGTTTTACGCTTCTCTCCAGCCGTTGGTTGTTTACCAACCCACGCTTGTAACTCAACTCCATGCTTTCGTTGAACGTCACGAATATCTTGAGCCAACACACTACTGCTCAGGAGGAAGCCGAAACAGATAACTAACCACAAGGGTAAAGCAAAGTGCGTAAAACGGTGGCTTTTCATCATTGCACCGCCTCCTCTGTATTTTCGTTCGCAGTAGAGGTTGATTCTCCGGTTTCTATTGAACGCAATTGAATCTGAAACTTCGCATTTAAGAAGTATTTAGGATCCGCTTCGACTCGCTTTAACCATTTGTCGGCTAATTCTTGGCTACCTAAGATGTCGTCTGCACTTAACGTCTCTTTAATCATCAACTCCGCTGACGTTTTTTCATCCGCCCCTTCTGCGGTTTGAGGGTTATCGCCTAGCTCGGTTGATGCTTCTTGCTCCGTTCCTGCCTGACTCTCACTCATCCGGTTGATGTCCTCTACAATACCACCAATCACTTTCAAGTTATGCTCAACATCCGGTCTTAGCCTCTCGCTCAACGTTGGCTTGTTGGCTAGGGATTTTAACAAGTCACGTGCAGCCAAATATTCACGCTGACGCGCCAATGCACTCGCCGCATTATAAAGACCGTAATCTCGAACCTCTTCGGACGGGTCGTTTTGCATTTCCAAAAACGCGCTGTGCGCGAGCTCAAACTCGCTAGCGTAGTAGTACGCCGTGCCTTTGCGTAATGGATCGACAAAGTGTTTTGCAGCTTCTAAATACGCTTGTTGGTTGAACAAACGCTGTCCTTGTTGGTCTGGCGTCAGCCACAAATCCCACCACCATTGCGCCACCTTGTCGAAGGTCGTCACTTTTTGCACAACTTGTGGCTGCTCGGCTTTAACAGAAATGTTCTCCGCCATTGCACTGGTCGGCATCAACAGTGTACCGCTCATCATTACAATCACGCACCACTGCACTAACCACCCTTTTCTAAACCACAGCATCATGATCAACGCGATTGGAAACAGAAGTTGATAACCCATGTCTTTCCAAGGCATTGAAGATTCGCCATTAAGCTGCATATTGCGCTCAACGTATCGGTTCAGTTGCTCGATATCACTATTATCGACAGTCACTTCCACCAATCGACCGTTAGTCTGACTAGCCAGTTTTTGTAGAGAATCCAAATCCATTGGGTTGTTACTCACAATGTCAGCATTCCCTGCCGCAAGAATTAACAGTTGATAAGGTTTGCCCGAGAAATACGCTTGGTATTGCTCAATCGTGGCTGGATTAACGCCATCACTCACCAACAGAACGGTGGAGCCTGGTTGACCTTGCAATTGTTGATCAATTAACGGCAAGGCTTTTTCGGCAAGCTTACCTTGCACGGGCATAATTTCTGGCGTAATGGCCGCCAAAAATGGGTCAAATACTTTGCTGTCTTGAGTTATAGGCATTGCGACATGAGCACTGCCCGCGAACACGACTAAACCCGTTTTTCCGCCTTTTCGCACGGCTAGCAAATCGCGTACTTTCTGTTTGGAACGCTCAAGGCGGCTTGGTGGGAGATCTTTTTGCAGCATCGAGTCGCTGTTATCAAGCACCACAAGCATAGAGGCTTTATCTTCGCCAAAGGGAGAAGGTTCTCGTTGCCACGTTGGGCCTGCACAAATCACAATGGCGATGAACACAATCAGCATCAAGAGCTTAAGCGGCAGTTGCTTACGCCAGCCTCGCTCACCTATCGTCAAAGCATTGCGTAAATGTTCGGGCAGAATATCCTTCCAGCTTGGCTCGCTCTCTTCTCGCCAGCGTAACCACACCAAGAAAAACATGGGGATCAAAGCCAGTAACCACAGTGGTCGAATAAAATGAAACTGCGTAAAGAATTGCGTCCAACTAAGAGAATCAAACATCGCTCTCTCCTAATGATGATCGTGTAACAGCCCTTCTTTTAAGTGTTGCGACGCTGAACGCGAGCAAATGCATGACGACCACTAACGCCATCAAGTAATGGTGAAGGCTTTGTTTTGGGCGGTATGTGGTGCTTTCGTAAAGTTGAGGTTCCAGTTTGCCAATTTCGTCGTAGGCAGCCGATAGTTCATCACGGTTGAGTGCTTCAAACGCTTCACCGCCGGATTCTTTCGCAATGCGATGAATCGTGTCCATATCCAACGCGGTTTCACCTATCGTTTCCGGATCGCCCATCGCAATGACGTGTACTCTCACGCCTTTGGCTTTCGCAACTTTCGCCGCATCAATCGGTTCAACAAAACTGCCCGTGTCGTTACCATCGGTTAATACAATCGCGACTTTTTCACGGTTTTGGTCTTGTTCTAAAGCACTACGCGACTTATCGCTTTGCTCAAAAACTTTAATCGCTAAGCCAATCGCATCACCAAGATGGGTACTCTGCCCTGCCATTGCCACATCGGTTTGGTTAAGCAGTTCGAGCCACACTTTTTGGTCTGCGGTAAATGGCGTTTGCACGAAAGCAGCATCACCAAAAAGCACCAAGCCTAATCGGTCACCTTTACGAGACTGAACAAACTCCGACAGCACTTCTTTTGCCGCATCAAGACGAGAAATTTTTTCGCCTGTACGTGAGGTGAAATCTGGCTCGGCCATGGAGCCCGAAAGATCCACCACCACCATCACATCGCGGCCTAAACTCTCGCGAACTTGAGGCTCGCCTAACACGGTGGGTTTTGCCATCGCACACACCACCAAAAGCCATGAAAGAATTAACGTTGCTCGTTGCCACCAACTCGGGGTCAACTGGCTTGCACCTTCTGATGGCGTCTCGCCAATCGCTTCCACCAGCTGACTAAAAAACGGCACTTTGATCGCAATTTGCTTAGTGCGATATGCAGGCACCAAGTAGTACACCACCAACGGCAAGGGCAAAACCAGAAACCACATTGGGTGAGCAAATTCAAAACCAGACAAACCAGTTATCGATGCAAGAAGATCATTCATGTTGACCTCCCTGATGTGATTTGCGTTTCAATCGTGGTGATTTCTTTGCCGCGCTTTTTTGAGCATCACCACGGTGTTCACTCACCCAGTTTTTCGCACGAGCAATTAGCGTTACACGATCTTCGTTGGTTAGCATAACGCTTGGGTCGACAATACTTTGTAGCCAGCGCTTTGAAAGCTCATCGTTAAAGACCACAAGCGAGTTTGCTTGAGAATCTTCGGTTTGCGGATACAGCGCATCGAGCTTGCGCAGAAAGGCGGTATCAAACAATTTCGCGTTGCGGCTATCAATATGAATCAGCACTACTTTAAGCACAGAGAACAATACTTTTGGCATGTCTTTGTCGCTCGATTTGATTTGCGAAATCGCCAGTAGAGCTTCTTTTCGGTAACGATTATGCCACCATTGCCGAGCCAATCGATATACGACATACACCAATGCAATGAGCACAACCGCCGCTAAAATTTTCCAGCCAATAGTTTGCGGGTACCAACTCACGCTGGGTGGTACAGCCACATCATGCAGCTCTCTGAGTATGTAGGTACTTGGAGGTGCAGGAAGATCACTCATTTAACGCCCTCCTACCAGTTTTTGGAATTGTTTAATGTGCTCACCTGTCGTATCGAGTTCGATGTGCGGAAGGTGTTTCATCGCCATAAGTTGAGAGAGTGATTGACGCTGTAAGCTAGTTCGAGCCTCAAGCTTTGCGCTCGCAGCTTCTACCTTTGCTTTGCTGTCTAAATTGAGTTGATACTGCCCGTCACCAACCACCCATTTCGATTTTGCCAAATCGTCTGGTAGCGCTTGTTCTAATGGGTCACTGACCATCACTGCAAGAACATCGTTGTGCTGTTGTAGCTGTTTAAGGTGATCAAGGTGGTGCTCCTCGCAGTCGCTCCAGTCGCTGATAAAAATCAAAGTGGATTGCTTGAGCTTCATGCGTTTAATAAGCTCAATCCATTTACTGAACGTTACTTTTTCGGAATTGCAGGAGTCCACATTGAGCGATTGATTGGCTTTAGCGAGACGTTTAAGTTGCGCCAGAAGATCGTTTTGCGAACGCTGTGCCTTGCTGTGAAACAACGCCTGCGGGGATGCGATGACAAAACCGACTCGGTCGCCATCTTTTAATACTCGCCACCCACACATCGCTGCGATCTCTGCCGCGACAACTGATTTCATTACTTGCGTCGAAGCAAAAAACATTGTGCTTCTCTGGTCGACACACACGATTACGTTGCGATCTTTTTCTTCTGTATAGCTGCGCACGTGCGGCTTACCTGTACGCATCGTAACTTTCCAATCAAGGTTACGAATATCGTCACCCAATTGGTAATGGCGCAGCTCTTCGAAGTTCAATCCACGACCGCGAAACAACGAATTGTGTCGGCCAGAGAGTACGCTACCCGCTTTTAGATGAGGAAGTAAACTGAATGATTCTGCTTGTGCTTGCAGACGTACTAAACGAGCATAATCGCAGTACAAACGGGGATCCATCCCCTGTGATTTTGGCGCAAGAGTTGGCTTAGCCATAATGCCTCCCACTTACCCAATTTCTACACAATCTAGCAGCTCTTGTACGACTCGTTGATGATCGACCCCATCTGCCAGTGCATCGTAGGTCAAAGAAAAACGGTGGCCCAATACAGACGGAACCATGGCACGCACATCGTCAGGAGTCACATGGTCACGTCCTTGCATCCACGCATACGCACGAGCGCATTTGTCGAGTGCAATGGAAGCACGAGGACTAGAGCCAATCTCAATCCATTTTGCTAAGTTTGAATCGGCATAACGCTCTGGCTTACGAGTCGCCATCACTAACGCAACGATGTAGTTTTCCACTAGGTCCGATACCACGATGTTTGGTAACTGACGGCGCGCTTCTAGCACCACGTCTGGCTCAATGTGTTTTGGCGTAATAATTTCGCTGCTGGTTTCCGCACCCAATTCTTCACTGCGCACCAAACGAATGATGTCACGTTCGGCGTCATCTTCTGGATAATCGACGGTAACCTTCATGATAAAGCGGTCCATTTGCGCTTCTGGCAGTGGGTACGTGCCCTCTTGCTCTACTGGGTTTTGCGTTGCAAGCACCATAAATAAGTCCGGCAATACGTGAGTTTTATCGCCTACCGTGATTGTGCCTTCGGCCATGGCTTCAAGCAGTGCCGCTTGTACTTTGGCTGGTGCACGGTTGACCTCATCAGCAAGTACAATGCTGTTAAAAATGGGCCCAGGTTGAAAGTGGAGTTGCGGCTTACCATCCAGCTCTTGATAAACCTCAGTACCCGTCACGTCAGATGGTAAAAGGTCCGGCGTAAACTGGATTCGACCAAAACTGGTGTTTAACAAGTTCGCCAACGATTTTACGGAACGTGTTTTTGCCGTTCCCGGTAAACCTTCTAGCAGAATATGCCCATTTGTTAATAACCCGATGACTAAAGCTCGAACCACGTGGCTTTGTCCAATGACGCTTTTTTCTGTTTGTTCGATGAGTTCTTTTATCGCTTGTTGTGCGTGGTTCATAGGATACCTTTTCAATGGTTTAAGCCGTCTTTTCGATAGTTAAGTATAAGAACAAATGAAATAACTTAAGGTTATATTCACTATGTTATCTTTGCGGTTCTTGAGATTGGAGAAGTTGTGCAAGACCAACCAACATCGGTAACGCATAATCAAAGAACATTTTGATTCCCGAACACAAATAGTTTAGACCACTCTCACCATTCGGCGTTTTGATCAAACGGTTTTTTGGGCACTCACCCCAACAATAAGGCAAGTAAGGGCATTGCTTACAATACGTCGGCAATGAATCGCGTTTTGCCATGCCAAAAGTATATTGTCTTGTAGAGAAGGCCATTTCATTCAGTGAGTGTTCATGAGTGTTGGCGAGTTTGTATTCTGGATACACATAGTGGTCGCAACTGAACACGTCGCCATTGTGCTCAATCGCCAACCCTTTGCCACAAAACTCCGCCGTCACGCAAAGCTGAGACGGTTTCCCCATTACTTGCGCCACCGCGGTTTCAAACAGATTAACCAGCACACGGCCAAGATCGTTATTCACCCACTCTTCAAAGGTCGCCATTAAAAAGCGTCCCCAGTCTTCAGGATCGACTGACCAATCCGTTACAATCGACATTGGATGCCCCGGTTTAGCCAGATCACTGCCTTTAGTTGGGATCATCTGTTCGTTCCAAAACTGCGGCGCGGTTGTTTGGAAGTTGTTGGCTTCTACCACCGGCGCAAACTGAATATAAGTCACACCCAATTCTTGGGTTAAAAATCGATATACTTCAAGCGGGTATTTCGCATTGTGACGATTCACCGTGACCAACGCGTTGAATTTCACGCCATGCGCTTTGAGCTTATCTACCGCTTTCATCACGAGATCAAACGTTGGCTTACCGCTGCGGGTTTTGCGATATTTGTCGTGCAGCTCTCGTGGCCCATCAATCGACAAGCCAACTAGGAAGTTGTGCTCTTTTAAAAACGCACACCACTCATCGTTTAGCAAAATGCCGTTGGTCTGAAGGTCGTTTTCAATGCGAACGCCTTTCGGCTGATGTTTCTTTTGCAAAGCTACGACATTGCGGAAATAGTCCAACCCAAGCAGCGTCGGCTCCCCGCCCTGCCATGAGAATACAATTTCTTCGCCATCCTGACTTTCGATATAGCTTTTCACGAACGCTTCCAGTGTTGCGTCGTCCATTTTTGGCTGCTTTTCTTGGTGCAGTAGATTTTCTTTATGCAGATAAAAGCAGTACTGACAATCGATGTTGCACTTTGCTCCGCCTGGCTTTGCCATCACATGGAATCGACGGTCATACGCGCCCAGAACCGGCGCTTTAGACGCCGTTTTAAGAGGAACAATAGGCATAGTAGTAGAATGGCGAGGGGAAATCTTACTCATACGTTTCTCACTATTACATATACCCAAATAACCTCGTGAGCGCTGTACAGCAAAAGTGAAGCTATTTGGGTATATAGCGCTCCAAAAAGCGCTATATAATCTTAATTTACTTAGAAGACTTAGGTACGAACGAACCTGCTTCCATACGAGGCGGGAATTCTTTGAATGTACCCATCACCTCTTTCACTGTATCCATTGCTGGCATCATTAAGAATGAACGCTCGTACATCCAACGAGAATAACCCATGCCTTGATCGCCTCGTTCAAATGGATCAATGCTCAAGTCAAAGATCAGTGGCACACGAAGTTTAGTGAACGGCTTACGCCATACATCCATACCCGTTTCATTCTCTTGAATCATAAAGTGGAACTTGTACTTTCCTTGGCGCAATGCCACAAGATCGCCGTCGTCGCTCCAGTAAACGAACTCATTTCGTGCGGATTTGTCTGACTTACCCGTTAAATATGGCAATTGGTTGTAACCGTCTAGGTGAACTTTGTAGTCCATATCGCCAACTTTTTTGCCTTTTAGCAGTTCGTCTTTAACTTTGGTATCACCTGCCGCAGCAACTAGTGTCGGGAAAAAGTCCTCTAATGACATCATGCCGTTGAATGTTTTACCTGCCTCAATTTTTCCAGGCCATTTAATCAACATTGGCACACGGAAACTCCCTTCCCAGCCAGTGTTTTTCTCTGAGCGGAACGGTGTCATCCCTGCATCCGGCCACAAATCAACCATAGGGCCGTTGTCAGTGGTGTAAACAATGATTGTATTGTCATCCACACCTAACTCTTTGATCTTGTTAAGTAGCTGACCGATTTGGTCATCGTGCTGCTTAACACCATCCGCGTAGAAACCGGCACCTGTTTTACCTTGGTATTCTTCAGGAACATGTGTGAAGTTGTGCATGCGAGTGGTGTTAAACCAAGTAAAGAACGGCTTGTCCGCTTTTACTTGCTTTTCTATGAAGCTCTCTGCGGCATCAAGAAACTCACCATCAACATTTTCCATACGCTTACGCGTTAGTGGACCGGTATCTTCGATTTTGCCGTCAGCGTAAGAATGGATAACGCCACGAGGGCCAAATTTCTTCTTGAACTCCGGATCTTTAGGGTAATCCACGTTCTCTGGCTCTTCTTCTGCGTTCAAGTGGTATAGGTTGCCGAAGAATTCATCAAAACCGTGGTTGGTAGGAAGATGCTCGTCTCGGTCACCTAAATGGTTCTTACCAAATTGTCCGGTTGCGTAACCCATTTGTTTAAGCACGGTTGCAATCGTCGGATCTTTTTCCGAGATACCTTCCGGAGCGCCTGGTAAGCCCACTTTTGATAGACCTGTACGTTTTGGCATTTGACCAGTGATGAATGCAGAACGGCCTGCTGTCGAGCTTTGCTGTGCGTAGAAGTTAGTGAACTTCGCACCTTCTTTAGCAATGCTATCGATGTTTGGCGTGTTGTACGCCATCATGCCTTGGTTATAGGTACTAAGGTTCCAGTAACCAACATCATCACCAAAGATGACAAGAATGTTGGGTTTGTCCGCTGCATGTGCAACTGCAGATGCAGCGCCCAAAGCTAACGTACATGCGTTAAGTACGAGTTTTTTACTGCTCGTTTTGGTCGCATTTTTCATATTATCTCCAAGAGTTCGCTAGTGCGTAAAAATGGTATTCGCTTTTCAATACCATTGTTGATATAAGATAAAGCACTAATTTCAGGCGATAAATGCAGTCAAAATTAGTTAACCTATAAATTAAATTTATGAGTGACGTTATGGACTTGAATTTGATCCAAACTTTTCTTGTTGTTGCGGAGTTTCAATCTTATACAAAAGCCGCGGAACAATTAGGGCTTACACAACCTGCTGTGAGCGCTGCAATAAAGCGTTTAGAGCAAGTCGTCGATAAGCAATTATTCGTTAAAAAAGGGCGAGGTATCGCACTAACCTCCACCGCTTATCAATTACTGCCGCAATTCCAGCAAGCGGTTAATATTATTGACAATGCGATATCTGATAAAAATCATTTTGAAGTGTGTTGTTCGGAAATTTTGTTGCACATTATGGACCCGATAAAGAACACTATTTTTTATGAATCACCACCCGAAAAATTCCTATTATTTGAGCTGTTAAGACAACAAAAAGTCGATCTAGTAATCGATACGGTGATCACGAAAGATGCAGCGTTTATTATTGAAGATGCTTATGAGGAAGAAGCCGTGGTTATCTGTAGTGAGAACCATCCCCGTGTACACGGCACGCTCACAAAAGAGCAATTTTATGAGGAAACTCACTGTTTATTTTCAGGAAAATGGAACAACATGTCGGGGTTCGAGCAACTAGCAAAGGAAACAATTCAAGAAAGAAAAGTCGACTTGATCACATCTTCGCTAGCGGGCATGGCGCTGTATGTCGCCCAAAGAGACAGTTTAGGGATCGTGTCTCAATCTTTTGCAAACAAGTGGAGCAAAGCGCTCAAGCTTCAAATTTTGCCCTGCCCCATTTCGATACGCTCTATCCCTTACAAGTTCGTCTACCATAAGCGAGAGGTAAACAACCCAGCCCACATCGCTCTACGTGAAAAAATCAAAGCCAACTTAACGGCAGCCCACTACGAACCAATTTGTTTATAACTCTTGTCAATTGAAGCGTTAGGCGTTTTCGTCATCAAGCTTTCTACAAACCTGAATAGATAGAATTTTACAGATAAAAAAGAGGCTCATTTTAATGAGCCTCTTTCTATATGTGATACTTCACTTAGCTTTTCCTACTTATTTGGGTTCTCTTTTAGTTTCTCCATCACTTGATCGAGCGAGAAGCTTGCTGCTTTTTGCCTTGGTGGGAACTCTTTAAACGTTTCAAGGAATCTGCCTACGTAAGCTTGCGCAGGAACAAGCATGTAAGCACGGTCTAGCATCCAATCGTAGTAAGTGTTAGAAGTGATATCAGCCACTTCGTAAGGATCCATACGCAAGTTGAAGATCTTAGGAACACGAAGTGTGGTGAATGGTTCAGCCCAAATACGCAACGTACCTTTTGCTCGTTGCTCCATAAAGACCAGCTTCCATTTGTTATAGCGAAGTGCAGTTAAGTCTCCATCATCTGAGAAGTAAAAAATTTCTTCTCGTGGGGCCTTATCCTCTTTACCAGTCAAATATGGTAGGAAGTTATAGCCGTCTAGGTGAACTTTGAATTTCTTACCATTCGCACTATAACCTTTGAGCAATTTCTCTTTAATATTGTCATCACCCGCGGCAGCAACGAACGTTGGCATCCAGTCCATGTGATGCATGATATCATTCGAAACAGAGCCAGCTTTAATTTTACCCGGCCAACGTACCATCGCAGGAACTCGGTACGCACCTTCCCAGTTGGTATTTTTCTCTCCACGGAATGGCGTTGTACCTGCATCTGGCCACGAGTTCATGTGTGGGCCATTATCGGTGGAGTAAAAGACGATTGTGTTGTCTTTAATACCCAAATCATCCACTTTTTTCAGTAGCTGACCTACATGGTTATCATGCTCGACCATACCATCTGCATACTCGCTGATACCTGTTTTTCCAGAGTTCTCTTCTTTCACATGAGTACGGAAGTGCATACGAGTTGCGTTCCACCAGACAAAGAAAGGTTTTTCAGCCTTGACTGCACGATCCATAAAGTCGAGTGCCGCATCTAACGTCTCTTCATCCACGGTTTCCATGCGCTTGCGGGTTAGAGGTCCTGTATCCTCAATTTTGCCATCAGCGTACGAACGGATAACGCCGCGCGGACCGAACTTTTTACGAAACTCAGGATCTTTAGGATAATCGACGTTTTCTGGCTCCTCCTCGGCGTTCAAGTGATAAAGGTTGCCAAAAAATTCATCGAAGCCGTGATTAGTAGGAAGGTGCTCATCTTTATCACCTAAGTGGTTTTTACCAAATTGCCCTGTCATATAGCCCATCGGCTTCAGCATTTCGGCAATGGTTGCGTCCTCTTCCTTCAAGCCAAGATCAGCACCTGGAAGCCCCACTTTACTCAAACCTGTTCTAAGAACGGTTTGGCCCGTAATGAAAGTAGAACGGCCCGCTGTACAAGATTGCTCACCGTAATAGTCAGTGAACATCATGCCTTCTTTGGCGATACTGTCTATATTTGGTGTTTTGTACCCCATCAAGCCAAACGTGTAAGCACTGAGATTGGACTGGCCAATATCATCACCCCAAATGACGAGAATATTTGGTTTCTCTGCTGCGATACTGCTACTTGTCGCACCGATTAAAGCGGCGGCAAGAATCGCTAATCGGCGTTTAACGCCATATTTCGCTGTCATATAAACCTCTGTGTGTATTAGAAAAGTGCTTCCTGCAACAGAATGTATAGTTCACAAATAGCGGATAAGCGAATTTACTAAATGAGAATTCTTTCTATCTTCGCCTAACATTACACCGTTATTTGTAGCTAATACGCACTCCAATAGCACTTTAGTTCAGAGCGCCATCGCACCATTCATCACTACTGTTAATCTCAAATATTAAGATTGTCTACGCATATCACAGTGCCCATAAAGTACCTGATTGCTTTTATATAAATATTAATGATAATACGTTTTACTACCATTAATAATTAAGGTGCCCGCGTGCTTGACTCCAAGGTTTCAAATGGAAAAACTTACCAATGCCAACACAACGGCGTTCACCATAATGATGAGGAGCTATTACTAGATAAGCGCACTCACTCTGTGGTACTCAATTACTTGCCAAACAAGAAATCTGTTCAGTTAACAAGCATTCAATTTAAGCTGCTGCAAACTCTCACTCACCATCAAGATCAAGTACTTAGTAAGCCTTTTCTTTACGAAACAGTACTAAAACGTGAATTTACTGAACATGATCGAGCACTCGATATGCACATGAGCAGAATGAGAAAGCGTCTAGTTCACGAAGGCGTTCCGACAGACAGAATTCAGACAGTCCACCGCCAGGGTTACATTTTCAAGCGCTCAGACAATCAACAGAAAAATTAACGCTAATTGACCCAACTTTTGGTAATTGACCGCTTATTTTGCTTTAATTAATGCAAATTCTAATCACGTAAAATAACTCAATGAATTTGCGCTTAATTTTTACACTTTGCATTGCTACTTTGTTTGCCGGCTGTGCAACCTATGCTGGTCTTAACTATGATCAACTGTTTGGTCCACAGCTCGTGCGTGAACGCACTGTTGACGTGGAAACCCCTCAAGCAAACTTCTTCCAAAGCGAAGTTAAACCCATTATGGATAACCGCTGTGTCGTCTGCCACGCTTGCTACGATGCACCATGTCAACTTAAGCTCTCTTCTGTTGAGGGCATTGACCGTGGTGCGAGTAAAGCACTGGTATATGAAGGAACAAGACTCACAGCCGCAGCACCAACACGCTTATTCGAAGATGCAGAAACAACCCAAGAGTGGCGCGATGCGGGTTTTCATCCGGTTCTCAACGAACGTGATCAAAGCATGGCAGCCAACATTGATGCAGGCCTTATCGCACGTTTGCTACAACAAAAAGAGCGCCACCCATTGCCTGACCAAGTCCAGTTAGAAGGCTTTGACTTTTCGATAGACCGAGAGCAAACCTGTCCAACGATTGAAGAATACGAGCAATACGAAAAGGATAACCCGACCTGGGGAATGCCTTTTGGTATGCCAAACCTATCAAACAGTGAATACCACACACTCATGACTTGGTTGGAAAACGGCGCAATAATGAACGTTCACCGACCTGTTAGTGAGAAAGAGCAAGCGCAAATAGATAAGTACGAAGCATTACTTAACCACTCTGATTTGAAAAATCAGCTGATGGCTAGGTATATATATGAGCATTTATTTTTATCTCATCTCTACTTTTCGGAACTCGATGAAGATCCCCGATTCTTCACGCTCGTCCGCTCTGCTACACCACCAGGACAGCCCGTCAAACGTATTTCAACGCGTCGCCCGTACGATGATCCAGGGGTTGAACGTGTGTTTTATCGAATTATTCCAGAGCAAGGGACCATAGTAGATAAAACTCACATGCCATTCGCGTTAAACAAGCAACGCATAGAGAACTGGAAAACTTGGTTTATTGATGCTGATTACATGGTTAGTCAGCTACCGAGTTATGAACCAGAAGTTGCTGCAAACCCGATGACATCATTCATCGACCTTCCAGTGAAGTCGCGCTTTAAGTTCATGCTAGATAATGCACAAAATACAATAATGGCATACATAAAAGGCCCAGTTTGTCGTGGCCAACTGGCATTGAATGTTATCAATGATCGCTTTTGGGTGTTTTTCCTTGATCCAGATAAAGCAGACATCCCAGAAGTAAATGAGTTTTACCGATCTCAGGCTGATAATCTAAAACTACCGGCAGAACAAGAAAGTAACACGCTACCTGTTACCAACTGGGTCAAGTACGCGCGTCAACAAGCTCGCTACCTAGAGGCTAAATCTGAGTTCACTAATAACTGGTTTAAAGAAGGTGAAAACCTATCCACCGATGTAATTTGGGATGGTAATGGCACCAACCATAATGCGGCATTAACGATATTCCGCCATTTTGATAGTGCTTCTGTTGTTCAAGGGTTAGTTGGTGAGCAGCCTAAAACAGTGTGGATTCTTGACTACGCGCTACTAGAGCGTATCCACTATTTGCTTGTTGCTGGGTTTGACGTTTACGGTAACTTCGGCCATCAGCTCATGACACGAATGTTTATGGACTTCTTGCGTCTAGAAGGCGAAAGTAACTTTATCTCGTTGTTACCTGCCGATATGCGCCATGAACTTCAATCTAGCTGGTATAAAGATCAAAGCCCGCAGTTGAGTGACTTTTTACAACGAAATGTGAAGCCGTTTAACCAACCAACCAGCGTTCAGTATAAGAGTGACGATCCAAAAACGGAGTTGGTGGAGTTCTTGAGAGAACATGTTTCAGATGTGCTTCTGCCTCGCTACGAAATTCAAGACACGGCTCTTTCTGCGAGTAGTGAAAAGCAACTAAAACGTATTGACCACGTTCGTGGTGAAGGCCTGAAAACCGTTCCGCAAATCACTATGCTTATGGTGAGAAGTCAATCAGGGGAAGATGAACTGTTCACCTTACTTCACAACAATGCACACACAAACATCTCTAGCTTGTTTGATGAAGAAAGTAACCGTGACTTTGCTAACGATGACATGACCATTGTACGCGGCGTTGTGGGAAGCTACCCTGCGGCATTTTTCTCGATCAACGAAAACCAAGTAAAAGATTTTGTCGATCAATTTAGTGCCATCCAAAACGAGTCCGATTACGTTAAGTTATTGGATAATTTTGCGATTCGTAGAAGCTCAGAAAAATTCTGGTCATTTAGCGATCGTTTACACAATTGGTACCGTACAAAACAACCGATCGAATTTGGATTACTTGACTATAATCGTTTTGAGAATCGATGATGATTTAAGGGGGTTCTCATGGGTATCCGAGATAACATTGCCGCTCTTGAACAACAGATTTACGTTGCTTGTTCTGAGGGAGACTACGAAACGGTCAATATGCTTGAGCATCAACTCGAATACTTGCGTGGCAAAGTGGAACATCCTTTTGATGATGACCCTTATGCCCTAGACACTCGATTCGAGTGGGAAGATGACATGACCGAATAGAAAAAACCTCCGGAAAGCCGGAGGTTTTTTTATTTTCAATGCTCGATGGATTACTTCGCCATTAACTCATCCAGAGCTTGAATTGATGCAGACACTTGAGAAACTAAATCATCTTTAGTCGCATTATAGGTATCTAAAGGTTGAGCCGCGGCTTCAATTGCTTGGCAAGCGTTCATTAGCGCAGTTAGTCCTAAACTTCCTGCACTGCCCTTTAATTTATGGGCAAGGTTCTTTACTTCTTTACTATCATTGTCCTCAGCAGACGCTTGCAGCTTGCTTAATACATCGGTGCTGGTGGCTCTAAACAGATTAATAATGTGCAACATCTTATCTCTGCCCAAGATTTTCATATCGGACTCAATCACGCTCGGATTAATGATAACCACATCGGGTTCCTTTGTTTTAGGTGCTTGAACGACCTTTGATTGTAGCTCTTGTTCTTGAGGCGAAATTTGATCAAACGGGGTACAGTCGGCATTTTGTGGCAACAACAACGGCTTTCCGTCTAGCGCATCCTGAATCAATGCCGCGAGTGCCTCTTTTGCCAATGGCTTAGGCAAGTATCCGTCAAAACCAGCGGCTAGATAGCGCTCAACTTCTTCCGCAAAAACGTGCGCAGACACTGCAATCATTGGCGTGACGGCAAGCGCTTTATTGGCCGGCTTATCACACTCAATCCGCTTTAAGCGTTGGATCAACTCAGTTCCATCACAATCAGGGAGGTTGATGTCGACCAAAGCGATATCAAAATCTTGTGTGCTGATCAGTTGCTCTGCTTGTGAGCCGTTTTCTGCCATCACGACTTGATGCCCCATGCTTTCTAGAAAACCTTCCGCGACCACTCGGTTGACTTCATTATCTTCTACCAGCAAGACCTTTGCTTTCACTTTGCAACGTGCGGTTGCCACGGTTCCTGTTTCAATAGGTTCGCTTTCCTCTAACGGAATAGAGAACCAGAATCGGCTACCATTTCCCTCTTCGGAATCGACTTCTAAAACACCGCCCATCGCTTCAATGATTCGCTTACTGATGGCAAGTCCAAGCCCCGTACCTCCAGTTTGGCTCATCCCACCTTCAGCTTGCGTGAAGGCATCAAACAACGTTCTCTGGTATTTTTTGGCAATTCCTATTCCAGTGTCTGATACTTCAAACAGGACTTGCGACTCGTCCTCAGGGTTCAGGCTAACGTAGATATCAATTTCTCCTTCGTCAGTGAACTTAATCGCGTTACCAACAAGATTGTTCAGCACCTGACTGATTCTGGTGACATCCCCTTTCCAGTAGCGACTAACATCACTTTCAATATGGTAGGAGAACAGCAGCTTCTTCTCTTGTGCTCGACTGTTCATTAACTGGAAAGTGTCCTCCACCATTTGGTGTAAATCGAAGCCCATGTGACGAATTTCTAAATGCCCCGCTTCAATCTTGGAGTAATCCAGTACATCATTAAGGATCGCGAGCAACGTTTTACCACTACGATTAATGATTTCCGCATAGCGTTTTTGAATTGGGTTGAGGCCTGAGTCAATCAGCAAGCGTGCTGTCCCCAACACTCCGTTCATTGGCGTTCTTATCTCATGGCTCATCGTCGCCAAGAATGCCGATTTTGCTCGGCTCGCTTGCTCTGCTTGCTTGCGAGCTTTAGCGTGATTCAAAACCTCTTCATTTAAACGGCGGTTAGCTTGTTTTAACTGCGAAGTGCGTTGCTCAACAAGCTCTTCTAAATGCTCTTTATGTTCCTCAAGCTCTCGCTTGGCTTGAGCTTCACCCTCTGCTACCACTTTTAGTGCTTGCGCGGTATTACGAGCCGTGATGATGGCCTGCCCCATATGCGCCAACTCATCTTTGCCTTTCACTTCCAACTCAACCGCTAAGTTACCCTGTGCCACAGACAGCAACGCAGCGGAATATTCCGCTAACCGCTTCACAACAGAAAGGTACACCACACGCCATAAAATCAGCACCAATACAATCAAACCAACAATTGAAATAACGGTTAGAGACCACTGAGCGAATTTCAATGTGCTGGTCAATTGGTCTACAGCGACCGTAGTGGTTTTGTTTGAATCATCAACCAATTTGTTGACCGTGCCATTAAGCTCTGAGAACAACTCTAATGTCTTTTGCATCAGCTGTTGTGACTGTTCGTTATTCCCGTATTGCTGCATCAGTATAGAAAATACGACCTGACGCTTACCCAGCTCTATGAGCAGTTGGCTCATTTGCTTAGAGCGCGTAGGATCTTCCACAGCGAGTACACGGCGCTTCATGATTTTGAGGTTGCTATCAAAATCACTTTGAACCTGTTGAATTCGCTCAATATTCGTTAATGTCCGAGCCTCTTCAATCTGATTCAACATTTTAAAGGCCAACAAGTGCAGTTCATGCAATCGCTCTGTCAGATCAAGATCGACCTCCACCAGTGCATCTAGCGCCTGATAAACTTGCGATTTTTTATTCGATTCTAATAAGTCATAAATATGCGTGACGTTAGCAACAGCAATGGTGCTTGTATTCTGAACTTGCGTACGAGTTAGTTGTTCTAGCTCTGCACTGAGCAGACGCATTTCTTCAACACGAGTATCTACCTCTTTTGCAAGCCACAGTTTTTTTTCAACCGAAACACCGAGTTCAGCCAAATTGTCGATAACATTCTGAACGTTATTCTCTAAAGCTTCTAACAATTGAGAATCGAACGACTCGCTCCCGAGCTCCTTGATGTGAGTGAGTAAAGACTCGAGCTGTTCGAACAGCACTCGCCCTGACTCCTTTCTTTCCTGCTCGTTTCTTGCGTTCGACAACATTTGTACAGACGAAATAATACGAGTACTCAACTCAGAGACTTGTCTCGCCTCAATCATGGCGGGAATCGCAGAATCCACGACATTTCTTTCGGTTTTGGCAACCAAAGAAAATCCAGACACACCAATAAGTGCCGATAACATGACCAGTATTGCCATCGCAATGAAAGACAACAAAAGTTTACGACCGATGCTTGCAGTTGCTAGCAGCATATTTTCATGACCTTAATGTTCGTGTTCAGCGACATATTACGTTATATTTTGCAGTGTTTACTTAATCTATGCCAACGAACTTCATTTCATGGTTAAAAATCAACACGCATTTCGCACATTTTTCAAACATTCTGCAGCCACTTTAACCCTAGTTGCTTCTTTGCCAGCGGTTGCCGCAGAGAAAATATGTGCAATATACCCTCACCTAAAGGATTCATACTGGTTGTCAGTAAACTATGGAATGGTGTCCGAAGCGAAAAGAGAAGGTGTCGAGCTACGAGTCCTTGAAGCGGGCGGCTACCCAAACAAAACCCGTCAAGAACAACAACTCGCACTGTGTAACCAATGGGGAGCAGATGCGGTTATCCTTGGGACCGTGGACCCACAGGCTTACGAGCATTCACTTAAAAATTGGGTGGGGAATACTCCCGTTTTTGCTACTGTGAACCAACTCGACTTGGATGAAGAACAAAGTGAGTTGCTAAAAGGGACTGTCGGTGTTGACTGGCATTGGATGGGATACGAAGCGGGTCAATATTTGGCAGCTCGCCATCCAAAGGGGTCAGGAAAAACCAACATTGCCTTACTTTTGGGGCCGCGAACTCGTGGTGGTACGAAACCCGTTACTGCCGGATTTTATGAAGCGATACAAGGAAGTGATATCAACATTGTTGACTCATTTTGGGCAGACAACGACAAGGAGTTACAACGTAACCTAGTTCAACGTGTGATCGATATGGGAAATATAGATTACATTGTTGGCAGTGCAGTGGCGATTGAAGCGGCCATCAGTGAGCTGCGTAGTGCCGGCAAAGCTGAGGAGATCGGTTTAGTTTCTGTGTACTTAAGTCATGGTGTATATCGAGGCCTGTTACGTAACAAAGTACTCTTCGCACCAACAGATAAAATGGTGCAGCAAGGTCGGCTTTCCGTGATGCAAGCAACGCATTACTTAAGAGGTGAAGCTTATGACAAACATGCCTCACCAACCATCAAACCACTGACTCCGAAGACGCTTCATGACGACACGATCGAAGAATCGTTATCTCCGTCAGAATATAGGCCGACATTCCGTGTTAAGGCTGTTGATTGAAAGACCAAAAACGTGTTCTATTGAGTCACAACAATTTTAAAATCATACAAACGGAAACATCTTGATGCAAAAAACCATTCGTACCATGCCAACCCATAAACATGTGGCTTTGGTTGCTCACGACAACTGCAAACCTGAGCTACTTCGCTGGGTAAAAGAAAACAAAGAAAAGCTACAGAGTCACTTCCTTTACGCAACTGGCACGACAGGACACATGCTGAGTAAAGAAACTGGACTTGCGATCAAGAGCATGATCAGTGGTCCGATGGGCGGTGATCAACAACTAGGCGCTCTCATTTCAGAAGGCAAAATCGACGTTCTCGTTTTCTTTTGGGATCCACTGAATGCCGTACCTCACGACCCAGATGTTAAAGCGCTTCTTCGTATTGCTAGTGTTTGGAATATTCCTGTAGCAACGAACCGAGCCACCGCTAAGTTCCTGTTTAACTCCCCTCTTCTTGAGCAAGAAGTAGACATCGAAGTACCGGATTACGAAGCCTATCTTGCTGAGCGCATGTAAGCTTTGATGCCAACCAAATAAAGCAAGGGCGATACCAAGTATCGCCCTTGCTGTTTTTAACATTCTAAACGTTGCATTTAACGGGAAGTCACGATGGGATAGTCACCATTAACGAGCTCTTGAACGAATGCAGATCCCGCGCCAGTATGCGTGATCCAAACCTTCTCTTTCGCACGTGTAATCGCCACGTAAAATAGCCTGCGCTCTTCTGCGTAAGGGAATTTGTCTTTGGACTCCGTCAACGCACCATCAATGTGAATTTGCTTCTTCTTAGCGGGGAACTGCCCCTCATCCACAGAAAGAATAATCACAAAGTCAGCTTCGCGTCCTTTACTCGCATGGCAAGTCATAAAGCGAATATCGAGATTAGGGAAACGTCGCAACCAATCGTCGAACAAATCGGGCTTATGATAATGGTTACGTCCTAGCAATAAAACTGACTTGGTTTGCTTGGCTTGTTGATTCAAGTGATCCAAGATCTTTTCCACTTGATTGCTCGGCGCGGTATGTACGCTCTTCTGCTTGCGTTGTATGTGGCTGTTTAGTGTTTTCGGCAACTGCGATGGGTTTTGCTGCACGAATGTATTCGCTACATCACCAATCTGATTGTTGAAACGATAAGTTGTATCTAAGTGATGAACGGTTGAGTGAGCAAAGCGTTCTTTAAAACCAGTGATAAGATCGACATCCGCTCCTGCAAACTGATAGATAGCTTGCCAATCGTCGCCAACAGCAAATAACGTCGCACCTGCTTGTTTCTGAGTGGATTCACACAGTGCTTCAATCAATGCCAGACGGTCTGGAGAGATATCTTGATACTCATCGACCATAATAAAGCGCCATGGCGAGACAAACTTTCCTTTATTCACATAATCTGTCGCACGACTGATCATGGTTGGGAAATCCACTTGGTTGCTTTCTTTAAGCATTTTCTGCCACGCTGTAAAACATGGCCAGCATAAGGCGAGTTCACTATTTAAACGCGTATAGTCTTGGTGGTTTACGAGCTTTTCTTGTACTTGCTTTTTGGTCAACCCTACCGACGCTAAATGAGACAGCTGCGAATCTAGCCAAGCGATCAGTTTTGGATTTTCTGAATGGCTTCCTAACTCATCATCCCCTTTTAGGTACGCAATCGGCCATTTGTCTAAATGTTTTTGCCAACGTTTAAAGTTGGTGGGTGTCATCCAATGTTTTTTCAACCAGTCTACACACCATGCTGTTCGTTGATTTTCGTCCAACGCTAAAGGACTAATTTCGACAGGTTGCTCTTCGACTTGTTTAAGAATATACAAACCCAACTGATGGAATGTGTTTACGCGCACACCGTCTGCCGCCATGCCCACTTTATCTACTAAGCGTTCTTTCATTTCAGTCGCCGCATCACGACCGAACGCTAACATGAGAAGCTCTTCTGCTTGAGCTTGATGGCTTTGCAACAAATAGGCAACTCGTGCGGTTAAAACGCTGGTTTTGCCCGAGCCGGCCCCAGCAAGAACTAAGTTGTGGTCGTCGTTGAGCAATACCGCATATTGCTGGGATAAATTCAAAGGAGAGGATTCAATTTGATTAAACAGCACTTCCCAATTTGGACGTTCTGCTTCTAGCCAATCGCGATTACGCTCACCAAGCGCCTCAGAGGTATCAATGAGCCAAGGCTCTATTTGCGACATACGATTCGGCATTCGCATTTTGGCTTCTTCTAGGGTGGTTTTCATCTCGCTTAACTCTTGGTTAAGGCTTTCAACCCAGGAGACCACTTGAGAATGCGATAAGTAAGCAGGTAAGTGCTTTAGTTTGTAAAGCTCTTCTTCCCACTTAGGTAGATACTCAGCCAGTTTTCGGCACTGAGTGTTGTGCCACTCTTGATATTGACGAACGGCCTCAAGCGCGAACTTTCGGCATTGTGGCCACGGTAAACCTTGGACTAGCCAGCTTTGTTGTTTGCCTTCGTGTTCATGAGCAAAAAACTGTAAAGAGCTCCATAATAACCCACGCTTTACGCTAACTTTGCCATTCCAGATCGTAAAAGGAATATGTTCTTCACTGCCTATCGAGCTTAATAAAACACTGTTCTCTTTTATTTCGACGTGATGGTACTCATTTTGAATAAAAAACTGTGCTTTGCTAGTGGCAGTAAGCTGCATGAAACGTGCGCCTTTTAGTTTAGAAGTTGTCGATTTATATCATTTTAAGGCGCTAAATTGTAGCAACGGCGAGCTCCTAAGTAAGCTTCTTCTTCTATTCTTTAATAAAATTCACATTACTGTCGATTTAATAACCTAAAGCTGAGGTTATTTGAAGCTGGCTTTACAATCCTCAATACATGACCTGGCAGCTTTAATATAAGTCAATGACATCCCTGCTGATTTTATCAGCAACCACGAATTTTTCTTAAAGTAAATCATAAACGCGCTATAGTGGGTCTGGTAGTATTCCCCCTGTTCTTCATCGGAAACATAAGGCGCATTGTGCAAGCAACTTCTAAATTTCGGCTATATTGGGCAAACAAGACGATAAATTACAGCGTTCTTATCCTCATTACCTTACTGGGTGTGGTTATCCCAACTTGGTACTTCGAGCAAAACACGCTGATAACGCCATTAATATTAGGCGTTATAGCTGCTGCTTTGGCTGAAAGTGATGACAGTTTCACTGGACGCATCAAGGCTCTGATTCTCACCTTTCTCTGTTTTGCGCTTGCTGCTTTTTCAATTGAAATCTTGTTCGATACCCCTTGGGCTTTTGCGTTGGGATTATTTATCTCAACCTTCGGCTTCATCATTCTTGGGGCGATAGGTCCTAAGTACGCGAGTATTGCTTTTGGTTCGTTGCTGATCGCTATTTATACTATGCTTGGCGCACATGAAAGCACCAACATTTGGTTTCAGCCACTACTGCTTTTAACTGGTGCCGCCTGGTATTACTTCATGTCCATGATTTGGCAGATATTTTGGCCCCTTCAACCTGTGCAACAAAGCCTAGCCAATGTGTTCTTCCAAATGGCGAATTATCTTGATGCGAAAGCCAAGCTTTTTCATCCTGTGACCAACTTGACGCCACAACCACTACGGATTGAAGCTGCAAAATGCAATGCTGCCACGGTTACGGCACTAAACGCTTGTAAAACCACATTACTTAACCGATCGAAACGGGGTCACATTGATGGGCCTAGTGACCGATTTTTAAATATTTATTTCATCGCTCAAGACATTCACGAACGCGTCAGTTCTAGCCATTACCGCTATCAGGATTTAGCGACCGAATTTGAACGTTCTGATGTGCTGTTTCGTTTTAAATATCTTTTGGAGTCTCAAGCCCAAGCGTGTCGTGATATTGCACTAGCCATTCAGCTAGGAAATGAATACTCCCATACCGATCAATCTATTCTGGCATTAGCTGAAGTACAAAACTCTCTTGCTTATCTAGAAGAACAAAAGCAAGGGCACTGGAAACGTCTTCTGATGCAGTTAACATATTTATTCAATAACTTAGCGACGGTAGAAAAACAGCTTAATAACATTAACAACCCAGATGTTGAAGGCCTCGAAGAAGATACCCTCGCCGATACCAACCCACACACGCTAAAAGCGATGTGGCAGCGTATATCAGCAAATTTACACAAAGATTCGATGCTGTTTCGGCATGCATTACGTATGTCAATTGCCTTAACGATTGGCTATGGAATCATTCAAATATTCAACATCGACCGAGGTTACTGGATACTCTTAACCACTTTATTCGTATGCCAACCGAACTACAGTGCCACTCGCCAAAAATTGACGGCAAGAGTAATAGGTACATTAGCTGGTTTGTTGATTGGTGTACCATTGCTGACTTTTTTCCCTTCTCAAGAAAGCCAGTTAGTATTTATCGTTATCTCTGGTGTGATGTTTTTCGCCTTCCGGATGAACAACTATGGGTACGCGACTGGTTTTATTACACTGCTCGTCCTCTTCTTATTTAATCAACTAGGTGAAGGTTACGCAGTTGTCCTTCCTCGACTAGCAGATACCCTCATCGGGTGTGTACTTGCAGTAGGAGCTGTATTAGTTATTTTGCCCGACTGGCAGTCGAGAAGGCTTCACAAAGTTATGTCGGATGCGATAGAGGCAAACAAGCAGTATCTCGATCAGATCATTGGTCAGTATAGAATCGGCAAGAAAGACAATTTGAGTTACCGTATCGCTCGCCGCCAAGCCCACAATAATGATGCCTCACTCTCTTCTGCGATTAGTACGATGCTGGCGGAGCCTGGCAAATATCGCGCAGCTGTTGATGAAAGTTTTCGCTTCCTAACGTTAAATCACGCAATGTTGAACTATATTTCTGCATTAGGCGCGCACAGAACTCGCATCGAAGATGAGTCAATTCATAAACTCGTTTTAGATGCTCACCGTTGTATTCATCAGCATCTGGATGTACTTCATAAACAGCTTCACCAGCATTGTGAGGAGTGTGACCTATCTAATATTGATGATGCTGGACTCGAGCAACGCTTAAACGAATGGCGCGATGAAGACGACAGCTCTGCCCGCATGGTATTGCAGCAACTTCATCTTATCTATCGCATGCTCCCAGAGCTTCATTCACTTGCTAGTAAGTTTGCCGTCAGGGTAAGTTAGTAACATTCAAACCATATGTAAGAGGGAAGCGCTATATCGCTTCCCTTTTTCTTTTTACGCTTCCATCTACCCCAAAGTGGGTAATTATGTACCTTCTTAGGAAAAATCTGACGTATCACTTAACACACCTTGACAATATTCGGACAAAAAGCAATCGATCAAATTCTAATCTATTTTGGTTGAATAAATATGTTGTATCCAAAGGATGAAGAATTTCGGGCAACGACGGATAAACCGAATCACGACGAAGGTATTGAGATGAACGCACAACAATTTAATGAACTTAAACAAAAGCTCAGTGATTTAACGGCAAGTCAGTTAAAGTCATTACAAGGTGAGATCAGCGTGAAACTAAATAAAGCGCAAAAACCGGTTCTATCTGGTGAAGAAAGAGAAATGCTTGCCAAACTGTTTGCCTAATCAAGTCATTGATATAAAACACTTGAACGTTTTATAAACTCCACCTATGCTCTCACTATCATAATGTTGGGAGTAGTGATATGCCTGTATCAGGAATTCAATCTGGACACCACATCGTTCAGATGTCACAACAAATGGCCGAGAAAGCTGCACATGGCATTTACAATAATGTAAGTAAGGTAAAAGAAGAGCTTTCTGATCACAACATCGATTTAGCTGCGGTTGCGGATGTCGCAATAACAGCCTCAACACCTAGCCTTCCCTCTCAAAAAGTTGAATCTCTCATCAACCTAGCACAAGCCGCTGGTTATAACCGAGTTGGCGCGTCTGTCATAGAGAAAAACAATGAAATCATTGGCAGCTTGCTAGACATCCACGTTTAGGCGATTTAACGTCAAATTATCGCTATTTTAATTTCCAACTATCACTATAACGTCGTAACAAGATAACCCCTTTGCTTCGCTCTTTCTTTCTATTTCGATTCAAATATCTCCTGTTTAAAATCAAGCTTTCCCGAAAAAAATGGGCGGCTTATCAGAGCCGCCCATTTTTATGTTGCATACAGGTTTATCCGTTATCAATAACACCGTTGTTGAGCAATGACTCTACAATCTCGTTGGAGCTGAGACCGTTGAAGTCGATTGAAGTACCTAAGTTTTCCACGACAATAGTCTGTTGAACATTTGCATCCGTCGTAATGTTCAGAGAAACACTTTCCGTCGATGCATCGTAGTCTGCCGAAATGTGACCAAGCAGATCATCCATGTCGATCATTGAGTTATTGAGATCAGAGATAACTTCACGTAAATCGATACTGTCTTCGTTAACAGTGAAGTCAGTAATGGTATCCACTGCCCCTTCATCAACGGAATCTACCGTCCACTTGAAGATATCGCTGCCGTCTCCACCCGTTAAGATATCTGAGCCTAAGCCACCGATAAGAACGTCATCGCCATCGCCACCCAGAATAACGTCGTCACCGTCGCCACCAATCAAATTGATACCTGTGTCTCCACCGACTAAATAGCTGTCGTCCACTGCGGTTGACTGGTCAATATCGTCGCTATCACTACTCACATCCAAACTAATTTGGACAGGTGAAGACTGCGCCTCATCGCCATTAGATTCCGTTGATATCGCCGTAAGCGAAATATCGTAAGAACCGACATCAATACCACTGTTAGTATCTGTTGCGACAATTTCTAGCGTATCAATTTCATCGCTTGGTACTGTCCAAGTGGTACCATCGAAGCTAATGCCTGATGGAGAAACGCCACTTGTTACCTCAGCACTAGCTGGTACGCCCGTTAGCTCCAAAGACAGCACCTCGTCAATATCAGTAAGCGCCGCCATGATTCCGACAATCGCTAAACCTTGACTGCTCGCGGTTTGGCTAGCCGCAATTTGACGAATGTAATTAAACTGAGGATTGATACTCAATGTAGGTGCATCAGCTACAGGTGTCACATTGATAGTGAAATCTTGATTCGCTTCCAATGCGGTACCCGCATTTTCGAAGTACACGCCGTTGTCTTCGACTTTCACCGATAAAGTGATTGAAGCTGCGTTGACATCTCCTGCATCCACAAATACACCCTCAGAAGCGTCTGTTGCTCCAAGAACAGAGTTAATATTATCTGGTGTGCCCATTAGGGTGATTTCACCAGCCATCCCCGCCCCAACAGTCACACCACTACCTGCTGGCGGCTCGACACGAAGGTCGCCCTCGGTAACTGTAAGAGTCACGGTCATGCTTTCATTTGCTTGTGCGCCCGCAAAGTCGACGTCACTCACACTAATACCCGTTACTTTCTGGCCATCAGCTTCATTGATCGTATCCGTTACCGACGTTGCAGTGATTTCAGGTGCGTCATTGGTAGCTTCAACATTCAACACTGCTGTGCCCGAGATTGTAATTGGGTCTGGAGCGCCGTTAGTGGTTCCGTCATCTGTGATTTCATAAGTGAAATTAACGTCACCAAAGAAATCTGCTGCGGGTTCAAACGTCCACTCTGTCGCACTCACTTGAGTCAGCGTGCCGGAAGCTGGATCCACTAACACAACATTATCGACGGTCAAGTTGTCTGACTCAGGATCACTTGCGTTGCTCAGCAACTCAGTATCCGTAATAGTTACCGAACCACCATCTTCTTCGGTACTACTCAACGTTACCTCTGATGTTACCGGTGCATCGTTCACCTCAGTGACTTCGAAGGTCGCCGTTCCTGACACCGTTTGAGGATCTGAAACACCGTTCGTTGTACCGTTGTCGGTAATGTCGTAGGTTAGATCGACCTTGCCGTTGTAGCCAGGCGCAGGAGTAAATGACCATGTACCTGTTACGTTGTCGAAATCCAATGTGCCGCTGCTTGGATCAACCAACTGGACATTGCTCACCATCAAGGTGTCGTTTTCAATATCAGACGCATTCGCCAACAAATCAGCTTGGGTAATATCAACCGCCGTACTGTCTTCTGCGATATCAGAAAGTGTCACTTCAGACGTCGTTGGAGCATCATTGACTTCCGTTACGTTGAACGATGCGCTGCCGTTAACCGATTTAGGATCGGATGCACCATTTGTCGTGCCATCATCTGTAATGGTGTACGTGATTTCAACTGGACCGTTGTAATCTAGTGCTGGGGTAAATTCCCACTCTCCCGTGCCACTGTTGAAAGTAATGCTGCCCGAATTCGGATCCGTTAACTGAACATTGCTAACCGTGAGATTATCGTTCTCTACGTCTGTCGCATTCGCAATAAGATCCGCTTCAGAGATGGAGAACACACCACTGTCTTCTTCAATATCCGGTAGCGTCACTGGTGTAGTTTCTGGGGTATCATTCACCGCTGTTACTTCAATATTGAAGCTGCTGCTGTTGGTATTTAGGGTGTCATCTACCCCACCAATTACGATACCTTCATTACCTTGGTCATCGACTGTCACGTCCACCTGAACGTCACCAAAGAAGTTCAGCTCTGGGTTAAACTCAATCAGACCGTCTGCAATGGCATTGTTTAGGTCGGCCACTGTGCCTTTCAGTTCAACGGAGTCCGTACCATCACCGCTCACGGTTAGGTTGTAAGTAGCGATGAGCGTTGGATTAAGCTCCAAGATACCGCTGTCGACGTTCACATTGAGTACGTATTCAGCATTCGGATCATCGAGTACGGCATCAATATCGGTAATGCTGAAACCATCAAGCAGCATTGGCGTATCTTCTGGTGTTTCCACATCCACGGTATTGACGAACTCTGGACGATCGTTCACTGCTTCAACATCAACAGTGACATCAAACTCCTCTGCGGAGCCCAAGCTTTGACTGCCATCGAGCCCAGTATCAACGGCTTGCACTTTGAAATGCAGCGAACCATCCCATGAGTTATCGTTGCGATCACCAGAATTAAACACCACTTGATCCAAGTCTTGAGCATTGATTTCTAAGACAAAAACGCCGCCGCCTTGGTCAGTAAATACTGTCCCATCAGGTAATGAAACGCTCGCCCCACCAGGGACATTTGAGACCTCAACTCTCAGCGTCTCTGGATCATTTTCCTGGTAGTTTGCACCATCTCCGATGGACTCTTTGTTATCAACCACTAACGCATTTACATTAATAACAATGTCTTCGCCCTCATTACCTGCAGCCGAAGTGTCGGGATTCACATCAACATCATCACCAATAGGATTAACAATCAGCGTAAAGTTGTTGTTTCGTTCCGTTGGTACTTGTAGCAACTCCTCTTGAATGAAGACCGTAATACCTATCTCAGCCTCGCCACTAAAGTGTTTTGGCGGTTTAATTTGGATGTCACTCAGGTCAATGGACGTCTGAGTGAGATCTTTTAGTTGAATACTCCATTCGCCCCCACCGTTATTCTTAACAACATAATCAGAGGAATTGGATTTAACGATAAAGTCATCAGGAAGTCCCGTTAACTTGAGTGAAACGAAACTCTCAGAACCGTCATTATCGTTCAGGCTGATCGAAACACCAGAGCCCGATTGATTCAGCGAAATTAAAGTATCTTCGTCACCAATCACCGTGATTGGCTGCGTCGGATCGGCACCTGTAATGGTAATGTCATCAACGACTGGCGTAACTTCAAATGTGACATCGTCAGTGAAGGTTCTTACATCTATATTATCGCCAGAGTTATTCAAGATAGACTGATCAAACACAGCTTCATCAGTAATTTCTCCCTCGATATTAATCTTGACGGTATTTTGGCCACCACCTACGGGGTAATTTTCTTTTGGCTTAAACAGAACATTGTCAAGCGCACCAGCTAAAATCTCAGCTTCATTAAACTCAATACTGGTTCCTAAGCTGTTACCATTGGCATCAACAAACTCACCTAATGTTGTGTCATCAAGCTCTAACTTGATGTTCGTTAGTGTTTCTAGACCACCTTGAGTGTTGTTAAATTGATCGGCAAAATCAACACTCAAGTTAAGTTGGATTAAGCCATCTTCGTAACCAACACCATCCGCCGTGGAAACGTCGTTATTTAGATCAGTTACAGGTTGTTTGTTTGCATCCAAGCCGAAAGTACCAACGATATCTACTTTTACATTCGGTGTGACATCGCTATCCAACGGCTGATCCCCGGCTGAACTCGGAACGTCTGCAACCGGTAAAACCTGAACTGGAAACTGGACATTATTTTCTTTTTCATCACCGGACTCAGTGTCTTTAGTGACGAACCGAATTGGTAATTCGAAATCACCTGCGTAATCTTCTGCCAAGTGCATCGTCAAACCATCAAGGCCAGTAATATTTCCACTCGCATCGATATGGGCTTGGAACACGTATTTGCCATTGACAAAGTCGATATCCGTCCCCGTGATCACCAAACCAGGAGGAATGCCAGGAGCTGAAGGATCGACGATAATAGTCAAGACATCCTCCACGCCATCTGCATTAATCGCATCAACTTTCGACGTTAACTGAGCACCAAGGTTGATAGAATTATCTTCCAACGCTTGAATTTGGACATCATCAGCCACCTGAATCTCTGCCGCTACACTCATTTGTGGTGTGAGAACGGTAGGAAATTCAAGTGTCACATCCGTTTGGCGCATGACCGTCGCATCTTTTTCGTTGCCCAAATCTTCGCCCAAATCATTCACTTCTGCGTAAATGGTTAAGCCAATTTGAGAGAGACCACCGTTATCGCCATCGTCGCTGTCATCGTTTGGTGTTAAATCAAGACCAGACGGCGCTTTAATTGAGAAGTTATCTTCATTGGTTACTGTCCAACGACCTCCGCCTTCATTTAGTGCACCGACGATAACCAATTGGTTGAGGATCTCAGGGTCCACATTGTGAAATTGAACAACAAGTTGAGTCACCACTTCATCTGAGGACGCATCAAACTCTTGATATTTAATGATATGAGCACCAGATTCCCCCCCCATAGAAGTGTTGATCGTAAAGTCAATGTTACCTTGATCGTCTGACTTCACGATATCGGTAGCACCACCACCACTTTCAGTGACAAGCAGACGGGTTTGGTCATCTATTGCCCCCGTCTTATCCTCTGGCTCAACGATTGGATTAACTTGGACATTCACCGTACCATTGATGGTTTTCTCAGCGATACCTTCACCGGGATTCGAAGCGTCAACATATTCATGGTCAATCTCTTTCACAGTGACGGTCGTGGTCAAGTCAAAGTCAGTACTTGAATCCTGCTCCAACTGGACTTGAACATAGCCACTTTGAGAGATTTTAGCGGAAAAATCTTGCTCTGATTCACCGGCTTGCGGTGAAAGCGTTAGTGTTCCAGAAACAAGCGTTTGTGCCACACCATCTACATAGACCGTGCTGCCTGGAGGAAATCCAGAGATGGTTACATCACTAAAGAATTCATCGGTATCAGGGCTTTGTACGAGCGTCGGTTTCCAATCGATGTCAAAGCGCGTATCTTCATCTCCCTCCGATCGAACAACGTAGTTATCTTGAGCGTCAATAACGGGTTCGACCTTGATCCTTACCTCTCTTTCAATCACACGACTATGACCATCATTCTCGGTAACAATGATCGTCCCTGTAATCGCAATGTTTTCAGTTGAAGAGGCTTCCGGAATAATTTGAATACCGGAATTAAAATTCAGCCCAGTGATGTTTGCTTCGTAAATCGGTTGACCGTTACCATCATAGCCAACAAAGGTGAGGTCAACGCTTGAGCCGTCTGAATCTACGACACGAACACCGTCGGGGATGTTGGACAGGATAACAGTAATGGCTTCTGAATCATCCTGTGGTCTATCGGCAACTTCACCAGATACAACCGAGAAGTTAAGGTTTACAACACCATTCTCTTCGATAGTCGTCTCTATCCCGGCCACATCTCCGTCTACGAACCGGTTCCAAACGTTCCCCGCGTCAATTAATACCGTGTCTGGTATGTCAGCAACACCTTTTACACCAACGATGACGGTCTTACTGCCCAGTGACAACACATCTTCTGTCGTACCGGTAGACAATGATGCTGTGTCTTTCACAATGCCTTCGACATTGAAAGTAAAGTCATCATTGCTGTGCAACGGAGGAAGAACTTCGACGTTCGCTAATTCAGACTCTGGCACTTCGTAATAAAGTACATTGCCGCCTGAATCGGTCACTTCTACTATCTGACTTGGGTTTGCTGAGTCCAGCCACACCAAAGTAACCCCATCAATTGAGAAGTTAGAAATGCGCACAAATAACGCTTCAGAACCATCTAAGTCCGCTGATGGTTTCATGGTGATCACTTCACTTAATTGGAGTGGGTCGTGATCAGTGACAGGGTCTACCGTATTTTGAGTTCGAGCGTTATCCTCAAACACATTAATTCGATTTACAGTAAAACTACCTTTATCCGCAACTGGGTTTACATCAATAATGATGGTTTCGGTTTCTGAGCGAGCGGTATCTTTCCCAAGCAGTGGATTGTTGTTTTCCGTCGTAATAGCGGTGACATCAATTCTGATTTCGCCCGAGAAGTTATCTATCGGATCAACTTGAACTTCATCAATTCGGCTTGCATCCACCAGATAAACACCACCGGATTTTGGTATCGCACTACCATCTGAATAGACTAACTCTGCGTTACCTTCTCCTTGTGTAAAGACAAGCTCGAACACAATGCCTTCAGGGTTACTAGTGTCTTGGGTTTCAGCCGTGATGTTAAGTGCGACATTGTTTCCATCTTCATCAACCGAGTAGTGAAATTCACTGTTTGCCGTCCACGTTGCAATATCTGCAACGGCAGCAACTTCAATGTCTAAACGACCATTAATCGTATGATCTGGCGTACCATTGTTAAGAATTTCCACGCGGATACGAGGATCGATACCAGAAGCATCGGTTGATGTATGACGATCTGGTACGAAGTACAAGTTATCTAGCGAGACAAGCTCACCATTGAATGACTGCTCAACATTTGATGCGTCGAGAACAACCGTATTGCCCACAGATGTTAATTCAATGTAGTTGCCACTGCCGTCTCTGTAGTAGAACGTACCGTTGTGAGTATCAGCATCTCGAATAGTGATGTCACCTAAGCTCTCGTTACGGTCGATATCATGTAAATTGATAACCAAGTCGACTTTCGCAGGGCTAACATCCAGCGTCGACAAGTTGTCCTGAGTATTTGCAGAGTCAACGCCCACAACGACACCATCACGCCCTTGGTCTTCGAACGCAGTAACGGTAGACGTGTCAATTTGCGCATTGCGGTCTCTTATCGAGATATCCACATCGGCATCTGCGATATCGCCATCGCCATCGGTTGCAACAACGTTTATGGTGAAATCAATCGAGTCGGTTTCGGTATGGTCAAGATCGTCATTCGGACGGAATGACACACTGCCATCGGTTCGAACAACCAAACGACCGATTTCAGTATCCACTCCGTCAAGAACCTTGTGAACGAACACAACTTGGTTGCTGCCGTTTAAATCAACAGAATCGGAATCAACACCGTTTTGCTTGAAGTAAATGCCTGAATCATCAGCCGAGAATGAAGTCACTTGTGCGCCGTCAGCACCAAGGTCATCATCCCCCTCTACAGGGTCTCGGAATAAACGAACCGTGCGGCTGCCTTGTCCCTCAACACGCGAAATAGATGCATCGTGCAAGGTTGGAACATCATCGGTAATCGTCACTGGTAAGTTAATACCGGCCGTATCGCCATCGACATCGGTCGCAAAGACTGGGAGATCAAGTATGAGTGTATCTTCGCCTTGAGTTGAGTGATCTAGCGCACCCTCAAGCGTAAACTTGTAAGAGCCGTCAGCGTTCAAAACTAGCGTGAACACTGAGTTACCATCAGGTGTTTGACCTTGATAAGTAAAGTTGTTGTTGCTTACCGCGGTTTGAACTAACGTCACCGCAAGACCACCTGAAGTGACTCCTGGTATCGGGTTAGAAGTAAGATCCAGCTGATAAGAGACAACGGTATCTGCCCCTTCCACCGTATCGAAATTGCCCGTTGCTTCTAGGCTGTCTTTGTTGGCTGCCTGGGAGCCGTTGGCAAGGTCATCCTCATCTACAGCCAAAGCATCTGCTGATTTAATTTCGGGAATGTCATCAACTACGGTAATTGGAAGATTCAGTGATGATGACGTGTCACCATCAAAGTCTGTTACTGTAATTGGAATATCAATGACAAGGTTGTTTTCACCTTGAACAGCGTCATGGTCGATTGGTCCCAACAGCTCAAATTGGTAGCTGTCATTATTCGCATCAAGAGACAGCGTGAAGATCTTAGTTGATGTGCCAGTAATAACCGCTTCGTAACTGGTTACTCCACCATTGGTGCCTACTAGATTCAACTCGATGCTGCTGCCGTTCGACGTTAAGCCTGACACGACGGCATCGAGGTCTGAAACTTGGTAGCTGACAATCTTGTCTGCACCAGCAACGACCTCAAATCCGCCGTTCAATACCGTAGAATCATTACTTGTCGTGTCAGAGCCACCGGAAAGATCATCTTCATCAACGGTTTGTTGGCTAGAGTCTGTCACTTTCACAATCGCTGGAACATCGTCCACCACGGTGATCGGCAAGGTGATGTTATTGGACACATCGCCGTCAAAATCGGTCGCGTTGACTGGGAAGTTGATGACTAACGAGTTTTCATCGTTACCCGCAGGATGATCAAGTGCACCCAACAGTTCAAATTCATAACTGTCTGCTGAACCATTTAGCGTCAGTTTAAAGACGGTGTCCGTCGTACCTTGTACATAAGCTCGGTACTCAATCACACCATTTGAATTTGAAAACTCAACCAACTCAAGCGGTTGACCACCTGAGGTAAGTCCAGAAACAGGCGACGTTAAGCTATCCAACTGGAAGCTAACGATAGAGTCGGCACCATCAGTAACGTCAAAGTTGCCACCAATGATATTGGATTCTGGCGTGTCGTCCGAACCTTGGCTCGGAATATCATCCTCATCCACAGACAAGGTACTACCAGAGCTAATAGCATCAATGGTTGGCTTGTCATCTACGATGGTCACTGGCAAGGTCGCAGTGATGATATCGTTGTCGCCATCCGTGATCTTCACAGGTAGATTCAACAAAATCTCATCAGAGTTAACCGCGTGATCTAACTGACCAGATAACTCAAAGTCGTATTTACCATCTTGATGAAGTGTCAACGTGAAGACCGTCACTCCACCCGGAGTTTGTCCCACGTAAACACGCGCGTCAGCAGTTGAAGCACCAACGTCTTGAGAAAGTGTTACCTCTTCTCCACCCGATTTCAGATTCGGGATAGGATTTGAGCTCAGATCCAATTCGAAAGCATCAATACCATCTGCGCTAGTGACTTCGAACTCACCTGATACCGTTAATGGCTCTTTCGTTCCATCAGAACCAAGAGGTAAGTCATCTTCGTCGACACGTAGACTTTCAATATTGGTAACAACTGGAACATCATCCACAACGGTAATTGGCAATGTGAAGGCTGGTGAAGTATCACCATCATTATCTGTCGCCGTCACAGGGAGGTTAATAACAATCTCGTTTTGCTGATTACCATCGGGATGATCAAGCGGCTTCTGTAAATCGAACTCATAGGAGTTGTTCGTTGCATCCAGCGTCAGTTCGAAAACCACTTCAGCAGGATTGCCAGCAACACCTTGGTATACGTTCACGCCATTTGCGCTAGAAGACAGAACTAAGGTGATAGCTTCACCATCTGAAGTCAGTGACGCAACAGGCGTGGTCAGGTCACTCAGCTGAATAGAAGCAACTTGGTCAGCACCTTCGGTGATATCAAAAGTACCTGAAATAACAGTATCTTCTGCACTTGCAGCATCCGTACCTGCTGGTAGGTCATCTTCATCAACGGTTTGTTCGCTGCCTGCTAGCAAACCATCAATGGTCGGAACATCATCCACAACCGTAATTGGTAAGGTGATGTTGTTCGACACGTCTCCATCAAAGTCAGTCGCGTTTATCGGTAAATTGATGACCAGTTCATTTTGGCCATCAGCATTTGGATGATCGAGAGGAGCAAGCAAATCGAACGTGTAGCTGTCATCAGAGGCATCAAGGGTCACACGGAATACTGGTGTCGTCGTGCCATCAATACGAGCTTCGTAAACTGAAACGCCACCTGCGTTTGATACTTCAACCATAACCAGAGATTGACCACCAGAGGTCAGGCCTTGTACTGGCGTCGTCAGGTCAGAAACGCTGTACTCCAAAATGCCATCAGAACCATCAGTCGCGATGAAGTTACCTGCAATGCTGTTCGACTGCGTACCATCAGATCCGACTGTTGGGATATCGTCCTCGTCAACCGTTTGCACACTTGTTGCTTCGATGCCACCAAGTGTCGGTTTGTCATCAACGATCTTGACAGGAATTGTCTCAGCAGACGTGTCGCCATCAAAGTCGGTTGCGATGATTGGGAAGTTGAGTATCAACTCATCACTATCTACTGCGTGGTCGATTGGACCTTCTAGCGTGAAGTTATAAGAGCCATCGGTATTCACTGTCAGCGTAAAGACCGCTTCAGTCCCCGCTGTCGCCTCGTAAGTAAAGCTGCCATCACCGTTTGCGGTTTCAGTCAGCGTGACGGCCACGCCTTGTGATGTAAGGCCGTCAACTGGTGTTGCAGAAGCATCAAGCTGATAGCTCACCACTCGGTCCGAGCCTTGTGTGGTGGTGAAGTTGCCATCGATTGAAATCGGGTCAGTTTGATCTGAGCCAATCGTGCCTAAATCATCTTCATCAACGGTAATCGCATCGACATCGGTAATGGTCGGCTTATCATCCACGATGGTGACTGGGATCGTTTCTGTGGTGGTATCACCATCAAAATCCGTCGCGATGATTGGGAAGTTCAGTGTCAGCTCATCACTGTCTGTCGCATGGTCAATTGGCCCCTGAAGCGTGAAGTTGTATGAACCATCCGTATTCACGGTCAGCGTAAATACGGCTTCAGTTCCTGCTGTCGCTTCATAAGTGTAGCTACCGTCGCCGTTTGCAGTTTCCGTCAGCGTCACTGCCACACCTTGCGATGTTAGGCCATCAACTGGCGTTGCAGCAGTATCTAATTGGTAGCTTACTACCCCATCAGAGCCTTGCGTTGTAGTGAAGTTGCCATCGATTGAAATTGGATCTGAGCCGTCAGAGCCAATCGTCGCTAGGTCATCTTCATCCACACGGATTGCGTCTACGTCAGTGATGGTTGGTTTATCATCAACGATAGTGACAGGTAACGTCTCCGATGAGGTGTCGCCATCAAAGTCTGTTGCGATAATCGGGAAGTCGATTTGCAGACTGTCGCTATTCACCGCATGGTCTAGTGGACCTTGCAGTGTAAAGTTGTAGCTGCCATCTGGCTTCACAATCAATTCAAATACGGCATTGCCATCTGCCGTGGCTGTGTAAGTAAAACTACCGTCGCCGTTAGCAGTTTCAGCAAGCACGACAGGCTCACCATGAGAGGTCAACCCAGATACTGGATCTGCTGTTGCATCAAGCTGGTATTTAACAACGCTGTCTGAGCCTTCAGTTGTGGTGAAAGAACCCGACATAAACGCATCATCGTTTTGGTCTGAGCCAATTGAGGCGAGATCATCTTCGTCCACCGTGAGTGGAACAACGTTGTCGATAGTTGGAACGTCATCAGTAATCGTGACGGGAATGGTCGCGGTCGTCGTATCGCCGTCAAAGTCTGTTGCAATGATTGGGAAGTTCAGTACTAATTCATCGCTGTTTAACGCGTGATCTACCGGCCCTTCCAGACGGAAATTGTATGTGCCATCAGCATTCACGTTCATGGTGAAAACCGGATTGCCATCCGCGGTAGCCACGTAAGTAAAGCTGCCATCAGCATTCGCAGTCTCTACCAGAGTAACTGGCTCACCTTGGGAGGTTAGCCCCGAAACAGGATCAGAAGTTGAATCAAGTTGGTAGCTCACCACACGGTCTGAACCTTGGGTAGTGGTGAACGCGCCTTCAACAAACACAGCGTCAGTTTGGTCTGAGCCAATACCTGATAAATCATCTTCGTCTACAGCCAGAGGCAAAACATTATCGATGATTGGTGCATCATCCGTAATCGTGACTGGAATGGTTGCCGAAGTCGTATCACCATCAAAATCGGTGGCAATAATTGGGAAATCAATCGTCAGGCTGTCACTGTTAGCTGCATGGTCAATCGGGCCTTGCAGCGTAAAATCGTAAGTGCCATCTGTTGCTACGTTTAACGTGAATACCGGATTGCCGTCTGCGGTCGCCACATAAGTAAAGCTGCCATCACCGTTGGCGGTTTCCACCAAGGTAATCGCCTCACCTTGAGACGTTAGCCCCGCAACAGGATCAGCCGTTGAATCCAGTTGATAGCTCACCACTCGGTCAGAGCCTTGAATAGTGGTAAACGCGCCTTCAACGAACACAGCGTCAGTTTGGTCTGAGCCCACGCCGCTAAGGTCATCTTCATCGACACTCAACGCATCCACCGCTGTGATGGTCGGTACATCATCAACAATCGTGACTGGAATGGTTTCAGTAACGGTGTCGCCATCGAAGTCGGTTGCGATAATTGGGAAGTTGAGTGTCAGCTCATCACTATCCACCGCGTGATCAATTGGCCCTTCTAGCGTGAAGTTGTAAGAGCCATCAGTATCTACTGTCAGAGTAAATACTGGGTTGCCACCCGCAGTCGCTTCATAAGTGAAACTACCATCACCATTTGCGGTTTCTATCAGTGTGACAGCCACGCCTTGCGATGTTAAACCGTCCACTGGTGTTGCTGAAGCATCGAGTTGGTAGCTCACCACTCGGTCAGAGCCTTGTGTGGTAGTAAAGTTGCCATCAATAGAAATTGGATTGCTTTGGTCTGAGCCAATTGACGCTAGATCATCTTCATCAACCGTAATGGTGTCGACGTCGGTAATAACAGGCTTATCGTCCACGATTGTCACTGGGATAGTGGCATTTGTGGTGTCGCCATCAAAGTCTGTTGCGATGATTGGGAAGTTGAGTGTCAGCTCATCGCTATCTACCGCGTGGTCGATTGGACCTTCAAGCGTGAAGTTATAGCTACCATCAGTATTCACCGTCAGCGTAAAGACCGCTTCACTACCCGCTGTCGCCTCGTAAGTAAAGCTGCCATCAGCGTTTGCGGTTTCAGTCAGCGTAACTGCCACGCCTTGTGATGTAAGGCCGTCAACTGGTGTTGCAGAAGCATCAAGCTGATAACTTACCACTCGGTCAGAGCCTTGTGTGGTGGTGAAGTTGCCATCGATTGAAATCGGGCCAGTCTGATCTGACCAATCGTACCTAAGTCATCTTCATCAACGGTAATCGCATCAACATCGGTAATGGTCGGTTTATCATCCACGATGGTGACTGGGATCGTTTCTGTGGTGGTATCACCATCAAATCCGTTGCTATGATTGGGAAGTTCAGCGTCAGCTCATCACTGTCTGTCGCATGGTCGATTGGACCCTGCAGCGTGAAGTTGTATGAACCATCCGTATTCACGGTCAGCGTAAATACTGCTTCAGTTCCGCTGTCGCTTCATAAGTGTAGCTACCGTCGCCGTTTGCGTTTCAGCCAGCGGACGGCCACACCTTGTGATGTTAGACCATCAACTGGCGTTGCTGCAGTATCTAATTGGTAGCTTACTACCCCATCAGAACCTTGCGTTGTAGTGAAGTTGCCATCGATTGAAATTGGATCTGAGCCGTCAGAGCCAATCGTCGCTAGTCATCTTCATCCACACGGATTGCGTCTACGTCAGTGATGGTTGGTTTATCATCAACGATGGTGACAGGTAGTGTTTCTGTCGATGTATCGCCATCAAAGTCTGTTGCGATAATCGGAAGTCGATTTGCAGCTGTCGCTATTCACCGCATGGTCTAGTGGGCCCTGCAGAGTAAAGGTGTAGCTGCCGTCTGCTTCACCACAATTCAAATACGTCATTGCCATTTGCTGTGGCAGTGTAAGTAAAGCTGCCATCACCATTTGCTGTCTCAGCAAGCACGACAGGCTCACCATGAGAGGTCAACCCTGCTACTGGATCTGCCGTTGCATCAAGCTGGTATTTAACAACGCTGTCTGAGCCTTCAGTTGTGCTGAAAGAGCCCGACATAAACGCATCATCGTTTTGGTCTGAGCCAATTGTAGCGAGATCATCTTCGTCTACTGTCAGTGGAACAACGTTATTAATGGTTGGAACGTCATCAGTAATCGTGACTGGAATGGTCGCGGTCGTCGTATCGCCATCAAAGTCTGTTGCAATGATTGGGAAGTTCAGTACTAGCTCATCGCTGTTTAACGCGTGATCGATTGGCCCTTCCAGACGGAAGTCATATGTACCGTCTGCATTCACGTTCATGGTGAAGACAGGATTGCCATCCGCAGTTGCCACGTAAGTGAAGCTGCCATCGGGATTCGCAGTCTCTACCAAATAACAGGCTCACCTTGAGAAGTTAAACCTGAAACAGGATCAGAAGTTGAATCAAGTTGGTAGCTCACCACGGTCTGAACCTTGAGTGGTCGTAAATGCGCCTGCCACAAACACTGCGTCAGTTTGGTCTGAGCCAATACCTGATAAATCATCTTCGTCTACAGCCAGAGGCACGACATTATCAATGATTGGTGCATCATCCGTAATCGTGACTGGAATGGTTGCCGAAGTCGTATCACCATCAAAATCGGTGGCAATAATTGGGAAATCAATCGTCAGGCTGTCACTGTTAGCTGCATGGTCAATCGGGCCTTGCAGCGTAAAATCGTACGTACCATCTGTTGCGACATTCAACGTGAATACCGGATTGCCGTCTGCGGTCGCCACATAAGTAAAGCTGCCATCACCGTTGGCGGTTTCCACCAAGGTAATCGCCTCACCTTGAGACGTTAGCCCCGCAACGGATCAGCCGTTGAATCCAGTTGATAGCTCACCACTCTCGGTCAGAGCCTTGAATAGTGGTAAACGCGCCTTCAACGAACACAGCGTCAGTTTGGTCTGAGCCCACGCCGCTAAGGTCATCTTCATCGACACTCAACGCATCCACCGCTGTGATGGTCGGTACATCATCAACAATCGTGACTGGAATGGTTTCAGTAACGGTGTCGCCATCGAAGTCGGTTGCGATAATTGGGAAGTTGAGTGTCAGCTCATCACTATCCACCGCGTGATCAATTGGCCCTTCTAGCGTGAAGTTGTAAGAGCCATCAGTATCTACTGTCAGAGTAAATACTGGGTTGCCACCCGCAGTCGCTTCATAAGTGAAACTACCATCACCATTTGCGGTTTCTATCAGTGTGACAGCCACGCCTTGCGATGTTAAACCGTCCACTGGTGTTGCTGAAGCATCGAGTTGGTAGCTCACCACTCGGTCAGAGCCTTGTGTGGTAGTAAAGTTGCCATCAATAGAAATTGGATTGCTTTGGTCTGAGCCAATTGACGCTAGATCATCTTCATCAACCGTAATGGTGTCGACGTCGGTAATAACAGGCTTATCGTCCACGATTGTCACTGGGATAGTGGCATTTGTGGTGTCGCCATCAAAGTCTGTTGCGATGATTGGGAAGTTGAGTGTCAGCTCATCGCTATCTACCGCGTGGTCGATTGGACCTTCAAGCGTGAAGTTATAGCTACCATCAGTATTCACCGTCAGCGTAAAGACCGCTTCACTACCCGCTGTCGCCTCGTAAGTAAAGCTGCCATCAGCGTTTGCGGTTTCAGTCAGCGTAACTGCCACGCCTTGTGATGTAAGGCCGTCAACTGGTGTTGCAGAAGCATCAAGCTGATAACTTACCACTCGGTCAGAGCCTTGTGTGGTGGTGAAGTTGCCATCGATTGAAATCGGGCCAGTCTGATCTGAACCAATCGTACCTAAGTCATCTTCATCAACGGTAATCGCATCAACATCGGTAATGGTCGGTTTATCATCCACGATGGTGACTGGGATCGTTTCTGTGGTGGTATCACCATCAAAATCCGTTGCTATGATTGGGAAGTTCAGCGTCAGCTCATCACTGTCTGTCGCATGGTCGATTGGACCTTGCAGCGTGAAGTTGTATGAACCATCCGTATTAACGGTCAGCGTAAATACTGCTTCAGTTCCCGCTGTCGCTTCATAAGTGTAGCTACCGTCGCCGTTTGCGGTTTCAGCCAGCGTGACGGCCATACCTTGTGATGTTAGACCATCAACTGGCGTTGCTGCAGTATCTAATTGGTAGCTTACTACCCCATCAGAACCTTGCGTTGTAGTGAAGTTGCCATCGATTGAAATTGGATCTGAGCCGTCAGAGCCAATCGTCGCTAAGTCATCTTCATCCACACGGATTGCGTCTACGTCAGTGATGGTTGGTTTATCATCAACGATGGTGACAGGTAGTGTTTCTGTCGATGTATCGCCATCAAAGTCTGTTGCGATAATCGGGAAGTCGATTTGCAGGCTGTCGCTATTCACCGCATGGTCTAGTGGGCCCTGCAGAGTAAAGGTGTAGCTGCCGTCTGGCTTCACCACCAATTCAAATACGTCATTGCCATTTGCTGTGGCAGTGTAAGTAAAGCTGCCATCACCATTTGCTGTCTCAGCAAGCACGACAGGCTCACCATGAGAGGTCAACCCTGCTACTGGATCTGCCGTTGCATCAAGCTGGTATTTAACAACGCTGTCTGAGCCTTCAGTTGTGCTGAAAGAGCCCGACATAAACGCATCATCGTTTTGGTCTGAGCCAATTGTAGCGAGATCATCTTCGTCTACTGTCAGTGGAACAACGTTATTAATGGTTGGAACGTCATCAGTAATCGTGACTGGAATGGTCGCGGTCGTCGTATCGCCATCAAAGTCTGTTGCAATGATTGGGAAGTTCAGTACTAGCTCATCGCTGTTTAACGCGTGATCGATTGGCCCTTCCAGACGGAAGTCATATGTACCGTCTGCATTCACGTTCATGGTGAAGACAGGATTGCCATCCGCAGTTGCCACGTAAGTGAAGCTGCCATCGGGATTCGCAGTCTCTACCAAAATAACAGGCTCACCTTGAGAAGTTAAACCTGAAACAGGATCAGAAGTTGAATCAAGTTGGTAGCTCACCACTCGGTCTGAACCTTGAGTGGTCGTAAATGCGCCTGCCACAAACACTGCGTCAGTTTGGTCTGAGCCAATACCTGATAAATCATCTTCGTCTACAGCCAGAGGCACGACATTATCAATGATTGGTGCATCATCCGTAATCGTGACTGGAATGGTTGCCGAAGTCGTATCACCATCAAAATCGGTGGCAATAATTGGGAAATCAATCGTCAGGCTGTCACTGTTAGCTGCATGGTCAATCGGGCCTTGCAGCGTAAAATCGTACGTACCATCTGTTGCGACATTCAACGTGAAGACAGGATTGCCGTCAGCGGTCGCAACATAAGTAAAGCTGCCGTCGCCATTCGCGGTTTCCACCAAGATAATCGCCTCACCTTGAGAGGTCAGCCCCGCAACAGGATCTGCGGTTGAATCCAGTTGATAGCTCACCACTCGGTCAGAGCCTTGTGTGGTTGTAAACGCCCCTTCAACGAACAGATCGCCGCCTGGGTCTGAACCCACACCGCTAAGGTCGTCTTCGTCGACACTCAACGCATCCACCGCTGTGATAGTCGGTACATCATCAACAATTGTGACTGGAATCGTTTCTGTGACGGTGTCGCCATCAAAGTCGGTTGCGATAATTGGGAAGTTCAGTATCAGCTCGTCACTACCCACCGCGTGATCAATTGGCCCTTGTAGCGTGAAGTTATAAGAGCCATCAGTATTCACTGTTAGCGTAAAGACTGCTTCAGAGCCCGCTGTTGCTTCGTAGGTGAAGCTGCCATCACCGTTTGCAGTTTCAGTTAATGTGACAGCCACGCCTTGCGATGTTAAACCGTCAACTGGTGTTGATGTGCCATCGAGTTGGTAGCTCACCACTCGGTCTGAACCTTGTGTGGTGGTGAAGTTACCATCAATAGAAATCGGATTGCTTTGGTCTGAACCGATTGACGCTAGATCATCTTCATCAACCGTAATGGCATCCACGTCAGTAATAACTGGCTTATCGTCCACGATCGTCACAGGGATAGTGGCGTTTGTGGTGTCGCCATCAAAGTCGGTCGCGATGATTGGGAAGTTCAGTGTCAACTCATCGCTATCTACTGCATGGTCAATTGAACCTTCAAGCGTGAAGTTATAAGAGCCATCAGTGTTCACTGTAAGCGTAAAGACCGCTTCAGTACCCGCTGTCGCCTCGTAAGTAAAGCTTCCATCGCCGTTTGCGGTTTCAGTTAGCGTGACTGCCACGCCTTGTGATGTGAGGCCGTCAACTGGTGTCGAAGAAGCATCGAGCTGATAGCTCACTACTCGGTCCGAGCCTTGTGTGGTGGTGAAGTTGCCATCGATTGAAATCGGGTCAGTCTGATCTGACCCAATCGTGCCTAAGTCATCCTCATCAACGGTAATCGCATCGACATCGGTAATGGTCGGCTTATCATCCACGATGGTAACAGGCAGTACGATTTGGCTTGTGTCACCATCGAAATCAGTAGCAATAACATTAAAATCGAGGGTTAAGCTGTCGCTATTTGCCGCATGGTCGATTGGACCTTGCAGCTCAAAACTGTACGAGCCGTCGGTATTCAAAATTAATGTGAAAACTGCGCTGCCATTTGCCGTTGCGCTGTAGGTGTAACTGCCGTCTGCATTTTGCGTTTCGGCAATGGAGACGGTCTGACCTTGAGATTGCAGGCCTTTTAAAGGATCAGCGTTTACATCCAACTGATACTGTACGACGCCATCAGAACCCTGAGTCGTCGTGAACTGACCTTCAACCAGCGTTGGCTGTGATTGGTCAGAGCCTACCGAACTCAAGTCATCCTCATCGACGGTAAGAGCAACAACGTTGTTAATGGTTGGCACATCATCAGCAATGGTAACCGGTAGAACAAGTGAACTGGTGTCACCGTCAAAGTCCGTTGCGACAATATTGAAGTCTAGAGTTAAGCTATCACTACCCGCAGCATGATCGATTGGACCTTCAAGGGTAAATGAATAAGAACCGTCAGGGTTCACTTGTAAGGTGAAGATAGCATCCCCTTCAGCTGTTGCAGAATAGGTAAAGCTGCCATCTGAATTGGTTGTTTCCGTCAGAGAGATAGATCGACCCTGTGATTCCAACCCATTGAGTGGATCAGTGCCGCTCTCTAATTGATAACTTACGACACGGTCTGAGCCCTGAGTCGTCGTGAAGTTGCCTTGCGCGAGCACAGAGTCGCTTTGATCGGAGCCTATGCTTGATAAATCGTCTTCATCGACGGCTAGAGCCTCAACGCCATCAATCGTAGGAACGTCATCTTGAACTTGAATGACAATTTGCGCTGCTTCTGGTGTGTTCGAGCCGTCGGTAATCGAGGAGCGGTCACCATCCGCATCTACCGCGTAAACTGGCAGTGAGAAAGTGAGCGAGTCATCGTTAGCACCCGTATGGTCAAGTTGTTCATACAAGTTGAATTGGTATTCGCCCAATGCAGGTGCATCAATCGCCACATCAAATACGGTAATACGCACACCATCCAGCTCGATGAAGCCTTCGTAAGTACGTACGCCGTTACTCTCGGACGCTAGTTCTAGTTGAACAACCTGCCCTTGAGATTGGAGTTCTCCACCAACATTGAACTCTGTAGGTTCCAACTCATAGTGATCAATGATGTCACTTCCGACCGCTGTCGTGATCGACCCAGTACCACTTGTTACTGCCGCGCCTTCCTGTGAACCTTGGTCAACCCCCGCCTCGTCTAAAGACAAGCCCGTCACGTTCTCAATCACTGGATTATCGCCATCGAGGATGGTCATCGTAAAGGTGTTGCTTGCCGTATCTTGGTCGAAATCGACGATTGTGGTTGGCAAAGAGAGCTCAATCGTATCTTCACCGTTTGTTTGTTCTAACGGCTTAAATTGCTCAAATTGGTAGGTACCATCAGTATTCAAACTGATGGTTAAGACGGTTTCATTCGAGCCCGCAATGGACAAGGTGATAGTACTGCCGTCTTCAGAGAGTACCGCTTCTGTCGCCTGATTATCACTCAGTAGGCCATCGAACTGACTAAGTCCTTCTTGATTAAACGTGACCGTTGCCAATTGATCACTACCAATATCAACAAAAGTGCCAGTCATTGGTGTAGAAGAAGATTCAACGTTTTCAAAAGTAACGTTCTGCGGCGCAGGATCATCGCCATCAATAACGGTTGTCGTAAAATCGATAGGCGCTTGAATGCTATTACCACCAATATCTGCGCCTGTAATGTCAAAAGCGATATTGATTTGATCACCGACGATAGATACTTGGCCATCAGCGATGGACGCCACATGGTCAATACCCTGGCTAATCGTGGTAACGACCTCTAACTCTAAATCACGGCCTAAAGATGTCGCTTCGATCTCGATACGAAGCACTTCGTTACCACCTTGAGTGCCGATAATGGCATTTTGCGCTTCGTCGTAAACGAACGCTACTGGCTGACCACCAGAGGTAATGTCACTGTTTAACTCGGTTAACAAAGACTCTAATGAGGACGTTTCAGGCACAAATGAAGCAGTATCAAGTGCGAGATCCCCTGCTTCAACCAGCACACTAGAAGAAATGGTTTGCGGGTAGCTAGATAGAGAAATTGAGCCTTCTGTTACGCTAGATTGCAGTGACTGCCCACCATCAGCAAAGATCGTGACATTCAAACCGTCATCTTCGTCGCGATCATCTTCTCCGCTGCGAGTCGCAGACGTTTCAAAAAAAGTAGACGCGAGTACTTCCGGGTTATTATATTCAACCGTCACGTAGCCAGCATTAGCCGAGCCTTCAGCACCTGCGCCAGCAGCTGTTGCTTCTAAGATAGCGGTAGGGTCAGCTCCGTCTAAAATAGCTTGCTGGATAGCGGCAATATCGTTGGCGTCGAAGTCAGCACTTCCAATAGCCGTTGGGTCAAAAGTCACCAAGCCATTAACTGGAGATTGTACCAATACTGGTTCTAACGGTTCAGAAGAAGGCACAGGAAGACAAGCAACACAATTTGCATCGACCAGATAAAGCTCATTATTTATCTGTACGTCGAGAGAAGCATTATTTTCTGTGATAATAATCTCGCCAGGTCTTAACTCATCCCCCGCTTTTATGACCTTAACGTTTCCATCCAGGCCCAAAACCAAAACTTCACCTTTGACAGCATTTACAATCGCGCTCTGCGGTACCGTGTGCGTACTCATCTGACCTCCGCTAATGGCTTACGTTTCCCATTAACCTTTTTAGATAATTTCTTATTAATTTAGTGCGGCATACTGCACACCTTTATACGATTAAACTAAGTATTGAATCATTAAACAATCGATAAATACCCTACTACCAAGCAACATAAGTAAAACTTACTCGTAGTCACAGAAATGTGACACATGTGCTGACGCGTAGATATCGAATAATTATATGAAATTGATACCTTATTCTGATTAAGTGTAGTTGTTTTAAGAAAAGAAGAGAGATGAAATCATTCAGCTAAACGCCAGACTGCCGGTTGCGATCAATAATGGAAGAAAAGCAATGAGAATGTTGTATACACCGGAGCGTGATGACATCTTAATCAATATCGGTGACGAAAAAAACGTAACGATTAAATATTGAACAACATAAATTGCAGGACAAAATGCAACGATAAAAAAGTGGCTTACGATATGAATCCCCGCACACCACGAGTTCGGTTTTGTTCTGATATACAGCAAAAAAAACACGAGCAAGCTAATAATAAAATACATAAACACAGCACTTGAAAATAATTATCATTTTCAATCATATGTAAATATTCCCTTACTTTCAATGGTGTTTGAGCTATTAATGTCATCGTAATTATCAATCAACACAATAAGTAAAATTATCAGTAATTCCAGTCCTAAACGTTTGCGTAATCGCTAACCTTCTCTTAACCTTGATTTGAGGCTTTTATCACGGTTTTTCCATTGATATAGTGCGTCCATACAACAAAAAAAGACCATTCGAGGCATGGAGCTTCCTCATTAATCTCAAGATGAGAAGAATTGGTACCGACAAAATTCGGCAGATTTTAAGAGGGTCAAAAAATGGACATGAATATGGTTGAGATTTTAGGTTATGCAGCTTCAATCATGGTCGCTATTTCGCTAACTATGAAAGATATTGTTAAGCTTCGTATCCTTAACTTTATTGGTTGTGCGCTATTTACTGCTTACGGACTAATGATTGATTCTTGGCCTGTAGTACTAACTAACGGTTTTATTGCTTGCGTTAACATCTACTTCCTAGCAAAAATGCAGCAGGAAAAAAAAAGCCTAGAGCCTGAGAAAGCGCAATAGCATTCAAACAATAAAAGCCCGCAAATCATAAGATTGCGGGCTTTTGCTTTTAACATTCCCTTTCTATCACAGCATCCTTAAACGAGCGCTAACGAACCCAGCTAAGTGCTAGTGTTTCTCGACGAGAAAACATGTCCACATGCGATGAAATGATCGCCTTAACCGTATTCAGTTTCTCTTCTGAATCCGCCTCACAGGTTATAGTTAAGCTAGATGCACAAAGGTTAAACTCCGCTTTTCCCGTCGGAAATGTCACCAAACCGCTATTTTCATTCCAAGTAGCAGGAACTTTTCGTCCAAAATGCCGACAAAGCGTCACTAAGTATTTGTCAGCGTGTTCGCTATCTATTCGGGTGCTTTCTTTAATCATGAACTTACTCGTTACTTTGAAACGTCCTATGAAGAGCCTTGTTAGAATTGATAAGCTGCAGAGAGCTTGAAGTTGCGACCCGGCTCGTAGTCATCAAGCGTGAAGCCACGTGCAGTACCCGAACGAGACGCATGAGAGCTGTACAACTCGTCAAATACATTATCAATACCAAAGGTCACCGACAGCCCATCAATATCAGACGGCACCCATTGAGCGTATAGATTATGCACATCATAACTTGCTTTCTTTGGCTGACCATCAAAGACGTTGTCTTCCTCTAGAACAAACATTGAGTTCCACCCGAAGATCGTTTCTAAAGCGTCTGACTGGTAATCCAAAGTTAGAGCAATGCTATCACCCATATCAATGCTACGCCCATTGCCCCCAGCAACAGGACCACCAGTATTCTTGTTTTTGGTGTCCGACTTAGAGTAAGAAAGTTTGCTGTTAAACTTGTCGTAACCATAAGAAGCACTTGCTTCAAAGCCTTTAATCTCAACATCACCTAAGTTGTAAATCAGGTAAGTTTGAGTCGCGTTTTGGTACTGGTCTGCAATGTAATCATCAATTTCCGTTTGGAATACCGTAATATTCGCCCCAAAGAAATGCTTATCAAAGGTTTTATCAAAACGAACACCACCCTGCGTGTTCAATCCCGTTTCTGGCTTTAGCCCATCCTCTAAAAATGCAACGTCTTGGTAAGCAATAAAGGTTTCCATTAGCTCTGGACCTTTAAATAGAGAGCGTGCACTCGCAAACAACGTCCAATCTTGCGTCACCGCCCATTCTGCTGCTAGAGCCCAAGTCACATCATCATAATTACTGGTTCCTGTCTCAGCTTTGCGTTTGTAATCATCAAAGCGCATACCTGCAGTAATAAAGAAGGCATCAGAGAAGAAGAACTGATCTTCTACAAACAGTGCGGTTGAAATCGCCGATTCGTCCATAAACTTACGACTACCGTAGTAACTCGAAGACGTTTTATCCATGTAGTCGAAGCCATAAGTGACTCGATTATCAAACTCACCCAACATAACATCTGACTGGAATTTGCCATTCAAACCAAAGTTTTGGTTTTTGGCGGTGTTCTTTGATAAACGGTTCGAGGGCCAACGAGGGGCCATCACCGTTTCGTCACGTTTAATTTCTGTCTCGGTATTATAAAGAGTGACGTTTCCTTGGTGTTGTTCGCCTCGCAACTCGTAACTCAAGGTAACGGTATCGCGGTCATAATCCGTAGGGATAAGTAACTTGCTCGACAGGCTATTATTTGCACTACCCGACATATCAGGACGCGGACTGTAATCTCCACTGTCTCGGTACATGTCATAAGAGAGCTCAAAACGATGGATGTCATTTAGTTCATACCCCAGCTTAGCCAGAATGTTGTAAACATCACCTGCAGCACCATAGGTTTTATTGCCATCACCATCTTCAAAATCATCACGCGTAACGTAATGGCCATAGACCATCGCATCAATGTTTTCGGACAAAAGTCCGTACAGTGTCAACGAACCTTGTTGGTTGTCGTTGGATGCATAGCCGCCATAAACACGCGCACCAAACTTTTCATCGTAACGAAGTAAGTCACGAGCGTCTTTCGTTTCAAAGTAGACCGAACCGCCTAACCCGTTTTGAGTCACAGAGTTATTACCTACCTGAATGTCCGCAGATTTGAGAATGTCAGGGTTCAACGTCAAGTTACCAATATGATGGAACATGCTCGCATGCTGAGAAGCACCGTCAAGACGAATGTCCAAATCGGTTTCGCTCAAACCACGAATCGTAATACGTTGATTCACAGAGTGTGTGCCACCAACATCCACACCGGGAATATCGCGCAGTAAATCAGACATATGATCCGCTTGCTTCAGTGACATGTCGTCCGCAAACATCGACTCAGTGTTGCTGGAAACTTTCGTTCCCCATACAACGACCTCTTCAAAATGTGACTCAGTATCTTGAGCTAAAACAGGGGTTGATAGCGCCATTCCCACTGCAAGGCAAAGGCTTGAAAGCTTGATAGGTGAACAAGCAGGGCTTTCCATAACTTCATTCCTAAATATTAATGATAATAATTCTCAGGTATAATAAGCATGAGTTTTATAAATACAAAGGCGATTTGGTTATGCGAAATCGCACAAGTGTTATGAGGAAGTGTCAAATGCAGGAAGTCACAACAAAACGAACTAAAATTGCCAAGATAGCTTTAACCCAAAGACTAGAGGCGACAGAGAAACAATGGATTGTCACGCAAGGCCAACCTTGTCAAACTCAACTGGCCGAAGGTAAGTTCCTATCATATCAGTACAATGATCAAATTTTTGTTCATGGCGGGCGTTGTCTAGAACTTATTGATTCGAATATTGTTTCTACTGCACATGCCTCACTGCTGGTCACTATTCTTTTAGAAGGTAGACTCTCGTTTGGCTACGACGATTTGCAATTTGATTTAGACGCGAGCGACGGCCCTAAGGGTGTAGTGGTGAACTTACTCAAACCTGCAAATTTTCGTCGTTCACTGCTCAAAGATAACCTCATTAATAAGATCAACATATTGGTTAAGCCCCAATGGCTAGAGGCCCGCCTTGAGCAAAATTGTAGTCATCGAGCCTTTTTTAACTCTCATCAGGCGTTTCAACAGTTGGAGCCTAACCAGACGCTATGCGAGCTGGCCGAAACGTTAACAAATAGAGAAACACCGCAAGAGTTCCAAGAGAAGCTAGAGGTCGAAAGCTTGATCTATCAAATTTTACATCAAGCCACCAAGCAAATTCCTAAGAATTTCAGTGCTAAAAACAGCAGTATTGAACGACACATTGACGGTCGGATTGAGGATATTGTCAGCTATATTGAAACTCACCTTGATCAAGAACTACGCTTGGAAAAGTTGGCGAGCCAATTCTCAATGAGTGTTTCAAACCTGCAGCGCCGATTTAAACAATCACTTAATATGACCATAAACGGCTACATTCGTTTTCGACGTCTTGAGATTGCTAGGCAACATTTGGAACGTGGCCTAGTGACGATAACAGAAGCCGCCTATGAAGCCGGATACCACCACCCTTCTAACTTCACTTATGCCTTCAAAAAGGCATTTGGTGTGCCACCACATGAAGTGATTAAAGAGTAAGGGGACTCTAGGTAACTGACTGTTATTTAGGAGTGTCTTATCCACAACATCGGTATATACTCGCCTTAAACGTTATGGAGGTTAAACATGAATATTGGTGCTGTCGCGAAGCTCACAGGGCTTTCATCTAAGTCGATTCGATTATATGAAGACAAAGGGATCATATCTCCACCAGCGCGCAGCGACTCTGGCTATCGCGAATATTCAGATATTCATATTCAAGAGCTTAACTTGGTATCACGCGCAAAAAGCGCAGGCTTTTCGTTGCAAGAATGCAAAGAGTTCGTACAACTTGCTCATAACCCCAACCGCAAAAGTAGCGAAGTAAAAGCAAGAACCATGGACAAACTGAGAGAGGTTGAAGAAAAAATTGCACACCTCATGGAGATCAAAACGCAACTTGAAGGTTGGGTTTCTTCTTGTCCTGGAGATGCAGAGAGCCGATGCCCAATCATAGACGAGCTCACCAAGTAAGCCCGCCTATCTATTGATCTCGTTAAAAACGAACTAGCTCGCTTAATGATAAGTACACATACGCTTACCGTTTAACTCTATGATGTTAAATGGCGTTTCGTAGATGTCCTCTAGCGTAGACGCTTGAATAACCTCTTCAACCGCACCACTCGCCACAACTTTACCTTTCTTAAGCGCCAATATGACATCTGAGTAACACGCCGCGAAATTAATATCATGAATCACGACCACCATAGCTTTATTCATGTCATGGGCTAACTGCTGCACAACTTTCATGATCTGAAGAGAGTGTTTGATATCTAAGTTATTAAGAGGTTCATCAAGAAAGACATAATCTGTATCTTGTGCAATCACCATAGCAATAAATGCAAGCTGTCGCTGACCACCACTTAATTCATCCAAGTATTTGTCTTGAATATCTTGCAAATCTAAGTAGTCGATCGCTTTTTCTATGACCTCATGATCTTCTTTAGTCAGATTTCCTTTAGAGTATGGGAAACGACCAAAAGAGACTAACTCTTTTACGGTAAACCGCATTGTAATCGAGTTAGCTTGGCGAAGTACTGCCAGTTTTTTCGCTAGCTCTTTTGTGTCCCATTCCGCGATTTCCTTGCAATCAATGATAACACTACCGCCATCTCGCTCCGTTAAGCGCGAGGCCATAGATAACAGCGTGCTCTTTCCCGCGCCATTTGGACCGATAATCGATGTTACCTTGCCCTTTTCAAACTGAGTATTGGCCTCGTCTACGACTTTGTTTGAACCGAAAGCCTTCGTTAATTTGTCTATTACTATCATATTTATACAACTTTGTTTTTCAGCAGCAGGTATAAGAAATACGCACCGCCGATAAAGTTAATTACGACACTCAACGTCGTCTCAAAACTGAACACGTTTTCGATTATCCATTGCCCAGCAAGTAGTGAACTGATGGATAGAAACGAACATCCGACCAATAGCGTTTTATGTTGGTAACTTCGGAACATTTCTCGGCTTAAGTTGGTCACTAGTAAACCAAAGAACATGATTGGCCCTACCAAAGCCGTAGAAATAGCAATCAAAACCGCCGAGATAATAAACACATTTCTCGTCACTTTAGGTACATCAACACCCAAACTTTTCGCATTGTCTTGGTCGAGCCAAAACACATCTAAAGTGCGATGCATCCTAAACAACAACCAACATGCAAACATCAAAGCCGGAGCACTAAAGTAAACCAAGTTCACTTTGACATTATTGAAACTGGCGTACAGTTTCGACTGAACAATTGCATATGTGTTTGGGTCCATCAGCAAAGAAAAGAATGACGCCGCATTGGAAAATAGCTGACCAAAGATCAAGCCGACCAATAGCAACGTAATCAGGTTCTTGCTGCCTTTTGAAAAGTAAAACCCAAACAGTAGTAGCGAAAACGACACCATTACAATGACTGCAATCGCGAAATTGACGTACAAGTTAAGCACCAAGGTACTCAACCCACCAAAAATCAACACGATCAATATTTGGGTTAACACATACAGCGCATCAAAACCCATGATACTTGGCGTTAAAATTCGGTTGTGCGTAATGGTTTGAAATACAAGTGAAGACTGAGCAATGGCCACACCCGCTAGCACTATCGCCAATACTTTAGGAACTCTACGAGACAAAAAATATTGGTAGTTGTCAGCCGTTAGCCCAATACCAATAAACAGACACGCGAAAAGAATCGCAATGCCACCTAGCAGCAGGATCTTCGTTGAATCACGCATGTTGCTTACCTCGCAACAACATAGCAATGAATACCACGCCACCCAATATGCTGATCACGATAGAGATTGGCATTTCATGAGGGAAAATAATTAAACGACTCACCAAATCGCAACACAACACTAAAATGGCCCCATACATGGCCGTAAGCGGAATGTTCTTTTTGAGGTTATCGCCATAAAAGTGACTCACGAGATTCGGTACAATCAGCCCTAAGAATGGCAACTGGCCAACAATCATCACGACACTTGCTGACATGATGGACACCAATAGCACGCCAATCGTCACAACCTGCTGATAATTCAAACCCAAGTTAATCGCGAAATCTTTTCCGATACCTACGGCAGAGATCCTTGCGGCAAAAAGATAGCTGAGGATAACCATTGGTACCGCGATGTACAGCAGTTCAAAATCACCACGCAAGATGTTGGCGAAGTTTGCGACTGTCCAAGCATTCAGACTTTGAAGTGCATCATATTTGTACGCGATAAACGTAGTCATGGATTGGATGACATTGCCGAAAATAATCCCGACAAGTGGCACAAAAACCACGCTCTTAAATTGAATGCGCTGAATAAAGAAAACAAACGCCAGCGTCCCAAATACCGAGATGCCGAACACGAGCCAAAGGTGATTATCATTACCAAAGAAAACCACGCTCAGTACATAGCCCAGCATGGCACATTCGATCGTACCAGTTGTAGAAGGTGCAGCAAATCGGTTCTGGCTGATTTGCTGCATGACAAGACCCGCAATACTCAAGCCAGCACCAGCAAGCAATATGGCAAATAAACGTGGTATACGGCTGGTAAAGAAAAGTTCTAATGCTTTCTCATCACCTGAAAAGAGTTGTTGGGGCGTCATGTTTGCCACCCCAACAAATAACGAAACCGTGCTTAAAACCACAAGGGTTAGCAATAACTTCTTCAAAGTTAACCTCTGCTATCTTGGATTACAGTTCAACGGTTTGCTTTATCTCACTGACCATTTTTTCTGTTGCTGTCACACCAGACATCGACAAGTACCAAGCGTCCACATCTAAATAGGTGATTTTATGATTTTTATATGCCGCAGTCGCTTTGACTAAGTCGTTATCCATGGATTTACGAATATCGTTATCCGGCGTACCTGTCAGAGAATTTCGGTCAACCACGAGGATATTTTTCGGGTTAGCTTCACGAATAAACTCATAAGAAATGACATCTCCGTGAGTGCCCGTTTTCACGTGCTCAACCGTTTCCAAGAAGCCAAAGTCGTTATAAATGACGCCAAATCGCGACTGGGCACCAAACGCGCTGATGTTGTCACCCATGCTTAAAATCGTTAATGCATCATTTTTGTTCGATTGGTTGTAGTCGCGGATTGCTTTGAATTGAGCATCTAGCGCTTCAATTTTCTGCTCTACTTTTTCTTCGATATTGAAGATCTTACCAATATTGCGCCATTGCGCTTGCGTGCCTTCCCAATAGCCTTGGTTTTCTTTCGCCGCGAAAACAACTGTAGGGGCAATTTCACTCAGCTCTTCATATTTCGCAGACGCTCGCGGACCAACCAAAATCAAATCCGGTTTTTGCATGTAGATGGTTTCAAAATCAGGTTCAAACAAACTACCCGCAGAGGTGTAGTTATCTTTGCTGTATTTTGAAAGGTAACTAGGAAGATTAGACGAGTTAGATACTGCAACAGGATCGATACCAAAGTTGTCCAGCGCATCTAGCGGGCCAAAGCCAATCACAACCACACGCTCTGGGGATTGCTCTAGCTCTGTTTGACCCATGTAGTGGTCAATCACAACTTTAGCAGCGAAAGAAGGAGAAACAGTAAATAACGACAGCATAGCCGCACCGACGAATTTTTTCATTTTGTTAAGCCTTAATGAGATCTATTATCATACGCGTTCGCAATATAACGCTACTCTTTAATGCATTCAACAAAATTTAAGGTACTTTACATTAGTTACGTTTACTCAAGACTTAGATATATCAAAGACTTATAAAACTCATCAATTTCAATACCTGGGCGTATCATTCATGCGCTTCAATAAACGCTTTGAGTGCCAGCTCATCAATAATCTCCAAACCGTTGTCCGTTTTGGTAATCAATCCCTTTTCAATCAAGTCCTTAACTGCACGTCGATAGACTCGGCCTGAGGTACCAAACCGCTCAGCCTCTTGGTTCACTTTATCAAAGCCACCAAGCAGCTTATCCGTCTGATTACGGACGAGAAGATCATAGGCAATGTTGTAAGTAATGGGATGCAACAAACGATTAGTGTAGATATCCATGGAGTCTTGATAATCCTCAGCCAATGCTGAAGCGAAGAACACCATCATTTGGGGATGATTTTGCAGTGCTTCGGTTAGTTTTTGGATACAGATAACATCAACCTGCATATGTTCATCTGCTATCACATTCCATTGACAAGGAGTCTGAGTGAAGAACTCCATTTCACCATAAATATGATAGTCGCAGTTAGCTTCCCCTAATTGAAAACGTCGTCCATTTGCGGCCAATATGTTCATCGAGACTCGACCTACTGGCACAACATACAAGTACTGAAGTTGCTCACCTTGGCGGAGAATTGCTTCCCCAGCATCAAAGTAACGCGAATTTATTTGGCATTGATAAATCAAATCGCGAAAGGTGGCATTCTTTTCTTCAAGGTATGTTTTGAAGCGACCAGTCGGATAAGGGCTGATTTTCATTTTCTGCTCTCTCAGAAAAAGTTACGGACAACTATTTAAGGTGGATTGTACCCCGTAACTCCAAGTAAATTACCACCTTCTAAAGAAGGTGGCTTTGTGTGAGCCCCCTAAAAGGGGGCCTTTGTTTAGTCCAGCGCCAATTGCTGCTGCTCTACTCGCTCTTGCTTCTCTTGATGTCTTACATATCGGCGTATTATTTCTTCATTGATTCCAACACTATCGACAAAATAGCCTCTTTGCCAAAAGTGATTACCCCAAAGCCTGTTCTTCCTAAGGTGAGGAAACTTGCTAAATAGCTTTAAGGCTATTTTGCCTTTCAATACCCCCATCAACTTGGATATCGAAAGCTTTGGTGGGACCTTTACAACTAAATGTACGTGGTCAACTTGTACGTTTAGCTCTACGACTTCACATCCAAGTTGATTACAGTAAACATAAATACATCGATAAACTTCTTTACCTATATTGTTCTTCAAGATCCTAAATCGATACTTTGGCGTCCACACTATATGGTATTGACAACGCCAAAATACGTGGGAAGCTTGATTGTATCTACTCATGTTATTTGTCCTCTTTGACTTCTGGAAAAATCAAAGACGCATTTAGCATGAGTAGTTTTACAGGCAAAGCCGAAACGGATGATAACCACCTACTGAAGTAGGTGGTTTAGGGCTGAAAATAAAAAAGCGACAGTGACCTGTCGCTTTACATCTATTCTGTTTATGTGACTTACTGAGATAGAGACTGGCTAACGCTGAGCAACCAAGGCTTCTAATGCCGTAATCGCGGCACTCTTCTCACCTTGCATCATTACTTTGGCTTCATCAACGTACTGACCAACACCTTCTTTCACATCTTGTTGATACAGCACCACGTTGTTTAATATCGAAGCCACATGAAGGCCTCGTAGTCGACCGACCGTAAACAGCGCAGAGGTTTCCATATCGGCACCTAAGATGCCTTTCTTGTTCCAATGTTGGCATATTGCATCTTCGTCATCGGTATAGAAACTGTCGTGAGAACGCACCACACCAAAATGATAATGCACTTTTTGCATCGACAAGTAACGCTCAACTTCCTTTAACAGTGAAAAGCTTGCGTAGGCTGGATAAGACGAATCGACATACGCTTTAGAGCCGCCTTCATCTCTTACCGCGCCTTCGGCAATGATCAACTCGCCAAGGTGAATGCCTGATTGCATTGCCCCCGCCGATCCAACACGTACCACATGAGTCACACCGCACTGTTTTAGCTCTTCCACTGCGATGATCATCGATGGCGCACCTATACCTGTACTACACACTGAAACAGGCTTGCCTTTGTAGTTGCCGGTAAACACACGGTACTCGCGGTTTTCCGACACCATTTCTGCATCATCAAATAATGCCGCGATACGATTCGCTCGATCTGGCTCGCCGCATACAATAACGAGGGGAGCGATTTGTGTTTCATCCACTCCGATATGAGGTTGTTTGGCCATTTTTCGTTCCTTACGCAGCAGCGTGCGCTAAGGTTTTATCGCCATTGCGCTTAGCGCTACGAGCCCACTCACGCGTGCCATTGGCAGCGATGAACATAAGAATCGCGTACTGAACAGACATTGCGTAAACACCTTGCGTCGCGTAGATACCCACACTGATAATGTTAATCACGACCCATAGAATCCAGTTTTCGACGTATTTACGTGTCATCAGAATTTGTGCAACAACAGAAAGTACTGTCATGGTTGCATCCCAGAACGGAAACGCGTCAGGTTCAAGCACCGGTTCAGCCAAGCCTGCACCAAAGAGATTCAAGCTATCAACAGCAATGTTTGCTAGCGCAAAGAAAAATGGGTCGATATAGATCGTTAATAATGCGATACATGCAACGCTAATAGAGGCAGTAGTAACAAGTTTCTGTTTATTTAACCAGCGAACTTCCAGCGTTTCACCTTGTGCGTTTGGACGGGTCCACGCATACCAGCCGTAAATGTTCGCACAGAAGAAAAACAATTGAAGAAGCAATAATCCGTATAACTGAATTTGAAAAAAGATAACGGCAAAAAGCGTGACATTCAGCAAACCGAATAAGTAGTTGATGGTTTTTTCTTGGCTGGCAAACCAAATGCAAAGCAGTCCAAAAACGGTACCGAAAGCTTCGATCCAACTCATTGCGTAGCCGTCGCCGATCGGAATGTTAAAGAGAGTATTATTAATATCGAGTAAGGCAAAGAGGTCCATAACATGTCCTTTATTATTTTGTTTGGAATACGCCTATATTAGAACGTGATATCCAACAAAAAGGAGGACATTTGTCCTCCTCTTGATGCACTCGATCATAAATCAGATTCATTACTTACTTGAAAGTACCTATTTATCTCAATTATTCATTCCAAATGAACTAGGACTCGTGTCCTAGGTAGCGCTTTTTGAACGTCGATGCTGACGCGAACAGTAAAGTCGAAGCAAATGTAAACACCACGCCAGCCAAGTATACATACTCTTCATTCGCAAGTAGTTCATAAACACTCACGACAAACACCGTTAATACTAGTGAAATATTGAAACGGTGAAACCACGGCCTCTTTACTGAATACTGTGCATATCTCTTAACTAACATAAAGATTTTCCATTCATCTCAATAATTTATAAATCTAATTATAGGCTTTATTAATAATAAGCTTTTTAAGCACTATCGACACGAAATCTTTCGAGTTACTCGCAAAAAATCACACTTTTCAAATGTTGAGTTAATAAATTCGAACATCTGTTTTGCATGCTTATTTATTTTTTAGCCCATTTTTTTATAAATTATATGCACTAAATTTGTTAACCATGCGTTTGTTTTTAATTAAGAGAAATTCGTCACACTGTTGCGTACAACCAATGTTGGTTCCAGTTGAACGACTTGAGCGTCGTTAGATTTGTCGTCCAGTCTTCGGACAAGAGTCTCAACGGCAGCCTGCCCCAAACGGTACTTAGGCTGATGAATGGTAGTTAGCGATGGCGACATAAATTTCGCGATATGGATGTCATCGTAACCAATAATGGACAGGTCGTCCGGCACTTTAATATCGAGCTCATTTGCGGCGTTAATCACCCCCATCGCCATCATATCGTTAGAGACGAAAATCGAGCTAGGTAATGCGCCACGCTGAGCCATTTTTTTGAACGCTTGATACCCACCCTCACACTCGAAGTCCGATTCAATGATCCAATTGGCATTAAATTCCAAGCCAGCTTCGTTCATTGCTCGCTTATAACCTTCGTATCGCATTTGCGCTTGGTGTTTAATCAAAGGGCCAGTGATGCACCCAATTTCGGTATGGCCGCAATCAATTAAGTATTTCGCCGCTAAGTAACCGCCACGAAGTGAGTTGTCTTGGATTTTATCGCTTGTAAATAGCATCGGCCCCCAGTCCATTACCACAACTGGGATATCTGGGTAACGCTCAAATACATCGATACGCTCTCCTTCTAGCGACGAGCACATCAAGATCAAACCATCGACACGCTTTTGCAATAGCGTATTAATGGATTGACGCATACGTTCGTTATCACCCTCGGTGTTACATAAAATGAGGCTGTAGCCTTTTTGGTAACAGCTGCGTTCGACACCTTTTACGACTTCGCCAAAGAATGGGTTGGTTGAGGTTGTCACGAGCATACCAATGGTTTTGGTACGATTGACTTTGAGGCTACGCGCCAACGCAGAGGGCGCGTAGTAGTTAAGCTCTTTTGCGGCATTGTTAACGCGTTCAGAGATCTCTTCGCTCACAAAACGCGTCTTGTTAATAACATGGCTCACTGTTGAAGTGGAAACCCCTGCCAGTTTTGCGATGTCTTTCATCGTCGCCATGTTACTACTCCTATTTTAATGAGGCGTTGTGCGCCTTATTGTTCAGCGAGAAACGTGTCCACCTCTTCGCGGGTTGGAATCGACGTTTGCGCGCCAAAGCGGGTCACAGAAATTGCAGCCGCCGCATGTGCAAACTTAATCGCTGATTCTAAAGGTAAATCTTCTAGGAGACCAGTGACGAATGCCCCATTAAATGTATCGCCCGCAGCGGTAGTATCCGTCGCTTCAACGCGGAAACCCGAGATGATTTCGCCTCGACCGTTTTGGCTTAGCCAAACGCCTTTTGCACCGAGTGTGATCATGACAATTTCTATACCTTTACCATGTAGCACATTCGCCGCTTCTTGCGCGCTTTCGTTGTCTGTTACAGTAATACCTGTCAGAACTTCAGCTTCCGTTTCATTTGGCGTAATCACGTCAATGTAAGACAGTAATTCATCTGACAATTCACGAGCTGGCGCAGGATTCAAAATGACATTGGTTTTGGCATCTTTCGCTACACGCGCAGCTTTCTCAATGCCGCACATCGGCGTTTCCAATTGCATTAGCAAGTAATCTGCTTGGCGAATACGCTCTAAATCTGGCTCAATCGCTTCTGCTGTCAGTTTGGCGTTCGCTTCAGCTGAAATGCAAATGCTGTTCTCACCACTGTCCGACACTTGAATCATCGCGATACCTGTCGGGCAATTTGGCTGCATCTTCACACCAGTGATATCGATGCCGTCCATTTTGAAGTTTTCGCGAATGTTAATGCCGAATGAGTCGTCGCCCACACAAGCGATAAAACCGATGTCTGCATTTAATCGCGCCGCCGCGACGGCTTGGTTGGCACCTTTGCCACCTGGGATAACTTGATAGTTGCGACCATGCAGCGTCTCGCCTGGGCGAGGGAAAGAAGGCACTTGAAGAACATGGTCAGCGTTTACACTACCTAACACCACTAACTTATTCATACGGTTATCCTCGGTTCTGAATGAACCCTTTTTAAAAACTGTTTAGGAAAATACATTAGATGACTTTAACTTCTCTTCCTGACGAAGGAGTCTCGATAAAAAGCCAAAGGCATCTATACCCCACACTTTGCGGTATTTTGGGTAAATTTGCCCTCACCTCCTAAACGACAGATATAAACGGAGGAGAGAGCAAAAATTAGGATGATTTATTGGAACTTGAAACTTACTTAGTGACTACTTTTAGTGGTACTGGGATGTACTCTTCTACTTCTTCACCTTTCAAAACTTTGTCAGCCGTTTCAACACCTAAAGCACCGATAAGGTCTGGTTGCTGAGCAATAGTTGCCGCTAGTTTGCCACGGTTAACTGCTGCAATGCCGTCTTCCGTACCATCAAAACCAACGATAACGACATCTTTGCCAGAAGCTTGAACTGCGCGAAGTGCACCTAGCGCCATTTCATCATTCTGTGCAAATACCGCTTGTACATCCGGGTTAGCCGCTAGCAGGTTTTCCATTACGTTTAGACCTTTCGTGCGGTCAAAGTCAGCCGGTTGGCTAGCAAGAAGATCCATATCGCTGCCCTTCACGGCATTCATAAAGCCTTCACCGCGCTCACGCGCTGCCGATGTGCCCGCAATACCTTCAAGTTGAATGACTTTTGCTTTTTCGCCGACTTTTTCCATGATGTAGTGGCCTGCCATTTCACCACCAATTACGTTGTCCGACGCGATGTGACTCACGACTTCACCACGGCTTGCACCACGGTCTAATGTCAACACAGGGATCTTAGAACGGTTCGCCATACGAATTGCATTAGACACTGCATCAGAATCCGTTGGGTTGATAAGAATTGCTTTTACGCCGCGAATACTTAAATCCTCGATGTTCGACAGTTCTTTACTCGGGTCATTTTGCGAGTCCAGTACAATTAAGTCGTACCCCAATTCTTTCGCTTTTGCTTCCGCACCGTCTTTCATCGTTACGAAGAACGGGTTGTTTAGCGTCGAAACCACAATCGCCATGGTATCTTGAGCTTGCGCCGCTACCGATACGGTTGAAGAAAGAAGTGCAGCAGAGATAAGAGTTGCAAGTTTTTTCATCGTTCTAGTCCTTTGTGTAGGGTGAGCCAGTACACGTCCCCTGACTCGGTTTGTATTCACTGTTTTATATATACAGATTGTTATGAATTACTTGTTTTTGTTGTCTACCAATACCGCCAGCAAGATAACCACTGCTTTTGCAATCATTTGGTAGTAGGAAGAAACATCAAGTAGGTTAAGTGCATTGTTCAAGAAACCGATGATCAGCGCACCAATCAAGGTACCCATGATACGGCCTTTACCGCCCATCAAGCTGGTACCGCCAAGAACAACCGCTGCGATAGCGTCTAGCTCGTAGCCCATACCTGCTGTTGGCTGCGCCGAAGAAAGACGAGACGTTACGATAATACCTGCAAGCGCTGCTAGCATACCGCAGATGGCGTAGACACCAATCTTCACTCGGTCTACATTGATACCTGATAGGCGAGTCGCAGACTCGTTGCCGCCTAGTGCGTAAACATAGCGACCAAAGCGCGTGTGGTTAAGTAAATACCAAGCCGCTGCGAACACAACCACCATTAACCAAACAGGAACCGGAATGCCTAGCGCGTAGCCAGTACCAAACCATGCAAACGCATCTGCGGTGTCAGTAAAGCCTGTCGAGATTGGACGACCTTCGGTGTACACCATGGTCACACCACGTAGTAACGTCATGGTAACCAGCGTAGCGATAAATGCCTGCACCTTACCCTTCGCAATAATGATACCGCTGATCGCACCTAACGCTGCACCTGCGACTAAAGCAGTGGGAACCGCCACCAGCACCGGAACCTCAAGCGCGATCATGCTTGCCGCAAAGGCACCACACAACGCCAATACCGAACCAACACTTAAGTCGATACCTGCGGTTAAAATAACTAATGTCATACCCACTGCGATAATGGCATTCACGGAGGTTTGACGAAGAATGTTGAGAATGTTGTCGACCGTAAAGAAGTTCGGGTTCAAAAATGACACAACAACGATCAGAAAGATCAGAGCTATCAGTGATTTTTGTTCAATCAGCCACTCTTTTGTGAACAACTTCTTGTTGCTCGTTTCGGTTGGTTTGCTCATGGTATTCGTACTCATGCTGCTTCCTCATTGATCTCTTTGCCTACGGCACAGGCGAGTAATTTTTCTTGATCGGCGTCTTTCGCATCAAATTCGCCAGTGATACGACCTTCATGCATCACTAAAATACGGTCGCTCATGCCGAGCACTTCAGGCATCTCGGAAGAAACCAAGATGATGCTCATGCCTTCGGCCTTAAACTTGTTGATGAGCTGATAAATCTCTTTTTTTGCTCCGACATCAACACCACGTGTCGGCTCATCCAGAATCAGAACTTTAGGTTTCGTCATTAACCCTTTCGCTATCGCAACTTTTTGCTGGTTACCACCAGATAAGTTGCCGATGATTTGATCTCGCGTTGGGGTTTTAATGTTGAATAACTTAATAAAATCTTCCACAGCAATCACTTCGTCGCTGTGTTGAATCTGGAAGCCTTTGGTCAGCTGGTTTAGCGAACAAAGTGACATGTTCTCCTTAACCGAAAGACCTAAAACCAAACCATCGCCTTTGCGATCTTCAGAGATGTAAGCGATACCATTTGCCAAGCCATCTTGCGGGCTAACCGGGTTAATAGTTTTGTTATCAAGATTGATAACACCATGCTCACTAGGTAATGCGCCGTAAATGACTTTCATGAGTTCAGTGCGGCCTGCGCCCATCAAGCCAGAAATTCCAAGAATCTCACCACGCTTGAGAGTAAAGCTCACATCCTGAACGCCAGACCCAGTCAAACCAATGACTTCAAGACAAGTTTCGCCATGTTGGACATCAATACGTGGATATTGCTCTTCTAATTTTCGGCCAACCATCATTTCAATTAGGCCATCTTCATCAGTGTCGGACACCTTGCACTCACCGATAAACTTACCATCACGAAGCACGGTAATGCCGTCACAGATTTCAAAGATTTCTTTAAGACGATGCGAAATGTATACGATGCCGCATCCTTGCTCGCGAAGCTCATTAATCACTTTAAACAGTGATTCCGTTTCCGTATCGGTCAATGCGTCCGTTGGCTCATCCATAATGATGACTTTCGACTCAAACGAAAGTGCCTTTGCAATTTCCACCATTTGTTGTTCACCAAGGCTTAAATCGCCAAGCAATGTTTTTGATGAATGCTTTACATTGAGACGTTTTAAAAGCTTGTCAGCTTCGTCATACATTTTGCCCCACTGGATACTCCCTAAGGAGCCGGTGAACTCTCGTCCCAAGTAAATATTTTCGGCAATCGTCAGTTCAGGAATCAGGTTCAGCTCTTGGTGAATAATGCTAATACCAGCTTCCTGTGAATCGCGTGGACCTTTAAAGGCCGCCGGCTGACCTTGATATTGAATGCTCCCCGCATCCATGTGGTAAATGCCTGTCAACACCTTCATTAACGTTGACTTGCCTGCTCCATTTTCACCCATCAGCGCCATAACACGGCCTGGATAAACATTCAGGCTTGCTTTGTCGAGTGCTTTTACGCCCGGAAACGCCTTCTCAATTTCGCTTAGTTGTAGAATGGCTTGAGTCATAATCTGTCCTCAATATCTCTGGCTTAAAAAACCACGCCCGCTTGGAAAATAACGTTCGCATATGGCGAGCATTCGCCGGTTCTTACGATAGCGCGACTTTGGGCCGTGCGTGCTTTAAACGCTTCATGTGACACGTAGCTCACCTCAATAGATTTGCCCGTCTCTTCACTCTCTTTGCTCAGTTCGTTGAGCAACGCTTCATGCAAAACTGGGCTTGCATCAGAGAACTCTTCCGCAATGATGACCCCTTCGATTTGGGACTCAGATAGAATTACGCGAACAGTATCAAGAAAACTTGGTACCCCATGCGTTAGCGCCAAATCGATTCGCTGAACATGCTCTGGGATTGGTAGACCAGCATCACATATCGTGATCTCGTCGGTGTGGCCTAGCGTCGCCACCAAGTAAGAAATATCTGAGTTAATTAGGGTACTTTTTTTCATCTCATCGACCTTTCGGTTACACGTTCATACAACCATGAGCGCCTGTCTTAAAGTGTTTTCGTTATTAACAGAAAACTCATCGAAACGTTTCGATGAAATAATAATTCGTCATCGCAATTTGACCAGTGTGAGATCGATAAGGTGTGAGAATGATCTGTAATTCAATTGTCATTGAATAGGAAAAGTGCACTTGAGTCACACTTTACCATCGAAACGTTTCGATGATGGTATTTCCCTGTCATTACGGTTAGGTTTTATACAGGGAGGAAGGAAAAGAGACGTCCAACTACTGAGAAAACCTCTAGTTAATAAGCTCGAAACCTTTCACGTCATCACAATTCTTAGATAGCTGCCTGATTTTGGAGAACGCTCACCTTACAATCTGGTTACAATTTGCCAAAACACATCATCCGTTCAGTACCTTACCTGGTACGCGACGTTTGTAGGGACACAAACGGAAACTAAGAACCATAATGAAGTTAAGCAATAGAGTCATTTTGCTTGTCGCGCCAGTGATCTTATTAAGCGCGTTAGTATCTAGCTATATTATTTATAGCATTCAAAAAGTGACGCTCATCAAGCGGGAAGACAGCTATATTCAGTTGCAGATGGAAAAGCTGGCCGGGCAGTTTCGACAAGCGAATATTTTTCTTAATAGCTATGCCTATACGCTCAGTAAAAGTGATGTATTACAAGACTATTTGGTTAATCATAACAACCCCTATCGTGAGCGAGTCTTGTTTAATCGATTAGACGAGACCGCTGAAGTATTAAGCCATGGTTACAAAGGCGATGCGAGCATGGCGATCCTCGACGGCAAACAAAACCTTCTCTACTACACAGAAAACAAATATTACGAATCATCGGGCGTGGTCGACCCAAAGGTATTAGAGTACATATCACGAAGTTTCAATGAGAGAGAGGCTTTCAGTCACACTGGCTTTATTTATAACTCCAGTGGACAAAGCATTCTTCTTCAATATGAGGTCGTCGACAAAAGAACGGGGACTCACCCTTTGAGCTTTGACTCGAAAAATGTGTTTTTTGTGGTAGTTTCCGTATCACTTGAAGCCTTTAACGAGATTAAGCATGACATCGAGTTTGACACGCACAGCGTGATTACTTTCGCCGACAAACCCATTTATCTTGATATTCCTCTCGCTCAAACCATTGAGCTGCTGCCGCACTTTTATGCCGTGCTTTCTCCTGCCGAATATTTAATGTGGAATAAAGTCGATAAAGTGTGGCTAGAACTTGCTTTCTCCTTTGGCGTAGCGGCGTTTTTCACTATCACATTAATCATTTTGGTGTTGTACCGCTATGTGTTGCGCCCTGTTTCTCGCCTTGATAAGCAGCTGAACGAACTTGAATCTAATCAACGTGACAATATTGAAAAGCTAGAAACAAACGATGAAATAGGACGCCTCTCTGCACGCTTTTTTGATATGTATGAGGAACTTAATGTCATCTATAAAAAGACAAAACGCCTAGCTGAAACGGATCACCTGACGCAACTCGCCAATCGCCATCGTTTTCATGAGCTTGCCACTCGTGAACTTATCTCCCCTTCGCAGTTTCTGTGGGTTGTTTACGTCGATCTTGATAACTTTAAATACGTGAATGATAAATACGGGCATGAATTGGGAGATAACTTATTAAAAGTGTTCTCATCACACATCAAGAATGCCTGTCAAAAGTTCTCGCACGATTACAACAGCCCCTGCTTTGCCGCCAGGTTATCTGGTGACGAATTTGCAATTTTGCTGAGCTCAAATCAAGAGGTAAAACGCTTGCCTGATTTGCTTGCATCAGAGCTGCTAAAACCGATTAGTAATCTCAGTTCATCTTGGAGTAATTCATTTCCCGTTACGGCAAGCGTAGGTATTGCACAATATCCTCAAGACGGTACTGACATCGCGAAGTTACTCTCCAGTGCCGATGCGGCTATGTATCAAGCAAAACGGGCAGGGAAAAATCAATACGCCTATTATTCAGCCGCTCTCAATATTGAGTCTCAAAGACGAAGTCAACTTGAACGTGCGCTCCGAAAAAGCAATGTAGAGGAAGAATTCTACCTTGTTTTTCAACCCTATATGAACAATCGAAGCAACGAAATTGAGGGGTTAGAAGTCTTGTTGCGCTGGGAAGCCGAAGGTATCGGCCCTATCCCTCCAAAGGAGTTTATTCCAATTGCAGAGCAAGCCGGATTATTTGATAAAATTGACCGCTGGGTTTTCGCCAATGCAACGGCGGAATACCATCAATTAAGGAATATTTTCGGTAAGGACATTGTTCTTTCGGTCAATTTATCATCAGCGGAGCTAAACTCGATAGAAATGGCAAACTACATCCATGAACAAGCGACACTGCACCAGGTTAAACCAAAATGTATTGAGATAGAAATAACCGAAACCTTTGCCGCAGAACAACAAGGCACGGCCCTACTTGATGAGCTATCAAAACGTGGCTACCGTCTTGCAATTGATGACTTTGGTTCTGGTTACACATCGTTAACTCAGCTCGTTCAGTATCCGGTTCAAAAAATCAAATTTGATCGAGAGTTCCTCGTTACATTGATGAACACCAATAACGGCCATGTGATCAAACCTATTATTGAGCTATGCCATGCCCAAAATAAAACGGTTACAGCAGAAGGTATTGAACACAATATGATGCATGAATGGCTATCGGCATACCGCTGCGACTATATGCAAGGCTATTTATTTGGCAAACCAATGACTAAAGAACAATTGAGCTTGTGGTGGCAATCGGCAAATGACGACAGTCGATTTGATGCGTCCATGGTCAGCTCAATTAGGGTTTCAAGAACATAAGTTAAGGGGAGAAGTACAGCAGTCACAACTGTGGCGGCTGTATTTAGTTGTATATGAGCTTCATTGATAGATGCTCAGCTTTTGTTCCCCCATACCTATATCTATGACTTTAGTCGAGTAAATCACTATTTATTCGTTTTTAAACCAGCACTTCCTTGAAATCCAAACCGGTCAAATTCAGCGCTTTGACGCTATCGTACAAGCCACCTTTTTTGTCCGTGCAAAACGTTCTGAGCCCAGCACCTTTTACTCTGAACAAGTCAGATTCATTAACGGCTTCTCTATTCAAAACGAGTTTCTTAAACGGTCTAGCACGACTTAGCTTACCATGACGAAGATTATACTCGGTAGCAGAGGTATCAATGGCATCAATTTGAGTGACAATGTTTAATGCTCGCCAAGGCTTTCCTTGTAGATTTAATGGTAAAAATTCGACATTCTCGCTCAACACATCGAGCTTATCCGCAATAGAAGCGGATACAGCAAGAGTAAAAGATCCCCATGCTGCAATATCAGGCCTGGGTAATGGCTTTTCACCCTTAACGTCTAACCATTCAATATCAATACTTTTCCAACTGGCTTTAACAGACTCTCCATAGAGTTGGATAGGTTTGCTTGCCGTTACTTGAAGAGACATTTCCAATGGCGACTCTTGCAACATTGCAAAATCATTAACATTGGGAGTGACAATAAACACTTTATTAAATGCTGTCATAACCGTCCTTAAATAAATTTGAGCGCTTTTCTTAATGAGACGAGCGCTTTCACACCAAACCAAACCAAACCAAACATAATAGATAGAGTTTACTTTCATGTTCAAAAATTTAATGAATTAATATCTGGCGTTCTTATCTTTTAATTTCTAAGTTTTATTATTTATATATTTTAATCCACACGATAGAATTATTTTTTCAATTTTTACTATGTACCCTTCCTTATGTAATCGAATAAATTAGAGAATAAACAATAGCACGCATCACTTCACTTTTGTCGAGCTCATCACTCTCACTTAAACGATACATTCACAAGTTCAATTTTTGTACGACTTAGACTTAGCTTTGTCAATCGTGAATTAAAAACAACCGATTCACCGTTGTTTTACTGCCTTTTCTTACCACCCTGTTGTTTATTCATACATTATAAATGCATTTATACACATAACGATTCGGCGTTACGATTTGTTACGAGTTAAATCACAAACTTTTGAGGTATTGGATAAAGCGTAGAAAAAGAAAACACATTGAAATAAAAAGAGTTTCTAAAGTACGAAAAATAAAACGCCGTTTTTATAAATTAGCAACTTCACAAATATCCTTAAACACAGTTTTATTAATTACATATATCAGATATTATTTACGCCGAAGTTTATAGAAACCATCGTTAAACTTCATATTTTATATAAGTTTCAATTAGTTAGTTTTTAACTCGAAAACTTATCGTCAACCCAATATCAAGCACCTAAGCGTGCAATAAGAAACATTGGGAATAGAATTATATTGATGTGCATGTTGTTTTAACGAATGCATGAAGCAATCGGTAAATTTGTAACACCATAGAGTTTTATTTAGCCAAGATGAAAAAGTTAATTTTATTATTTACATGTGCGCTGTTGTCTGTCTCACCTTTTGCTTTTGCAAAACAATCAGATAACGAACCCAGGGATCATTTACGACCAAAGCAAGCTGAACATGTGTTTAAACAAGCCAAGCTAGATGGCATAGTAGACTTTAAGTTGTTCAGTGACGCTTACATCGCTTATCAGAAGACACCCGATAGAAAGAAGTCGGTACTAACGATCATCGACTATAGTAAACCATCAACTGAAAAGCGTTTTTATGTGGTTGATTTAGATAAAAAGAAGCTAATCTACAATACGTATGTTTCTCACGGCGTGAACAGCGGAAAGAAAACAGCGACACAGTTTTCAAATGTCGTGAACTCGCGAAAAACATCATTGGGCACTTTTTTGACTGATACCACTTACTACGGCTCAAATGGCTATTCACTTCGATTAGATGGGCTAAGCTCTGGATTAAACGACAAGGCTCGCGAGCGTTACATTGTCGTGCACGGCGCCGATTACGCAAACCCTTCCTTCATCAAGAAGAATGGATACCTCGGACGCAGTTGGGGTTGCCCTGCTTTGCCAGAGAAGTTGTCTCGCGAGATCATTGACACCATAAAAGGCGGCAGCGTTATTTACGCAAGCGCGTAATATCGATGCGACACATATGGGGAAGAAAAAGAAGATTCTATTTCTTCCCTAGTAATAATCCTGTTAGCTTAATCGTCCTGTGCAACGACTCTCTTTCCATTTTCGCTTACTCGAAAGCGAAAATTATTGTGTTATTCGCTGATATACCTAAGTGCGATCAGAAAACTCTGTTCATCCCCCTTCCATCTCGTTAGTATACGCTGAGTTGATCAGACACTGGCTTTCATCGTTATCATAGTGCCACTAAGATTCCTTAATCATGGTGGGTAACTGTGGCTTTATATGTTTAGGGTTACTTCTTGCGTTATCTACACCGTATATTATTGATGCTTTCTTTGTCCCTGCTCTCAGGGCTCATCACAGCTTCATATGCGCATGAGTGGCACCACACCAAACATTACACTTCCGAGCGCCTACTTAAACTCTCTCAACAAGACGATTTTGAGCTAGCACACACTGATTTTCATGCCTCAGCTTCTCTGAGCTCTTGGGGTTCAGAAAGTTACTACCTACATATAAAGCGCGAGTTGTTCGGGCTTGTCTCCTGTCGCCGAACATCAGCTACTGATGGCGTTTTATCATCAGATTTTACTCCTGATTATTTTTTACTTATTGCTTTCTCTTCTCCACCACTACTGGAGTTGGCAAAACAAGCATCTCGCTTACCTCTAGACAGTTATGGCGGACTCATGAGTCAACGCTCTCTTTATCGCCTCTCAGGAAGAAAGGAAGCGAACTTAATGTACGTCTTTACTCATGGTCGCAACGCCTTCTCTGTTGTTTAACTTTTTATGACATACAGAGAACACGAAAATGTAACGATAAGAGCCAATATGCTCATTGTTACTAGAACCAATTTGAGGTCCATATAATGACAAGAATCGCTACAACCATCGCACTAGCATTACTATTTTCAGCGGGCTCAACCTTTGCAAACACAGAAACTAAGCCAGAAGAAATGAGTAACGACACTCTGTTAGAGTGTGCCAACGTTTCTAACGCACGTATTGCAGTTCCGGAACACAGAGCGATGTTCAGACACTACTTAATGTCTGAGAGAGACTACAGCTTTGACCAGCTATCGTCTGCCGAACTTGAATTTAAAGCAGCAGATAAGAATGAGTCTGAAGTAGAGAACATCTACAAGTCTCAGTGCAAAGAAGTTGGCGAATACCTATATAGCATTGGCTATTAAATTCGAAACCCTAACGACACTCAAAAAGAAAGGCGCATACATTGCGCCTTTCTTTTTACTGACAAAAACCTGTCGATTAGATGTCTAATCTGCATACAAGCTTAAAAGTGCAAATCAAGTAAACTTACTGAGAAAACTCAGACACATCCTTGGGTTTACAGAACGCTCGACGTGCTTTAACAAACAAGAAACTAAGCACTCCAATCACAAGAGTAATTATTGGTGCCGCCATTAATAGCATTGTGATTGCTTTGCTCATATTTTCCGGTAGCAAAGGAAGTAATGAACCAAAACCGCATAATATCAGCGTCCATAAAATCGCACTCAGCCACGCAAAGTAATGGAATTTACTAATACGTTTCACTCGCAACCCCATCATTAATGGCAATAGGGAACGAACAACCGGAATAAACCGCGCGCACAAAAGCGCAATCAATCCATGTTTACTGAGTAACACGTCGACCTGTTCCAAACGCTTTTGAGGAACCGCACTCACCCAGCCTTGGACCTTAGGTAAGCGATTTAGCCACTTGCCTTGTAAATAAGCCGCCCAACTTCCCAACCCCGCACTAACAGCTATCACCAACATGATCATAATTGGGTCAAGGACGCCAACCGCCGCCAGCGTACCGGATAATACGACGACACTGTCGCATGGGAAAGGTGCAGCAGGAATAAAACCACTTTCCAAAAAGATAATCACTGCAACAACAAAATAAACCAAACCTGCACTGCCTGGCGCCATTAACGCCGTGAAATCTTGATGCCAAAAAGCACTCAAGACCTGAATGATCGAATCAAACATAAACCGCTCCTAAGCATAATTAACCAAAAAGTTGCAAAAACATGGAATGTGTTAGCGAGCATGTATAAAGCGGTATATGAAATTCGATTCTTTTCTCACGCCGATTCTGTATTTAGAGTGAGTAAAAATACTTTCAATACAACAACCTAAAGTCTCAATGCCGATGCGTTTTAGCCACTTCATCGAGTAAATTGCCGAACGATGTGCCCACCATGCTACATCAAGCATTTCAAACCATTCGGGTTCTACATCGTCGTTCGAGCTCATTTCCTTAGCATGGATAACCCTCAATATATTCCGGCTGTTTAAACTCGGATAGTCTTGTTGTATTGGATAGATAGGATGTTCTGAAAAGTGCTTCGACTTAGCGTCAACAGCGATATTCTGGTTATGAAAGGAAAGAAAATTTGGGTGTGAGTGCGCCAGGCTCATGCTCGGAGCCAACAAGCAGAAAAGTAGTCCGAGTAAAGCAATCAGAATCGTACGCACAAAGGTAACCAAAACCAAAATAATAAGTTCTTTTAACCCTGTGCGTAACTATTGGCAATTAGTATTCTTAATCGTTAAGAATACTAATTATTTTTCACCGTAAGGGTAGCTTTCAAACATCTTCGCGATTTCTTCTTGGATGAGAGATTCTCGTTTCTCAGAGCTCATTGACTCAGACAGTTTACGACTTGAAACGCCTTTCCAAACGACTTGATTAGCCTTTGCATCAACCAGTTCAACCACCAACTTCCCATACTTACGTTCTTTATATCTTTCTGGGCTTGAAGTGATCACACCAAAGCTATTCCAGCCATAGCCAAAGCTCACCGACGATCCTGAAGAAACAAGCTCGGATTCTTCTACGATATCATGATGTACGTAAAGGTCACCGCCACTATTTACCTTAATTAAACCCTTACCCTCAAGCTGTTCAGCAAGCCCTTGCTCAATACGTCGACCATCAATACTGGTAGGAGCTTCCGCCTGAGCACCGAAGTCAAACGTTCTGTAAGCTGAAAAGTCGGCTTGTTTATCTACATCGGTTGTAACGGTAGTACAAGCAGATACCAGCATCACCACCAGCCCTAATATCAAACCTTTCATCATGTTAAATCTCCTTTGGTTAAGCTGACTGTTTCAGCAGAATTACCCTGTGTTATACATACGCATCAACAGTAAAAAGTAATCATTTCAATATCTAGTCTTGACCATGAAACGTGACTGTTCAATAAACGAGATTAACCTTTACACAGAAAATCTTGAATATCATCAACATCTAAACACCTAAGAATTCGGTGTTTACGACCTAATTGGAAGCCCCTAGGCTTAGTAGCGGAATCGCGAGTGCCACAAAAAACCAGAGACAATGAACACTTTAACATCAGTCCGCTACTTTTTTAGGCAACTGACAAACATTTGATGAGAAAAGACTTTTCTTTTTCGTCCAGTGTGGCATATTAACTGAGTCCTATCGATGCGCGGGCATCGTATAATGGCTATTACCTCAGCCTTCCAAGCTGATGATGCGGGTTCGATTCCCGCTGCCCGCTCCAATCTCTTTATCTCAATTTACTCATAAAAATCCGATGGCGGAGCGAACAAACGGCGGCAGCGTTGTTTCCATGATAAGTTTGGTCGAGTTACGTCATAAAACATGTCTTTCCATTCTGCAAACGTCACGCGGATGGGATTAAAGCTGTTTACAGGTTTAGAAACCCCATACCGAACCGTTTCCACCTCTGGTTCAAACGTTCCGAACATTCGATCCCAAATAATTAATACACCCGCATAATTTTTGTCGATGTACTGACGGTTCACACCATGATGAACGCGATGATGAGACGGCGTGTTAAATACCCACTCTAGTGGCCCGAGCGAACGAATTGATTGGGTGTGAACAAAAAACTGTAAGCCCAGATTAAACAACACAACGAAGACAACCCATTTTGGCTCAAAACCAATAATCACCAAGGGCAACCAAAAAATCCACATCCCCGCTAGCGGATACATTAAACTTTGACGAAAGGCGGTACTGAAGTTCATTCTTTCCGAACTGTGATGAACAACGTGCGCGGCCCACATCCAACGAATACGATGGCTAGCCCGATGAAACCAGTAATAGAAAAAATCTTGCAGGACAACAAGTAAAAGAAAAGCTGAGACGCTCATTTCGATATCAAACAAACGCCAATCGAACCACCACAAATACAACTGAGCAATCAGTAAACCCGTGAGTATGTCTGTCGCTTGGTGTAAGCCCGCAAGAACAAAATTACACGCTACTTCAGGGAAGTAATACGTCGCGCTTTCAGGCAAGCGTCCCCTTCTTTGTCCGAACCAATATTCGGCAAGCATGCAGAAAAAGAAAACTGGAGCCAGAATCATCAGAAGTAATTCTGGGCGGTCCATCAACTGCGTCCAATCCATTGTGTTTCTACCATTTTGCATAGTGATCTTCAGTAAGACCCATAACTTCTTCTAACTGATGTTTGATGCCATTTCCATCGATAAGATAGCCAGAGAAATAACCGATATACTGACGAAAGTTACTTTTGAGAAGCCAAAAATTTTTCTTCTCTGAGCGTCGATTCAAAGGCGTGAACTGTAAGTTAACTCGTTTATCTTCAGACGTAATATGCCACTTTTGCCCTTCATCACTTCGTGAAAACTGAAACTGCACAGGTTGCAAAAAGTGACGCTGACCATTAATCCACAATACATTTTCGCAATAGCCAGTTTCATTAACGCCAGCTGCCAAGTTCAACCCCAGACGCCTGTCATCCTCAAAGCAATTGATACTCGCCCAGCGCCAACTTGTTTCTCGCCGCATGTACCCAGCGGAAAAATCGTAACCAGCAGCCACCTCTGAAAGATCTTGCTCTTTTCCTAATATGAACAAGTTACCGTCTACTGCTAACGCATTGTGCTTCTGAGTATATGTCCAACCCGCATAACCTGTTGGCGTACACAACATTAATGGCAAACTCATGTTTTCTGGACGTAAATAGAGATCCGCATTGACTGACTCTGTCACAAAGTGGACGTGCCAAATACCATCCTTAATAGAAAACTGAATTCTTTTGTTAGCAAGATGGGCAAGACTGCACCAACTGGAAGGCTGAGTTTGATAACCTATATTAAAAGGTTTCAACCATTGTTGCTCAATCAACTTATTCTTTTTAATATCAAACAGGTAGCAAAAGCCGGATGCTAAATACCGTATATCAGCAATCGCTACTCCAATGACGTAATCAGGTGTGACCAAATTGACGAACTGAAACTGCTTATAATCGCGGTAACGGCGCCACTTAGACACTGGCTTATCCATCTCATCGAGGTAAGTAAATTTATCTAGCTGTAACGATGTTGGAATTCTATCAAGGTGGCCAAACGCTGGTAGACCATTCTGCTGAATAAACGAGTTCAGAACCTTAAGCTCATCCATATAGTTGTCTTTTCACAAGTTATCACACACCAAAACTTTAACATGACGTTAACATAAACAATTTGCGTAACTGCACAACAACATCGACTAAAGTGATTTCTGCTTGTTATATGTGAAACTGATCACTCAACCACCCGCTTACTTAGCTCGCCCTACCTATCTCAACCAACACTGCCTGGGTTAGAAGCTGCACATTCTCATCCGCAGGAAAGACCACTACAACCATTGAATCTTGGTCAAAATCACTATTTAATGGAAATAAATTCATATAAACTGATTGCTTATTCACATCAAGGAAGAAATCTATGTCATACATACACGATACTATTGTTGCGTTGCAACACAGTAGCCCTGCGCAAAAAGAATTTTACCAAGCGGTAGAAGAAGTATTAACTTCTCTCGCGCCGGTAATAGAAGGCAATAATAAATATAAGGAACAAGCGATTATCCAGAGGATCGTCGAGCCAGAACGTCAAATCATGTTTCGAGTTCCTTGGGTTGATGATGCTGGAAATGTACAAGTAAACAAAGGTTATCGAGTTGAATTCAACTCTGCTTTGGGGCCGTACAAAGGAGGATTGAGATTCCATCACTCAGTCAATGCGAGCATCATAAAATTTCTCGGCTTTGAGCAAATCTTTAAAAACGCACTGACTGGCCTTCCTATCGGTGGCGGCAAAGGCGGTTCAAACTTCGATCCTAAAGGAAAATCCGACGGCGAGATCATGCGATTTTGCCAATCATTTATGAACGAGTTGTACCGTCACATCGGTCCTACCACCGATGTTCCCGCAGGCGATATCGGCGTCGGGGCGCGCGAAATTGGCTATATGTTTGGTCAATACAAACGATTGACGGGGCGCTACGAAGGTGTGCTTACAGGCAAGAGTCTTCTTTGGGGTGGATCACTCGCCAGAAAAGAAGCGACAGGATATGGCGCCGTCTATTTTGCAGAATGCATGCTCAACGACCGCAACGATTCATTGAAAGGGAAAACTTGCCTCGTTTCTGGTGCTGGCAACGTGGCTATCTACGCCATTAAAAAACTGTACCATATGGGAGCAACGCCGGTTACATGCAGCGACTCTCGAGGTACGATCTATCATGAGCACGGTATTGATCTTAAGCTCCTAAAACAACTGAAAGAAGTGAAAAGAGCAAGCTTAGAAGAATATTTAGAAACTTACCCTGAAGCAGAATACACACCAGAGGGCGACTATCCTAATGAAGGACATGCTGTTTGGCGATATCAGGCTGATGCTGCCTTCCCTTGTGCGACTCAAAATGAATTAACGTCAGACGACGCACTGGCTCTTATCGAAAACGGATGTATTTTGATTAGTGAAGGGGCGAACATGCCAACCACCCGTGATGCTGCCAATATTATCGTGGACTCGGACATAGCTTATGGGCCTGCCAAAGCAGCCAATGCAGGCGGCGTTGCAACCAGTCAACTTGAAATGGCGCAAAACGCCAGCATGCAAAACTGGACGTTTGAACAAGTGGATAGTCAGTTGCAAACCATCATGAAAAATATTTTCATCAATGCAAACGAAACCAGTAAAGAGTTTGGCCAACCTGGAAATTTAGTTTTAGGCGCCAACATTGCAGGCTTTAGAAAAGTCGCTGATGCAATGATTGAGCAAGGTGTCGTCTAGATGAACGAGCCAGCAGGATGACTGCTGGCTTAATATAACTCCGCAATAGGCCGCGCTTTTTGATAAAGAGCTCCACTTAATTCGCAATAAGCGTTGTCACTTCTGTTTTAACGGAGTTGGCGATAAAGCAATTCTCATGGGCCATGTGGTGCAGTTTTTCTAATTGAGATGGTGTCGGTTGTTTTTCACCTGAAAATGTTATCTTAGGGTTTAACGTTACCTTTGATACCCACTCTTTTCCGTTTTCGCCTTTTTCAAGCTCCCCTACCGCTTCATCTAAGTAACTGTCCACAACGTAACGCCGCTTTGCTGCAATAGACAAGAAAACGAGCATATGACAACTAGAAAGTGCCGCGACAAACGCTTCTTCTGGATCAACATTTTCTTCTACGGATAGTGGTAATGGTACTACGTGGGGAGATGGAGATGCTGGGACTTGCAACCCTCCATCAAATTGCCAAATGTGTGCCCTACTATACTTATTATCACTAAACTCTTCGCCAGCTTTACGATGCCATTTGATTAAAGCGGAATGCTTACTCATTCTAACTCCCTGATTTTCCGACGACGAATCAACACTATCCGTCCTTGCCACAGTAAACCACAACAAAATGAGTTAAGGAAAGCATCGCACTCACAGGGACTATAAAATCTGTTGAGGATCGGCATTGTTCTTCTGGATATCATCCAAAAGTCTATGAGACTGATGGATGTTGACCTGTAACCGATTGATCAGCATCTGCAACTGCTCAATCTCGGGACTTTGGTTGGCTTTAAGTTGAGTTTCCAGGGCCTCCGTTTGGCTCGCCAAAATAGGTAAACTTAGGTTCAGTGCCATCCCTTTCGTTTTGTGCAACGTCAGCTCTAATGAAGCAAAGTCTTCAGCCATAAAGTATTCAATAAGTTCATCAACAGAAGTCTCAAAATCGACAATAATGCTTTTTAGCAACTCGTCGAGCGCTGCTGGCTCATCTCGTAAAGAAGTAAACATGCCTGAACGGGAGAGTTCTTCCTCTGTTAACCTTAAGTTCTCGATTGGCTTACGTTGCAATTGAAGCACATTGCTGTCACTCGTTAGTGGCGGATTCTGTTTCGGTTCGAGTCTGGCGGCAAACTGTTTGAGAGCGTCTGAAAAGCTCTCATGCTGTAGCGGTTTCGTAAGCACATGGTCTGCTCCTGCTTCGATAAAGCTATCGTGAGCTTCACGAAATACGTCTGCCGTGTACGCAAAGAGTAATGTCTTGATACCTAACTCTTGTCGGATAACGCGTGTCGCCTCAACGCCATTCATCTCGGGCATATGGTTGTCCATCAAGATCAGGTCGTACTCGTTCTCTTTCGCCTTTTTAACCGCGATTAATCCATTTTCTGCAACATCCACTTCATGCCCAAGCTTTTCGCAAAACCCTTTTGCCACAATGGCATTCACACGGTTATCATCAGCAAGTAGTATCTTGAAATGGTGTGATTTTGCGCGAGGTTTCGGTGCTTCTTGCTGCTTTTTCGGAGCAGATTCTACCCAAGGAATCGGCAACTCAACGATAAATTGACTTCCAACGCCTTCTATACTCTTCAGAGTAATATGGCCACCCATCAAATCGGTTAGTTTTTTGACGATGGCTAACCCAAGCCCTGTTCCGCCGAACCTTCGAGTCGTTGATGAGTCTGCTTGCTCAAACGAGTTAAAAATATGCTCGTGCTTGTCTGGCGCAATACCAATACCGGTGTCGCTCACGCGCATGACCAACAACTGATTCGATTCATCTAACTCAGTTCTAACCAGCACATGCCCTTCATTGGTAAACTTCACCGCGTTACCGGCGAGATTAAACAAGATCTGTCGTAAACGCGCACAATCTCCAGTAAATTCAGTATATTCAGAAACCTCGTTTTCCAAGATTAACTCGATATTTTTTTCATCAACAAGTGGTTTTATTGCGCTACACACCGGAGAAAGCACTTGATCGAGCTTAAACTTAGCTTGCTCAAATTCCAGTTTGTTTTCTTCAACTTTAGAAAAATCCAAAATATCGTTGAGGATAGTCATCAGATGCTGGCCAGAATCAAGAATAACCCTAATATGCTCTTTCGTCGTCGGCTCTTTGGTCTCTTCTGCAATCATTTGAGAAAGCCCTAGTACACCATTCATCGGCGTCCTTAGTTCGTGACTCATTGCAGCGAGAAAATTTGATTTCGCTTTTGCCGCTCGCTCGGCTTTGTTTCTCGCCTCTTCAATTTCAAGATTCAACTGTTTTAAGTTATGCATTCGGTGATGTGACTGATAAACAAACGCGCTAACTAGAAACATCACCGCGATAAATACAAACAACCACGTAAAACGCGCCTCACTTTGAGCAATATTGAGTAACCGATGCTCTGAGCTTTCGACAAACTCAATATAAGTGTGATCAAGCAGTTCATTCGTCAGCAATTCAATTCTTTTATCACTCGTTTGAAGCCGTTTAAGGAAGTTCGCTTCTTTTTCACTCTCAACTTCAGTTTGTGTTAGAAGCAACTGGTTGAGAAATTCAAAATAACGACTGCCACCCAATGATTGACCGCTCTCGGTAGAAACCTCTTGCTGATATAAATTGAACAACATGAGTAATGCATACCGATTTTCTACCTGAACACCAATTAACATATCAAGCTTCAACGTTGTTTGAAGCACTCGCTCCTTAAACTGTTCAAGCGTATCCCTAACTTTTATACGATTGGGTGTCACGGGAAACCAAACTGATGCCTTTGATGATTCCAACAGTGCCTGTGCTGCGATTTCTATCTCTACTAAAGATGTTGTTAACTCATAGTTTTTCCTATCTTCAACGGCATATCGGTTCACGATAACATCACGCTCTTCAATCAACTCATGTCCGATATTCATTAGCCCTGCATGAAATTCTTGAGCGTTTTTTGAATTCATATACGACATATACGCCAGTGTGCAGCACGTCAGTATCCCAATAAAAAAGCAAAAGTTGATCAGTTTGAATTTATTCATTTTCCAACACCTCTAAAATTATGGGTCTAGGTGCTGTCAACGACTGCAAGAATGCTTCAATGTCCGCGACATTCTCATCGTTCATCGTTATACCGAGCTGGGTTTTAGCCATGATTTGTATCGCGTCGGATAACTTATCGACTTGCCCATTATGAAAATAAGGACTCGTTAGCGCGACATTGCGTAAACTGGCTACTCTAAAATAGAATCGCTCTTCATCTTCTATCGTAACGAGTTGCCGGCCCGAGTCCTCTACTACTGGCTTATCCTTGAAATAGGCGAACCTTTGGATCATCGCTCCGCCGATATTTTTGCCCTGATGACACTGCACACAACCTGAAGTCTGAAATGTTTTCCAACCTCTGATTTGCTGTTCACTCAGTACATGCGTGTAACCCAATAAGTAAGCATCGAATGGTGCGCCAGGCGTCTGCAGCCCTTCAACAAACTCCACAATAGCGGACTTGATATTATGAACGTTAATCGGCAATTCATCGTCACGACTAAATAGCGCTTGATAATGTTCACTCTCTTTTACATATTGCTCTATTGTTTGCCAGTTTGAGTCCATTTCCATTGGATTATGGATTGGACCATCAATCTGAGCCATCAAGGTGTTTTCCGTTCCATCCCATAAAAAACGATAATTTAACGCCGCATTAAACACTGTTATAGAATTTCTAATTCCATCACCTTTCACCCCCGTAGAGACTGGTGTATTTTCAGCGCCATTGGTTTGCAGATTGTGGCATGTCGCGCAGCTGACATTACCATTTGACGATAATTGAGGATCGCGGAAGAGATGCCAGCCAATTCTCGCTAGCTTAATATCCACATTAGGATCACCCTGTATGGGCTGAACTAGGGAGATATCACCTAACATCTTCGCGTTTCTTGCGGTTGTTGTTTGGCTCAAAATGAGTGTTACAACAGCTAGTGCGATTGCGCTGAATTGCCTCATCAACTACATACCTTAAACTTGTCATTGATATGAATTTAGTTGCATTTTGGCGTTTTTTCCACCGACAGGAAGTTGAAAAAACGAGTTAAGTATTGCTTTGTTTAAGGCTTTGGTTGAAGAGGGAGTAATAAGGCGAATAGGAAGAAATCGATCGCCTTATGAGTAGCTAACGTATTGAAATCTGAGTTTAGTGTAGAAAAGCCAAAAACCGTTGAAACCAAGTCACCTCTCCATACGAGATCAGATCGAAAATAGTAAAGAATACGGCACAGATAACGGCCAACTTAATCAAACGCTGAACAATAAACATAAACATCACAATTACCAATAATTTGCTTTAGTTTACTATCTCACACAGCGTTTATATATAAAAAAGTAGTCTCCTAATTAGCCTCGGCAACTTATTCATTAGAACCTATACTCAAGCATCTCTAAGTTATTTGGATATACTTGAATTAGGATTTCAAAAAGTCCCTGTGACCACACAAGGAGGACTGCATGAAACGACTATGGATATGGTTCTTACCTTTACTCTTGATGGCCAGTCAAGCACTGGCGAATACTGTTTGGATTGTTCCTGTCAAAGGCGCTATAGGGCCTGCTACTAGCGACTATTTATCTCGTGAAATAGAAGAAGCTCAACTAAACGGTGTCAGTTTAGTGATCTTAGAGATGGACACACCAGGCGGCTTAGATAGCGCAATGCGAGATATTATTCACGCGATTACCACCTCCTCCACTCCAATTGCGACTTGGGTTGGCCCGTCAGGATCTAGAGCGGCTAGCGCAGGGACATACATTTTACTCGCCAGCCACGTTGCCGCCATGGCTGAAGCCACCAACCTTGGCGCGGCAACGCCCGTCGCGTTAGGTGGTGCCCCTCAGCCCCCTTCATCGGATGATGGCAAAGATCAAAACGCGGAAGAAACGTCAGAAGGAACCAACGAAGGTTCAGAGAAAGTTCCCGCGAAAACCGCAATGGAGAAAAAGGTGATTAATGATGCTAGAGCCTATATTAAAGGCTTAGCAAAGCTTCATGGCCGAAATGCAGAGTGGGCAGAGAAAGCAGTGAGCGAAGCAGCGAGTTTGGACGCCACAGAGGCATTGGAATTAAACGTTATTGATTATATAGCCAACTCACCAGAGGATTTAGTCAAAGCCATTGATGGACAAACTGTTAAAGTTAACAATCGTGATGTGACATTGTCACTGGAAAATCCAGCATGGGTTGAAAGAACGCCAGATTGGCGAGCAGAAATGTTAGCCGTTATCACCAATCCAAACGTTGCCTACATTCTAATGCTCATCGGCATCTACGGTTTACTTCTTGAATTTTACAACCCAGGAATTGGCTTACCCGGTGTGCTAGGTGGGATTTGTCTGCTTCTTGCCATGTACGCACTACAAATGATGCCCGTCAACTACGCAGGTCTTGGTCTGCTGTTACTCGGTATTGCACTAATGATAGCGGAAGCATTCAGCCCGAGCTTTGGTATTTTGGGCTTAGGCGGCGTTGTCGCCTTTGTACTCGGTTCGATATTTCTCATGGACAGTGAGTTACCAGGATTCCAGATCGCCCTTCCTTTGATTTTTGGTATTGCCATATTTTCCGTGGCTCTAATCGTGCTGACCGTCGGCCTGCTGCTCAAAATTCGTCGCCGGCGTGTAACGACGGGTTTAGAGACTTACCCTGGGAAGGTCGCCGTGGTAAGCGATGACTTTATCGATGGCGAAGGACGCGTTCAACTCAACGGTGCGTTATGGCGAGCTAAAGCCAAAGACCATCAACAATTCAAACAAGGTGATCACGTCACCATTGTTAATGTTAAAGGGCTGACCTTAACTGTGATGCCTGATGACCGCCAAAATAAATAGGAGGCGCTTTATGATGCTCTATACCGTTGCGGTGATCGTGGTGCTGCTGTTCGCACTAGCGACCCAAATGTTCAAGGTTTTGAGAGAATACGAACGTGGGGTTGTGTTCTTTCTTGGTCGATTTCAAGAAGTCAAAGGACCTGGTTTGATCATCCTTATCCCATTTATTCAGCAAATGGTGAGGGTTGATTTACGTACTGTCGTTTTGGATGTGCCGACACAAGATTTAATTACCAAAGATAACGTTTCTGTGCGCGTCAACGCGGTCGTTTATTTTCGCGTAGTCGATCCTCAAATGGCGATTAACAATATTGAAAGCTACAGCGATGCCACCAGTCAGTTAGCACAAACCACGCTGCGCTCGGTATTGGGTCAGCATGAACTCGATGAATTGCTATCAGAGCGAGAACGCCTCAATAAGGATTTACAATCCATTCTCGATCAACAAACTGATGACTGGGGAATCAAGATTGCTACGGTTGAAGTCAAACATGTTGATTTAAATGACAGCATGGTCAGAGCCCTAGCCCGTCAGGCAGAAGCAGAACGTAACCGTAGGGCGAAGATCATTCACGCTACTGGTGAGTTAGAGGCTTCAAATAAATTAAAAGAAGCAGCGCAAATGCTCAACGAAGCACCGAATGCACTGCAATTACGTTACATGCAGACACTCACTGAAATCACTACAGACAAAACATCCACTATTATTTTTCCAATGCCGATCAATCTTGTCGAAGCTGTCAGTGATATCGCCGAAGCGGTGAAAAAGAATAAAGAGACACAAGATAAGTAAGGTTCTGACCCTAGGAAGTAACGACCACTCACGTTACTTCCTTATTTGGAACTCGCTTTAAGGATGTGCCCATCTTCTTTATCACACTCTTGTTTCATTACTTCTAAGCCCGTTTTAAAGCATGTTCGCCAAGCGGTTTCAACATCGGTATCGTACCCGGAATCACACTGTCGAACCGTTTCTAACAAACTCTCAAGCCAAACATCAAAATCCTGCGGCTCTATACCAATTTCGGCACTTGCATGCTTTTTCCCATACTTTTCCACCATTTTGTGCGCTTCGGTCGAGGTATCTGCCATCATAAAAAATACGATAGACCCTCTAAGCATTCTCACTTGTTGGTGCATGTCTATACCGTCAAACTTCTGTCTAAAGTTGGCGCTTTTCGACCATAAATTTTTGTAGAACAAGTCGAAAAACTCCTGATCTGAAGTACAACGTTCATAGCTATCATTAAAAACTTCAATCACGTTCATGTTGCTTTCCCCTACGCCTCAATATGAGTTTAATTTAATATCAAATAAAAGCTTCCAAATAAGGACTTTTAAGTTTCAAATCGATCAACTCACATCGATTTTCAACAAAAAGTAAAAAGTGATTTAAATAAACACCCTCTTATCAATGAAAAAATATCCATTATCATGAACCCATATTCGAGGTACGCATGGTTGTCGATGCTAGTGCATCCTCATCTGTCATCACATAAAGAGGATATAAACGTGTCCCATCAAATCATTACCGATCTAAATAACCGTTACACTGCAAAAAAATATGATGAAACCAAGCGCGTTTCTCAAGAAGACATGGCGATAATCAAAGAAGCACTGCGTTTGTCGGCGTCTTCTATCAACTCACAACCATGGAAATTCATCGTTATTGAAAGTGATGAAGCGAAGCAACGTTTCCACAATACGTTTGCAAATATGCACCAGTTTAACCAACCACACGCGAAAGCCGCATCACATACGATTCTATTTGCTTACGATCCTAAATTTACTAAAGAGAAATTTGCGAAACGTGTGGATGCAGAAGTAACATCTGGCCACTTGCCAGCGGAGATGTACAACAACTTTATGGGTGCTTACGCTTTTGCCGATGCAAATACGGACGAAAATGGCTTCAACGGAAACTGGACAAAAGCACAAGTCTATTTGGCACTAGGCAACCTACTACACACATTGGCACGACTAGGCATTGATTCAACACCGATGGAAGGTGTCGATCCGGCTCTGATTGGAGAAGAGTTTAAAGAAGAGCTCGAGGGCCATATTTGTGAAGTTGCGCTGGCGATTGGCTACCATAAAGATGGGGAAGATTACAATCATGGTCTTCCAAAAGCGCGCCTTGCAATGGATGACGTAATTACGACTCTATAATCGACCATTGTCTTAGCTTAGCGACTTAAATCATTGTTTAAACTAAAAAGAGCCGCACATTAATGCGGCTCTTTTTTACTTGGTTCTGCGTCAACTTTACGCAACTTGCTCTGACTTAAAATTACCAAGCAATGCATCGTAAAGCTCATTGTCGCTTAACACACCAACCAGCTTATTATCTTCAACCATAAGCAGAGGCTGATTGCTACGCTGTTTAAGTTCAATCGCTTCTCGCATACTGATTTCTGGACTAACCTGAACCAGAGAGTTTTCATTAACTTCGTCAAGGTTCGAAGAATCGCTCTTCCATTGAATCAACGATTTATCTTTATCCGCTAAACTTAACCCCTTGCTCTCTTGTATCACCCAAATATCTTTATCAGGGCAAATCAGAACACGCGTATCTTCGCGAACCAAATCGTCACGCATTAAGGAACGTCCCTTCAGCACATTTAATGGATTAGTGTGAGCAACAAAGTCCGCCACATAATCGTTTTCTGGAGCAAGAATGATCTGTTCTGGCTTGCCATGTTGAATCAGCTTTCCTGATTCCATAATGGCGATGTTGTTACCGATTTTAAGTGCTTCATCCAAGTCGTGACTCACAAAAAGAATGGTTTTGTTTAGCTTTTCCTGAAGCAGAATCAATTCATCTTGAAGCTGAGCACGAATCAATGGATCAAGTGCTGAAAACGGTTCATCCATTAACAAGATATCAGTGTCCATCGCGAACGCTCGCGCTAGGCCAACACGCTGCTGCATACCACCAGAAAGCTCGTGCGGGAATTTGGTTTCCCACTCAGATAAACCGACCATTTCGAGCTGTTCACGCGCCTTTTTACGACGCTCTGCTTTACCAATGCCTTGCATCTCTAGACCAAACGCTACATTGTCTAACACCGTTAACCAAGGCATCAATGCAAACTTCTGAAACACCATGGACACGCGGTGCGTACGAAGGTGGCGCAGTTTCTGTTCGTCACAGTTAGAGAGCTCAACCATATCGTCGCCATCTTTAATTTTCAGAGAGCCACGAGAAATATCGTTCAATCCGTTAACCGTTCGCAGCAAACTTGATTTACCCGAGCCTGAAAGCCCCATCAAGACACAGATCTCACCCTGTTTCACGTTCAGCGAAACATTATCAACCCCAACCACTTGGCCAGTTTCATCAATGATTTCTTGTCGAGATTTCCCTTGATCTAGTAGTGCTAGCGCCTGTGCTTGTTGCTGACCAAAAACGACATCAAGATTTTTAATAGTAATAGCGTCCATGATTATGCCTCCTTCTGGTTTGGTGCTTTACACAAGCGGTCAAGAATGATGGCAACGAGTACAATCGCTAAACCAGCTTCAAAACCTTGTGAAATGTTTACCGTATTCAGTGCACGTACGACTGGCTTACCAAGCCCATCAGCACCAACAAGCGCCGCAATGACCACCATAGAAAGAGACAACATAATGCACTGCGTAACGCCAGCCATAATACTTGGCAATGCCGCAGGTAACTCCACCTTAAACAGTAGCTTCATGCGGCTGGCACCAAATGCTTTACCCGCTTCAAGTAGCTCCTCCGGCACTTTAATAATGCCGAGGTACGTCAATCGAATTGGCGCAGCGATAGCGAAAATGATGGTCGAGATTAGACCAGGGACAATACCCAATCCAAACAGAACCAAGGTTGGAATTAGGTAAACGAATGTCGGGACGGTCTGCATTAAATCGAGTATTGGCCGCAACAAGGTGTATAACCAAGGACGGTGCGCCGCCATAATGCCCAACGGCACGCCAATTAATACGGAAATCGTTGTCGCTGCAAACACAAGGACAAAGGTTTCCAGCATTTCTTGCCAGTAACCAAGGTTGAGAATTGCGAGTAAGGCCAACACGATAAATACGACAAGAGGAATGCTGCGATGTAAGAACCAAGCAATTGCCGCCGTCATAATGATTGGCGCTGCAGGTGGCATCCATTTAAAAATGTCCACCACGAAAAGAATGATCGTTTCAAGTGTAATAGAGATTGCATCGAAAAAACCCGATGCATTGATGGTTAACCAATCGACGCCAGTTTCCATCCATTGGCCCAACGGTAGTTTGTTGTCCGTAATAAAATTCAAAATAAAACCTTTGTGTTAATGAAGCGGGCAAAACTGCCCACTTTCTTTTAAAAAAACGAGCTCAAATACTGCTTATTAAGCGTTTGTTTTTAAGTAGTTTGTAATAGCTGTTAGCGCATCTTGGCCATCCACCGTTTTCACGCCCTCTAGCCACGCTTCAATTTGCTCTTGGTTTGCATTCAACCATGCTTGCGCTGCTTTTGATGGCTTCTGTTTCTGGTTAAGAATCGCTTCCATCAGTTCATTTTCCATTTCTAGGTTAAACTCTAGATTTTTCACTAGCTGACCTACATTTGGACACTCAGCGAGGTAATTTTTACGTACGTTTGTGTAGACGTTCGCGCCGCCGTAGTTAGGACCGAAGAAGTCATCACCACCCGCTAGATATTCCATTTCAACGTTACTATTCATTGGGTGCGGCGCCCAACCTAGGTACACAATCCATTGATTGCGGCGTGCGGCACGTGATACTTGAGACACCATGCCAGCTTCACTGGACTCAACTAGGCTGAAATCTTTTAGGCCGAATGCGTTGCTATCAATCATTGACTGAATTAAGCGGTTGCCATCGTTTCCTGGTTCAATGCCGTAAATGCGGTCTTTAAATTTGTCGGCATGTTTTACTAGGTCAGCGAAATTGGTTACGCCTGCGTCATAAACGTATTTTGGAACCGCTAGCGTGTACTTTGCGCCAACGAGGTTCGCGCGTACGGTTTCAACAGTACCTGCATCACGGTATTTCGCGATATCACCTTCCATCGTTGGCATCCAGTTACCTAGGAAAATGTCGATATCGCCATTAGCCATAGAGGAGTAAGTTACAGGCACAGACAGAAGATCGGTCTTCGTTTTGTACCCCAACCCTTTAAGTAACTCTGATGTAACGGCAGTGGTCGCTGTGATGTCAGTCCAACCTACATCTGCGAAACGAACCGTTTCACATTGGTTGGCGTAAGCGCCTGTTGCTAAAGTACTTAGTGCAATTGTTGAGAAGATTTTTGTCATCTTAGACATGTTGAATTCCTTGTAATGATTACTGACTTTTTCATTTTATGAGATCGAATCGAGATCTCTTTTTGGCGGATGCATTCGTTGCATCTCTTGCCAGTCCGGTGCAATCCAAACTGGTACGTTGTTCGACGTTTCTAGGGCGTTATCCAAAATCATATCCGCGGCGCGTTCTGCCACCATAATCGTTGGCGCATTTAAATTACCGTTCGGAATGGTTGGGAAAATAGAAGAGTCCACCACACGCAAGCCTTGAATACCGCGTACTTGGCATCGCTCATTTAAGACGGCTAATGGGTCATTATCTGCGCCCATTTTGCAGGTACAAGATGGATGGTAAGCACTCTCGACGTTTTGCTTCACCCATTCATCAATCTGTTCATCCGTTGTGATGTTCAGACCGGGTTGGATCTCATCCCCACGAAACTCATCCATGGCTGGCTGATTGAGGATCTCGCGAGTAAGGCGAATACAATCACGCCAATCCTGCTTATCTTGTTCAGTGGAAATGTAGTTAAACTCAATCTTCGGCTTATCATTCGGATTCGCAGAGACAACTTCGACCGACCCGCGACTTTCTGGCTTGTTAGGTCCAACGTGCACTTGGAAACCATGACCATCAAAAGCAGCTTGCCCGTCATAGCGCATTGCCGCTGGCAAGAAGTGATATTGAATATTTGGCCACTTTAGTCCTTCACGAGAGCGGATAAACGCACACGATTCAAAGTGGTTAGTAGCCCCTAGGCCTTTGCGAGTTAATATCCACTCAGTGCCAATCAAGCCCTTGCTCACCAAGCCTAATTTGCTGTTGAGCGTGATAGGTTGTTTACAGTGATATTGGAAGTACACTTCTAAGTGATCTTGCAGGTTTTTACCTACTCCCTCCAACGAGTGTTTCACCTCAATGCCCGCTTTTTCTAATACTGCCTTAGGGCCAATGCCTGAAAGCTGCAACAGCTGAACGGAGCCAACCGAACCCGCACTCGAAATCACTTCATTATTCGCAAAACATTGCTGAATTGAACCTGACTTTTCAAATTCAACGCCTACCGCTTTCTTGCCTTCTGAATCAGTTTCTTCTAATAAAACTCGATGAACCGTCACCCTCTTCATTAGGGTGAAGTTTTTGCGTTTTTTAGCACGGCTTAAGTATGCATTAGAGGTTGAAGCGCGTACGCCTTTGTCGACGGTCATATGCATTGGGCCAAAGCCCTCTTGTTGATAACCGTTGTAATCTTTTGTTTCTGGGTAGCCCGCTTCTTTGCCTGCATCAATAAAAGCTTGGTACAGCGGGTTGAGCTTCATATCGTTGCCGTTACATGTGCCGACTGGACCGTGATCGCCCCGATATTCATCAGCACCACCAATCCAAGACTCTGCTTTACGGAAATAAGGCAAACACGACTGATAGTTCCAGCCTTTCGCGCCTTCCTCTTCCCACTGGTCAAAGTCACAAGCGTGTCCGCGAACGTAAACCATGCCGTTGATAGATGAGCTACCGCCCAGAACTTTTCCGCGAGGACAATGAAGTTGGCGACCATCCAACCCTTGCTCTTCAACCGTCTCAAACTGCCACGCGTATTTTTCAGTGTTCATCGGGTAAGAAAGCGCTGTTGGCATTTGGATAAAAATACTTTTATCCGACCCACCCGCTTCGAGTAATAGGACCGAATTTTGACCACTTTCACTTAAGCGATCCGCTAACACACAGCCGGCCGAACCCGCACCGACGATGATGTAATCGTAGTGTTGTTGCATTTTTATTCTCCTAGGAGTTAATACTCATCACCGTAGATAAGTGAGCGAAATTAGCGTAGGAAAAATGCTTGAGAACAAGGCGGAAATTTTGATAAGTAGTTAACCTACAATCAAAATTGACAACGTAGTTATCGAGCATTTTAACAAGCTAAAGTGGTCAGTTATCTACTATGAGTAGTATCATTTGTAAGGGCTTTCGAAGTCGCTTAGCTGAACCAGAACACTCTTCGTTTGTGTGTAATGTTTAAGGGTTTCGACTCCGTTTTCACGGCCAACACCTGATTGCTTGTAGCCGCCAACTGGCATTTCCGCAGGTGAGTCACCCCATGTGTTCACCCAACAAATACCCGCTTGAATTTGATGGATCACACGGTGCGCACGAGATAGGTTTTGAGTAAAGACACCTGCCGCTAAGCCATAATCGGTGCCATTTGCGCGCGCAATCACTTCCGACTCATCGCGGAATTTCAGAACTGACATTACCGGGCCAAAGATTTCTTGTTGAACGTGGCTCATGTCATCATCGCAATCAACAAATACGGTTGGAGCAACAAAGTTACCATTAGCTAGGCCATTGTCTGTTACTTTGTAGCCGCCAGTCAGTAACGTCGCGCCACTCGCTTTCGCGGCTTCAATCGCTCCTAAAACTTTCGATTCATGATCTTTAGAGATTAGCGCGCCAATCTGCGTGTTCTCATCAAGCGGATCGCCGACGACTAACAGCTCGGTTCGGGCTTTAAGTTGTGTGATAAAGTCGTCATAAATACCTTCATGGACAAATACGCGTGTACCGTGCGTACAAACTTCACCTTGGGTGTAGAAGTTCGCCACCATGGCCGCAGAAACGGCATCGTTTAACTTCGCATCATCAAAAATAATCAGTGGAGACTTACCACCAAGCTCCATCGTTACTTGTTTTAGTGTCTTAGCGCTGTCACTCATTACGACTTTACCGGTGCCTGACTCACCCGTGAATGACACTTTTGCGATATCAGGATGCGCCGTTAGCATCTGTCCTACTCGGTAATCCCCTTGCACGACATTAAATACGCCATCTGGCATGCCCGCTTCTGAATAAATTTCGGCGAGCTTAAGCGCCGTTAATGGTGTTTCTTCTGATGGCTTGAAGATCATTGCGTTGCCCGCAGCCAGTGCTGGCGCCGATTTCCACATCGCAATTTGAATTGGATAATTCCAAGCGCCAATACCCGCGCAAATGCCCAATGGCTCACGACGTGTATAGAAAAACTGATCGTCGCTGAGTGGCTGCTGTTCACCTTGTAGACTTGGAGCAAGGCCAGCGTAGTACTCAAGAACATCGGCACCTGTTGTGACATCAACCGCGATAGCTTCTTGAATGGGCTTACCAGTATCTGCCACTTCCAATGCAGCCAGCTCGTCATTACGCTCACGTAAAATGGCAACGGCTTTGTGTAAAATACGGCTGCGCTCAATCGCAGTCATCGCCGACCATGCAGCAAAACCTTTTTTTGCCGATTCAATCGCTGCTTGAAGATCGTCTTGGTTCGCTTGTTTAATGTTGGCCAATGGCTCACCATTCGCCGGATTGTAAGTGGTGAAGTGTTCATCTGAACACCCGTCGTACATCGCACCATTGATATAGTGTGCTTTCATTTCCATTTTGAAGACCTGTAACTTTTATATTTTTTCAGAATAAAACGTAAGTTGTTTTTCGAGATAATCGTTGATGATGATTCTCGCTCTTTCTGCATCAATGCCTTGCGGGTTGAGCGTTCCGCGCAGCCAAATTCCATCAATAAGTGATGCAATACCATGAGCAACCAATTCAGCCTGCTCTGCATTTAATAATGCTTTGAGTTCTTTTCTTAGGTGGGACAATAGACGTCGTTCGTTGACACGCTGTAAACGCTTGAGCTGCTCGTCATGCATTGAGTACGACCAAAACGCCAGCCAAGTCTTAGCAACTTGGTTTTCTGCCTGATAGCCGACAAAGTTACCGTCAATGATTGCATTAATTCTTTGGTGATGAGCATCACTTGGCAGCTCACGTAACTTCTGTGTGATAGTGGACGAAAGCTGACGCAAGATTTCTCGCATCGTTTCCTCCAGCAATCCGTGCTTACCACCGAAATAGTGGTTGATAATCCCCGTTGATACACCGGCTTCTTTGCTGATTAACGAAATACTCGCCGCGTGTAAACCGACTCTATCAATCACTGACATTGTCGCTTTCACAAGCTGCGGTTTTCTGATTTCAGGCATCCCCACCTTTGGCATTTTGCGTCCCTGTTATTTTTAATTGAACGGTTAGTTAAATATAAAATGCCTGAAAATTAATTCGAACTCAAATTATTTTTAAAGAAAAATGTTAGTAAAAAAGGATGAAAAGTTGAGGGTGTACGAAAAATCGCTCGGTAAGAACTTGTCGGGATAACTAGATTTTAGTTTAAGAACAAACAAACAAGAAAAACAAAATCAAATACTTAACTCTTACTCTATTTTTAAAACGATTATGAACGAGTTGATTTTTGAACAACAAAAATCTGTGCCACAAAAAATTTATATCGACCACTAATCATTTCACCTGTACACGGTTTATTTGTACAAAGAATAGACACACTAGTTTGTTATAGTTTTGTAGACACAAGTGGCATTCGCACTTTGAAGGTGAAGAAGGCAAAGAGAGAGGTTATATTGAACGCCATGAATATGCGATTCGATATCCTTAAGCCATTTTTAAGTAATATCGCCAAGTGACTTTAAGATGTTAGATTCAGCGTTTTATATTCGAAGCAAGGATCTCAAAGTCACTTGGCTATCAAAGTAAATGGGAGGGATAAGTTCAGATTCATCGTGCGATGAGCCTGAACTTTTGATTTCTGTTACGCTAGCGAGCGACCTTCCACACAGTTGCGTCCGTTCGCTTTCGCTTGATAAAGCAATTTATCGGCCTGATCGCAAAGTGATTTAAAACTCATCTCATTATCTTCAGTGGTAACGACTCCAAAACTACAGGTCACTCTCACTTCTTCTTTCTGTTCCGTAACAAAGCCATGTAGGGATAAAGCGCTACGTAAACGTTCTGCAGTAATAAGGGCGTTTTTATGGTCTGTATTGGGCATAACAACAACAAACTCTTCACCACCAAAGCGAGCAACAATGTCGTTCTCACGTACAGTTTCCTCCAACACTTTGGCAACGCCCGTTAGTACGGTATCTCCAAACACATGCCCATAGGTATCATTTACCTGCTTGAAATAATCCACATCGATTAACGCTAAAGTTACTGGCCCCGATTGTGGTTTATTTGGCACCATTTTCTGTTTATCGAGTTTGCTATCTACCCATTTATTTAAAGCTAGATAACCGTACTTAACTTGCTCGACTTGCTCAAAAACAAATTGTTGTATCTTTTCTTGCTTAGATTGAGGTACCGGTTTCTCTTTTCGCTCACGCCTCACTTCTACTGGCTTAGTGAACCAGTCCTCTAAAAAACGGCGATTGAACAACCCTGTCAATGTGTCTGTCTTTGCGAGGCGACGCATTCTCAAACGCGAGCGATTGACGACGAGAAATACTACCGCCATCAAAAATAGAACACCGATGAGCGCAAGTAGCGCTTCACCCAATAAGTAAAAAGTACGACGGTTATTTTCTAGCTCCATACGCTGCAACACATTGTTCCAGTTGAGATCTTCGTTCTCATATTCAAGTCGTTCCAACTCAAATAACGTCTGCTGGCGCTCAAGATTTTCAACTTCTCTTTGATTGCTAAATTGGATAAATTTATCGTGATAGTTACCGTAAGTTTCGAATGCTAGTTTAAAGTCATTGCTTCCCGCATAGGCCATAGCGGCGACTTTTAGTAGCTCCATTTGCTGTTGCTTGACGTATCGACTCTCTATAATCTCCGGCAGCATTGGTGCGATCATCGCTAAAAGTATTTCAAATTGCTGCTGCTCTAACATATATTCGGCTTGTAACAACTTAAATGTTGCCAAATACGCGCTAGACGTTTCTCTGTACTGTAAATTCTCCGCCAGCTTCAAGTGGTTAACCATCTTCTTTTCTTGATTCGTCTCGCGATATAAAGCTGCAAGTTCAAGGTTAACTCGAAATCTAAAGCGTCCATCACCGATAATTTGAGCCAGCTTTAACGCTCGCTGATATGACGCTATCGCCTCTTCGTATTGGAACTGTGCTTTATGAAGTTTCGCTATCGTCAAAACGCTCAACAACTCATTGAACGACATACGCCTATCCCTAAAATAGCGATATGCTTGTTCCAAAAGCGCCTCAGATCGGTCGTAACCCTGAATTTTGACAAGTACGTCACCTAGCTCTAGTGCTGCACGTTCTACCAGCCCGTGAACACCTGAAGATTCAGCCGCATCCATGGACGACATAAGTGCAGCATAGGATTTTTTAAACTCACCTTGCTCATCGTAATAGCGTCCTTTTAGCAACAGGATTTCTGATTCAAGTTGCTTATCACCATTCTCACGCGATGTTTCCAACAAGCTATCCAACGCAGAAAGCGCGGTATCGATATCGCTCTTTCCAACCATAGTTCGCATCTGAATCAACTTAAACAGGAGATACTCATGGCTCTGTGGACGCACAAGCTCCAATCCTTTTTGAACGACACTCTGACTCTCTTCTACGCGCCCTAGCAGCTCTAAAACCGTGGCCTTGGCAAGCCAGTAACGCACCAACAGCGCTGTTGGTTGGTTTTGTAGCAAAGACTCTTCTTCTAACGCTTCAATCAAAGCTAAAGAACTCTGAGGTAATGCGTAAATTTGATTTTCGATGCCTTCTAACGACTGTAAAAACTTACCTTCCTGTTCCACCTTTTCTGTGGAGGCCTGAACAGAAAAACACAGACACCCCAATAATAGCGGCATCGTCCTAATCGAATGAAATAGTGACATTATTGCTCTTCCCTAATGGGTAGTTACTTCAGTGTAATTGAGAATTCTGATTATTTATTATTAAGACAACTGAAGGTTATTCAGTCAGCCTCATATTCCCATGTATTTTGCGCTGAATAATAAATCACCATCTTTAGATGCCGAAATAGTTTTCGGTTGCAATATGACCAATAAGAGTATTTTTTACACACCAAGAATAATGATCTCGTTAGTGAGACAAAAGATCGTCTTAGTTGTGAGTTAATACATTTACATGACAAGCAATATAGAACTAGCCATTCACATTAGAAATAGAATAAATTTTTATACCGTTCGATGAGATAGCAGTCGACCATGCATCCAATACATTTTTCAGATAGAAGCAATAAAAGAAAGGAGAAAGTGGAAGGAAGCGGACAATCAAACTCGCTCCCCTTTTTTATGTTGCAGAGGGGGTTACATTCGCATTCCGCCATCGACTTCGAACACTCGTCCGGTCACGAATTCGTTGGTTAACACGTATTTTATGGTCGATGAAATTTCATCCGCCAAACCTAAACGTCCAACCGGAATCATTCCGATTAAACGTTCCATCGCTTCAGGTTTTATTTGGTCTGTCATGGCAGTTTTGATGACACCCGGAGCAATCGCCACTGAGCGAATTCCGAAACGCCCTAACTCTTTCGCCCACACCGTTGCCATGGTGGCTACCGCCGCTTTAGATGCTGAATAGTTGGTTTGACCAATATTCCCGGCACGCGCAACGCTGGATATGTTGATCAGAACCCCTTTGCTATCGGTGTTCAGCATTACCTTGCTCGCTTCACGGCCACACAGGAAAGTGCCTGTTACATTCACATCTAGAACAGACTGAAATTGTTCCAGCGACATCGTGTTAACCTGACCATCTTTGACTTTAATGAACATACCATCACGCATAATACCTGCGTTATTGATAACGCCATTGAGCTGCTTGAAATCTACCTCAATTTGCTCAAAAGCAGTGCATACCTGCTGTTCGTCAGTCACGTTCGTCACATAAAAACGAGCGGTAACGCCGAGAGATTCACATTCCGCTTTCGTTTCAGCCAGTTGCTCTGAATTGAGGTCGATAAGCGCAAGATGAACGCCATTTTCCGCCAGTGACAGTGCCATTTGTTTACCCAGCCCCTGCCCTGCCCCCGTGATCGCAATGACCTTATTTGCTAACTCCATAAGTGCTCCTTAGGCCTGATTTTGCTTTTGGTAGAACTCAAACAAGCTTGAGAAATCTTTTTGCCCGTTGCCCTGACCGTTGTGAAAATTAAACAGGTTACGAGCCAAGCTGCCCATTGGCGTTGATGTTTGACTGGCAACCGCCGCTTCCATCGCAAGACCCAGATCTTTAGCCATTAACTGGCTCATAAAGCCGCCTTGATAACCATTGCTTGCAGGCGTATTTTCCATCACACCTGGACAAGGGTTATAAAGCTCTAGCGCCCAGTTACGCCCTGAACTTTGCAACATGATGTCGGAAAGCACTTTGGGATCGAGTCCGTTTTCCATCCCTAAATTGAGTGCTTCACAGGTGCCGCTCATCAAAATGCCCAACATCATGTTATTGCAGATCTTCGCGACCTGACCAGCTCCAACATCGCCCGCATGGAAGATGTTTTTACCCATGTGGCTAAGCACCGCTTTGGCTTGAACAAAGTTCTCTTGTGAGCCGCCAACAATGAAAGTTAACGTACCTGCTGCTGCGCCCGCAACGCCACCAGATACTGGTGCATCAACAAAACTGATACCAAGTTGCGATGCTTTTTCGCCAACCAAACGAGCAGTCGCCGGATCGATGGTGGATGAATCAATCAGCAAGGTGCCTGATTCGACGCTATCTAAGATGCCATCTTGACCAAGATAAACGCTTTGAACGTGTTGGCTCGCTGGCAGCATAGTGACAACCACCTCCACACCTTGTACTGCCTGCTGAACGGAATCGGCACTTGAAGCGCCCAATGCGGTCAACTCCTCAACTGCGCTTGGGTTCAAATCAAATACTTCGACATTCAAGCCCGCTTTGAGTAGATTCTTAGCCATAGGCGCACCCATGTTACCAAGGCCAATAAATGCAATTTTGTCCATATCGTATTTCTTCCTTGTACTAAAGTGCCACTATAGCTACCGACGATGCGGTCAGTGGGTATTCTGCTGAGTCAATTGGCGAGAAGAAGCGCTCCAAAACTTGTGGCGTTACGTCAGAAACCGTGCGATGTTGCCAAGTCGGTTGATTGGTTTTATCAATAATCAGCGCACGAACCCCTTCTCTAAAATCACCTTCTAAGCCACAACGTAGTGTTAGGTTAAATTCCATATCAAAACACGCTTTCAAAGAGAGGTTTTGATACTGCGTTAACTGCTGATAAGTGATACTGAGCGACAACGGACTGCCATAGTTCAGTGACTTCTGCGCATTGACGAACCACTTGTTATCAACGTTAGCACGGCTGATTGCATCAACAATTGACGCTAAGTCACCCGAACATAACTGCTCAATCAATTCCGCATAGGGCATCAACATCCCTTCGGTTGGCTCGTCCACGTGTACCGAACGCAGCGTAGTGGCGATTTTTTCGTTGATGTTCGCTTCACCTTTCCAACTTACCGATGCAAGCAGATCCAGCAGCACTTGTTTGTTTTCTGGCTGTGCAATCCATTGGCTTAACCCCAACGCTTTCATATCTGTTGCGTTAATTTGACAAGCAGTCAAACTTAAGAACAGTGCCAAATGTTTTGGCAACTGGTTTAGGAAGTACGTCGCACCTACATCTGGGTAAAGGCCAATTTTAATCTCTGGCATTGCAAAGCGTGTGGTCGTTTCTGCAACGCGATGGCTAGCACCCATAAATAATCCCACACCGCCGCCCATCAAATAACCATGTCCCCACGCGATGATCGGTTTTGGATAAGTATGAATAAGATGATCACAGCGATATTCGAGGTCAAAGAAGGTTTCCATCGCTGAAAACGCAGAATCAAAATCTTGCTCTTTGTTTTCAAGTGCACGGTAGATCGCTTGAATATCGCCACCAGCACAAAACGCTTTTTCACCTTGAGCATGCAAGAATACCGCGACGACGCTGTCGTCCGTTTGCCATTCACTAAGCTGTTTGTACAACTTCTCAATCATCACGTAACTCAACGCGTTGAGAGCAGCTGGATTATCAAGCTCCAGCACACCAATAACAGAGCCATCAGCGCACTTAAGCTTTGAAACATTTACTGTACCTGTCATTTGGCCTCCGCTAGCTGTTTGTCCATTGTGGCTTGCGCTTTTGCAAAAACGCATTCACACCCTCAGTCTGATCGTGTGTATTGAACAGCTGTAAAAACAGTTCACGCTCTAAAACCAATCCAGCCGCGTGAGTTTGGCTGCGTCGACCTTGAATGAGCGTTTTGCACGCAGAAATGGATTTCGGTGATTGGCCCGCAACACGCTGTGCTAGCTCCATAGCCGCTTCGAGTGCTTGACCTTTCGCCACCACCTCTTCGACTAACCCAATTTTTTCCGCTCGCTCGGCCGTCACACGCTCGCCACACAGGATCATACGCTTCGCCCAACCTTCACCTACCAACGCGGTCAGGTTTTGCGTCCCTCCCGCACACGGCAACAAACCTACCGATGCTTCAGGAAGTGCCATTTGTACTTGTTCTTCTGCGATACGAATGTCACACGCCATCGCCACTTCCAGACCGCCGCCCATCGCATAGCCATTAATCGCTGCGATAGAAACCCCATCGAATGCAGAAAGCGCTTCAAACGCTTCACCAAATGCGAACGCCATGTCCGCTGCTTGTGATTTATCACCCGATGCAAAGTTATTAAGATCTGCTCCAGCAGAGAAGAACTTCTCGCCTTCGCCTGTTAAAACCAACGCATAAATAGAGCAATCATTGCTAAGTTCAATCGCCAACTCTTTTAGCTGATTCAAAGACTCAAGCGTCCAAGTGTTCGCTGGCGGATTACTAATCGTGAGCTTGGCAATATGCGCTTCGCGCTCTAATTTGATTTGTGCCGTCATAATCTTTCAGTCCTTTTTAATTTCTTTAGGTAAGGCTGTGTCTCGCTGACTAAAGCAGCTCAACGCCTTCCGTTAGTAATCGTCTTGCGACGATCAGACGCATGATTTCGTTGGTACCTTCAAGGATTTGGTGAACACGAACGTCTCGGAAATGGCGCTCGACTGGGTATTCTTTGATGTAGCCATAGCCACCGTGAATTTGCAGCGCCTGATCGCAGACTTTAAAGCCCACATCAGTAGCAAAGCGTTTTGCCATGGCACAGTACGCGCTTTTTTCTGCGTGCTGAGCATCGAGTTTAGCGGCAGCGAGTCGCACCATTTGACGCGCAGCGACCAGCTCAGTCGCCATATCAGCAAGCTTGAACTGCAACGCTTGAAATTGCGCCAGTGAACGGCCGAACTGTTTGCGTTCGTTCATGTATTGCTTGGCTTCGTTCAGTGCTTGTTGCGCAGTACCGACGGAACAAGTAGCGATATTGATTCGACCACCATCAAGGCCAAGCATGGCGAACTTAAAGCCTTCTCCCTCTTCACCCAACAGATAGTCAGCCGGAATGCGGACATTTTCGAAGGTAATCATGCGAGTTGGCTGGCAGTTCCAACCCATTTTGGCTTCTTTTTTACCGTAGCTAATGCCTTCGCAATCAGCAGGAACAACGAATGCAGAAACGCCACCCGCTCCTTCACCACACGAACGCGCCATCACGACCAATACATCTGTATCACCCGCGCCAGAGATAAACACTTTTGCGCCATTGAGGACAAACTCATCGCCATCACGCACTGCGCTAGTCGTTAGAGAAGCGGCGTCAGAGCCGGCATTAGGTTCGGTTAAACAGTAGGAAGCGAGCTTTTCACCCGAAATTAGATCCGCGCTAAATTGCTGCGCCACTTCGGCTTTGGCAAAACTGGTGATCATCCACGTCGCCATGTTGTGAATGGTCATAAACGCAGTAGTCGCGGTACAACCCATAGCCAACTGCTCGAAAATGATCGCCGCATCCAAACGAGATAACCCCAAGCCACCGTGCTCTGGTGGCGTGTAGATACTCAAAAAGCCCAGCTCACCCGCCTGACGCAGTACATCTTTAGGGAAGTGATGGTTTTCATCCCACTCGGCCGCGTGCGGCGCTAACATTTGGTCTGCAAACTGCTTTGCTACTTCGGCAAACGCGAGTTGATCTTCGTTTAATTCAAAATCCATCTTGAAGTCCTAAGGTCTAATTCGTTGCATTTGTATCCGAGCCAAGCCCTCTAAAAGGATGAAGGGCTTGGCTAGAGGTGTCGCTAATCCAGTAATTAGCTAAGTTGAATAGTCATGTTTGGACCGCTTGGAATGTCATCTTCAAACCAACGCGCGGTGACAGTTTTCGTCTCGGTGTAGAAGCGAACCGCTTGTTTACCGTAAGCATGCAGGTCGCCGTAGAAGCTGCCTTTCCACCCAGTAAACGAAAAGAACGGCAATGGCACCGGAATCGGTACGTTGATTCCTACGTTACCTACTTCGATATTGTGTTGATACTTTCTCGCGGCAGCGCCGTTCGCCGTGAAAATAGACGTACCATTACCAAAGCGGTTTGCATTGATCAGTTCAATCGCTTCATCTAGGTCATCCACTTCCATAGTTAACAGTACAGGCCCGAAAATTTCTTCCTGATAAATCGACATGTCTGTGGTCACGTTGGTAAACAATGTTGGCCCCACCCAGTTACCGTTCGGGAAGCCAGGTACTTGGCAATCTGTCCCGTCCAGAACACAATTCGCGCCTGACGCTTTGCCTTCATTAATCAGATTCACCACTCGCTGCTTCGCTTGAGGGCTAATCAGTGGACCATAACCGGCGGTTTCATCATCCCACGCGCCAGGCTGAACCTGAGCTAACGCCTCTTTAAGCTCAGGAATCCATTCTTTGGTTTCGCCGACAAATACGGCAACCGAAATCGCCATACAGCGTTGGCCTGCAGCACCAACTGACGCGCCAACTAGGTTATTGATGACTTGCTGTTTGTTTGCATCCGGCATGATGACCATGTGGTTCTTAGCACCTGCAAATGACTGCACGCGTTTCAGGTTGTCTGTACCTGTTTTGTAGATGTACTCACCAACGGGCACTGAGCCGACAAAAGAGATCGCACGAACGACGGGATCAGTCAGAATGCGATCGACTTGCTCTTTGGTGCCGTGAACAATTTGCAAAACACCTTTTGGTGCACCTGCTTGTTCAAACAGCTCCGCCAGTTTCATTGCCGTTAGTGGCACTTGCTCTGACGGCTTCAAAATAAAGGTGTTGCCACAAGCGATCGCCATTGGGAACATCCACAATGGAATCATCGCAGGAAAGTTAAACGGTGTGATGCCAGCACAAACACCGAGCGGTTGAATGTAAGAGTAACCATCAATATTGGTTGCGACATTCTCAACCGTTTCACCCATCATTGAGCTACAAATGTTCGCCGCTTGTTCTACGACTTCAATCCCGCGCCAAATGTCACCCTTTGCATCCGCAAGAGTTTTGCCTGTCTCACTTGAAAGCAGTATCGCCAACTCATCGTGTTGCTCTTTTAGCAAGTGTTGGTAGCGCAACATCAATCTAGCACGCTCCGGAGCGGCAACTTCTTTCCAACGCTTGAACGTTTCCGTTGCGCTAGCAATCGCCGCATTCATTTCCGATTCCGTGGCACAAGGTACTTGTGCAATCACTTCGTTGGTTGCCGGGTTGGTTACATCTAGCCATTGTTTTGAATCGGAGATGGCAAATTCACCACCGATATACTGCTTTACTTGTTCTGTCATGATGACATCCTTGTATTTTTCTGCTTGTTACTGACTACTGTTATGTAAGTGAAACTTTGTTGAGAGTGATTTAGCAGATTTCAATCGCGATAGCGGTAGCTTCGCCGCCGCCAATACAAAGCGATGCAACGCCACGCTTACCACCAGTTTGTTTTAGCGCATGAATCAAAGTGACAAGGATTCGATTGCCACTTGCGCCTATTGGATGCCCTAGCGCACAAGCGCCGCCACGTGGATTCACTTTGCTTGCATCCAACTCAAGCGCTTTCACTGCGTACTGCGTTACAACTGCAAACGCTTCATTGATTTCCCAAAGGTCCACGTCTGATTTGTCCCAGCCCGTTTTTTCCAGCAGCGATTCAATCGCGAAGACTGGTGCGATGGTGAACTCATCAGGCTGTCTTGCATGCGTGCTGTACGCGACAATTTTGGCTAGAGGCTGAAGGTTTTCCTGACGACCAAACTCACTATCGACTAAGATCATTGCCGACGCACCATCCGAAATGGAACTAGAGTTTGCTGCGGTTACGCCGCCATCTTTGGCAAACGCAGGGCGTAAGGTAGGAATTTTAGTGACGTCGAGTTTGCTCGGTTGCTCATCATCTACAACCAGGGTTTCGCCGCGTCGACTTTTTACGTTAACAGGCACGATCTCTTCTTTGAACAAACCTTGTTCGATTGCTTGCTGCGCACGAGTCACCGACTGTTGCGCCCAGGCATCCATACTTTCACGGCTGAACTGATACTTTTGCGCCGTCTGTTCTGCAAAGACACCCATCAGCTCGCCTTGGTAGGCATCCTGCAACCCGTCATAAAACATGTGATCAAGCACTTGCTCGTGACCTAAACGGAAACCATCACGCGCTTTCTTTAATAGATAAGGAGAAGACGACATGTTTTCCATGCCACCAGCGATGACAGCATGCGCATTACCAGATTGAATAAGGTCATATGCCAGCATGACGGTTTTCATACCCGATCCACAAACTTTGTTCAGTGTCGTACAACCAATCGATTGTGGCATTTCAGCTTTAAGACTTGCTTGTCTTGCAGGCGCTTGCCCCACACCGGCGGGTAAAACGCATCCCATCAACACTTCGTCTATTTTGTGCACATCGAGTTGGCTTTCGGCTAGCGCCCCTTGAATGGCTTTCGCACCGAGTTCCGTGACATCTGTTGAAGCTAATGCACCTTGAAAAGAGCCGATAGGCGTTCGCTTAGCGGCAACAATCCATGTTTCATTTTTCATTCCATTAACCTTTTATTGACGTTTACGTCATAACTATACTAACATTTACGTTAACGTCAAGTTTGAGGTTATTGTTTGTTCGAGTGATTCTTTGATTTCGAGTAAATGCGAGTGATATCAAGGCTCAAGAGTGGATGTTGTTTGTTTACTTTAACGTTAACGAATTGTATATTCATGTAAATGTTATACGAAAGTCGTAAGGTTAAGGAATGAACACATTTAAGATCAGCGAGCTCGCGAAAGAGTTCGACATTACTACTCGAAGCATTCGCTTCTACGAAGATTTAGGTCTCCTAACTCCGGAACGTAAAGGCAACACACGAATCTACAATGGTCGCGATCGAATTCGACTAAAACTGATTTTGCGAGGTAAGCGATTGGGCTTTTCTCTTGCAGATATCAAAGAGTTATTTGAACTCTACGATACCGATCAAAGTACTGAGCAGTTGAACTATATGATTCGGTTGATCGAAGAGAAGAAGGCAGCATTGCAACAGCAAGCAAACGACATTCAAGCGGTAATGATGGAGTTAAATGCTGCGCAGTTGCGATGCCAAAACACACTGAGATCCATGAAAGGCGAAAAAGTCACCTAACACCTCAACTCTGGGATGTAGGTGACGTAAAGGCAAGGACACGCAATGAAATCTACCTACTCTTCCCTGAACTTTGTTTATGACGAAAATACCGATTTGCTTCGCGAGCAAATCAATAGTTTTGCTGCAAGAGAAATTGCGCCGCTAGCGCAATCTATCGACCAAACTAACGACTTTCCAAACCATCTTTGGTCCAAATTAGGTGACATGGGTCTTTTAGGTGTAACCACCAGCGAAGAGTTTGGTGGTGCAGGCATGGGCTATCTCGCCCACGTTATCGCTATGGAAGAAATCAGCCGAGCATCCGCTTCGGTTGCGTTAAGTTACGGCGCTCACTCCAACCTTTGCGTCAACCAAATCCACCGTAACGGCACACAAGCGCAAAAAGAGAAATACCTACCTAAGCTCATCTCCGGTGAACATATCGGCGCCCTTGCTATGAGTGAACCCGGCGCCGGCTCTGATGTGGTCTCTATGCAGCTTAAAGCCGAACGTAAAGGCGATATTTTCCTATTAAATGGCAACAAAATGTGGATCACCAACGGCCCTGATGCACACACCTATGTTGTCTACGCAAAAACCGACCCAAGCCAGCACTCCAAAGGCATCACGGCGTTTATTGTGGAACGCGGATTCCCTGGATTTACTCAAGCACAAAAACTCGACAAGTTGGGCATGCGCGGCTCGAATACGTGTGAGCTGGTCTTCCAAAACTGCGAAGTCCCTGCGGAGAATATTCTCGGCGAAGAAAACCAAGGCGTGAAAGTATTGATGAGCGGCCTCGACTACGAACGTGTGGTGCTTGCAGGCGGCCCACTTGGCATCATGCAGGCGTGTATGGATATCGTTGTGCCTTACATTCACGACCGTAAACAGTTCGGTAAATCCATCGGTGAATTCCAGCTAGTTCAAGCAAAAATCGCGGATATGTACACACAAATGAATGCCGCTAAAGCGTATGTTTACGCCGTCGCTGCCGCTTGTGATCGCGGTGAAACCACACGTAAAGATTCTGCTGGCGCGATCCTCTACAGCGCAGAGCTGGCAACCAAGATGGCACTGGATGCGATTCAACTACTTGGCGGTAACGGCTACATCAACGAGTTTGATACGGGCCGTTTGTTGCGAGATGCCAAGCTGTATGAAATCGGTGCGGGCACTTCAGAAATTCGCCGCATGCTTATTGGTCGCGAATTGTTTAACGAAAGCGCCTAATCATCATACCTAGGCGGTTCGAACTCGAAACAACTTCCTTATTCAATCTAAATCTTATTCAACCTAAATAAAGACGGGTGGTGACACCCGTCTACCGAATGGAGATCGGCTATTTATGGCTTGTTTGACGACCAATATTAATACCCATTCAGAGCAGTATCAGGAAAACTACCGCTCTATGGCGTCACTTGTAGATCAACTTTATACCGTGACTGCCCAAATAGAAGATGGTGGCGGTGAGAAAGCCCGCGAGCATCAGCAGAAGAAAGGCAAACTTCCGGTACGTGAGCGCATTCTTGCCCTACTCGACCCTGGTTCGTCCTTTCTAGAAATTGGTCAATTTGCTGGCTGGGATGTGTATCCAGATTACGTTCCATGTGCTGGAGTGGTTGCCGGTGTGGGTGTAATTGACGGCACCGAGTGTATGATCGTTGCCAACGACGTGACGGTAAAAGGCGGCAGTTACTACCCACTCACCGTGAAAAAGCACTTAAGAGCACAAGAAATTGCAGAAAAATGCCAACTGCCGTGTGTTTACTTAGTCGACTCTGGCGGCGCTAACCTACCCCGCCAAGATGAGGTATTCCCAGATAAAGACCATTTTGGCCGTATTTTCTACAACCAAGCCCGTATGTCGGCCAAAGGCATTCCACAAATTGCGGTGGTCATGGGGCTATGTACCGCTGGCGGCGCTTATGTTCCTGCCATGTGCGACGTATCCATCATAGTCAAAGAACAAGGCACGATTTTTTTGGCAGGTCCACCTCTTGTAAAAGCAGCGACAGGTGAAGAAGTCAGCGCGGAAGATCTTGGTGGCGCAGACGTTCATTGTCGCACCTCTGGTGTGGCGGACTATTACGCAGAAAATGATCACCACGCGTTAGAGTTGGCAAGACAAGCCGTTTCTCAAATTAACCACTTGAAACCCGTTCAACTCAAGCAAAAAGCACCACAGGAACCACGTTTTCCTGCCCAAGAGCTGTACGGCATCGTCGGAACCGATCTCAAAAAGCCGTTTGATGTTAAAGAGGTCATTGCCCGAATTGTTGATGATTCCCAGTTCGATGAATTTAAAGCCCTGTTCGGCGAAACCTTGGTCTGTGGCTTTGCCCATATTCACGGTATGCCGATTGGCATTGTCGCTAACAACGGCATTCTATTTTCAGAATCAGCACAAAAAGGCGCGCATTTTATTGAGCTGTGCGCACAACGCAAAATTCCTCTGCTTTTCTTGCAGAATATAACGGGCTTTATGGTCGGTCAGAAGTACGAAGCCGAAGGCATCGCCAAACATGGTGCGAAAATGGTAACTGCTGTTGCGTGTGCAGACGTGCCGAAGTTTACCGTGGTTATTGGTGGATCGTATGGCGCAGGAAACTACGGCATGTGTGGCCGCGCTTATGATCCAACCATGATGTGGATGTGGCCAAACGCGCGCATCTCCGTCATGGGTGGAGAGCAAGCGGCTGGCGTGATGGCGCAAGTGACCCGCGATATCAAAACTCGCAAAGGTGAAAGCTGGAGCGCGGAGGAAGAAGAAGCGTTCAAACGTCCAATTGCGGAGCAATATCAGACTCAAAGTCACGCTTATTACGCCAGTGCTCGTTTGTGGGACGACGGCATTATTGACCCTGCGAAAACCCGTGATGTTGTCGGCATTGCTCTGTCTGCTGCGCTTAATGCGCCAATACCAGACAGCAAATTTGGCATCTTCCGTATGTAGCCGGATGCAAGGCAAACCTTAACTCCTCGCGAATACCGATGTTTATACAAGTAACGGTTAGCGAGCATTGGAATAGAGACTGAAATGTCAGACAAAGGAAGTCACATGACCGGACTACTGCTTGAAAAAGACAGCAATGGCGTTGCTTGGTTGAGCCTCAATCGACCAGAGAAACACAACGCGTTTAATGATGAATTAATTGCTTCACTTATCGAAACCTTGGAAAAACTTGAGAGAGACGACTCTCTACGTGCATTGGTACTAACGGCGCAAGGGAAACACTTTTCTGCGGGTGCGGATCTTGGCTGGATGCAGTCAATGGCCACCAAAACCGAGAGTGAAAACCTGCAAGATGCACAGCAACTAGCAAAACTTTTGCATACGCTGGATACCTTTAGCAAACCGACTATTGCTATGGTGCATGGCGCTGCATTTGGCGGCGCACTTGGGCTTATCTGCTGCTGCGATATCGCTATTGGTACACCTGAAAGCCGCTTCTGTTTGAGTGAAGTGAAGCTCGGTTTGTTACCCGCCACCATCGGACCTTACGTAATCCGAGCGATTGGACAACGACAAAGCCGACGCTACTTTTTAACCGCGGAACTGATTGATGCCGAAACCGCGCTATCGATGAGTATTCTTCATCAGATAGACGCTCAACCACGTGAAGCCGTCAATCGCACCATTGATCACCTGCTCAACAACGGTCCACAAGCCATGCAGGCTGCAAAAGCACTTTGTTTACGCTGTGATAACCAACCTATCGATCATTCATTAATTGAATACACCAGCCAAGCTATTGCAACCGCTCGCGTGTCCAGTGAAGGACAAGAAGGACTAGCTGCATTTTTTGAAAAGCGCGCCGCCAATTGGAGGAATCATGTTTAAAAGAATACTGATCGCAAACCGCGGTGAAATTGCCTGCCGAATCATTAAAACCGCAAAAAGCATGGCTATCGAGACGGTAGCCGTCTATTCCGAAGCGGATCGCAGCAGCTTACATGTTAAACAAGCGGATTTCGCTGAATTCATTGGCCCCGCTCCTGCGAGTGAATCGTATCTCGATATCGATGCGATTATCGGCGCTGCGAAAAAATGGCAAGCCGATGCTATCCACCCTGGGTATGGCTTTCTTTCCGAGAACCCGAAACTGGCGAAAGCGTGCAGCGAAAATGGCATTGTTTTTATTGGCCCTTCCACCAGCGCAATTGAAGCAATGGGTTCGAAGTCGCAAGCCAAAGCCATCATGTCAGAGGCGAACGTACCATTGGTTCCGGGCTATCACGGCACAGACAACAGCGTAGAGCATTTATTAGCAGAAGCTGAAAAAATCGGTTACCCAGTGATGCTTAAAGCAACCCAAGGGGGTGGCGGTAAAGGCATGCGAGTAGTCAATAGCGCAGCCGAAATGCCGCTGGCCATCGACGGTGCGCAGCGTGAAGCACTTTCAAGCTTTGGCGACAAGCAGCTTCTAATCGAAAAATGCATATTGCAGCCTCGCCACGTTGAAGTTCAGGTATTTGCTGACCAACATGGCAACTGTGTCTATCTTTCTGATCGCGATTGCTCCATTCAACGCCGTCACCAAAAAGTTGTGGAAGAAGCACCAGCTCCCGGTCTTAGTGATGAACTGCGTAAACAAATGGGTGAAGCTGCGGTTCAGGCCGCTCAAGCGATCGACTATGTTGGCGCGGGCACGGTGGAGTTCTTACTCGATAGCCGAGGTCAATTCTACTTCATGGAGATGAATACCCGTCTGCAAGTTGAACACCCTGTCACTGAATTGATCACCAGCGTTGATTTGGTGGAGTGGCAATTCAAAGTTGCAGCTGGCGAGCATTTACCTATTTCGCAATCTGAAATCACCCACAACGGCCATTCAATTGAGCTGCGAATTTACGCAGAAGATACAGACAATGACTTTATGCCGTCGACTGGCCGCATTGACTACTTAAAAGAACCCGTATCAGACAGTAATGTGCGCCTAGCGTGCGTACGCGTTGATAGTGGTGTTACCCAAGGCGATAGCATCAGCGAATATTACGATCCAATGATCAGCAAACTGATCGTCTGGGGGCAAACTCGTGATATCGCGCTCAAGCAGCTTAAGCAGGCGTTAAGTCAATATCACGTACGTGGCGTAACGACAAACATTGGTTATCTGCACAGCATTATTTCTCAGCCAGCCTTTGCCGAGGTTGAGCTTGATACAGGTTTCCTCGTCACACATCAACAAGGCATAAATGAGCAGCAAGACGTGCCGGATTCTATTTGGCTAACGTTGGCGGCTGTTGCTCACTGGAATGATCTCATTTCAAAATCAGTCAACTCAACGTTACCCGCGCCAACCAAACGAGGTTTTAGACTGTCAGTTGACAACGTATATCGATTTAACTTCACGGATGCCAATGCCAACCATCAGATACGTTTGCAACAATCATCGCAAGATACAGGTTCTCACGTCACTGTCCGATGCGGCGAGGAATTGCATCAAGTCATCCTGCTTGAAAGTGGCAACCAGTTTATCGTCGATATTGATAATGTGCGTTACACCTTTAATGCACTTAGCGATGAGCAACAGACAACACTGTTTTATCTTGGCCAGCAACGCACGTTTGCTCATCAACCTAACTTTGACTCTGCAAAAGATATTGACGATGAACTAAGTCCAACCGCACCACTCAACGGCATAATTTCAGCAGTTATGGTGGCTAAAGGTGACGAAGTGGCGGCGGGCGATCCGCTTTTGGTACTCGAAGCAATGAAAATGGAATACACCATCACGGCTCCGGTAGCAGCAAAAGTCGACGAATTGTTTTATCAGCACGGGGACCAAGTACAGCACGGTTCCATCCTGCTGAATTTGGCTTTGATATCGGATAACGTCAGTGAAGATAAGGAGCGCGAATATGCTACCAGCGAAGGTTAATATCGTCGAAGTCGGCGCTCGTGATGGTCTGCAAAATGAAACGTCAGTGACGCTGGTTGATAAAATCCGTTTGATTAACCAACTAAGCAGCAGTGGCTTAAAGCATATTGAGGCGGGATCTTTCGTCTCTCCAAGGTGGGTGCCTCAAATGGCCGATTCCGATCAGGTGTTTGCTGGTATCTCAAAAAAGCCTGACGTGGTTTATAGCGCTCTCACACCAAATCTCGCAGGGTTAGAACGTGCGCTGGAAAGCGGTGTAAAGCAAATTGCGGTATTTGGCTCCGCTTCAGAAACGTTCAGCCAGAAGAACATCAACTGCAGCATTACCGAAAGTCTCGCTCGATTTGAGCCCGTTATCGAATTGGCGAACCAACATAACATTCCTGTACGCGGGTACTTGTCTTGTACCATGGTGTGCCCATATGAGGGAGTAATCAAGCCAGAGCAAACTACCAAGGTCGCCAATACGTTGTTTGATATGGGATGTTATGAGATTTCGCTCGGTGATACTGTCGGTAAAGCAACGCCTAATCGCGTTATCGCCATGCTGGATTCGTTGTTAACGCTACTGCCAAAAGACGCGCTCGCAGTACATTTTCATGACACTTATGGGCAAGCATTAGCCAATATCTATCAAGCCTTGTTAATGGGCATCAACACCATTGATAGCGCAGTAGCGGGGCTCGGCGGCTGCCCTTACGCGAAAGGAGCTAGTGGCAATGTTGCAACGGAAGATGTACTTTATCTGTGTGAGCAACTTGGGATTGAAACAGGCGTTGACCTTAGCGTCATCAATGAAGCGGGTTGGCAAATTTGCCGTGCGTTAGGAAAGTCTCCTGCTTCTAGGGTCGCATTAGCTCTGGGCGATCCGTATAGCTTGTAAATCATCAACAACCAATCAGGTAATGTATTTCAACGGGCATGCAGACGTACGTGCCCGTTTTTTGTTGTTACTCATAAAAACCTTAACGCTCAACGGTCTTCATCACATTAATTAGTGTCTGATTTCAGCTACAATTTAGTTTCAAAGCGAACATATAAAACAGGATCAGGTAAATGCTCATAACATTTCGTTGTCGAAGCCACTCAAACGTCACAATGTTTGGTGATATTGCATTAGATATGCTCAAAATGATGGGGCACAGCGGCACTGTGCCGGGATCAATTTCCGCTCAAGATGTTCCTGACGCGCTATCAAAATTAACTTCTGCTCTATCTGCGAAAAATGCAGCTGAAGAAAACCTCCCTACTGATGTAGACGAAGAGGAAGAACAAGCAGAGCCCGCGGTAAGCCTAGGACGCAGAGCGTTTCCACTGATTGAGTTGCTAAAATCAGCAATCAAAGAAGAATGCGAAGTCATGTGGGACAACCAATAACGCCTTCAAACTGGTTTCTAGCGAGGTGAATCCGTGTTGTGACCGCCTCGCTATGGTTACTCGACACCAAGATAAGAACACCAATACCGCTTATCGCCCTATCCGTTTCTCTCCCTAGACAACTTGATTTGCCCATCAATGTGCACATCTCGTTGTGGAAACGCGATTTCAATGCCGTGCTTTTCGAAAGCTTCGTAGATTTCAAAACGCATGGCACTTGCGACCGAGCGAATACCGCCCTCAACCGTTGAGTTAATCCAAAAATAAGATTCGAAGATCAAAGCATTGTCACCAAAGTCTTGAAAAAACACATCTGGCGCTGGCGAACTCAGAACTTGCGCTTGCTGCGAAGTCACTTCCGCCATTAAGGCAGCAACCTGTTTGACATCGCTCCCATACGCGACACCGACGACGACAGAGCCACGAACTAATCTGTCGCATAACGTCCAGTTGATCACCACGTTCTCAATCAACTGACTGTTGGGTATGAGCATATGAACACCATCGGTTCGCCTGATTCTCGTTGAGCGTGTATTTATTTGCTCGACAATGCCTTTGGCGCCCTCAACCTCTAAAAAGTCCCCAATTCGGATTGGCTTTTCACCAATCAAAATCCAGCCACTTATGAAGTTGTTAATGATGTTTTGCGCACCAAAACCGAAGCCGATAGCGATGGCACCAGACAGAAAGGCGAACGCGGTGATTGGCACATTGATCATCGAAAGTGTGGTCATAAAAATAATGGCTAGAGCGATGACAAATAATATCCGTTTAACCAAATGAATAACGTTTGGATCTTTCCCCGATGAGGACATTCTTGACGTAACGGTTTTGATTAAAATTTTGGACAACCATAAAGCGACAATCACCCATGTCGGCACCATCAATATCGCCCACAACGTGATAGGTTGTTCGTTAAAGGTAAACAGTGTTGTTTCTAAAAATGAAATGACCCGTTCGAACATAAAGTGCTCACTCTTGATTCATCGTTGCCAGCAAGCCAGAGCGCATAAGTCATAAATTTTTGGATCAATCGATAGCGCAGCGGCTCAATTAAGTTCTTCTTATTAACTATATTGTAATCTACGTAAAACGCTTCGAGTGGTTTCCCACTTTGGCTTCAACCGATTAAGCCATTTAGGGAATACGTCTTTGTGAACTAAACGAGCCAATCAACCAACTGGATACGCAAGGCAAATCAGTGATAACTTTCTGATTTTTAAGCATCAAATTTTCACTTCGAATCACTCTCACCTATTATGCACCTTATTGCAAATAACATTGATGGAATGATTGTTATGTCAGAACTGACTCGGATGCGCTCTGGAGAAACCTATAATTGTCTGGATGAAGAACTAAAGCTAATGCGCGCCAAAACTGCGCAGCTTGTCTTCCAATTTAACCACGAGCCAAACCCAGATATCCGTAGACAACTATTGGCGGAAATGGGCGTCCAATTAAAAAATAGCGCCTGTATAGAGCCACCGCTACAACTTACCTACGGTTGTCACTTGTCCATCGGAGAAAACACCTACATCAACTGGGATGCCATTATTCTGGACAATGGGCAGGTTGAGGTTGGCGCGAACGTCATGATTGGGCCTAGAGTGCAAATTTACACAGCCGCTCATTCACTCGATACACAAAGACGCTTAGCCGGAGATGAGATCGCCAAACCGGTAACAATTGGCAATAACGTTTGGATTGGTGGGGGCGCAATCATACTGCCGGGCGTGACCATTGGCGATGAGGCCGTCGTCGGCGCTGGCTCTGTCGTAACCAAAGACGTTGCGCCGGGCGATCGAGTTGTTGGAAATCCGGCGCGCTCCATTAAACCAAAAAACTGAAGAAAGTCGCTATTTCGCCAAATGCTCGCGAATAATATTAGCGAGCAGATTGAGAGCATGAACATATTTGTCATTGAGCTCAAAAGAAGCGTTAAGACGAATACAGTGATCGTATTGTTCTGTCAGGCTGAACATCTTTCCCGGTGCGATGCTGATATTACCTTTTAGCGCTTCTCGATATATCTGCAAGGCATCAATATGCTTGGGAAGCTCTAACCAAATAAAGTACCCACCGCTTTGGCTTAACACTTTGACTGCTTCAGGTAACAGCTCACTAAGCAGAACCGTCATCTTACTTTTACGTTCAAACAGCTTTTTCTGTAACTGCTTCAAATGAGATTCATAATTGCGGCTTGTTAAATAGTGTACCAATGTCATTTGCACTGGTGCACTCGTCGCTAATGTACTCATTAACTGTAACTTTTGTACCTCTAGCGCCCGCTTTCCCGCCGCAACCCAACCAATACGTAGCCCTGCGATTAATGATTTTGAAAACGAGGAGCACAACATGGTATTGCCCGTGTCATCAAACATTCTTAGTGGATAAACCGAGTCATTCCCTGCATGCAGTTCGCTGTACACGTCATCTTCAATCACTGGCACGTTATATCGCTGTGTCAGTTCAATCAGCTTTTGTTTTTTCTCGTTGGAAAGCGTAAAACCCAGAGGATTCTGGAAGTTCGACATCAGCCAGCACGCTTTCACATCGTGTGTTTGCAGCGCTCGTTCCAATGAGTCTAGGTCAATGCCCGTGACTGGGTCTGTTCTTACTGAGAGCGCTTTCAAACCTAACCGCTCTAAGGATTGCAATGCACCATAAAATGCAGGCGACTCCACAACCACCCAATCTCCCGGTCTTGTGCTGGCTTGCAAACTGAGCGTTAACGCCTCCAGCGCGCCTGCCGTAATGACAATTTCATCGGGTGAAATTTCAATGCCTTTCGCAGCATAACGCTTCGCGATGATGGTGCGTAATTGTTCGTTTCCCGGCGGTAAGTTATCAAAGGTGGTGGAAATCGGCATATTGCGAGCGGCTGCGCTCATCGCCCGATTCACGTGATAGCGTGGATACAAACTTGGGTCTGGATAGGCAAAGCCAAAATTGATCATGGATGGATTTTTACTCGCCTGCAGAACATCAAAGATAAACTCATTGATGTCTACCTGCTCTGTCCACGAAACCGCGGCTGGCGCTTGGGGTTCATTTGAACTCTTAATATTGGGAGCGACTCGATAACCAGAGCGCGGCTGTGACGTTACCCAGCCTTGAGATTCCAGAATTTGATAGGCATGCAACACCGTCATCAAGCTTAAACCCGAGTGTTCAGATTGGCGACGCAGAGAAGGCAGCTTGTCACCCGGATGCCATATCCCCGATTTTATCTGCCTTTTAAGCTGTTCCACTAACTCTTGATACTTCGCCAAACGCAAATCCCCTTCCCTAAAGCCGAATTCAAAATAATAACACTTCAATATTTAATCTGTTATAGGTTTATAGTCACTGTCTGTACCTACTTCCCTCATTCCGCTCCTCTTAAAATAGCTCTCTCATAAAACTTAAAAGATCAAAGGAAGTTTAATGTTTGGCCTCGACGCATTTATGCTTGCACGGATACAGTTCGCCTTTACGGTATCCTTTCATATTATTTTCCCCGCTATCACCATAGGTTTGGCCACCTATCTCGCCGTGCTGGAAGGCTTATGGCTAAAAACACGCAATCCCGATTACCAAAAGCTCTATCATTTCTGGTCGAAAATTTTTGCGGTTAACTTTGGGATGGGCGTTGTATCTGGCCTTGTCATGGCCTATCAATTCGGCACCAACTGGAGTGGTTTCTCCGACTTCGCTGGTTCTATCACTGGCCCATTACTGACTTATGAAGTGTTAACGGCATTCTTTCTCGAAGCCGGATTTCTTGGCGTAATGCTGTTTGGTTGGCGTCGCGTCGGCGAAAAGCTGCACTTTTTTGCAACCTCGATGGTGGCGTTAGGAACGATCATTTCGACGTTCTGGATTCTCGCCTCCAACAGTTGGATGCAAACGCCACAAGGCTATGAAATTGTCGACGGACGTGTGGTGCCAACCGACTGGTTTGCTATCGTTTTCAATCCTTCATTTCCTTATCGTTTGGCGCACATGAGCGTCGCGGCTTTCGTCAGTTCAGCACTCTTTGTAGGCGCGTCAGCCGCTTGGCATTTATTGAGAGGCAATCAATCGACTGCGGTAAAAACCATGTTTTCGATGTCGCTCGGGATCTTAGTGTTCCTTGCGCCACTCCAAACCGTGATTGGCGATGTGCACGGGCTAAACACTCTGGAACACCAGCCCGCCAAAATCGCTGCCATCGAAGGACATTGGGATAACAGTGATGGCAAACCAACCCCATTGATATTGTTCGGCATGCCAAACATGGAACAAGAACGCACAGACTATGCCTTAGAAATTCCTGTTTTAGGAAGTTTGATCCTACGCCACAGTTTAACTGAGCCAATCCCGGCACTGAAAGACTTCCCGAAAGAGGAACGACCGAACTCACCTATCGTCTTTTGGTCATTTCGAATCATGGTCGGGCTAGGACTTCTGATGATTTTTCAGAGCTTCTACAGCATATGGTTACGAAAAAAGAACACGCTTTATACCTCGCGTTGGTTCCTCAAGTTTTCATTGTTTATGGGGCCATCTGGTCTTATCGCAATACTCGCTGGCTGGTTTACGACAGAGGTTGGTCGGCAACCTTGGGTCGTGTATGGCGTACAAAAAACGCGTGATGCGGTTTCTGCACACGGAGACCTACAAATGAGCATCAGCCTGCTGTGTTTCCTTGTTGTATACAGCTTGGTATTTGGTTTTGGTTATTACTACATGATCCACCAAATCAAGAAAGGCCCCGATGCAATCGAACACGATGAGCACGACATGACGACCGTTTCAGGTCGCATTTAGAATTTGTCACAAAGTGAAGGTAGAAAATATGCATTTTGATTTATCCGTGATTTGGTTCACGATCATCGTTTTTGCCACTTTGATGTACATCATCATGGACGGCTTCGATTTGGGTATTGGAGTACTGATGCCCTTCATCAAGGATGAAAAGCAAAAAGACGTCATGGTCAACAGTGTCGCACCTGTTTGGGACGGTAACGAAACTTGGATTGTACTTGGAGGCGCATCTCTATTTGGCGCTTTTCCGATGGCTTACGCGGTGATTATTGAAGCGCTAACCATCCCTTTAACGTTGATGTTGATTGCTTTGATCTTTCGTGGCGTCGCGTTTGAGTTTCGCTTTAAAGCATTGGAAAGCCACTTAAAGTTCTGGGATCGCTCTTTTATGGTCGGCTCGATTTTAACCACGTTTTTCCAAGGCATCGTTGTTGGCGCGGTAATTCAAGGCTTTGCGGTGGAAAACCGCGTCTTCGTAGGTAGCCAACTCGACTGGCTCAGCCCTTTTCCCATCTTTTGTGGTTTGGGTTTAGTCGCAACGTACGCGCTGCTTGGTAGCACATGGCTCATCATGAAGACGGAAGGTGAACTGCAAAACACGATGTACCGCTTCACTAACAAAACACTACTGGCGATGATCTCCGCATTAGTCATTGTGAGCGCTTGGACTCCACTTGCTTACCCTACCATTGCGGAAAGATGGTTTTCTCTGCCGAATTTGTTCTACTTACTGCCCGTACCAGTCATTACTGGACTGGTATGTTTGAAGATTGCTGACTCCGTTAAAAAGCGTAAAGAGCGCAGCCCTTTCGTGATGGCGCTAGTGATCGTGATTCTCGGGTTCGCTGGGCTTGGCATCAGTATCTGGCCAAATATCATTCCTCCTAGCATATCAATATGGGAAGCAGCGGCTCCTGCAAGCAGTCAGCGCTTTATGCTCGTTGGAGCAGTGATCATCATCCCGATCATTCTGGCTTACACCTTTTGGAGTTATTACGTCTTCTCTGGAAAAGTGAAAGAAGACGAAGCGTACCATTAACGAGTTGATAAGGAGTGAGTATGAAAATCAAAAATTGGTGCCGACAATGGGCTTGGATGGTTGGAATTTGGGTCGTTAGCGTCGCTGCATTAGGGTTAGTGTCTATGTTATTTCGCGTCATGATGACCGCTGCAGGGTTAAAATCTTAGCGCGGCATTTTTAAGTCAATAAAAAATGGATGCCTCTAGATCTTGTGTAAGAGCTAGAGGCGTTGAACCTAATACTCAATCTTAATGAAAAAGCCAAGCGTTAAGAATCTACTCAAAACATTCTTTCATAAGTCTACATTGCCTGAAGTCGTTCATGCATGCTTACGAGATCAAAAGGTTCAAGCTTTTTCGCAATGCTCAGTAATGCTTCCTTTTTATCTTGCGGTAAACTTTGAAACTTCGACTCTAAACGTAAATCCACTTTGCTAAAAAGTAGCTTTCTAATTTGACTAGCTTTTGCCTTTGATAATTGCAATCCATCATTATCGGAGGTTTCAATTATCATGATAATTCTTGCTAAATCACTGAATTCATCATCAGAGCATAAATAAAGTGATTGTTTGTATAAATAGCCAACCGAAATTTCAAAATCAATATTAAGCGCTTGAATCTGACTGACAATGTTTTAACTCATATCACTTTGAGAAGCAGAGTTGATACAATCATCAAATCGCCTTTCAAATGTAACAAATCGATTATTGAGCTCGTCCAACATAGTCGTATCTTTTGCGAATGATTCTATAGGTAAAACCAATAAGAACATTGGCAGTAGGTATTTTTTCAGCGACCGGCTATTCACAATCAAGTCCTTCTTCTAAAAAACTTTCATGCGGTGTTGGTGCAATTGTTTCTTTCAAATTCAAGTCCATTAAACTCGCCAAATGGCTTTCATTAAACTCTGATAGCTTTTGCAGCTTTAGACTGGCTTCATTAAACTCTTGGTAGAACTTATCAGGTTGAGGTATCACGACTGTTTTTATGTTTGCTCGTGTTGCCGCAAGCATACCCGAATAAGAGTCTTCAAAGGCAATACAGTTACTTGAATCTACACCTAGTTTATTGATTGTTAAAAGGTAGACATCTGGCTCTGGCTTACCCTGCTCTACATCGTCTGACGATGATATCGCGTCAAAGTAACTGGCAATACCGAGTTTGTTCAAAATGATGGGAATGAGTTGATAAGGTGAATTAGTAGACAACCCTATCTTAAACCCTTTTTCCTTAAGCAATTTGAGTGTTTCTGTAACACCCTCTAATTCGCATCCTTTTTCAATTATTAATGCCTCCACTTTATCCACAACAGCATTCTCTACTTCCTCTAGGCTCTTTTCTTGTCAAGGATTACGTTCATACCAAAACCTTGTTACTTCACCTGTCGTCATAGTTGCAGTCTGCTTTGACAGCACTTCGGTCACTTGGACACCAACTGATGAAAACACCTGCTTTTCCGCTTCCTTCCACAAAGGTTCTGAATCAATCAGCAACCCGTCCATATCAAAGACCGCAGCGTATATCATTGGTACATCCTCAGTAAGTTCTATTCGTTGAGTAAGATTTGTCTATTCAACCAAAGCATAGCTTTGCATATAACGAGTGAGAGTATCACATTTGCCTGTGGCTATCAGAGCCAGTTCGATGACTCATCTTTAAGCCTCTACATGACCGATGTGCATGGCTACTTTTAACGCTTGTTTATTGAGATTAGATGCCTCCCAAGCAACAACAACACGACTAGTGAGAGGGATATCATCAATCTCGGCGACTGTCGCGGAATCATCGAGATGTTCAGCCAGTGAGCGCGGTACGAGAGCGATACCTAACCCGGCCTGCGCCATGGCAATCGTCGTACGAAGTTGCGGTGCTGCGAACTGTGGTTCGAGCCTTACTCCTGCGTCGGCAAAAAGTGTGCTCATGCCATCAAACAATGCGGGTCCAGTCTCTCGTGGAAACAGTAAAATTTTATGGCCTCTCAACTGTTTCATCTGGATACAGGGATATTTTGCCAGTTCGTGGCCCGCCGGAATCACTGCGACAAACGGGTCGTTAAACAACACCTTATGCTCAAAAGGCTCACTGGCGTAACAGGGTAGCCGCATGATTGCGAGATCAAGTTGTTTGCTTTTTAACTGAGTGGCAAGCTCTGGCATTGACAGTTCCGCCGTCTGTAAATGAACCCCATTCTCTTGAATACGCCCAATCCTCTCCAATACCTTAATGCAGGTTGATGTTGACGTCGCGAACCCAATTTTAACCTGCGTATTTTCACCACGGGCAATCTGTCGGGCTTTTGCTTTAGCGCGTTCCACATCAGCAAGAATATTTACCGCATCCGTATAAAAGACTTGCCCTGCATGGGTCAGTTCTACTCCTCTAGACAAGCGCTTAAATAAGTCCACGCCAAGCTCGTGCTCTAGCTTTTTGATTTGTTGACTCAAAGGAGGTTGCGCAATCCCTAACTGTTCAGCTGCTCGGGTAAAGTGACGAGTCTCGGCGACCGCGACAAAATACTTCAGGTAGCGAAATTCCATATATTTTCCATATCAAAATAAATCTTTTTTATATTGGATTTAGCACCGTGTAGAAGTCAATCTAAATATACTCTTCATTGCATAACTGGTCTTACTCATGCGTGGATTTTATAACCCTCTATGTGCTTGTTCGCTTGAAGTAGCGAAAGAATTTTCTGAATACCATCACGTTACCGGAGATGGTGAGATTTATCAGACTTCGTTAATGAGTGCTTTGATCGCTGGTGTTTACGAAGGCTCAACAACCATAGAAGAACTACTGAAACATGGGGATTTTGGTTTAGGTACGTTCAATGAATTGGATGGTGAGTTGATTGCGTTTGATAAGGAAGTTTTTCAACTCAAGTCGGATGGCTCCGCAAACCCGGCAGACCTGGCGCAAAAAACGCCCTTTGCTGTCATGACTTTTTTTAAGCCTGATATCGAGCTGCCACTGACATCGCGCATGTCACGTCATGAAGTCCATAGCCTCATAGACGACATGGTTCCAAGCGATAACCTATTTTGCGCAGTGCGCATTGATGGCGTTTTCGATTCAGTTCGTACTCGCACCGTACCTAAACAAACACGCCCTTATCGGCCAATGCTTGAAGTGGTCAAAGAACAACCAACGTTCCGCTTCACGCATAAGCAAGGCGTGGTCGCCGGCTTTCGCAGTCCTAAATATACGACTGGCATCAATGTGCCCGGCTATCACGAACACTTTATTACCGATGACCGCCAAGGAGGTGGTCATATTCAGGATTACAGCATTTCGTCAGGGTTCCTCCAGATTGGCAAAGTCTCTCGGCTAGTGATTGATACCCCGGTATCGACAGACTTCCTCAACGCCAATTTGGCTCCGGAAGATATAAATACCGCCATAGAAAAGGCGGAAAAGTAACAAAGTCAGGCAAATAATAAGGACAACAAATGCAATCCAAACCTTCAAATAAAAATGGAGCTCAGTTGATCGCTCAACAGCTAGAGTCTCTCGGCATTAAGTACATTTTCGGTATTCCCGGTGCAAAAATCGATCGACTGTTCGATGCGATTGAAGACACTAACATCCAAATGATTCCGGTACGCCACGAAGCTAACGGCGCATTTATGGCGGGCGTTATGGGAAGACTAACCGGCAAAGCAGGCGTCACCATGGTTACGTCAGGCCCTGGCTGTGGAAATCTAGTTACGGGGGTGGCAACAGCAAACTCCGAAGGCGATCCGCTGATTGCTATCGGTGGTGCGGTGAAACGAACTGACCAGCAAAAACAAACACACCAGAGCATGGATACCGTCAGTATTTTTCGCTCTATTACTAAGTTCAGTGCTGAAGTGCAGCATGTGGACGCCGCAAGCGAGATCATGGCGAACGCATTTCGTATCGCAGAGTCAGGTCGTCCTGGGGCTTGCTTTTTGAGTCTCCCCCAAGATGTTTTATCCGAGCAAACCCAAACGGACATTATTGTCCCCTCGCCTTACACACAGCCTGGTTGCGCTGACATCGCAGCAATCGAAGATGCGGTCAGTCGAATCAGTAAAGCAAAGCGCTGTGTGGTTTTACTTGGCCTTCACGCGAGCCGCAGTCAAAACGCTGCTGCTATCGCCCGATTTCTTCAAAATACGCAGCTACCCGTTGTCGGCACTTACCAGGCCGCCGGCACGGTAGATATCAATTACTATCATCACTTTGCTGGGCGTGTCGGTTTATTTAACAACCAACCCGGCGATGTTTTACTGCGTGATGCCGATTTAATTCTCACCATCGGCTTTAGCCCAATAGAGTATGACCCTGAGCTTTGGAACAGCCACCGCAACCCAGTGATTCACCTCGATATTGAACCGGCAGAATACCAACTTAATTATCAACCTTGTGTTGAAATCGTCGGAAACATTGCGCAGTCATTAGACAAGATGGGCAGCTATATCTCTGAATATGCTCGCCTTTCCCCAACGGCACTTTCAGTACTGGAAGAGGTAGCACTGCAACGGCAAGTGATCAAGACCTATCCCAATGTCTATCACAAGCAAGGGTTTCATCCACTGGCGCTAATTAAAGCCATGCAATCTATCATCACACCAGATACCACGCTATGCCTTGATATGGGGAGCTTCCACATCTGGATCGCTCGTTACTTAAGCTGTTTTCGAGCTCGCCAAATGCTGGTGTCTAACGGCCAACAAACGATGGGCGTTGCACTGCCATGGGCCATTGGTGCCAGCCTACTAAAACCTGGTAGCAAAGTGGTATCGATATCAGGAGACGGCGGTTTTATGCAATCGAGCATGGAGTTAGAAACCGCGGTTAGACTGAACTGCAATATCGTCCATATTGTGTGGGTTGATAACGCCTACAACATGGTAGAAATGCAAGAGATCAACAAATATCAGCGCTGCTCTGGTGTGAAATTTGGACCAATTGATTTCAAGGCGTACGCCGAATCATTTGGCGCGAAAGGCTTCGCAGTGACTAGTCAACACGAATTGCTACCGACATTGAATAAAGCCATGGACGTTGAAGGACCAGCAGTGGTGGCTATCCCCGTAGATTACAGCGACAACGACAAACTGATGTTGCCGCGCACAGAGAAAAATCAAGATCCCGTTTTTGTAAGTTTCGAAGGAGAAATCGCATGAGAGGATTAAAAAATAAAGTCGCACTCGTCACTGGTTCTGCCAATGGTATTGGTTTGGCCATCGCAAAACGTTTGTATGAAGAAGGCGCAAACGTCGCTCTTGCCGATTGGAATGAAGAGCAATTGGCAAACGCCGTTGAGGGCTTTGATAAACAGCGTGTGTCTGCGCATTCTATTGATGTTTCTGACCCAGAAAAAGTCGCAGCACTGATTTCTGATGTTGTTACCCGTTTCGGTAAACTGGATATTTTAGTAAACAATGCTGGCGTACATGTCCCTGGTTCCGTGATTGAAGGTAGTGTGGAAGACTGGAAGAAGATCTCTGGTGTAAACATTGATGGTGTTGTTTATTGCGCGAAGTTTGCTTTGCCTGAACTCTTAAAAACGAAAGGTTGTATGGTAAATACCGCGTCCGTTTCCGGTTTGGGTGGTGACTGGGGTGCCGCATTCTATTGCGCGAGTAAAGGCGCAGTGGTGAACCTTACCCGAGCGATGGCATTGGACCATGGTGCGGATGGGGTAAGAATTAACGCCGTATGCCCAAGTTTAGTAAAAACCAACATGACAAACGGCTGGCCGCAGGACATCCGCGATAAATTCAATGAGCGCATTGCGCTTGGCCGAGCAGCCGAACCTGAAGAAATTGCGTCTGTCGTGACTTTCTTGGCAAGTGATGACGCATCTTTCATTAATGGCGTAAACCTACCTGTAGACGGCGGTGCCACCGCATCAGATGGTCAACCTAAAATAGTATAAGCATGAAATAGACAGATCAGTGAGAGACGTTCTACTACCTTTCGGATCGATGCTGATCTGTCGCTTTACGCTCTGAGCACACAACCCGTGCCGGCAATAAACTCAACCACTCGACCGCTGTTAGAGATATCTCAACAACTTAAACCAGCAACGAGAAATTAATGTTTCACACAAACCGACAAACTATGTGAGCATTCCATCAGGCATAGAGTGAAGACTTATGTATCAGCGATTCACAAAGAACCAGACAGTTTCCGCGAATACTTTCTAAAGAAGTCTCAGTGACGACTAACGTTTCTGCCACACCATCCATTGCTCTCTGCCTTTAAAAACCTCAACACTGTTTGCCACCACTGAGGACTTCACAAGTTCAAACGTGGGCTCTAGAAAAGATGCCAACTCCCCACTTCGCAAACAAAATGGAGGAAAGCGTGATAGGTAATTATCATCAATGACGAAAAAACCAATTAGAAAACCTCCGCTTGGCAACAATTTATCCACCATAGAGAAATATTCTGACCACATGTCTCTCGGTAGTGCTGCGAGAAAGGCCCGCTCGTAAATGACATCAAACGAGTGAGAAAAATCGGCATTAAATACATCGCCCAATACGACTTTATCTTTGTAGTTACCTAACGCTGATTGCGCCATTTTTACCGCTTCTTGGCTGTAATCCATCGCGATCACGTCATGCCCATATTGAATAAAAGTGCTCAGTTCATAAGCGGCACCACACCCAGGAATAAACACTGACTGGCCTACATGAAGTGAATTGTCGAGATAGTCCTTGAGTTCTTGAGGTGTCGATTGGGCATCCCAAGGCATAGTGCCTCGGATAAACAAATCATCCCAGAATTGTGTGTTAATCATTGGTGCCTGTTTCATTTACCCGCTCCCTGATTGCGGTAGTAAAAAATAAAGGGATACGCAGCGCAATGTGGTATCCCTTTTCTAGCCTTTTGTCTGACGTTGTTAGTTTTTTATGACAACCACTTTCTACTGCACTTATGCCACCAATGAGTTAACTGCGAAGATCATTGATTAACGGCTGCTCCGCTTGGTTCGGTACAAACTGGACATTGCCTTTCAGTTTAGTGACAGACTGGAGTGTTGCTTGAATGTCCTCTGCTGATACATGCACATCATGACAACAGAAAGTAATGGCATCGTTGAAGCCATCGCGCTCAATTTTCAAGGAGCCTTTAATATCGTGGCGACGACAGACTTCTTGGATTTGATGCGGATAAACAAACAGCCCTTTTACTTTCACCGCGGAGTCTGCTCGTCCCATCCAGCCCTTAATTCGTGCATTCGTGCGTAGCGAATCCGAGCCCGTTTCTAGGTATGCCGATAAATCTCCCGTTGCGTAGCGAATCAGCGGGAACTTCTCATCGAGCGACGTTACAACGACTTCACCGACTTCTCCCGGTTGTACAGGAACACCATCAGGATCAACGATTTCAACAATAATATCTTCGGCAATCACTAATCCTTGTTCACCAGACACTTGATAAGCAATCAAACCAAGCTCTGCACTTGCGTAGGCTTGAAAGACTGCAATGCCTTTTTCCTCAAACATCTGTTCCATGTCTGCTGTAACCGCTTCACCAGAGACCAGAGCTTTCTCAAAGCTAGGCAGCTCATTGTATTTCTCTTGATACTTTTGTAGCAACGTCAGCAAATACGAAGGTGTACCAGTGTAACCATTAGGTTGAAGCTGTTTAATTGCCTCTATTTGCGCTTCGGTATTGCCTACTCCAGCCGGAAATACCGTACAGCCACAAGCCCTTGCGCCACCATCCATAATAAATCCGCCAGGAGAGAAATGGTAAGAGAGCGTGTTATGCACTAAATCACCCGCACAGAACCCAGCAGCGTGAAACGCGCGCCCCATACGCCAGAAATCGGCCTCATCCGTTTGAGCCTCATACAACGGCCCAGGAGATTGGAATACGCGCGCCATTTGACCAATGGCAACGCTATTTAAGCCACCAAACGGCGGTTTAAGTTGCTGCTGATTAGGTACATTGAACTTACGTGTAATCGGGAGCTGAGCAAGCCCTTCACGATTGTTTGCCAATATAGGATCAAACTCAGAAAAATGCGCTGCGTAATGTTCGCTATTGGCTTTCGAATTTTCAATCAGCGCTGGCAGACGTTGAAACAGCGACTCTTCTCGCGCCTGTAGAGACAACGATTCTTTCGCATCAAATAGTTCGTTCATCCTTGCTCCTTACAACCAACGCTTACGACGTTTGTAAGATTTCAGATTCTTAAAGCTCTTGCGATCTTCATCGCCGCCGCCAAGGTAGAATTCTTTTACGTCTTCATTGTTTAGCAATTCGTGCTTGCTGCCATCTAGTACGATTTTGCCTGATTCCATGATGTAACCGTAATCGGCCGCTTGAAGAGCGAAGTTGGCATTCTGTTCAACCAAAAGCATGGTAATACCTTGCTCTTTGTTGATCTTGTTAATAATGCTGAATACTTCTTTAACTAGCAGTGGAGAAAGCCCCATAGACGGTTCGTCCAACAAAATCATCTTCGGTCGAGCCATTAACGCTCGGCCAATCGCTAACATTTGTTGCTCACCGCCAGACAAATAGCCCGCCAGGCCAGTGCGCTCTTTGAGTCGCGGGAAATAGTCAAACACCATTTCGATGTCTTGTTCAACTTCGTTGTCAGTGCGTGTATAAGCGCCTAAGCGAAGATTTTCTATCACCGTCATATCTTCAACAATTCGGCGCCCTTCCATAACTTGGAAGATGCCCGAACGGACGATCTCTTCCGGGCTTTTGTTGTCTATACGCTCGCCCATGAAGTTGATTTCGCCGCGCGTCACTTCACCATCTTCGGTTTTCAATAAACCAGAAATGGCTTTCAACGTTGTGGATTTACCCGCACCGTTGGCGCCCAGTAAGGTCACAATCTGCCCTTTTGGAACTTCTAAACTCACACCGCGAAGTACTAGTATTACTTCGTCGTAGACGACTTCAACGTTGTTCACTGAAAGCAGTATTTCTGCCGGTTCGATATTCGTTGCTAATTCAGCCATCAAGCTACTCCTTGCTAGGGTGAGAGTGTTCTCTCACCCATCCTTATTTTCAGTAAGCTTTGTTATTAATAAGTCGTAGATTAGTAACCTAGCCAATCGTCACGACGTGACAATGTCACCTGAGATACTTTCTTAATATCAACTGCGCCGCCATCGTTGTTGCCCATAAAGACGTTCACGGTTGTTGTGCCTCGGTGATCTTCCGGTTTCCAGTTCGCAGGGACACAAACACCTTCTAAGCCTTGTGGTACCCAGTTGTCATGGACATACATGCCCTTCTTGATGTTTTCACCTGTGATGCCACCGTTGTCTTTCGCCCACTCCATTGCTTCTTTCATATAGAACGCAGAACAAATACCGCGAATGTAATGGTGAGTTCTGAATTCGCCCGGCTCTGATTCAGACTGCTTAGAAATCTCACGGACCAGTTTCATGCCTTCATTATCATCTCCCCAAAACGCAGTCATACCTGGGAAAACGTAATCTTTAAGGCCATCGCCTGCTGCTTCAAGCACTGGCTTATCGCCGCCCCAAATGTTTGCCATGTACTGGAACTCTGTCCCAACCGTGTTACAAGACTTCACTAGTGAGATAACCGAGCTACCGATATTAGCAATGTAACCGTAGTTGGTGCCTGACTCTTTCAGCGACAAACATTGCGCTTTGAAGTCCCCTGGTTTTAGTGACACAACGACTGGGTTTTGCACATCAAAACCAAGTTCTTTGGCGTACTCTGCACACGCTTCTTTTGGCGCATTCGGGAATGGATGGTTATCGCCAATGTGCGTAAATTTCGGCGCACCTTGATTGCCCTTAGATTCCCAATCTTCTTTCGCCCACTTAACTAGCGCACGGCACGCATCTGAGTACGACGCACCATAAAAGAAGTTATAAGGCGCTGGTTTCGCGGTTTTTGGGTTTTTACCGGTTGGGTCAGTTAAGTGACCAGAGTAAGAAGCAGAGAACACCGGCACTTTGTCTTTGGTAACAAACGAAATAAGTGCTTCGGTATCCGCCGTACCCCAACCTTGCAGCGCAACCATGTCTTTACGCGCCACCCAACGTTTATAGTTGGAAATCGCCACTGGTACTTTGTACGCCATGTCTACTGTTTCAAATTCGAGCTCGGTACCGTTAATGCCACCGTTTTGGTTAATCCAACGCAATGCGTCTCGCACGCCAGAACCATAGGGCTTGCTCACATAGGCAGTTGGTCCAGAAAAGTCGACTAATTGCCCGACAAACACAGAATCTTTTGCCCAAGTTGTGGTAGTAAACAGTGCAGATGACAGCACCAACGTTGTCGCTAAATGTCCTTTGTTCATAACTCGTTGTCCTTGTTATTGAGGTATATTCCACTTAATTCCACGTTAATATGAGAACGGATAGTGTTTCCAATATGCTCGAATCTGTTGCCAGCGATGCGATAATCCTTGAGGTTCGAAAATAAGGAACAGCATGATGACTAAACCAATCGCCATCTCTTTGAAGTAAGCCAGACCATCAGTGAAAGCGGTGGTATCACCAAACGCTGAAAGCCCCGTTACGCCAAACTCTAAAACTTCAGGCAGCAGTACGATAAATATCGTCCCCATCAGCGTACCTTTAACTGAGCCTAAGCCACCAATGATGATCATGGCCAAAAACTGGATAGACATCATGATGGTGAAGCCTTCTGCTGATACAAACCCTAGATAATGTCCGTAGAGTGCGCCCCCGATGCCCGCATAGAATGCACACACTCCAAATGAGAGCAGACGATACTTGGTTAGGTTGATTCCCATGATCTCTGCTGACAGATAGTGATCTCGTACTGAGACAAACGCGCGACCGTCACGAGAACGGATTAAGTTTGATGCCCACATATACATGAAGATCAGCGCAAACAGGGCGATGTAGAAGAAGCTTTCGTCAGTCGTAAACTCAAAGCCAAACAAATTAATTGGGTTCGCGCTTGCACCGTATGAGCCGCCACTGAACCAATCTGCGCGAGCAAAGAAGTCCTCTAAAATAAACTGCGCCGCCAACGTTGCGATAGCTAGATATAAACCTTTAATTCGAGCCGCTGGCAGACCAAACAGCATCCCTACAATCATGGTTAAGTAACCCGCAAGCGGAATCGCAAACACAACTGGAATATTAAACTGGTTATTTAGCCAAGCCGATGCAAAGGCGCCAAAGCCAAAGAACGCACCGTGACCTAGAGAGATTTGTCCGGTAAAACCAACCAGAATGTTTAAGCCCAATGCCGCGATACCAAGGTATGCAATCTGAATAAACAGGTTTAGGAAGTAAATATCCAAGACCAGCGGTGCTGCCAGCATGGCGATGACACCTGCAATCGCAAGGCTTCTGATGATTTTGGTTTCAAAAATTGGCGTATCGCTTTTGTATGTGGTTCGAAAATCCCCACATGGGCGCATGCTAAGTTGAGCCATGTTATTTCTCCTTAAATACGCTCAATATCTTTGGTACCAAACAGGCCATATGGCTTGAAGGCAAGAATGATTAACAGCACATAGAATGGTGCGATGTTGTACAGGTTACCCACTTGCAGGTATTGGCTATCAAAAAACTCAGCCAAGTTTTCTAGCACCCCGATGGTGATACCACCGACAATTGCGCCGACTACCGAATCTAAGCCACCTAAAATAACGGCTGGGAAAACTTTGATACCAATAATGGATAGCGCGTCAGATACGCCGTTAACGATACCGATAACAATCCCTGCTGTTGCAGATACCATTGCCGAAATGGCCCAACTGATGGCGAACACTTTCTTGATGGAAATGCCAAGACTCTGGGCTACTTGCTGGTTAAATGCCGTTGCGCGCATTGCCAGACCCATTTTGCTGAATTTGAAGAACCAATAGAACGCGCCCATGATGAGCATTGAGAAGATCAAGCTCAGAATGTAAGCAAACTCAACATTCAAACCTCCGATATTCACCACGTTGGTTTCGAACACTTGCGGGTACGACACAGCAGAGACGCCGAATATCCACTTCATCAGTGCTTGGAAAAACATCGATAGACCGATGGTCACCATGATCACAGAGATAATCGGTTCACCAATCAACGGTCTGAGCACAATGGTTTGCACGGCGATACCAAAAATCATCATGAACGCAAGCGTGAGTAAAAAGCCAATAAAAAACGGTAACTGTAGGTGCACCAATGCCGCCCAACATACCCACGCGCCAATCAACAAGAACTCACCCTGAGCAAAATTGACCACCTGGGTCGATTTGTAAATCAATACAAAGCACATGGCGACAACACCATACAACATGCCAACGATCACGCCATTAATGACGAGTTGCAGTAATAAATCCGTATTCACTATGCGATCCTCCGTTGTTCGCTATCCACTAGTGTTGGCTCATGCTCAATAAGCGTTTCAATAACTAGCGACGTTTGAATGCGTGTTTTAGTGCCATCTTGATAAGTAATCACTGTATCGACATCGACTTTTGGATCGTCGCTGTAGATGGTTTCGATGATGTCTCCGTATTTCTCTGCAACCACACCACGACGCACTTTACGCGTACGAGTTAACTCGCCATCGTCGGCATCCAGCTCTTTGTAAAGTAGAATGAATTTGCTGATCTTCTGTGCATCCGGTAGGGATTCGTTCACTTTTTGAACTTCTTCACGAATCGCTTGGTACACTTCTGGTTGAGCAGATAAGTTGGTGTAGTTGGTAAATGCCAAGCCGCGTTGCTCTGCCCACTTCGCGACGATCGCATAGCGAATACAGATGATGGCAGACAGCCAAGGTCGACCTTTACCTACCACCACGGCTTCTGCAATAAACGGCGAGAACTTGAGTTTGTTTTCAATGAACTGCGGAGAGTAGCGGTCGCCGTGGCTGGTTTCCGACATATCTTTCAGACGATCAATCACCACCAAGTGACCGGAATCTTTAAAATAGCCCGCATCGCCTGTGTGCATCCAACCATCTTGAACATCTTCATCATATGCTGCTTGGTTGTTTAAGTAGCCAGTAAACATGCCTGTACTTTTCGCGATGATTTCACCAACGCCATTGCTGTCTGGGTTGATGACTTTCACTTCTGCATTATCAAACGCAACGCCAACCGAATCATAGTCCACGTCATCGGCTTGGTGGACGGTGTACGCACCACACATTTCGGTTTGACCGTAAAGCTGCTTGAGTGGTACACCGATCGCTTGCAAGTAACGGAAAGTGTCAGGCCCCATCGCCGCGCCGCCCGTTGCAGCAGATGTTAGGTTCGAAAAGCCTAAACGGTCTCGCAAAGCACGCAAAAGAATCCATTCGGCGAGTTTAGAACGTTTGCCCTGCTCTAACGCTTTGTTGGCTAAGCTCATGCCCAGTTTGTACATCTTTTGCTTAAACGGTGTCGAATCCATCATTCGTGCAGACACGTCTGCCACAATGTTTTCCCACACTCGCGGCGCTAACAGCACAAAGTTTGGACCGATTTCACGCAAGTCGGACATCATGGTTTCTTGTTCTTCCACAAAGTTAACGATTTGACGAGAAATCAACGCCTGACCAACCACGTAAACCTGCTCCATAATCCAAGGCAAAGGCAGAACAGAAACGTAGTTGTCGCCTGGGGAACGAGGGTCTGCACGCAAGTAAGCCGCACAGTGATCCAAGAACGTGCCACTGTGTAGCTGAGCCAATTTTGGTTTAGAAGTCGTACCCGACGTTGTACAAAGAATTGAAAGATCGCTGCCTTTGGTTTCAACAACCATATTGAGATATTTGTCTGGGTCCGCTTTATCAATCAGCTGACCTTTTTTGTAGACCTGTTCAACATCAATCAATCTTGGATCATCGTATTTACGCATTCCACGAGGATCGCAGTAAATAATGTATTCAACGCTAGGAATTTCATCACCAAGCTCAAGCAGCTTGTCGCATTGCTCTTCATCTTCGGCAATCACGACTTTTGCTTTGGCATAGTTGATAAGGTACGCCACCTCTTCGTGCATAGAATCTTGATAGATGCCCAGCGAGAAACCTTTGATCGCATGTGCCGCTAACTCGCCCCATACCCATTCCGGGCGGTTATCACCTAGCAAACCAACGACATCTTGCTCACCAATACCCAAATCTCGTAGTGCCAGTGCCATCCACTTGACGCGGTTTTCATAATCTTTCCAAGTGAACTCTCGCCATATACCAAACTCCTTTTCACGCATTGCGACTTGTTCGGGCCAGTTCTTGGCATTGTGTTGCAACACTTTTGGAAAGGTATCTAAGCGGGTTATATCTGCCCAATCATTATGTTGCTGTGCCATTATGCACTCTCCTCTAATGTCGGTAACTCTTCGCCTAAGTACGCTTGTTTCACATGTGGGTTGGCCATCACTTCTTCAGGCTCACCCGTAGCAATGTGTTTACCGAAATCCAAAACCAAAACGCGATTAGAGATGTCCATGACCACGCCCATGTCGTGCTCAATCATGATGATCGTGATATCTAATTCTTCATTCAGATCCATGATGTAACGTGCCATGTCTTCCTTTTCTTCCAAGTTCATACCTGCCATTGGTTCATCAAGCAGCAGTAACTTAGGTTTTAAGGCAATGGCACGAGCAAGCTCTACACGCTTACGTAAGCCGTAAGATAGCGTGCCTGCAGTCGCTTTTCGGATGTGCTGGATTTCTAGAAAATCGATCACGTCTTCCACATATTTGCGGTGCGCCATCTCTTCTTTCTGCGCATTGGAGAACCAATAGAGTGGCCCCGTGACGAAGTTATTTTTCAGTAGGTGGTGTCGGCCAACCATGATGTTGTCCAGTACCGACATATGAGAAAAGAGCGCTAAGTTTTGGAAGGTTCTTCCCAGCCCTAACTCAGCTCGTTGGCTTGGTGTACGTTTAGTTACGTCATCTCCAGCGAAGATTACAGAGCCTTTGTTTGGTGTGTATCGACCAGAGATGCAATTGAGCATTGAGGTTTTACCTGCACCGTTTGGACCAATGATTGAAAAAATTTCCTTTTCATTCACATGGAAGCTCACGTCAGTTAAAGCTTTCACCCCACCAAAAGCCAATGAAATATCGTTTACCTGCAACAGAGGCGATTCCGATACCATAGTTGATCTCCCTTTCGTTATTTAAGTGCGTTCCATTGAGCACTATTTGATCAAACCTAACTTTGATACTGGTAACCGCTTTTACACCTATGCATCAACTTTATATTCAGTTTACGTAAACGTCAATTTAAAATCAGAATAGTGCCTGAAAGATTAAGTTGCAATCGAGTTCATCGAGAAAGATTTGAACTAACGCAAACTTTAAGTAAATAAATTGTTAATAAAAATTATTCTCAAACGCTTACATATTTGGATAGTTAGGACCACCACCACCTTCTGGCGGAGTCCAGGTAATATTTTGACTTGGATCTTTGATGTCGCACGTCTTACAGTGGATACAGTTGGCCGCATTTATTTGCAGCTCTGGCTGCTGCTCCCCCTGTACGATTTCATACACGCCAGCCGGACAATAGCGCTGTGCTGGCTCTGCATATAATTCAAGGTTCTGCTCAATAGGGATCCGCTGGTTCTCCAGTCGTAAGTGGCATGGTTGATCTTCCTCATGGAAGATATTGGATAGATAAACGGAAGAGAGGCGATCGAAACTTAACACGTCATCAGGCTTCGGATAGACAATTTCATTGCTGTTTTCCGCCAATAACAGAGACTGATGATCAGGCTTATCACAGCGGATATGCCACTTAGCTTTACCTTTTAACACGTTATGTTCCAGCAGCGCTAAACCACCGCCCAGCCACGATCCAAAGCGGTGGATTCCACTTGAGAAGTTACGTGCTTGATAAAGCTCTTCATACAGCCAAGACTGTTTGAAATGCTTTTGATAATCAGCAGTAACTGACTGACTCTCAAGGGCTTCACATACTGCTTCAGCGGCAAGCATTCCAGATTTTATTGCGGTGTGTGTGCCTTTGATTTTAGCGCCGTTAAGTGTTCCTGCATCACAGCCAATTAACAAGCCACCAGCAAACTGCTGCGTGGGAAGCGAATGAAAGCCGCCCTTGGTAATCGCTCTCGCGCCATAGCTAATACGCTTCCCATTTTTGAGGTATTGCTCAATCAACGGGTGGTGTTTAAAACGTTGAAACTCATCAAATGGACTCAAGTGCGGATTCTTATAATTCAAGTCAACAATCAACCCGACGGCAACTTGGTTTCCCTCTAAATGGTAGAGATAACTGCCACCTGTAGCTTCATTTGATAACGGCCAACCTAATCCGTGCACTACTAAACCTTGCTGATGCTGCTCTGATGGGATTTCCCACAGCTCTTTAAAACCGATAGCGTAGTGTTGAGGCGTTTTCTCTTCAGCAAGATTAAATCGGTTAATCAACTGCTTACCAATATGCCCCCGTGCGCCTTCAGCAAATAAAGTAAACTTCGCTCGCAGTTCAATACCAGGTTCGAAATTTTCTTTTTGTTCACCATTTTTATCTAATCCCATATCGCCCGTGATCACGCCACAAACACGACTATCTTCATCGATGATCGCTTGACTGGCGGTAAAACCTGGGTAGACCTCCACCCCCAAGTTCTCAGCCTGCAACGCCATCCATCGGCATAGACTGCCCAAACTTATGATGTAATTACCTTTGTTATGTAACGTATTAGGCACCGCCCAAGAAGGCAGTTCATGACCATTGATGTCATTGCCTAGATAGTAGGTTTTATCTTGGTTTACTTTGGTATTGAGCGGAGCGCCTTTCTCTTCCCAGTCGGGAAAAAGCTCATCCAAACTCCGCGTTTCAAACACCGCACCCGATAAAATATGCGCTCCAACTTCAGAACCTTTTTCTACCACGCAAACAGAGAGGTCTTGTTTTTTTTCTGCTGCTAATTGTTTGATTCGGCATGCCGCAGACAAACCTGCGGGACCAGCGCCTACAATCAGAACATCAAATTCCATGCAGTCTCTTTCCATGATTGCATTCCTTTTTCTTTGCATGTTGCCAACTTGTTAATCAACAATATATTTAAAGTTGACGCAAACGTAAAGGTAAATTAACATCATTTTAAAGACGTCATCACATCGTCTTCACTGTAAACACATAGTCTTCACTGTAAAAGGAATCTAACGTGAAAATACTAGTGCCAATCAAAAGGGTCATTGATCCCTACGTTAAAGTTCGCGTGAAAGCGGACCATAGCGATGTTGAAACCAATAACGTCAAGATGACGATTAATCCATTTTGCGAAATAGCCGTTGAAGAAGCCGTACGACTAAAGGAGCAAGGTATTGCAGATGAAGTCATCGTTGTCAGTGCTGGCGGTAGCCAGTGTCAGGAGCAACTACGTACCGCGCTTGCATTAGGCGCCGATCGCGCTATTCATGTCGATACTGAAGACAAAATAGAGCCATTAGTTGTTGCTAAGCTGCTCAAAGCTCTAGTTGAGCAAGAACAAGCACAGCTTGTGATTACGGGTAAACAATCCATTGATACGGACAACAACCAAGTGGCTCAGATGCTGGCCGCCCTACTTGACTGGCCTCAAGCAACTTTCGCTTCCGACGTGAAGATTGAAGATCAAAAAGTTCAGGTCGTGAGAGAAGTGGACGGCGGCTTGATGACGGTCGCGATGAACTTACCTGCGGTGATCAGTACTGACTTACGCCTGAATGAACCGCGTTTTGCCTCTTTGCCTAATATCATGAAAGCTAAGCGCAAGCCGTTAGATACCATCACACCTGACAGTCTGGGTGTTGAAGTGGTATTTAGCCAAACCATTCAAGAAATCACACCGCCAGCGCAAAGAAAAGGTGGCATCAAGGTTGAATCTGTCTCAGAGCTTCTCGATAAGCTGCGTAACGAAGCGAAGGTGATTTCATGAAGAACTTAATCATAGCAGAGCATGACAATAACCAATTGCATGCGGACACACTCAAAGTGGTTAATGCAGCAAAACAAGTCAGCCAAGACAATGTTTTGATCGTAGTGGGCCACCAGTGTGAAGAAGTCGCTCAGCAAGCTTGTCGCGTTGATGGTATATCAAACGTAATTTGTGTCGATGATGAGCAACTTAAGCATCAATTTGCCGAGAGTATCGCACCTATTGTAGTGAGTATTGCTGAAGGTTTTGACGCAATCTGGGCTAGCTCATCATCAAAAGGGAAAGACCTTGCACCTCGAGTAGCAGCGAAGTTCGGCGTTGGGCAAATTTCCGATATTGTCCAAGTTATCGATGAAAACACTTTTATCCGCCCTATTTACGCAGGAAACGCATTTGCCAAAGTGACCACCAGCGACAAGGTTCGCGTCATCACCGTGCGCGCGTCTGCGTTTGAGCCGGTTACTTGTCGCAACCAAGCTGATATTAAGCATCAGCAGGTCACTATCTCAGCTCCAATGGTTGAATTGGTTTCTGTCGATAAAACCGTGTCAGAACGTCCTGAATTAAGCGCGGCAGAGGTGGTTGTGTCAGGTGGACGCGGGGTCGGTAGCAAAGAGAACTTCGCGTTGATCGAACAAGTGGCCGATAAACTAGGTGCTGCCATTGGCGCTTCTCGCGCGGCGGTTGATGCCGGGTTTGTTGCCAACGACTTACAAGTGGGTCAAACCGGTAAAATCGTTGCACCTAAGCTTTATATAGCGGTTGGGATTTCCGGTGCCATCCAGCATCTTGCAGGAATGAAGGAATCCAAAGTGATTGTCGCGATCAACAAAGATCCAGAATCTCCTATCTTTGAAGTTGCCGACTATGGATTGGTTGGTGATTTATTTGAGGTACTACCTCAGCTTGCCGAACAACTTTAAACGATCAGATAAGGGGCGAACACTGCTATGTTCGCCCCTTTATTTTGTTTTTGGTCATATTCAAAAGAATTGAAATTAGAGGGACCTATGCCAAATTCTGCACCTATTTGGTCACCATCTGCTGAGCGCGTCAGCAATAGCAACTTATTACGGTTCATCGAAAAGGTTAATAAAGACAAAGCCGAAGGTACCGTAATCAACAATTACACGTCTCTACACCAGTGGTCCATTGAGCACAATGATGAATTTTGGCGACATACTTGGCAGTTTTGCAACGTAATCGGAGATATAGGTTCGCAAGTCAAGAGCCTTGGCAGTCCCAAATGGACACCAACAGGTTCTAATCATCATCATGTAAATAGAGACACAGTATGGTTTGCTGACGCCACGCTGAACTACGCAGAGAACCTCCTATCTCAGGCTGAACAATCACCAGAGCGTGAGTTTATTGTTTTTAGCAATGAAAGCGGTGAACACCGACAACTCACCGGTAAACAGTTGCTTGAACAAGTTTCTGCCATTCAACAATGGCTACTCAATTGTGGTGTCGGTAAAGGCGATGTCGTTGCGGGTTATTTGCCCTACCTTCCTGAAACCGTTATTGCCATGCTGGCCACCACCAGTCTTGGTGCCATTTGGACTTCAACCTCTCCTGATTTTGGTATCGATAGCGTCGTAGAGCGTTTTGGTCAGGTCAAACCGAAAGTTCTTTTTTGCTGTGATGGCTACCAGTTCGGAGGCAAAGCTTTCGATATGACGAACAAGAACACCACTCTTAGTAGTAAGTTAAGCAGTGCCTCCGAAGAGACTACTATTAGCGTATGCCAAATCGAATATTTACAAAACGCTGAGAGTGCTAGCACTTCTGAGTTTGTTTCTTGGTCCGATATTACTCACCACTTTTCTCCACAATCAATTCAATATCAACCAACGCTGTTTAATGACCCGTTATTCATTTTGTATTCTTCTGGTACAACAGGTCAACCTAAGTGTATTGTCCATTCCGCAGGCGGTACCTTGCTCAATCACCTCAAAGAACATCAACTGCATTGCGACATCAAATCGCAAGACAAGGTTTTCTACTACACAACATGTGGTTGGATGATGTGGAACTGGCATGTTTCCGCTCTTGCGAGTGGTGCTGCCTTAGTGATTTACGACGGTAGTCCGGTTTACCCTGATCACTCCGTCTTATGGCAATTAGCAGAAGAACATAGCGTGTCGCTGTTTGGTACTTCAGCGAAATACTTAGAGGCACTGGAGCAGGCGAACTGCTCTCCAAAACTAGAACATAACCTGAAGTCACTCAAAACTCTGTGCTCAACTGGTTCGGTGCTTTACCCAGAACAATTTAATTATGTCTATCAGCACATCAAGCAGGACTTGCATCTCGCTTCTATCGCTGGCGGCACGGATATTTGCGGATGCTTTGTACTTGGAAACCCTATTTCACCAGTTTACAAAGGTGAATGCCAAGGCGCAGGGCTGGGAATCGACGCACGTGTTCTAGAGGATGGTGGACATACTATTACGCAAAAACGCGGCGAACTGACTTGCAATAACTCGCTACCTAACTTCCCTATTGGCTTCTGGAACGACAACGGCGAACGTTATCACAACGCTTATTGGAGCAAGTTTACCGATATCTGGCACCATGGCGACGATGTGATGCAAACCGAACATGGCGGCTTTATTTTTTATGGCCGTAGTGACGCAACCTTAAATCCAGGCGGCGTACGAATCGGTACCGCTGAAATCTACCAACAAGTGAACGTGCTACCCGAGGTTGAAGACTCCATCGCTGTCGGCAAGTTAAACCAGCAGTCTGAAGAAATCTGGTTACTAGTAAAACTCGCTCACAACGTCGAGTTAACCCAACAACTCACCGATTCAATTCGCCAAACATTGAAAACAAAATGTTCACCACGCCATGTCCCACGACAAATTTTTGCTATCAGTGATATTCCTAAAACGCGCTCAGGCAAATTGGTTGAGCTAGCAGTGAAACAATTGGTAAACGGACAAGCTGTAAAAAACATTGGTGCTATTGCTAACCCAGAAGTGCTGGAAGAAATTAAAACGCTTTTCAACATAGAAGGCGCCACCGTCACTTAGAGACCCAACAAGTCTTCCCACAATACAGACGGGTATAACCTAACTATATTTTAGCTCGCTCGATAACTCCTCCCCACTTTCGTGGAAACTGAGCGAAATATGCTTCATGTACACAAAAAAGGTGAGATAATTCTATCTCACCTTTGAGCCATATGAGCTGGAGCATTAGTTTGGGGGTTAAGCTTTTATCAGTTGGCTCATATCTTCGCGAACTTGTGGCACCGTTAAACCAACGATGATTTGAAGGCTCTCTTGATTTCTAACAATATTCACCGCTCCGTGCTGTGTGAAAAATGCGTTCTCCTTTACTAGAGAGACATCTTTAACTTTAACACGCAGACGCGTCGCGCAATTAGTTAACAAGTCAATGTTTTCTTTTCCACCCAAACCTTCAATAAAGGCACTAGCTTGTGACGGACTTGCGCTACTGTTATGGACCTCTTTCGCTTCTTTGTAGTCAGCTTTGGAATACAACTTACTATCTGCACCTTCACGTCCCGGAGTAAGTATGTTGTATTTTAAAATAAGCGCGCGAAACGTAACAAAGTAAACACCAGTAAACATGAGACCAATAATAATCTGAATCACGTATGTTCCTGCATGGTTACCAGCCAAAGGCAACCAGTTTTGGAAAATGAAGTCTATCAAGCCAGTCTGAAAGTTACCGGAAACACCAAACATAAAGGCGATCGTTGCCATTGTCGCAGATAACAACGCATGCAAAGCAAACAGCGCAGGTGCGATAAATAAGAATGTAAACTCTATTGGTTCGGTGATCCCTGTAAGAATTGCTGTGATTGCGGCTCCGAGCACTAACCCCATCACCATCTTTTTATTTTCTTTTTTCGCAACTGAATAGAGTGCTAGTGCGATACCCGTACAACCAAACACTTTACCCATTCCCGTCAACATCAAACCACCCTGAGGAAATTGTGTCGTTAAACTTTCCGAGCTCTGGGCGAATGTCTGTATATTTTGAATCCAATAGGCAACCGTCCCGCCATCGACTGCAACTGGCCCATAAAAAACGGGACCATATACGAAATGATGCAATCCCGTTGGTATCATGATTCGCTCTAAAAACGTAAATAGCCATACCCCTAACGATCCAGCAGAAACCAAAAATGATTGCAGATTGTTAATACCATGCTGAATACTTGGCCAAGTCAAACAAGTTAGAATTGCCATCACGACCATAATGGGGAAACTAATGAGCACAACCAATGGCGTTCCGCCAAATACAGCCGCCCAATCCGGTAGCTTTTTATCAAAGAATCGGTTGTGAACCCAAACAGAGAGACTTGCAATTAAAATGGCACCTAGCAAGTTGGTATCAAGCGTTAGAATGCCACCAACTTCAGTCAAACCTCGCTCACCTTCCGTATAGTTAACGCCCAGTTCTGGCCCCCAAAATTGAAGGATTCCACCAATAACGTAGTTATACGTAATGTAGGAAACAAGTGTTGCAAGTACAGCGCGACCAGATGCTTTTTTAGCTAAAGCGATAGGTAACCCAACGGCAAAAATAAGTGCCATATTTTTAAATACAGCGAGAGATGCCTGTAACATGATCGTCGAGACTTTAACCCAAGCACTCCCCTCTAGTGCCCAAGGGAACACTTCTTGATTTAACAGCACAACAGAGAAACCCAATAACATGCCCGCTGCTGGAAATAATAGAACGGGTACAAACATCGCGGCCCCGAACCTTTGAATAATGTCTTTCATATAAACCTCTTGTTTCATTCACGGAGCCTACAAGTAGGCCCCGAACGTCCAGTTGTTATTGAAAAAATTGAGGAAGGTAGGCTTTATTTTCTTCTAGTAATTGTTTTGTTATTTCTTTAGCTTTTGGCACATTAACCACGGTACGGTTAAGTGTGAGTGCATTAATCAGCTTTTGCTGACTTCCTTCGTACCAAGCATCCACGACTAATTTCTCGTAACCAAGTTGGCTCTCAATCATGGCTTTTTGGAAGGTTGGGATTTTTCCTACAGTAAAAGCTTTCGGTCCATCACTAGTTAGCGCAGCTGGAACTTCTACCATGGCGTCATTTTGTAAATTTGTAATAGCACCATTATTCGGTACGATGACGAGATACACATCGCTCAAGTTGTAGGCTAGCGAAGCCGCGACTCTCACCATGTATCGACCATGGATATCGGCATGCAGTGTTTCGTGCTTCGTGGTGCCCGCTTCAATTATTCTTGCGTTCAATTCAAACACTCGTTTCTCACGGCCGTTAATTACCTGCCTTGCGCGAGTATTATTGATATCCTCTTTCGCTACCATTTTTTCAGGGTACAAATAGTATTGAAGATACGTATTCGGCAAAAACTCTGGATTATCAGCAAGCATTGTTCTCATGTTTTTGAATGTGGCTTGCCACGATGGGTCATCCGCTATTTCCGCATCAACCGCACTGATCCCTTCTTTTAGGATGATATTTTTAATTTTATCCGTTAAGTCTTCACCCTGTTTATTACGAATTTTGGTAAACCAGCCATAGTGATTAAGCCCAAAATATTCAGGAACAAAGTCCCAAATTTCACACCCTAACAATTGCGCATAGCTGACCATAATCGCTGCTGGCATATCACAAATATTTAGAATTCGCTTATCATGCGGAAATTCACGATTTAAAGCTTCAGCGACAATTGCCGCCGGGTTGGTGTAATTAAGAATCCACGCATCTGGACACGTTTGTCGGATCTCGTTCACTAGCTGGATCATATCGCCGATAGAGCGAAGTCCATATGCCATTCCTCCCGCGCCACATGTCTCTTGCCCAACACAAGAGTTGGATAGCGGGATTTGTTCATCGCGCTCGCGCATGGCCAACCCACCAGTGCGGATCTGGATAAAGAAAAAGTCCGAATCTGCGAATGCGACAGATTTATCCGTTGTATAAACAAACTCTTCAACTTCTGGATAGTGTTCTCGCAATAGAATTTCAGTAGCTAATGCATTCGATTCTTGGCGTTTCTCATCTATGTCGTAAAACACGACTTTTGCGAGTGGAAAGTTATCTTTTTCGGCAATAAGGCTGTTCATCATACCAAGTGTGTATGTACTGCCAGCACCAACAATCGTTAATTTTTGACGTTTCATTTCGCTACCTCAAATGTTTATCCTGAAAATGTATAAAATAAGTATTAATACTTTTATGATACATTTAAAGTATAAGCACATAGATACGAGATAAAAATCACACAAAGATCCTAAGGAAAAGTATTAACTACATCTCAGATCACATTCTTGCTATCATGATCCAAGACTTAGCGAGGTATTATGAAACCCAAATACATAGACATTGCGGAACGATTAGAAAAAAAGATCAAAGATGGGGAACTACAACCTAAATCGATGCTTCCAAAAGAGAGTGATTTGCAAGAAGAGTTTTCCGTAAGCCGCGTAACCATCAGAAAAAGCTTACAAATTCTGGTCGACAATAATTTAATTAGCCGGACAAGAGGTAGTGGAACTTATGTAAACGATCTAAAAGCCCAACATGATGCCTTACATTTGCTGGGTTTTATCGAGGAAGTCAGTAAACAAGGGAAAACACCTAGCTCTCAAGTCATAAAGTTCGAACTTAAAAAGCCGAATGAGCAGGTTGCTAAGCAGTTAAATCTCTCGCCCAATGATGATACATATGAAATACATAGACTCAGATGTATTAATGATGAGCCTGAAATTTACGAAGTCACTCATATGCCAGCAATGTTATTTCCAGACTTGAGCATAGCCATAATGAATGGTTCTAAATATGAGTACATTGAAAATAGCAAAGGATTGAAAATTGCGAAAAGCTGTCAGTCTGTCAAACCGTATTTGTTAGATGCAGAGACGGCCTCATACCTGAATGAATCAGAAGCTTCCCCTATTCTAAAAGTTGAGTCCACTGGTTACCTAGAAGATGGTCGTGCATTTGAATATACCGTCAATTACTTCCGACTTCATCAATACAGCTTCGAGTTTATTTCGACTAGGGCGTAGTACTATTCGACGCTAATGGTTAATCATTGCGCCAAATCTTATATCCGACCTCTCGCATTGCTCTGCCGAGCAGGTGGGAGGCGACTGGCGCAGTGAGAACGATAAACAACATCGTACCGATAACCCGAGAGATCACGGTAACTTCAGGGAGTGAGAAAGCGACCGCTAATAACAAGCAGCTCACTCCGACAGTTCCAGCTTTGGTAGCTGCATGCATTCGGGTATACAAATCAGGAAGCCTCAGGACACCTAGACTTGCAACCAAGGTCAACAATGTTCCTAAGCATAAAAATAGTCCAATCAACACGTCCATTATTCTTTCTCCTTTCTTTTAACGATCAAACGTGCAAATGCGATCGTGCCGAGAAATGCAACCAAACCTAATGTAATGGCGATATCTAACAGAGCGTCCTCACCGCTGTCTAAGGTGTAAACCGTAATAAATCCGATAGTGATAAATGAAATCAGATCTAACGCCACCACTCGATCAGCTAGCGTTGGTCCTAGAATTAAACGAGCAAAAGCCATAACAAAGCTGAGTAGTAGCCCAGAATAGGCAAAAGTGACCGTTATTTGCAGCCAACTATCCACGCGTCACCTCCAAAATTCGATGCTCTAACCCATCTTTAATTCCGCGAATAACCTCTTCATGTTCAGGTGCAAACATGGCATGAACGATAAGATACTTTTTATCAGCCGTAACATCCAAACTAAGCGTGCCCGGTGTTAAAGAAACCATGTTCGCCAGTAATGTGATTTCTAGATCAGAATCGACCTCCAGAGGGACATAAACGATATCAGGCTGACTCAAATGAGTAGGTGTCACGACGTCCCACACCACTTTCGCAACCGATATAACCATTTCATAAGCGAAGTACACCAATAACTTCAATGCAGATGCAAAACGTTGAAAATAGCTCGTTTTCAATCCAAATGGTTGACTCAACCTTAAAGCAAAAAAGCCGACCGTAAATCCGACAACAAAATTCAGACTCGAATAGCTGCCATTAAGCATCATCCACGCTAACGCTAAGAAAAAATTGAGGAATAGATAGATCATGCATTTCCTCCTAACACCACTCTGATGTATTCAGTCGGATTTAACAGTTGTTCTGCAGCTTGAACGGAAAATTGATAAAAAGGCTCCGCCACTAAGCCAATGATTAGCGTCAACGTTGTCAATACAATAATTGGAACGCAGTACAACCAATGTACTTTGGCCTGCAGAGTCTGTTCTGGCTTCTCTCTAAATGGCTTTTTCCAAAATGCCTCACTCCAAATTTTCGTCATCGAGTAGACAGTAAGCAACCCCACCAATAACGCGGTACCTGCTAACCAGTAATACTCAGCCTGTATGCTCGACTTGATGACCAATAGCTTTCCCCAGAAACCCGATAGCGGTGGGAAACCGGCCAGAGAAAACGCAGGGACAAGAAACAAGAACGCTAACCAAGGCATAGCTTTGTATACCCCACCCAAATGTTCAAGTTGACTAGAGCCATATTTGCGCTCGATGAATCCACCTATTAAGAACAAATTCGCTTTTACAATGATGTGATGAACAATGTAGAAAATGGCACCGGCTAAAGCTAAGGGAGTGTAAATAGCCAACCCCATGATCATATAGCCTATTTGGCTAATAATATGAAAAGAAAGAATTTTCTTAATGTCGAATTGGCTAGCCGCTCCTAAAACGCCCGTTAACATGGTTAGCCCTGCGACCCAAATTAACGTCGGTTGCCAACCACTCTCGGCGAGCGGAAATACCAAGGTAAAGACTCTTATCAACGCGTATACACCGACTTTAGTAAGCAACGCGGCAAACAGTGCCACCACACCGCTTGGTAACGTGTGATAAGAAGCTGGCAACCAAGCAAATAAAGGAAAGAGTGCCGCTTTAATAGAAAAGGCAAACAAAAATAGCGCGGACAGCATCATGTTGATGCTCAATTCATTTTCCCCTACTTTGGTGTAGAGATCGGCCAAGTTCAAGGTGCCCGTTGCGCCATACAATAAACCGATAGCAAGCAAAAATACCAGCGTCGAAATCAGGTTCAACATCACGTACTTTACTGCACCATCAACTTGAGTTTTCGTTGCATCTAACACCATTAAACCAAATGATGAAATGAGCATGACCTCAAACCAAACATACAGATTAAAAATATCTCCAGTCAGGAAAGCACCATAAACGCCAGCAAGCAACACGTGCATTAACGCATGGTAATTGCTATAGGAGGGCTTTCGGTGAAGGTCCGCCATCGCGTAGAAAACACATATCGCACCAATCACCGCCGTTATCATCACCATAGCAACGCTGAGGTAATCTGCGACAAACACGATACCAAATGGCGCACTCCACTGACCAAAAGCAACGGCTTGAATACCATTACTTATGATGTTTTCTGTGAGAAAGCCCGCAACGAAAAGGTTCGAAATCGCACTTACACCGCTCAACCACTCAACACTTTTTGTTGAGCGACGGACGAAGAAGATAGTCAACGCCGTACTCAGCGAGAGAACAACCGGTAACGTAAGCAAAATCGAACTCATTGACCCTCCTCAGAACGTTGCATTTCATCGACGTTTGCAGTTCCAGTGTCTTTATAAGCTCGATAGAACAGCATTAAAGCAAAAATAAGTAGTCCAAAACCGATGACTATCGCAGTTAAGATAAGCGCTTGAGGTAAAGGATTTGCCGCGCTATCTGGTGGTAAAAGAGCATTATCGCCAATCAATGGCGGCTCTCCGGGCGTCAGCCTTCCAGCGGTAAAAATAGCAAGGTTAACCGCACTACTGAGTAACATGATGCCGAACAAAAGGCGCAAGATATGCTTTTCAAGCATTAAATAAACACCTGCTGCGACAAATACTCCAACGACAACACTCCAGACTATTTCCATCACTCTAGCTCCTCATTAATACGAAGCAGCATACCCATCACGCCACCTATAACGGCAAGGTAAACACCAACATCAAAAACCAATGGCGTCCCTAGTGGTATCACGTCTTTCCACCACAGTCCGGTCAAAAACGGTTTATCAAACGCAAAGCTCAAAGCACCAGAAACTAAGCTCAATGCGATGCCAGATAACGCAATGAGAAACGGTTTGAAATACAACCTAGAACGAACGTATTTCGGTGATTCCGCGAACATGAGAAGTGATAAACCAATAACGGCAATCAACGCACCAATAAAGCCACCACCCGGTTCGTTATGACCACGTAACAACAGATACACTGAAAATACGAGCATGAGTGCCGAAACAATGTGTGCCGTGGTTGCAAAAATTAATGATTGGATACGATTTTGCTTTTTCGCTCTTGTCTTAAGCAAACTCACTGCAGCAATCCCTGCAATAACAACGACAACAACTTCTCCCAATGTATCAAATGCGCGAAAGTCGACCAGAATAACGTTAACAATGTTTCGCCCATGTCCACCCGGGACACTGTTTTCTGCAAAGAAATCTGACACCGAAGAGTCCATCGGCTGAGACGTGATTCCTAACAAAAGTAAAGTAACCGAAACACCTATCACACCTGCTATGCAAATATTCGCTACTTTACGTTTTATTGAATGCTTAGGCACGGTGGTTAGACGTGGCATATGACGCATTAACAATGCAAGAAAGACCACCATTAATGTTTCCACTAACAGTAAAGTCTTCGCAACGTCCGGGGCGCTATAAATCATAAAAACAAGCGTGGTCATGAAGCCAATCATACCAAGCGCAGAAATCGCAAGAAGTCTTGCGTGGGACAACGTACATACGAGCGCAGCACCAATCAACAATAAGGCAATACCAATCTCATAGAAAGTGACACTTGAAAGTTCGCCAACCAAAGGCAGAGGAATAAGCGCTACCTGACTCAGTAACGCAACGGCAAGTACCGTGAAAAATAATAGGACATAGCGACTCAATTTCTTTTGCTGTAACCGCGCCGTTTGCCACTTCGCCACTGTCATCATGCCATCTAATAGTCGTTCAAAAATATTCTCCGCTTTGGGGACGAATAGATGTAGCCGCTGAAAAAATGCAGACACAGTAGGATAAACACGGTACACCACATACCCCAACGCTAGCGTAATAACGCTTAACACTAACGGTACATTCACGCCATGCCATAGTGATGTCTCTTTAAGAGTTGCTGTGGGCAGAATGTCAGCAGAGCCCGGAAAAATAATATTGCGATCTAACCAATTCAAACCGAATAACGGAACTAGGAGGCTGCCAACTGCCAAGAGCAAAGGCGAGATCCACATGGCTTTTTTTGTCTCAACTGGCTTAGTTTCAATCGGCGCGAGATCACGGCGAGCAAAGAATGGTCTCGCAATAAGCATAATGGTTAGCGCGACCATCAGTATATTCACGATTAAAAGTACAAAGGCGATCCAGTTATTGAGCTCTACTGCGGACTTGTACATGTATTCTTTGCTCAAAAAGCCTAACAACGGCGGGAACCCCGCTTTAGACAATGCAGCCAAACTCCCCGCAACCATGCTGATGACGAGAACTGACTTCAGGCCGTACAATTGATCAATATCTCGTGTTCCTGTCGCTTTGTCGATATTACCCACCACCATAAACAGCGCAGCTTTATAGAAAGAGTGAGCGAGAATAAACATCAATACTGCACTAACGGCCAAATCTGTGCCCATACCTAGTAATAATGTTAATTTACCCAAAGCAACATTCGTGCTGTAGGCTAGCATCAGCTTCAAGTCAGTTTGTTTTAATGCGACAAATGTGCACCAAATGGCCGTGATACTCCCAGTGATGACTAAAGCATAAAACCAGATCTCGCTGTGGGCATAAACTGGCGATAAACGTGCTAATAGGTAAATGCCTGCCTTTACCATTGTTGCCGAGTGTAAATACGCACTGACCGGAGTGGGAGCTGCCATCGCGTTAGGTAGCCAAAAATGAAACGGGAATTGCGCAGATTTAGTAAATGCACCGAGTAGTATGAGCACTAGAGATGGGATAAACCATTCATGCTGCGCAATAGTGTCTGCCTGCTCGATAATGGTATTTAGCTCATAACTCCCTGCCATTGCTCCCAGCAAGATAAGACCAGCTAGCAACGCTAGTCCACCAGCACCAGTAACAATCAGCGACTGCAAGGCGTTTTTCCGAGACGTTTTATTTTCGTGATTAAACCCGATCAGTAAATAAGAAGTGATGGTGGTGAGTTCCCAGAAAACAAATAACAACAGAATGTTATCGCTCATCACAATCCCTAGCATGGCAAGCATGAATAGGGTTAGATACAAATGAAAGGAAAACCGGCTATCACTTTCTCGTAAATAAGCCAAAGCGTAGATTTGAATCAGTGCGCCAATCCCACTGATCAGTCCCGCAAAAAGAAATGAAAGACCATCTAATCTAAAGCTAAGGTTGATATCGAGGCTTGGTATCCATTCCGCATTCCAGCTCACGCCTGCAGGAGTATAGATATAGAAGAGAAAAGAGAAGATTAAAACTGGCAGCGCAGGGAAAATCAGTAAGACCAACTGATTATCTAGGTTTTTCGGCAGGTTTTCTTTACCCGTTATGTTATTCAACATCGCAGCCCATTCGTTATTATAAGAAGGTACGCGCTATTCGGCGCAAATGACAAACTCCACTGTATTGTTTTAGCCCAAGCGCTTCAAAAACGATCATGAAACCAAGGGAAAAGTAGCAAACAGTAATCACTGAGTGCTACTTAGAGGAACGCCGATACAAACCGCTATTTGCTGTCTGCTACGGCATAAGAACGTAGGTCACTACTTACGTGTTCTTGGCTGAATGTATATGGATTATCGTCATCAGCTAACTCGAATGCATCGTAGGTGCAGTCACCGATATCATTTCTCGGACAAACATAAACATTCGAACGTTCTATCATTTCTGTGTGGCATTTCGGGCATAGGTTTTTCATGTCACTCTCCTCTGATAACTTATTGATACATTGATAATTCCATGTTCTAGAGATCCATCTCCCTCCTTTACCTAAAACATCACTTAAACCCAACTTTGTTACACCCCAATTACTGAATCGGTGAGACAAAACCATCGGGCTTAAGAGCGACCAAACTACAGTTAATCGATTGCAAAATATTTTCAGCCGTATTACCAATGACATAACCAGATATACCAGTCCTCGCTAAGGTACCCATGACCAACACGTCTACCTCAATACTTTCTACGTAATCTGGAATCTTTTCGTCGGGTTTTCCATGAAGGTGGTGAATCACAATTTCACCTGTAATCCCAGACTCCTCCAACAGCTGTTGCAGAGCTTGTTTATGATCGGCTTTTGCCTTATCGAGTTCATGTTTCAACTCAGCATCATCGACTTGAATCCAAGCGTTACCATTAAGGTAGTTTTCTAAGTAATACTCCCAGCAAGAAATCACGTGTAAACGACTATCGCAGGTGTCGGCTATCGAACGCGATAATTCGAGTAAGCGCACGGCTAATGAGTGCTGTTCATCGCTTGCCGTTAATGGGTCGATAGCCACAGCAACACGGCGTTTATCTCTTGGCTTATCAATTGGTCGGTGCAACCAAAGCGGACAAGGGCATTTTCGTAACAGAGTCATATCAATAGCTTTGAAACCCTCAGCACCTTCACCGAGCGGTTCAGCTTCTTTGATGATGAGATCTTTGTTATCAGCTAATGCTTCTTGAATAATACAGACAGCGGGCTTTTCACTGCTTTTCACAGTAAGAGGAAATGCGAGATCCTCTTCAGAGAGTCCCAGCTTCTGTCTATATTCGTGAATACTTTGTTTGAGGGAGTCTTGCAGCGATTGCTCATAACTTTGCTGATACTGGATCATGTCTGTTGGGAAATCAGGACACGCTATTAGCCCTGAGACAGGCACTTTGTTGCTAGATGCAATCCTCATCGCTTGTTCGAGGGCGTCACTATGGCCTGGCAATCCTTGTGTTGCAAAAAGTATGTTTGCGAATCGTTTCATACACACCTCCTTGTTTGGTTAAATATTAACCACCCACAAAGTATAATACCTAACGGATAATTGTAACGGCTTGTGACGTTGATGAAATCAATTCTCATTAAGAGACGGATATTGCTTCATTTTGTTTTACGTCACACTCTCCTTTCTTCACAACTATCGCCTTCGACCTAAATAAATTCCGCTACCTAAAGTTGAGACCAAATAAAAACCCAAATTACTCAAAGTTTTTTCTCACCTTGAGTAACTTGGGTATAAGCAATAACACACTTAGTGTCCGGATTTAAATGGATGACCTAAATTTTCACGCAACTTAGTTTAAAGATGCCATCTCAATCACGAATCGATATGCAAAGTTTTACGGCTTTAGTGACCTAAAATCGCCGTAACTCAATGTTAAGGTTGTTGTTTTGTCGGTGCCAAAGCAATTTCACGAACACATACACCTTGCGGTTGCTGATAAGCAAACAGCACTGCGCGTGCGATGTCATCTGCGGCCAACACACCGCCCATATCCACCTTCCAGGCGTCATAACCATCTTTAATATCTTGAGACGTTGTATGTGAAAGTAATTCCGTTTCCACTGCACCAGGTGCAATCGTGGTAACGCGAACATTTGATGACGCAACTTCTTCACGTACGTTTTCAGAAATAGCATGAACCGCAAATTTGGTACCGCAATAAGCAGCATGATCAGGGAATGTTTTCTTGCCCGCAATAGAGCTGATGTTAATGATCGTACCACTGTTACGTGCTTTCATCGGTGCTAGGACGGACTGCATGCCATTGAGCAAGCCAATTACGTTCACATCAAACATGCGCTTCCACTCCGATGCTTCCTGAGTATCTATCTGACCGAGAAGCATAACGCCTGCGTTATTTACAAGTGCATCTACCGGACCATACAACGCTTCAGCTTTCTCTATTGCAGCCTCGAAAGAAGCTTTGTCGGTCACATCTACCTTTTCACAAAGCGTATTTGGTAAGTTTAATGCTTCCAAACGTTCTACACGTCTTGCTAACAAAAGAAGAGCATGGCCCTGGTCACTGAAGTGACGTGCAATCGCTTCACCAATGCCTGAACTAGCGCCTGTAATAACAATTAACTTTTTCATTTTGAATCCTTAATCGAACGGTTTACATCAGTGGCGGTAAGTTTAAGAAAACTTTGTTTGTTGATATATGCCGCCCTAGTTGAAACACTGTTGTTATACTGCAACAATACTTTTTTGAATTATGAAGAAGTCATCATGCAAACACACATCAACCTTGCGGATATTCGCTCTTTCGTCCTAATCGCTCAACTAGGAAACTTCACGAAAGCAGCAGAGCAACTTGGCGTTTCTCGCTCACACGTTTCACGTCAAATAACAAATCTGGAACAACAGATTGGTGTCACTTTGCTACAAAGGACCACTCGAACACTGAACCTCACCGAAGCAGGCAAGGTTCTGTATAAACAGTGTGAAACTGCCCTTCACAATATTGATCAAGCTGTTATGGCAGTGGTTGATGATGTAGAAGACTTAAGAGGTGACATTCGTATCAACTGTGTGGGGGGCTATTTAGGAGAAGACGTTGTCGCAGATATCGTTGCTCAGTTTCTAATCCAACACCCACAAGTGAGCATTAACTTAGATTTTAGCAGCCATCGTGTCGATTTAATCGCGGATGAATTCGATATCGCTTTTCGAATGGGAAAGTTAGACGACTCCAACTTTATCGCTCGCAAACTGATCGATGTGGAAATGGGGACATACGCAAGCCCAAACTATTTAGAAACATATGGCTATCCTTCACATCCAAAGGACTTAGAAAAACACGTTTGTTTGACAGGTAGTGTGACACGGTGGGCATTTGAGAACACGAATACGAAGCAGTCAACGGAACACCAGATACGTGGACAGTTACGATGTAAGAGTGGCAGAGTAATGATAAAAGCAGCCTTGGCGGGAAATGGCATCATCCGTGTGCCAGCACTTTATTGTCAACAAGAACTCCAGACAGGCAAGCTAAAAGAAGTGTTTACCAATTGGAGCATTCCGAGTGTGGAATTTTCACTCCTTTATCATCACGACCGACATCAACCAAAACGCATCCGAGCCTTTGTTGATTTTACTACGCAATACTTTCGCAAACTGCAGAGTAAAGACAAGTAACCTGCACGTTGGTACCTGTCTATGTATGCTTTATAGGCTGAGCCTGTGAACCTGGGGTTTGTTCTAGAAAGAGTGTGAGCATTTTGACGCTTAAGGCTTGGTTTTCATAAACGTCAGAGGTGTTTGTCCAGTTTGCTTTTTGAAAAATGCAATAAAAGCACTGTCTGACGAAAACTCCAGCCAATCGGCAACTGCGCTGACTGGCATGCCCGTTGATAACAATTCAACTGCTTTTAAAAGCCTCCACTGTTGCCGCCAATCTTGATAGTTCATTCCCGTTTCCGACTTAAATAATCGTGTTACCGTCTTGGTGCTTGCCCCAACTTTGCTTGCAAGAGTAGTAAGCGAAGGAGCTAGAAATGAAGGTTCAACCAACTCTCGACGAAACGTTGTTAAGCGCCGATGTGATGGCAAAGGCAACTGAAACGAATAACGTTTCGCAGCATAAAACTCCTCCCAAAAAAGCGCCGTCGTATTTACCATCTCGCTGCTAGGCTTATCCCACTCCCAAAATGACATTTTATCAATAAGAGCTTGGAGTAAATTATTCACTTCTATCATCGTGATCTTACTCGGACAGGCAAACTCCTCACAATCAAAATACAAAGATCGATACGCCACCACATTCGTCAGTAGTGCGCGATGCGGCGTATTAGGTGGGATCCAAACCGCCTTTGTCGGTGGCAAAATACAAATCGAGTCTTCCAGAGCAAAACTCATACAACCTTGAGGTGCGTACAATAACTGCCCTTTCTTGTGCATATGTATACCTGAGTCGTGCTTGCCAATATCCGCAGCAATTCCCACTACACAATTAGAAATTTTGTCTGCATCAAATTGTGTTTTTTCGTTAATAAGCGCCATTTTGTCCGAATGTTGATGTATTTGGTTTTTATGTTGTTATTAGATCAATCATAGCCTCATTTATACTGCCCGCCAACTTCATTAACGATGGGTAACAATATGAATACTAAGCCCTCCTTATGGCTCATGCTGGTTATGTTGATGTTTCCGCAAATTGTAGAAACTATTTATAGCCCAGCGCTGAGCTCAATCGCTCTTTCATTTGATGTAAACCACGCACAAGCAGCCCAAACATTGTCGATTTACTTCCTAGCTTTTGCCATTGGCGTTGTAGTTTGGGGAGTTCTCGCAGATAAACTGGGAAGAAGGCCCACCATGCTTATTGGGCTCTTTATCTATGGTTGCGCATCTTTACTCGCAACTCAAACCGAAAGCTTTGCTGTTGTCATGACCGCGCGAGCCCTAAGCGCATTTGGTATCGCGGTAGGATCCGTTGTCACACAGACCATGCTTCGTGACGCGTTTGACGGTCAAGAACTGAGTAAAGTCTTTAGCTTAATGGGGATGGGTATATCAATCAGCCCGGTAGTTGGCATGCTATTAGGCGGGCAGCTTACAGCGCTTGGTGGATACCGTTATGTGTTTTTTGCCTTGTTTTTAATCGCGTTAGTATTGCTCTCTTTTAACGTTATTAAGCTTCCTGAAACACAGAAGGAACAGACACCAGTACGGTTGCATCAACTTAGCTGGAAAATGGTAAGAGACGCGCGAATTTGGCGCTCAGGATTACTGGTTGCTTTGTATAACATTGCTCTATTTTCTTATTACCAGCTTGGCGCATTTACTTTCTCAGCACTTGGGTATAACTCCGAACAATTTGGATACAGTGGCATGGTACTGGGGTTAGGCACTCTGCTTGGAAGTTATTTAAACAAATCCCTAGTGTCCAAAAATGTTCGAAAAAGCCAGCTACTTTGGTTCTCAGCAATATTGATTAGCGTTGGATCAGTCGGTGTGTTGATTCTGAACCAATCAATCTGGTTTGTTGCTCCAATGGTGTTAGTCGTCATGTCTTATGGGATTGCGATACCCAACATACTCAGTGATGCACTCGTTAATTATAAACAACAGGTTGGCAGCGCAGGCGCTTTATTTGGGCTCATGTACTACATCATGATCGGGACGGGATTAGCGATGGCTGGAACAGTACAAAACTTAGGTGTCGTTCTATTATCATGTAGCTGTTTAGCGATTTTATTAGCGTTTTCTAAAAGGCAAGTTCATACCAACTTGTGACCAGATACTACGCATTGCTTGCCTAATCTTCCGAAGATTGGTCTACATCTTTTCTAACGGTTAACTAAAACGTAAGTAAATTACCACCTTCTAAAGAAGGTGGCTTTGTGTGAGCCCCCTAAAAGGGGGCCTTTGTTTAGTCCAGCGCCAATTGCTGCTGCTCTACTCGCTCTTGCTTCTCTTGATGTCTTACATATCGGCGTATTATTTCTTCATTGATTCCAACACTATCGACAAAATAGCCTCTTTGCCAAAAGTGATTACCCCAAAGCCTGTTCTTCCTAAGGTGAGGAAACTTGCTAAATAGCTTTAAGGCTATTTTGCCTTTCAATACCCCCATCAACTTGGATATCGAAAGCTTTGGTGGGACCTTTACAACTAAATGTACGTGGTCAACTTGTACGTTTAGCTCTACGACTTCACATCCAAGTTGATTACAGTAAACATAAATACATCGATAAACTTCTTTACCTATATTGTTCTTCAAGATCCTAAATCGATACTTTGGCGTCCACACTATATGGTATTGACAACGCCAAAATACGTGGGAAGCTTGATTGTATCTACTCATGTTATTTGTCCTCTTTGACTTCTGGAAAAATCAAAGACGCATTTAGCATGAGTAGTTTTACAGGCAAAGCCGAAACGGATGATAACCACCTACTGAAGTAGGTGGTTTAGGGCTGAAAATAAAAAGCGCCTGTCGGCGCTTTAATTATCCATAGATCTTATTGCCATGTTGGCTCGCCAAACTCTTCACAACGTTGCTTGTCGTAATTTTCAATGCGCCCGCGTTTACCTACAAACTGAACCTGAACAACCATTCCAGCTTCAACATATTCACTGAAATAATCGCAAGAAACACGAAAACTAGTATCGCGTATCACAATTGGTACCCATTCATAGCCGCCGCTGCGTGGTAAGTAAGACTTGAAGGTAATGACCCCGTCATCTGAAACGTTGATTTCTTCATCATATTCATTCAACTTATAAAAACGTTGTCCATCAAACTCTGCCTTTGCTTTTTCAATTATTTCCTTCGTTGCTGTCGATTGCATCGGCGTATTTGACACCAGTTGACACCCAACAATAGATGTCAATACGGACAAAGCCAAAGCGAGTTTAGTTATTTTATTCATTTACCTAACCACTGTTGAATTATTCAACACTTACCATTTTAAAAGGAGGGAGACCATACTTTATTTTAAAGAAAATAAAAAGCGCCTTTCGGCGCTTTTTATCTGAACATTTCTTATCCAAACGTCTCGAGTAGATTTTCTAGAAAAGCTAACTTTTTATTACAATGAATTTTATTTAGGCTCTCACCGGAATCTATTGCTATTTAACCCCAAGCTTCAAACTCATTAGGCTTTACGTGTTTTATTTTTAATCTAACGTTGGGATCCAGAGCTGTTTCAGTTCCCAATTCACAGTAGTACTCAACAGCATTTTCATCTTCAATCATGTCAACGAAGCTAGCAACGACACTCAACCGTCCACCACCTCTAGTCAATGAAAAGTACGCATTCTTGTTTTCATTTACTTCAAATTTCAAAGGAATGAATTCAGGTTCTTCAAGAGAAATATCTATCCATTTATAGTTATCTAAACTCTTCCCCTTTCGTGGGGCATAAACTGTTTTCAACCCATTTTCGTCAACAACGAAGTACATCGAATTCTCAGCTTGATTAAAGCAAGCTTTCAAACTGCCACCTTTATTTTCTAAATCACACGTAAATATGACAGAATTTTGGTTGCAGCTTGCACTTACAAAATTTGAAAACGACACAATAAATGAAAACCCGACCATCACAATTGATTTATAAATTTCATTGAATTTAAGCATTTCAACTACATTAAAAATAAAAACAATATATTCACTTTATATTAAAATAGTCTTCATCAGGGAATTTTTCGTTGGTTTTGTTAGTACTATACTTTCCATTATATGGATTAATCGTCAGTTCTTCACCATTATTATCAAACTTAAACTGCCTTCCATCAAACTCTCCCTTTATCCTTAAACTTACTCTACCTTCAATAATCTCAACATATTCATATCTTGATGAAAAACTATTCCAGCAAACATCTCGCCTATGTTCGTCATAATTAGCAGAAAAAACTATTGTAGAAGAACAATAATTCTCTTCTCCATTTCTATTCCAATACAAAATCCTATCTTTAGGTATGTTCATATTAAAATTATCTCTCTGGAAAATGTAAGACAACACGCCAGTATAATTATTATTAGCGTTTTTTATTATTTTACCATTATCTCTGTCCAATAATGTATGATCGATAATATCAAAACCATAATCGTAAATGTCATAACTAAGGTTCAAACTACCAATCTCTTTTGGAACTTCTTTTTTTTCTGTGTCAAAAATAAAGTATGCTTCGCTATTTATATTACCATTAGTCAAGTCAACCAAATAAAGCTCTTCATTCAATTTAATTAAATCGCTTGTGCCACATGAGTCAAAAAAGCTAAAATCATATGAAGTTCCATTTGCTTTTAGAGAATATTGACAAAAAGGCCCCTCAGCCTCTGTGAATTTTTGCTCTTGCGTAATACTGCTTTCCGCAAAAGAATATGTTGATAAAAAGATTAAACTAAATGTAATCATTTTATTCATTTATCATTAACTCCAGCTTGTGATGTACACTCTTACTTCTTTTATAGTAATTTTTATTGATCATTGAACTATCCTTAAGATAAAACTTACTAAAGTCATAGTTATCGGATATTGAATTACAATTAATCAACTTTGAAAGTTTTAATAAGTTATTTTTTCTCTCTAACAAATGATTGTAACCACCATTTACTGAGATCGTTACACGAAATAGATCATTCTTGGTAGCGAATGGACGAATATCTCCCCAAGCACTACCTTTTACCCAAAACCACCCTGAAGAATCTACTGCCGTGTGTAAATCTTTAGCAACGCTTTCTATCATTTCTTTTGTAAGATCTTTAGTATTCACACCAAAGTATTTAGCATAGTTTTCTATATGTGTTATCTGTAATAAACCACGTCCATGATAGAATGCACCACCTCTGTACTTATTCCATTTCTCTGGATATTTCCCGTTATAATAGTACTCTTCCGTCGTTTTGAAAAAATCACTTTCTTGAAATGCTTGAGACAGAAAGTGGATTTTATTCAAACAATCATCGATTTCATACGTCCTAAACATGTCATTCAAGCTATTTAATAACTCATCTAAAGAAACATTTCTCATACTGTCATAATGAGAGTTCTCAAAAATAGTTTCTTTTCCACCTAAGACTTCAAGTAAAAAACTCTTGGAAATATCACGATTACAGAAACATTTACTTTGGGTGTGATTTCCTACAAAAGGCCAATAATGCCAAAGGCTCTTATCATCGCTTAGTTGCAAATCACCTTGTAAATCTTGCATCCATGAGAACTTATCTGCTCTTTCCAGTTCGAATTGCGAGAAAAGATCAAAGCTATCCATCACTTGATCGCGCCATGGGGAGTTACGGTAGTCCTCTATAGTCACAAAACCAGCGGAGCACTTAATATCTAGAGCTTCCTTTGCGGTCTGATGGATTGATTCATAAAGACTTTGTGACGACTCTGTATGCCAATCTGTAGGATGTTTCACAATAAATCGCTCAAAGTGTTTACGCTTACCGTCTAAGTATACTTTGGCATCGCGAGCAGTGAACGAGGAGAAGTCCGTTACTTGATCTTCTGTCACAGATTCAAGTAATTGCTGAATAAACGAATTACTCATATCAACGGCACCGCTACTATCGGCCCCATCGAGAACAACAAGTGGATTTTCTTCCGCATTTTTGGGAGAAATCTGTTTTTTGAAAAATTCGGGCGGCTCCTCAAAAGAGAACATCTCGATATGCACACGATTATCTTCTTTCTTAGTTCCAATTGCATCGTTACTGTACTCATGCAGTCCCATGTAACCGATATCTTCCCCAGCTGAAACCTTTATCCCCTCTCTAAATAGGAGTGGGAGTAAAGAAACCACACTACCGTCCCTAATCATTGCCGCCTTGTCCGACATCCATTTAGGTTCTGAAACTGGTTCTGATAGGACAGCAGAGGAATCTTCTAAAATGTCAAAGTCACTATTGAGACCCGAAGCAAACCAAACAATCTTGTTTAACAGTGCTTTTTCGCTACCACTTGCCGATTTACCATTCTCTACCACACGGCACTTTATCATTTTGTAGGTATTTTTGTCGATCTGGTATGGATGGGTCTCCTTCTCTTCTGCATACAGGTATTCAAGTAATGTTCCTTTAGACATCGACTGTTTTTTTTCACCAGAATTAGTAGGCACATCACTATGTTTGAAAGTGCGTACATTTCTCGCTTCTTGTAAACGGTAACGCGTGGTTATAGATGAATTGGCGCCAATATCTGAAGGTGGCGCAAGGTGCATATAAAGTGTATAGAACTTAAATACATCTTCATTATCTTCGGGGTTTACAGCCTCATGCTCGATAAGCACAAAGTTATTACTATACTTAAACTCTTGCTCTTGGTACGTTGATGTTAGGTAATCAGGATTTATGCGAAATGCCACTATTTTTCCATCAAGCATCGCTTGAATAGGTCTGAGCCCTTTCCCCCACGGTAACATTTTTGATGTTAAGTGAATGCCACTATGCCAACCGTACCCTTGTCCTATTAAATAACGACCGCTCTTAGCTTGATCAAACAATTTCGTAAAATCACTGAGCGTGTAGTAAGCGTCACCTTCTCGTTGCGCTATCGGAAAAACTGCATCCATGATTTAAATGTCCTAGTCAGAAAAGTTATCGTCAAAAGTGACAAATGATGGGCGGTTCAAGTTGTTTGACTTCGTGTACACCACCGCATTAACCCTACCTAAATTAGTAGCAAAGCTAGATTGGCTCGCTATGTTAACGGTACTCCCAAGGGCCATTGCCGATATAGAAATTAGGGTGTCATTTTTGGTTTCGAAAATTTGGCTAATGACGTCAGGAAGTGCTTGTTTGAAGTGGTTAAGTGCTTTTTTATAACCGTTTATACCCTCTTCAACAGAACTCAACGATCTTGCAGAAGCTTGGCTTTGTATGAAATCTAAACGACCGATGATTTCACTGTTTAGCTCATCGATGTATGAACAGATTTGATTGTTTATCAACGTCCATAAAACAAACTGCAAATACTTCACAGTATTCCCAGTCCCTAAAAAGCGAAGCTTCGCTAATAATTCATAGGGAGGCTCAAACACATCAGCTTGATATAAGACTCTCAATATATCGCCATTTTCGTGCACTTGCTCCAAGAGCAGTTCAACTAAAGGTTCATATTTCTCTAGCGCAGTAGTATCAGTTTGGATGTGATAAAGTGCCGAAACATAAGCATCAGAAAAGTCTTTAGAGTGATTTTGACTAATCGCATAAGGAGACGATATACGGCTTTGCTCTAACACAATGTCTTTAAAGTCATCATCACTGAAGGATGGGGACATCAATATCCCCCAGTCATTAGCAACCCCAACACGATCTTCCCAAAATGGTGAGCGGCGACCTGCGACAAACGTACAAAAATCATTCGGATCAGGGTAAGTTTCCGTCACAATATTTTCAGCTAAAGATTGGTTCGGGGTGTAAGAGTCTTGAGTTTCACTGAGCACTAACTTGCATTCTTTTAGAGCGAGACCATTAACAGATGCTTTTCCGCTAGAATCCAGCACTCCACTCCCAATGACAGCACCTGAAGGTTCGACTAAAGAAAATTGTGCATTAGAGTAAGGGAGCCCATTTGGATATTTGCATTCTATATCCAGCGTATACGTCCCTTCCTGCTCTTCAGTCACAGAAACCGATGGGTTTTGTGCGCCACCCAAACACATAGTGTTAGCTTTGTTCATGGTCATTTGATCGGACAGACGACATACGCCCTTACCTTCAAATTTAACCGTTGGTGAGGCTGAAATGAATTTTGCTTCGGCTTCTATCGTGCCTGAGGAAACGCCTTTTCTATCACCGCCCGCATCGCCGGTACTTTTTGAGAACGTACTGCCCTTGATAGCGACACTGTTACCGCCATCCATAGAGACTGTCGTAGTCCCACCAGCAAGGTCTGCTGATTTAGCATTGTTGCCATAAGGGATAGGGACGACTGGCTTGCCGACCTTAGTTAAACAAACATCTGGGAGCGTTGCATTCGCTTCACCACCTGAGCCTTTATGAACTATCGAAAGTCCATTCGCACCAACTGTTACGCCCATAACCAATCCATTTGAATTTTATTGATTGAATGATAAAAGAGATCGCAAACTGCAATCTCTCTAAATAACTAGTGAATTTCACTAAAAGACCAGTGATATTCACAATAAACCCTAAAACTGGCAGAAGATCTCATTTTAGATCTCTGGTTATCTATACATTTCAAGCAGTTGCTGAAATTTTAAGTCTATGACGATGTAGGTTGCCGCATACATAAGCGCAAACGTCATCGCACTAAGACTTAAGATCAGCTTGGGTGAAATTACCCTTTTTAACGGCTTCTTTAGATATTTAGCTTTAAGGTTGATTAAAGAAACTTTTTCTTGTTCTGCTAGGCGGTCATCTCGCACTAATCGATAAATGGTGCTGCCAATTTCCGCTAGCTTTTCGTTGCCACGCTCTTCACGGCCGTACTTGCCTTGGAAACCAAGTTGAAGCAATAAATAGAGAAACTCTATAACGTGACGGTATTTGCGAGGGTCGGCTTTTAAGCGGTCGAGAATAACGAAAAACTTGTCACCACCAGATGTCTCGTTGTGGAATTCAGACAGTAAGCTGTTCTGGCTCCAGTGACTATTTGCCCCCCACTCTTGTCGACAAACAGATTCATCAATCGCCGCACACAAGCAGTAACGAATAACAAGAACCGAAGCACGATCGAGCTCCATTTCATTAAGTTTTCGTTCACCTTTTCGAATCTCACGTGCCACTTGTTCACGAAATGGCATCGGGTCATCAAGCCAAGGGATCGAAGACATACAAGACAGACTGGCGATCAACCATGAGAACTGGTCCACTAGCGGGTTAATACCCATGTTGTCGATAGATAGATCTTGTACTGCGATGTTTCTCGACAAGTCAGGCGCTGGCATTACCTCCATTGGTTTGCCAGGCTCTGGTTGGAATAAGACTACGGTGACGTCGGTTTCTGCGTAACTCATAGACGAACGGCCCAAAGTTGCAATGATAAGTTAGCGAAATCGCCCGCAACGTGAATCGCAATCGCAGCAGTGTTCTTCAACGCCATCCACTCTTCGCCCGTTTTATCGAGCTCGAAATAGGTGTAGCCAGCATGATACGGCAGCGCGCGTGGCACAACTGGCATTGGTTTGATCTCAATCCCAGGCAGTTGAAGGTTAATCAAGTCACGTATGTTATCGATAGAACCGATCTTCGTTTGGCTGACAAACTGGGTATGCAGAACATCCAAGGTCACGTCGGCTTTAACTGCGAGGATAAAGGTTGTCGTATCAATGATCTTATTGTCAGGGATTGCTGCCGTTCTGATGCCATAGTTCTGATCTTTTAAGGTCAGTGGAATTGCTCTTTGCTCAGACATCACGCTCAATGTCATTTTCGCACTGTCTAGGACGCGAGAAAGACAGCTAGTAAGATCACCATGATTGTACTTCGTAAACTCAATAGGTCGGCGTGTCGTTGAGCACAGCGTCGAAAGCTCACCTTCTGCCTGAAGAAGAATTCGATACAAAGACTCAGGATGCACAGCTTCTGTGCTTGCGAAATGCCAAAACAAGGGTTCGTATCGGTTGAGCGCTTGCAATAGCATAAAGTCAGAAACCGATGATACGCCTTGTTGATCCACCACCCCTAATCGCTGGACTATCGATTCCGCGCGATGCTTCAACATAGAAGCAAACTCGGTCGCAAATTTACTCAGTACTGTCGACGCATGAATATCGATACAGGTAGGAATGAAACTATCATCTAAGATCACGCTGCCATCAGGCTTCACTTCTGAGATCTTTAAGATCGGAATAGACGTGTAAGCACTCTTATCTTCATGATCGTACATTAAGCAAAAGTTAAGCTTACCGACGACGATATTTGCCATGTCTTCCGAATCATAACAAGCGTCAACCGCTTCTTGAGATTCCATCGTATAGCGCGCACCGTCTTTTTTGGTACCAAATAACTCAGAACGTTCCGATGGTAACGGACAGCACAAATAAACGACTTTATCGGCAATCGAAGGATCTACATCTTTCACTTCAGGCAGCTCAGCAAGCAACGGAAGCTCAAATGGTGTCCGGTCTTGTAAAATACCTTCAGCACGAGTAATACCGATTTTACCCAGTGCTAGTAACTGAGAGTTGATTTCTAAACGTTTAATTCCCCAATGCAAAGGCGATGCATTGGCACTCAGTAGGCTCGATAGTTTACTTTGCGAACGATCGAGTTGTTGAAAATGCTGCGGCTTCATGAACATTCCATCTTGCCAAACAACTGGATTGTATAAAGACATGTTTCTATCCCTTAAAAGTAAACCTGTTCAATGCCGCGAGTGTTATCAGAAATTAACTCACTGCCCTCTAACTTGAGCTTGATGTAGTACTCGCTCTTCTCTTCAATAACTTCCACTTTTCGCCATGACGAACCATCAATATCACGAAAAGCCACTGAAAAACCGACGGCACGAGTGTCAGGGTCTAGCGTTAGCATTTCATGAACTTTTCCACCTGGCTGTATTTGATATTCGTAACGTTTGATGTACTCATCACCCAACGACGCTTTATCGCTCTCAAACAAGGCAAAGAAATCTAAGCTTCGGAACAATACTGGCGAACTTAATTCGTGAAGACGGAGAATAACTGGAGATGACTGGCCCCCATTTCTCACATTGAGTACAGGTGATGCCTCAATAACCAATTCAATCGACGAAGTTTCTGGTGTGATACCCGTGGACTCTTTAAATTGATCCCACATGGAACAACCGGACAACATGGCAAATCCGAGTAATACGGCGATACTACGCATGGTTTCCCTTAATCACTTTGTTATAGTTTTTCTTAATCAGCCCTTTTAAGGATGTTTCATTAAGCAGGCGACGATTATTAGTGTAGAAATCTAGGTATTCGGCCCACAGCTTTGACTTAGTTGAGAACAAAGACTGGCTAGCGACCCTGTTAGCAAATGCTACGGGATCGTTCGTTTCTGACTGTTCTAAAACGAGCTCATTCAGTGCTTTGTTAAACATAACTTGGTGATCGTTCAGCTCATCGAGCATTTGTTCAACCAGTTCATTTGGAGCCAGTAATTGCTGACTATTCAAAGTGAGCATTAGCTCTGCAATGTTCGAGTTAGCCTCACTCGCACTCTGCTCATCTTTTAACGATTCCACTTCGTGCAACTCTTTCTGTAGGTTATCAATACATAAACGCAAGCAAGTGCCCATTTGCTTGAATAACTGCGCCTCGTTTGTCATCAACTCTGGATTTCGAATACCCAAACCATCAAAAAACGCTTGCGCTATATCTTGAGAGCAAACGGCCGCATCAGTATCGACTTGTGCTTTCGTCGTACTGTTTATCGCGTGCTCTGCCGTAGGTATTTGAAGTTGCTGATTAGTGTTAGGAGAAGGCGTAAAAGATTGGGTCATCTCTTCCCATTTTGACCCTGTGTTAGCCTGCTCTACGACCATCTCAGTAACATTAGGCGTACGATGTTGTCTTTGAATCGTGCTATCTGGGGCTACCGTGCCAGGTTGCATCACCTCAGCTGAGGCAATATCGGCTCTATGTGCCTTACCGCTTTCTGGCGCTAATGCATCATTGACCGATGCGTTACTCTTGGTTTCCGCAGCCATCCAGTCTTCAGGGATTAGGCTTGGCTGATCGAATTCGGAATATATACTGAAACTGTCATCGACCACCTGACGCGTGCTTTCCACGGTTCTAGGTTGTTCAGATTCTGTACGCTCATTATCACGAATTAAGTAATCGTCATCTCGCTGCATCGAAAAGTTAAGGTGAGCAACAGGATCATGACAATCAATGTCATCCTGTTTAGTCTCCATAAACAAATCTTCTAAGGCACCGACTTTTTCTTCCTCTTCGACAACCGCATCTCCTAGACTAACCAGAGGATCGCTAGATACTCGCTCAGGAGCAATATCAGCGGCGATGTCTAGTGTTGAGGTAACGTGCTCAAGAGAAACACCAATCTCATATTGCCCTAAAGAAATGATGTCGCCATCAACTATCGCAACGGGTTGATTTTTTAGTATTTTATTCCCATTTACCATTGTGCCATTAGTTGATACGTCACTTATATAGTAGGTATCTCCATACACGCTGAGCAAACAATGAGTGCCCGATATAAAGCGGTTGTGATCGGCTAAAGACACGCTACAGCTTGGGGAACGACCTATCGAACCACCACTTTCAGGCATTTCAATATGCTTTGCACCGGTGTATTCCTCTGGACACTTTGAGATAAATAAAACTAGCTGATTTGAGTACATTTACGAACCTCAAAAGAGCAAAGAAACTGATAGTTCAAGCCCACCAATTCCATCATTTACAACCGGAAGGATATAAGAGGCCTGCGGGATAATTTGTATATGGGCGTCAGGATTACTGCCTAACTTTATAGCAGTACCAAGGGTCACAACCGCACCTAACTCAAACTGGTCGATGTCTTCAACACTCTCATAACGATAGCCCTCTTGGTCTACTTGCCAGCGATTAGAATATTGCGAGTAACCGACAGACAAGCCCGCACCAACGTATGGCGTGAAAACACTCCAAGAAGTCAACGCATATTGAGGAACAACACGAAGTTCATAGTTCGTCGCTTCTTCATATAAGCCGTTTGCTGGCGCTTCAATATCTTCTGCTAGATAGTTTAGCCCTAACCACCAACGCCAACGGTTATTGTTTTCATCAATAGGACGAGTATGAACCAAGCCGAACCTAAGCGTATCCTGCTCACCACTTTTACCTTCATCGTATTTAATGCTATCGATAGTCAACATACTGGTAGAGAGTCCATATCGCTCCCCTTTTGCCATTGCAACAGAAGAAAATAGACACATGGCTGAAATCAGCCCAACTTGACTTGGTTTTAGCATTTCGTCCCTCTAGGAAAACCGATATTCTACTTAGAGGCGAAAGATATCAATTATATTCTCTTTTTCAATAAGCCTAAAAAAACACCTATAATTTAATACATTTCAACTATCAGGTTGGTTGTTTTACCTACAAACAAAAACTAAAGAACCGACTACAGATTAAGTGACGAGACAGTAAATCTTTCTATTTAAATAGAAGTAACAGAATTTGATTGCTAATTGAACAAAGCGTAATCTTCGATAACAATTTAGTTACTTTTTAATCAACGTTCTCATCTTCATATATAAGTTTCTTCTTATAAATAGACTTAACTATTGATATTAATATTATGAACAAAGATCACACTAAAAGTAATTTAATTTCTTTTAATGAATTTTTATTATCTAATCCGCTTATTTTGTCTATAGAATTGCGACAGATGTGCACTGCTTATAATTTAATATAACAGTAGTGAAATCCTATATAACTTAATACTTCTATATGATCAGTTGGAACTTTCCTTATGTTTTTTACCGACTTCGCTCGAAGACCAATCGATGAAAATAACCCAAGCGGCTCTAATCCTAATGGTTCTGAGGATTTTGACGAAATTAAACGTCAAATAAACAACCTGAATAAAGTCACAGGGAGAGTCTCGTGGAAAACGGTTCAAACACTCTCAAAAAAGATCTTGAGTACCCAAGCGAAAGACCTACGTTGTTGCTGTTACTTTACCGTTGCGTCAACCTATAACGACGGCTTAAGAGGCCTTGTTGAAGGGTTAAACTCAATACTTGATGTGTGTGTCGTATATTGGTTCAACGCGTATCCAGAGCATTCAAAGTCAAAGGCACGAATGAGCGCTATTGAATGGATGGTAGAGCATACTGAAAAACGAATTAATAAGCATCGGGCGTTACCAGAAGAGCTTCCATTGATAGAGGCAGCACATCAATTATGCTTGAGGATTGAGGAAGAGCTTCGTCTTCATTACGGTATTGAAGCGCCGTCATTAGGTCGCATTCGCCGTATTTTGAATCAATGGATTGAGCAGATAAAAGAACAACAAATTGCGGCTGAGTTACGCGAGAAAAAACAAGCCAACACTAGCGCTCCTGCAGCAACGCAGAAGGCACCTGAAATTAAAGTGAATGTGTCTCCCTCTCCAGCACCGGTGTCATCACCCAACCTAAATAGCCAAGAGAAAGCATCACCGGCAAAGTCTGGTCGATTTATGATCTACTTCGTTATTGGTTTGATTGTTACTGCGATATGTTCACATTTCATGTACGAGCAACAACGTTATCGAACATTGGAACAAAAAATTAATCAAGCTTCACTTAATGAACTTGTAAATTTGGTCGCCTCGTTAGATTACGAAAATAAAAAATATGCTCAGTCATTGAAAACGCAGGCCATTAATCGTGTCGATATTATGATGAATAACTGGTTTTTAGACTCGGCAAAAGTAAGTAACGTCAGCGAGCTCGATAGCTTGACCAATGAATTAATCGCGATCTATCCGGATTCGTCTTCTGCACAGCAGCTACGTCAAAACTTTTTGACACAGAGCGCCCATTTAGAAGACCAGTTTATGGATGTTTATAAGCGATTCTCAGACGCAAGAACGGTGTTTGCCAACGTAGCTAGACAGAATGTAGATAAGAACTCTGAAAAGGCGTACGAATACAGTAACTCATTATTCCCGCTTTTAGGTCGTATTGAATACGCTGAAAAGTATTCACAGCAAAAGGAAATTGACCGCGCAACCCTTTTACTGAACATCTACCTATATAAATTGAGTCAGCTACAAGCTGAAAAAACTGACAATAAATAACAATACAATTAAAGAAGTTTTAGGCTTATGTTCAAACAAAAACTGTTTAGAAATCCAGTGGTGATTTCTACTATATTGATGTTTTTAGTGGCTGCAATTATCACCACTATTTATCTGCTTTTTCTTGACGAAATCGATCAACTTTATCTTTGGCTGACCCTTGGTGCTATCGCCATTGTTTACGTCACTTTTCAATTCACATTATGGTTGAAGAAAAAGAACAACGCTAAAGCTCAACATTTGGAAACCGAGGAAGAAGCACTTTCTATGGTTATCCAGCCTCTTCTTGCTAACTCAGGCAAGAAACCAATTTACCTGATGCTTGGTAATAAAGGGTCAGGGCGACGTCAATTTTTATTTAATTCTAGTGCAATCAAACCGATGGATCGCACTAGAACCGCTAAGAATGACTTTTTTGAATGGTACGAATCTGACAGCGCTGTATACATCAAACCAGACCAACGCTTAGTGTTCCAGGAAGTATCAAGCAGTGATGCTTCTTTATGGAATACGTTCATTGAAGAAGTTATTCATCATCGACCTCGAAAGCCATTTTCTGGGTGTCTATTCTTCACCGATTTCGAGTTCATGATCGTCTCTGAGCCAGAGCAAAAAGAGTACACCATTTCGTCGTTATTGGCGCGCTTGAGTACCATCAACTCTAAAACGTCTTCAGCATTGCCAATCTATTTGATTATGTCAAAGCTAGACAAGTTAGATGGCTTTAAAGAATACATGCACTTTAGCTCTCTCAAGACACGTGTTGAGTTCCTCTCTATCCCACTAAAAGAAGCCAAAGGTGTATTTGCAGAGTACTACCGCGATAGCTATCGAAATCTAGTGAGAGTGCTTGAAAGTAATGCGCTAGATGCATCCGCTAATTCAACGGACATTGATGAGAAACAAGCAATACTCGCTTTCCCTAAGCAGTTTGAGCTATGTCAGTCTGAAGTCAGCTATGTGCTTGAGCGTCTATGTGATGTTAACAACGGTGTCTATTCACTAGACATCCGTGAGATTTTCTTTAGTTCGAGTCTGCAAGGCGGTCGCAAGTACAATTTACTTGCAAAAAGTTGTAGTAATTACTTCAACTTACCTATTATCGCGTCAGAGCATACTCAGTTAACAGAAACGCCTTATTTCTCTCGCTTTCTGATTGATTCACAAATATTGCCGGAAAGCGACTTTGCGGGCGAAAACAAGACGTATCTTCGTCTAATTCAGAGACAAAGCCGTTTGGCAATACTCGGCTCTATTATCCTGCTTACTGGGGGCAGTTACTTCTTTTTCACGACATTAGACAGTAACTTACACGTGATGAATCAACTCTTGAGTATCGATGACAAATCACAAGTGGAGCAAGATGCAAGATTCAATGAGCTTTTAGCGAAGGCGACGAAAGCAATAGAGCCTTCTTATGGGGCGTGGCTTAAAGGTTCTAAGGCTTTGGATGAAGAGATATTACCACTCAACATTAGCCGTTTGGATCAAAGCACTCGCATCGCTTACGAAGCATTACTTAAGGACGTTGCTCAACAGTTGATACCTCTCATTGAGAAAGGTTACCGTCTACAACTGACACAAAATCAAAACACTTTTACACGCGCTTTACCTCTATTGAAGGGGTATCTAATGCTAAACGATCCAACAAAGCGTGATATCCGTTTTTTGCGTCATCAAACTCTCCAAATGATGAACGATTTGAGCAACCAAAGTGACGTCGTCAATCAGGCGATGCGTTATTTGGACGCTTACTTTCGCACACAGTTTGATCCAATTGATATCAATATGGATCTTGTTCGTGCAACACGTCGCTCATTGCTAGCAAATTCGAATGTTGATCTCGTTTATGCAGGCATTTTAAACGAAGCAAATTCGATTGATTTAGGAACCCTAGATCTGCAACGAGCTGTGGGTTTTGAGTTTAGCAATGTATTCAACACACCAATCGATAGTGAACGCTTGATCGTAGATAAGATCTATACCTCCACTGGTTTTAGCACTTTTTATCGACCACGCGTGGACCTAATGTCACAACAAGTCATCAGTGACAACTGGGTTTTAGGTCTGTCACAACACGTTATTCCTACTAGTGAAGAACAAGAAGCCTTCAAAGAGGAAGTACGTAAAAAATATACTGACGACTACATCAGTAATTGGCGCAATGCGCTGAGTGAACTAAAAGTCCAGAACTATGACAATGTCGGCGATCTAACGAACGCGATAGACTTAATCTCGGGCCCTTCTTCACCAATGACAACCGTACTGAAGCAGGTCTATGCCAACACACAATTTTCACCCGTTGGTGAAAAAAATGCTCTGATTTCAAAGCTAGACCCGAAACTCGTGGCAGCGGCAGACTCCGCATCAGACGCAGTAGAGGAAGTAGTTAAGCCTGATTACTTGTTAATGAAACGTGTTGAACAAGCTTTTCACTTATTAAACCAACTTCAGGTCAGTGAAACACCAAACTCCCCTACTCCTTGGGATGAGACCGTAGCAGCGTTAAGCCGTGTTCGCACGTATATGAAAGATATTGCTGATGCACCTGACCCGCAAATGGCGGCGCTAGCGGCAGCTCAGCATCGAATGAACAGCAGTGAAGCTGACCCATTAATAAAACTTAAACAGATTGCCCAAAAATCACCGGAACCCGTTCGTAGCTGGTTGTTAGATGTGGTTCAACAAAGCTGGTCAGTCATGATTAAAGAGTCCGCTAAAGGCATTCAAACCCAATGGTACAGCGAGATTTACACCAAGTTTAAAGAGATAGGGCTAGGACGATACCCATTTGATCTAACAGCGACCGAGGAAATCTCAATTGAAGATTTTGAATTGCTGTTTGCTTCCGGTGGTTTGTTAGACACATTTATTCAGAAAAATTTTGCACCGTTCTACGATACCAATTTGTGGACGCCAAAACAGGTGGATGGCGAGACGATGCCAATCTCTCCGGCTCTGTTAGTGCAACTGCGTAACTATAACGTTATTCGAGACACATTAATTAATAAAAGCACTAACCGCGTTCATATTCCGTTTAGTGCAAGAGTACTCGATCTTGATTCTAGTGCGATTAGAGCGAGCTTAAAAATTGCAGATACCAATATAAGTTACTACCACGGTCCAAGCCGCATTCGTGAAATGGCATGGCCACCGCAAAATGGTGACTTCAATATTAGTATCACACTCCAGGATGTAACCGATGAAGGCAGACAGCACGTTTTAAATAAGAGTGGTCAATGGGCGATATACAGATTGCTAGGTGACTCGACCTTGACAAACACTCATAACGGCAGCTTTGTCAGTGACATAAAAGTGTCAGGGAGGGACTTGAGCTTACGCATCACTCCGTTGACACAGAAAAACCCATTCACTCTTGCTGAGCTGTATAACTTTACGCTCCCAGAGTCGATTTAATAACAATATAAAAACAAAATAGGCAGAACACATGATTTCAAACATGACTTTACAAGGTTTAGATAAATTAGATCGAAAAATACTTTCAAGTCTATTGTCGAATGGGCGAGAGTCGATTGCGAATCTATCCCGAAACATTGGTTTGTCTCGAACAGCAGTAGCAGAAAGAATTAATCGTTTAGAAAAGACCGGTATTATCAAAGGCTATACCGCACAGATTCGCGTAGAAAATGAAGGGCGAAAAGCCGCTAGTTATCTACTGATCTCTTGTGAAAAGGGTAAGAAGAATGATGTAACGAATGCACTTAAAGAAATCCCTGAGGTTCGCTTAACGAGCGTTGTTGGTGGCAACTTTGATATTATTGCCCTAATTGAAGCGCCCGACCTGCAGTCTATTCATCATCTTTGTAATGAAATTGAATCATTTAACGGCATTCAAAGGCTTGATACTACCGTTGTACTGCACCAGCCGATCAGTCGTTAAGCTTTTCTGACCTCTTTGAGGAAAACATAAAGGGCCGCTCGTTGAGCGGCTTTCTTATATGCTTCCGATAAGTCGAATTTTGGCGTCTTTATCACCTGGGTTGCCAAGCCAGAACGTTTGACCTAGTTGGTTCCCTTCTCCATTACCCAGTTTGTTTTCTGGAATACTGCCTAGGTTAACTGTCAACTTTAGGTCCCACGACATTGGGTCACGCAGAATAAAGCGCATCAAGCCCACCAGCGTCTTATGTAACTCACCATCGTAGGAAAACTGCTTAAACGTTTCAAAATCAATGTTGTCGATACACAAGTTAAACTTGCCGTTCAAATCCGCAATGCTTTGTCCCAAGTGTAAGCTTTGCCCCAATACACAATTGGAACGATTGAGTTTGTTACGCTGGCTTTCAGCGATTTCTACGCGTCTATAAACCCATTCTTCGATTCGCACATTCGGCAGTGAAAAGTAGTGCGAAACAATACCGGAAATAAGCTTGGGTGAGCGTGTACGCGTAGATAACTGGTTCACGTAAGACAGAACTTTCGCTCGATCTAACTCCGCTACTTCACAATCTTGCATAACGCTAGAAAGACCAGCCAAATGCAGTATGCGCCCAGAAAAAGCATCGCTTGCCCCGCTTTTGTACTGCACGTGATATCGGTATTTCTTCCAAACACGATACAGTAAGCTTGTATAGCGGTTGTGGAAAAAGTCGAAGAAATCCTTCACTGGGTTATCATCGGGATCACGACCGACGAGTTTCTCAGTGTAAGACGCAGGCAGGGGCGAGCTTGAACCATGCAAGCCAAGAAAGTTCGTCTCAATACGTGAATATTGCTGTCCGTTTCTTTCCATATGAGTAATAAAGTCCATATCACTCTTTGGAAAGCACAGGTTTGGCGACACGCTGAACTCAATTCGCTCTTGGTGAAAGTATTTGTTCTCGCCCACGGCAACAAAATTTGAGTTTGGCTCCAGCTGGTAGTGTTTCTCTAACAGCAACACCGCTTGGTAGAAACTAAACTCATTCGACTTATCAGAAAGTGTGTTAATCATAGTATCGTCTGCTGCCCGATTAGGCTTGCCCAGTTGTAAACCTCGCCCGTCGCTTCATCGAACACCTCTAGTTCGGTAAAGGAGTTCACACTCGAATACAAACGGATAAATTCATTCAATACCGTGGCCATAAGGAACATATCGCCTTCATTTACGAAGAACTTAGAGTCCGTCACGAGCTTGAATTGGTTACCACGCACAGATACACCACGAAATACGCGATCGATTGGTTTCATCTCTGAAGAAATAATGCCATCAAGTCGATGAATCGACGCGCGGTGGGCTTGTCTATCGACTCGAGAGTGGAAATCATAAGTCGAGAGCAACACTTTCAACACATCGATATTGGCCAAAGACAAGTAGTTGAGCGACATGTTGGCAATCAACTGCCATTGAAGCTCACCATTAACCTGAGGACTTACTGACTGTGTTGGCTTAGTAATGTTTTTAAACGTCGCATACGTTGGCGATTTGTGCGTCGCGTACGTGATGTCTCCTACTGACAGGCGCTCCGCTAAGTCCGCGTTACTGCATTGCAGTTTCATCAATACTGTTTCAGTCCCTAAATCCGCGATGTCGCCATTGTGAGTATGGAATGAGATATAGCGCTCTAACCCTCTTCCGCTTACTCGCTCGCCCACTTTGGATTTGTAGAACTCTCGCTTATCACGCTGGTTGATTTGGTGCTCAAACGATTCAAATTCAATCAGTGGTTTTCGGCGACGCTCGTCTTTACTCCAGCTCTCCACTTGCTCAATGGAATAAACCTCGTAATGCTCCTGAGTGTTACTTTGTGGACGCACCTTGTACTCGTTTCGTCGATGCTCTAAACGGATTGGATCGCCGTCTTTTTCAAACAAGTTGACGGCAGGTGTGCAGTGCAACCTTAAGTGTTTATCTTTAAGCACCACTTCTGAAGGCAAAGCACGCTTAAAGTGGAATTTGATTTTGACCGTACTGCGTTGGGGAATGCCTTTTAACCACTCTAAACCCTTGATGTCGAAGAACATGAACTTATCTGGCAAAGAGAAGAATTCTTGCAGCAAGCGGTAACCTGCGAAGGAGTTTTTACTGTAAGGCAGCAGCGCTTCGTCTTCTTCATGCCCCACTGGCTTAACGTATTCTGGCCCTAGGCGGTGTTTGTAGCCACCACCAACATCTAGCTCGACGTAATCTAGATAACGGAACAGCCATAAGAAGACAGTGCGAGTAATATGAATCTCACCATGCAGGTGCAATCGCAGCGTGTCTAAACCTATCCGAGACAGCTCAAGGCCATGCTCCGTCGATAACGTCACATCAATCATCGAACTGGTGCGGCTGTTAGTTTGTTCAATGTTAGTAATCGTAATTGGGTATAGATTGACGTCATAACAAGTACGGAACAAACACTGCGTGCCTTCTACCTGCTCGCTGGCCATTTCCGCACCACGTTTCACCACGGTTTTCTCAGTAACACTTCCGGTATGCGGTTTTAGTTCGCTAATGCACAAAGACGGGATCGAACGCATGTAATGTGGCCACAGCAAAGTCATCAGAGATTGCGTTAGCTCAGGAAGTTCATCGTCAATCTTTTCGCGGATGCGTCCGGTCAAAAAAGCAAAACCTTCCAGCAATCGTTCGACATCTGGATCAAAAGTTCCTTCAGAGAGAAAGTGAGTTAACTTCGGATGATATTTGGCAAACTCACTACCCGACTCGCGTAAATACGTGAGTTCATCTTGAAAGTATTTACTGTTACTCAAGTGGCACCTACTAAACGTTAAATTGGCCGTCGGTTCCCATGTAGACATCGATCGACATTGGGACTTTACCGCCGTTATGGGAAACTTCGCCGCGAATACCAAAGCCGAGTTGTAATGGATTATGGTGGTCTTCACGGTAATGAACCTCGACATTAAGCAGTCGGGGCTCAAAGCGCTCTATGGTTGACGTGATGTTTTTTTGAATATGGCGAACGAGGTTTGTGTTGTTAGAAAGTACGTCGTTAAAATCTGGCAGACCATACTCATTGTCGATCATTGCGTTGCCGGAGTGCGTATTCAACAAGTCAGCGAGATGCGAGTGAATGGATTCAATCAAATGCTTATGAGACACCACTTTCTCGTAGCAGTTTTTTGGTTCTCCTAGCTCGATCCGCTCTAAAAGACGGTAACCTTTTTCCATATGCGGTCCTACGAAAAAAGCAGCCAGTCTTCACTGGCTGCTTGATGGTTTCAGTAATGGGTTATTGGTCTAGCTTACCAACTAGAGACAAGTCGAAGCTGGCGCCCATGTACTTGAAGTGAGGACGTACAGACATCGATACTTTGTACCAGCCTGGATCGCCTTCTACGTCTGATACTTCAACCTTCGCAGCGCGAAGTGGGCGGCGACCACGAACTTCCGCTGGCGGGTTCTCCTGGTCAGAAACGTATTGACGAATCCACTTGTTCAATTCGATTTCTAGGTCAGAACGCTCTTTCCAAGAACCAATTTGCTCACGCTGTAGCACTTTTATGTAGTGCGCTAAACGGTTGATAATGAACATGTAAGGAAGCTGAGTACCTAGCTTGTAGTTCATCTCGGCTTGTTTGCCTTCCGGCGTGTTCGCAAACACTTTTGGTTTTTGAACAGAGTTTGCAGAGAAGAACGCCGCATTGTCAGAACCTTTACGCATGGTTAGCGCAATGAAACCTTCTTCTGCTAGCTCATACTCACGACGGTCAGAAACCAGGATCTCGGTTGGGATCTTAGTCTCGATTTGACCCATAGCTTCAAAGTTGTAAACCGGTAGATCTTGTACAGTACCACCGCTTTGAGGACCAATAATATTCGGACACCAACGGTACTTAGCAAATGATTCACTGATCTTAGACGCCATCGCGTACGCTGAGTTGCCCCATAGGTAGTTATCATGGCTGTCTGTTACTTGCTCATCGTAGTCAAACGCCTTGATTGGGTTATCTTCAACAGAGTAAGGTGTACGTAGCATAAAGCGAGACGTACATAGACCTAGGTAGCGCGCATCTTCGTGCTCACGCAGACCACGCCATTTCGCGTACTGTGGACCTTCGAATACAGACTTCAGATCTTTTAGGTTTGGCAGCTCTTCGTAGCTGTCTAGACCAAAGAATTTAGCCGATGCCGACGTGATGAATGGTGCGTGAGACATTGCACCTACGTTAGCCATGTATTCCATCAATTTGATGTCAGGCGACGAAGCTGACATAGCGTAATCACAAATGACGGCGCCAACAGGTTTACCACCGAACTGGCCGTATTCACGTGTGTAGATTTGCTTGTACAGGCCAGACTTCACCACCTCTGGAGCGTCTTCGAAGTCATCAAGAACTTCGTCTTTCTTCGCAGAGATCAGTTCAATTTGAATGTTCTCGCGGAAGTCAGTGTGATCAACCAGGTACTTAAGGCCACGCCACGTTGATTCAATCGCTTGAACTTCTTCGTTGTGAAGAATTGCATCAACTTGCTTAGACAATTTTTGGTCGATTTCAGAGATCATCAGATCAACCAGAGATTGGTCGACTTTCTCTGTGTTCGAACTGCTTAGTAGCTCACTGATGAATGCTTCTACGCCGCGTTTTGCAACGTCAAAACCTTCATCACTTGGCTTTAAACGTGTTTCGTTAAGAATGCTATCCAGAAGTGAGCCTGATTCAACTAAGGCTGCTTCTTGTTCTGGCGCTTGTGCTTCTGCAGACATGATATCCCTTACTCTTCTTTCGCGTCTTGGTCGTTGCCAATGCTTAGTTCATCCAACAGTTTCTTTCTCGCTTCTTCATCTTGAAGAACCGATGCGATCTTCTTACGGAACGCAGGCACGTTTCCTAGAGGACCTTTAAGTGCAACCAAGGCTTCGCGAAGCTCAAGTAGGCTGTTTAGTTCAGGTACACTTTTCGCGATCGCTTCAGGAGAGAAGTCCTTCATGTTTTGGAAGGTCAGATCAACACCAATCTGGCCGCCTTCTTCATCAGAAAGACGGTTTTCAACGTTGACTTTAACGTTTGGAGACATGCCCTCTAGCACTTCGTTAAAGTTGTCTTTGTCGATGTTAATTGGAGTACGTTCTTCAATTGGTGTCTCATCTGCACGCGCAGTAAAGTCGCCAACTACCATCATGCTTAGCGGCAGCTCTACGTCTTCTTGCGTATCGCCAGTTGCTGGAACATAACGGATATTAATTCGCTCTTTAGGAGCCACCGAGCCGTCACGTGACATAATTCGTTCCTTATCTAACTCTTTAATTAGTCGTAAATTGCTTTCCACTCTTCATACTTCTCAGGTAGAAGATCCTTGCTTCCAAATAACCGATGGAGTGTTTTTCGAATTAGGTCTTCTAACTGTGACGATAAGTGGGGTTCCCAGCTCGCGAGATTAAACGCTTTTTGTACTTCCCACCCCTTCTCAAGATACGGCAAACACAACGGGTATAATCCAACAGACTGGTAAGCTGCTATCAATTGTAAATACAGCATGAACTGCCCACGTCCCGAGCTATCCAGCTCAAGTTTGTGGGCAAGCTCTGCGGCACATTCCCCTAGATTTTCTAGAGTGATATCCTCCATTGGCAGCGAGTCTTCCTGCGAAATCACAACCGTTTGAACAACGGGTTGAGAAGTCGAAGAAGTAGTATCTTGAGTCGATAACCAGCTCAAGGTCGCTTCATCTGCAAATGGTATAGAATTCTTAAATGAGAGGTGCTCGATGCCCTCTAGCGATTCAACAAAACGCGTCACTTCTTGTTTCACAGCAAGCGCTGCATCATCAAAGCCCAAGTTATTAAGCATCGAATACACGAAGTAATGGCCCGTCAGCCAAAACGGCGCATCCGTTAATGTGCGCTCCAAACGCTTAATGGTGTCGATGTCGCTTTCTTGGTCAGCTTTATCTCGGTATTCCGCTTGTTGATCGGACGACACTGCCAAGCTCAAAGGCGTTTGATTATTTTGGTGGTCGGGTAGACCATCAATGTCATCCCAAGTCAGATGACGATAAATCCGGTAAGCCAGCGGATCACTTGGGTTCGCATGAAGCATGACTTCCGCAACCTTCTTCAAGGTGCGCTTAGAAGCCGTCGGCGAAGAGAAGTCCGTATCGACATCCACTTCTTTTGCCACCGCTTTCTTAACTGGCGCAGGTTTAGGGGCCGGCGGAACCGCCTTCACCGGTGCGGTTTGCACTTCACTCTGCGCTGGCGTTTCTTCGGCAGCAGACTGCGTAGCTGGTGCAGGCGCCGCTTGTTCGACGTTAACGACTGCATCATCGCTCTGCTCATCAGCCGCAGCTTGTTGAGATAAGACGTTGAGCTGAGTGCGAATCTCAAAGAAATCCGCTTCTGAGTCTTGGTAAACCTCGTCGTACTGGCGCTGCACTTCTTCAATAGTCGAAATGCAGTTTGATACCAACTCCCATGACTGAGCACTTTCCGCTAACTTGCTGCTGACCAGTTTAAACTGATGGTTCAACCATTCGACCGCGCCATCTCGACCCCGCTTTCGGGAAGGATACAATTCAACGCCAAAGCGACTTAACGCCTCACTAAGCAGCTTTAGACCTTGTTCAAAGCCTTGCAGACCAAACTCTTCTGTTAGCGCGCGAACGAGGTAACAAATGGCTTTTAAGTCTTTACTGTGGTGCTCTAGAACTTCAGTCGCGTGCGTTTTTACCACGCTCCAATCTACTGTTTCGCCAAACAAGGAACCGAATTTCTTCACTTCGGACTCCATCATTTCGTAGCAAAACTCGTAACGGGCATCGTTTCCCACTGGAGATTCATCAGAAATAGGATTAAGCAGACGATCGATATCAATGTTGGACAAAATTCACGTCTCCTTCAGTCAAGTAATCTCTCAACGCACGCGCTACCGCAATTGCGCCATTTGCTGGCTTAGATAATCGATGGCTCTGCTCAATCGCATCCGACGCCATGCTATCTAGAATTTTCGTGATTTCTGTAAATTTACTTGGTGCATTCCGTTCTAAATCGGCAAGGGATTCATGTAGCTTTTGTTTGTCGTAAACGGATTGCTCCATCACGGTGCTAAACAAAATAAATTCGCTTCTTGCGACGATTAAATCCTTTATTTTTTTGTCTAGTTCTGGCGTATTACCGAAGTAGGCTTTGGCTAATTCGGCTTCTTCAATTGCTTTGGTGTAAAAGTGCGCCTCTGCATGTTTATCGATGGAGTCATTAATATTTTCCATCACAGCCTTTGGTAAGATTTGGTTGTAGAAATAGGCTTGTGACTGGTTTAACAACCATGCCTCTTTCATTTCATTTTCTGCGAGCTTAGCTTCACCATCTAAAATTAAGCGAGCAATCTGCTTATCTCGACTGCCAGCTATGGCAGATACTTTCATGGAATCGATAGACGCGACATTTAACCCAGACATCACTTTAGTCAACGCCTCATCCGCATATGGAAACAGAGCACCGTCACGAACAAGGGTTTCTCGCAAGGTGACAAGCTCCTTACGTAATTCGACTAATGCCATTGGTAAGCCATCCGCTAACGATTGATACGACGTTAACTGAGCCTGTTTTTCTTCATATAAATTCGAGAGGCTTAACTGCTGAGCTTGATATGCTGTTCGATAAGCTTCTGTCATATCAATACTCTGAGTAGCTTGAAACAATTCTTCTTTGATTTTCCATGGAGGCTGAGCTAAAAAAGAAGCCGTTTCAGAGGGCGTAATAACGTGAGTTACAGTAGTGACACCTCGGGAAAAAATGGCATCCAATTGATCTTTATTCTGTTGATATAAATAACTTCCTGCTGTTGCCAGCACACTCAACACTAAGCTCGCCTCTAATATTTTAAAGCGACCATACGCCGTTTTATCATTTGGCTTACAGTGTGTAAGCAGCAAGTCCGCGTTACGCAAGCTACTGAAAATTGGTGCGTTAGAATTTGAGCTAATTGATTGCGTATCGATTCGCGCTAACTGTTGAGCAAAAGAAATAGCGGTATAGCCATGCCCTCTTGGTTTGTTGATGACTTCTTTCAGCAATTTCCAAATATGAGCCGGGATCAAAGCCGGACGCTTTCGGTCTTTTAACTGCTTATTCCAAGCATCACCAAATATTGAGCCTAAAAATAAATGTCCAGCGAGCAAAGCGAGAGAGTAAACATCATCTTGCGGTTCCGCGATGCCAGTTTCTATATAAAGAGGGGAAGCGTAGCTCAAGCTTGCTTCTGCGTAAGGTTCTGTCTCTCCAATGTAACGAGCAGCGCCGAAATCAATGAGCTTAACGTAATCGCCTTCACTCACTAATACGTTAGATGGTTTAATATCAAGATGGCAGATACCTCTTGTATGCATAAACTCTAGAGCGCCAGCGAGTTGATACACCAACCAAGCGATGTGGTCGTGGCGGAAGCCTTTAGAAGAATGACGCTCCATTTTTTCTGCCAGTGATTCACCTTGGATCCACTCGTACATCAAATATGGGCGTTCGAATTCGTTGCCGATTTTTACAAAGTTAGCAACGCTAGGGTGTTGAGAAAGCTCCAGCCTGCTCGCTTCGTTAATCAACATTTTGCTCGCAAATTCTGGCGAGTCATCATTGATAACTTTGCAACAGATTTGCTTCTCTGGCTGCCCTTTTTTTGCAAGATGGTAAACCGTTGTCTTACCATTTTTAGAAGGAAGCTTGTCTAATACATCAAACTGTGAAAAAAGCACGTACTCAAGCTTCGGCTTATTTTTTTCTGCTAGCCTTTGCTCATTCTGTTTCTTTTTCTCAATAGCTTTAACAACCAACTGATCGATATATCCTTTGGCTGTACTCTGATTATTAGACACTTAGTACTCTTTCATAGAATAAATATTATTAGAGTTGAATAATATTTTCTTGAACGTACTTGTATCAAGGTTGGTATTTAAAACAAACAGTAAGCCTATTATTTTAGTTATTATTACTAACTTATTAGACCTTTTTACTTACGCTTTCACTGCATGAGTTATACGCTTTTTCGTGTTACAAACTTCAACCTAATAATATGAGTATATTTTCATTGCTATTTGATCGATGAGTACCCACTAACATTGCAGTAATTGGAGAACTCCTTTGTCACCATGAAAGTCGAACATTAACAACGTAGTTGGTTGCTTAAAGTGGTGCTCTCTGACCGCAAAGGCAATTAAAGCGAGAGAAGAACAACTGCCCATCGTGCCCCACAACTCATTGATAAGCTGCGGTTGTTCTGAGTTCGTGAATCGTTCTGCTTTCGCCCCCAGAGCAAAACCGTAATCTTCCGAGTGCATACGAAGGTTCGTCATATCGGAATACACTTCACCAAATGAATCGAGCTTTTTACTCGCACGTTGAACAAGTCGAAACATGCCTCTTCGGTCTGAAGTGTTTAATTCCGTATCAATGTAGCCAAGCTGCGCTTGAGGCTTAAGTTTCAATGTTTCTACGGTATTTCTTCGACAAAGAATTAAACCCGCCCCACCCTCACTCGGAATAACACCCCATGGATTATTGGTACTCATTACCATCGCATCGTCGATGAGTGTTTGCATCGAACTCACCAAGGAATCGACACTGATACACATCATAGCATCATATTTATCCAATGATTTCATGGCCTGGAGAACGAAACTGGGCCCACTGGCATGAACAGCATTCACCACAGAGAGAAATTCAGCATAGTTACTTTCACCAAGCCATTCTTGCACCTTTACTAGTGAAACAGACGCAGGCACCGCTATAAGCAAAGGTATTGGTCTCAATGAACGTGGTAACTGTGCTAACAATGAATCAAGCAAGTGGGTGATTAACTCACACGTTTTCTCAAACTGCTCACTTTCTTTGGTGTATTCGATTTTGGCGTAAGTAAAACGCTCGATACCATCATCCCCTAAACATTGGTCGAATCTTCCTAAATCAGCATACGAAACTGCACTAGCAATATCTAAATTCATACCGGTTGGCGTCATCACTTCCATCCCTAGCACGTAACGGCCTGTTGAATTATGCATGCTCGCTTACCTCTTCCAACTTAGTGATCGATGTCGACACCAACAAATGCTCCTTGCCCTGACAAGGAAACGCAGCGGTGTAACTGATTGATATAGTTTTCTTTTCCGCATCAACGAATAAGGTGTACATCGCCATATCAGCTTGATAACTTTGATCTTTGAACGTCGCGATCGCACGGTATTTTTCTTTAGGAATTCGAAATGAAAGCGTGTCATCATGACAAAAGCCACTCATCATCAAACGCTCCCCCCCACGAAGGAAGCCTTTGCACTGTTGATCAATAGGCGCGCTTTGGAAGAACCGCTTATCAAAATCGAGTGGCAACATTGGCTTGCGGTTCTCAATCCAATCGTCATCGAACGTGCCGGCCAGCTTCTGGCGCGACTCAAAGAACGGAGGCACTGGCCCGAACCCCGCAACGCGTAGTTTTTTCGCGGCGGCACTCCAGTCCTCTCGGGGATAAAAAATCGAGGGCACTTTCTGTTCAAGCAATTCTTTGTTGGAGTCGGCAACCCCACCACCTATTCGGTTACGTAAATCACCGCCTACCGCGCAAGTGTAATCAATGTCTTTTTCAATAAATGGGACTGGATTGCTCAGCGTGATACTGCCAGCATGCTCAACCCATACGCGTTCCCCGTGAATAGCGAGAGTCTTATCGATATGACCATCAATCAGCACACGACACTCTTGGTATGTCACTGGCTTTTTCGCGTAGCTGCGCGCTTTGCCGTAAACAAGTACATCTGTGTTTTCTTTGGTATACGCGAACTCGTGGTCAACTTTCATCGCAGAGAAGCCTTCTTCGCCCAAATATTGGGGATCATCGAAGATTTCACTTTCACCTAATTCGTGCCAAACCACACCATCGAATTGCCATGTGCGTTTGGCGACTACAACCCAGACTTCATCGCCGTTTTCGTCACGTTGAAAACGACCTTTGAGTGATAGCTCAGGGTGCGCCTCAATATCCCATAACTGCATTGCTATTCCTTAAGTTGAATCGTTCGCTCGCAGAAGGTGCGGCCTTTAAATTGTTAAAGTTCCAGTCTTGTTGATGAATCGGCATTGCCATATCCCAAGGCACGTAGGCTCTGGATTGAATACAGAGTTGACGCCATAGCCAATCGCGGAACAGCACATCAACGTTAGAATCTTGCATCGCAGCTAACGTAGACTCGAAGCTCAATGCGTAACCCAAGCGGCTTGGTAGATTTTGGATATATTTTTCATCTTCCACCCACTCATTGAGCAGATCGACAATCTCTTCCCATTCATACTCGACACCAACATCTTGCGGATTCAGAGGAAGAAGCTTTCCGTAGACGACATACAAGGCTTGAAGCCAAATTTCACCTTCAGCTTCCTCCAGACTTTCCAAGTGCTCGATGATTTGGGGCACCAGTTTCCAATTACCACCCAGCGCAAAATCAACAGGTGCTAATGAAGAAGAGATATCAAACGCCTCAAACTCTTTTAACTCAAGTAACTTGGCATAAGTGAGCACTTGCGCTGATGGTAATCCATTTGGTTCGATGCCAAAGCACTGACGGAACCAAGTGCCTCTGTCACGTTTGGTAATCAAACGTTCAAATAGATATTGTTCGCTGCCTGCATTGTCATTGAGCCAATCAATCCCCTCTTTCACGTCTTGTAAAGCGAGCAGTGGCAAAGCAACATGAGAGCTAATGATGCTGGCTTTGTGCCAGCGCTTGATGAGAGAAACACTTAATGTTTGACGTACACGTAAGCATTCAAAGTAAAACGCACTGGATGTCGCATTACCCTCAATAAGCTCCGAAAGCGTGCTATCCATAGATTCAACCGGAGATTGTACGGCAATGACCATTGCGGTTTTAGCGTCAATATCTTCGAGTAAACTCAATCCGCACAAAAGGTTATCCAACTCTGAGCCCAACTCGCCCTGTAGCATCAGCCAGCTGTAGATTTCTGGCTCCTGGCCTCTTAACTGATGAATCAACCCCGGTGCTAGCCGATAAAACGACAAGTACACCTGCTTCAGTTCTTCAATTTGGCGTTCGATCAGCTTGAGATACGCCAACTCACGACTTGGATAACCCCTTTTGTGAATTTGAACTCGCTGCCTGATTAAAAACCCGATACTTTCAGAAGCAATGGACAGCTTTTCATTACAGAAATCCAGCCATGTTACTGGCAACTGGGAAAGGTCATTCACAGCGCGATCAGCTTTTGCTAACGCGCCTTCGACTTCTTGATTGGTTATGGGTGCCTTTAGGTGCTCGACACCGATTCTTTGTCGCATCTAGTTATCCGTTATTAGCGTGCCATAACGCGATTGCAATTAGTTAATACAAAGTAATTAGCTAACTCGACGTAAATTAGCTAATGCTAGGTAATTAGTTAATTGCGATCGTTCCGCCTTGAATTTTTTGTGCTTTTTCTGCTTGAGAAGTGACGTACTTTGCTTTAGTGGTAATTCGTCCATCGCGCCCGCTATAGCGAGTTTCTGTCTCACCACTTTTGACTACCAACTCTTGTTCTGTCTCGATAACCATCTTCTTCGCTCGCAATACAAACTCGTCAGAGTCATCCAGAATGGAGAAGAAAATGTCCGTCACAAGAGGCAAGCTTAAGTCGTCGTTCAAAAACTCAACTCGACAACTTAATCGATTATCGATAGCCATTTGCAGTTCAGAACGACGAAAGCCACGTCCTAGTCTCGCAGTGAGTGGCTGCTTAAATGGGTTACCATCAAAATCAACTCGCACACTGCCCGTAGACTCACTGATAGCCACTATTATTCCAAAACGCGAAAAGCAAGCCGTTGATTCGGCTTGCTGCTCTGATATTACTTCTGTTGTAAGAGGTTGTTTTTCCATTGTTAGTTAACCACTACGTTGCCACCTTTCACGACGACTTTGTCACTGCCTTCGATCGTAATAGCCGAGCCTGATAACTTTATTGAACCATCACTGTTCATCACTAAAGAGGAACCACCCGTTTTCAATACAATCTTGTCGCCACTGATAATTTGCGTTGCACCATCAGCTTTATAAGCGGTGTTCCCTTTCACTGATACCGTTAAGTTGCCACCAACCGTCTGGTTATCATCCGCACCAATATCTGAACTCTTAGACGCACCGATAGTAAGGTTACTGTTTTCGCCAATATCTAAGTCATCATTTTTACCGATCTTAGTCGTACGGTTATCACCAATTTCTAAGTCAGAATTGTTTTTCACATACTGGGCTTCGTTCGCGTTGTATGTAACGGTAACGTCTTGCTCGACTGTCTCGGTAAACGTACTGTTTACTTGTGTCGTTTTATGCCCATGAATGGTTTCTTTATGGTCACCATGAACTTCATTCGTTTGGTGACGTGCAACCTTCAAGAATTCATCTTGACCGATATCACGGTAACGGTTGTTGAGCACCTTGGTCGACATGTCTTTTTGAGCGTGAATATAGACTTCTTCTTGGTTCGCTTCGTCTTCAAAACTCAACTCGTTGTAACCTGTTCCTTTGTGCGTTTGCGTGCGGAACGTGGTACGAGTTTTGTTTTCTGGCAAAGAGTACGGTGGGAAATGCAAACCGTTGTAAACTGCGCCCGTAACTAACGGACGATCTGGGTCCCCCTCAAGGAAAGTCACTACGACTTCATGGCCAATACGCGGCAAATAAACTGCGCCCCATGTTGGCGCCGCCATGGATTGGCTTACACGAATCCAACAGCTTGAATGTTCGTTGTTATCACCGTAGCGATCCCAATGGAACTGTACTTTCACTCGACCAAGCTTGTCGGTGTAAATCTCTTCACCTTCTGGTCCTACAACGACCGCCGTTTGAGGGCCATCCACTACTGGTGCCGCTAGTTTAGGCGCTTTAAACACCACATCACGTGGAATACACGAGAACTGGTTGTAGTAAGTGGTTGGCATACCACTCGCTTCATCTTCATGCACTTGCGGATCTTGACCTGTGTGCATTACAGACAACATGAGGTAATCGCGGTTAATCTCAGAACGCGGGTGGTCACTGACGTTAAAGCTGTAACCAGATGCTAAGCGCATTACGTCACTCGTTGCTTCCACTTGTTGATTATCGACTATGTGTTCCGACATCCACTCCGTGGTTCTCACCTGACCCATCAGCGGGTCAACGTATCGTCCAGGATAATCAAACTGCTTGAGATCTTGGTCTAGCTCGCCAGCCTGTGTCATCTCTTGTGGAATTTTAGGGTGTTCGTAGTTGTAATCTGTGTACGTAACCTGTCCCGTTCTAACGCGGTTAACTAACTCGAGATCAGAGATATGTTCGCGATCGGCAACACCGCCACCATCGGCATGATAAACAATCGGCCCAATGTAAGAAGCATTTAGTGGCGAGCTTATCAAAGGTGCAATCGCGTCATTACTGTCGACAATGACCATCGTATGATTTGAATCGCTATGGTCAAAGTAATACCACATACCGTGTTCAGCCATCATACGCTGCACGAAGTGCAAGTCAGACTCACGGTATTGCAGAACGTATTCTTTTGGAGGATAAGTACCCGACACTTCAAATCGGTAATCGGTGACTGCCCCATCATCGAGTACTTCTGTGATGATGTCTTGCGCTGACTTTTGCTGGAAAATACGACAATCTTGGCGCTGAGATAAGAACCAAGCTTGAGGAACCAAGACTAATTGATAACGAGAAAAACGACGTCCAGTCCCTAAGTAACGAACTTCATTCACCACGCCGTTGAACACGCGCGCAGCCCCAACACCTTGTCCGTAAAGTGTCAACGTTCCTGCTTTACGTATTAACTCATCGAACGAGATATCTGGATCAAGTGAAAGTAATGAGAGATTGATGTGGAAAGGCTTAGATAACTCTTCATGAACATGAAAGCTCTCAACCCGAAATTCATGCCCACATCCAGGTACTTCAAATTTAAATTCTACGTCATTCACCATATCTTTTACCTGATACAAATAATCGAATTAGGGCCAACAATCGTTGGCCCTGAATCTTTACGCGACGAGCAATTAAGCTTCGCGTGGAGCACGCCAGTCGTCGTTACCCGCAGTACCACAGTTTTCGTGAGTTACTTCGATCGCACGGTAAGTGAACTTAAGCACTTCTTCTGTCACGCGGTCAGCTGTTGCTGCGTCTTGACAGTGGTTCATACGAGTTTGGATATCGACAAGTAGCGCATCAATCAATTTGATTGAGTAGTAGTGCTCTTGTTTACCTTGAACTGAAGTACGGTAGAAGCGGATCACACACTCAGGAAGTTTTTCGCCAGATACTAGTGCGTTGAATAGTAGTGGAGATGAGCGATCTTGAACTTTAGTTACAACAAGTGGACGGTGTACACGTTGACCCGTTGGCTGACCACTTTGTGGATCACGTGGAACTGTTAGCACGTGATCAAGCTCTTGTACTAGGAACTCATCAACGTGAGCTTCTTGCCATGTGTTACCTACTGAATCTGCAGAGTAAGTATCTTTAGTAATATGGCCTTGAGTCTCACCTTGGATAGACATATATGCTGGAGTTGGCATCGCTATTTCCTTTTCTAAAATCTGTTTTGTTTAAATCACCAAATCGCTTATCACCGCGACTACTTGGTATAATCAAAGTCCGTGCCAACTTTAAAAACACAGCAAAAACAACGACTTAACCAAATTAAGACATTATTCACTAATATCTTGAGTACAATTTATTGGATAAAAAACCAAAAAGTTGGATTAAGATAATAATAAATTGTTCTAACTTTAAAAAGTGAAAATAACCATATAAAACCGTGTAAATAAAGTCATTAAAACTAATAAATCCGACACTTTTACTATCAATTAATTTAGAATAACAACGCCATTAAAATAACCACAAACATTAATGTCACAATAATCATTAAAAATAACCAACAAACGATAGTCAAAATATCTTGATAAAAAAAGAACGCAATTACTTTTAGTATAATAGCCGCTACCTCTTTTCCTCTAAAGAATAAAATGGCTATGATAAATATAAACCTTTCTTCATTAATTCAGCGTCTACACCCGATTGCAAAAGTAGCATTAGAAGACGCCGCTGCACTTGCAGTCTCTGAAAAAGCAAACGAAGTTCAAATTGAGCATTATTTACTGAGTCTATTAGAAAGGCCAAATAGTGATTTTGACGTATTATTAAGTCATTTTGATTGTTCTGAGAACTTATTAAGACAATCGGTTCGATCCACACTCGACACCAACGCCAAAGGAAATGGCAGCAAACCTGTTTTTTCTGCTTTATTAATCGAATGGTTGCAAGAAAGCTGGCTGGTTTCTTCTTTAGATCTATCCGAAACGCAAATCCGCTCTGGTGCCTTACTCCTTACTCTTGTTAGCAACCCTCTCCGTTACGGCCAACATGGTTACGCCTCTATCCTTGAAGCGGTAAACCCTGACAGCCTTAAGCGTAACTTTGCAGAGCTAACAAGCCACTCTATTGAGGCGCAAGTTGCTACTTCAGAGAAAACACAAGCTCGTGAGGATGGCTCAGCACTGAGCAAGTTCACAACCGACTTCACTGGTAAAGCACGCAAAGGCGAAATCGACCCTGTTTTCTGCCGCGACCAAGAAATCCGCCAAATCGTGGACATTCTTGCTCGTCGCCGTAAAAACAACCCTATTGCTGTTGGTGAACCGGGCGTTGGTAAAACCGCAGTAGTAGAAGGTTTGGCACTTAAGATTGTACAAGGTGACGTACCAGACAACCTCAAAGGTGTTGAGCTTTACGGCCTGGACATGGGTCTTCTGCAAGCTGGTGCAAGCGTAAAAGGCGAATTCGAAAAACGCCTAAACGCAGTATTGGATGAAGTGAAAAACTCGCCAACTCCAATCATTCTATTCATCGATGAAGCACACACCCTTGTTGGCGGTGGTAACCAAGCAGGCGGCAGCGACGCGGCAAACTTGCTAAAACCAGCCCTAGCGCGTGGTGAAGTGAAAACCATCGCTGCGACAACATGGTCGGAATACAAGAAGTACTTCGAGAAAGATCCTGCCCTTGCACGTCGTTTCCAATTGGTGAAACTCGACGAACCATCTCCTGAACAAGCAGCATTGATCATTCGTGGTCTGCGCCCTGCTTATGAAAAATCACATAATGTTTACGTGCGTGATGACGCGATCACTGCTGCAGCAGCACTTTCTGCTCGTTACATCTCTGGCCGTCAACTGCCAGACAAAGCGATCGATGTACTAGATACAGCATGCGCGCGAGTGAACATCAGCCTTAATGCCATTCCTGCTTCTGTTGAGACTCTGCAGCAAGAACTTGCAGCTCAACAGCGCGAGCTAGAAGCTCTTGAGCGTGATGCTCTGCAGCAAACTGGCGACAAGCACAGCCTTGCTAACATTCCAGACCTAAAACTGGCAATGGAAACAACGAAAGAAGAGCTAGCAGAACAAGAAGCGCAATGGCACAAAGAAAAAGAGCAGATCCAAGAGATGATTGCTCTACGCTCTCGCTTACATGAACTGGTCTTTGGCGAAACAAATGAAGAAGAGCTTGTTGCAGACGAAGATTCAGAACAAGAGCAAGACGTTTCTCCATATGCAGAAATGGATGAAGAAGCCGTTCGCATTGCAATTTCGGCCTGCCAAGAACAGCTAGATGTAATCCGCAATGGCAACCCACTGGTTCACTTTGAAGTGGGCCCAGATGAAGTCAGCCATGTGATCTCGGACTGGACTGGTATTCCAATGGGTAAGATGCTTCAAGACGAAGCAGAAACCACGCTAAAACTGAAAGAAAGCCTAACACAAAGCATCAAAGGCCAAGAATACGCTATCGATGCACTGTCTGAAGGCATTCAAACCGCAAAAGCAGGCTTAGGCAACCCAGACGCACCAACAGGCGTATTCCTGCTGGTTGGCCCAAGTGGCGTGGGTAAAACCGAAACTGCTCGTGCAATTGCTGATCAAATGTTTGGTGGTGAGCGCTTTATGACGACCATTAACATGTCTGAGTTCCAAGAGAAGCACACGGTATCTCGCCTAATTGGTTCACCTCCGGGTTACGTAGGTTACGGCGAAGGCGGCATGCTGACAGAAGCGGTTCGTCAACGTCCATATTCTGTTGTTCTTCTTGATGAAGTGGAAAAAGCCGACCCTGAAGTGTTGAACCTGTTCTACCAAGTGTTCGACAAAGGCACGCTGAACGACGGCGAAGGCCGAACCATCGACTTCAAGAACACGCTGATCATCATGACCAGTAACCTTGCAACGCACGAGATTGAATCTTTGGTTCATCAATCAAAAGACATCGATGCGAACATCATCGCAGAAGCTATTCGTCCTACATTGAACCAACATTTCAAACCAGCGCTGTTGGCACGTATGTCAGTACTACCATTTGTTCCGCTGTCTGATGAAGCAATGACAGAAATTATTCACCACAAGCTGAATAAAGTTTCTCAGCGTCTACAGAGCCATCACAAGTTGTCGCTAAGCTACGAAGAAAGCTTGGTTGAGTTCGTACTAGGTAACTGCCGCCTTGCTGAAACAGGCGCGCGTAACATCGACGCGGTCATCAACCGTCAGTTACTGCCTCAGCTCTCGACTCAGCTATTAGTGCATGACAAGGATGATTCACATACGCAAATCGAAGTGTCTGTCGATGAGCAAGGAACACTAACCTATGCGTTCAGCTAACCATAGCGAACTTAGCAACGCCCTACTTGCGATCAGCCAGTCTTTGGCTGATCGCAGCCAGCTTACTCAAACATTGGACGCTGTGTTGACCGCTGCGAGACAAATGACCCTCGCAAAGCACGGCATCATTTATGTTTTGGACCAGACTGGTCAGGCGTTGATTCCAAGTACCGCTCACCATAACGATAAAACTATCGTTTCCCACCCTTGGGAAGCATTACAGTTAGACTCAGCCAGTGAGAACGATCCATTCAACTTTGCCATTCGTAATGGTGAAGTGGTGTTGATTAACGAGTTGTATAAGTACAACGGCTATGACTGCGAAAGCATCTATCAAACTGAGCAGACGCTAGGGCTAAAAAGCGAGAACTTGCTGGCGTGGCCTTTGATTGATAGCGAAAGTAAGACCATTGGACTCTTGGTCTTGCTCGATTTAAGTGTTATCGACAATGAAGCTGCATTGACTGAGTTTTGTCGTATGGCCGCGAGTAATATTCGCCAAGCTGTGTGGTTAGAGCAATACGGGCAAGTGATTAAAAGCCTCAGTGCCGATAATCAAGCCCTAGTGCGCGAGAACACTCAGCTCAAAAAGCGCACTCAAAAAACCTATCAGGGCCCAATTGCTGAGAGCGAAGAAATGCTCAATGTCTTGAATCGTCTTGATAAAGTGCTATCTCTTCCTGTCGACGTTCTGTTGCGTGGTGAAACTGGTGCCGGTAAAGAAGTGATCGCGAAATACATTCACGAAAACTCTAACCGAGCAGAACAACCTTTGATCGTTCAAAACTGTGCGGCTATTCCAGAGCAGTTATTGGAGTCTGAGCTTTTTGGGCATAAGAAAGGTTCATTTACAGGCGCAGACAAAGACAAAGTCGGCCTGTTTGAAGCAGCCAACGGCGGCACACTTTTCTTGGATGAGATTGGTGATATGCCAATGCTACTGCAGGCAAAATTGCTGCGTGTACTACAAGAGCGTAAAGTTCGCCCAATCGGCACCAGCAAAGAGATTGAAGTGGACGTGCGCGTTATCGCCGCTACTCACTGTAATCTTATGCAGCAAATCAAAGATGGCGGATTCCGTGCCGATTTGTTCTATCGTTTGAATGTCTTCCCTATTACATTACCACCACTGAGAGCACGCAAATCGGATATTATTCCCCTTGCCGAACATTTCGTGCAACACACCACCAACACGCTAGGTTTGCCGCAAGCGCCAGGGTTAAGTGCCAACGTACGTAAACAGCTGCTTGCCTACCAATACCCAGGGAACGTGCGTGAGCTTAAGAACATCATCGAGCGCTCGGTGCTACTGTCCGATTTTGAAACCATTACTCACATTGAGTTTGGCGAACAAATCCCAGAAGATGTACCAAGTATCGACATGAAAGCAGCTTCACCTACCCCAGAGCAACCTGCTTACGAGCAGCAAGCACAAGCGGATTTAGAAGACGTTTCAAAGAGCCTTAAGGACGTTGTCAGCCAATACGAGCGTACAGTGATCATCGATTGCTTAAATGCTTGCAATTGGCACACCAAGAAGGCCGCTGAGCAATTGGCGCTTCCAATGAGCACTCTCAACCATAAGATGAAGAAATACGATATTTCTGCAGCGGGTTGATGGGGGTTAAAAAGAAACTTCTAAATTCAGTATGAAGTCATAAGAAAAGAAAAACCGCCCGAAGGCGGTTTTTTTGTATGTTACTTTGCCTGTAAAAGAGCTATTTCCGGAGCATTGAGCGAAGACGCTTGTTTCGTTATCCAATTCTCAACATATCCTTTCTGCTCGTTCTGTACCCCTAGGTTTTTCCAGTGTAAGTGATTCGCCTCACTTGTCGCATTTTCCTTTTCAACCGTTTCTATCCATGGCTTACCCGTCATGAAGTCTTTCACCGCAGGAACTTGAAGCTCAAACTTCGGTAGTTCATAACCTTCACTTACATCCATTTGTTCAAATGAAGCCAGCTCAAGTTTGATAGGTTTTAGATCATTACCATCTAAAACATCACCAAAAGGTCTTAAACCATTAACTAGTTTGCCTGTAGGCGACACATAAGAGTACTCAAAGCGAATGATATAAAGGTACTTTTTCTCGCTTGAAGTTAATAAACGGGAGAAATTCGCGTCATTCTGATCAATAAATTGAACGGCGCTTTGCTCCAGACCTGTACGCTTAGTCGCGCCGCTATCGTCAAGCTCTAGATCAAAAACGGTTCTTGTTTCTATTCCATTATACCCAGTATTTGACTTCTCGGTAACAAGACGAGAATGAATGTTGACTACCCCGGCATAATACATCACGTCATTTTTAACTGGACCATCTTTGATCTGCAGTTTCACCCCACACTCAATGGCGTTGAGTAACATTGTATCGTAGTCGTCACTCGCACGTTCATCCCCCAACACCGCAAAACAAAGTGAAAACCTTTGCTCTTTCGACCAATCAAAATTTTGGTTTATCAGCTTATTTGCGTTGCCTTCACCCCAAGCAAGGTCACCGTCAATTTCAACACCAGGCAAAATAATAAGGTTGCCATCGATCACCTTCGGTGTACTGTCTCGAGATGATGCAGACTCACTCATGACAAACTCTTCGATCAAAAAGTCAGTGTCTGTGAGTTTCGTCTTTTCCAATGTTCGACCGTTAAAGTTTTTCGCTTCTTGTGCAGGGCTTTGACCATCGATACCAAAGTTAACTTCAGTAATATCTAGAGTGTAATTTTTATATGTACCCAAGCCCTCTAACTTACCCGCTAGCAAATCATGTCCTCCTAGTGAGAAGACATATCTCATCTGCTCAAAAGCACCGGTGTCTCGAACATATTCAAACACGCTTTGACCTGTAAAGAAGGCTTTCACCTCATCTATGACTTTAACATTTGGGCATAACGGCTTGATGCCATGGATTAAAAACTCACCAAATCCATATGTTGGCTCAAATTCAAGACCATGCAATTCCTTATCCTTAGCACCTTTACTATCAAAGTGTTTTTTAATCGCTCCATCAGGATCTTCGAATTGAGAGGCATCCATTTTGGTGAACAATACATCAAAGGTTGGCCCGTGAGAATCCAAGCCAACAACGGCTGCGCGATAAGCGACCTCCTGTAAAAACAGTGTTTTAGATGAGACATTGTCTTTTAAAACTACCTGTAGTTTCACGCGAGTTTGTGGGCGTAGCTTTCGTCCATTCTGCGCAAATGCCCACTCTACATATGGCGTCCATTTAGCACCGTCTTGAACCAGCAAGCGGCTGAACTCTATATCATCATGCCCAAGTTCTACTGTAGCTAAGTTGAAGTCGTGACAAAATGCCTTTAGGCCTTCTCGGATAGAAGCTCTTTCTTGCAAGGACTCATCTGATTTTCGGTCCAAGAATAGACGTGTTTGTACAGGGAATCCCGTATTAAATGCCCCCCCTATTTTTTCACCGTAACTCCATTGTAACGAGCTATTGGCATCTGATTTAGAGAACAAACCAGATTTTTTAAAGCGGTTTACCCAGTTCAGGGCCAGTGTATTACCATCATTGACTGGAATTTCCCAGTTATCACTCATGACATACAGCTGAATAAACTCGTCAACTCGATAATCCTCAATGAAATCATCAAAGTCCCCCGTCAGGCTCCACTTAGCGCGGAGAAGCGTTAGTAACTCAATCAAAGAATTCAAAGCATAGGAGCGCAACAAAAAGCGCTTCAACAACTCATCATGATTCGCCTGTTTTTTGAGAAAGTCAGCTAAGCCAACAGCATCAATGACCTGAGGTTGAAGATCTTGACTGATCCCCTTATACAGTGAGATAAGCTCTTTATTGATACAGCTGAGCGTTTTTAGCATACTTTTGTTATTGTACTGAGCTTTGATCTCCTTAAACGTCGCATCACCAAAAAGGTCGCCATAAAAATCAGTTGCAGCGCCCAAAAGATCTGCTCCCACTTTACCGGCAAAATAATAGGCAGCCACTGGTGCGGCAGGCGTCCAGATTGCGACGCTTGCCATTGCATCAACGGCAGCAATAATCAACTTATCTTGAGCTTCCTTTGCCGCAAGCTGATGCCCTTCCCAAATTTGATGCGCGCGATTTAATGCCATCGTTCCAGATCGGCTCGGTGGTAGGGAAACCGCAAAGTCAGGGATGATCAACCTAACCTCTACACGTCGGTTCACAGCGATATCCGCAGTATCTGATCTGTCGTTTACATCGGCATAACCGTCGATATCATCAATCAGTTGTGACTTACCCTTAAACTCAATCAACAACCTTGATTCTAGGTTCGCTCGTTCTTCTCTGCTTGTTTTGGCGAGGATGGCCTCTTTAACTACATCCGCACGCATTTTAGATATCTTTAAGTTATTTTCATGCGTTCCTATTGGCCCTGCATGGCCAATAATGGCGACTTGGTAATCAGAATTGTCAGATAAAAGTTGACGCAATCTATCGCAGACGATTTTATAGTCGATGTGTAGCGCTTGAACTTCGTTCTCAAACTCAGCAGAGTTAAACTTGAAGTTCATTCGAACAACGACCCCTTGACCATCAGCAAAGATCTGAGCATTCCCTTCTTTACCAAGTGCTTCCTGCACCGTTTCTACCTTTTTTTGCCAATGTTCTGGATTATCAAAGCGACGAACAAACGTTAAAGAAGAAAGATAGTTTTCAGCGTATTTGCTTAAAGTTTCTTGCGCTTCTTTCGCATTTTTAATTTGTTCAGAGAACGCCGAATATTGGTCGAACGCTTCCTTGCCACTTGCGATAACTCCAATTGCTGGTAGCGCGCGATTTGTTCCGCTCAAAAAATCACTGCTTAAACGTCCAACGCCACGCATGATTTTTGACTCTGGGCCTGCCGTTTTAAAAGCACGTTTGATATAAGGAATATCGATGACATGCTTTCTAAACACTAACGCTTGTGCTTGTTTCAGCGTTAGCTCTTTACGCGCAAAAATCTTTGCAAGGCTGACGCTCTTTTTAACACCACTGGTTGCGGCAAGTGCCGAATGTAACGCGATACCACTCATCAGAAATGGAGGTAAGGCCCCCGATTCACTGTTTTCCCATAGCGCCTGCCCGATGGTTTTCGCCATTTCTGCAGGTGGACCATAAAGCTTGGCGCCCTCAATAGAGAGAAAGTCACTGCTCAACGATTCGTAGGTTTTGTTGATCGCAGCATGCAAAGATAACGGTGCGACACCCGGCTTTTGCGTAGTTTGATAGGTTAACCCCTTCGTCGCGTAGTCTGAATAAGATGGCAGCTGATTAGGAAATTGTTGGATGAGCGCTTCCTCTAAGGTGATCATGTCACCACACACGCACGCCATTTTGCCAATGCCCGCTGTATCGATAAACGTCAGTTTTTCATGCAGTTCATAAGTATATACATTCTGCTCCACATCAGTTTGAGGGTGTTTCATGAACTGCTTTGTGACATTGGCCTTCAGTACACTTTCGGGTAACACCTTACGTGTTTCATCGAATGCTAACCATTCATCTTCCCAAAATTGGATACGCAACAAATAAAAACCATCTTCAACTTGGCTTGGATCGAGGTTAAACAATGCACTTGGTAAAACTGTATTACCTTCCCTTTTTGTCACCCACAAAGGTTCTTTTACCGAGACCGTCGCTTCAGCGATAACTTCTTCAGTTGCATTTTCTATATCACCCGCTTTAATACTTTGAACTGGGCGAATCAACGAGACCTCTGCGCCACCATAAAGCTTGTCTGTGAACAGTACAGCACAGCTGTGCATCCTTGGCACAACAAAACCTTTCAGGGGTTTGTTTCTTTTTTTCTGACGCTGCAACCAATCGTTGTAGCGTTGTTGCTCTGCTGTGAGATCGCCACCAATATACGCAGGAGCAAGTTGACTAAGGGCAATTTCTGTAAGTTGGAACTGCACACCCGTTTGGTTTGTTTCGTTAGTCCCATCATCAATGTACTGAGCAAAATGCTTAATGTTTTCAGCAAGGCTTGCCAGATCTTTAGCGCCCCCCGTACTTTCTGGATCATTCTGCGACGCAATCATCTGCGCCAACAAACGTAATGGTGGAAAACTTAATTCATAGTTTTTCCCTTTGCTGAGGCCTTCCGGTCGGTTGCCCAACTTGAGCACTTCGTAATTGTCGACATCTCTCGGCACTGAACTTTCAGAATCGACTTTTTCTCCCGATAAAGGCTGCTTACCCCCTGTTTGCGGTGGCTCACCTAAACCTAACTCGACCAATTTTCCCTCTTTGGTGGTGCCCCACAGTGCGGGTTCGCCTCCCGACAAGGCATTGACAATCACCGGGGTCAAAGGAATGGGACGAATCTTACCCGCTAGCTCATTTACTTCGGTTAGATCTGGTTGGGTATGCCAGTCAGGGAATGCCCTACTTAACCCAACTTGCTTTCCTTCAAAAAAAGCACCAAACAGATAGACTTCATTATCAAATGTGAAAGCCATCAGTTCTCCTCCTTAAACCAATTACCTTGGTTTGCGGAGAGGTTATACACAATGGCAGGATCTATTGTGCGGCTGTAACCCAACGGAGACCAACTCCACGCTTGTTTTGTCTGGTTGTTCTGTACTGACATCAGCATCGCGTTATAATTCGTCAAAGAAAAACGATTTTTTAGACCGATGGCATATTGCATTGCCCCATCACGCTCAATCTGTTGACCATTTGCTAGATCAACAACAAACACATTGTGATAGTTGCGATTAGCCGCCCAAACGATGTCCCCTTCTGGACTGATCGCCGTATAATGCGCTTTTGCTTTATTAACAGGTAACTTTTTCCCCCATTGAACCAATTTTACAAGCTCATGAGTCTTTTCATCAATGATTCCAGCTCCAACATCTCCCACCTCATAAATCAACCCGCCTTTTATAAATCCTGTACCGAATATTTGTAAATCCGTTTTTTCCGCCTCACCTTTAGCAATATCCCACTTATACACCACACGCCCCACCTTACCCGTGCGGTAATAAACGTAGCTGCTATCTTCCGCCCACAGGAAACCCGGAATACCAGCTAAACGATGCGGCAAGTCAATTAATTTTTGCTCTTTTAAATCAAAAAGATGTATGTCAGGTCCGGAGTTCAGTGCAACGTAACGATTATTTGGTGAGCGACTGGTTTTGTATCGAGTGCTGGATGCCTTTCCAAGATAGGGTAAATCTGTCACCAAACGCAGGTCCGTACCATCGGTCTTCATACTCCAAACTTTTACACGCCCTTCGTACTCATCGTACATTGGGTCTGGTCCATATCCTTGATCGTCTGATAAGTTTGCCCAAGTAAACTGAACGCGTGGCAAATCGTAAGAACTCGCGTCGTTTAAATCTTCCCTTGGCCATTCTTTGGCACGATGGATAAAGTAACGAGGAAAGTCACGTTGTTGATAAGTCGCAGAGCCAGATTTACGGACCTTGCTCTGCTCCATGGTGTAGTAGTTATGTTCACCCACGTAAGTGCGGCCGTCATCTTTACAACCCGCTATCGATAAAGCAGTAAGTAACAGTAATAGTATTTTTTTCATGGTTTAACCTAGCAATTCTGAAATGGGTACATTTTCTTCTACAACAACAAGACGTTGGCTACCGGTGGAGAGGCTCGAATGAACACCTCGAACAATATCGACGTTCTTGACCTCTGCCGGCGGGAATGCAAAACGCAGCGTCATATAACCATCGTCGTCTTTCATCGCTGAACGAAAGTACGATTTGTGAATCCAATCGTGTTCTATGTTACGAAGCCCAAAGAAATCGTCCGGTTGATCTGTCAAAGGCTCGTGAAGGTAACGTATAGAAGGCAAAGCGCCTCTTGGAGCCAACTTAAGCCCCGCGATATTGCTTTCTTTATGTTCGTTGATGATTCCACTGCCAGTCCCTGTCGATGCGGTACCGGAAACTGGAATAATATTCTCACCCGCATTATCAAAGCTTTGGGATGAGGAGTATATTTGCAACTCTGAAAGAGACTTAGCAATTGAAGCAGGATCACTCTCTAGCTCAGACAGTTCCGTGTTTGTCAAAGCCAACTCGGAATAATGGATATAACATTCTTGTACTTCTCCCGCGACTTTATATGGCACCCAAATATGCGGTAGAGGAACACCTTGTGCAATACGCAAACCATCTTTGCCAGCTTTATAAGGGCTTAGCGCCGTTTTAACAGTGATAGGATCAATATCTAATTCTGGAAAAACAACATCTACTTCCTCATCTACAAGGCGGAATACCCTAGCACCTTGATCAAGGCTTAGATGTCCCGAATACACTTTCTGACCGGATTGATAAATCTCAAATGGTTCTTCGCCAATATAGTAGTCTGGTACAAGGTTTGCCCCATCAATGTTGACATGTCGTGTTTTCATCGAGGATTCAGGATCATTATTTCTGTAGTACTCTAAATCGACATCAGCAAAGTAGCCTTTTGTTGTAACTTCAACCTCTCGCCAAACTTTGTTATTCCAGATTACATAGAAATAACCTTCTGCAATCAACTCATGTCCATTTGTGCCCTCTAGCATAGGTAGCACAGGCACTAACACGTTATCCCACTCATCCATCTGAGTTTCTTTATCAACGGGTTGCAGGTCTTCGGCGAGTTTAAGCAGGATTGGCTGAGGCTGGTCAGTGCAAGGGATTTTGATATAGAGCGTTTTGCCCTCAGCTTCGAGATCTTTAAATGTCGCGAGGCTGCGGTGTTTGTTTTCTGTATCAGCCTTGCCTACAGTCACTTTTTCTTTTTGAGCGTCCGTTTTTCCCAACATCAAACATGCCGCGTTGCTAGACCACTGCCCTGCAAACTCGACAACGATTTTTTGATCTGGACTTGGCTCAGAGGGGACATGCGTGTAACTACGAACTAAAGCAACATCGTCGGTAACCTGCTTGTATCCTGCTTTAAAAGCTTTGCTTTCATTCGAAGCTGATACAGAGTCAACGAGTGATTTAAGTCTAGGGAAGCTTTGCAGCTGAGAGTCCGTCAATGGCGACCGACGTGCAACGGTAGATAATGACACCCAATTGCCTTTTCCCAATTCGATTCTTATAGCAGCTAGTAATGCGCTGGTCGTTTTTTTGGCAGAGATGGAAATCTTTTGCGCCAATTCTTTAGGGAGGTTTCTAAGGATGTCATCTGAATTTCGCAAACGCGAAAGCTGTCCTATACACTCGTCCGGTGTAAGAACATAAGATAGCTCGTTGGAGGATAGCTTCGAGCTAGGTATAAATTTGCAAACTAAATGCATTTGAATTCTCCACAACCAACATCGTAAATATGGCTGCGGTGACAATTAAGCTGATAAGGCTTACAAGTACGATTTGGTCTGCGTATCCTACTTACTTAGCCATTTATTTTCAACGAGATAGAAAAATCGCCCGAAATCAAAAACACCAAAAAAATGGTGATTTTTACTATTAAAACATGCGATTTGACCACAATAAAAGCCAGTAACATCACCCACTCTGTCAAAATGGTAAAATCTTACTATCTAAAAAAATTTAATTTATGGACTGAAGTTAACAAAAATCGTAGTAACGTGTGCTTCAGGTAAGCACGAGGAAATTCAGAAGTTTATGAGGTGCCCTCCTCAGCAACAAACAACAAATTGACTGTTACTGAGGAAGTTTAAATAAAAAGGTGAGCGCATTACGCACTCACAAAAGTAACTGCTCTGAAGCTTGCTAGGATTAAATTTGCTTCATCGCGAGTTAAAGAGGTGAGGTATTACCCATCGACCTCATGCAGAACACTATACTCAGAGTATAGAAACGAGCGTAAATATATAATATTTAAAAAGATTTTCAACGCGACACATTCACCACAGCTCCTGCCGAGCGACCATCACAATCACGTCATACACACCTAAAAGCAACATTGGCCTAGTTATTATAGTTATTCAGCCTTGTATTAAGACGATTCATTAATTCGAGTAACTTATCAATAAAGGCAATTATTTTGATAAATATCACAAAAAGTCCCAAAGAAATAAAGCGAGCTAAACGCTCGCTTTATTTATGCCGCATTTTTTAAAGTTTTGTTATCACTAAAATATCGGTTGTAAACAGCACCTAAGGAGGCTGTACTTGCGAAACGATCATAGTTAAATGTTGCTTGAGCCTCTTCGGCAGAGGCGGAAAGCTTGTTGGTACCATTTACATAAATCGTCACTACCCCCTCCTTCAGTCCTGAAAGATCTAAATCAGTTGTCCATGAGTCTGAAAGCACGGTAGCCATGCCTGTGGCTTCTGTACCATCAGCGTCGACTGCTTTGATATCTATGAACTCACCATCTTCAAATCGTTCACTGCTACCACTTACTGTCACGCTTTCCACTCCAGTAACATCGTTGATAACGTCTAGGTGTATTGTCGGTGTAATTGGCATGGAGTAAGCCGTGTTCTGACTACCGGTATTTCCTGATAAGTCTTGGTAGTCACGAACAAGCAACCCCACATTGAGCTCCGACGTGCTTGGTACCACCACATCACCAGTCCAAACACTTGGGTCCGCGGTTGCCACTAATGAAGTGATCGTCGTGCCACCTAACTCCGCCGCAGCACCTTGCAATGCTTTATCGAATTCCAACGTTACCGTCACGCTTTGGCCGATGGCTTGGTGCTCAGGCGTAAACGTCACGTTAGTCAAGGTTGGCAGAGACTGCGCGAGTGTAAAGCTCTGGCTTTCACTCACTTCAATGCCGGCTGAGTTCGTCCCTGTCACAATCACGGTATAAGTGCCATTGGTTTGGTGACTCATATCCATTGCGTCACTGATCCAAGTGCCACCGGCTTGTACTGTCGCGCTGCCGCTTTTTAGTACCGTCTCGCTGCCTTGGGCTTTCACTTCAAGACGCAGGGACTGACCGTCAAAACGTGTCGACGTACCTTCGAATTGTAGCGTGGCGGCATGCGTTTCATCCACATCGCCCACTGGCGTGATGGCTAAGGTCGGCGTGATCGGCATGGAGTAAGCCGTGTTCTGGCTACCGGTATTCCCTGACAAGTCTTGGTAGTCACGAACAAGCAACCCCACATTCAGCTCTGACGTGCTTGGTACCACCACATCACCAGTCCAAACACTCGGATCCGATGTTGCCACTAATGAGGTGATCGTCGTACCGCCTAACTCCGCCGCGGCGGATTGCAGATCTTTATCGAATTCCAGCGTTACCGTCACGCTTTGACCGATGGCTTGGTGCTCAGGCGTAAACGTCACGTTAGTCAGCGTTGGCAGAGACTGCGCCAGTGTAAAGCTCTGGCTTTCACTCACTTCAATGCCCGCAGAGTTCGTCCCCGTCACCATCACAGTATAAGTGCCATTGGTTTGGTGACTCATATCCATTGCGTCACTGGTCCAAGAGCCACCAGCTTGTACCGTTGCACTGCCGCTTTTTAGTACCGTCGCGCTGCCTTGGGCTTTCACTTCAAGACGCAGGGACTGACCGTCAAAGCGTGTCGACGTACCTTCAAATTGTAGCGTGGCGGCAAGCGTTTCATCCACACTGCCCACTGGCTTAATAGCTAAGGTTGGCGTGATCGGCATGGAGTAAGCCGTGTTCTGGCTACCGGTGTTTCCTGATAAGTCTTGGTAGTCACGAACAAGCAACGCCACATTCAGCTCTGACGTGCTTGGTACCACCACATCACCAGTCCAAACACTTGGGTTCGCGGTTGCCACTAAGGAGGTGATCGTCGTGCCACCTAGTTCCGCCGCGGCGGATTGCAGATCTTTATCGAACTCTAGCGTTACCGTCACGCTTTGACCGATGGCTTGGTGCTCAGGCGTAAACGTCACGTTAGTCAAGGTTGGCAGAGACTGCGCCAGTGTAAAGCTCTGGCTTTCACTCACTTCAATGCCCGCAGAGTTCGTCCCCGTCACCATCACAGTATAAGTGCCATTGGTTTGGTGACTCATATCCATTGCGTCACTGGTCCAAGAGCCACCAGCTTGTACCGTTGCACTGCCGCTTTTTAGTACCGTCGCGCTGCCTTGGGCTTTCACTTCAAGACGCAGGGACTGACCGTCAAAGCGTGTCGACGTACCTTCAAATTGTAGCGTGGCGGCAAGCGTTTCATCCACACTGCCCACTGGCTTAATAGCTAAGGTTGGCGTGATCGGCATGGAGTAAGCCGTGTTCTGGCTACCGGTATTCCCTGATAAGTCTTGGTAGTCACGAACTAGTAACGCCACATTGAGCTCTGACGTGCTTGGTACCACCACATCACCAGTCCAAACACTTGGGTCCGCGGTTGCCACTAACGAGGTGATCGTCGTGCCACCTAACTCCGCTGCGGCGGATTGCAGATCTTTATCGAATTCCAGCGTTACCGTCACGCTTTGGCCGATGGCTTGGTGCTCAGGCGTAAACGTCACGTTAGTCAGCGTTGGCAGAGACTGCGCGAGTGTAAAGCTCTGGCTTTCACTCACTTCAATGCCGGCTGAGTTCGTCCCCGTCACCATCACGATGTAAGTGCCATTGGTTTGATGACTCATATCAATCGCGTTACTGGTCCAAGTGCCACCGGCTTGTACTGTCGCGCTGCTGCTTTTCAATACCGTCGCGCTGCCTTGGGCTTTCACTTCAAGACGCAGGGACTGGCCGTCAAAACGTGTCGACGTACCTTCGAATTGTAGCGTGGCGGCATGCGTTTCATCCACACTGCCCACTGGCGTAATAGCTAAGGTTGGCGTGATTGGCAATTCGTGAGCGGTGTTATCCTCACCTATGTTGCCAGTCAAATCTTTAAACTGACTAACAACCAAGTCGACACTTAACAGCGCGGTGCTCGGAACTTGTACATCACCAACCCAGACCTTTTTATCTGCCGTTGCTGACAGAGAACTAATGCGATTGCCGCCAAGCGTAGCGGTCGCCTCTTGGATCTCTTTGTCAAACTCAAGCGATACATTCACGCTTTGACCCACACTCTGATGCTCGGGGCTAAATGTCACATTGGTTAGTTTTGGTAAGGTTCCTTCAACCGCGATACTTAAGCTGCTTCCTTTTCCAGGAATGGTGTTGGTACTTTGGTAGCTATCGTCCTCTACCTGTATTGTTATGTTTTTATCTTGCTTTTCTGGACTGATGTAATTAACCGTCCACGTAACGTTGTCTGAAGTGGACCACGTATCTTGCTTTAACGTTCCTGTTGCGCCGTTATCACTAGCGACAAGATGGACATCTGAGATATCAAAGTTCGTAACTTCTTCTGTAAAGTTAAACGCGAGCGTAATCTCTTCGCCTCCAAAAAGAGGGGCGCTTGAAGCAGCAGATATACTTAGCCCGGGAACGGTTGCAGCTTCCACATGTGCGTCAATAGAACTCTCGTTCTTATTATCCACTTTGTCTGTTGCTGCCACCGTGATCGTATGATCGCCTTTCGGTAACAAATAGCTTATAACATAAGGCCCCGCTTCAGTTGTCGGCTCAGTAATCGCTTGAGGAGCCACAGTGCTGCCACCACTCACCGCTTTTGACGTGACGAGGTTTAAATTTTTATCTGTAATGTATGCGCTAATTTCTAGCTGATACTTATCGTTTGTCGGCACCTTAGAGGTTTGATTAGCACTTAAGCCCGAAATACTTGGAGCGTCATAATCAACAATAGATTCGATAACCTTTCCATCATAACTTTTGCCTAGTAATTCAAAGCTTGTATTCTCTCTTCCAACTGAGTCCGTCACCGTCACCTTAAGGGTATATGACCCTTGGTTATCGACGGCAAAGTTCATCATTCCATTACCACTAGATGAGATAACATCACCTGAGTAACGCAAGGAATCACCGAGGCTTGGAATAAGCTCCACAGAATATTGTGAAGCTTTCACTCTTTCTCCTTCCACCGTAGATACCGTAAACGGCTGGCTTGCCTTGGTTAAAAACAGTTTCCCACCCTGCAAACTCGTAATTCCATCGAAATCAACTGTGACTTTAGGAACACTAATATCAATGACTTTTCTGATGTCTGAATATAGCCCAACACTATCTGTTGCTTTGATGTCTACTGTGATTGAACCACGCCCCTCTAACTGAGATTTTGATAGTTCAAAGTACGTAGATGAACCGTTCCCATCCTCTACTCTTTCTTCTTGATAGCTTGGGTTTAAAACCGAATAGTTTACTTTTGCCAGGCTGCTACCAGTGTCCGTTATGTCGAAACGAAAACGAACATTATCTGGATTTGTTGGCGATTCAGTTACGATAATCTCATCGCCAACACTTGGAGATGTATTGTCAACTTTAATATCAACGGTCGCTTCACCGACTCTCGACCAAACATCCGTTGCTGTAATCGTTGTCCTGATCGTTTTACCATCCGCATCGCTAGGAAGTTCACTTGTAAATGTTGAACACTTGTAGGTTGGATCATCTGCACACACCTCTAATTGTGCAAACTTCTCCGGATTATCTTTATAGTTGTAGGATTCCGTTCCAAACCTGGCCATCACATTGTCTAGTCTAGAGTTTTCATACAGCTTAATTCTGAATTTGGCGACAAGCTGCTGACCATTAATGGTTGTGTTTCCAACCGGATCAGTAATTTCAACGACTACCGAACCTTTAGGTAATTCAAGCAGTAGATCGTGCTCTGGCGTCAAGTTTCCTGCTAAATCAGATAAGTTCTTGATTTTGTATTCTTGAGTTGTACTCAGGCCATCAATAATATCGGCATAGGATGCAGAATACGTACACTTGATATTTCCAACACCTTTGGCACAAGTCGTTGGTGTATAAGCTTTGTTGCCAAGATTACGAACCAACTTTGGATATTCATCTGAACTTTCGGTATTCACGCCTGATAAAGCATCATTAAAAGAGAGCTCAAATGTGAGCATCTTCTTCTTCAAAGCTTCATCAAACCAAACATCACTTCCTTTAAAACTGTATGAGTTACCATCCACGACTGTCGGTGCATCAATATCCACCATCGAGAAATTGAACTTGTTGATCGTTTCACGCCCATTTGTACCCAAGGTTTTAGTGATCAAAGTAACAGGTGCTTTGGTCATGTTTTGCCCAACATTGACACTACAACTGTAAGGTTCTTGCGATACGTTGATAACACCAGAAGTTGGTTGCTCATTAGTTGGTGGCGCATCTAGAGAGTTGTATTCTTCACGAACCCAACACTCTAACGTTTTGGCTTTGACCGCACTCAATGTAGTAAAGGTGACATCAAGAACACCATCAGATAAGTAATTTTGGAAGTCCAGCGGGCTTTCAACTGTTAGAACCACGCCTTCACGCTGTACGCTAAAGGTTTGGTTTACTTTTCCAACCTTTCGGTCTTTTTCATCAAGGTAACGAACTTTGTTATAAACCTTGATATCAAGTTCATAATTACCATCTTTGGCAATTTGTGTAGAAAGCAACGTTGCCGTCCAAGTGCCATCTGCAGTTTCTGAGAACGTAAAGTTAGTCCCGTTTTGCTCTCCAGAGAATCTATACGTTGAGTCAATTCGATCAACGCCACTATCATCAACAATATCAAGCGTAAGTACGATATTCCCATCTTGATAGATGGTGTTGTTTGTAATTGGCGTTCCATCCGTGTAACTCATCGCCAGCGTCACCTGCGGGATTGAGTTGTACACTTTGACGGTAAAATCTTGCTCATCACTGGTTAAGGTTGTGTTGCCACGAACATCAGACCCTTTTAAACGAATCTTGTGTGTACCCGAACCTAAATCACCAAGACTCACTTTGAGATCCTCATTGATTTTTGTACCAGGAGAGCCAGGTAATGGTTCCAGATCGCTAAACGTCCAATACTCTAGGCTTTCTCTATTTACGCCATTAATTGAAACATCACCGTTTGCATTTAGGTCTAGCGCCGTTAGGTCAAAGACATAGTTACCTAAGTAGTAGTCATTCGCATTGAAACCACTTAATCCTAATGTTGGTCCATCACGATCAAGAATAACCTTGTGCGCGTTAGAACTAGACTCAAAACCATAAATATCGGTTGCTTTTACATACAATGACGTTGTTTTTTCATCTTCAGAAATGTCTATTTTATCTGTGTCACTCTTGATAAGAGACATGACAAACTCTTTAGATGAATCCGTTGGCACAATTGTCTTAATTGGCGAATCTTTACCACTTTGATACAGCGAGACTTGCTCAAGGTCTGAATCGTCTATTACGGATTTAAATCGCACGTTGAACTCACGCCCTATAACATAGTTCTCTTTGGACAATGTGTCTTCAACCCAAGGCGTATTTAGGATGATTTCAGGGCCTTTGTTATCGGCTTGGAAGGTAAATTTCCCTGTTGTACTAACATTGGCAGGGTAAGCGTTGTCCGTCGCAGTGACGTAAAATTCATTCCATTCATCGTAATCAAATGCTTTTGAAACCAGTTGGACTTTGACGTCAGGCTGTTCACCAACTAGGTATGGTACGTCACACGCCTCTGTTAGAGGGTCACAGCTTTCTAATGTCAGAGCCTGACCAGATCCGCGGCGCAAATCTATTTTTACGTTATTGCCAGAGCTTAACGTCCCCCAATCAATGACAGGTGTCCATTGGTTATTACCACCTAAACGGCTTTGAACCTGCTCACTTTTTACAATAGGGGCTTCAGAGTCGATACGAATATTGAATCTCGGAGCGGTGCTAGTTAACTCTGAAACGGAGTTACCTAAGTTGTCCTCTGCTGCTGCAACAACTAACCAATCTCCATCACCAGGATAAATCGTAGAGCCTTGATTTGAACAAATCTCGCCCGTACATAGTTTGACTTTAAACGCGTCTTTCGAGTTACTTGCAAAGTTTTCTGGTGTATATGTTACTTTTTCACCGGTTTGCTGGTAGAAAACAAGGCCCCTCGAGGCAAGCTTATCACCAACAATATCCTCAACCTTGAAGGTTAATTCATGAGTATTGTTCGCATTTAAATAAATACCGTTTTCTACAGGTTTACCATCGACATCATTCGGTGGAAGGTAACTGGCCTTAGGGAAGTCGTTATCAATAAACACCGATTCTATAAACGGAGATTTACCATTGTAACCATACGCATTGCCATGTGGGTCCATAGCACTGGTCTCCACGGCAAACTCTATAATATCTTTTAGTTCACTAGACTGGGAGTTAAGGGTGAAGAAGTACTCTTTTCGATAAGCATTGCTGCTGTCTGAGTTTTCTACGATGTTGATGTCCAGTGGTATTTCAATATTTGGCTCATTAGCTTGATACCACATCGTGCTAAACTTCGGACCGTAAGCGTCGGTTCCTACAATACCAGAAGGATCGTCTAGGACAATTTTAGAAACAACCTCGCCAGCGATATAAAGCCTATTACCAACCATCGTCTCTCTACCGCTTTCAATGGTTAATTTTGGCTGCGGCGGCAAGGTATCGATACTGCTACCCTCTGTATCAAAAATGTTCTTACCATTTAAGTCAGGATTAGCCATCGAAATATCATCAGCATAGAGCTGCGCGATATTGGTCTCAATACCGTATTTGCTCGCCATGATTTCATAATAGGATTGCGCCAGATCTTTTCGGTAAGTTTCAGCGCCAAACGTGTAAGAATCGAGCGTAACTTGACTTCCTCCGGCCCCTATACCATTTGCTTTTCCATCGTAGCTAAAATCATCGTAAATAGCAGATGCAAAATCTAATGAGTTATTTCTTGGCATTCTCTCGGCAATACTATCAATTGCTTCAACAAGGAATCGGTGTAGATAGTCATTTGATGGCTTGTCTGGAATCGCTTTAGTCGTAAGCATTTCATTGGTTGCATAAGACACAACCGTTGGATCAAACCCAAAGAATGAGTTGTTATTCGTACCTGATAACGCGTAGCGCACCTCATCAAGAATTTGAATCGCACGTTCTGAAGTTTTCTCTCCCGCTGTCACTTGATCCCACTGGAAATCAAACAAACCAGTCTGATATGTCGATAGTTCAGTAATATAGTAAGTTTGAGAACCTTTGAGCTTAAAATACACACCAATATTGGCCTTGTTTAAGTCAACCGTTACTTTCTTGGTCCCTGGATCTCTTTTCCATTGGTAATAGTATGGCTCACTACCTTCGATACCAATTAAACGAACACGCATGAAATCATAATTCACTACGTCAGTTGTGGTTTCACAGCTCGCTACGTCAAGAGCCATAGACTGGTCACTTTCCAGTTGCTGGATAGTGGTACAACTTGCAAGTGAAGTGAATTCACCACTTGGGCTCAACCCTTCAAGTTGAGCTCGCGCACCAATAAATGGTGTCACCACTTTTATGGTTGGTAGGTCAAAGCTACTTCTAAAATATACTTCTCTTGGAGTGCTTTCGTTATCAGACTCATCGACGGTTTGAATGACTAACTTTTGACTACTGTTTTCTGATACCGATTTAAAGCTGTCACCCAAAATATCTCTTACAAAAGGAATGTAATAGATGACATCCTCTACTCGCCCATTGCTATCTAATAGCGTTTCGTGCGGAATTTTTGCGATGTAATCGTCATCGGATGCGGTTGTGTCAATAACTTGCTGAAGTGAGTAGTTGTTATCGTTGTTTTGGCTTACGAAGTACTTGACGACGAGCTTAAGCTTATTAGCGTTGGAGCCTAAAACCGTATCGGTGTTTACGTCTGAAACTTTCACACGAACATAAGGGATTTTATTCTCTTTCAATAAATTAGCGTTGAAGTTACTAAAATCTATCCCTTTTAATGAGTTCTGAATCCCTAAACTTGCGTACGCATAATCAATCTTCAGGAAATCGCGGCTTGCTTGAACATTGTCTGGGGTGTACGTATCTTGAGAGTAGATACCATCGTAAGTGGTTCGTTCACCATCTAAACCCACATTTACGTACGTCATTGACGTACCTTCAGGATAGGTTATCGTCTGTGCTGGCGCTTGATCGTCACGACTTACTGCATGCTGCGCAGAGCCCGTATTGCCTTTGCTATCCCTCGCTCGAACCTCAAAGACCGTCGTAGATAGGAATTCATCAGTTGGGTAAGCCTTACTAAACTCACAAGCATTTCCAGACTCTACAGTGACAGGAGAACATGTGACGCCCTCATGTAAGCCATCTTTAAATGAAATACTGACCGAACTAATCTCTTGCGAGCTTTCTTTTACAACCCCTTTCAGAACGTATTCTTTAAGTTGGTTATTAATTGCACTCGCCGATGTAATATCGATAACAGGCGCATCGTTATCCCATTCAAAGTTGATATGAAGACCCGAATGGCTGCCTGGAATTAACTCATTACCCAGTACATCCGCTGTATATAAGACTAACCGTGCTGCTGTTACGTTTGAGAGCCCTGTGGCAGGGTTCATATCTACACTATCGATCTCTTTGGTATTAATGTTAACTTTAACGTTGGTCTCTCGAAGGCCAACTTCAAAATCATCAAATTCAACCGAACAGAATGTGCTTCCAAAATCTTGTATGTCGTTACATTGAAATTCACCAGACCAAGAGCCATTAATCTGATACTGAATAAAGGCGGATACGTCTTCTACACCGATATCATCAACAATTTTTAGATCAACTTTATCGGTGCCAGCAAGTACATCACGGTCAATGCGTGTCACGATAGGCGCTGTGGTATCGATCTCCGTCCCATCTCGCGGTGGAATGACGCCATCTGTACTGCCATATGTACCTAAGTCATTAAGCTTCTTACTAAAGTCGACATAGTCGGCAGCATCAGTACCAGAAATATTGATACTTGGGTCGTTTACCACGATCAAAACGTGCTGAGATAAGTCACGTGTGTAAACGTCGCTGTTTATCTTTTTCTGTCCAAAGCTGAGGGGAGTCACTGCTCCTGAAGTCTTGCTCACTTCAAGACCATCAAGAACACCATCTGCAATAACATCCCGATATTGGATGTCAGCGAAGTGCATCGAAGTGTAGACGTTATCGCTGTTGCCGTATTTTTTTATAAGATCGTAAGAGTAAGACGAGTATGCTGTTAATAAAGCGCCGTATTGATGCCCAGTACTAGCAAAACTGCTTTGCCCACCTTTGGTAATATCAATAGGTTTGGTCTCATTTACGTCAAAACCATACATGCTATTGATACTATCCAAAGCAGTTGAAAAGGCACTCTCATCTGTGGCCCCCTGGGAAATTTTGTACTTTGCCAAGCCTGCTGCCAAGTTCGACAGCGGAGTAAGCATTAACTTTTGCTCACTCCCCTCTTTAAAGTTCACAACACCTTCAAATTTAAGTGTCTTCGCATTACTCACAGATACCGTTTCATTTGTAAACGGATCGGTATAACTCCCCTCTTTTGCAACAACAAAAAGAGGCATTGACGAAGATTCAAACTCTAGCAGATAGTTTCCGAAGGCATCAGACGTTGTGTTAGCCAACTTCCGACCTAAGTTTCCATTTTTGAACTCGAAAACCTCAATCTTGGCGCCATTGACTGGGGCGTCAAACACCATACCGGAAATGCTTCCTTTGCTTCTAGCTGGCGGTGTGTTGTCTCCTCCATCACCACCACCACATGCACTCAATAAAAGAGATGTAAGCGTAAGACCTAATGTTAATTTCAGCGTATTTTTAGCGAACATAGTAATTTGGCAAAATATATTTTCCCGAGATTATATTATTGAAAAATATTTTCTCAACGTGACATTAACACCAACAAAATAGGCATAAACACCAAGCCAACCGTCACTTTGACTGAATTATTAAAATTATTCTTACATCCTATAATTATTAACTTAGTTAAAACAGAGGAATTACTCATGCTTTAATGCTAGTTTTTATTTAAAATATTATACTCTACGCACAACTGTCAGTATTGATAAATCAACAAAACTAATGACTATTTTAATAATAAAAAGGAGTGTGCAAGCTCCTACCGTAGCCCTTATCACTACTGCGTTAATCATATTGATTAGCGTATCGCTTTCTCACTACTTCCTCACTCCTGTGGATAGGCTACCTACCATCAAGCCTTTAGAATTCGAAAGTAAGAATGTGCAGCCACCAATTAATAAGAATACTCGTAGGCAAAAAATCACTATCGGTGTTGTTGAATACTCTTTTGTCGCTTCATTATTAAAATCAGGAGTGAGTCAAAAAGAGATCAACTTGCTATTAGCACTTATCAAAAGCAAGTTTAATATTATTGACTCTATTAAAAGAGGTGATAACTTTATCTTAAGAACTAAATTAAATAGTAAAAATGAAACTTACATTAGTTCTTTTTACTATTTAGGCAGTAAAACTGATTTATTTATTATCAATGATGGTCACGGTAACGTATTTGATGAGCATGGTGTGTCGATAAATAATCAGTTCATGTTTTCTTCACCCTTTGATAAAAACTACAGAGTGAGCTCTGACTATGACTTAAAGCGAACACATCCAGTGACCAATATAACGACTCCGCACTTAGGCACTGATTATGCCACACCTGTAGGTACACCGATTCGTAGTATTGCTGATGGCATCGTTTTAAAGTCCCGCTACAACCGTTTTGCCGGCAACTACATTAATATCCGCCACACAAATGGCTCTGTATCACGCTACCTACACTTATCTCAGCGCAACGTCCATGTTGGTGAGAAGATCAGCCGAGGACAAGTGATAGGGAAAACGGGTAACACAGGAAGAACAACAGGGCCGCATTTACATCTTGAACTGCACATCAATGGTGTTCCGGTTGATTACGAGCGATACATTCAAAGGCACCCAAACACTGACGTAAATATAGAAATGCTGATTGCAGCGAGAAAAGAAAAAGCAGAGTTAACAGCGGAATGGCAACGGTATGAGCAGTCAAATAGGTAACAACAGCCACTTCGATTCGCTCTTTCTTCATTTATCTGAAGCGAGTCCTCGTAACCTTCTGAGCGCTTCGTAGTCTGTCGCCACTAACCAATTTCAGGATCAAAAAGAGCCGCTACATGCGGCTCTTAATGATTCTAATCTTTATTTACATACCCATGAATTGATACTTTGTGACATCACGTTTCAAACTCAGAAATTCAACAATAAACGTTATTACATAAAAGAAACTCATAACTAGTATTACTAAGTAGTCACAGAAAAAATCAATTGGTAACTACGAGACAATAAAAATGAAACGGCTTACTAGTATACTAGTAGTCGAACACATCTAGTAGATCGAGATCGAATTCGACACCACGCAGGTCATGTTCATTACACAAGTTCTTTAGCTTATCATCGCAATACAGCAAGTTACACCCTTGCATCAACGACTTAAAAACATACTTATCTGCAACGCTCAACTCGATGAACTTAAGCGACGTCAAGCCAACCGGATGCTCATCAATATATTCGTGTTTCGTATTTTCCTGGTCTTCTTCTCCAAAGCTCATGACATTGAAAACCTGAAACTTCTCACCATCAATCACTATAGGTAAAAACTCACCATCTGTTTCAATGTATGGTTTAAGCACTTCAGCCGCTCGCAGCGTCAGCACTAAACACGTTCCCCAAACAGATATGTCAGGGGTTTTTACCGATGTCTTGTAGTGAGCCGTAAATTGAACACTCTCTTCTACCCAAACATCAGACAAGCCCTCTGCTCTTACTGGCTCATTGAAAAGCCTATTCAACAGATCATCATCGCCCGCATCTATGGCCCTCTGATACGGATCATGCTCAAGAACTTTAAAGTAACGATTGAGGTTTCTTACCTGATATATACTCATTAAGCTGGTTTCCAAACTGGTTCTTTCTTCACAAGAATTTGAAGATAATGACAAATATTATCTTCATGATACTTAATTCTAGTCCCAAAAACGCGTTTACAGTTTCAAATTTCGACTAATATTCCAACCTATCTCTAAAAACCGTTGCATGTATACACGAATACATCGCCGCTAAGAAAACTGAGACAAAAAGAGCGCTACTTACGGCTCATAATGATTCGAACCTCCTATCGAAACAACCATAAAGTGATATCTACGATTTCTTTCACTTCAATAGCTTACTCAAAAAGCAACCATTTGTTGATATCACTTAAAGGAACCATAAGTTGATATTTTTGTGAACCCGACAGTTTACTAAAAAACCATAGGTAAGAAAGTTACCTTCAGTATTACTGTACAACCACTTCATGTAAAGATTTCTCTGCGGGAAAAGGAATATAGCTAACCCAGCCGTATTGATATTTAGCTTCACTTGCTTCTGCACCGACCAATAGGTTTCTCAGTATTTATCCGTTGGACGTCAGACGCAAAGCTGGAGGCCAATCTAACTATCAGCCAGCATGCGAACAATTACTTGAGACTCAGGATCTTTAAGAATATGCGCTTGGGATAACGCCAGTTCTTTAAGTACGTTCAACCCGACCTCGACTAAATATTGGTAAGAGATACCAACCATGATATACATACGACGTTTGTTGCTATGACTAAAATTACAAACAGTTGAGCTCCAAATAACACTGTTCTAACTAGAAATGTAAAGGCCATCTGCCGTCTAAAACACGGGAGTGAATAAACCAATATCAACCAAGCTACCTGAGCAGCTTCCGAATTCAACAAACCCACCTTTTTTGTTCGGCTTCAGAAATAAAATCATGATACCTGCGGCAGTGTTGCTCAGGGTGCCTTTCAGAGCTAAACCAATCGCTAAACCCGCTGCACCCACTAAAGCTATCAAACTGGCAACATCTACAAGTGCGACTAAACAAACCGCATAAGAAGCCACTTGAGACAGCGAGCGATAATTTCATCTCCACCACTGACTTTGTCTGTCTTTTTGAATATCCCGAGGTTGACGAGCTTGGATACCACATAAGCCAAGATAAAATTGTCAAGAGCGTATTTTGCAAGATCAGCACAACGAGTGCCTAACGCGTATCATAAAAAACCGTAATGTGTTCCATCTTACTGCGTGACTCAATAAGTTCACTGTTCAATATTTATGTATTAAAGCGCTCCATAGATTAGAGAACTGTTGTATCCCAAATAACACACCAACAGAACAACGCCTTCACTGCGAGAAATCGTCTGTGATTTGCCAAAACGAGCGGCGGTCAACCGCAGTAATCCCGTGACAAAAAGCATCGATGTCCAGTCACGCCAGAAGACTTCAGCACCAATATTGGCAATAGGTGCAATGGTGCCCGCAATACCGATGACTGCTAAGGAGTTAAACATATTTGAGCCTACCACATTACCCACAGCTATATCATGCTCGCCTTTACGAGCCGCCACTATAGATGCCGCTAATTCGGGTAATGACGTTCCTAAAGCCACAATAGTTAGGCCAATCAATAAATCGCTGACACCGAGTTGTTGTGCGATTTCCACAGCTCCCCACACCAAAATGCGCGAGCTGATAATCAGTAACACTAACCCTGTAAACAGCCAGAAAATGGAAGACTTCTGTGACATACGTTGGCTAGACAGTTCGTAGCCCGTCTCTTGCTCTAAGTAGTCTCCCTTTGAGCGTAGTGCGCTCCAGATTGACCAACCAATCAAAAGCATGAATCCACCAATCAAAGTCCAGGCTTCTAACGTGCTGATATGGTGATTCCATAGCATTGCACCAACGTCAAGCGTAATGACTAAAAGTATGGAAAAAGTCCCTTACGAGAGTATTCAGTATCAATGGATCAGAACAAATTCATTGCACCGTAAACACTAAACTCAATTTGAACTGGTAATACCACGTGTTTCGAATCAATCTTAAATACTTTGTTAAATAGCTAGGCGAAACCTATAAACCTATATCTCGATTCATTTTCTCTCCTCTGCCAAATTTATTTGATTCTGTTTTAGCTAACTCTTCATATTCTTCACATCGGTAGTCCAGACGAGTGCTTTTAGAACCAAACGGGTCTTTGTTTCGTAATTCGGTCAGAGCACCAAACAGCCTGAAGTTGAGCAATTCTCATACTGCACACTGAGTTTCAGACATACCAAACCCTGTAAGTTTGTTCAACTCTTTAATCATGGCGTAAGTTTCATCAACCTGAACATTGTAGTTTCTCAGGCTTAACCGCTCAACTAACAACTTCTTCACTCGATACATTGCTGTCTCTGATAGTGAGCGTTTATGGTAGCCGTATCGTTTTTTTCCACTTACACTTGGATACGTATGACATCGTGACAATCCCCTGTGTCATAAGCGCCATCACCTAATATCGCTATGATTTTACGACTTGTTTGCTTGAGCAAGTAAGGGAGGACTTCTGCATAGGTAACATTAGATAAAATCAGTTCTGCCGCAACGATTTCGTAAGTGCTGGTATCGATAGCTCAATGCCATTTTCTCCAGACTCTACACTTCCCGCCAGTTACATGCTTCTTGACCTTCCGTTTACCTTCACCATAGACCTTGAGACCTGCCGCATCGAGGGCTAGATGATATATTACACCTCTAGTCTTTGGTTTAAATAAAACCTCGACTTGCTTAGCTCTTCGACTGATACAACTGTAATGTGGACAGGCTATAGGGACGTTAGCCAATGAAAAAAACAGAATCGATAAACCCTTGCAATGTTCTCAACGGTATTGAGAAAACTCGTTTCACTATAAGCACAGTGATAATGGCTAAGCCGCTGATCTAAAAAGGTTTACCACGTTTACCTTGCTTATTCTGCTTCCACTTGCGAATGGCTTCTTCATCAATCCAGAAAGTGAGAGAACCACGGTTGATTAGAGATGTCATCCATGGCCAAACTGGTTTCAAGATCGTACTACTCTGAGGTAGTGCTCGATAGTCCAAATTGGAGCCAGTTTACCGACTTAGTCGACCAAATATATAGTAAATTTAACGAAGAAAGTGCTAACTAAAAGATAGCTATTCATTCTTGTTTTGCAATAAAGCAATTGGATGAAGCAAGGCATCCTTAGTACTGACATCCAACACTTTTACTTTTCGAAAACGTTCCGGTTCTTTGATCGCGACATCATGAGCAAATATCACAAACTTCGCTTTCTCGATGTCTTTCTCGGTAATTCGATTGATGACGCCATTCGCCCCTTGAGTTTCGACTTTAATCTTAATGCCGAGTGCACAAGCCGCTTTTTCCAATGACTTCGCCGCTAAGAACGTATGTGCCACACCTGATGGACAAGATGTAACCGCCAAAACATCTGCCTCACCTTCGCCTTGAACGGAACCATATACTTGAGAATGACCAGTGTAGCTTTCATCTTCGGTGACGGTTTTCTTTAGTGCAATCACGATCAATGCAGTGGTAACTGAGCCCGTAATCGTGCCGATGATGTAACCAATTTTTCCATCCACGACAGGGAGAACAATCCAACCGCCCCAAGGGGCATGGTTCATTACGTGGAACATAAAGCCAATCACGTTACCAACAATGCCACCAGCAACAATCGCAGGCAGGACGCGAGCTGGGTCGCCCGCCGCAAACGGAATCGCTCCTTCGCTGATACCAATTATGCCCATGATGCCCGCTGCTTTACCAGCTTCACGTTCATCACGTTTAAATTTACTTGGCGATAGGAAAGTCGCTAACGCCATGCCCAGCGGCGGAGTACAGATCGCAATACCGACACCACCCATTAGCCACGGTTGAGTATTTACTTGTGTCTGAGCAAACAAAGTCGCCACTTTGTTGATAGGACCGCCCATATCAAACGCGGTCATTGCCCCAAGCACAGTTCCGAGCATTACTTTGCCTGAGCCCGCCATGCCCGTCAGCACTTCGTTCATGGTGGTCATTGCGCTGGCAATCGGAGCACCTATCACCCACATCACCGCGCCACAAGTAACAAACGTCCCCACTAGCGGATAAATAAAAATCGAGCCAAGCGAACTCATGCTGTCTGGTAGCTGAATTTTCTTTAATAGCCAAACGACAAAGCCAGCAAAAAAGCCGACCACAATTGCACCTAAAAAACCCGTATTGTAATGACTGACCGCAATCCAAGACCCTATCATACCCGGTGCAAGGCCCGGCTTGTCGGCAATGGAATAAGCAATGTAACCGCCAAGAACGGCAGTAAACAATGTCAGGCCAGCAATCCCCATTTGGGCAATATCGGCCAGAATGCCCTCCTGTGGTACACCACCGTGTCCAGAGATCATCACCGACAACGACAACAACACACCACCCGCAACAATAAACGGGATCATGTGGGATGTGCCAAACAGCAGGTGCTCTTTAATGCGGCCAAGTTTTTGCGCCCAAGGGCTCAGGGGTTCTGATGCAAATTCTAAAGAAGTCGGGAGAAATTCATTGGATTGGGTTTGAATATCAGTCAGCATCTCAAGCGCTTCTTCTCGCGATTGAGCCAACTTGAGCTTTTCAACAAAGCCGTCTTCGATAATTTTGGTGGAAATTTGTGCCAATACTTCAATGTGATGATGATCATCACCATCTGGAGACGCCAGCATGAAAAACACATCGGACAGCTCGCCATCTTCGGCGCCATAATCAATCCCATTACGGCTGATCCCGACCGCGACAGCTGGTTGCGCTACAGCATCACTTTTGGCATGAGGGATCGCAATACCATCATCAAATCCTGTGTTACCGATCTCTTCTCGTTTCCAGATATCTGCCAAGAACTGGCTTTGACTGTTGAGCTTGCCAGCGGCCTCTAGCATATCGACCAGCTCTTTGAGCGCTTCATCTTTGGTTTGAGCTTTTAGATCTAAACATATCGTTTCCAGCTCAATTAGGTTTGTGATGTCCATTGCTTTACCTTCCAATATTCACGCTCGAATATATACCCAAGTGAGTTTGAGATACAGGATCCCCTGGCTCGTATGCGTTCCTACTCATTTTATTTGGGCATAGATTAACCAGTGCCTACCCTTTGATATATAGGACTAAAAGTGCATTAACTGGATTAATGTAACATGAGATTCAAACTGTGATAGAGCTCTTGCGTTAATCCAGCTCAAATCAATTCAATCTGCGGTGGCTGTGTTAATATCCACAAAAAATAAAATGGATAGAACATGAAAATCGTAGCGGTGACAGCATGCCCTACAGGCATCGCTCATACCTATATGGCGGCAGATGCACTCATGAAAGCTGCGCCAAAACATAACGTGCAAATTAAAGTAGAAACGCAAGGTGCGATGGGGATAGAGAATCAGCTCACTCCTCACGATATTGCTCAAGCGGATCGGGTTTTGATCGTGTCGGATATTGAGATAGAACAACCAGGCCGATTCGAAGGGACGCGCAAAATTCAAATCCCCATTGAAGAGGTTTTGCTGAACGTCGACAAAGTATTCCTCGTCCACTGCCGCGACTAAATTTGCAGATGAACGAATACCAAATCACCTTTTTCGTCGATAATGCAAATGCCAGTGCGCACCTTGCTCAGCCACTCAATCGAGTGGCAAAGAAGTTCAAAAGTACCTTACATATCATTAATGTAACGCAAAATCGTGTTGCGGAACTCACCAAGTCCGTGGCCATTTTGCAAGCAGGTCTACAACAAGGTGATTTGTGTCAAATCACAGCGATTGGCATTGACGCAGAGCTGGCCTGCTTCGTCATCAAAGACATGATTGCTGAACACTTTACGGTGGTGGGATCTCATATCAACTATGAGTTTTCTAGCCAACTGGCCGAGCGTTTACCGCAAATTTGCCCACCTTGTGAAATCAAATGGCACTACGCCAAAGCGCATACCGAGCTCACCAAGTTTGAATGTCTTAAAGGATTAGCTCAGCTGATCCACCCCATTCATCCCGACGAACTGATTCTTGCTTTTATTAAACGCGAAGAACGTTCATCAACTTGCGTGACTCCGGGGATCGCTCTACCGCATGTGATGTTTTCAGGTGTTGACCACATTTCCATTGCCGTTATTGCAAATGAAAAGTCGATGGATTGGGCTTCAAAGATGGGTGATGTTCATCTGACTATAGCACTGGTGATGCCAGAAAGGCCGACCCGAGATCAGATCATTGCGGCTACTAACCTCACACGAAATCTGCTTACCGATCAAATGGCGGAACGCCTACTACTAACAAAAAGCAGCGTCGACTTACAAGCGCTGCTGATGTACGCCATGTCGAGGCTGCTCGCCTAAACTTCTCTATAATTTACGCACTCTGACTGAAGGCTTAAATCGAACCACGATATTCCGTCGGCGTTCTGCCTGTACGGTTCTTAAATACTCGGCAGAAATAGTTCACGTCTTTAAATCCACAGCGCACTGACACGTCATTGAGTTTGAAGTTGTATTTCTTGAGCATAAACTTCGCACGATCCACGCGTACCCAAGTAATGTAGTCTGCCAAGGTCATGTGCCCCTGCTGACGGAACAAGCGCGACAAATGGTTCGAGGAAATACTGAATCTCAACGCAATGCTGTCACGTGTGATTGGGCGATGGAAGTTCTCTTGAATGTAGATACAAATCCCTTGATAGAGATCTTGCACACGGCTATGTGACTGCTGCTCGACTGGTGCATCCAACATCGTCTTCGCGTATTGCAGTAATGCTTGCAGTAAAAGCTCATCCATTGGTTTTTTAGTATTCTCACGAGCCAGTGAGCTCAACGCTTCTAAGATGTTATCTATCGCAAATCCTGAGCGTGTTTGGATGCTATGCTTTTGAATATCGTAAAAGTTTGCCTCACCTTTGCGTTTGCTCACCAAACTTAACCCAAGTTGTCGACGCCCAAACAAAATACTTAACACTGAGCAATCGGTATCCCAGTCTGGTTTATTCCAACAGTTAGGTGGAATAAATATCGCGTCGCCTTTTTTAGCAACGATGTGCGTTACTTTTCGATCATGACTTTCCATTTCATTAATATATTCCCCATCCAGAACTAACTCTAGGCGAGGGAAATTAACTTGATAGCTAAATTCAGGCGGCGTATGAAAATCTCCTGCAAACCAAATATTATGAAATGGCTCTCTTTCATTTAATACCGCTGAAATTAAATCATGAAAAATCATTGTCTCACACTCTATATATGCATCAATGATGCTATTTACTATAGATATACACCGGACTGGATTTTTGTGCTATTGAGCAAAATCACACTTCCATTTTAATGTTACAAAAATCCAGTTAACGCATCAATTTTCCAGTAACAAAAACTCTATCAAAAACACTCAATCCCTTTTTAAATGGGAGCAAAGCCACATTTCACTTATCGTTTAGCTTCTTATCCATCATGTCACAGATATGCAGCTAGATTTGTCCAGTGAACGATCTAAATCACACTATAGTTAGTCGGTTACAATCCTCCAGTAAATGCATTTTTTATTCACTACAGTCTTTTTCTCAGTAATTTAAAAATACCTCTGAAATAAAAATTATATTTATAGGGGTTCGATAATGATCACCAAACTAATAAATGAATACTTAATTAAGCTTGATCTTAAAGCGTCTTCAAAAGAAGACGTATTTAAAGAACTGGTTGCAGTTCTACACGCCCAAGGTCGTATTTCAGACCAAGAGCAATTTCTAACAGATATAAAAGCACGTGAAGAATTAGGTAATACCGGATTTGAGGATGGCGTTGCTATCCCACACGCAAAAAGTGCAGCAGTCATTGAACCAGCGGTTGTGATCGGCGTAAGCAAATCAGGTATCGAGTACGGCGCGGAAGACGGTTTACCTTCAAAGCTGTTCTTCATGATCGCTTCTCCAGACGGTGGCGATAACCACCACATCGAAGTACTTGCAGAACTGTCTTCAAAACTGATTGAAGATGGTTTCATCGATGCGTTTTTAGGTGCAGCAAACAGCCAAGACGCACTGGCACTTCTACTTGCTAAAGAAGAGCCTCAAGCAGTGACAGACGCACCAGCAAACCAAGGCTTCATCATTGGTGTTACTGGTTGTCCTGCGGGCGTAGCGCACACTTACCTAGCGGCAGAAGCGCTAGAGAAAGGTGCAGCGGCGATGGGTTACGAAATCAAGGTTGAAACGAACGGTTCAATCGGTGTGAAAAACAGCCCAACCGCAGAAGAAATCGAGTGCAGACGCAATCATCGTAGCGTGTGACAAAAAAGTCGACATAAACCGCTTTGCGGGCAAACGCGTGGTTAAAACTAACGTAAAAGCCCCTATCCGCGATGCTCAAGGTCTGATTAACGAAGCGTTAAGCGCTCCAGAATACCAAGCAGAAGCAAGCAGCAATGCACAAGCGTCTGTTGCAAACAAAGCCTCTCAGGCTCGCTCTGATCTGTACCGCTACTTGATGAACGGCGTATCACACATGATCCCATTCGTTGTAACAGGTGGTCTGTTGATTGCACTTGCTCTTGCAGTCGGTGGTCAACCAAGTGAAGCGGGCATGGCAATTCCTGAAGGCAGCATGTGGAACCAAATCCTCAACGTAGGTGTGGTTGCCTTTACGCTGATGATCCCAATCCTTGCCGGTTACATTGCTTACGCGATTGCTGACCGCCCAGCTCTAGCTCCTGGCTTGATCGGTGGTTGGATTGCAAACAACGGTTCTTTCTACGGCGCAGACGCTGGTACAGGCTTTATCGGTGCCATCATCGCAGGTCTGCTTGTGGGTTACTTCGTGAAGTGGATTACGTCGATTAACTACCACAAATTCATCCAACCTTTGGTGCCAATCATGATCGCACCAATCACAGGTTCGCTATTCATCGCAGGTCTATTCATCTTCGTTATCGGCGCGCCAATCGCAAGCCTAATGGACGGTCTGACTGCGCTACTAACTAGCATGAGTACAGGTAACGTCGTTCTACTGGGTATCGTACTTGGTGGTATGGCTGGCTTCGATATGGGTGGTCCATTCAACAAGGTCGCATTCCTATTCTCTGTGGGCATGATTGCGAGCGGTCAAACTCAATTTATGGGTGCGATGGCGTGTGCAATCCCTGTTGCTCCTCTAGGCATGGCACTGGCAACGGCGCTTGGTCGTAAGTTCGACCTGTTCGAAGAATCAGAAACCGAAGCAGGTAAAGCAGCAGGTGCAATGGGTCTGGTTGGTATCTCTGAGGGTGCTATTCCGTTCGCAGCGCAAGATCCAATGTCAGTGATTCCTGCAAACGTACTTGGCTCAATGGTGGCGGCAGTAATGGCGTTCTCATTCGGCATCACCAACAGCGTTGCTCACGGCGGTCCAGTTGTCGCTCTACTTGGCGCGATGAACCACCCAGTCCTTGCTCTGATTTGTATGGCAGCTGGCGCAACGGTTACCGCAGTAACGTGTGTAACGTTGAAGAAAGTACGTAAAGCAAAAATGATGCAAGCAGCCGCTTAATCACCCCTACCCCCAAATGGCTCCTATGGCTTGGGCAATGTCGCCCAAGCCATGATTTTCTCTCATGGTGACACTCTATGTCTGATTTAACGATGTCCGATACACAAACGATTCAAACTCAAGCTGCGCATCCGACGTTTTTCCTGATGAACAACGTGATTCAAAACTACGCTTGGGGCAGTACTACTTCTGTTAACCAACTGTTTGGCATTGAAAACCCAACGGGCGAACCACAAGCAGAAGTATGGATGGGCGCGCATCCAAACGGTTGCTCAGTGGTGATGGTGAACGGCAAGGAGACCAAACTCTCTTCACTGATTGCTCAAGACATGAATGCTTTTCTGAGTGAAGAAGTCGCAAACCGTTTTGGTGAACTTCCATACCTGTTTAAAGTGCTTGCCGCTGAGAAAGCGCTGTCGATTCAGGTGCACCCAAACAAGCAACAAGCAGAACTAGGTTTTGCACTGGAAGAAAAACAAGGCATTCCCCTAACCGCTGCAAACCGTAACTACAAAGATCCAAACCACAAACCAGAATTGGTTTACGCGCTAACCGAATACCAAGCGATGAATGGATTCCGCCCAACAAGTGAAATCATCAGCTTCTTCTCTGAGCTGGCGATTCCTGAGCTACAAGGTTTGGTAGATGATCTAATCGCAAACCAAACGCCAACGGGCTTGGCGACCTTCTTCTCGGGTCTACTGTCACTAGAGGGCGAACAGAAAGAGATGGCGTTGACGGTGCTATTGGCTCAAGCTCGCATCACCGACTTACCTCTGTTCAACCTTATTCTTGAGCTAGAGAAGCAATACCCTGGCGATATTGGTTTGTTTGCACCACTGATGCTTAATGTGATTACCCTACAACCGGGTGATGCTATGTTCTTGGATGCAGAAACGCCACACGCTTACTTAAAAGGTACAGGTCTTGAGATCATGGCAAACTCAGACAACGTACTGCGCGCAGGTCTGACACCAAAATACATGGACGTGAAAGAGCTTGTTGCATGTACACGCTTCAATGAGAAGCCATTCGACAGCCTATTGCTTGCACCGACTGAAATCGACGATATGTTGGAATACCCAATTCCTGTGGACGATTTCAAATTCGCCATCGTTAAACAAGCTCACCAGCGTACTCTAGAAGTTCAAACCGCTGAGATCCTTATGCCTCTGGATACCAAACTTGTGCTAACTCACGCAAACGGTGAAACATGCGTGGTTGAAAAAGGACAATCAGTTTTCATTCCGGCTTACGCAAAACAGGTCACTTTGGATTGTGAAGGTCGTGTTGCGCGCGCTCACAGTTAGTGAACGCTAATTAAGCTTCCTTCATACTGTTACATTTTATAGTTCAGCCAATAACCGCCGTTATTGGCTTTTGATATTCATTCATCCTAGTTTTATATTGATATATTGGAGAGCTAAATCACACTTAAGCTTGTGTGATACAAAAATATAGTTATTGGTTTTTTTTTACTATTTCAGAAAACCGTAACATTAATTAAATTTGCCTCATTACTTCAGTACCAATGAGTCAAAAAATGATTACAGAACTAACAAACGTCAATTTAATTAAAGGCAACCTTCAAGCAAATAATAAAAAAGAAGTCTTTGAAGAGCTAGCGCAAATGCTATTCGAAAATAATCGAATCAGCAGCAAAGAGGCTTTTTTAACCGACATCGAAGCGCGCGAAGCATTAAGCGTAACTTCAATGGACGGCATCGCTTACCCACACGCAAAAAGCAAAGCGGTTACAGAGCCTGCAATCGCTGTTGGCGTAAAGCGCGAAGGCATCGAGTATGGCGACGAAGAGGGAGTCAAACCGACCGTATTCTTCATGATTGCCTCACCAGATAACGGTGCCGACCACCATATTTATGTTCTTCAAGAATTATTCGGTAAATTTAGCGAAGAGTTTATTGAAGATATTCATAACGCAAAAGACGAAAACCAAATACTAAATATTTTAATTAATTCATAAGGCGTGAAATTATGAGTACAATCACAGCTCAAGCTAGTAATAATAGCGATTTCAAAAAAATCCTAAGTACCATGAAAGGTCACCTTTTATTCGGTACTTCTCACATGCTTCCATTTATCGTTGCGGGTGGTGTACTACTGGCGCTAGCGGTAATGGCATCAGGTAAAGGTGCGGTTCCTGCGGACGGTTTATTGGCTGATATTTCTAATATCGGTATTAAAGGTCTGGTGCTGTTCCCAATTATTCTTGGTGGCTTCATTGGTTACTCAATTGCAGACAAACCAGCACTAGCACCAGCGATGATCTCTTCTGGCATCATGGCTGACATGGGCGGCGGCTTCCTTGGTTGTATCGTAGCGGGTTTCATCGCAGGTGGTGTAGTATTCCAACTTAAGAAGATCCCTCTTTCTGCTAACATGACTGCGTTGGGCGCTTACTTCATCTACCCTCTACTAGGTACGCTTATCTCTGCAGGTATCGTTCTATGGGGTATCGGCGAGCCAATCAAGATCTTCATGGCGTCTATGAACGAATTCCTAGCTTCTATGGCTGGCGCTTCTAAAGTGGTTCTAGGTACGATTCTTGGTGGTATGACTGCATTCGATATGGGCGGTCCAATCAACAAAGTAGCAACGCTATTCGCTCAAACTCAAGTTGATACTCAACCATGGCTAATGGGTGGTGTTGGTATCGCAATCTGTACGCCTCCTCTAGGTATGGCACTAGCAACATTCCTATTCAAGAAGAAGTTCACTAAGCAAGAGCAAGAAGCAGGTAAAGCAGCAGCAATCATGGGTTCTATCGGTATCTCTGAAGGTGCTATCCCATTCGCAGCAAACGACCCTGTACGCGTTCTTCCTTCAATCGTTGCTGGTGGTATCGTTGGCTGTGTGTTCGGCTTCCTAACAGACGTACTGCTACACGCACCATGGGGCGGTCTAATCACAGCTCCTGTATCAAGCAACATCCCAATGTACGTTGTGGGTATCGCACTAGGCTCACTAACAACAGCAGTTATCGTTGGCTTCTGGAAACCAGTTGCTGAAGAAGAAGCAGAAGACGAGATCGTTGAAGCAGCACCTGCACAAGCTCAAGCGGCTCCAGCAGCAGGCGAAGGCGAGTACGACATCGTAGCAGTAACATGTTGCCCATCTGGCGTAGCACACACATTCATGGCAGCGAAAGCACTAGAGAAAGCAGGTGCAGCAGCAGGTCTGAAAATCAAAGTAGAAACTCAAGGTCAAAACGGTATCCAGAACCGCATCACTGACCTAGATGTAGCAAACGCGAAGCTGGTTATTCTAGCTCACGATATCCAAGTAAAAGACGCTCACCGCTTTGCAAAAGCAAACGTTGTTGAGTGTTCAACGAAAGAAGCGATGCGTAACGCAGCGACTCTTGTGAAAGCTTAAACCTTAAGCTCCTCCCCCTAAGAGCCCTTTCCCCCAAAGGGCTCTATTTCAAGTTTTTAAGTTTTTAAGTTTTAGTAATACCCCTGATTTTTTTAATTACATAACCCTACAATTTACAAGGCTTTAAAAATGAAATTCAAACCTTCCCTACTCGCTTGCGCAGTTCTCAGTGGTCTAGTCGGTCTGACTGGCTGTAACGATGACACAACCAACATTTATGAAGGCGGTGACACCAACCCTGCACTGCCGGATATTCCTGACGGCGGCAAGCCAGTATGTCCTCCAGTTGGCGATGGCGACTGCGATGACAAGCCAAACCCAGAAACACCTGAAATCGACATGGGCGTTCACATTCCGGTAGATTTCGCCGATATGGACGTAACACGCTACGTCAACCCATTCATCGGCACAGGTAACCTAGGCAACACCTACCCTGGTGCAACCACACCACACGGCATGGTGCAGCTTTCTCCAAACAACGGTTCTAACGGCTGGGAATACATTTCAGGCTACTACTACCACGACGCACGTACTTCCGGTTTCTCTCATACCCACCTTTCCGGAGCAGGTGCTGGCGACTTGAACGACATTCTCGTCATGCCAATCAACTCGCGTTCGGATTACATGATTGATGAAGGTTCGGCAACGCTAAACCTAGAAGCGTCTCGCTTCCAACATCGTGACGAGCAAGCGACGGCAGGCTACTACAAAGTCGATCTATTGGATTACGACATCAAAGCTGAGTTGACGGCGTCAGATCGCGTTGGTGTACACCGTTACACCTTCCCTCGTGATGAGAAGTCAGAAATCATCGTGAACACTGGCTTCAAAATTAACTGGGACTACACCTCTGATTCTTACTTGAAATGGGACAAAGACAATAACCGTCTTGAAGGTCACCGTTTCTCTGACGGCTGGGCACCAAGCCAAAAAGAATTCTTCGTGATGGAATTCGACCAACCAATCAAAAACGTTCGCTTTGCTTACTACGATAAAGAGCAAGGTCGTTACATGGACGTGCCAGAAGGCATTACGGAAATCGGTAACGAAACACGTGGCAAGTATCAATACGCACGCGCTTACGTTGAGTTCGACACATCCAAAGACGGCTTAACGGTTGAAGCGAAATTGGCGCTATCAAACGTTGAAATCGGCGAGAATGGCAAGTCTGGTGCTTCTCTTAACATGACAGAAGTTGCGGGCATGAACTTCGACCAAGTACGCGAAGCGGCAACGAAGAAATGGGAAGACGAACTCGGCAAGATCCAAGTCTCTGGCGACGAAGATTACAAACAGACCTTCTACACCGCGATGTACCACTCGTACCTAGGTCAAACCATTCACTCTGACTTAGATGGTCGCTACCGCCAAGTTCACCAAGGTCGTAACGCTTACCCAGATGGCAACACACCTTGGGGCGATAAGATTGATACGCTGAAAGAGTCGATCCGCACTGCCGATGCTAACAAAGATGGCAAAGCAGACTTCACGCGCTACGACACTTTCTCGTTATGGGATACCTACCGCGCAGTTCAACCGCTGTCTTCGATTCTTGAGCCAGACCGCTTAGCAGACGTCGTGCTGTCTATGCTGTCTTACGCCGAAGAAGAATGGGTAGATGACAAAGGCAACGTGCGCAAAGGTCGCCTGCCTGAGTGGACATTCAAAGGCAACGAAACTGGCATGATGATGGGCATGCACTCAACGCCTGTGATTCATGATGTGTTGTCGAAAGGCTCACTAGAAAAACGCATGATCGATCTTGGCTTCACAGAAGCGGAGCGCAAAGACGTTAAAGAACGTTTAGTTGAAGCGATGATCACTGACGCGCGCGCCGCAACGAGCCAAGGCGTAGCATGGATCAAAGAGTACGAGGAACAAGGTTACGTACCAGCGCAATTGCACGACACTCCACCAGATTCTTACGGCGGTCACTCACCATTTAAAGATTCTTGGACAGCATCTTACTCGCTTGAATACTCAATGAACGACTGGGCAATCGCACAATCGATCAAGGAAGTCTTCGGTGAAGAAGATCCACGCTACAACGAGTTCGCTAACCGTTCTAAAAACTGGCAAGCGCAATTCGACTTCGGCGGTAAGCAATACCAAGGTTGGTTCAAAGCCCGTGACTACGATGGCGAGTTTATCGACGCAGGTTGGGTAGACCCAATCACCGGTCGCGCGGTTGGTAAAGACTGGCGTCCAGACATGTTCAACTGGGCATTCTCTGAGTCGAACAGCTGGCAATACTCGTTCAGTGTTCAGCACGACATTCATGGCTTGATTGACCTGATGACACGCTTCGACAAGACACAAAATCCTGAAGCAGAACGCGGTGACTTGTTCGCAGCTCGCTTGGATGAGTACTGGTCAACCTACCCAGACCGCAACGCAGGCGACAACCAATTCCCAGTGTTCAACACAGGTAACGTTGGTCAGCACGTACAAGGTAACGAACCAGATATCCACGTGCCGTACTTGTACAACTACGTCGGTCAACCTTGGAAAGGTCAGGCAGCCATCGCCGCAGCAACCAACATTTGCTACAAGAACACCGCTGACGGCATTTGTGGTAACGACGACTTCGGTACGCTCTCTGCGTGGTTCGTGTTCCGTGCACTTGGCTTCTACCCAGTAAATGCTTCTTCTGGCATCTACGAAATCGGTACTCCGCTGTTTGAAAGCGCGTCTATCGATGTCGGCAACAACCAGAAGTTCACGGTGACCGCGAAGAACGTTAGCCGCGAAAACATCTTCATTCAATCGGCTCGCTACAACGGCAAAGACTTCAACCGCACTTACCTGACTCATGACGAAATCATGTACGGCGGTGAGTTGGAGTTCGTGATGGGCGACAAACCAAATCAACGTTGGGGCTCTCTAGAGCAAGATCTTCCACCAGCACAAGGCATCGGTGAGTTCTTGCATGAAGACGAGATGCCAGCGGGTTCTCGTTAATCCCAATAGTGACAACTCAGCCGGGAGAGCGCATCTCCCGGCTATCCCTACAAGCAAATTTTATAAGCAGTTCTTTATAAACAGTCTCTTATAAACACTTTTTATATACGAATAACGACAAAACGGTATGCACATGTTTAAACGTAATCTTATCTCTTTGGCTATCCTGGTTGGTCTGACGGGTGGCTTGGCTGGCTGTAACAGCGACAACGATTCTTCCTCTTCACTGCCTGGCGATCCAATTGTTGATCTCGCGGTGTTGAAATACGTCGATCCTATGATCGGCACAGTAGCTTCTGGTCATACATTCCCGGGCGCGACGGTACCGGCAGGTATGGTTCAACTGTCTCCAGATACTTTCATCGGTTCTAACACAGACCATGAATCAGGACTTAACCCTTGGCACTCGGCTTCTGGCTACTGGGATTCATCCAACTACGAAACTGGCGAAGTAGTTAACACTGACGTTCCGCTGTACGGCTTCTCCCATACTCACCTTTCAGGTACAGGCGCAACGGACTTAGGCGACATCTTGGTTCTGCCATACGCAGACATGGCGAACACACAACTGAACTCTTTCGACAAAGCCAATGAAGAAGCAAGCGCAGGCTACTACAAAACCAAGCTAAACCAAGGTCAAATCGAAGTAGAACTGAGCGCAACCAAACGCGTTGGTTTACACAAATACACCTTTGCTGATGGCGCGGATCGCAACGTGAAGTTCGATTTGGGTCATACCCTAATGAACAACAACGGCAAGTCTTTGAAGAACAAAGTAGAAGTGGTGGACGAATACACCATTCGCGGTCGTAAAACCTCAACAGGCTGGTTCCAAGGGCAAGATCATCAAGGTCAGGACATCTTCTTCTACGCGAAATTCAACCAACCAATCACCAAAGCACTATTGGGTGAACAAGACAAAGAACCAACTCGCGAAATGCGCAATGGTGCGGTTTACTCAGGCGATGATCTGACCGCTTACCTAAACTTCGGCACAGGCGAAGAGCCAATTGAAATCCGCGTCGGTATCTCTCCAGTTAACTGGCAAGGCGCACAGAAAAACTTAGAAGCAGAAGCACCAAGTTTCGACCTAGCAAAAGTGAAAGAAGACGCAGAATACGCGTGGGCTGAGAAGCTAGCGAAAATCAAAGTAGAAGGCGGCACTGACGCAGAGAAAACCAACTTCTACACTGGCATGTACCACATGATGATCGCACCAATCGAGTTTTACGATGTGGATGGTCAATACGTGGATATGCTTGGCACGGTGCGCACACTGAAAGATGGCGACACACCAAACTACTCGATTTACTCAACGTGGGATACGTTCCGCGCGGTTCACCCAATGTGGACCATCATCGACCCAGACCAAGCAACGCTATACGTGAAAGACTTGATTCGTAAATCCAACGACGAGTTTGGTCTATTGCCGAAATGGGAAGGTCACGGCTCAGAGACCGGCACCATGATCGGCTACCCATCAGCAGCGATTCTGGGCGATGCGGTGACCAAAGGCTTGATTGATGCAGAGCAGGCTTACACCGCATCAGTGAAATCAGCTCGCTACACACCGCATGAGTACCCACAGATTCATGACGACATCCTAAGCTCACTTATGGCTGGCCAGTTGAACTACCACGAGAAAGAACAGTGTGTTCGCTACCCGAACTGGAACTCAGTGTCGTACTCGTTGGAATTCTCATTCTACGATTGGACGATCGCAGAAATGGCGAAAGCCGCTGGCGATATGGACGCGTATGAAGAGTTCAAAGCTCGTTCTTACAACTCTTTGAAACACTGGGATGCGAAAGCAGGTAACGCAGACGGCACGGGCTTCTTCGTACCGACAGAACTGAAAGAAGGCGACCCATGTGCGCTGAAATACGCTTCTACTGATTTCGACCCTTACAAGTCTGACGCGTTCTACTACACAGAAGGCAACGCGTGGCAGTGGCAATGGGCGTTCATGCAAGACTTGGACAAGCTGACTGAAATCATGGGCGGCACACAAGGTCTGAACGACAAGCTGAACAACCTATTTACTGCCGATCCAAATGGCGGCGAAGCGCACCAAGACATGACAGGCTACATCGGTCAGTACATTCACGGTAACGAGCCTTCGCACCACGTCATCTACTTGTACAACCGTACTGAAGAGTCTTACAAGGCGCAGGAATACCTAGACCAAGTTTACGACCAGTTCTACAAACCGACACCAGACGGCATCATCGGTAACGAAGACGTAGGTCAAATGTCGGCGTGGTACTTGATGTCGGCACTGGGCTTCTACCAAATCTCGCCAACCGATCCAACCTACAGCATCGGTCGTCCAATCTTCGACAAAGCGACGGTAGACATTGGCTCTGGCACCTTCACGGTAACGGCTGAGAACAACGGTCCAGACAACATGTACATCAAAGAAGTGACCATCAACGGTAAGCCTCTGGATGTGTACAACACCTTCCAGCACAGCGAATTCAAAGCAGGCGGCGAACTGCACTTCGTGATGACAGCAGACAAGTCTGAAGCAATGCAAGCCAACCTAGGCGAATAATGATTTTGAGGGGACCTCGTGTCCCCTTTTCTCGTGGAATAAAAACAATGAAACTAAAAAGAACCCTACTCTCTACCGCAGTGTTAACCGCCATGCTTGGTCTTGCTGGTTGTGGCAGCGACTCTGATCCGGAAACTCCAGTTATCTCTACCCCTACTTTGGAATTCGTTGATACCTTGATCGGCACTAAAGGTCTTGGCAACGTTAACCCGTCTCCAGTTATGCCAGAAGGTATGATTCAACCTTCACCAGATAACTTCGATCCAAACGGTTGGAATGGCAAAGGCTCGCCTGTTGAATACGATCCTGTGCACAGCTTGCTTTCTGGCTTCTCAATGACTCACATTTCTGGCGCAGGTAAAGGCGACCTAAATGACTTCGCCTTCTTGCCATACACAGGCTTCAATACCGATGCCGTGACCATGGATAAAAGCTCGGAAGTGGCAGAAGTTGGTTACTACTCGGTTGACCTTGTAGAAACTGGCGTAAAAGCTGAACTGTCGGCAACCGACCGCGTGGCGTTCCAGCGTTACACCTTCAAACCGGGTGAAGATCGCAAAGTACGTATCGACCTGCAACACGAACTGTTGGAACAATACGGCAACCACTCTCGCAGTATCTACTACAAACGCGTTAACGACACCACAGTCGTAGGCGCGCGTACCTCAAACGAATGGGGTCAATGGCAAACTGTGTTCTTCGCGGCAGAATTCTCTGATCCAATCATTGAAGAGAATCTGTACACCAAGCTGGCTTCTGAGAGCAAACTGACTCCAACTGACGCTACTGAAGTCGGCTTGGAAGATTACCGCGGCTACGCAGAGCACAAACCAATGCCGGGCGAACCGGAACCTGACCCTGAACGTTTGGCAAAACGCGCAAACGATGTCCTGACTCATTTGAACTTTGGCAAGAGCGATGAGCCATTGGTCGTCAAAGTAGCGATTTCTGGCACTGGCGTTGACGGCGCCCTGAAAAACCTAGAAGCAGACACCAACGGTTGGGATTTCGACAACGTCGTACAACAAAACCGCGTGGCTTGGGAAAACATCCTTGGCGAGTTTGAACTGGAAGGCGGCAACAAAGCTGACAAGACCATGTTCTACACCTCGCTCTACCGTACGTTTGTTGCTCCATTCCTATACCAAGACGTGGATGGCAAATACCGTGGCATGGATGGCAAAGTGCACCAAGCAGAAGATGGCTTAGTGAACTACTCAGTGTACTCAATGTGGGATACCTTCCGCGCCGCACACCCACTGAAAACCATCATCGATAAAGACCGCGCGATTGAACACGCACGCGATCTATTGAACAAATACCAAACGGGTGGTGTGCTGCCAAAATGGGAACTGCACTCGGATTACACTGGTGAAATGGTCGGTCATCCTGCGGTTTCGGTTATTGCCGATATCATGGTCAAACACCCAGAAGCCGTTACCGCAGCTGAGTTTGATTTGGCGTTGAAAGCCGCTGACGAAACTGTCAACTTCAATCTTGATAAAACTGAAAGCTGGGTGCCTTACCAAGACGCTTGGAACGGTGACAAACGCTTTACGGTCATGACGCGTCATAACGACTACCAAGAAGACGTCGGCTTTATTCCAGCTAACACCAAATGGGCGCCGGATTCTGGTGACAAACCGGGTTACGTAGAAGGCTTAAAAGTCGATAAGTACGACGAGCTTGTGAACGAATCGGTGTCTTACGGTCTTGAGAACGCTTACTACGACTGGTGTATCGCTCAGATCGCTAAACTTGCGGGCAACGACCAGCAGTACGACCGCTACATGGCACGCTCTGAATCGTTCAAGAACTACTTCGATTACAACCCAGAACAATACGGCAAGTTGCAAGACACCAAAGGCAACGCATTGGGTGCGACGGGCTTTATGCGTCCGGCTTACATGAACAGTGGCAGCAAGGTTTGGGCAAACAACCTGAAAGCCGAATGTTTGGACGAGAACATGGCGCTGTCTATCCCAGACGGTATGGACTACAACGCCTGTAAAGACCGCAAAGCACTCAACGAAAGCGATGTGTTCTGGCCTTACCGTGCTGAGCACCGTGGTGAAGACTTTACCGAAGGCAACACATGGCAATGGACATGGTTTGCACCGCACAACTTGAACGGTCTGGCCAACGTGATGGGCGGCGAGCACATCGACCGCACTGACTTCTCTCTTCCTGAAGACGTAACCGAACAAGGCAAAGCGGCATTCTTAGCCAACTTGAATGCGCTGTTTAATGCGGACTCCAACGCCGATACAAGCCAGTCACACGACATGTCAGGCTATATCGGTCAGTTCGTGATGGGGAACGAGCCAGATCACCACGTACCTTACCTATACAACTGGACAGCAGAGCCATGGAAGACACAAGAAATTGTCGACCAAGCGATGAACGAGTTCTACCACCCAACGCATGAAGGTCTGATTGGTAACGAAGACGTCGGTCAGATGTCGGCGTGGTATGTGATGTCTGCATTGGGCTTCTATCAAGTCACTCCGGGAGAAGCAAGCTACACCATCGGTCGTCCTCTGTTCGACAAAGCCGTGATTCCAGTCGCGGACGGTAAATTCACCATCACCTCAGAATATAACAGCCAAGAGAGCATCTACGTGAAGTCGGTGACCATCAACGGCAAACAATTGAGTGACAACTTCAGCTTCGCGCACAGCGATTTGAAAGACGGTGGTGAACTGCATTTCGTTATGACTTCAGACAAATCTGAAGCGATGAAAGCGCAATAACCGATACCTATCCAAATAACGAAAGGGGGCATCTAGCCCCCTAAAAAACTTCACTTCAGTGGAACCATAAAAATGAAACTAAAAAGAACTCTTATCTCTACCGCTATACTCGCTGCCATGTTTGGTCTTGCTGGTTGTAACAGTGATGACGACAACAGCAAATCTGGTACTCCATCCCTCGACACCACACTAACTCAATACGTCAATCCATTGATTGGTACAGGCGCAGATGGTCACACCTTCCCAGGGGCGGTTGTGCCTTATGGTTTGGTACAACTATCTCCTGATACCGAAATGGAAGGTTGGGGCTCTGCCGCAGGTTACTTCGACCACGGCAAACTGACTGAAATCCCAGTGTATGGTTTTTCCCACACTCACCTTTCTGGCACAGGCATTACCGACCTTGGTGACATCTTAGTTCTGCCTTTCACCAAGAAAGAAAACGCCGTTTTCAACACCTTCGATAAAGACAACGAAACCGCAGAAGCGGGCTACTACGCGGTTGAACTGAACAAAGGCGAGATCAAAGCTGAGCTAACTACCACGCAACGTGTTGGCTTCCACCGCTACACCTTCAAAGAAGGCACCACGCCACACATCAAGTTCGATTTAGACCACACTCTCAACAAAGGTCACTTCAACAACCGCACCATGAAGGGTGATTTAGAGTTCATCGACGCTTACACCATTCGCGGTTTACGTAGCTCGAACGGTTGGGCGAACAACCAACACGTCTACTTCTACGCCACCTTCAACCAACCTATCGTCAAAGCCATTGCTCTAGTTGACGGCGCAGAAACGGAAATCGATGTAAACAACGACAACATCGACGCAGTGAAAACCATCGCTTACCTAGAATTCGCACCATCATCAACACCGCTAGAAATCCAAGTAGGCTTGTCACCAACAGGCACAGAAGGTGCAGAGAAGAACCTAGAAGCAGAAGCGAAAGACGTGTCATTTGATACTGCGCGCGCTCAAGCCAACGATGCATGGCACCAAGAGCTCAGCCGCATGATGGTATCTGGCGGCACGGAAGATCAGAAAGAGATCTTCTATACTGCGCTTTACCACGCCTCTATCGCGCCAATGATTTTCCAAGATGTCGACGGTCAATACCCTGCGATGCGTACTCGCATTCAAAAAGACGCGGGCGATACGCCAAACTACTCCGTGTACTCCATGTGGGATACTTTCCGCGCAGCGCATCCACTGAAAACCATTATCGACTCAGAACGTGCCGAAGAGTTTGCCAACGACCTGATTCGTAAATACGAAGACGGTGGCATTCTGCCGAAATGGGAACTGCACAGCCATTATACGGGCACTATGATCGGCTTCCCTGCGGTTTCTATCATTGCTGACGCGATGGCGAAAGGCTTAGACATCGACCCACAACTTGCCAAAGAAGCGGCTGAGTTTACGGTGCGTTACCACGAGGCATCTGAATTCCCAGATTGGACAGAAGACAACAACATCGGCGCAGCAAACGTTGTGCAAGTGAAGGTGTACGAAGAAAACGGCTTTGTTCATCACGGTTACTGGAACAGTGCGTCTTACACGCTTGAGTTTGCATATGGCGACTGGGCAATGGCAGAAATCGCGCGCATGGCTGGCGATGTAAAACTGCAAGAAGAGTTTATGACTCGTGCCGACAACTGGCTTAACCATTGGGATGCAGAGACGGGCTTCTTACGTCCGAAAAACCACCCGCTAAGCTCATCACCAAACAAACCGCCTTTGGAGTTCAACCAACCGATTGATGAAGATCGTTTGGATGAGTGTGAAATGGTTGAATGGCCTGAAGGCTCAGGTGTGATGAAAGAGAAATGCCCACTGCTACCATTTGACCCTTACTACGTGGACGAGTTTGCCTACACCGAAGGGAACGCGTGGCAATGGAAGTTCCAACCAATGCACGATTTCAACCGTCTGAAACAAGAAATCTACCAAGCAGACTTGGCGCAAGGCAAAGACACCACGCCAGAGAAAGCCTTCCGTGAAGACTTGGACGAGCTATTCAACGCGCGTTCTTCAAACACAGGCGAAGAGCTACCAGACCTAACGGGTTACATCGGTCAGTACATGCACGGTAACGAGCCATCACATCACATTCCTTACCTATACGCGCTAACGGATGAGCCATGGAAAGCGCAAGAGTACCTAGACCGCATCATGTCAGAGATGTACACCAGCGAGCCAACTGGCTTGATTGGTAACGAAGACGTGGGTCAGATGAGCTCTTGGTACTTGATGTCGGCAATGGGCTTCTACCAAGTGACGCCTGCGGATCCGGTGTACACCATCGGTCGTCCTATGTTTGATGAAATCACCATTCCAGTGGAAGGCGGCAAGTTCACAGTCATCGCAGACAATAACAGCCCACACAACAAGTACGTGAAGTCTGTAACCATCAACGGCAAACCGCTGGATGCCAACTTCACCTTCAAGCACAGCGAAATCAAAGCGGGCGGCGAGCTTCACTTCGTCATGACGGGTGACAAGCAAGAAGCGCTTCAAGCTCAGTAACGTTTTATGTAATTCGTATTTAAAGAATAAGCAGATAGATTAACTCAGTGGCAGGAAGTGACGCGCTTCCTGCCTAAGGAATCAAGATTATGAACTTTACGAAAACCGCTATCGCCACCGCTGTGATTGCAAGTGTTATTGGTTTGGCTGCAACGATGACGACGATAACACCTCACCAAGCGTCGATACTTCCAACCTAAAATACGTCGACCCATTCATTGGTACCGGTTTTAACGGACACACCTTCCCGGGTCCTGTTGTGCCAGAAGGCATGGTGCAACTTTCTCCAGATACCGAGCTGATCGGCTGGCACTCTTCATCAGGTTACCACTTCGATAAAAAGACTCTATTTGGCTTCTCCCACACTCACCTTTCTGGCACGGGCATGGGCGGTTTAGGTGACATTCTTTTCCTGCCGTTTACCGAAGATAAAACCAAGTACATCGAAGACAGCGACGACTACCGCGAAGCGATTTCAGTCAAGATGGACAAAACCTCAGAAGTGGCAGAAGCAGGTTACTACTCGGTGAAGATTGCAGAGAACGGTATCAAAGCTGAGCTTACAGCTTCTGAACGTGTCGGCTTCCACCGCTACACCTACCCACAAAGTCAACCACAACGTCTGAAGATTGACCTCAACTCCATCCTTAACAGTGACTGGGGCTCGACCTCTCTGCGCAACAAACTGACGGTGAGCGAAGACGGTCATACCATCACGGGCGAGCGCGACGCAGCGCACTTCTCTGGTTGGGCGAAAAACCAAAAAATCTTCTTCTATGCGACTTTCGATAAGAAGATCAAAGACGTTTACATCCTTGCCAACGGCGAACCTGTTGACGGCCTAACGGCAGAGCACGTTTCCGAATTTATTTACGATGACCAAGGTAATCCAGTTAAGCGTGTCAAAGCGGACGTCACTGCCTACATCGAATTTGAAGATGAAGGCTCACAAGAGTTGAATGCGCAAGTGGCGTTATCTGCGGTTGACCCACAAGGCGCAGAAAATAACTACGATGCTGAAGCAAATGTCTCTTTCGATACTGCGCGTAACAACGCACGCGAGAAATGGGCAAAAGCACTCAACTTCTCTATCGAAGGGGGCACGGAAGATCAAAAAGAGATCTTCTACACCGCGCTTTACCACACCAAGATTGCGCCGATGGTGCATCAAGATGTAGATGGTCGATTCCGTGGCATGGGCAAAGGCTCGATTCGTGAAGGTGAAGGGGAATACTCCATCGCTTATGGTCAAGCGACAGAAGAGCAGCCAAACTTCTCGGTTTACTCTCTATGGGATACCCAACGTGCGTTGCATCCACTAAAAACCATCACAGAGCCAACCCGCGCGGTGCAATACGCGAAGAACCTAGTTCAGAAGTACACTGAAAGCGGCTTGCTGCCAAAGTGGGAACACTTAGGTGACGAGACAGGCACCATGGTCGGCTACCCAGCGGTAGCAGTGATTGCGGATGCGATCACCAAATTCCCAGAAGAGTTTACTCAACAAGAGAAAGACCTGGCGCTGAAAGCCGCGATCGACTCTTCGACTTACAACAACTACCCTGCACTGCAAGCCGATTGGGATCAGGGCGTATTGGATCGCACTTTAACCAAGCACATCGACTACATTGAGAAAAACGGCTTCACGCCAGCTATCCAACGTATCGATGGTGAGCCAGTATTTGAAGACTACACGGTTGAGTCTGTTTCTTACGGTCTGGAAAACGCATTCTACGATTGGGCTATCGCACAAATCGCCAAAGCGGCCGGTGATACTCAACAAGCAGAAGAGCAATACCTTGAACGCTCAAAAGGCTACAAGAAGTACTTCGATTACAACCCAACGGAATACGCAGAGCATGGCGTAACGGGCTTTATGCGCCCAGTGATGATTGATGAAACCTTCATGACGCCATTCGACCCATACGGCACAGAACACGAGACAGGCAACTACACCGAAGGTAACGCATGGCAGTGGACTTGGTTTGTACCGCATGACATCGCAGGCTTAAAAACCATCATGGGTGGCGATGCTGAGTTCCAGAAGAACCTAGAAGCAACCTTCACCGCAGAAAGCCAAGGCACAGAAACACCGGATATGTCTGGTTTGATTGGTCAAGTTGCGTTTGGTAACGAGCCTTCGCACCACATTCCTTACCTATTCAACTGGACCGCAGAACCATGGAAGACACAACAAGTCGTCGACCACATTCTTGATGACATGTACTTTGCAGCGCCAGAAGGCGTCATTGGTAACGAAGACGTAGGCGCAATGTCCGCTTGGTATGTGATGTCTGCATTAGGCTTCTACCAAGTGAACGCGGCAGAACCTATTTACACTGTGGGTCGTCCGCTATTCGACAAAGCAGTGATTCCGGTGAAAGGCGGCACGTTCACTATCACCACAGAGAACAACGCCGATGACAACATGTACATCAAGTCTGTCACCATCAATGGCAAAGCTTTGGATAACGGTTTCTTCTTCGACCATTCCGAGTTCAAACCGGGTGGTGAGTTGCACTTCGTGATGACGGGCGAGCAATCTGAAGCGATGAAAGCGCCTCAATAAGCTTCACTTGAAATGTATTCCTCAGGCTAAAATAGCTTGAAGAATACAGGGGGATTTGATGTGATGAACGTATCTCCTATCTAGCTTCGTTGCGCCAAACTAATGGCGCACTTAGTATGAGTAGAAGTAACGGACAGCGTGTTGACAAAATCGGTCGAACCTTTCCAATGCTGAATTCTGCGATTTTATCTCATATGTAGATAGTTCAAGTCTCAACTCTATCTTAATGCACTTAGTAGCTTTGATGTGATCTTCGCACCTCCCTTCTAGCACCGTTGTACCAAACTAATGGTGCAACCAGTAAGAACAGGAGTAATCATCATGTCTATTAACGTTGTCGCATCGATATAACCAAAAACCTCTTTCAAGTATGCGTGTTGAGTGCTTTGATAATGGCGTATGCCTCCCCAACTTGTGCGTTGTAATTTCGAAGCGTGAGTGAAGCGCCTAGTAGTTGTTTTACGCGATACATAGCGGTCTCCGACGATGAAGGCCTGTGGTAACCATACTTTCGTTCCCACTTTTTTCGAACCATAGAGCTTTTGGTAAGAAAACAACTTCTCAATGTTTCACCTGAGCATAATCGCACCGTCAGCAATATTAATTATGTGTTAGTTAAATTGGTCAAGAGCGGTTCAACTTCAGTTGCAGTCGAAATATTGGAATCAATCTTAACTGTAGGTATGGAAGTCACGGACTTAGGTTATTTATCTAATGAGTTACTGAGCAAACATCGAGATTTACTTAACCACCTAATTACAAGGTGGTTCAAACCCTAGGTAAAAACCAATAACAACTTTGCTGTAACAATCAACTAATTGAGTAAGCCAAGGCCGGCCCAATGACTTGCAATGCTCTTCATGTACAACAAAGCGTTCCACCACCGTATGATCTATTTCTACCCTCTCAAAGACGTAAAAACTCAACATCTTTTTCCCCATCCGACGAAACTCTATTTTCACGACTCGCTCCCCCTTCTCCGCGGTCAGTAATTCGAAAGGGGCCTTCTTTTTAACCCGTTTCCGAAGGGATTCATAAGTTGGGTATTTGTACTTCGTTCCATTGTTCAGATTATGCTGACGTAATTGCCTTCGCACGCGCTTGTAGGCCCTTCTGATACGCGCTTTTCGCCCAAAGATAACTTTTTCTACAGCTTGTTTCATCAAAGCATCAACGAATGTTAGTTCTAGACTTTACTATTACCCTTATCTTTATTCCTTGGATCTATATAATCAGATACTCTGAAAACCAACCACCGGTGTATTGATATTGCACTTGGAATAATCCTGTCATATAACCGTTGTAGTACAACACGATGTGGTTCAATAGTCTTTGGAATGATTTTTCGCACTTACAGTGCTAAATAACGAAGAATGCTTAGACGAAAAGTAATTTGAGTGGCTATATTGTCAGGAAATGCAGATATATCTCGATATGTTTCTTCATCAACATCGCTGGTATCGACACCCTCTCATTTGGCTCAGGCTTTTCTTGCTGAAGTGCCGACTTCCGATGAAAACTCGAGAACGATTTCTTAGGCATAACAACCCAATTCAGATTCGAGAGGAGGTGAGGTCTCTAAGCTTGTTTTCAGTAGGCTTCGAGAGAGCAAATCACACAGGAATGGAAATATTTTTCTTCCATTTAGACAGAGGTGATGTCCTAAACTTTTCGCTGTTTGGGTACCATTCAGTTTTAACATCGTAAGGAGAGTTTGATGAAAGTGGTTCGGTTATCTCTTGAGGAATATCGATGCAAAAGTTTAAGGTTGCTAGAGATAACCTCATCCAGTATTTCTTCCTCTGTAACCAGTTCTAGCTCCAAACCTAACGCAAACGCGCCTTGTACTTTTGCTTCCCATTCACATTGAAATGCCGATTTTGAACTCTCCATATCGGATTTTACTTTATACAGCGTATATTCACCGGTATCAAACTGATACTAGAAAGTCTGGAACATAGGTATGGGTTTTGCTATTGAAGCAGTATGAAAGCCGTATCGGCTAGGAGCAAAAACGAACGATGCTAAGCTCGAAATCAAAATGATAACAAGCGGCACATTCTAAAATGATTCTACCGTGACTCTTTTTCCCATCTTAGCACTGACGTAACGGTGTATGTTTTTCACGTGATTTAGTTTAGTTTCGAGCAGGAGTGTCAAACGCAGTTTCAAGTTAAAGCAGGCTGGCTGTAGAAGGGGAAGGTAAAGCAGACATAAAACTGCCTCTTCAAAAATGTCATAAACATAAAAAGCAATAGACTTATGAAGAGGCAATATCAAATTATGGTTGCACCAAGTATCAATATATGGTTGCTTTTACACTTGTTACATTCAGTCGATTTACTCTTTACCGAACACGTTGTTCTCTTGTTCTTGAACGCGGATGAATGTAGTACGCTTGGTTAGCTCTTTAAGCTTTGCTGCACCCACGTATGTACAAGTTGAGCGAACGCCGCCAAGGATGTCTTGAATAGTGCCGTGAACGCTACCACGGTATGGCAATAATACGGTTTTACCTTCAGCCGCACGGTAGCCAGCGACACCACCTGAGTGCTTATCCATCGCGCTCTTCGACGACATGCCATAGAATTTCATGAACTTCTCGCCGTCTTTCTCGATCACTTCGCCGCCTGACTCTTCGTGACCCGCTAGCATCCCGCCTAGCATTACGAAATCCGCGCCACCGCCGAACGCTTTCGCTACGTCACCCGCACAAGAACAGCCACCGTCACCGACGATCATGCCACCAAGGCCGTGCGCTGCATCACCACACTCGATGATTGCAGAAAGCTGCGGGTAACCAACACCCGTTTTTACACGAGTTGTACATACAGAACCTGGGCCGATACCCACTTTAACGATGTCTGCACCAGCTAGGATTAGCTCTTCACACATATCACCAGTAACCACGTTGCCTGCAGAAATGACCTTGTCTGGGAACTCTGCTCGCACGCGTTCAACATACTCGACCAAATGCTCTGAGTAACCATTTGCAATGTCGATACAAATGAAAATAAATTCATCTGAAAGTGCCATGATGTCTTTGGTTTTTTGGAAGTCTGCGTCAGATGTCCCAGTAGACACCATAACGTTATTCATGGTTACTTTATCTGCTGATTTAGCAAACTCAGCCCAATCTTCTACCGTGTAATGTTTGTGAACAGCGGTCATTACACCATGCTCAGCCAGGGCTTTAGCCATTGCAAAGCTACCAACCGAATCCATGTTTGCTGCGATTACTGGCACACCAGACCATTGACGACCACTATGCTTGAATGTAAAATCGCGGGTTAAATTTACTTGAGAACGGCTCTTAAGGGTAGAACGTTTCGGGCGAAACAGTACATCTTTAAAACCTAACTTAAGTTCTTGTTCGATACGCATTGTGTAATTCCTTGATTCATATGTATATGTGTCATCTCAGAGTGCGTAGTGATTTCGTTGGCAGACGAGTTCACTGTTCTTCGGACACAAAAAAACCGGAGCGTTGGCAGACGCTCCGGTTTTCAGCATTATAGGCTGTGATTTATTTCCTACAAGTCTGATATTTGAATTTTTTTTGTGATACCATCTTGATAATCGCATATCAAAAACACTCCTCAAGTCGTTATTTTTTCTCATTATTTATAATTATCAACAACTTAAGAAAACGTTTAAGTTAACCTCTTGCGCAAACCTTTGCGTCATATCTTAAAAATTAAAACGCATCACCTCTCAAATCTGCCTAAAACTCAATCACCTAATACTAAGATGCCCTGCTAATTCGTAAAAAGTACTCAAAAAAATCGACCAATTTTCTCAGCAATGCATGAAATCTAATTAATTTCGATAGAGCTCTTGGGTGATAGCGGTACGAAGAGTGCTAACGACATCACTTGCCAAAAGACCAATTTGACCATTCTGACTCACGTTTATATCAGCAGCATGACTGTGAAGTACCACACCTAAACGTGCGGCAACAGAAATTGGTAAACCTTTGGCTAGTAATGCACCAATGACTCCAGATAACACATCTCCCATTCCCCCCGTCGCCATTCCGGCGTTACCCGCTAGACAGACGTACATTCTCGTTCCATCGTAAATAAGCGTCCCCGCGCCTTTTAAAACCACTACACCGCCATAACGCTCTTGCAGTTGTCTTGCAGCAGAGTATCGGTCACTTTCTATTTGTTGAATGGTTACATTTAGTAGTCGAGCTGCCTCTCCAGGATGCGGCGTGATCACTCGATGGTTGTCGCACACTAGAGTGCCATCGCATCGCTGGCTCAGCATCGCTAGAATATTGAGGCCATCAGCATCAACAACTTTAGGTTTCTGCTCTTGAGCCAGATATTGATAGGCTTGATAAGCCCACTCATCATCTCCAAAGCCAGGACCAAACACTAATACGTCAGCCCAGCGTATGCGTTTAGTTAAGTCGCTCTCAGTATCCCTGAGCAAGTCAGTGGTGATGCTCTGGCTCATTACTTCTGGGCAACCAACCTGCAGTGGAATAAGGCTACTCGTGTGAGTAATTGCGGCAGTTAAACCCGCTCCGGTTCTAATCGCTGCGGAGGAACATAAACGAATCGCCCCAGACATCCCTTGGTTGCCACCAACACAAAGCAACTTCCCGTTGTCACCTTTATGGACCGTTGGATTTGGCTTGGGCATTAATCTTGAAACAACCTGATGATCAATACCTAATGCACTTTCTACTTCGATAGTATCAAACTTAGTATTGACGCCTAAACCACAAAAGTAGAGCTCGCCAACGCGATCTCTCGCTTGCCCAGTGCATAAGCCTTGCTTAACCCCAATGAAGGTTACTGTATGCTCGGCACGAATAGCATCACCTAAAACTGCACCTGTATTAGCACACAGACCAGAAGGAACGTCGACTGCAATCACAGGGCTATGAATTTGATTAATTTGGTCAATATAGCGACGATACTCCGAACGAACCTCACCGCTTAAACCAGTACCTAACATGGCATCAATGATCACATCTGCCTCTAACAATGCGGTATTCCATTCATCCCAATCATTGTTAACACCGTCGATTGACTGCCAATCTTGGTATGCGCGCAAAGCATCACCTTTTAGCGCAGATACATCACCAATTTGGAAAACATGTACATTGAGTTGAGCTTGTTTCGCAAGAGATGCAAATACGTAACCATCGCCACCGTTATTCCCTTTACCGCAAATCACTAAGATATTTTTTGATTTAGGATACAGATGTAAAAAGCGCTCATACACGGCCATACCAGCGCGTTGCATTAAGCTATACATAGAAACACCAGCCATTTGCGCAGCCAGCGTTTCACCGTTTTTTACTTGCTCTGCGGTGTAGAGTTTTAGGGCGAGATTAAAGTCCATGTTCACGTTCTACGCATTGGGAAACACAATTATAAGTATACAAAAAAGCCAAGGCGGACCTTGGCTTTTGAGAAAGTTTTTTATCGCTATTGATTCTGAGACATCAGAGCTTCAGCCGTCGCATCTTGTATAGACAAAAACAACGAGTTGATTTTTCCAGTCGGTGTGCGCATTGGGTTCAACGTAACATTCTGGTACATAAACTCCGCTTGCTGCGTGACTGGTCGAACATTGCGACAGCAAAATAAGTAAGGTCGTTGTCGCCATGTGATGAAGCTGCGGCAGCCTAGGTCATACACTGGTTTTGTTTTTAATTTAAACCACTCCTGTGGGATTTCAGGGAAGATATCAAATATAGAACGACCTATCGCATCATGAGACTGCAAACCACTGTGATGAGTCATAAACCCATTCCAGACCTGTACATTGTAATCTCGATCAATGACCACTAAGCCCATGTCGACGTTTTGTACCATATCCACCATCCAATGGAATTGTTCAAACTCTGCTGGCATATTCAACATTAGAACTCCTCCATTAGATAAGACAGTTTGTTATCAAGCAGCGGCAAGGATTCATCCACAAACATAAACAACAAGTCACAACGAATCGACGTTCCTTCAATGTTGTAGCTCACTTCGAATGTCATCGTGCGGCTGAATGCTCCAGTTGTAGATTCAATGATCGAGTCAATTGAGATATGCTGACCAAGGAGTACTGGTGGACTTTGGAAGAATCGGACTTCAGACTGCTCGCCTAAACCATTTAAGAACGACCCCACCAAAATATTAGAAATATCCATTAGCAACTCAAGCTCTTCTAACTCTTCGCTGTCTGCTGGTACTTTCATCAACTTTTTGAGATCAGATACGCTTGAATCACTCAAAATCACTAGCGCTTCGCCAGCAATACCTTCGCCACAAAATCCCTGACAAACACCCGATACGTTGTCATGCGACGCCAAGTCGCGTAGGGCCATGTGAAGTTCGCTCACTTCAAAGATATTGACGTTCGGCAGAGGTAGTTGCACAAACACATCAAAGTGACGCGCCAATGCATCGGCTGCTCGACCAATTGAAACGTTAGCCACTTCCATGTAAATATCGCGACGACGTAAAATCGGTAACTCAATAGAGACAGGCGTGATAATTTGAGGACGAGGTTCTGGCTCGACCAACTCTTTAAGCGCCTTCTTGAGTTCATCTTTGGCGATCGGTTTTTGAATAAACGCTTTTGCACCCAGTGCGAACACGCGCTCTTTCGCTTTAGGTTGGATATCCCCCGACACAACAACCACCGGAGTTTTATCCCCCAACCGTTGCATGTGCTCTAGTGTTTCAAAGCCATCCATTTCTGGCATGGTCAAATCAAGAAACATCAATTTAAACTCGTTTTTTTCGAGTTCTTCTAGCGCGTTTTTTCCGTGGATAGCAAACGTAATATCGGCATTCAATGTGGCTGGTAGTGATCTCGCCATCTGTTTGCGTGCTAACGCTGAATCATCACAGATGAGTACGGGAAAAGACATTCAATCACCTTTTTATATTCCACAATCTGCGCCGGAGTCTAACAGATTGTTACAGCATGTAATACGAGAAAACTGACGAGTTTTTTATTTCTTTATTATTCAGTAAGCATACGCAATATGAATGAATGAGTGAACAAAATGACTAAAAAGCAAGCATCACATTCGCTGTTTAGTGACATAAAACAAACATGGGTAAAACTCCTCCACCCAAAGTAAGCAAAAAGTTGCAGCTAACATCCAAAGCCCATTTTTGCACGAATTTCATTCTTTCTATTTCCATAATGGGTAAACAGTAACGCGCTAAAACTAAAAAGGCACCCTGCTAGAGGATGCCTTTAATAATAATTTCATCGATAAGATATCAATTCTATGGCACACCATGACCTTTAGAAGCCACCCATACGCGATACCATTGCTCTCGAGTAAGTTCGATATTCAATGCATTGACTGCAGTTTGCACACGCTCGATTTTACCAGAACCAATGATTGGAATAGGGTTAGATGGCAAACGACGTACCCAGGCATAAATTACTTGGTCAATACTCGCTGCGCCCACTTCTTCACGAATTGCTTCTAATTCGTTACGGACACGAACAGCTTGCTCACTGTCACCACTAAAAATTGAACCACCACCGAGGCAAGACCAAGCCATTGGTCGCGTGCGCAACATTTGCATTTGATCAAGCGTTCCATCGTGTGCAACCTCAAAGTTAAGTGGGTTGATTTCCACTTGGTTAGTAACCAACGGCTTACCTAAGCGAGATTGCAGCAGTTCAAACTGGCGTGGAGTGAAGTTAGACACGCCAAAGTGCTTCACTTTGCCGACTTTATGAAGCTCAGAAAATGCTTCTGCAACCTCGTCTGCATCCATTAACACGTCAGGACGATGAATTAAAAGTACGTCGATTTCATCCACATTCAAACGTTCTAGCGAGTTATTCACCGATTGGTAGATATGTGCTGAGCTCGTGTCGTAGTGATTGATCTTACGCTCTGGCGTTTTATCGCCACACAAATTGATGTCGCATTTCGTCACGATCTGAATTTGCTCACGAACACTCTTGTCTAAAGCTAACGCTTCACCAAACAACGCCTCACACTCGTAATTGCCGTAGATGTCGGCGTGATCGACCGTCGTAATGCCTAACTCAATGTGTTGCTTAAGAAATGACAAACGCTCTTGAGCCGTCATTCCCCACTCAACTGCACGCCAATATCCTTGAACCAGCTCTGAGAACTCTGGGCCTTTTGGTGCAGTTACTACTTTTGCAACCATGGGTTTTCTCCTTCAATTGATCTGCATTCATCGTAGTCTTGTTTTCGTACCGGCTCAACGGGTAAACTTTCGCAATTCGAACTGGAGTACGAAATATGTCTTTTGCCCAACGCCTAGCCACCCTGATCGGAGAAGAAAGCATCAGCGGGTTCGCTCGACGCGTCGATGTGTCTGAAGCTTTAATACGCAAATACCTTAAAGGCAGTGAACCTAGCCTAACCAAAGCAAATCAAATTGCAATGCGCGCCAATTGCTCTCTCGAATGGTTAGCAACGGGATGTGGTTATTTATATCGCCGTGCTGAAGTCGTGGATATGGATGCGTACAAACTTGCCTTTCAACACGTTATGAATCAGCCGGTGTCAGACGATGCAGAAGAGCTACACCGCAAGCTAATCGCAGGCTATCAATACCTGCGCGCTCACAAAAAATCGGATGGTTTTTTGGATGAATCAGCAATGGCGACCTTCCTATCTCTCCATAAAGAATCTAAAAACGAGTCACTTTGACCTCGATAATTTCGCCATCACTGCGCAAGTGCACATTTAAGGACGGTGATGGCGTCAGAAACTCGTCCGGTTTTACCCAAAGCAAACTTCGAATCGTTTCTTGTGGATAGCGGTTCATCAACAAAATAACTTCTTTATCGACAAGCTCGGAAGATTTCTTTTCCAGAGCTTCAACGACATCATAGTGTTCTTGTCCGATAGTAACTCTGCGTAAAACTAACCCATCCTTTCTTAAGTTGAGAAGTAAGTCATTCAGACGCTGCCACTCGTATTCAGTGAGAAACGAGAACTGAGCACTTTCTCTTCTCAAAATCACTTCACCATACAAGTGCTGCTGGTAGTACGAAAAATCATCCAAACAAAATGCGCTGATAAACGTTGAGTTGTCTCGCAACTGCACTTCGCAACCATACCAGCTTCCACTTTTTTCTATACGTTCTTTTAGATTGGAATATGGCATTGCTGACAACGTGTCTTGCCACCAGCTCGGCGTTGAAAGTGCCGGAAACGTTACCGAACAACAACATAAAGAAAGTAAGAGTCGAAGATAAAAGCGCATGCACTGCTCTAGTTGGTTGACATCGAACCAAGACATTACTAACTGCAAGAAAATGTTCAAGAGAAAAATAGTGGCAGGTGGTGATGAAAGTTATAACGCAGAAATTAAGAAGGCGCACATGTGCGTGCGCCTCTACCTCGTTACTCAATCGTGAGTGTGCGAATCGGCGATGTCTATTGATGCATCCCGAACATAAAACGAGGACTTACCGTAGGGTTTGAATCCATCCAAATTGTGTGTAAAACCTCACATCCCTCCTTCTGAAGCAGTCATGTTGCTTTACATTTAAAGCATGGTTCATTTTTTTCAAAAAACAAGTTTTTTATCCTAAATTATGAGAGCAATAGCACAATCTGAGTGAATGAATAATATCGTGACACTTCGAACACTCAATAGTGAAAAGCTAAATTGCATCTTTATTGATTAGGTCTAGACTCTGCGAAGCGTATACTTTCTTTCGTCCCTTCCCCCCCAGGCAACAGGAGAGCTTGTTAATGACCAAACGCGAGAGAATTGTGAAATCTGTGTTGGCGCACGTACCGAAAGATGCGATTAACCAGTTTGTCTCTCGAGGGTCAACACCATTTTCTGTTCTCATTATGGCCGCCATTGTGGGTACGTTGGCTGGTTTTGTCGGTACGTATTTCGAGCTTGCCGTTCATTTCGTTTCTGAAACACGAACAGAATGGTTAAGAAGCGAAATTGGTAATGTTCTACCGTTGTGGCTGGCAGCGGTTCTCATTAGCGCATTTTTAGCTTTTATTGGCTATTTTCTTGTGCACCGCTTTGCGCCAGAAGCGGCAGGTTCTGGTATTCCTGAAATCGAAGGGGCAATGGATAATATTCGTCCAGTGCGCTGGTGGCGAGTTCTACCAGTAAAATTCTTCGGCGGCATGGGCGCACTTGGCTCAGGTATGGTGCTGGGTCGTGAAGGCCCAACCGTTCAAATGGGGGGCGCTGTTGGTCGAATGGTGACCGATATATTCCGCGTAAAGGATGACGATACCCGCCACTCCCTGCTCGCTTCTGGTGCTGCTGGCGGTTTGGCTGCGGCTTTTAATGCCCCACTCGCAGGCATTATGTTCGTTGTGGAGGAAATGCGACCTCAGTTTCGCTACTCTTTGATCTCAATTCGCGCAGTGATCATTTCTGCCATTATGGCGAACATAGTGTTTCGCGCCATCAACGGGCAAGACGCCGTTATCACTATGCCGCAATACCAGTCGCCAGAGCTTCAAACCCTATGGCTGTTTTTATTGCTTGGCGCATTGTTTGGCGTGTTTGGCGTGATCTTCAATAAACTGATTACCGTGGCACAAGACAGTTTTGTCGCAATTCACAAAAACGATCGTAAGCGCTACTTGATTGTGGGTTCGCTACTGGGAGGCGTGTTTGGTTTGCTTCTTTTGTACGTACCTCAACTAACTGGTGGTGGTATCGGCCTTATTCCTGACATTACTAACGGTAACTACTCGGTATCTATTTTAGTTTTGCTTTTCTTTGGTCGCGTAATTACAACCCTGCTCTGTTTTGGTTCTGGTGCGCCGGGAGGCATCTTTGCACCTATGCTTGCTCTGGGAACCTTATTTGGCTATGCGTTCGGAGCAAGTGCTGATGTCTTGCTCCCTGCGCTTGATATCGAGCCTGGTGTATTTGCGATTGCGGGCATGGGTGCCCTGTTTGCTGCAACGGTACGTGCACCGATTACTGGTATTCTGTTAGTGATTGAAATGACCAATAACTACTACTTAATCCTGCCATTGATCATTACTTGTTTGGGCGCTGTGATTATTGCTCAATTGTTGGGTGGACAACCTATTTACAGCCAGCTGCTGCATCGTACAATCAAAAACGAAAAGTTACGCCAGCAGGATCTACCGGAGAATCAATCAACATAACATTCTCTTTGTTATCACTTCGCTCCAGACTATCGAAGGGTTTGGAGCGATAAACTCTGCATTTTTACATCTTTTCCCAAATATTCGATACCAAACTCACAAAATTATCATTCTCTGATATTTGCTCACCACCTTTCATGAGAAACCCCTCTCCATACTTGTTAGTATTCGCTACTTAAATAGAGCATTTCATCCAAATCGTCATGTTTCGTTTCATTCAGGCAAAAATCAAATGGAGTAGATTTGAACTGGAGAAGACTTGTGCAGTTTTATAGTGTCCCGCCGTCTCAAGCCGCGTTGGCACTAGGTATGATAGGTTTAGGGCAAGCTTGGGCACTCTATGTTCCTGAGATTGGTGAACCGATACGCCCATTTTTGGCGTCACTCGGCGCACTTTTACTCGCCCCTGTACTCATAAAATATGCCGCGAATCCACGATTATTCATGGTCGACATTCGTCACCCGCTGAGTGGTAGTTTAATGGCACCAATGAGTATGGCGTTACTGATCCTTGCAGATTATCTTGCCGCTGTAGCGCCTATCATCGCTTATCCACTTTGGTTTATGGCGCTTTTGCTGCATTTTACTATGATGGTGCTGTTTTTTAGCTTTCAGCTAATGAACTTCAAAATGTCCAATATCGTACCGAGTTGGTTTCTTTATCCGGTGGGGCTGATCAGTAGTTCACTAGCCGGTTCTCAACTAGGTCACAACTTATTCTCCGAAACGCTAGCGATGATGTGCATCGGCATTTATTTCTTCATGCTGCCACTCGTGTTGTATCGTTTGGTGTTTTTCGGCTCTCTACCAAGGCGAGCAAGACCGACCCTCGCGATTATGGCCGCGCCGGTAAACTTGTCATTAGCAGCATACTTGGTGAACTTTCCCTTGCCTGATCCGATACTGACAGGCGCATTGGCCGGGATCGCCATCACTATGACGTTATTGATCTACTTATGTTACTTCCGCTTACTTCGCTTGAAGTTTCAACCTTCTATCGCGGCAGTAACCTTTCCTTCCGTGATCAGCGCCATCGCAATGCATCGCTTGACCTCTTTTTTCGCCGAATCGCACCCTCACTGGCACTGGCTACACGACTTTGGTTTTCTAGAGCTCAGTATCGCGACTGTATTGGTTGTTTGGGTATCGGCAGGTTACGTCAAAATGTATTGGCCAGAAATCATGAAGTCATTTTCTAAACAAGTATAAAAAAAGGATGGCGTTTGCCATCCTCTTAGAAACTTGCTTAGTTACCTAGCGTAAACCGTGCAGAAATTCGGCACGCGTTGCTGGGTTGCTCTTGAAGATGCCACCCAATGCAGTTGTTGTCGTTTCGCTAGTTGCATCCATCACACCGCGAGATTTCACGCAGTAGTGTGTTGCGTCAATCGTCACTGCCACATCATCGGACTCAAGCAGCGTTTGAAGTGCAACAAGAATTTGCTGAGTCATACGCTCTTGAACTTGTGGACGCTGGGCAAAGAAGCGAACGATACGGTTGATCTTTGACAGGCCAATGATCTTGCCACGTGGAATGTAAGCCACAGCAGCCTTGCCATCGATGGTCACAAGGTGGTGTTCACAAGTACTGGTCACGGTGATGTCCTTCACGCGAACCATCTCGCTCACGTTCATCTTGTTCTCAATCACCGTGATTTTAGGAAAGTTGGAGTAATCCAGACCAGAGAAGATTTCGTCAACGTACATCTTAGCAATGCGGTGAGGGGTTTCTTCTAGGCTATCGTCAGTGAGGTCAAGTTGAAGTAGACCTAAGATCTCACGCATGTGGTGTTCGATCTTCTCTTTCTTCTCTTCACGACTTACGTTGTTTGGACGCATTGGCGTTTCCAAACCGCGTTGCTCTAGCGCTTCTTTTACTAACTTCGCTGACTCGCTAAGACCTGACATTCCACTTCCTCTTTTGTTTTACTTCAGCCTTCGTACAAACCCAATCAAAATTGCATTCATACTTTTCGCTTTGAGTTGCTCAGTTCGTGTCTTTACACCAAGTCACATCAGATGAAGGTACTGAGCTGATTTTCTTGAGCTCCGCAGGTTTTTTACCCCTTTTGGATGGCTGACAAGGATACTCGGATTTTTGAATAATTACACCCATATTTTATAGGTGGACATTCTTACTCAGTCCCCTTTTATGGTAAAGTTGCCACAAAACAAAAGAACACAGGATTTTCTCAATGGGCTGCTGCGACGCACCTGGCTTGATGCCAATTGAAGAAGCGATGGACAAAATGCTATCGCGAATCAAACCTATCCAAACAACGCTTTCTCTTCCACTTGCTGAAGCACTCGGTTTTGTACTGGCAGAAGATATCTTGTCTCCTATCCACGTACCGCCATTCGACAACTCAGCAATGGATGGCTACGCTATTCGCATTCAAGATCTTGAGTCATCTTCTGTATTGCCTCTGGCAGGTAAATCATTTGCAGGACAACCTTTTGAAGGTGAATGGCCTCAAGGTACCTGTGTTCGCATCATGACTGGCGCAAAAATCCCACAGGGTTGTGATGCCGTTATCATGCAAGAAAACACTGAAGTAACAGATGCTGGCATTCAGTTCAACCAAACCGACGTGAAGCCACAAAACAACATCCGCCCAACAGGTGACGACATCAAACAAGGCGACATCGTACTGGCAAAAGGTGCACGTTTGACACCTCGCGATATTCCGATGATTGCGTCGCTTGGTGTTAGCCATGTGACAGTAGTACGTAAGCCAAAAGTTGCTTTCTTCTCTACTGGTGATGAACTTAAACCACTGGGCGAACCGCTAGACGAAGGTCAGATCTACGACAGCAACCGTTACGGTATTAAACCACTTATCGAGAACTTCGGTTGTGAAGCCGTTGATCTTGGTATCATTCCAGATTGCCCAGAGACTCTGAAAGCAACCTTTGAACAAGCACAAACATTGGCAGATGTGGTTGTGACCTCAGGCGGTGTTAGTGTGGGCGAAGCGGATTACACCAAAGACATTCTTGAAGAGCTTGGTGAAATCGGTTTCTGGAAGTTAGCAATCAAGCCGGGTAAACCTTTCGCATTTGGTAAGCTAAGTACAGCTTGGTTCTGTGGGCTGCCGGGTAACCCTGTTTCTGCAGTTCTTACTATGTACGTGCTTGTTCAACCAATGCTGGCAAAACTTGCAGGCCATACAGAATGGAAAGCACCCGAATCTATTCCAGCAACAACCAAAACCGCCTTTAAGAAAGCGCCAGGTCGTACCGATTACCAACGTGGTATCTATACATTGGAAGATGGCAAGTTTGTCGTTGAAACAACCGGTAACCAAAGCTCTGGTGCATTCCGCTCAATGAGCCTAGCGAACTGTTTTGTTGTATTGGAACGTGAACGCGGCCGAGTTGAAGTGGGCGAAACGGTTCAGATTCAACTATTCAACTCAACCCTTTACTAGGAAGACGTTGTGGATATTCTTTCCGATCAGGAAATGTTGCGTTACAACCGCCAAATCATTCTTCGTCAGTTTGACTTTGAAGGACAAGAAGCACTCAAACAAGCATCGGTATTGATGCTTGGTGCTGGCGGTTTAGGCTGCGCATCAAGCCAATATTTGGCGACTGCTGGTGTCGGTAAAATCACGCTGATTGATGATGATATCGTCGAGTTGTCTAACCTTCAGCGCCAAGTGCTGCACCACGATGCGGATATTGGTCGTAAGAAGGTAGACTCGGCGGCCAATGCACTACGTGAACTTAATCCGCACATTGTCGTAGATACCATCGCAAAACGTCTTGATGATACCGCGTTAGAGAGCCTGATTAAGCAACACACTATTGTTGTCGATGCATCAGATAACGTCGATACGCGCAATCAACTTAACCGCCTATGTTTTGCGACTAAAACACCGCTAATTTCAGGCGCGGCTATTCGTATGGAAGGCCAAGTGAGTGTGTTTACTTACGACGACCCAACTCAACCATGTTACCAGTGCTTAAGTGCCCTCTTCGGCAGCGGTGCGTTAAGTTGTGTCGAAGCCGGAGTCATGGCTCCTGTTGTGGGTATTGTTGGCGCAGTACAAGCGATGGAGACGATTAAAGTGATTGCTGATTACGGCCAACCAAAGAAAGGCAAAATTCTGATTTTGGACGCGCTCAGCATGTCTTGGCGAGAAATGAATCTGATGAAAATGCCAACCTGTCCGGTTTGTAGTTAGTTCTAAACCTCTAATCATTCCCAAAAAGCCCAACTCGATGTTGGGCTTTTTTCTCATTTTGACAATCAGATTTAAAACCCTTCTTCTTACAAATTTTAACTTCATAAAATTCAACAATTTAAAAGTTGGCACATTCCTTTCATTGCATATATCACGAACCAATGAGAGGGCGAATTATGAAAAGGACATCACTACTACTTGGGTCTCTAATAGTGAGCGCTTATGCACAAGCGGCGCCATTTGATACGTGCCCAAGCCAAGCATACCTATTCCAATCAACCCCGGTTCAAATCTATGGCGTCAATTTGGTTACAGGCTCTACGACTCTTTTAGAGGACGACACAGGTTTGGCTTCGGGCATCAACGGTGTAGGCTTTAACTTCACTGACCGTTATATCTACGGCTACGACACCACAAACAAAAAGATTGTTCGTCTTGGTAAAGACTTCCAAGCAGAGACACTTAATGTTTCGGGCCTTCCTACCGACCACACGTTTTACGTTGGCGACGTTTACAACCACGTCTACTACTTGTACCGCAAAGGCAAAGGACTTTTCTCCATTGACCTTTCTCCGCTCGATTCTGATCCAAATGCGACATTGAGCATCGTGAAAATTAGCTCAACAGCGACAGTGAACCTAACCGACTTTGCATTCCATCCAGGTGATGGCTCCCTTTACGGCATCGACAACAACTCTGGTGTGCTATATCAGTTCAACCCATCAAACGGTAGCGCAACTGCGATAGGTGACACAGGTGAGAAAGGCACATTTGGTGCTGGCTACTTCGATGTAAACGGCAACTACTACGTGTCACGTAACCAAGATGGCAAAATCTATCGCGTTGACCTTTCGGAAGGTAACGCAGCCAATATCGCAGCAGGTATCGTTCCTGCGGTTGAGTTTGTATCCAACGGTCCAAGCTCAAGCCAAAATGACGGTGCACGTTGTGCAAATGCTCCGGTGATTAACGAAGACGAGCCAATTGATTTCGGTGATGCTCCAGACAGCTACCACACAACACTTGCGTCAAACGGTCCTCGTCACGAAGTGGACGGTGTAACTTGGCTTGGTTCCGTCGCTCCAGATGGTGATGCCGACGGACAGGCAAACGATAACTCTGTGGGCACAGCCGATGAAGATGGTGTTGGTTTTGTATCCGCACTTGATCCAGGCTTAAGCTCAATTGTGAATGTGACAGCTTCTACTTCTGGCTACCTATCAGCATGGTTTGACTGGAACCGCGATGGTGACTTTGATGATGAAGGTGAGCAAGTCTTTACCGACCAATTACTGTCTGCGGGTAATAATCCCCTACCGTTTGTAGTTTCAACCGCTGCAACGGAAGGGTCTAGCTGGAGCCGATTCCGCTTTAGCCAACAAACCGGATTAAACTACGATGGTGGTTCGACGTCTGGTGAGGTGGAAGATTACCCAATTACCATCACTGGTAATGGTTACTCAGTGGAGTATTTCCCGAGTGCAGAAGATTACGCCACCGTGGCTTATGAAGATAATTGGCCATACACCGCAGACTACGACATGAACGATGTGGTCGTGAAATTCCGCATCACTGAAACCAGTCTTGCTGGTCATGTTGAGAATATTCAGATTACAGGTGACCTAGCGGCTTACGGCGCAAGCTACAAAAATGGCTTCGCAATCCGACTACCGGGTGTATTGAGAAGCTCGATTGAAAATGGATTAACGACGCTATCCTTCAATGGTGTAGAGCAAGCATCTAATGGCTTGGAAAGTATTTCTGATGAAGCAATTTTCATCATCAGTGAAGACTTAAGCACACACGCGGCGAGCAGCTGTAGCTACTTCCGCACAGAGTCTGGCTGTGATGATAACGTTTCACTCACCTTTACCTTGAATGTGTACTTCACTGAAGGATCTGACCGTTCAGCCATTCAAGCCATGCCATACGACCCGTTCATCTTTGCAACACCGGACACTTACCATGGCGATGGTATTACCTTCCAACCAGGTCGTAAATGGGAAGTTCACTTAGCAGACCAAGCACCAACAGAACAGTTTGATGACCAAAACCTCTTCGGTGTCGGCGTCGATGCAAGTGACCCAGCACAAGGTGTGTACTTCAAAACAGCAAACAACTTACCTTGGGCACTGTTGATAGTAGAAGATTGGGATTGGCCGCTAGAGCGTGTAGACATGGTCGATGCATACCCTCAATTCCAAACTTGGGCTGAGTCTGGTGGCGAACTAAGCACAGATTGGCACACCGCTCCAACACCTAACAAATGCTACATTCCATAGGGAGATAACATTATGAAAGCACTTATCACAATCATCATGGGATTAGCACTAACGGCTTGTGGCGGAGGCGGTGGCGGCGGAGGTGGTAACAGTACACCACCTCCACCAACCCAAACCACGGTGCCAGAGGAAGATACTACCCAGCAGGAAGAAACTACTGAAGAAGAGACAACGGTAACAGTGGAAGATGCAACCATGCAGGATCTAGTAGTACCAGATGGCTTTAGCTACAACCCAGTGACGGAAGGTACGCTCAATGTAGACATCAGTGGTTTTTCTTCACAACGAGCACACCTAAGCGTGTACAAAGAGTTTGTTGAGCACAGTTCAGGTAACTACGATGCAAGATACCCAAGTAAAGTCGCATCGGTTCCACTCAACAACGGTACAGCAAACGTCGACTTTAATGTTTCTGATAGCCAAGGTAGCCTACTTGTTGAAATTTGGTTCTATGACGGCAGTGACCCAATTCAGAAAGTGATTACTTCAGGAGACAACACTTGGACCATGTAACTAGATAGATTGAAGGCATAGCGAAAGCGCCCCTTCATCATAAATCTTCAATCTCAAGCTTAAAAATCGCATCGTTCTTTTGAACATGCGATTTTTTTGTTGTAAAACAGTAAGATTATCCACCTAGCAAACTAAAGACAATGCAAGCACTGATTAGTACTGATGAACTCAATAGCCTTCTCGGCCAACCTAACGTCAAACTCCTCGACGCTAGTATTGCGTTTCAAATCCCTTCTGAAGGCAAAAAGATTCAAGATAAGTGGATTCCAAATACTTTACGCTTTGATTACGACAATGACTTTTGCTTACCCGGTTCTTCCCTGCCGCATATGATGCCAACAGAAGAAGGCTTCAACCAAAGTGCGCAACAACTCGGTTTGAACAACGAAGATTTGATTGTGGTTTACGACAACTCTGGCACTTTAGCCGCGCCAAGAGCTTGGTGGATGTTCAAAGCTATGGGACATGATAATGTTCGAGTCTTAAATGGCGGTCTTCCTGCTTGGATTGAAGCCGGATTCCCTGTTGAAAGTACCCTATCGCAACCAAGCGAAAGAGGTAACTTTGCGGGTAAGCTCAACCAAAATGCCTTTTTGAGTGCACAAGATGTTCTTGCTCATTCAACCAATAAAAGTGCCAACATCATCGATGCCAGAGCCAAAGCACGATTCCTTGGTGAAGTGCCTGAGCCACGAGAAGGTCTACGTAGTGGGCACATTCCAAATTCGGTTTGCTTACCGTTTCAAGAACTCTTGACCAACGGTCACATTAAACCAAACTCAGAGTTGCAACAGATATTTAGCGCACTAACGATAGATAGTGACAATTCGATTATTTTTAGTTGCGGTTCCGGTGTAACCGCATGCATTTTATTACTCGCGGCGTATCAAATTGGTCTAGACAATCTGTCGGTGTACGACGGTTCTTGGACCGAATGGGGTGCTGACCACTCTCTACCTATCGAGCGTTAAGACAAGTGTCTGTTTAACAAAGTATCTTACGTTTATCTAAAGATGGTGTGTTCCAATAAACTAAACGCAGCTTCTAAACCAAACTTGTCATTTCGAAATAGAAACTGGCTATGAGTGATTTGTCACCCCTCATAGCCTGACTACATCAAAAGCCGACTATTTCCGTTAGCGTTCAGATGTCGCGTTGCCGTGCATTTGCTCATCTAAGTTGAGCACGGTTAATGCGTTGCTAACGCTCGTGGCGATCACGTCTATCGCTCCAGTTCTTAATGCTCCGAGTAGAGCGAGTGGCTTGCTGTTCTCAGCTGCGATCGCAATGACTTCCGAGATCGGCCGAAACTCTTCAATACCAAGTCCAATTACTCGGTCACTCATTACCGTGTTCGCTACATTACCGTGAATATCAAAGAAGTCATAACCTGCAAAATCCCCTACCACACCTTGTTGAAGTCTCGACTGAACCACTTCATCAGGCGTAAACCAACCTAAGTCGACCATGTAACTGTTTTCGCTCATATCACCAATACCAACCAAAGCGACATCGGCTTTACGTGCTAGGTCGAGCGTTTGTTTCACGGTTGCATTTTGCATGAAGGCCAACTTCTGTTCTCTATTTTCTGCGTATGCCGGCGCATAAAGGGTTTCAGAGGTTCCCCCATATTTCTTCGCCAACTGACGACAAATATGGTCGGCGTTATACATACCGCCACGCGGGTGAATACCACCAATGCCACACACAAATTTACAGTCACGCGGCGTAATAACACCAATATGGTGAGCGACAGACGACACGTTGCGCCCTTGTCCGACCGTCACCACCATGCCGTTTTTGAGCGTGCTAGTGAGATAATTGGACACCAATCCCGATACCTGTAGTCGTTGCGCTTCTTCATTCGGTTGATCAAGAGCAACAAGCGCGCGCTTAACGCCGAATCGTTCGATCAAACGTTGTTCGATCTTGGCGCTGAACACCGGATGATATTTAACGGTAATTTCAACAATGCCTTCATCACGCGCTTGCTTGAGCATTCGCCCGACCTTTGCGCGTGATATGGCAAATTTTCTCGATATCTCTTCCTGAGTCGCACCGTCTTGATAATACGCGACGGAAATCTCTGTCAACAAATCCGTGTTTTCAATGGAAATATCTTGATTAGAACTGCTCATGGTTTCTCTCGCCCTTTAAGAGGATCGATATTGTATGCAATAAGTGAACATATGCTCATTGACTTAGCATATGTTCTTTATCAATTTAAACGCTACATTTGCTCATCGCAATAACATTTTCTCACTACAATTTTTTACCCTCTTGGACAACGCTCAAGCTTTGAACAATAAGGGCAAACGTTTATTTGGGTTAACCACTAAACACACAGTAAAAAAACGTTGATGAAGTTCACTATAAGTCCATTTCAGCGATTGACTTTCAGCATAGATAGGATAAATATGGACACATCATTTACTCAGCTATCGATCAAATGTTCATAGCATTTGTTCGGTAACGAAATTTTCCGTAGTTGGCTGAGCAGATGTCTCATTAAATGCGATGAGACGGTTAGCTAACTCGCTTGCAAATGCACAAGCTGTGATAACAAAAATCACGCTTAAGCCCATTTAAATAGGATGATCGATTATGAGCAACAAGTTAGAGCAACTTCGTAAACTAACGACTGTAGTAGCAGACACTGGCGAAATTGATGCAATTAAAAAGTATCAGCCAGAAGACGCAACAACTAACCCTTCTCTTATCCTTAAAGCCGCTCAAATCGCAGAGTACGCACCTCTAATCGATGCTTCAATCGAATACGCTAAAGCACAGAGCAACGACAAAGCTCAACAAGTTCAAGACACTTGTGACATGCTTGCAGTAAACATCGGTAAAGAAATCCTAAAAACTATCCCAGGTCGTATCTCTACAGAAGTAGACGCTCGTCTATCTTACGATATGGAAGGCAGCGTAGCGAAAGCTCGTCAACTAGTGAAAATGTACAACGATGCTGGCATCACTAACGACCGTATCCTTATCAAACTGGCTTCAACTTGGGAAGGCATTCGCGCAGCTGAGATCCTAGAAAAAGAAGGCATCAACTGTAACCTAACGCTTCTATTCTCGTTCGCTCAAGCACGTGCTTGTGCAGAAGCGGGTGTATTCCTAATCTCGCCATTCGTTGGTCGTATCATGGACTGGTACAAAGCGAAAGAAGGCCGTGACTTCGAAGCTCAAGAAGATCCAGGCGTACTATCTGTAACTAAGATCTACAACTACTACAAAGAATACGGCTACAAAACTGTAGTTATGGGCGCAAGCTTCCGTAACATCGGTGAGATCTTAGAACTAGCTGGTTGTGACCGTCTAACTATCGCTCCTGCTCTACTTGCAGAACTAGAAGCAGCTGAGGGTGAAGTAGTTGAGAAACTAGTTGATTCTAAAGGCGCAGCTGAGCGTCCAGCACCAATGACTCACGCAGAGTTCCTATGGGAACATAACCAAGACCCAATGGCTGTTGAGAAGCTGGCTGAAGGTATCCGCAACTTCGCCGTTGACCAAGGCAAACTAGAAGCGATGATCGAAGCTAAGCTTTAATTGCTTACCAAAAGCGAGTAGCCCGTCTACTCGCTTTTACCATCAGCACTATTTTCAAAAAATTCTATTTGAACTTGTTTCGGCGAGTTCCCTCTATTTAAATCAAATATCGAGAAGTAATCACTATGGATCGTAAACATCTAGCAAATGCAATCCGTGCGCTAAGCATGGATGGTGTTCAACAAGCTAACTCTGGTCACCCAGGTGCACCTATGGGTATGGCTGACATCGCTGAAGTTCTTTGGCGCTCTCATCTAAACCACAACCCATCAAACCCTGAGTGGGCAGACCGCGACCGTTTCGTACTGTCTAACGGCCACGGCTCAATGCTGATTTACTCTCTACTGCACCTTGCAGGTTACGAGTTGTCTATCGACGATCTGAAAAACTTCCGTCAGCTTCACTCTAAAACTCCTGGTCACCCAGAGTACGGTTACGCGCCAGGAATCGAGACCACAACGGGTCCGCTAGGTCAAGGCATCACTAACGCGGTTGGTATGGCTCTAGCTGAAAAAGCGCTAGCAGCACAGTTCAACAAAGAAGGCCACGACATCGTTGACCACTTCACTTACGTGTTCATGGGCGACGGCTGTCTGATGGAAGGTATTTCGCACGAGGCATGTTCTCTTGCAGGTACTCTAGGTCTAGGCAAGCTGATCGCGTTCTGGGATGACAACGGCATCTCTATCGACGGTCACGTTGAAGGTTGGTTCTCTGACGACACACCTAAGCGTTTCGAAGCTTACGGTTGGCACGTAATCCCTGCAGTAGACGGTCACGATGCTGACGCAATCAACGCAGCAATTGAAGCAGCGAAAGCGGATCCACGTCCTACACTTATCTGTACTAAGACTATCATCGGTTTTGGTTCACCAAACAAATCTGGTTCACACGATTGTCACGGTGCGCCACTAGGTGCAGAAGAAATCGCAGCAACACGCAAAGAACTAGGTTGGGAGCACGGTCCTTTTGAAATTCCGCAAGAAGTCTACGCAGAATGGTCAGCGAAAGAAACAGGCGCAGCTAAGGAAGCAGCGTGGAACGAGAAATTTGCAGCTTATGAAGCAGCGTACCCTGAGCTGGCAGCTGAATTTAAACGCCGCGTAAACGGCGAGCTTCCTGCACAGTGGGAAGAAAAAGCAAGCCAAATCATTGCTGATCTTCAAGCTAACCCAGCAAACATTGCATCACGTAAAGCGTCTCAAAATGCTCTAGAAGCATTTGGTGCTCTACTACCAGAGTTCATGGGTGGCTCTGCTGACCTAGCACCTTCTAACCTAACCATGTGGTCTGGTTCTAAGTCTCTAGAAGCAAGCGACTTCTCTGGTAACTACATCCACTACGGCGTACGTGAATTCGGTATGACAGCGATCATGAACGGTATCGCGCTACACGGTGGTTTCGTTCCTTACGGCGCAACATTCCTAATGTTCATGGAGTACGCACGTAACGCAATGCGTATGGCTGCACTGATGAAAATTCAGAACATCCAAGTGTACACGCATGACTCTATCGGTCTTGGCGAAGATGGTCCAACTCACCAACCAGTTGAGCAAATGGCATCGCTACGCCTAACACCAAACATGAGCACATGGCGTCCATGTGACCAAGTTGAGTCCGCTGTAGCTTGGAAACTAGCGATTGAACGTAAAGATGCACCGACAGCACTTATCTTCTCTCGTCAAAACCTTGCGCAACAAGAGCGCACAGTAGAACAAGTAGCAGACATCGCGAAAGGTGCTTACATTCTGAAAGATTGCGAAGGCAAGCCAGAGCTAATCCTTATCGCAACAGGTTCTGAAGTTGAACTAGCAGTAGAAGCAGCAGCACAGCTAACTGCTGAAGGTAAGAAAGTACGCGTTGTTTCAATGCCATCAACAGACGCATTCGACAAACAAGACGCCGCTTACCGTGAAGCTGTACTGCCATCAGATGTAACAGCACGTATCGCAATTGAAGCAGGTATTGCTGACTTCTGGTACAAGTACGTAGGCTTCGACGGTCGCATCATCGGTATGACTTCATTCGGTGAATCTGCACCAGCTGGCGAACTATTCAAAATGTTTGGTTTCACAACTGAAAACGTAGTGAACACAGCAAAAGAGCTACTCGCGTAATTGCAGTAAAAAGATAGTCAGTTTTCTCTATTGCGAATGTGAAAACTGAAAAGCCCCACCAGCAATGGCGGGGCTTTCTTTTATCTGGCTCCTATTCGCATAAACGCAGCCAGGACATAAACATCACAACTTTCGTCACGACTATTTGTCTTCAAATCGAAGTGCGAGCTGATAGAAATCTTGTACTTGGTCTTTCAACTGTCGGCTATTTTGCTCAACTGAATGTGTTGCTGCCAAGTTTTGTTCTGCGGTCGAAGCAATAGAATGAATGTGCTGGTTTACATCACTAGATAGCTTTAACTGGTTATTCGCCGCTTCTGCTACATCAACCATCAGCCCACTCATGGTTTGCATCATCTGTTCAACTTCAGACAAACGCAACGCGCTTTGTTCTGCTACTTGAGAACAGGCATCGGTTTGCTCTTTGTTTGCCAGAATATCTTTCTGCCAACTTTGAATCGTTGCCAACATAGTGGAGATAGAGGCTTGGATTTGTTCAGTTGCATTGGATGTTCGCCCAGAAAGCGCGCGGACCTCATCAGCTACAACAGCAAAACCACGACCTTGCTCCCCTGCTCTTGCCGCTTCAATCGCCGCGTTGAGTGCCAGTAAATTGGTTTGCTCTGCGATCCCACCAATCTCTTCCATCAAATGGTTCACCTTCTGCGCCTGATCACTCAGTTGATGCGTCGTTTCCGTCGCTTTTTCAGCTTGAAGGCTTAACTTCGCTAGATTGGTGTGCGTTTGATCGATGGTCTCCTTCGCCATCAAGCATGACTTCAATGTATCATCAATCAACATATGGGCATCATTGGTACTCGAAGAAACCGAATTTGCCGACGACTCCACCTCTTGGGTAGCATCTCGCACACGATGAATATCGGTATTTTGCTGATTTAATGCAGCCGAGACATCTGCCGTTGTTTGACTAAGCTCTTCGGCGCAATGCTGCAAAGGCAATGCGGAGTCAGTCATCCTTCCTAACACGGTTCGAATTCTTGCGGATAGCATTTTGATATGGAAATCGGCAATCGAAAATGCCGTGTTACCAGAATAGATCAAGCGACTTACGCTGTCATATTGCTTTTGTAACTTTTTAAGTTGCTGAGGTGTATCAATTAACTCTTGGCGGAATAACAGAGCTAGAACACTTGCAGGTAACGCACTTGCAAGCCAAGCCAACGGCCCTTCAACAGACAACGCATATGCGGTTGCAGGTGCGGTTAGTGCACCAAGTAGAATCGCATAGCGAATGGTTTCATTGATTTTCAACGACCAAGTTCTGCCAGACTTCTCTGCAGCACGCATGCTTTTGTAGGCTTTTGTCGCAATATCAACCCACTCTCGCTTTGGTTTCACGCGCACTGATTGATACCCAACAACATGGTTGTCTTCGTAGATAGGGGTGACATAAGCATCAACCCAATAGTAACCGCCAGACTTAGTGGCATTCTTAACCATTCCACGCCAGGCTTTACCTTGTTTAAGGCGTGCCCACATATCACCGAAAGCGGCTTTAGGCATATCTTTATGACGAACTATATTATGGTTCTGACCGACAAGTTCTTCGTGAGTGTATTCAGCAACGCGGCAAAAGGCTTCATTACAATATGTAATAACACCTTGTAAGTTCGTTGTTGAGACGAGTTCCTCAGACTCCCTCACGAGAGTTTCTTGAGCTTTATGAGAAATATTGGCTGACATAGACGAAACTTCTTTAGTTTTTATTGATTTTCGGCAAGATATATACAGGATTTTTATTTTTATTACAAAAAGTTAGATAAAAAGTCTTATCAAATCTACATTTTTATTGTGGGAATTCACATTATCGATAAAAACATAAAGAGGAGATTGTTGATTTGAGCTAATAAACAAACCCGACACGATAGGCCGGGTTATATATTAAGACTTAATTAAGCGGTTTGTGATTCTGGCTTTTTATTCGTTTTTAACGCAAACATCGCGATAACGAGTAACACAAATGGAAGAACATACAAATTAAGATTCTGCCAACCTACGGTAGACTCAAGCCAACCAGATAGTAATGCGGTGATGGTGACACAACTGAACACGAAGAATTCATTAAACGCTTGAGCCTTGCTTCTGTTTTTCGCTTCATAGCTTTGACTAAACAGCCCAGTTGCTGCGATAAACATAAAGTTCCACCCTATTCCTAACAGGATTAAAGCAAGACTAAAATGCCAGATAGACACTCCATGTATATTAATTCCAATACAAGCAACAAATAGCAATCCACCCGCTAAAATCATATTCTTAGCGCCAAACCGCTCTATCAGACGGCCCGTGACAAACGCAGGTGCAAACATACCCAACACGTGCCATTCGATCACTCCCGCCGCTTTATCAAAATCAAAGCCACAACCAATCATCGCTAAAGGAGTTGCTGTCATTAAAATGTTCATCACCGCGTACGCAACCATTGCCGCGATAACGGCCAGCATGAAATTAGGTCGACGAATAATCAGTCTCAGCTTATCCGCCTTAGCGTGTAGCGCCTGCGTGTGTGCAGGTGGAAAACGAATGGTTTGTAGCACAACCAACGCGGTTATATAAAGCACGACAAGCACAGCAAATGCACTAATGTATAAGCCATCACCTGACCACTGCTGTGAGTACACCGCCAAATTAGGTCCAAGGATCGCCGCTAACACCCCACCCGCCATAGATATCGAAATCGCCCTATGCCTTGCCGACTCTTCACACACTTCAATGGCAGCAAACCTGTATAGAGTACCGAAACCTATACCAACACCAAGCAAAAACGTAGACATGCAGAACAGATAGAAGTTTTGTTGACTTAATGCATACGTCGCTAGACTAGCACCCAAAATGCCAATGACATTACCAAGGCTAAAACCAAGGCGACGCCCTAACTTGCCCATAATTAGCGACGCAGGAATTGTCGCGGCCATCAGTCCCAAAAACTGCAGTGCAACTGGTAATGTGATAAAACTTGATGACGGCGCAAGTGTTTTGCCAATAAGGGCAATAACAGATATGAGTAAAATATTCCCTGTCATTAATAAGGCTTGGCAGAGGGATAGAAGCCATACATTACGATTCAATTCCAAATTCCTTTTGGTTACAACGTATACAGATAACATATAGGAAAGCAGAAACAATAGAAAGATATGAGAGTAATTCTCAACAAAAAGAGCCAGAGGCATAGTACCTCTGGCTCTTCACTATTCACTTTTCGCTTTTAAAAAGTTTTTCTGTTGAGCTTACTTGTTGCGGCGCGCTTTTACTGCATCAGAAAGCTGACGAAGTACCGTTTCCGTATCTTCCCAACCAATACATGCATCAGTAATCGACTGACCATAAGTGGCTGCTTTGCCATCCACTAAGTCTTGGCGACCTTCAACTAAATGAGACTCGATCATCACACCAAAAATGGCTTCTTCGCCAGCAGAGATTTGTTCGGATACATCATCAGACACCAGCATTTGACGCTTGAACTGCTTCGAGCTGTTAGCATGGCTAAAATCAATCATCACTTTTTTCGGCAGACCTGCGGTGTCCAGCTCATCTTTAATTTGAGCTACATGTGCTGCACTGTAGTTTGGTTCTTTACCGCCACGTAGAATAATATGGCAGTCTGGATTACCAGCGGTTTCTACGATCGCGGAATGACCGTATTTTGTTACTGAAAGGAAGTGATGGGAAGCGCTTGCAGAACGAATCGCGTCGCTCGCTATTTTAATATTCCCGTCTGTACCGTTTTTGAAACCTACAGGACAAGAAAGACCAGAAGCTAGCTCGCGGTGAACCTGAGATTCTGTCGTACGAGCACCGATAGCGCCCCAACTGATCAAATCCGCCACGTACTGAGGTGTGATCATATCTAAGAATTCACTTGCCGTTGGCAAGCCCATATCGGTTAGATCAAGAAGAAGTTTACGTCCGATACGTAGACCATCATTTAGCTTATAGGTGTCATTTAAGTAAGGGTCATTGATAAGGCCTTTCCAACCAACGGTCGTACGCGGCTTTTCAAAATAAACTCGCATAACAACCTCAAGCTGCTCGCCCAGTTCATCACGTAATACTTTTAGCTTTTTACCGTACTCAACCGCGGCAGCCGGATCGTGAATAGAACACGGGCCAACGATCACGAGTAATCGATCGTCTTTTCCTTCAAGAATATTGTGAATGGCGTTACGGCAATCAAAAGTGGTCGAAGAAGCGGTTTCAGTCGCTGGGAACTTCTCTAATACTGCAACAGGTGGCAATAACTCTTTTACTCTATTTATTCTTACATCATCAGTTTGAAACATTACTTCTACTTCCTGGTTTTATTTCCGACCTCATTTTTACCAACTGAACTCATTGCAACATTGTTCACAAAGCGAGCAGCATCAAGGGCTGTGGTCATTTTCTGTCTAGCGTTTAAGTAACTTATCGGCTTAGGCGTAGACTTGCAATCAGTTTTTGCAAATAAATGCAAATAAAAACCACCTGTTAACCACCGCGCACAATGTAAAGTAAAGTTTACGAAAAAAAGTTCAAAATAATCATCAATTTTCTTATGCACCAAAAAATCTTTACTACAATGTAAGAAATATCAGAAGTTTGTGAGGTATTTTTGGGTAGTAAATGTTGATCAAGTTCAAATATATTGTTGCTTGATATGAAATGATTAGAATATTAAACTAATTTCTTATAAACGCTGGTTTTTTCTAATTTTTTGATAAAACGAAGTAGAAGTTAATATGCAATCAATACAAGGAAACATTATGAACAAAGTAGCAATTGCAGTAGCAGCAGTGGTAGCTGGTAGTAGCGCGCTTTTAAACTCTGCTCAAGCTGAAATGTACATCGGGGGCAAAGTGGGCATGACTACACTTGACGACGCTTGCTATCTAAATAGCCCTTGTGATGATGAAGCGTTCGGTGCAGGACTACATATCGGTTATGACTTTACCGATATCATTGGGCTAGAGTACGGCGTAGACTTCTTAGGCGACTACAAAGCTAACTCGATGTCAGGGGCTAACACGGTTAATACGATTGACGGCAATCTAACGGCTTTAACACTTGCACCTAAATTCAACTGGCACTTAAACGACTCTTGGAATCTGTTTGCTAAGATCGGTGGTGCTTACATGATGTCTGATGACGAAACAGACTTTGTCCCAACAGGTTCTTTGGGGGCTGAATACTCGATCGATAGAAACTGGAGTGTTCGCGCTGAATACCAACGCTACCAAGACATGTCTGACGACGTGTGGGACGACATGGATGCTAACTTCTTTGGTATCGGTGTTAACTACAAATTCGCAGCAGCTCCAGTTGTTGCAGCAGTTGTAACGGAAGAAGTGATCGAGCCAGATCCAGAACCAGTGATGATGAGCAAGGTGCACAAAGAAGAGTACGGTACAGGTACGTTTGAATTCGATAGTGCTAAGTTAACAGATTCCGTTTCTGAACGTCTGGACAACTTTGTTTCATTCTTGAACGAATATCCTCAAGCTCAAGTAGAGATTACTGGTTACACGGATAGCTCAGGCCCTGCGGCATACAACCAAAAACTGTCTGAGCGTCGTGCTCAATCTGTTGCTGATTACCTAACCGCAGCTGGCATTGGTTCAGATCGTTTGACAGTTAAAGGTATGGGTGAAGAAAACCCAGTTGCTGACAACAGCACTCGCGAAGGTCGTGAGAAAAACCGTCGCGTAGAAGTTGTGGTACCTTCATTTGAATACCAAGAGCTAGTTCAGCCTGAATAAGCATCTATGATTCATGATCGATGATGTGGTAAAAATTAATGGGGTGCATTTGCACCCCGTTTTGATCTCATATTAAGGGATATTGCCACTATGGTTTTGGGAAAAAGATCAACTCATTATCTTGCACCATAACGCAATCCATACCCGCTGCATGCGCCGCTCGCTTCCCCAGCTCAGTATCCTCGAACACAAGACACTGTGACGCCTCCAAGTCGAGTTGTTCCGCGGCCACCAAAAAGGTATCTGGAAAGGGTTTATGGTTCTCTACATCACTCGCGGTTACTACAACATCCAACTTGTCTAATAAACCTGCATGACTTAATAAGCGCATGGCACTTTCTCGTTGGCTGCCAGTCCCGACTGCAATTTTCTTATGGCCTAAATATTCCTCTAACACGATGTTCGTGCAAGGAATAACGTCACCATGAAGCTCCATAGCAGCGAATGTTTCCATTTTAAATGTCGCGACAGTTTTAGGATCTAACGAAAGCTCATGCACACGATTTAGTTCCTCAACAATTTTAAAGCTCGGCATCCCTCCCAAACTGTGAAACCATTCCTGGCAAAACGGAAAATCAAAACGCTCAGCAGTTGCTTGCCAAGCTGCCAAGTGGGCTGGCATGGTATCGATTAGAGTACCATCCATATCAAATATGAATCCCTCATAGGGTCTAAAATCAATCGTGCTCATGTCTTTTCTTCTATTTGTGCATCTGTAATGTTAATTTATCAGCTCTTTCAATCGTCCTTACCGGCATTTACTTATCATGCTCAAAATTTCGAACTCCGTCACAATTCAAGAGTGGGAAATTCAATTATCCCCAATTAGAGCTCAAGGAAATGGTGGCCAGAACGTTAACAAGGTAGCGTCCGCTATACACCTGCGCTTTGATATCCGGCATTCAAGCTTACCTGACTTTTACAAAGAGCGATTACTTGCACTTTCTGATAGTCGTATAAGTAAAGATGGCGTGATCATCATCAAAGCGCAACAATTTCGGACACAAGAACAAAATAAGGAAGACGCCCTAAATCGGCTTCAAGCATTGATAAAAGCTGCCGCTTTACAGGAGAAGAAGCGTATTAAAACGAAACCAACCCGCGCTTCTCAACGCCGACGACTTGATACAAAAAACAAGCACGGAGCGAAAAAACAGCAACGTAAAAAAGTGCTGTATTAGTGCATGTCGTTTTCTCGACATGTTAGTTGAACAACGTTTGCTAGCCCTTGGAAATCTCATTGGATTTCTCTTTTTAGTTACTTATTCAGGAAACAACAATATGACTATTAGGCAAAAACTCTACTTCCTCGGAGTTATCGCCATTTTAGGCATCGTGGCCCTTTTGGGTACGTCATCCCATTTTGAAAATAAGAGCAATGACCTTAATCACGCCATCAAACTCGTTGGTGATCTAGAAATACGCTTACTCAACTTACGCAGAAATGAAAAAGATTTCCTACTACGTAGTAATGACAAATATCTAAATAAGTTTGACGCCAATGTTGACAAGTTTATAGACACAGAAAAAGAGCTTGCGAATATACTCAAGAGTAATGAATTACCTTCCAGTCAACAATTTAAGCAAGACTTGCTCGCATACCAAAGGGGCTTTCAGAATCTGGTCAGCGCTTACCAACGATACGGGCTTGATTCAAAGAGTGGGCTTCTCGCTGGTTACGAACAAGCACTATTAGAAGCAAAACAACGTTCAGACCACCAGCAGTTATTGGCATTAGTCCGTTTTGACTCTGCGGTAAAAGCAGGACTATTCAATAGTGACTTGCTTGAGGGGCAATATGCTCCTGAGCTTATCAAAACAGGTAAGCAATTGGCGGCCCAAAAGCAAGTTGTTGGGGTTGCTTATGACAAAGGCCTACTCGGTGAAACTCGCGCATTATCTCATGCCGTAGAAGAGCAATTTGAAACCTTTTCCACAGCCCTTAGCTCTGCTGCCGCACAACGTGATGAACAAATGTCGACCATCAAGCAGGTCATTACAGCTCTGATCTTAGTCGTTATTTTCGCATTGATTTGGCAAATTTCACGTTCAATCAATACGCGAGTGAATAGCTTACTTGGCACCATTCGAAGTATCAGCGAAACGAACAACATGGGACTTCGATCTGATTTGAAAGGTCAAGACGAGCTATTTGATATCAGTCATCACCTCAATGACCTATTGGATAAGCTTGAGCATCTAATTAGTAGTACCCAAGAAAAATCGGCGCAACTCACTGCAAGTACCGATAATATGCATCGTGAGTTAGAAGGCGTTATGGAGCAATTCCACACTCAAACTGACCACACTGCATCAATGGCGACGGCAGTTCAGCAAATGGTTGCCACAATAGGTGAAATCTCTGAAAGCACATCAGTTGCGGTAGAAGGCGTTCATCAGGCAGCGAATAATGCCGAACAAGGTCGAGGAGTTGTTGAGGCGACGGTAACCAACATCGGTCAACTAACCACGATTTTATCAAACAGCCAGCAGTCGATTGGCTCGCTGAATCAGCATGTAGATAAAATTGGTGGTGCCGTGAACATCATCCAAGAGATTGCAGAGCAAACCAACCTACTAGCTCTCAACGCAGCAATTGAAGCCGCGCGAGCAGGCGAACAAGGCCGCGGGTTTGCAGTTGTTGCCGATGAAGTACGCGCCCTAGCTAGCCGAACTCATCAATCCACAGAGGAAATCACGCGGGTAGTTGCAGATATTCAAACTCAAATGTCTACAGTTGTTGCTGATATTGATCAATGTAACGATCAAGGGCAACAAACACTTAATGCTTCTGAAAAACTGGATTCTAGCCTACAGCAGATCATCACTGACATGCATTCAATTCAAGGTAATTCGGAGCGCATAGCTTCAGCAATTGAAGAACAAGGTATCGTTATGAACCAAGTTAGCGGTTCAATCACCGAGCTAAACGCAATATCTGAGAATAACATGCAATCCGCTCAGGAATGCTTGCATGAAGTGAACTCTGTCTCTGCTCAAGCTCATGATATGGATGAAGCCGTTGCACAATTCAAAACTGCGCTAAAATAACCCTTTTCAAAATAGAAAGCCCGAGGCAATCATTGCTTCGGGCTTTTTTCAATTGTCACTTCGTGCTTACTGCGCACTTCGGATGTGATTACTCATCATCAAGAGGAACCAGCTTGGTGTTGCCGCCATGAACTTTCTCACGCTGTCTTTGCACCAGAGCGTAGAAGCCTGGGATCAAGAATGTACCTGCTAGAAGCACACACAATAGACCACCAATCAGCGACACGCCGAGTGAGTTTTGACTCACGTGCCCCGCGCCAGCGGCAAAGATAAGCGGGAAGATACCTAGGATAAATGACCAAGATGTCATATTCACAGCGCGGAAACGTAACGTGCCTCCTTTAACCGCTGCACTATCGATATCAGCATCTTTTTCTTCACGCTCTTGCTTGGCGAACTCCACAATCAAAATTGCGTTTTTCGCCGCCAAGGCTATGAGCAAGACAAGACCAATTTGGGCATACAAGTTAAGCGGCGTGCCAGTTAGATTTAACGCAAGGAAGGAACCTAACGTGGCTACTGGGACCACCAAAATAATAGCCAGTGGAATACTCCAACTTTCATACTGAGCCACCATAAACAAGTAAATGAAGATCAAAGCCAGCGCAAACGCATAAATGGCTTGGTTGCCCGCAAGCACTTCCTGATAAGCCATACCTGTCCATTCATACGTGTATCCTTGTGGAAGAACTTCAGCAGCAACGCGTTCCATTGCGGCAATCGCATCACCACTAGAGTAACCCGGAGCTGGTTGGCCTTGAATGATAGCACTGCGGTACATGTTGTAACGCCATGCCACATCAGGCTCAAACACTTGCTCGTAGCTCACTAGCGTACTTAACGGGACCATATCACCGTTCGAAGAACGAACATGGAAACGCTCTAGATCTTCCATGCTGCTACGGTGCTGGCTATCAGCTTGCATGGTTACGCGGAAGTTCTTACCAAACATGGTGAAGTCATTCACATAAAGCGAACCTAAGTTGCCTTGCAAGGTTTGAAAAATAGACGACAGCGAAATACCTAATTGCTGCGCTTTCTCACGATCGATATCAACGTAGTAGTGCGGAACATTCGCGCGGAACGTGCTAAACGTGTAGGCAATTTCAGGCGCTTGGTTGGCCGCTTGGATCATTTCTCCCATGACCATCGACAAATCGGTACGACTTCGCCCTAGCGTGTCTTCAAGCACAAACTCAAAACCAGACGCAGCGCCCATACCAGGAACCGCTGGTGGTCCCATCGCAAAAACAACCGCTTGAGGTAACTCTGTCGCCGCTCGACCGTTAATACGTGCCGCGATAGCATTAGCAGAGTGCTCTCCTTGCAGCGAGTTACGAGTATCCCAATCATGCAATTTGATAAATACAGAAGCACCGTTTGATGCTGCTGCGCCTGTCATAAACGAGTAACCGTTCGCAACCGTCACACCATCCACACCAGGTTCTTCACCGATCATTTTCATTAAATCATTGGTGACTTCTTCAGTGCGTGATAAAGAGGCTGAATCTGGTAGCTGTACGTTAACCAGCAAAATGCCTTTATCTTCTTGAGGAACAAACGCTGTAGAGGTGGTTTTCGCAAAGAAAGTGACCGCTGCGATAGCAACTATAAAGAACGTCACGAGCAGTAAAGACTTCTTCACCAAGAAACCAGCGATCTGGCCATAACGCGTAGTGATGCGCTCTAAGCCTCGGTTGAAAGCCTGGAACCAGTTAGCGGTATTGCCCCCACCCTGCTTCAATACCAGAGAACAAAGTGCTGGAGACAGCGTCAATGCATTGATGGATGAAATCACAACCGAAATACAGATGGTCAAAGCGAACTGGCGATACATGATACCGGTGATACCTGGCAGCATGGCGACGGGTATGAATACCGCAAGTAGAACCAAGGTCGACGTGATGATTGGTCCCGTTACTTCTTTCATCGCTAGCAACGTCGCTTTACGCGGTGAAATGCTTGGGTCTTTCGCCATGGTAGTATCGACGTTTTCGATAACCAGAATCGCATCGTCCACCACGATACCAATCGCAAGGATCAAGCCAAACAAAGTAACCGTATTAATGGTGAAGCCCGTTGCCTGCATGATGGCAAACGTACCAATCAGAGAAACGGGGATCGCGACAACAGGAATCAACGTTGCACGCGCACTACCCAAGAACAAGTAAGTTACAGCAATCACCAATAGAATCGCTTCAATCAGTGTTTTTACTACCCCTTTGATCGATTCAGATACGAACACGGTTGTATCGTAGCTGGTCTCGTATTCCATTCCCTCTGGGAAGTTTTTGCTCAAGCCTTCAAGGAGCTCCATGACGGCCTGACCACTTTCTAACGCATTCGCATCCGATTGAAGAGACAACGCAACGATTGACGCGTCCTGGCCACGGAACTTACCGTTACCATCGTAGAACTTTTTGCCTAGTTCAACGCGAGCAACATCTTTCAGATAAACCGTAGAGCCATTGGGATTAGCTCGAAGGACTACGTTCTCAAACTCACTCACGCTTTCCAAGCGACCTTTGGTCACAAGGTTAAACTGAACTTCTTGCGGATTGTTGTATGGTGCTGCACCTACACGCCCTGCCGCAACTTGAACGTTCTGTTCAGCCAAAGCGGCGTATACGTCTGACGTGGTTAGCTTAAGGTTGGCCATTTTTTCAGGATCTAACCAAACACGCATTGCGTATTCGCCACCACCAATCACGTTAACTTCACTGATACCTTTCGCACGAGCCAACTGATCTTTTACATTCAAGTTAATGTAGTTAATCAAGAACTGATCATCGTATTTGCCATCAGGTGAATAGAAGTTAAGTACCATCAGCAAGTCAGGTGAACGCTTTTTCACCGTCACACCAACCATGCGAACTTCTTGAGGCAGTTTTGACTCAATCTGTGACACGCGGTTTTGCACGTTAACTTGCGCCATATCTGGATCGGTGCCAACATCGAACGTGACGTTTAGGCTGTAAGAGCCATCGTTCGCGCTCTTTGAAGACATGTATATCATATCCTCAACGCCGTTGACTGAGGTCTCTATGGGGTCCGCAATGGCCTGCTCGACAACTTCCGCACTCGCGCCAGTGTAGTAAGCCGAAACGCTTACTGATGGCGGGCTTATCTGTGGGTACTCAGCCACTGGCAAAATCGCCAGTGAGATCGCGCCGGCTAGCGTTAATATGATCGAAATAACCAGCGCGAATTTAGGTCTCTGAATAAAGAAACGACTTAACATAGTGCCCCCCTACTGCTTATCTTCAGCAGGTGCTTGAAGGCGCACTTCTACACCATTACGCACACGTTGTAGGCCTTGTGTAATAACCGTATCTTCCTGATCGAGCCCTTCTCGAATGATAATGCCTTGTTCAACCTGAGGGCCAAGCTCGACGTTACGACGCACTGCCACACTTCCCTCAGCCATCACCATCACAAAGTCACCTTCTAAGTCAGTCTGTACGGCACGTCGTGGGATAACAATAACGTCTTTCGTGTTCTTATCTCTCAAGTTCACTTTGATGTGTTGACCCGGAAGTAACTTCTGCTCTGGGTTTGGCACTAGCGCGCGCATAGCAATCGTACCCGTTTTGGTGTCAATACGATTACCTAAGAAATCAAGCTTACCAAGATGCTCAAAAAACTGTCCATTTTCCAGTTCAAGCTGAACTTCAACGCGGTTTGATTCAGCCGAGCCATCACCTTTTACTTGATCCATACCCATAGCTAAACGCTCACGCTCACTCACACTAAATGAGGTATGAACTGGATCTAAACTCACCAGAGTTGTCAGCACGCCAGATGATGGAGAAACCAGATCACCCGTACTCACTTTGGTATCACTAATACGTCCGCTAAAAGGTGCTCGGATTTGAGTATAGGAAAGGTTAACTTCAGCAAGTTTAAGTTGAGCATTTGCCGCTTCTAGCTCTGCTCTCGCACCAAGAAGTGCCGCAGTTAAAGCATCAAACTCAGATTGAGAGATACTACCGCGAGGCAACAAGTTTTTACCTCGAGTATGATCTAATTCGGCTTTTTTTAGCGCCGCTTTAGCTTGTGCAAGTGCGGCTTTAGCACTCGCGACTTGGGCTTCAAAAGAAGATGGCTCGATAGAGTAAAGGAGCTGCCCTTTTTCTACCATTTGCCCCTCTTCAAAGTGACGAGCTTTTAAGTAGCCAGAAATCTGCGCGGTAATATTGGTATCTTCTACTGCTTCAATGCGACCGATATAAGACTTGCTCGGTTGGTAGTCGATAACCGTGACATCCTGAGTCACTACGAGAGGCGCTTGACCTTTCGTTTGGGCATTATTAGCTTCCCCGCATCCAGCGAGGATTGCTGTAGCCGCCATTAGTGCGACAAGTGGTTTCTTTTGCATGTATTTACCGTCTTTATAGAACAGGATATTGTTGAATTCCTATCAACCTTACTCCTTGCTGCCACTGAAAACTTCACTGAAAAGCGCCCAAGGTGTTTCTAAATGTAAACATGAGAAACAAAAGGAAAATAAAGTAATTTAGTTAACAGTGGTATTCAATGAGCAATATACATACAACTCAATCATAACTATTTAATATACGCCTTAGGAGATCGCGAATTTTAGCGTGTGCTTGGAAACACTAACGGGAGTATTGTATTCGGGCGTAAAGTGAGATTCAGTGCTCAAGATAAGAACGTTTTGTGGCTAAAAAGGTAAAAAGTGACGCCTTCATACTCAAGACCCCGATTTTGACTATTTTTTTAATGTAAATGGGTTATCATTCAATTAATTCAACGCCTTCGACAGAGAGGATGACTATGATTTCTAAATGGGCGAAACGCTTTTACCAGATGGCAGAACTAGTGGCGTCTTGGAGTAAGGACCCATCAACACAAGTCGGTGCCGTTATTACTAAACAGAATCGCATTGTATCTGTTGGATTTAATGGCTATCCACATGGTGTTTCTGACAGTGTCGACACCGATGAGCGCGAGTTGAAATACCTTAAAACACTGCACGCGGAAGAGAACGCAATTTTGTTCTCAAAACGTGACTTAGACGGATGTGATATTTGGGTAACGCATTTTCCTTGCCCTAACTGCGCGGCAAAGATCATTCAAACAGGGATCTCACACGTACACTGCCCTGAGCAGTCTGAAGACTTTTTATCTCGCTGGGGAGATAAAATCCAAGTCAGTCAAGATATGTTCGATCAAGCGGGTGTGAAAGTCGACTGGTTACCACTAGAAGACATTGAAATTGAAGACAAAGACGTGCGCTAGTATTCCATCTTAATATTTAAATAGCCCAGGAAGATCTGGGCTATTTTGTTATTAAATCTGCAAGAGGTCTCGACGTAGTCTTTTAACTGTGTTTTTTCGCTGTGAGCTCAGCAATTTTGACAATAACGAGTACTGATTTTTCCATCATTTCAACAGAAATAAACTCATGAATTCCGTGGAAGTTAAAACCACCGGTGAAGATATTCGGGCACGGCAAACCCATAAAAGATAAACGAGCACCATCTGTACCACCACGAATAGGTTTTATAATCGGTTCCACATCACACGCTTCCATCGCTTGCTTTGCCAGCTCAATGATATGAGGGTAAGGCTCAACCATTTCTCTCATATTGTAATAGCTGTCTTTTATTTTTAGCTCTACAGAACCATGGCGTAAACCCGTGTTCATTTCATCGACGAGTTTCTGCATAAAGGCTTTTCGATCCTCAAGTCTTTGACGGTCAAAGTCTCTAATAATGTAACCTAGCTCGCTTCGTGCAACGCCCATTTCTGCCGATTTTAGATGGAAGAACCCTTCGTAACCTTCGGTTGTTTCCGGAGTTTGATCTTGGGGCATTTGAACTTGAAATTTCGCAGCCAAGTTCATCGCATTGACCATTTTGCCTTTTGCAGTACCTGGATGAACGCTAACACCATGAAAAATTACATCAGCGTTTGCTGCATTAAAGTTTTCGTATTCCAATTCACCTTGCGGGCCACCATCTATAGTGTATGCCCATTTCGCGCCAAATTTCTTAACATCAAACAAATCTGCACCACGACCGATTTCTTCATCCGGAGTAAAGCCGATACAAATGTCGCCGTGTGGAATGTCTGGGTTTTCCAGTAGCAGAGCTACCGCGGAAAGAATCTCTGCGATACCGGCTTTGTTATCCGCGCCAAGTAATGTAGTGCCATCGGTAGTAATAAGATTGTGGCCATGTAGGTGATGTAAATCTGGGTATTGCACGGGAGATAACACTTCATCCCCCAACCCTAATGCAATATCGCCACCCTGGTAATCTTCGATGAATTGCGGCTTTACGTTTTTGCCAGATGCATCCGGCGCGGTATCCATATGGGCAATGAAGCCGATAGGAGGAACCTCATAATCAACATTGGCTGGCAGTTTAGCCATCAAGTAGCCATTTTTATCCAAAGTCACGTCACTTAAACCAAGCTCGATCATCTCATTTTTAAGTAACTCAGCAAACACAAGCTGACCAGGTGAACTTGGGCAAAGCGTCACATGTGGATTGGATTGGGTATCAAACGTGACGTATCGAAGAAATCTTTCAACTAAATGTTTCATATTTATTCTCATTGTTTTGTACGATGAGGCCTTATCACGCATTGATAAGCTGACGTTGCCTCATCAAACCTCACGCTATGTTACGCTCTTAGCTCAATAAGAATTTGCTTTGAATCATTTTTTGATAAGAAAGGCTTTTGCGCTTTGCTTTCGCTCATTGAAGCATGAATTTAATCTAAAAGTTCCTCAGCCAGTACTCGCCACTCTTTAACCTTTTCACGAAAATGACGCCATTGCTTATCGGTCATCGAACGAGAAACATCTAATGTCAGTTGATCAACCAATGCAAAGTTAGAATCAATATTCAGAGAAAGCTGCTCACTATAATAACTCTCTGGCTCGAACAAGAGTCGCATAAATATATCTTGATAAGTCACAACATTAGATTTGTTGTCGAACAAGTATTCGAGCTCTTGATATACCGTGGCTCGATAATCTCTCCATAAAGGGCTGTTTAAAATAACTTGCTGAGAAAATGTTTGAGCTAATTGACGCTGATTTCCTGATAGATTCCCCAGCCATTCTTCCATCCACTCTTCAGTGTTATCCAGAATAATTTCACGCACTTCGTCTTCTGTCTTATCGGCATATTTTGTGTTTCGCTCTTGATAATGTTCTTGTACATTACTCAAAAACTCGCGTTCTTGCTCTTTCGTTAATTGCAAACTTAACGCAAAAAGATCTGGTGCTGCTTTGCTGACCACTCTATCGTAATGCGCTCGCATTCTATCTCGATTTTGTTGTAAGTAATTTAAGGTGATATCGCTCGCTTTTAATCTCTCAAGGTCTTTTAAATGTTCGATATATATTGGTAACTCCTCTTTCTTGTGCCAGTCTGCCAACAATAATAAGCGCTCTTCCACCAGGACTTCTTGTTCCCCTTGCAACGAGACATAGTCCTCTAAGTAATCGAGCACGAACCAATCGATATTGCTGTATAAAAACTTTTTCGCACAACCGGCAAGCAGAAATACGAAGCAAAATAGAAGGCCATAACGAAGCGCCTTATTAGATACATCCTTTAATTTAGTCACTTATTCGTATTCCCTTTTCTGTTGATTAAGTTCTATACTCAACCTGTATCACTTAGTATTGCGGCAAACTTACACCAGTGTGACAAATATTGATTGCCACCTTAATAATATATAGAGTTTGAAATTAACTTTTTGATCACAGCTATCCGCAAAAAAGTGAGTTAGAGCGCAATTATCGGCTAAAAAACGTACCGAACGACGCTCCCTATAACGGCATATAATTTGCATGGATGTTTTTTGGATGGTTTATGGAGGCGAAGTATGGCAGCCGCTGAGCAACTTGATACCAGTGTAGAATATGAGATTCGATATTTTGAACAGGGGAAAATGCACTGCATGAGAGTCATTGCTGAAAGCAAAAAAGTGGCTTATCAGTACTATTTGGAGTGTGGTAAGCACAACAGTGACTTGTACTCTATTCGCCCAGACAAGTAAAAAAACCGCCTAACAGGCGGTTTTTTTACTTGTCAGAATCCATATAACTGTTTGATTTTATTTATTATTACAGATTAAAATCCAACAATGTTATTTGATGTCGCCAAAGCGCTCAAGATAAAGGACGGTTGCTGCAGTACGAGAAGGAACTTGAAGCTTTTTAAGTAAACTCTTCATATGTACTTTAACCGTAGACTCAGAGATAAAAAGACGATCGGCAATTTGCTTGTTGCGGAAACCTCTTGCCACCTCTCTTAAGATCTGCGATTCACGATCGGTCAGTGTATCAAACACGTCCTCTTGCTCTGAACGTTCACTCAAATACTTAGAAACTTCTTGGCTGTATGCCTTGTCCCCTTGATGCGCTTGTTTTAGCAACTCAACCAACTCATCAGGCTCAGTGTCTTTCAATAAATAGCCATCGGCACCACTTCGAACTATTGCTTCTATATCTGCTGGGCTATCCGAAACGGTTAGAATGACAATTCTGGCTTCACAGCCATCTGCACGCAGTGCTTGCAAAGTATCAAGGCCAGACATGCCTTTCATATTAAGATCAAGAAGTACAAGATCCAGTTCCAGCTCATGCGCTTTCGCTACTGCATCCGCGCCATTACTTGCTTCTGCAATGACCTCAAACTCAGGCTCAAAGCTTAAAAGCTGGTGGATACCTCTTCGCATGAGTGGATGATCATCCACCAGCATTACTTTACACACTGTCACTGTTTACTTCCTTACTATGTTGGAATTCTAATTTTACGGTACAACCTTTGTTTATCGATGCTTCGATGTGCAGATCGGCATGCAGTCTAGCGGCCCGCTCTTGCATGATACTCATACCGTAATGATTTAATTTTTCGTCTTGATGTTCAAAGCCTATTCCATCGTCGCTAACGGTTACTGTGACTTTTCCATCATTATCGAGACATTGAATGTGAATATTATCTGCTTGCGCATGTTTGATAGCATTAATTGCCGCTTCTCTTATCAACTGTAGTAAATGAACCTGCTGATGTGCATCCAGTTCAGTTGATGAAAGTCTATTTTTTAGCGTAATGTCCGCAGTAGTTTGTTCACTGAGCGTTTCAACCATGTCTTGCAATGCTTGGCCAAAACTGCCCTCTTTAATCGTAAGACGAAACGTCGTCAGTAACTCGCGTAACTGCGTATAAGCCGCAGATAAGCCCGTATCTAGCTCAGCAATAACTTGATTAGCCTGCGCGATCGCCTTTTCGTCAGGCAAGTTCTTTACGCTTCTCTTTAACAAAGCGACCTGAATTTTTAAGTAAGAGAGTGCTTGAGCCAATGAATCATGCAACTCCCGAGCAATAGTGGCTCGCTCTTCCATCAGCAGAATTTGTTCTGCTTGGCGCTGCGCCCGATTGTAATACACGGCGCGTGATAAAATCTGCACGAAGTTGTCAATAAGAGCCTCGTTCGGACAAGGTAACCCTGCTTTCCAATATAAATAACCCAAGTGCTCACCATCTAGCATCAGGGCTTTACCGTGGCAATCTTCATCACAATCTTGGCAGCATTCTTCTCCTTCCATCAATATCCAGCTCGGTTCTCCCAGCTGCTCGATTTCAAGTTTGACCGCTTTAATGCCCTCAAGACTGACGATATGCTGCAAAATCGCCTGGAAATTGTCTTGATTAATACGCGACGCCGTGAGTTCTTTTGACGAGTCATACAGCACTTCTAAAGACTGGTTGGCATGCTGCAATTTACGTGTTTTCTCATCAACCGCTTGTTCTAATCCTCGGTACAACTTACCAAGGTCTGTCGCCATCCGGTTAAAGGTTCGAGTCAGTATTCCCATTTCATTATCGCTAGATACATTGAGCGATATATTGAATGAGCGATTTTTAATTTGCTCGCTAGCAAAAACTAAGGCACGCAGAGGTCGAACAACTTCGAGGCGCACAAAATGAACGACAAACATACTGACACAAAGGATGCCACCCAACCCTAACCCGCCGATCCAGGCTAAGTTAATCAGTTTTTGCTCCGAAAAGCTTTGCAGCTTAAATACAAACTCATCGATTTGTTCAACAAAACCGGCCACTAGGAGTTGATATTCTGCCGGGTTGTCTCCTCTAAGCACCGCCTTGAGTTCATGCCATCTGATAATAAGACGGTAGTAATCGTGAGTGATGTCTTCTGGCACAGACCAATGCTGAAGCGCTTTCATTGAAGGTGAATATATCGAATGTTCAAATGCGTCAATATGTGAAGAATAGTCAACAGATTTAACCTGAATATCATTCGCCAGACGGTAGCTTTGCATTCGCATCGAGCCAGCAACATTGACGGCTTCAGCATCGTTCAAACTGGACGCTAACGTAAAAATTGCAAAACCAGTCGTAGCGACTGAGAGCAGCAAAATAAGAAGCATCGCGGACGCAATCGTGCGCGTCACCGACTTTTTCACATTTTTAAACAATCTGAGTTCCTCGCCCATTAACAATCCTATTTGTACGTGCAATGAACCCATTACCTTTCAACTTTATCAATATGTGATCACCTGCGACGGAATTTATTGATCCAAAACAATATTGCATACCATTTACCTCCTAAGAGGTATTTATACAAATATGTCAAAAACTACAATTTCGTTAGTTTAAATGACAGTTTATTAATGAAAATTGTGGACTATGCTTAGTTTGGGTTCCAAGTTTCGAGGTGACTAAGTGGTAGACCTTTCCAGAAGAAGACTCTTTGCAAGAAAAGCGCACCCCGACAACGCCGTACGTTTGCCTTGGTTAACTAAACCGCAACAGTTTACGGACGATTGCACTCGCTGCGGTAAATGCATTGAGGCCTGTGAAACAAAGATTATAACCAAAAGTGATGGCGGATTCCCCTCGGTCGATTTTTCCATCGATGAATGCACATTTTGCTATCAATGTGCAAACGCCTGTCCTGAGCCCCTTTTCTTGCCAGAAACAGAACAACCTTGGCAAGCAAAAGCAAGTATCAACGATAACTGCTTAGCAAAACAAAATGTCGAATGCCGAAGCTGTGGGGATATGTGCGACCCGATGGCAATTCAGTTCAAATTAGAACTGGGGAAAGTAGCACAACCCAATTTAGACCTTGATGAGTGTAACGGCTGCGGCGCCTGTGTTTCAGTGTGCCCGACTTCATCCATCAATGTGAGCAATACAACAGCCTAAGCCGAATGTCGTCGGCCAAAGGCAATAAAAATAAATGAGAGAGCTATATGTCACTAAATGAAGTGCATATTTCAAGTTTGGTAGTACATGTGCTGCCGGAACATTTGGACGAAATCAAACAAAAGATAGAAGCACACGAAAATGCGGAAATCTATGGTGACAGTCCTGAAGGCAAGATTATCGTCGTACTTGAAACTGAGAACCAAGGTTTCATCACAGACACTATCGATGCCATTAACAATTTACCGAACGTCTTAAGCACGGTATTGGTTTATCACCAAATCGAAACTGGGCTTGAAGAAACGGATGAAGAAGACACTGGAACACAACATTCCCAAATCGAGGGTGAAGTATGAAAATGACAAGACGTGCGTTTGTGAAAGCAAACGCGGCTGCATCAGCTGCTGCTGTCGCAGGTGTGACACTACCAGCATCTGCAGCCAACCTGATTGCAAGCTCTGATCAAACCAAAATCACATGGGACAAAGCACCTTGTCGTTTCTGTGGTACAGGCTGTTCTGTTCTTGTTGGCACTCAAAACGGCAAAGTGGTAGCAACACAGGGTGACCCAGAAGCACCAGTAAACAAAGGTCTGAACTGTATCAAAGGTTACTTCCTTTCTAAGATCATGTACGGTCAAGACCGTCTAACTCAACCGATGCTACGAATGAAAGATGGCAAATTCCACAAAGATGGTGAATTTACACCTATCTCTTGGGATGACGCTTTCGACATCATGGCTGAGAAATGGAAAGCTTCCCTCGAGAAAAAAGGCCCAACAAGCGTAGGTATGTTTGGCTCAGGCCAATGGACAGTAATGGAAGGCTACGCTGCATCAAAGTTAATGAAAGCAGGCTTCCGATCAAACAACATTGATCCAAACGCTCGTCACTGTATGGCTTCTGCCGTTGTAGGTTTCATGCGCGCATTCGGTATCGATGAGCCAATGGGTTGTTACGATGACTTCGAGAACGCAGACGCTTTCGTTCTTTGGGGCTCAAACATGGCAGAAATGCACCCGGTTCTATGGACTCGCATTACTGACCGCCGTCTAAGCCACCCTCACGTTAAAGTGAACGTGCTTTCTACTTACTACCATCGTTCATTTGAGTTGGCAGACCACGGCTACATTTTCAATCCTCAGTCTGACCTTGCAATTGCTAACTTCATCGCAAACTACATCATCGAAAACGATGCAGTAAACTGGGACTTCGTGAACAAACACACGAACTTCACTCAAGCAGACACTGACATCGGCTACGGTCTACGTGACGATGATCCGCTACAAAAAGCAGCGAAGAACCCGAACTCTGGCAAACTCACTTCTATCTCATTCGAAGAGTACAAGAAATCAGTAGCGCCATACACAGTAGAGAAAGCATCTGAAATCTCTGGTGTTGAGAAAGAGAAGCTTATCGAGCTTGCGAAGCAATACGCGGATCCAAACACGAAAGTGATGTCTCTATGGACGATGGGTATGAACCAGCATACTCGTGGTGTATGGATGAATAACTTGGTTTACAACATCCACCTACTAACCGGTAAGATCTCGACTCCGGGGAACAGCCCATTCTCACTAACGGGCCAACCATCAGCATGTGGTACCGCTCGTGAGGTTGGTACGTTTGCTCACCGCCTACCAGCGGACATGGTGGTTGCTAACCCTAAACACCGTAAGATTGCAGAAGACATCTGGAAACTGCCAGAAGGTACGATTCCACCAAAGCCTGGCTTCCACGCCGTATTGCAAGACCGTATGCTGAATGACGGCGTTCTGAACTGTTACTGGGTTCAATGTAACAACAACATGCAAGCCGGTCCAAACATCAACACAGAACGTCTTCCAGGTTACCGCAACCCAGAAAACTTCATCGTTGTGTCTGACCCATACCCGACAGCAACAGCACAAGCAGCAGACCTTATTCTTCCTACCGCAATGTGGATTGAAAAAGAAGGTGCTTACGGTAACGCAGAGCGTCGTACCCAAGCTTGGTACCAACAAGTGGGCACAGTCGGTCAAGCAAAATCCGACCTGTGGCAGCTAATGGAGTTCTCGAAACGCTTCAAAATGGAAGAAGTGTGGCCTGAAGAGCTTCTAGCGAAAGCGCCTCAATACCGTGGTAAAACAATGTACGACGTACTTTACCGCAATGGTAACGTCGACAAATTCCCTATCGAAGAAGCTCGTGAACTGAATGACGATGCTCACCACTTCGGTTTCTATGTCCAAAAAGGTCTGTTTGAGGAATACGCAACATTTGGCCGTGGTCACGGGCATGATTTGGCTCCATACGACCGTTACCATGAAGTACGTGGTCTACGTTGGCCTGTTGTTGATGGTAAAGAAACACAGTGGCGCTTTAAAGAAGGTTCAGACCCATACGCGAAAGAAGGTTCTGGTTGGGACTTCTACGGCAATGCTGATGGCAAAGCGAAGATCATTTCCGCGCCATACGAAGCGCCACCAGAAGTACCGAACGATGAATTTGATATGTGGTTATGTACTGGTCGTGTTCTTGAACATTGGCACACAGGCACCATGACTCGTCGTGTACCTGAATTATACAAAGCAGTACCAGACGCAGTGTGTTACATGCACCCAGAAGACGCAAAAGCACGCAATGTTCGCCGTGGTGAAGAAGTACTCATGGCAAACAAACGCGGTGAAGTACGCGTTCGTGTTGAAACTCGCGGTCGTAACCGTCCGCCAAAAGGCTTGGTATTCGTACCGTTCTTTGATGCACGTATTTTGATTAACAAGCTTATCCTAGATGCGACTGATCCACTGTCTAAACAGACAGACTTTAAGAAGTGCCCAGTCAAAATTACTAAGATTGCTTAACCTTCAGATACTGAATGCTACGGCCGTCATTATGGCGGCCTAATAAAGAATTTAAGCCATAAAGGCGGAGATGAAATGATGAAAAAATTACTTGTCGCAGTTTTATCTGTAGGTGCGTTAGTGACAGGCATTGCGCAAGCTGAGTTGGATAATCCAGGTGGTATTGGTGGTCTAGAATCTTTACGTGGAATGTCTCAATTGGAAGATACGCGTCCAGCAGACGAGTTCAAAGACTTCCCTAAAGATCAAATTGTTGAAGACAGCTATGTTTATCAACCACCGTTGATCCCACACAGCATTCGTCACTACGAAATTTCGTTAAATGCTAACAAGTGTCTTGCATGCCATAGCTGGAAAAATGCAAAAGAGTCAGGTGCGACTAAAATTAGCGTAACGCACTATGTAAACAGAGAAGATGCGGTACTGGCAGATATGTCTCCTCGTCGTTACTTCTGTTTGCAATGTCACGTTCCACAAACGGATGCAAAACCACTAGTGGAAAACGAGTTTAAGGCAGTCGATTCGCTTCAGTAATTGAAACGCGAGTACTAAGAGGTTACTTATGAAAATACTTAAAGCGTTTTGGAAGAGACTGTCGAGCCCGAGTAAAGCTGCCGCTGGTGTGGTTTTATTTCTAGGCTTCGCTGGTGGCCTTCTATTTTGGGGCGCATTCAACACAGGTATGGAAGCAACCAACACAGAAGAATTCTGTTCTGGCTGTCACGCGCCGATCGTTGCTGAAATTCAAGAAACAATTCACTACTCCAACCGATCTGGTGTTCGTGCGATTTGTTCAGACTGTCACGTTCCTCATGAATGGACGGATAAGATCGTTCGTAAAGTACAGGCATCTAAAGAGCTATTTGCACACTTCGTAACGAAGACGATCGATACGCCAGAGAAGTTCCAAGAGCGTCGTGGACACCTCGCAGAGCGAGAGTGGGCACGTATGAAAAAGAATGACTCTCTTGAATGTCGTAACTGTCATGAGTTTGATTTCATGGATTACTCTCAGCAAGGATCACGTGCGGCAGAACAACACTCCACCGCTCTAGCTTCAGGCGAGAAAACATGTGTAGACTGTCACAAAGGTATTGCGCACAAACTACCAGACATGAGCGGCGTTGAAGGCTGGCACTAAGGAGACTTACCATGAGTACATTAGAATCTGTAATTTGGCATATCCTTGGCTACAGTGCTATGCCAGTGATTATTCTTTCCGGCTTTGTGGCGGTAGCAGCAATCTCTCTCTGGCTGCTGTCATTTGGTAAGGATAAAGAGGTGTAACGTAACGCATCTCTACTCGTCAACTAGCCTATTTGTTGACACTGAGCGCCGAGCAAATGCTCGGCGCTTTTTATTTATTAATCAATGGTACTTGCCAACAACAAACAAGCAATCATACATAAAAAAAGCGACCATAAAGGCCGCTAAGATTTACTGCTATAGGGAGTCGTTTAAGATTCTTTTACTGGCAGAACCTGTTTGACGTATTGTCCTGGCGCCTCATCAATAACCGGATGGTTTTCTGAGCCAATAGGGAAAGGCTCAACTTGCTCTTTAGGGTTGAATTGGAGTAACCACTCGTTCCAGTGTGTCCACCACGATCCCTCTTTGTGTTCCGCGTTATTCAACCACTCATCAGCAGAGTCATCCAAATTATCGTTCAACCAATAACCATACTTATTTTTAGCTGGAGGGTTCACGATGCCCGCAATATGACCAGATTCACCGAGGACAAACGTTTTGTTACCACCCGTGTTCAGCGCACCACGGTAAGTTCCCTGCCATAACGCAATGTGGTCTTCTTTCGTTGACACAAAATAGCTAGGAATTTTGATCTTATTTAGATCAATCCATACTCCACCAATTTTGACGCCTTTATCTTGCACCAGCTTGTTCTCTAAATAGAGCTCGCGAAGCAAGAAATTGTGAGATGCAGCGCTGACGTTGGTGCTATCGCTATTCCAGTACAACAAGTCGAAATCAACCGGACTGTTACCCTTCAAGTAATTGTCGACGTAGTAGTTCCAGTACAAGCTGTTTTCACGCAGTAAACTAAACGTCACGCTTAAGGAACGGCCGTCCATATACCCTTTTGCGTTATTTTGCGCTTCAATTGCACTAACAATGGTGTCATTGATATACGCGCCGACTTCACCTGGTTGAGAGAAGTCGAGCAACGTGGTGAAGAAAGTGGCAGACTTAATGCGCTTCTTCATACGTTTTGCAGCGTAGTAGGCAACCGTGCTTGCTAAAACAGTACCACCGATACAATAACCAGCAGCATTGATTTGCTCTTGTCCTGTTATATCTTCAATTGCAGCGACGGCTTTCACTACGCCTTCTGTCACGTAGTCACCAAACTCTATGTGCGCTTGTGCCTTGCCTGGATTGCGCCAAGACATCATAAATACACTATGCCCCTGCTCTAACAACCATCGAACCATTGAGTTCTTTGCTGTTAAATCAAGGATGTAGTATTTATTGATGAAAGGTGGGACGATGAGCAGCGGCGTCGCATTCACTTTCTCTGTTAGAGGTCGATATTGAATCAACTCAAACAATTCGTTTTGAAAAACCACATTGCCCTGTGTCGTCGCAACGTCATCTCCCACGCGGAATGCATTGTTATTCGTCATACGAATTTTTAAAATGTCTGCGCTCGACTCAACGTCTTCTTTCAACTGCTCTAAGCCTGCCAGTAAGTTTTGACCGTTTTGCTCAAGTGTCAGCTTCAAAAGCTCTGGGTTAGTGGCGATGAAGTTGGAAGGAGAAAGGGCGTTAATGGCTTGGCGAGAGAAAAAAATAATACGTTCTTTCGTCTTTTCATCTAAGCCTTCCAAAGACTCGATGGTGTCCAGATAGGTCTTACTAAATAAAAGGTAGGATTGTTTGATGAAGCTATACATGGCTTCATTTTGCCACGCTTCGTTTGAGAAACGCTTATCCCCTTTTTCAGCTTCGACGATTTGTGCTTGGTTCCCTGCCAATGCAACATTCTGCCAAATTTGCAGCTGCTGTTCCCACCACTGTGCTTGCAGCTTTAAAATCGCAGCAGGCTGATTCGCAGCTTGTTCGAACAGTTTGGCAGTATCCTCAAAGTTCACTTCTTGCATGGCCTTGTTTAAAGGAGAGTTCACGACTGCCTTGTTCACTTCGAAATCATGCCACCACTGATGATTGGTTTCCTGAAGCTTCACAAGATAGTCCGAAAAGAAGTGTTGAAACATAGTCTTACTCCTATATTCGGAAAAAACAACGCCGCCCAAATCTAGGGGCGGCGAGAATCGGACAAATTACGCTGGAGTAACAGTCTTTAGATTTTCCGAAGTCATTTTCTCAACGTCTTCTTTGAACTCTTTTGCAATCGCTTGAAGCTTGTTGCTGTCATCCATCATTTGTTGAGAAAGTTTAGTAAGTACGCTTAGTTGCTGACTGTTGAAAGCAGTCAATGACGTTACGTCTTTGATTTCTGTCGCTGCTTTCATCTGGTTTAGACCCACTTCACTGTATGTGCGAATGGCGTTCAATTGAAGCTCGGTCAACACTTCTACGTTTTTTGTCACTAGCTTGTTGAACTTCAAGTAAGGTTCTAGATTTTTTTCAGTTTGATCGCTAAATGTTTTGAAGAAATCTGTGTACATGGTTTGTCTCCTAGAGAAAGAATTAAAAATGTCCGTTTAAATAATTACTTAACTGTCTTTACAACCACAGCCGTGCCCATGCCGCCGCCCACACAAAGTGAAGCAACGCCATATTGACCATTTTGCTTATGAAGCTCGTGAACCAGCGTGACTAAGATTCGGTTTCCAGATGCACCAAGCGGGTGTCCTAGCGCGATAGCACCACCGTTAAAGTTCGCTTTATCTTGAATCGCGTTAACTGGAACTTGGTTTGTTTCCGCCAACTGATGAATCACGCCAAGTGCTTGCGCTGCAAATGCTTCGTTTAACTCGTAAACGTCGATATCATTTACTGTGAGTTCTGCTTTTTCGAGTGCTTTATTGACCGACTCAACAGGACCTAGGCCCATGATCTTCGGATCAAGACCCGATTGCGCATAGCTTACGATCTCAGCAAGCGGCGTTAATCCATGCGCTTTAACTGCGCTTTCAGATGCAACGATAATCGCACTCGCGCCATCGTTAATGCCTGATGCATTACCCGCAGTCACAGTGCCTTCGCGGTCAAAAGCAGGACGTAGCTTGCTTAAGGCTTCCATTGTCGCGTTCGCTTTTGGGTATTCATCCGTATCAAACATCACGGTTTCACGGCGTTGCTTTACTTCCACTGGCACAATTTCGTCTTGAAATTTGCCAGCTTCGATAGCGGCTACCGCTTTCTGTTGGCTAGACAGCGCGTATTCGTCTTGCTGCTGGCGAGTTAAGCCGATTTGTTTTGCTACGTTTTCTGCCGTCACACCCATGTGATATTGGTTGTAAACATCAGTTAAACCGTCCGCTATGAGCAGATCTTTTAGCTCCAGATTGCCCATTTTGTTGCCATCACGAATGCTGCTTGGTGCAGCAAACGGAATCTGAGACATGACTTCAACACCCGCTGCAACAACGATCTCAGCATCGCCACTACGGATATGGGACACGGCATCCATGACCGTTTTCATGCCACTACCGCAAACCATGTTTACGCCATATGCAGGAACAGATTCAGGAATCCCCGCAAACAGTGCCGCTTGGCGGCCAACACCCATTCCTTGACCTGCACCAACAACGTTGCCAACAATCACTTCGTCAACCTTGTCGCCAGGCAACTTTGCCGCCTCCAACGCGCCTTTAATCGCTACTGCTGCCAGATCGCCAGCAGAAGTATTTTTCAGGCTGCCACCAAAAGCGCCGATTGGGGTACGCTTCGCCGCTACGATAAATACTTTTTCCATCATCTTATCTCCTTAGTGCATGTATAGGCCGCCGTTCACCGACAAAGTCTCTCCGGTGATATAGGCGCCCGCATCGCTGACCAAGAAGCTCACTGATGCTGCAATTTCTTCTGGTGTCGCAAGACGTTTCATTGGAATTTGGTTCGTGATAGATTCCAGCACTTCTGGCTTCATTTGCTCAACCATTGGCGTACCCGTGTAACCCGGCGCGATAACATTAACTGTTACACCCGAGCGAGCACCTTCGTATGCTAGGGCTTTAGAGAAACCGATCATCCCAGCTTTCGCCGCCGAGTAGTTTGCTTGACCAAACTGCCCTTTAAGACCATTGACTGAAGAGATATTGATGACACGACCACCGCCTTTTTCGCACATTGCAGCAAAGAGGGGTTGCGTAACGTTGAATAAACTATTGAGGTTGGTATTGATGACATCATTCCAAGCTTGCGCAGTCATCTTTTTAAACACGCCATCACGTGTAATTCCTGCGTTGTTGACAACAACATCAATGGTTCCTTCCTCCCCAAGCAATTGCGCCAATTTCTCTGCACACTCTGTCGTGTTTGTTACATCCAACTCAAAAAGGCGAACCTGATCTTTGGTAAACCCTTTGCTGTTGAACCACTCCAGCGCACATTCGTAGTTACCTGTGAAATAAGTAGCGATTACACGGTAACCGTCATTGACTAATTGAGAGGAAATAGCAGAACCAATTCCGCCTTTTGATCCAGTGATCAAAGCGACTTTCTTCATTGAAGACTCCATTCTTAACGGCATTTAAAAAGCAAACTTAATACACTGATGAAATAGTTCACCAACTGACGTGTTTATTTATTCTTTTGACAACCAATCCCGTGCTGCCTTTATTTTAAGTTAACCTAGAAATATTACATTTCAAATAAAAAACTCACCCAATTGCATAAGATTGATTTAGATCTCATTACCCGTAAAATGTTATAAAATGGTTAATTTTACATAAGCCATTGTTTTAAATCACACTTCCACAAAAGCCACACCAACAGAAATAGAAACATAATTATTAAATATCATGCACTTACATACAGAATGGTAGACGTTACATTATGTCATGATTTAAGATCTGAATTTTAAGCCTATATGATTACAACAAACTTGAGATTAGAATAATAATTCAATTATCAGTAAAAATAATTATCAAACATATCATTTAACTACTGCATTTAATGATAATTTAGTTATCAATTCGATTATTTTAATACAGTGATGATTAATACCGATAAAATATAATAAGTTAAATATATTTAATCTAAAAATGATATAAGAGCTTGTCTCATACTGGTGCAATACGCACTATTATGACGCATAGATTAAAATATAATTTCATTTTAAATTTATATATTCGAAGAACATCAACTAGCTACTAGTGAAAGTAATCGTTCGCTTTGTAGTAGCATCCTTTTCCACTTTGCACTATCTTTGTGGCTTCTCTTTAATCACTAAATCATCAACAGATATGAATCTTGCATTGCTCAGTATGTTCATCCCTACTTTCTTTTTTGTCTCAATCACGCCTGGTATGTGCATGACTCTCGCCCTAACGTTAGGTATGAGTATCGGTTATCGTCGCACGTTATGGATGATGATAGGAGAGCTTCTCGGTGTTGCGCTGGTGTCAGTCTCTGCGGTGTTAGGTATCGCTGCGATTATGCTCAATTATCCTTGGATGTTTATCGCGTTAAAGTTCATTGGTGGCGGTTATTTACTCTATCTTGGAGTTGAAATGTGGCGATCGCGAGGGAAACTTGCGATTAATGTCGACAACTTAGAAACACCAAAGAGTGACAATATCGCACTGATCATGCAAGGCTTCGTTACCGCAATCGCAAACCCAAAAGGCTGGGCATTTATGATTTCTCTTTTACCGCCTTTTATAGACCAAAACGCAGCGCTTGCACCGCAACTGATCATACTTGTCTCCATTATTTTACTGTTTGAGTTCATTTGCATGTCTCTGTACGCTACTGGTGGTAAAGGGTTGAAACACGTATTAGGTCAGTCTAAGAATGTACGTCTAATGAACCGTATCGCAGGCACTTTAATGATGGGAGTTGGTGTCTGGTTGCTACTAAGCTAAGGCAAACTGGAAACAATGAAAAATATTCTGAATAAAATAGCTAAAGTCATGGGTGAAGTATTGGACTTTCAAGCCCGAGTTTGGGTTGTGAACGTCTATAGCGGTGAGCATAAAGGCGAGTCTTATGTCGTTAATGAAGATGCTTTCTCTGTACCTCTTCAGTGGATGAAGAAGAAAGGCTACCAAGAGCCAATGTTGAATAAAGTCGAAGCAATGAAGCGCTCACAAGTCTTAGAGTTCGACTTGGGACTTGTGAAACATCGCTTGATGCGCGTGAAATAAGCACAAAAAAGCGCCACTCAAGATGAGTGGCGCAAGCACTTTTACCTTAAAAATAATGCTACGGCGCAGCGTCGATCTCAACTGGAAGATAATGTTTCGGCTCCAGTTTCAACCACTCAGGCAGCACAGTACCAATCGAAATCGAAGACCATGTCCCCGACAGAACGCCAATAAACATGGCGGTTGAGAAACCAGCCAAAGGCGCTCCTCCCATAATCCATAATGCACCAACAGTGATCAATGTCGTACCAGATGTCACCATAGTGCGTGAAAACGTCGCGATAACAGCTTGGTCATTGATGTCTTCTGTTTTCCAACTCTGTTTCGCAATCAACAGCTCACGGATTCGGTCTGCAATGATGATAGAGTCATTCAATGAGTAACCTAAAATTGCTAACACCGCTGCAAAAACGGTTAAGTTGAACTCCATTTGAGTAACTGCAAAAAAACCAAGCACTAAGATCACATCATGGGCCAAAGCAAACAGTGAACCACTGGCCAAACGCCACTCAAAACGGAAACACAAGTAACCGAGAATACTCAACACACAAATCAACAATGCTAAGCCACCTTGTTCAAACAAGTCTTGGCCAACTTGAGCGCCAACTATACTGTTGCTGACAACATCAACTTGGTGAGAGATTGGCTTCAACACCTCTTCTACACTTGGCAACGTTTGTCCATCTTCCGGCGCAGAGTAACGAATCATCCAACGGCCATCTTCACCAGAGCGTGTCACTGACGCAGATTCACCAAGCTTTGGTTGCAGAACGTCAAGCAGATCATGGTTAGTTAGCTGCTTATCTACCTTTACTTCTGTCACCATACCGCCAGTGAAGTCCAAACCTAGGTTCAACCCTTTAAAGCCTAGAGCGACGATCGCGATCACCGTTAAAATGATGGAAACTAGCGTAGTAAAGTAGCGAATTTTACGAATATTTTGTTTTAGCATTTCGACCATGATTAAACCCTCACATCACGACGGGCATCGCGGCCCCAAATTAAATTGATCATTGCTCGAGAGGCAAATACGCCTGTAAACATACTGGTTAACAAACCTAATCCGAGTGTTAAGGCAAAGCCTTGGATTGGGCCATTACCGATGGCGTACAAAATCACGGCGGTGATCATGGTAGTAATGTTGGCATCAAGGATGGTCGAGAATGCGCTGTCAAAGCCAAGATCAATCGCTTGAGCGAAGCTGCGGCCTTCACGCATTTTGTCCTTAATACGTTCAAAGATAATAACGTTGGTGTCTACTGCCATACCGACGGTTAACACTAAACCGGCAATACCCGGAAGCGTTAGAACCGCTCCTGGTAACAAGGCGATTAAGCCAAGCAAACAAAGCATGTTGGCACAAAGCGCCACGTTTGCTACCCAACCTAAGCGGCGGTACCAAAGTGCCATAAAGGTCAGTGTTAGTCCCATACCTAAAGCCAGTGCTGCAAAACCGTTTTCAATGTTTTCTGCCCCCAGAGAAGCACCGATTGTTCGCTCTTCCACAATAGTAACCGGCGCGGTCAGTGACCCCGCGCGAAGCAATAGCGCCAACTGCTGCGCATCGTCCATGCTACCTGCCCCAGTAATACGGAACTGGCTACCAAGCTGAGATTGAATAGTCGCGACGCTGATAACGCGCTCACTACGCTCAGTTACACCGCGATCGTTTGTTTTGTATTCACGGTAAACGGTCGCCATTGGCTTGCCGATGTGAGTTGCTGAGAAGTCACTCATTTTCTTACCACCAGCGTGGTCAAGAGAAATATTGACTTCTGACATGCCCATTTTGTCGACACCAGCACGAGCGTTCACGATGTGCTCGCCCGTTAGAACTGGTCGTTTTGACAAAATCACAGTACGACCATCATTATCTTGAAGAACAAGATCTTGGCTGCTGTGTGCTTGGCTCGCATCTTTCACTTCATAAAACGCCAAGCTTGCTGTTGCACCAATAACGTTTTTCGCTTGAGCAGGATCTTGTACACCAGGGAGTTCAATTCGAATGCTCTCTTTACCTTGGCGTTGCACTAGTGCTTCTGTGATACCAAGTTCTTCAATACGACCACGCATGATCTTCAGGTTTTGTTGAAGAGTCGACGATTGAAATTCTTGGATATTTTGTTCACTCGGTTCAAGCACAAAGCCACGAGATGAACTTTTTGAAATCCAGCCCGGGTAGTTTTGACGCAAGAACTTGTTCACTTCCGACAATGCTTGCTCGCTGTCACTGTTTACCGTAATTCGGTTGCCGCTCTCTGCTCGAACTTGCACACCACGAACACGTTGATCACGTAGGTTCGCTTTGATTTCATCAATCAACGCATCACGTTGTTCTTCAAACGCTTTATTCACATCAACATTCAACAAGAACTGAACGCCACCACGAAGGTCAAGACCGAGCTTAATTGGGCTAAAGCCCATCTCATTTAACCATTCTGGCGCAACCGATACGTATGAGAAAGTGATGCTGTCGTCTTTATTTAGCTCTTTGTTTAACAACGCACGAGCTTTACTTTGCGCATCTTCACCATCGAATACAATGGTTGTTTTGCCGTCTTTTTCGATGATTTTGTCGGCTGAAATATGGTTGGTTTTTAGCAGTTGATTCAGATGAACAACCGACATTTCGCTGTTGTTTTGATCCGCAAACGTCAACTGGATAGAAGGCTGTTCACCAAACCAAGTTGGTATAGCACTTAGGGTTAAAATAATGACTGTCGTGATTAATACGACATATTTCCAAGCTGAGTAGTGATTCATCAGCTTTCTGTTCTTTTGCTGCTTTGGTGTTTTTTTCATGTAAACATCATCCCTTCACAATGAAGTGAAGCTTTTAATAACAAGGCTTAACACACGACAGATGCTCCCAGAATAAATTCAGGGTATGAAATGCTCAGAACGCTCACGTCCTGTCGAATACAATCGTCGTGCTAAGAGTGCACAATGGTGCAAATAGATGGTGTTTAGGCAGAAAACTGACTATTGAGTGCGACGTACATGGCATTGGTCTCTTTCCAACCAGAAATGCGATGATCGCTTGTGAAATGATAAAATGTGGACTGGTTGTGACGCCAGTTAATGTCCATCAAGCTGTATGCGTAACCCGCATCAGCGTAAAACGGAGTAGTGAGATCGCCGACAAAATCTACGTGCTCGTCATCAAGCCCTTCCCGTAAGTAAGACGTCCAGCGCTGAGAGTTAAACAAAGCAACGGAATCGAGACTTGCATGGCCTTCAGATACTGGAGATTGAGAGCTTTCTTCTGAAACTTCAGAAAAATCGACGGAAGAGTTTGGCGACACACTTACGGCTACAAAAGGTTGTAGCTTAGAAAAGTGCGGTACGTGAGCCTTGTGGTCGATTTGCGCAGCAGATACATGCACTGGTAGCAATACCATTGCAAATAGCAGCAAAATCAACTTTCTAAGGTAAATCCAAGGCATAGGAACTCACTAAAAACACAAAGAGCCAAGTTAGGTCACTTGACTCATTGATAGTATTCCTATTGATTATGGTTCACAACTAAAAAGTTATAAATCTCTGATTTCAGGTTTGCATCGTTATTGCATTTATCAAAACGTCTTTAGAGAACGAGTGTAATTGGTGGTGAGTTATCGATAAAAAATATCGCCCTTATCAACATCTAAGTAGATCTTATTCTCTTGCTCCAAACCGCCACAATAGATGAAGTAAACGTTGCGCTTTTTGAACGTCACAGAACGCACCCAACCCCCGAGCTCCTCAAAATCACTCGGATCACAGGTTTCATCGTCTAACAATTGCTGTGTTTTCTTACGGAAAATATCCAAGTGAACTTTTAAATCATCCGACTTCTGTAGGTATTCATCCAATATCTCTAAGCGCTCTTGCTCTTTAATAACTGGCTCTGCATCCGATAACCCTTCAGCATTCAACCATTCGGCTTTTTCTTCTCCACCCTCTTCATAGACAAGATAGCCGGAGATTCGGTACCACCCATCTACTTTTTCTAACACCGATACTTTTTCTCCCTTATAGAGCGTATCGACAACTAAAGCATTAAGGTTAGGCTTGTTGTAAACATTGACACGACGCTCAATAACGTAGTACTCGGTAACTTCCGGGGGAGCGGCTTCTAAATCCAGAATCGGTTTGGATGTTTCTTTTTGCAGTGACGATTGCTCGACTTGTGTAGCCTTTGGTGCTTCAGGTTCATCTTTCTGCATAAAGAAGAAATAGTATCCAGCCCCCGCTCCGCCGAGCAACAGCATGACAATCAATGCGACGAGAATTTTCTTCATGCCCTTTTCCTTTTCATTCTTTATTCTTATCCCACCAGCAGCACGCATGTCGTAGAAATTTGGGTATATACTCAAAAGAGCAGGTCAACTAACGCGAGCAATAATGATCAACAGACTCAATTGGATACTACTATTTCTTCTGTTCCCGATAACGGGGCACGCCAATATTCAATGTAACCCATCGTCGTGGAATGACAATCTTACCCAATTCAATCGTTTAGAGTCCAATTACAATCAGCATGTTGAGGTATTCAATACACTTTTAACCGAACATAAACAGCGTCAGTTATTGTCCGAAACCTTTTCACTGCATGAGCTCGTGCTACTTTGGCGTGCCAAGTCGAACCAAAATGTGTTCAAAGCGCAATTAAAAGCATCGATTCAATACAAAGAAGAGCTCACAACTAAAGCGAATCAGCTGCTTAAATTGAGCACACAATCCCAATAGTCAGCAAATGGGTGGGAGATACTGGCCCAGAAGTGCCGCGAGTCAAACAAAACAGCCAATCAAATAACTGCGGAATGGTATAACACCAACGCTTTGGAACTTGCTGAAGATTACAAGCGCCTCTCTTCACAATATCAAACTCTGTCACAAGTCTATGATAAAGAAGCCCGAGCGCTTCAATACGCTCAAGATGTTTCGAAGTAAAAACAGAGCCAGTTTTGAATAGACGATGTTGGTTTTTCACTCCAATATTGGACGTTATTCGTGCTTTTTATCTTTCCTTAGTCGTGAACGATATCAAATGTAAATAATGGGATTGTTCCCTTTGACAAACTTGACTAAACCATGACCAAGACAATCAATTTATAGAGACATACGTCACATTAATGCTTTACTTATGGACATTTTTTGGTTAGTTTAGCCATTAATAAAATTTAATAAAAAGTCACATTTGGCTGGAGATGATGCTACAAACATGGTTATCAGTCGATTAAGTAACAGGGAATGTCCTAATGCTACCAAAGCCAAGTTTTTGTCAGTAGTTAGGCACGTAAAAGAGTTCGGTTCAATCAGTGATTTGGATCTTTGTAAAATCTTCGGAGAAACAATATGGAGTGATGGGAGGGAATACCATTCAGCCGCGTTCTCATTCAAGGTTGATAGATACACAGGTAACTGTGAAATCTCACAATACAAAAACCAATAAGGCTTAAGAATTTATTAAGCGGAGTCAGGAAACGGACTCCGCTTTTTTGATCATGGCAATCGTAAAGTCGTGCTCGGAGTATCCCTCAATCAATCGTGTATTCGGACACAGCAACCGACAATAGCGAAAGACACCTTCTTTATTGTGCGACGCTAACATTTTCATGCTGGGTAGTTTGGATTCATCCAACAAGTTAAACACACAACCTTTCTCTGTCGCTCGGTACATTTTATCAATCATTTCAATGGTATGATTTGGGTTGGTGGATTGATAGTTCAATGATCCGGAAGCAAAAACAAAGTCGCAACGAGGCAATACCAACGTTGAAAAGTCGCCACATATAAACTTACTTTGCGTACGAAAATCTCGTTTTCTGGCTTCAGAGATAAATTGTTTTTGCTGATCAATGCCAATATAGCTTTGAGGAAGCCCCCCCGTAAGTTCGATAAACGCTAACAAGTCTCCGTAGCCGCACCCAATATCTAAAATACTTGAACCGTCTAACGTTAACCCTCGGCACAACGCCTCAAAACGGCTGATCTGACTATACTTATCTGCCCATCCCAGAGCTCGGGCTCTGTCTTTACCAAACTGTCTATATCGCTTTCGATGATAGTGGGCAATCTTAAGTCTATCGAAAAATTTCATCTTTCTTATGCATAAATCGGCAAACTGCCATTTCCTTTCACTTGTCTAATCGCCAGGTGGGTATGAATATCTTTCACATTTTCTAATCGCTGTAACTTTCTAGTAAATGTTTCATAACCAGCGAGATCTTTACTGACCACCTCTAACAGGTAATCATAGGCCCCTGATACGACATGGCATGAGATCACTTCATCCATCTCAACAACGGCATGTTCAAACTCATCAATCGAAGAAGCTTGGTGGTTATTTAAACTCACTTCAACAAATACAGTCATCGCGATGCCTACAGTGTCTCTGGACACAATAGCTCGATAACCACTTATTACACCTTCCTGCTCCAAACGCTTAATGCGTCTTGCACAAGGTGATGCCGATAGCCCTACTTGGTCAGCAAGTTCTGCAGTTGTCAGAGTGGCATCCTTCTGCATTAGGTTGATAAGTTGCCTGTCAATTTTATCCATTCATTCTTCCGTGCCTTTAATCACTAACAATTAACACTTATACGCAATTTATCACTAACATCAAGCCTAATTACGTCAAACTTTGCCTCCCTTTGGCAAGAGTTTTATTCAACAATTAACACATCATTTACAAATGGACATGTCGATAATGATCTTGGGATACGCAGCTATATTAACGACCTTACTGCTTTGGTCTGGTTTCTTTATTTCTTTAAAAGGGGGCGCAATTTCTGCCTTGCAGCCAGCCGATATCGCGTTAGTTCGCTTTCTCATCCCAAGTATAATTTTATTACCATTTGTGATTAAGCATAAACAGTCGCTGCGCGTCGTGCCTAAACGCTACCTGGTTGGTGTTGTGGTTGGAAGCGGCCTTCCCTATCTTCTGGTCGTCGGAACGGCTATGCATTTCGCTCCCGTGGCGCACGGCAGTGCATTAGTACCTGGCACTTTGCCATTGTTTGTTTCTGCTATCGCGGTACTTTGTTATCAACAGTCGCTGAGTGCTCACCGCTTAATCGGGCTTTCTACGGTGTTGTTAGGGATTTTCGTATTCCTTCTTTCTAATAGCGGCGCAGAGTACAACTGGTCTCAATTACAAGGGCATATCCTGTTTCTAACTGGCAGCATCATGTGGGCTGCTTTCACCATCAGCGCTCGTGTCGCCAATCTTAATGCACACGTCTGTGCAGGATTCGTTGCAATCGCGTCTTTGGCTCTGCTCATCATCGCCGTTGGTTTCGGGTGGGTAGACAGTTATTTGGTGGTAACACCGTTCAGCCAGTGGCCATGGGAGGAGTTATTTGGCCACGCGATGCTACAAGGTGTTGGCGCAGGTTTAATCGCTTCTTTCACTTTCATTTATGCAATTAGGATCATCGGTGCCGAAGCCAGCGCAGCTTTTGGTTCATTAACTCCAGTCGTCGCGACACTTCTTGCCGTTCCAATTTTTGGTGAACAACCAGATTCTCTCACTTGGTTAGCGCTGATGTTGGTCACATGCGGCAGTATTGTGGCAAGCCAAATCTTTATGAAAGGTGGAATGAACCAAACTTATCGCCCACCACTTCACAGATAGCGATGATTTTACAAAAACTTATGCCTTACTATCTTGAATAACAAAATGGCGTTTTGATAGCCTCAGCTTAACTAAAAATTAAAACGCCAATGTGATGCCAGCCACTCATAGTAAAGATGAACTGCATAGGTTTCTCAAACCGGGAATGAAACTTTCTACTAATTTCGAATTTGGGCCTAAGGATCAATATACGTATTCCACCACCTATCTTGGGATGAAAGAAAATGCTTATTTGATTCTTGATATACCAATGCGTTTGCTTGAAGAGCAAGTGATGAGGAAACTCCCCAACGCCGATGTCATCGTGCGTGGTGTATCAGATACGGAGTTAGGCCATGTCATTGCGTTTAAGTCCAGCGTGCTGACGACGACCGTTCGACCATCCCCCCTTTTGTTTATCCGCATTCCAGGAACATTTGCAACCAAACCAGTTCGGGAACATGAGCGTTACAAGTTGCAAATGGACTGTAACGTTATTCATGCAGGGAATGTCTACGACGGTAGCCTTATCGATTTCTCTCTAGCAGGTGTTGGTATATCAACCTTGATTGAGCCCGAATTCAACGTGGGTGAGAGTGTTACCATCGAATGCCCGTTAAGCCACTATATCGGAGAAGAAAATCGATGTGTCATTGCCAACATTAAGAAATTGGTGAAGGGATGGGTAGTTGGAATTAAGTTTGCCAGTCCCATTGAGATGACTCACGAACTAAAAACAGAGTTACTGGAGCAATCCTTTCTAACCAGTAACGTCTGAACTTACTGCTCGCTAAAGCGCGTCGCCTCAAAGCTGTTGAGTATTCTGTGAACCGTATAGGTCACAAGCAGCGTCGCAACAATAGCAAACAAAATACTGCTCACGCGATACAGCGCACTGAACATTAAGTCACCATCCGGAGTAAGATATTGGCCGAACAAAATGCCTAATGTGGTTAAACCGCCAAATCCGGCTCCCGAACCGCTAGACTCTTTCACGTGCATATAACTGAACATCATTGCACCAATCCAAAGCAATGGGACGATAAACAATAAGGTATCCGACCAATCGTATAATACAAGTTGTCCGACAACACCAAAGGTCACCCCCATCAAGGTCCCCATTGCTCTTTTTCGCGCATACCCTAAAGCACCGTTCCAATGCATAGGAAACAATAAAAGTAAGGTTGTCGCCTGAGCAGACATAGAGTCACTGAGGTCAAATAGCTGGAATACAAGGAAAGACATTGTAGCGATACTCGCCCCCATAAGGGCTTCATGACGCATGCGATGACTCTGTTTAGGCTGCGACGGTTTCGCTGGTGGCTGACGAGGTTCCGCATCGGGAATCAAAAATGTCACCACATAAGCAACGATCACTGAAATAACATTCGCTTGCAGATTGCTAAATATTAGGTCATTTAAGTCAGTGGTTGGATAACTCGCAAAATGCAGCATGATGCTTAAGCTCAGTACGCTGTTCGCTCCAAATAAGAATAAGCTCCCTTTTGACATACAGGCGAATTTATACAGAAACAACCCGAATGCAATGATTGTCATCATGCCAGGGTGCCCACCAAATACCCCACCAAGCACACCAACTTCTAATCCACACACAACCGCTGAAAAAATCAGTTGTCGTGCGGCATGTAGACTCATGACTGGCACCATTCCAAGTAACAACATCGGGGTTACAGTAAAGAATACGCCATAGTTCCAACCAAATACTTTACATAAAGTGAAACCAATAGTCGCACCAGTTGCAATGCGCAAACACTGACGGAAGTCGTTTTCCGACATGGGGTGGTCCCATAACTTCATATCGCCTCCTCGTTAATAAATATAATGAAGAAGACTCAAGAATTGGATCTGGCATCTCGCTAACCAGCCAGATAATGCGTTTTCTGGCAACAACTGCACGGTTGCTCGTGCCCCTGCTGGAAATGCACGCTGCTGAGGCTCATCGATAGCTAAATGTAAACGTAAGCGCTGCGCGTCTCTCACCCAACGGTTTGAGTCAGTTGGTGTTGCTAAGCGACCATCCGCATCGAACTGACCCGAGCTGACCCCGGCATCCACACTCGTAATACGAGCTTCAAATACATCACCAGGCAAGCTATCAAAAGCCACTAACGCACGGCTGTTCTGATTAAAGTGTCGTAAACTCTTTTCACGAAAGTCGGCAATGATATCCACGTCATCGGAGACTAAAGCGACAAGAGGTGTACCAGCTGCCGCATAGGCCCCCGTCTCCAGCTGCAAGTTAGCGACAACGCCATCATGTTCCGCCGAGACTTGAGTGTAAGACAGATTAAGTTCCGCTTGTTTTAGCTGGTTTTGCGCCACGCGGATATTCACATTCGTCGCGCCTAAATCACCGCGGTTTACTTCCAACTCTTTTAAACGAGCACGTGCGGCCAGTAAGTTCGCTTTAGCTGCCGTTGCGCTGCTCTGTGCGTCATCGCGCTGTTGTTGCGAAGTACCATTACGGTGAAACAGGGTATTAAGACGTTTCGCTTCGCGAACTTTTTGTTCCGCCACGATTTTGCTCGCTTCAACGTCTGCTTTTGCCGCCGCAATAGAAGCATCAAGTTGTTCGTTGTTTTGAATCACACGCTCAAGGTTAAGTTGAGCCTTTTCTACGGCGAGCTGATAAGGCTGGGGATCAATCTGAAATAGTAGATCGCCTTGGCTTATTTCTTGGTTGTTGGCAACATAAAGATGCGTAATCTGCCCACTCACACGGGGGGCCACTTTAGTTACCACACGCGTTGCCATTGCCTGAGGCGTCAACGGCATGGCGAGATCTGCAACTAGAAAATAGGCAAAGACAAGGACAAACGCGACGCAAGAATATTTGATCCAACGTGCGAATTTTTGATCTGGAGTCATAGGCGTTTACTTCTCTTTTTATTCGGTTTTCTGACTTATTCGCTAAGTGAATCAAGCGCATTGTGAGCAATCTGATCAAGAATCAATGAAAGCTGCTGAAGTTCCTGGTCGTTGATGTCCGTTAGGAGCTTGCTTCGAACTTGAAGAATTCGAGCCTCCATTTGCTTTAGTAGGGTTTTCCCCTCTTCTGTGAGGCTAACAATACGTGCTCGCTTATCGTGTTCACAGCAATGGCGAACGATCAGAGATTGCTCTTCTAATAATTTTAATGTTCGCATCAACGACGCTAACTCGATCTCAAGCGCTTCAGCCAAATGCTTCTGACTGATGTTGTCACCCATTCGATAAAGCTTCCATAACGCAGTCCAACGCGGATACGTTAGGTTTAAAGGCTCTAACTCGCGATCTGCAACCATTTTCCACAAACGAGCAACACGAGATAATTTTTCAGCCAGAGAAAGGTCTCGCAAACTGTTGATGTCTTGAATCATAAGATCTACTCAATTACTTAGCGTGCTAAGTAATATAAAATAGTTAGCACGCTAAGTAAATATCTTTTTGTGATTGAAATCACGTTGGGTGTGTCAGTGAAGGGGCAGAAATCTAAGTAACACAACACTATGTTTGAACTTGAAATGCAGCGATGTACACAACAAACGTCGAGACCAATAAAGTCTGATTTGTATAAGAGTAAAAGGGTCAGATACAAAAAAGCACAACCCACAGTCATGGTGTTGTGCTTTTCAGATAATGAATAATTGGGTTATCTCGTAGTGAGCCAATTATTCATGTTCGCTCGACTAAGAACCGCTGTTTAAAATCCACAAATGCTTCATGGAGCGCATTTTCTTTAATCGGCTTGAGAAGCACGTAATTCGCACCCGATTCCATAAAGGCGTCACTGGTTTCTTTCGCGGTGTCAGCAGTACACGCATAAATTGGCGTGCCTAGTTTTAGCTTTTGTCGGATCTCTTTGGTCGTTTCAATTCCACCAAGATGCGGAAGTTGGTTGTCCATCAGTATCAAATCGTAAGTATGATCTTTTAAGAATTCCATTGCTTCTAACCCATCTTTCGCCCAATCAACCTGCATTTTGTACTTGTTACAAAACGCTTTTAGAATGAATGCGTTAGTATGGTTATCCTCTACCAACAACACTTTGAGACTCTCTGCAAATAGTTCACCTGGCTTAACTCGCAAACTCGAATCAAGAGGGGTGAGTACTCGCTCACGATCTTTCACTGGCATTGTAATGACAAAAGTCGTTCCTAAGCCTTTCTGACTGCGGACTTGAACATCACCTTCCAGCATGTCGACAAGGCTCTTCACAATGGTCAGCCCTAAGCCACTACCACCGTATTCTCGAGTCGTTGTTGCTTCTTCTTGAACAAAAGGTTCGAACATTTGGTCGAGTTTGTCAGACTCGATGCCGATACCTGTATCCGTAATTTCCACGACCAGCACGCTATTGTCAGCACCATAGAACTGCTCCAGTTCCGCATGCAAGCGCACGCTACCCGAGGGCGTAAACTTCACAGAATTACTGACTAGGTTGAATAAAATTTGGTTCAGACGAACTTGGTCAGTAAAGATTTCAACATTGGGATCTATTTTGTTTTCAATGACAAGGTTGACGCCTTTACTTTCACAAATAGGACGATAAATGTTTTCTAACGTTCGAATTGTATCAGTGAAAGAAAACGGGTGCTTTTGGATATTAAACTTACCCTGCTCAATCTTCGAAAAGTCCAAAATATCATTCAAAACAGCAAGTAAGTGCTCACCACTATGCCGAAGTACGTCAATTTGGTTATTCTGCTCTTCTGTTTCCACAGAGTCTTTTAGCAATTGAGCAACCCCTAAAATTCCATTGATTGGCGTTCGGATCTCATGGCTCATTTTAGCCAGAAAGTCGGCACGGGCTTGAGCAGATTTTTCTGCTTCTTTGCGCGCCAAGTTACTCTGTTTTTCCGCCTCAATAAGCGTGGTTATATCCTGACCTTGAACAATAATACCGCTAATATCTCCATCAACTCGAATCGGCGATAAGTTCCAGCGATATACTTTGTCTCCAATTGGCACATTAACGCCTGTCAACGTAGCTCCCTGAGCCGCCATGCGAAGGTGTGGCATCAACTTTTCTTTGAAACCTTTGAACACTGGGTGCATGGTTTCAACATCGTTTTCCATGACTAACTCTTTGCGTGCTGCCGGATTGATTTGGACAAGTACACCCGATTCAGACCACACCATAATAGGTGATAACGCAAAGTTAAACAGGTCGCGGAAAGACCGCTTTTGTGCTTCAAGCTCTTCAAAAGTGTTTTCTAGTGTCGAACCAATATGATCGAATTCCTCAATATCTGACCCCTCAAAACGCTCAAATCCTTTTTCTTCACGAGCCGAGCGGGTATATGCCATCAGGGATCCTAACTCTTCAACTACACGATTCTCGATCCATTCTTTAGTCATTAGCGCAATCATGACCATACCGATAACTGAGGCTAGCATTGCTAGCAGGTGTTGGATTTGCAATGTCACCACGCTCTGATTGTCTTGCACAGTAAGCAAGCACAAGTCAGTCTCGGCGGCATTTACCTCAATAGGGGTTTTGATGATCAATAATTGGTCAAGCTTGTGCTGGGACTCTCGTCGTTTGAGTACGTCAAATATTTGATAAGCCTCATCTCCTACTAATGAACTTGCCAATGGTGTGTTGTTAGCGACCAACACAACATTGTCGACGTTGCCTTCATTTTTTAACCTTTCCATCAACCCAAAGTTATTATCTAAAACAACAACATTGTAAGAGTACCCCATCACTTCACCGGTTTTAGGTTGTAAAACGGGTACGCGACGAAGTAACAGATGGCGAGTTCCCATCGGGGTCTGTGAGGGTAGATAATACCAGTTGTTGCTAAAGGTCACTTGACTGGCAAGTCGGCTAAGTATCAGGTTGTTGATGCCATAGAAATGCGCGTTGCCATCGTCCCAAATAATACCTTGATGATCGGTTAGGAAACGAAACTCCGGTGTATGGGAAGGATCACTCTGGTCAATACTCATGAAAAAGTAATTGAGTGCCTCTTCATCACGTTCTGTATAAAAATCCAATACAACATCACTTTTCGAATTGCTGTTGTGATGAATCTGAATCGCTGCAAAATGGCTATCAAAAATGTTCAGGATCAGGGCAGAGGTCTGCTGCTTGGTTCGGTCGACTTCCTGCCAAATAATCTGCTTCGAGAAGTAATAACTCTGAACAAAGATGCCTAGAATGATCGGAGCAAGTACGAGAATAATTATTTTGGTAATAAGCGTCGACAGTGAGCGACGCTTTCTTGTTTTTGATGTAGTTGTCATCAATTATCTGAGTATCTAAATGCACGTTTTCTTAATGCTTCAATTCTTTCTGGAGAGTCCGATTTGGTAACGACTTCAAAATCACCAGAGTAAACGGTGGGAACTGGCTTTCCTTCTAAATCCCACTTAATGGCCTCAGCCATTGCAATACCTGTATCATCGTTCATACGCATAACGGTAACGTCTAACTCCCCTTTAGAAAGCGCCTCTAACTCTGCTGAACCGCCGCCCCAACCATTGATCATGACATCATCACGACCTAACTCTTTAAGAGCGTCAACAGCACCTAATGCTACATCGGTAGAACACGCGTAAATGAAGTCAACGTCCGGATACTTCTCCAAACTGGCTTTTGCAGCTTCATACCCAGATTGCTTTGTTGCTTTGGTGTAGTAAGCAGATTGTAGTTCAAATTGATTATCGCGGTTCACTTGGTTGATAAAAGTGTTGCCTCTGATGTCACTAATGTAGCCCTCTGAGAAGTAGAGAACACTATAGTGGCTATGTTTAGGGAAACGCTTGCCAAACTCAACGGCCAATTCACGACTTCCTTCTGCGTGGTCGAAACCAACATAAAGAAACGGCTGATGATGTTCCCAATCCCTAACAGGTGTGGTGATATTTTGTAAAATTAACTTGGTTTTCTTTGAATCTAAGACATGCTCAACAAACTTACGATGTCTTGTGGTATCTAGAGTAAAGATCAAGTAATCGGAGTTGCTTTTCAGCGCCTCCATTAAAGACAAACTTTGCTGCTTTATATCTGCATTAGGACGAGTAAACACTTGATTTAGTTGATAGTCGATATCAAGCTTATCTAGGCGTTTTTCAAACGCATCGATGTTTCGAATCCAATAATCAGAGATCTGCTGCCCTGGATAAACAACAGAAATTTTCAGTGGACGCTTTTTGTCTTTTGCTACGGGTACAGGGGTTTCTCTTACCACTTCAGCCAACGCACTAGTTAACTGCTTCTGTTGTGGAAACTGGTCTAAAAACTCTTGATATGCCCAATACCCATTAAGAACTTGGGTGGCCTGCACATTCGGCGCAAAAGCGGCCATTGAAATCAGGGAGAATACTAACGCTTTTTTCATCTACTGCTCTTTTAGCTTTTTTATGAGCCTAATTCAGCTCTATTCATTACCTAGCCGAGTCATCCTATACTCTTGTAATCTACCTTCCTCTTAGTGCCTGTTTCAATAGTAAATTAGTTCTTGGTCTGAGTGGATGCAAATGAAAGTACATTGAGTCGCTTCCTTTGTCTCGATAACGTAGAGACATTTCGCGCTTTTCATATTCAGGCCCTTTAAACAGAACACCAGCCCATTATGCGTCAGTTTATTCCTACATGGTACTCCAAAAACAAAAAGAAACCGCCAATGTGACATAGGCGGTTTCCGTGTATCTTTGCGTAGCAAGGGCTTATCAGAGTGCCACTATCTCTAACATCATTTGTTGATGTTCGTCGACGACAATATTTGCTTTTGACATAACGAGCAGCTCTTTTTTCGCTTTAGTTAGTTGCTTAATATAGTACTCTGCTCGCATGGCAAGCGTCTTTGACTCAAAATCCGATGACCATTCCAATATCAAAGGGCCTTTTCCCTTCAAAGCTTTAGCTCCTTTTCCGGTTTGGTGCTGATTGAATCTTCGTTCAACATCATTGGTAACACCACAATACAACGCGTTGCGGTTATTTCGTATCAGGTAGACACTCCAACGCTGCGTTGTATTTTCCATCATGAAAGCAGTGACTCAACCTTAGCTTTTAATTCATCCAGCTCTTCTTTCAGCTGAGCGACTTCGAGCTCTAGCTGACTTACTCGATCGGAGCTCGATCTTGCAGCAGACACAGGCGCTGCAAGTTCGGACGCATCAACATCACCACAGAACAAATGCATATAACGCGACTCCCGCTTACCAGCCTCACGTGGTAATTTGACCACTAATGGTCCTTTCTCTTCGCTTGCTAAATGCTCAAGGACCGTTTCCACTTCTTTTACATCATGAAATGTCGCGAGACGATTAGTACGAGTACGAATTTCCCCAGGTGTTTGAGCACCGCGCAAAAGCATACAGCATACAATGCCTTTCTCCTGCTCTGTCAGCTTTAAATCACCAAATTCCGTATTACAGAAACGGTGTTGATACTTGCTGACGCGGCTGTTGAACGCACTTTCGTCACTGACGAGCCTGCGCTCAATAAGAGCATCAACGGCATCGAGAACGTCTGACTCAGAGAGTGACATCACGGGATCACGGTTGCTTTTTTGATTACACGCGTTGGTTAATGCGTTTAGGCTGAGGGGGTAAAGATCTGGGGTAGTGACTTCTTTTTCGATCAAGCAACCAATAACTCGTGCTTCAATTGCCGTTAGCTCAACTTTCATAATGCATTTCCTTATTATTTTTGCATTTGACTTTGTACCTAAATCGCTTCGAAATCATACGCCATAAATTCACACAGCAGTGCAAGAAGCGTTAGCGGTTCAGGTGTTGGTGTCAGGCTAAAGCATAGCGTAAGACCTGACACCCCTTACGAATAGGGTCAGGTATCAATGCTCCGAGAGAATCGGCACTCTCGTCAAATTGCCATCTTGGTCGACCATCATTATTTTTGAACGATTAAGCTCAACTTCGATGATTTCGAGTTGCTCGCGAGCGTTAATATACGCCGTTTTTAACTTTTCAGCCACAGAGCGAGTGACTTGCTCATTATCTTGACTATTTACTTGCTCCGCAGTGTTACCAGAGTCCATATCAAGTTCATCATTTTGCATTCAATGGTGTTGATAATATAGTGAAGGCCACGTTATGACAATGAATCGATGGATTCTACGATGTTGGCCAAAACTCGAAGAAAGCAGCACGATTATATGGACACAGTGCAATTGGTTGAGAAATGTTCAACTCTGCATTGCTATTGATCTAAAGACTGTTATGCCACTGGATGTTGTGCTTTAATCGAGGAAGATATTCATAAAATTAGGAAAGAGAACTATGAGTAGCGTATTTGAAATCGTTAACCAAGCTCGTCGTAAAAACAAACTAAAACGTGAGCTTCTTGATAACGAAAAGAAAGTTCGTGATAACCGTAAACGTGTTGATCTTCTAGAAAACCTTCTAGACTACATCAAACCAGAAATGACTCACGATGAAATCGTCGCAATCATCAAAAATATGAAAGCAGACTATGAAGATCGTGTTGATGACCACATCATTAAAAGCGCTGAGATCTCTAAAGCACGTCGTGACATCAGCCGTCGCATTCGTGAGCTGACTGAAGAAGACAAGCAAACTAGCGGCAAAAAATAAACGCGTAAGCTAGATTTTCGAACCCCGAGCAAGAATATCTTCCTCGGGGTTTATTTTTGTCTCTAAACTAACCGCCGTGTACAATCAATCTAACTCTTATTCCTAACGCATTCAGCTTTCTATGTCTTCAACTACGACAAGTACACAACCAACGCTTGCAAAACAATTATTTACGATGACCTGGCCAATGCTTTTTGGCGTTCTGTCTTTAATGAGCTTTCAGCTTGTGGATAGCGCGTTTATCGGTCAGCTCGGCGTTTTACCGTTAGCCGCTCAAGGTTTCACTCTGCCTTTGCAAATGGTCATTATCGGCATTCAAGTCGGTCTAGGGATCGCAACGACAGCGGTCATTTCTAAAGCTCTTGGGGCGAATGAAAGTCGGTATGCCAAACAACTTGGCGGATTGGTATTGATGATCGGCTCAATTGGTGTCGCTATTTTTGGCGGGCTAATTTGGCTTTTGCGCTACCCCATTTTAGCTCTATTAAGCGCTCCAGAATCTGTTATGCCGATAATCGACAGTTACTGGCCTTGGTGGTTATTAAGCTCATGGACTGGTGCGGTTTTGTATTTTTATTACAGTATCTGCCGAGCTAATGGCAATACAATGTTACCTGGCACAATGATGATGATAACCAGCGGCGTGAACCTTGTACTCGATCCGCTATTTATTTTCACGTTTGACTTGGGTATTAACGGAGCGGCAATAGCAACCATCGTCGCTTTTGGGTTTGGTATTTTAGTCGTCGCTCCTCGCGTGAAAAAGAATCACTGGGCAACAACACAATGGCAAGATCTTAACGTAGCCAAAAGTGTTGCATCTATCGGTAACATTATGGGCCCTGCGATGATTAGCCAACTGCTGCCACCGTTGTCTTCCATGCTAGCAACAAAATTATTGGCAAGCTTTGGAACCGCAGCAGTCGCCGCTTGGGCGCTTGGTTCACGCTATGAGTTCTTTGCTATCGTTTCGGTCTTGGCGCTGACAATGTCTATGCCTCCAATGGTTGGACGCTTACTTGGAGCAAAGAACTATGAAGATATCCAAAGGCTCGTCAGTATTGCCGTAAAATTCATTCTAGGTTTCCAACTTTTGATTGCTGCCATTACATTTGCCGTCGCAAACCCACTCGCATTATTGATGACAAGTGATGTGCAAGTGGAGCAAGTCTTGGAAATGCATTTACTGATAGTGCCGATCAGTTTGGGTTCATTAGGGGTTTGTATGCTAATGGTTTCTCTTTGTAATGCATTAGGCAAATCTTACACCGCGCTCACTATTTCAGCGCTGCGCTTGTTTGTCTTTTTCCTACCGTGCTTGTGGGTTGGCGCTCAAATGGATGGAATCCGAGGTTTACTCTTAGGCGCTTGTATCGGCAACCTGTTAGCTGGTGTTTCCGCATACCTAACCTATCGCCAAACCATACGCAAACTCGCAGGCGCTCAAGCCAACGCGTAACGATGAATAATCAGAACTAAGCCCCTGAAATGGGGCTTAATCGTTTTGACACCTTGTCTAAGTTGAAATGTTAGCTAGGCGAGTTTTAATTCACTAAAGAGCTCAAACAACTGGTTCGATTTATACGGCTTAGGTAAATAAGCATCCATGCCTGCCGCAAAACAGTTGTGGATGTCTTCTTCCAAAACACTCGCAGTGAGTGCGATAATCATCGTTTTTTCACGTCCTGCTTTCTTTTCCCAACGACGAATTTCTTTCGTCGCGGTCAGTCCATCCATCACGGGCATCATGCAGTCCATTAAAATTGCATCGAATTCTTCTCCCTTTGTGATGGCTTCTAACGCTTCTTGACCGTTGCTTGTTATCAAATAGTCATAACCTGCTTTATCCAGAAAGAAACTCGCTATTTTCTGGTTCATCAAGTTATCCTCCGCAATTAAGATCCTCCGATGAGAGCGCGACGCTCGATATTCAGAGCTGACAACATTATTGGTGACATTGTCACTTGATATAGTCTTTTCAACCTTAGCTAAATCATCAATGACATGCTTAAATCGATTGCCAAGGAAAGGTAATGTGAGTACGGCATGTACTTTTTCTGCATTTTCGTAGGGAGTGGATAAATGATGCTGGCAAATAATCACACGGCGAAGATCGTAATTAAATGATAGATTATCCAAGATTTCATCGGTATTAGCGTCGTTACTGTGGCACAGAAATATGACATCAAAGTCATCATTTATCGCTTGCACTTCATTCACATTATTAACACCAAAGAGATTGATTTTCGCTAAGCGACACTCTTTTAATACTTGGTCGGCGTAGTCGTAATTTGAGCAGATCAAAAGCCCTTTATTAATCACCTCAGAACGCCAGCCAAACACCGGAATTGCTTCAACCTCAATCGAGAATTCAAAGCATGTGCCCACCCCTTTTGTAGATGTTGCTACGAGCTTGCCCCCCATCATCGACACAAGCTGACAACAAATTGCCAAACCCAACCCTGTGCCGCCAAATTGCCTCGACACTCCTTCATCTTCCTGAGTAAAGGGTTCAAAAATCGTGGTTAACTTATCTTGATCAATGCCTATTCCGGTATCTTCTACTTTAAACGTCAGCACTCCACGTTCTTTCTCAGGTAACTCTTCATAACTAACATCAACGCATACATGCCCACTTTCGGTAAACTTAACCGCATTCGATACCAGATTCGTAACTACCTGTTTGACACGATGATCATCGACCATCACGCGAATGGGGATATTTTCAGCTAAATTAATACCTAACTTTAGCTGTTTAGATGTTGCTTTGGATTGGAATAAAATCATCGACTGATACACGACTTCTCGGATATCCGCTTCTACTAGTGACAGCTCCAATCGTCCAGACTCGATTTTAGAGAGATCCAATATATCGTTAAGTAAAGTAAGCAGCGTTTGAGATGATGAGTCAATGTCATCAACAACTTCTTGTTGATGCGAAGACAACTCACTTTGAGAGAGTATTTCTGTCATGCCCATGATCCCGTTAAGGGGCGTGCGGATTTCATGTGACATGTTGGCAAGAAACACAGATTTTGCACGATTAGCCGACACTGCTGACTCTTTTGCATGCAGTATTTCTTCAGTTTGTCTCTGCATTTCTTCAACCACTCGATTCACTTGCTGAGCAAAAATGGTCAGTTCATCACTTCCATCAACTTTGACTTTTGTTTGCTTCTCTTCGGAGTTGATCAACGCGTTTAAAGTATGAATGATCGCATCGAGTTTGCTGTTAACTCGGAACCAAGTACTAAATCCGAGCCAACAAAGCAGGATAACCACTAAGGCGACGCCAAAACTGATCATCGCTATATTGGCCTTTTGTTCATGAACCTGCGTGAGAAGCGACTGCTCAGTTTGTTTGGTGAACCCATCAATGAGCACTTGTAAGCGCTGCACACGAAAATCGAGTTCTTTTAAATACGCGGCGTAGTCACTTTGTGACATGTCTCCTGACATTAATTGTCCGCGAGACGCCAAGTTTCTCTGATATCTCGGCGAAGTAAACAAGCCAAGCAATTTATCCACTTGCTCGTATGACCCACCTAAGTTTAAAAACGCATCCAAATTTTGCTGCTGTCTGTCAATCGCCTGATAAAACATACTTTGACTTAGCCGACTCTTAGGGTCTTGGACTAAACGGTTCGTCAGCCAAGCTTCTTTCTGTGTCCAAAAAGAGAGCTGAGCAAGGTAGGCAATAAAATTTTGCATGCGAATGCCATCGTCACTGCCATACCATTGATGATTTTGCAACAAAGAGCGCGACATATTTTGGAGCTGTTGAAATGCCCAATCACCCAGGTCGTCCATCTCACTCAATCTACCTGACAATACCCCCAGCATGGCTTCTTTCAGTTCATCAGCATACTCAGCAGTATTAGGGTTACTCACAAACTTTTGATGCAAAGAAGAAATAACTTCACCTTGTTCTTCAATATTAATGGCTGCAGAGACTTGAAGATCAGGCTGTCGGCGTACTTTCTCTATGGAGTAAATAAAGTGGGAGGCCTTGGATATCAATTGGAAACCTTGAATATTGCTAACCGTTTGATTGAGACGGCTCACGCGCAACGCATTATCAGAAAACTGCTGAACTGCAAACACCACTATTACCACAGCGGGTAATAGTGCGAGGAGTGCTAAGCGTGTTTTTATTGATAATCTCAACATCCATCAGCCTAATGGTTGATTTCATCCGTTTATTTAATATTAGACTAGTTTCTTGCATTGAAAGGCATATACGACATTGTTACTTTCAAACAACATTCACCTACCTAGATTATGGTTATTGTGAGTGTTTTATCATCGGCTAATGAAGTGGCAATTGTGATTCAAGTCATATTTTTTGATCTTAAAGTTGGATGCAAACAATAAAGTTTCACTCACAACTAAGAGTCGCATCACTTTTCAGGAAATCATCTATTGTATGTTTACCTATTGAGTTGCCTTATCGAGTTAAATCACACAAAAATGCAAAATATCCATTTTTGTCAACAAAAATAATTTGAAAGCAAACGTTATCATCGCAAAAAAAGTAAGTTACTTTCTAAATGTCAATACGTGAAAACCACTGCTTTAGTCACATTAATCCACCACTAACGTCCCCTTAAGTAGTGTTTTACACTGGATTTAATTTTCCTAGCAGAATAAGGACTCCGACCTTAGAATCCGCACACATAACTATTACAACCCGATTACATAACCCACCACACTCTTGCACGCTGCCGAAGAGGCAACAGCAGAGAGTATGGTTAGCCCCCAAAACGTGAAAGGTCTAATACAACAATGAGTCCAGAGAAATATCTCCAAGACTGGCAAACTAGCCAAACGATTGCTGAATCTATTTCCCCTCTAATTGGTAAGCTATATCGTCAAAAAGGAATCGAAGTGGTTCTGTTTGGTAAAACGCTTATTAATGCTACTACTATAGACATTCTCAAAACTCATCGCGTTGCAAGACGTTATACCGGTAACCCACTTTCGCTTGAGCACACGATGCCTATTATTCAAGCGCTTTGTGAAATGAGCATTTCTTCATGCCGTGTCGATGTTGGCCAATTGGCAACTATGTACTGGAATGAACATGACGATACAAGCTCTCTAAACGATTTCCTTATCACTGCACTTGATGGCGCTCGCGACGCAGATTCTTCATTGAAAGCGCGTGATGTGGTTCTTTACGGGTTCGGTCGCATTGGTCGACTACTTACTCGCCTTCTCATTGAGAAAAGTGGTCCAGGTTACCCACTAAGACTACGTGCGATTGTGGTTCGTGGCGGTAAAAAAGGCGATTTGGAGAAGCGTGCTAGCCTGCTGCGTCGTGACTCAGTTCACGGCCAGTTCAACGGTAGTATTGTTATCGATGAAGAGCGTAAAGCACTGATCGTTAACGGCAACTACATCCAAATTATCTACGCAAATAACCCAAGCGAAGTAGACTATTCAGCTTTCGGTATCAATAACGCGCTAGTTGTTGATAACACAGGTGTTTGGCGTGATTCTGAAGGCCTGAGCCAACACTTAGCGTGTCAAGGCGCAGAGAAAGTACTGCTAACAGCACCAGGTAAAGGTGACATCAAAAACGTTGTATTCGGTGTAAATGAGTCGGTAATTAAAGAAGATGACACCATCATCTCTGCGGCAAGCTGTACAACAAATGCAATCACGCCAGTCCTTAAGGCTCTGAACGATAAATATGGTGTTCTTTCTGGCCATATTGAAACCGTGCACTCATACACAAACGACCAAAATTTGATCGACAACTTCCACTCTGGTGACCGTCGCGGACGTAGTGCTTCACTAAACATGGTTCTGACTTCAACAGGTGCGGCAAAAGCAGTTGCTAAAGCATTGCCAGAGCTTGCAGGCAAGCTAACAGGCAACGCGATTCGCGTACCGACACCAAACGTTTCTATGGCAGTCGCTAATCTAAACTTAGGTGAAGACGTAGACCGTGATTCACTGAACGATTACTTGCGTGAAATGGCGTTGAACTCTGAGCTTTCGGCACAGATTGACTACACCGATTCAACAGAAATTGTATCAACTGACTTAGTTGGCTCTCGCCATGCAGGCGTCGTAGATGGTCAAGCGACTATCGCACAAGACAAGCGTTGTGTACTTTACATCTGGTACGACAACGAATTCGGTTACAGCTGCCAAGTTGTGCACTGTATGGAACAAATGATGGGTGTTCGTTACCAAACATTCCCTCGATAGGTGAACTTTGCTCCACAACGTTAACCACATAGCGTAGCGGACAATATCTCATATTTGTTCTAAATAATAAGCGCCATGCGCATTACTAATATTTTTCCCCGTTTATACGCCTGATCACCCTCAGGCGTTTTTTCGTTTCATTCATTTGACACTCTCCGGACAAAGTGAACGTCAGCATTCATGTTTTGTTCATGTTCACAGCATTAATCTGAGCACATAAATTACAGAGAGGTCATGATTATGAATCGGATTATTGTAACTGCACTAGCACTGATTACCGGCTTTTTTACGTTAGTATTTAGCTTGATCATTGCGATTCCGTTGACCATCGCAGCATTAATTACCGGCAAGCGTATTGAAAATCGCGTCAAGAAAATGCAGAGAGAAATGCACGAAGAATATGAATTTAATACAGGTAAAGCAGATGCGATTGAAGGTGAATTTGAAGAGGTTCGCCGGTAAGTAAATAAGATTTAGATGAGTTTCTCTCCCCCGACCGCTCCTGAGAAACTTCTTGCTTTCACCCTGTCCTTAAAATGGCAGGGTGCTTTTTTGAAAAGCACAATATTGAATAAACACCTAGCGGTTTATTGCTTTATCTTTTTGTTGTAGGAGGCTGTGTAACCAGCCTCCCATAAATCACCATCGACACCAGAGTATGGGTTGGATTCTTTCGGAGCGCCGCTTAGGCAAGCATCTTTGCCTTCCTTCTTAATTTCATCGATGTGGTTTAAAACAAAGTCAAAGTGTTTAGGATCAGCCTTTTGTAGTAACCCGTACAAAAGGCCAAAGCCAAGCATCGTAAATACAAACAGTTCAAAAAACACCCAAATGCTCTTTGTTGAAAAGAATATCCAAGCAACGCTGCAAACACTGGTCAAAATTACTACTGGAGCTAAATCTACTATTCTTTGCATATTGCTCTCACCTTCTAAACGGTCATGGAGTCTCTACCCCTTTCATAGGGTAAGTAAGAGGAAAGTCCGTTTTTATCCAATAAAGCACTCTCGACTTAATATGCGACACTGTTAGTATTAACGTTAAGTGGCTATCGTTCTCATTATAACAATGCGTTGGAAAGTAGCTTTCACAGCAAATGAGAATATGAACCAAAGTAACACTATTGATAATATTAATTTTAGCAACGTTTAGCGTCAGAATTACGTAAATTGTGTAAGGGTTACTGAGAGTAGACAAAAAAGCAGCCACACGGGCTGCTTTTAGTATTTCTGTCTTGCGAGCTTGTCTATACCGTTACGACCACTCTAAGAGCCAGCAGCATGAGTACTACCCCTGACAAACGATCAATCAACACTGCCTTAGAGCGAATTCTGTCAACGACTTTAGAGCTCGATAGCACTAGGGTAATAAAGGTGTACCAAAGCCCATCCACAACAAACGGCGTGGCAACAATGATCATCTGATTACTCAAATCATTACCGAGCGCGACAAACTGACTGAATAATGCGATAAAAAACAAAGCAATTTTGGGACTTAAAATCGAGATAAAAAAGCCTTCTCGCGCAGACTGGATTACCGTTGTTTCCTCACCTGACTCCAACTTCGCAGCCACACCACCTTTTGAACGCAAAGCATTAAACCCTAAATACGCAAGATATGCCGCACCCACAAGGCTAATCGTCTTGAACAGCATCGGGCTTTGCTGCAAAACAACAGCGAGACCAATCAAGGTAATAAACGCATATATACCAATGCCAAACGCATGAGCCCAAGCCGTAGCTAATCCATGGATACGTCCACCAGCCAACGAGTGCTTAGCGACAATAGCTAAGCTGGGACCTGGTGACATAGCCCCTAATAAACACACGGTAAAAAGTGATAACCAAACTGTTAGTGTCATAAGAATCTCCCCTCTTTGAAGCTCACTCTATCAACGGAAGAGGTATAATTAGAAATCAAAGTTATTCATACTAATCATGACTTCAAGTCATAGCTAAACGGTGTACGTATTAGCGAATGGAATATTCAGAGATTTGCATTACTGAGCGAATCTCTTCTCGCACCCATTTATGCGCAGGATCCGTGTCGTATTTGGGGTGCCACATTAACCAATATTGATGAATAGGTGTTTCGAGTGGTAATGCTTTATGGGTTAAGTCCCAATGCTTAGCGAGGTTAACGGCAATATGTTCAGGAGCCACCATCAGGTGCTCACTTGCAACTAAGCGATTGATCGCGGCAGAGAAGAATGGAACCTTAAAGGTAACGTGGCGGGTGTGCCCTAGCTCTTTCAATGCTAAATCAGTGTAGGAATCTTTGTCTCCGCCGCCAGTCACTTTGATGTGTGAATATGAAATCAAGTCTTCAATACTGATCTGGTCCTGCTTTGCTAACGGATGAGAAGATTTCATCAAACAAACTGATGAATCCTCACCAATTTTAACGCTCGACACACTCTGTGGTTTTTCTGGATACATAGAAGACGCGATATGGATGCCCGTCTCATGAAGTTTATCAAGAAAGTTGGGTTGCCACAGTCGGTACGCCATATCTAACTGTGGCGCTTGTTCACCCAAGTGAGAGGCAATATCGGGCAATACGTATTGCGCCACGTAGTCACTAGAAGCAATAACAAGCTCACCTTGCCACTGCCGCGGCTCAAAAGGTTGGTCATCGAGTAAATGGTCAAACTCAGCCAGTAATGCATCAAGCTTTGATTTTAACGCTATTGCTCGTGGCGTTGGTATCAGTTGATTACCTTGACGAATAAGCAGTGGGTCACCACACAGATCGCGCAATTGTGCAAGCTGTCGACTGACGGCAGACTGCGTAATGTGCAAACGGTCTGCGGTCCGGCTGACATGACACTCCTCTAAAAGTACATGCAAGGATCTAAGTAGATGCAAATTAATGTTGTTTAACATATTCGCTCAGAAGGGTTTTCAACATGGCATCCATTCATGGTCACTTCACAAACAGGTTCCCAGTCGTGTTAAAGAATTCAGCTAAGACGGTATGAGTCATCAGGTTTCGAAGCTCTGGATATCGTTGAATTTGATCTCTGATTTCATTCAAGCGAGCCATAGTAGGCACTTCGACAAAAACCATCATGTCCGTCTCACCGCTGATCGCATGACACCATTTTACGCCATCAATTTTGTATAACTCGTCCGCGTATGATTCGCAATAATACGTAGAGGTTGATTTATCGAACTTTAAGGCAAAATAGGCGCAAATCGAATCCCCACCCGAAGGCGCAATTTCAGCGTGATACCCTAGAATCACTTTGTCATGCTCTAGCTTGCGAATACGGGCCGTTACCGCAGAACGAGAAAGGTTTACTTTATCCGCAATTTCAGTCACCGACAGCCGAGCGTTGTGCCTGAGCAGATCCACAATCTTATGATCAAACTTGTCCATACCGTTACCAAGCTTTCCTTATTTTTCTCATTCTATACCGATTCTAACTGCATAAGAAACCAACATTTTGTTGGAATTATTTAAAACAACCGTCATATTGACGGTTTAGTAAATCATTTTGTTATTAACATTTTGGATATGCTATTTGGCGGGCATGAGATGAGTGCTGTTATCCATTTCAACAGAAAATAGATAACACATTGAAATCAAATTCCCAACTTAAGTACTCAGCACATAAATAGCATCGCTTAAACACATAAAACGAAATAACCAGAAGCCACAAGCTTTTTCGTAATAAGCCTCATAACATTGGATGAATCAATTCGCATGGAAGAGCTCAAAAAAGACATTTCACTCACATCAGGTATCGCACAGTTATCCACCACATTAATGGGAACGGGGCTGTTTATGATCCCGGCTATCGCAGCAGGTATAGCTGGCCATTTTTCACTATGGGCTTGGATTTTATTGTTCATCGCGATTTGTCCTATTGCGCTGACTTTTGCTCAACTGGGTAAACGATACCCCAACGCGGGCGGAACAGCCTTTTTTGTACGCAAAGCCTTTAACGCCAAGCTGGAAAGTAGTGTCGCTTGGCTATTTGTTAGTGTCATTCCGGTAGGGGTTCCGGCCGCGATTGCACTCGCCGCAGGCTTTCTACAACAAATATTGCCAGAGCCTATTAGCAACAATCTGTTTGCACAAGTTCTCACGGTAGTACTTCTTGTGTTCGTCAACTTGATGGGCACAAAATCATCAGGTCATTTACAAACTCTTATTGCTTTGAGTGTCTTCGCACTTGTTGGCGCATTTTTATGGAAAGGCGACGTTAACAGCGCCGATCTTGTGATGCCCGCCATCACACAAGAGTCAATTTGGCCTATTACCGCAGCGTTAGGCGTGATGTTCTGGTGTTTTGTTGGCATAGAGGCTTTTGCCCATATGGGGGAAGAGTTCAAAAACCCTCAAAGAGATTTCCCTATTGCCATTGTGGTCGGTTGTTTTGTAGCAGGGGCTACCTATTGGGCATGCTCTGTCGTTATTTTAAAATTTGGCGCGTATGGTAACGCTCAATTTGATAACGCATCCATCCCCTGGCTTAGTGCCCAACTACTAGGCGATGGAGCCAAATGGATAATCAGCTTGATAGGTTTCTCCGCTTGTTTCGCGAGCGTTAACTTATACACACAGAGCCTAGCGCGAATGGTCTGGGCTCAAGCTCGTGAACATCGTCCTTCTAGTCCACTAGCCAAGATTTCACGTCGCGGTGTCCCTTTCTCAGCCACCATATTAGTTGGCGGCATATTATTGATATCTTGTGTGATAGGAACCCTATCACAGCTCGATCTGGAGTTTTTCCTAAAACTCGCAAACAGTGTATTCGTTCTGGTTTACATGTTGGCGATGTTAGCCGCTTTTAAATTGCTTCGAGGATTTGGTAAAACACTTGCGGGACTGTCCCTACTGCTTTGTACCGGTGTTTTTATATGTTTAGGCTGGTCAATGTTTTATGCACTTGGCATTTTTACTCTACTTTTACTGCCTTGGAAACAGTGGCGACATAAGCGACAAACACGTGTAGCTGAATAGTCATCGCTTCCCATTTCGAAATATGTGAGCTAAACGTTGGATACCAGCGTCTATGTTCTCTAACGCGATATTGCCGTAACCAAGCACGGCACCATGCCAGTGACGTGCTTGAAAATCTGGGTGTTCATAATAGCTCAAAGGTCGCAAGATGATCCCTTCATGCTCTGCCAGTTTTGTAAAACGCTGCTCATCCATACCGTCTTGCCATTTCAACGTAATATGAAGCCCCGCCGCTTGGCTAACGACGCAAACACGGTCGCCAAAATACTGTTGAATGGATACATGCATCTGTTCATGCTTAGTTTTGTACAGTCGACGCATTTTTCGAATATGACGTAATAACCCACCTTCAGTAATAAAATCTGCCAATGCTTCTTGTGTATGCGTCGGCGAATCACCAGTTAACGCGTCCTTAACCACTAAGCATTGCTCTACTAAACGTTCAGGAACTACAAGGTAGCCAAGCCGCAATCCGTTAAACATCACTTTACTGAAGGAACCCACATACAACACGCGATCATCTCGACCCATTTGAGCTGCTAGCCCCTGTAAACTGGTATAGGGACGATGAGCAAACTGAAATTCGCTGTCATAATCGTCCTCGATGATCCAACTTGATTGTTCGACCGCCCAGTTGATGATCTTTCCTCTTTGCTCGGTATTGAGTGTGGTGCCCATCGGATATTGATTACTTGGTGTAATATACAGCGCATCGGCATCGCTTGAGGTCACCGCTTCCACATCAAAACCTAATTTCTCTCTTACGAACAAAGGCTCAAATTGATAGTTTTGGAACTGAATCAACTTCCGCATTTGCGCGTAACCTGGTTGCTCCATCAGAACCTTATCACCTTGTTTGAGCACTACCATCGTCGCAATTGACAACGCTTGCTGCGCCCCGGAGGTAATAATAATGCGCTCTGGAGAACAATTCACTGAACGGCTTGATGCGAGGTAGTCAGCTAAAGCACAGCGCAATGCCCAACTACCCTGAATATCTTGATTACCCAGCAAGCAAGTACGAGACATATGGCGAGTGAGTAACTTTTGCCATTGCGCCATCGGAAATGCGTCCAAATCCGGTACACCCGGTGCAAATGCGCGGTTGATATCAAAGTGAGCTTTCGGTGATGAGTCTCTCTGAACTGAACTAGGTTCAGGCAAGTACTGCTCTGGCAGTTCTACGGCAACATAAAAACCAGAACCTTTTTGGCTGTTCAAGTACCCTTCCGCCACTAACTGTTCGTAGGCAGAAATCACGGTATTCCTACTTAGATTAAGCTCTTGTGAAAGCTTCCGCGTAGAAGGCAGCTTCCCATTCTTCATCCACAGTCCTTGAACAATTTTCTTGCGAATAGCAAAAAACAACGCTTGCTGACGCGTTCCATCACTGTCTTTTAAATGCAGGTCACCGATATCAATCAAAGACAAACTGGATCCATCCATTAGTTAAAAGTGGCTCTCTTTAAGCTACCAGTTAAACGCTACATTGCAATCAAAGAATGAGGATCAATCGCTCGTAATCGTGAGCAAACAAGGAGAGAAAATGCTATCCAACACCAATAGAACGGAAATTAAGAAAGGCGCACATAAAGCCGTCTCTGATGTTAGCAAACTGCACGCCATCATAGATGAAAGCCTAATCGCTCATATTGCGATAACCAACGAGTCAGGCCCTGTGGTCATCCCTATGCTGGCATGGCGTGTCGATGATTACGTGTATATCCATGGTGCCAACAACAGTCGACTGTTACGCTCACTCAAACAAGGAGTGCAAACGTGCTTAACCTTTACTTTGTTTGATGGTTGGGTATTGGCTCGAAGTGCGTTTCACCACAGTGCGCATTATCGCAGTGCTGTGGCCTTTGGCCAGTTTGAGGTGGTGGAAGATAACCAAGAGAAAGACAGGTTGCTGAATCACTTTATTGAACAGATCGCTCCGGGGAGAACAGAACAAGTCCGTTTGAGTAATGAAAAAGAACTCAAAGCCACCATGCTACTGCGTATCCCGCTCACGGAGGCATCAGTGAAAATCAGCAATTTTGGCGTCAACGACGATGCGGAAGACATGGACATCCCTGTTTGGGCAGGTGTCCTACCCTACCGAACCGTCGTAGGTCCACTGCAAGCTTGTGACGATTTGTATGAAGGTATCGCAGAGCCAGACTACCGCAGTGCCTACTCTAACCGTTGGCAGGAATAAGCACCGTAAAACGTGCGCCGCCTAAGTGACTCTCGCCGACAGAAAGCTCCCACCCCAGTTGCCGCGCTGCACTGGTAGCGATGGCAAGCCCTAAACCAAAGCCTTTCATGTCGGCGTTGCGGCTTTTGTCTAAGCGCGAAAATGGCATAAATACTTCTTCTCGCATTGCCTCAGGGATGCCCGGACCATCGTCCTCAATATCGATGCTCCAGCAATCCGCTACCGTTCGAATCGTCACCTCAACGCAGGACTCACCATAACGCTTGGCGTTTTGCAGTAAATTATCGAGGACAAGGTTACCCAAAGTAGGCTGAAAGTGAATCAATTGGTTCGCGAGTTTATTTTCTGCTCTCAACATGGCGGACTCTAAGCCTAGGTAATTCATGCGGCTTTTACACCAAAGTGGCAGTTCCATGGTTTCAACAGAATCGATCCATGAGTGGTTTTTCACACTCAAGCGAGACAGCATGACAATGTCGGACGTTAAATCCGTCACGACATCAACGTATCGTTCAATATCGTCATGTAACTCTGCCTGCATTTCACCACTCGTGCGTCGAGCTAAATCCGTCGCTAGCTGAATACGACTCAGCGGAGTGCGCACTTCATGAGGAATAGCTTGAGTAAAGATGTGTGTTTGGCGCACTCGTCTCTCAATCTCTTCAGACATGCAGTTGAAGCCTTGGGCGAGCTCTTTCACGGGTTGCGAAAATTGCTTTAGCTCGACTCGCGTATTCAACTCACCAGAACCAAATTGTTGTTGCGCAGCCGTTAGTTGCCGAATTTGGCGGTCAAGACGTCGTACAGGTATGTAAACCATAATGCCTAAACTGCATACAACAACCAAAAGTAGAGTAAGTATAAATACAATCTCAGAATCTTCATTCCAATCAACGTGTGGGCTAAAGAAATCCGTTTTTTCTTTGAAAACTAAACTCTTCGAAGTGTTAGGCAAAGGGAATACCGCAGCATAGGTACTGCCGTCAATAAGATAAACAGGTATCCCTTGCATACGGTACAGCAGATTACAATCTCGACAAGGTGGTGATCCGTCCCAGTTTTCAACCAATGTTAAATCAAAGATAAAGAAATCTTGCTTGCCGTTTTCGGTTAACTTCTTGTAGAGAGAATCCGGAGTGCCTCGTTGCTCAATGTATTGATCGACAAAATAAGCACCATCGTTCAAAAAAACACCGACTTCTGTTTTGCGCATGTACTCTTCCCCCATAAAGAGAAACAAAGCAACAGTCAGCGCAAGGCCAGTTACTAACCCCACATATAGACGAGTAAACAGGGAAAACATGCGTCATTTACCTGTCAGCATGTAGCCGTGGTGACGTATGGTTTTAATGGTAGCCGTATGGATATGAGCCTTAGAGAATTTCTTCCTCAGTGAGGATATACGCATATCAATCGAACGATCAGTAATACAGTATTCAATGCCTCGGGCAAGACGGCAACATGATTCACGAGATACTGGCTTATCGACATTCAGCATCAGGAGCTCTAGAATTTCAAACTCAGAGCTCGTTAAACCAATATCTTTTTGCAAATAAAATGCTTGGGAGCGACGAAGACAAAGACTAATGCCATATCGGCTCAGCTTTTCTTCTTCAACGATATCAACTTGACGACAATAGCGACGCAACGCTGCTTCAATACGGGCGAGAAGGATATTGCCTTTTATCGGTTTGGTAAGGTAATCATCAGCACCGAACTTAAATAAGCTCACCTCGCTCATTTCATCATCGGTCGCAGTCAAAACAATGATAATACCATGATAAAACTTACGCGCCTCTTGGCATATTTCTGCGCCATTTTTTCCTGGTAACATCAAATCTAACAGCACTAGGTCCGGCTTGAGCCCCTTAATCGTTTCTAATGCATTTTGACCGTTATCGATGACAGTTACCGTATATCCTTCGGCTTCGAGGTACATTTTGGTTAATCGAGCAATCTCTGAGTCGTCTTCTACCAGTAAGATTGTATTACCCACCATGAATCATTTACTCCACCAATATGATGGAGGGAGTATATCGCTCGTCCTATACTGCGCAACCTACTTAAATGATAATTTTAATAAAACGCAGGCTTACATACGCTTACAAACCATACATATACGATAATCCTAATCATTCTATACCCCTAAAACCATGCAATAACCTGAGGTTTTATTCATTATCAGAATATAGCTTCACATAGAAAATAAAATTCGGAATAAAAATCCACTATATTTTTAAATATATCGAATAATAGGTCTTACCAAAAAACAATATCAACATATATGACTTAGTTTGCTTATATAGACAGGACTTTATGTTGCTTCTAAGTTTCCTGCTCTAATAAAGTCTACGAGTAACATGAAATGAGATATTCCAAATTAACACCTTTAGCCATATTTTGCGCGATAAGTCTAACTGCTTGTGGCGGCAGTGAATCTAATTCGAAACCATCGACAACGACACCTCCAACACCACCAGTGCCAACATTGAGCACTGTCACAATCCCAACTGTCGTTTCTACAGAGTTTCCAGCCAAGTTAAAAGTGGCTGCTGATGCTGGCTTCACCCACTATGTGAAAATCTCCCTTTCCGAAGCAAACAACAACGATACATTTCACATTGTGGCTGTTGATGACGGTGCGAATAATGAAAAAATCTTTCGTGCAGCCAAAATCATCCAACACCTTCTCACAAACCAACCAGACTCTAAGTACGGCGCTGACAAGTCTCGTATCGCTAAGACATTAGCCGAGCGTGATGCCACACTAATGCTGACCGAAAACGACGAACAGAATGATGAGATGCTAACCAAAATCTTTATCAACGAACTGATTCGCCAAGGCAAATTGAACGATGCAGTTACAAGCTCGGGCTTAGCACACTCTTTTGATACGAGTTCTCTAGAAAAGTTTGTTGTAAGCATGATGGTACTTAACGAAGATGATATGGATACACTTGTCACATCTATCGCGTCAACATTAGTAACTAGTAAAGAAACACCAAACTGGCTAAGGAATAGCCAATCTTTAATGTATCGAGAACTGACAGTTGAAGGCGATTGCCATTACATGAGTAATTTTGCCGATTACTGCGCCAATCTTGGTAAAAAAGCCGAACGAGACGCCGCTTTTGAAGAAATTTTACACTTGGTCCAAGCGCAAGGTATTGCACCTAACACGGCGACTGCGGCACTGCAAAATGACATTCAAGCTCATGCGTTAAGCATCTATAACGATATTCAATCGGGCAAACCGACGGTGTGGCGCCCTACTCAGTATGACTGGGACGATTGGAAATCGGACGACTTCGATCCTGAAAGTGTTAAAAAAACGGGCCCTTCATATTCTCACGAATATTTTGCTGCCGCTTTTGAAGCTTACATGGGTGTAGCAAAAGCAAACGGACATGGTTTAGATGGCTACCAAGCGTTAACGCGTGAAGAAATGCAAACCCAAGATCCACAAGCCGTTGATTGGATCAGTGGCTTATTCCACGGATACTTGCAATATACCGCGAATATCGACTCTGCGGGCGTCAAGCTCTACACAGAAAAGACAAATCCAGGCACAGTACCTACCTTCCGTATGGCTCCCAACAAAGACGGTTTGATAGAAGCGTACACCTACAAATCTCAGTGGTTAACAAAAGTGAAGATCATTGGCGACGACGCGATGAATGTGATCGGTAATGATCAAAACAATACTTTTGAAGGCAACAGCAAAGACAACAGCATTTATGGTGAAGGCGGTATCAACACCTATATCGTGCCACACAAACTGGCGGAATGTACTGTTATCAAAGCAAAGAGCGTTTCTGTTGAGTGCCCAAATACAGGCACTGACGAGTTGTACGACATTCAGAACATCCAATTCACCGACCAAACCCTAGATGTAACCAAGCTATAAACAATGAAAAACATGAAGAAACTTATTCTATTCGCTCCCTTGCTCCTTGCTGGTTGTGGTGGCCTAGCCGTCATGGATCGTACTGATGCCGTAAAAGCACAACCAGAAATGCTGATCAAAACCGACGGTGATTTTTGGGGATTCGGTGCAGATGGCCATTTTGATTTTGCTGGTAAGTACAAAGGCAAGTATTCACGCAGTGCTTCTAACTCAAGTTGGTTTAACCGTATCTCTTTCAAAGAAGGTTCAATGGGCGCAGAAGTGACTCGTATCGACAGCGGAGAAACTTGGCTTTTGAACTGCACCGGAGGCGGTATGTCGGTTAACTACATGGGCGTCGATTTTGGTGGGAATGATCCTTACACCTGTGACATTACTCAAGATGGTAAAAAAGTCGGTGAGTTTGCGATGGAGCCAAAATCGGCTCTCATCGACATCAGCTTTGAAAAAAAAGAGACGGGCGTAGTGCGTATTGGTAGCACCCACTTTAATGTAGAAACTGTACATACTAGTCCTGACGCCATGATGGCGGTAGACATTCCATTGGGTTATAGCTTTAAGGAGGGCACACAAGAAATTGCCGCAGTGCAGACGAACGGTACCATTGCGGTACAGATGCTCCCTGAACTTAGCGAACAAAAAAAGGATGTAATTGCCATCGGCGCTGTTGCAAGTGCACTAAGTTGGCGTCCTAAGAAATAGCCACCACATAAAACGACACAAAAAAATAACAAAGCCCTCAACTTTGAGGGCTTTTATTGCTTGTACTCATAGAGATAAGTGGAGCACTACTTCTCTAATCTTCCCGTATACTGCTTGGGCGTTAATCCACGATGTTTCTTAAACATACGATTGAAGCTCGCCACATTGGTGTAACCAAGGCGCGTGGCAATGTCATCAATACTCACGCGCTTACTCAACAAACCAGCTGCAATATTACTCAATACATAGCCAGAAACCGTCGAAAAATTGAGCCCTAATTTATGCAAACGACGTTGAAACTGCTGTTCAGATAAATCAAGCAGAGAAGACACGCGCTCTAACGTTGGCAATCCATAATGGCTGCTGTAGTTCACCACTTCATAAATCACTTTCAACTCGTCTTCTGGATCGGGCATATTAAGCAAATCATCCAAGTCGGAAAAACTCATCGCTAGACGGCTGTCTTCTCGATGGCTCACTTGGCGGGAGGCTAGTCGGTCATCTCCTGGGATCCATATCTCTGTTTTTGGCTGACTCCATTCCACCTCGCAGCCGAAATATTCCCGGTATCGCTCAGTATTTTTTCTCGAGCCTGAAACCTTGACACGTAAAGGCTGATAATCTTTGCCAAGAAATTCGCGCAACACCTTAATCATAAATACCGCACAGCGGATACTATCGTGCACCTTTACTGACGTTTCTATAAACGGGTTGTGGTAAGTCCATTTGATGATTTTACCCGACTGTTCGCCAGCAAAAAACGCCCCTGATTGTAGGTTGCTCACACCATAATTCACTCGCCGAATGGTACTGGCTAAATCATTGCCGGAGAATAACCAGCGTCCCACTGGCCCTAGCTTTTGCAGTTCAATACCTCGGCTGAGACTCAACACCACATCCGGGTCACCACTAGCTTGTTCAACACAACGATACCATTCCGCAACGGCTTTTAGCGGGATCAGTGTCATTGGGTTACGAAACACCGATGCTGGGATCCCTAACTCATCCGAGTCCAAATTGTATTTAGATAACGCGAGGTTATGCATGTTTAGAATGCCCATCGCGCGAATAAACCGAACCGTTTTCATAACTAATTACATCAAATTTAATCCTATAGTGATTGAATCTGTCACAAAGAAAGCCGCAAATCAAATTCAGATCACAATACGCCAACAGTTTGATAGAGGAGTGTTTAATGAGTTTACTGAGTGTCCCATTTGTCGGTACAGGCGCAGATACGGCGTTACATGTTGTCGCTGCTGTCGTTTTAATCGCGAGTGTCGCGGGCGCGTGTTACGGCTTTTGGAAAATCCATGAATTGCCTATCAATAAAGCACACAGCAAAGACCATCATCAGATAGGGCTCATCACTGCGCTGACCTGGATAGGGTTTGTCTGGCACTGGGTTTGGGTGCTAGCCGTGATCTTTGCATTTGTTGATATGGAAAAAGCCATCATCAATCTGCGTGATACATGGAAAAGTAAACCGCAAACAGAAACACAGCCAAAAGAGGAAGCATAATGTTAGAAGGTTTAGCGGTATGGGCACTCTTCATCTATCTGTTGCGTTTGGTTGGCATGCCTTGGAACAAAGCAACCAAATCGTTCGCTTATCTTGGCGGCTTGGGTTGGCTAATGTTCGTCTGGGTAGGTTTGATTAACTTCACCCCGATGGATTTATCCGGCGGTTCTGTCGTGCAGTCACCACACATCCAATTGCGTCCAGATTCAACCAATGTAAAAGGTAAAGTTGACCACATTTACATTGAGCCGAATCAGAAAGTTAAAGAAGGTCAGCTAATTTATGAACTTGACCCAACGCAATACAACATCGCATTAAATCAAGCGAACGTATCCGCTGATTCTGCTCGCGTTGCATTAGCTACGGCAAAAGGCGACATCGAGATTGAAGAAGCCAACCACGAAGCGCTAGTGCAAGATCTAGAAACATCAAAGAGCCAGTTGGAAGCGGCGAAAGTTGACTACAAATTGCAGAAAAAAATGCTAGATCGTTATGTTGAGCAAAACCGAGTAGTGCACAACACCATCACGGAAAGCGATATCGACAAACAATCGAGTGCGGTTGATATGGCACGTCACAACGTGTTGACCCTTGAGTCTCAAATCAAGAAGAAACAAGTCGATATTTCCCGTGCAAAACTGGCGATTCATAAAGCGGAACTTGCAGTTGAAACTAAACAAGCCGAACTGCGCCAAGCTGAAGAGCAAATTGCAAAAGCGCAATGGGATTTGAATAGCACAAAAGTTCATGCCCCAACAGATGGCTTTGTCACCAACTTTATCCTGCGTGAAGGTCAGCGTGTATCGATGATGCCGCGTATCAACATGTACACTAACGAGAAGTACGTGCTGATGCGAGTCAACCACCAGGCGATTCGTAACATCAAACCGGGTCAGCCAGCGGAATTCTCTTCGTCCGTTTACCCAGGTAAGATCTTCTCAGCGACCGTCGAAGGCATTGTTGAAGCAACAGGTGAGTCACAAGGTAATCTACTGGGTTTCGATGATTCCGTACGTGTCACCACTGGAAAGAACTTACAGAACAAACACCACTTTGTTCGTCTTAAGATTGATGAGCCAGAAGGCTACGACATCCCTGTTGGCTCTGTTGGCCTCGCATGGGTCAGCGGTGAAAAACCGATAGGCTTCATGGCCTTCTTGGATGTGATTCGCGGGATCATCATCCGAATGAAGTCTCAACTGTACTTCTTCTACTCTATCTAAACTCGCAAACCGCCAGTTACGCTGGCGGTTTTCTTTTCATTTGTATCCAAACATATCCTTTTCCCGTATAACAATTAGTTAGTAAATAGCGGAGAAGATTCATGTCGGCAAAGGAAAGAAGCCTACCTACCCATCGCATCTCAAGATTCAGCAAGTTCGCTTCACTTGCTACCCGTGTCGCAGGCAATGTGATTACAGAAGGCACGAAGCAGATAGCCAAAGGCAACAAACCAAAAGCGAAAGACCTCTTGCTGACGCCACAGAACATCGCGCGTTTAACTGACCAACTTGCTCACCTACGTGGCGCTGCAATGAAGCTTGGTCAAATGCTGTCAATGGATGCTGGTGATGTTTTAGAACCTGAACTTGCCGATATTCTTTCCCGTCTTCGTTCCAACGCAGACCCAATGCCTGCAAAACAACTCAACGCAGTAATGGAAAGTTCGCTAGGAACGAATTGGAAAGCTGAGTTTCTGTCATTTAACTTCAAACCAATCGCCAGTGCATCAATAGGACAAGTGCACCAAGCTTACAGCGATGCGGGCGATAACCTAGCCGTCAAAGTGCAATATCCGGGCATACGGAAAAGTATCGATAGCGACGTCGATAATGTCGGTACACTGCTCAAGGTCGTTGGGTTGATTCCCGAGTCTGTCGACTACAAAGGATTGCTCGAAGAAGCGAAAAAGCAGCTACATGACGAGGCCGATTACGCACGAGAGGCACAATTTGCCATTCGTTATCATGACGCTTTGAAGGAGCACCCTCATTTTGTGGTGCCCAAGATTCATACTGAAAGTTGCTCAGACTCCGTTCTCGCGATGGAATTCATTGATGGCAGTCCGATTGAGCAAATCGAACATTATGATCAGAGTACGCGAGATTTTGTCATGCACAGCCTACTCGAATTACTGTTTCGAGAGCTGTTCGAATTTAAGATGGTACAAACCGACCCAAATTTCGCCAACTACTTATATATCGAAAACACTCGTCAAATCGGCTTGCTAGATTTCGGGGCCACTCGCGAGTACAGCGAGCGGTTCAGCACTGGTTATCGCCAAGCTTTCGCATCTGTCGTTAACAATGACGAACAAGGCTTGAATAATGCGCTTGAACAAATAGGCTTCTTCAGCCAAACCATCCTTCCAGACCAACGCCAAGCGATTCTCGATCTAGTGAAAATGGCATGTGAACCTATGTTGGTCGATGAGCCCTATGATTTCAAAGTCAGCGGCTTAGCACAAAAGCTTCGCGAGGCTGGCACCATTCTAAGCATGGAGCAAGAATACTGGCATACTCCACCAGCAGATGCCCTATTTTTACACAGAAAAATCGGCGGAATGTACTTGCTGGCAGCCCGTATTGGCGCAAAAGTGAACATTCGCCAATTGGTACAGCCATATCTCACCATCAACAGCGAATAGCCTATTGTTTTTCTGTTACTTTCAAGTACCTTGAGCAAGGTTAAGATGCATAGTTGTGCATCTCAATAACATGCCATACTTCCATAAAACGAATTAACTATCGGGGTACTCGGTGAGCAAGTTTCAAGATCTCTCCACTCTAATCCAGCAAATTGGCCAAGCCGAAGAAGCGGATCAAGTCGCAACGCTCAATGAATCTATTGAAGCGGGCCTCGAGCCCGGCGCGGTTGCCCTGATTCTAGAAGCATTTCCAATCGACGATCGTGTTCGCTTATGGCGAGCTTTACCACTAGAGCTACATATCGACGTGTTAACGGAAATGCGTGCGGACGTACGTTTCTCTATCATCAATGCGTTATCTGAAGTCGAGCTAAAGCTCACTCTCGCTAAACTCGACAACTTGTCGCTCATCGAATGGGCCGATTCGTTGCCAGAGTCGATCATCAACGAAGCGCTCTCGTTGATAGAAAAAGATGAGTTGGAACTTTACGATCAAGCAAACGAGTATGCTGATGAAGAACTCGGCCACTGGGCTGAACGTAAGATCATCACCCTGCCCTTCAACATTACGATTGGGACAGCTAAGCAGTTAATGGAGCGCTATAGCTACGACACGCCTCAACAGGTGTATCTGATTAATCGTAATAAACAGTATCGTGGAACGGTCAACTACTTCGATATCTTGCGTGGTGACCCCGATACTCGCTTAAAAACACTCGTTATTGAGGCTGTGACGGTGCTAGACAGTAAAATGATGCTTCCTGAAGCGGTAGAGGCATTAGAACACAGCACACTGCCCGCTCTCCCTGTAACTGATGCAGACCAAACACTGATCGGTGAAGTCGATTGGCAGTTTGCATTGAGTACACAGCGTGAAATCTACGAAGCACGTTTGATGGCCGGTACAGGTATGGATGAAGGCGATGACTTGTTTGCGCCAGTATTAAAAAGCTCGCATAAGCGCGGTGTTTGGTTAGGCATCAATTTGCTTACTGCGATTTTGGCGTCTGTCACTATCGGACTATTTGAAGATGTAATTGCGCAGGTGGTGGCTTTGGCGGTGCTCATGCCAATTGTTGCATCCATGGGGGGCATTGCTGGCAGCCAAACGCTCACTCTAATGATTCGTGCGATGGCGCTTAATCAGATCACCCCAGGTAACCGTTTCAAGCTATTGAAAAATGAGTTGGGTATTGGCTCTCTGAACGGCATTGCTTGGGCGTTAATCATCGGCGGGCTCGCCGGATTGTGGTTTCAATCTCCGGTTCTTGGGGGAACCATCGCGCTGGCCATTATCGTCAATATTATTACCGCAGCTTTATTTGGTGTGCTGATTCCCATCATTCTGGATAAGTTTAAATTGGACCCCGCTTTGGCTGGCTCGGTGATTCTAACAACAGTGACAGATGTAGTTGGTTTTTTCGCCTTTTTAGGAACGGCGAGTTTAGTCATGCTTTAAAAGGTTCATTGTTTATTAATCAATCATTAGCATAATAGAGTCAAATTGCATAACGCAGTTGCAAATTGCAAACACACTCAAACTTTAAGCAACGCATGTCACAGAAACTACGTATTTTAGGGCATATTAAAGTTGGCACAGTAACTGCATTATATAAATCGACCCTTCTTAAGCCGAGGGTCACCTAGCCAACTGACGTTGTTAGTGAACTTGATTTTGTTCACATGTATATAAGCCAATCGCACTCTTTGCGGTTGGCTATTTTTTTATGTGGCTATTGCCCTCTTATCCTCTGACCGAGCTCGTTTGTACTTTTTTTGCCCACAACAGATTATTTACTGTTTATAAAATTCAAATATTAGCCCACTAAACCATTAGAAACGCCAGCTTCAACAAAAATAAATCACCTACATAAAATAAAACCTAGAAAACATACCCAAGAAAAGAACAAATAACGTCCAAACCAAAAACCTCATCATGAAAACGTTTTCTTTTCATAGAAATCGACTGAGCAATTCAGAGTTATAGATAAATTTAATCCATAAAAGCAAATAGAAATTCAAAACATTAATTTCACATATAAAACCTGTCTATAAATCATAGAAAATACGTAAAAAACAAACTTTCCACTTTTAGAATTGAAAAGTTAAACTATTGTTATTAAAAGAAAAAATACACATAAAAACCAAGCAAACGTTTAAGTTGCAATTTTATCATTGACTATTAAATTTACATCACGATAATACGCGCCGTTTGCCTGAAAATCAGGTGCTATAATTTAATATTTCAATGTGCGGAGTCAATAATGGCTGGAGACAATAACTACAGTCTTGGACCAGTTCCCAACACGGCCAGAAAAGGCGTGGCGTCACTAACCATGGTGATGTTAGGACTCACTTTTTTCTCCGCAAGTATGTGGACTGGGGGTTCTCTCGGTACTGGGCTCTCCTTTAATGATTTTTTCCTCGCTGTTCTCATCGGTAACCTAATCCTCGGTATTTACACTTCTTTCCTCGGTTACATCGGCGCTTCTACTGGTCTCTCTACTCACCTTCTTGCTCGTTTCTCTTTTGGTTCTAAAGGCTCTTGGCTTCCTTCCGCTCTTCTTGGCGGTACTCAAGTTGGGTGGTTTGGAGTTGGTGTCGCGATGTTTGCGATTCCGGTGCACAAAGCAACGGGCATCGATACCAATACTTTGATCCTCGTCTCCGGTTTGCTCATGACCGCGACCGTTTACTTTGGCATCTCCGCACTGATGGTGTTGTCAGCAATTGCCGTTCCTGCCATTGCGCTACTTGGCGGCTACTCTGTCATCGAGGCAGTAAATAGTGTTGGCGGTATAAGCGAACTACAACAGGTTCAACCAACCGAGTCACTCGATTTTTCAATAGCTCTCGCGATGGTTGTCGGCTCTTTTGTCAGTGCTGGTACATTAACGGCGGATTTCGTACGCTTTGGTAAGAAGCCGCGCAGCGCCGTGATGATCACCATGGTGGCATTTTTCATCGGTAACTCGTTAATGTTTATCTTTGGCGCGGCAGGTGCATCGGTGACGGGTCAATCAGACATCTCTGAAGTGATGATCGCGCAAGGTCTTCTTATTCCAGCTATCATCGTTCTTGGCTTGAACATCTGGACGACCAACGACAACGCGCTCTACGCATCGGGGCTTGGATTTTCCAACATCACAGGCTTACCAAGTAAATACATCTCAATGGCGAACGGTCTTGTTGGCACACTTTGCGCTATCTGGCTCTACAATAACTTTGTTGGCTGGCTGACCTTCTTATCGTTGGCAATTCCACCGATTGGCGGCGTGATCATCGCTGACTTCTTCACGAACCGTAAACGCTACGCAAACTTTGAAGCCGCCCAATTCCAAAACGTTAACTGGGCTGGCATTATCGCTGTCGTGATTGGCGTTGGTGCGGGACACTTCCTGCCTGGCGTAGTGCCGATTAACGCTGTACTTGGCGGCGCAATTAGCTTCCTGATTCTTAATCCTATTCTTAACAAAAAAGCACTGGCTACACAGCCAGCGTAAGGAACCATCATGACAACACTACTGATCAAAAACGTAACGCTAAAAGGACAAGAAGGTCTGCAGCAAATTTTGATTGAAGATGGTCAATTCAAGCGCATTGAAAGCAACGATGTGGAGCTTAGTCATAACGGTGACATCATCGATGCTGAAGGCGGTATGGCGGTTGCGCCTTTCTGCGAGCCACACATTCACTTAGATACAACTCAAACCGCAGGCGAGCCTAGCTGGAACATCTCTGGCACATTGTTTGAGGGTATTGAACGTTGGGCTGAGCGCAAAGAAATGCTGTCGATTGAAGACGTGAAAGCGCGCGCAAAACAAACCTTAAAATGGCAGATAGCAAACGGCGTACAACACGTTCGTACCCACGTCGATGTTTCAGACCCTACCCTAATTGCCCTAAAAGCGATGGTAGAAGTGCGTGAAGAGATGAAAGAGTGGGTAGATATCCAAATCGTCGCCTTCCCGCAGGAAGGAATTCTCTCTTACCCAAATGGCAAAGAGCTGCTAGAAGAAGCCGTCAAATTAGGTGCGGACGTGATTGGCGCGATTCCACACTTTGAATTCACACGCGAATATGGCATTGAATCGCTGCACTACGTGTTCGAATTAGCGCAAAAATACGACCGTCTGATCGACGTGCATTGTGATGAAATCGATGACGAACAATCTCGCTTCGTTGAAACACTGGCAGCATTAGCGCACAAGTTTGATATGGGGAATAAAGTCACGGCCAGTCACACCACAGCGATGGGTTCCTACAACGGTGCATACGCATCTCGCCTGTTCCGTTTATTACGCATGTCCGGTATCAACTTCGTGGCAAATCCATTGGTGAACATTCACTTACAAGGCCGTTTTGATGATTATCCAAAACGTCGCGGCGTAACACGAGTGAAAGAGATGCTGAATGCCAACATCAACGTCTGCTTTGGACACGATGATGTATTTGACCCTTGGTACCCACTAGGCACTGCAAACATGCTGCAAGTGCTGCATATGGGTCTGCACGTGTGTCAGGTGATGGGTTACGACCAAATCAACAACTCACTGGATCTGATCAGCAACAATTCAGCACGTACACTGAACATTCAAGACAAGCACGGCATTGAAGAAGGCAAACCAGGTAGTTTACTGATTCTTCCCGCAGAAAATGGTTTTGACGCAGTACGTCGCCAAGTGCCGGTTCGCTACTCTGTTCGTCACGGTAAAGTGATCGCAGAAACACAGCCTGCGACAACTCATATTCATCTTGAACAAGCAGAGCAAGTAACGTTCAAACGCTAAAAAGATCGGCGAAACTAAAAAGGCCTGACGACATCGTCAGGCCTTTTTTCTACTGGTAAACATCACTGCTCGCTCTGTCTATTCTTGTCTCATAAACCACTGAACACATTGAAAGGCCATATAAAACGGCTCAGTACCAAACGTTGCACAAGGTTCTGGTGGCTGAATCTCAATTACACCATCGCACTTGGAAATTATTCTAAGCGTTGGGCATACTTCTGACTTCATTTTAGTTGTAGATATGAACCATGACGTCATTAAACCAGATAGAACCGCAATTTTTGGAATTTATGCAGCAAGAGATGCAAGTGGATGCAGCTCATGATCTTAAACACGTAAAACGCGTGGTCAAAACAGCGAAACAGCTCTGCAAAGAAGAAAATGCAGACATCGCGATTGTATTACCGGCTGCCTATTTGCATGATTGCTTTACTTACCCGAAAGATCACCCAAATCGCAAAGAGAGCTCAATCATCGCAGCCAAAAAAGCGGTCGCATTTTTAGAGAGTATCGATTATCCGCAGCAATATCATGATGCCATTGCTCATGCGATAGAGGCACACAGCTTTAGCGCAAACATCAGGCCAAATACGTTAGAAGCCAAAATCGTCCAAGATGCCGACCGTCTGGACGCTTTAGGCGCAATTGGCGTGACGCGATGCATTCAAGTCAGCACTCAATTTAACGCGCAACTTTACAACGACAGCGATATATTTGCCGAAGAACGTGAACTTAACGATAAACAATTCACTCTGGATCACTTTCAGACCAAGTTATTCAAAATCGCCGAAACTATGAACACAGAGTCAGCAAGACGCGAAGCGCAAAAACGCAAAACCTTTATGCATACGTACCTAGAGCAGTTACACGACGAGGTAACAGCGTAAATGTCAGAAAGCTATACGTTAATTAAAGAGCTTAAACGCCAACTAAAGTTAGCTGGGCTGCATTATGCCGATGTTGCACAACACCTTGATTTAAGTGAAGGAAGCGTCAAACGTTTACTCGCTGAAGGTCAGCACATTAGCCTTGAGCGCTTAGAACGAATTTGCCAATTGATTGGTTTAGAAATGGCGGAACTATTTAAGCTCGCGGCTGCGCACAATAAAGGTCTGGAGTCGCTAACGTTAGAGCAAGAAAAGCAGCTGGTTGACGATAAAGCCCTGCTGCTCGTGGCGATCTGTGTTGTAAATGGCTATCAGTTTGAACAAATCGTTCAGCAATATACCTTCAATGAGTTGGAACTGGTGCAAAAGCTTGCTCATTTGGATCGGCTGAACATCATCGACTTGCAGCCAAATAACAAAATTCGTTTGCGTATATCTCCGACATTTAAGTGGCAGATGGGCGGCCCTATTCAACGGTTCTTCCAACAGCAAGTTCAAGACGCCTTTTTCCAAAGCTACTTTTCTGGTGAAGATGAAAAGTTCTCCATGGCAACAGGATTGATGAGTGTACCAACCAACAAGAAGCTACAACAGAAACTGCAAAAGGTCATCGATGAGTTTTATCAGGCTTGCCAAAATGATAGCTCTCTCGATATGGACGAAAAACACGGCACCTCTCTGATTATTGCGATGCGTCGTTGGACGTTCCCTCTGTTTGAACCATGGGAAAGAAAACCTACTCAGAAGTCTCGGAATTAGTAACTCAATAAACGAATGGAAATGAAAGTAACGAATTTCGTTACTTTTGGTGGCATACAACGTCACTTGAAAGAGAAAGCTGGTTTAATCGTTCATTGAGCATAAAGTGCTCCCATCTCATTCGACTTTGTTTAATCGGGGCCCGTATGTTTTTCTCAAAACGCTTTTTTCCTTACTTTGTGACGCAATGCCTTGGCGCACTCAATGACAACATCTACAAAAACGTTCTGTTATTGATGGTGACATACAACCAAATTGATAACCTACCAATATCTGTCAATCTATTCGTTAATTTGGCGGCAGGCTTATTCATCCTACCTTTCTTTCTATTCTCAGCGCATGCTGGTGCCGTCGCTGACAGCATGGACAAAGCCAAATTAATCCGACGTCTAAAGCTCATCGAACTAGCTATCATGTCTTGCGCAGCAACCGCTATTGCCACCCAAAGTGCCATGCTGATGCTGGTTCTGCTGTTTATGACAGGCACTCAATCGGCCTATTTTGGTCCCGTGAAATACGCCTTGCTACCACAAGCGCTCAAACCAAATGAGCTTGTTAAAGGAAATGCTTGGGTTGAAATGGGCACGTTTCTTTCGATTCTTATAGGTACGCTTAGCGCAGGCCTGCTGCTAGCCATTCCTAATGGTACCTTGATTGCTTCTTGTACCGTGATTGCCTTGTCTTTGCTTGGGTTCATGAGCAGCGTGAATATTCCAGCGATGCCTAGCCAATCAAATGACAAAGCGAAATTTGAACCGATTTCTGGTTTAAAGGACACGTTAAAAGTGGCAAAAAAACAGAGAGGCATTTGGATGTCTATTCTAGCCATTAGTTGGTTCTGGTTCATGGGTGCGACTTACCTAACTCAATTCCCTAACTTCGCACGCGAACATTTGTTCGCAGATAGCACTGTCGTTTCTTTACTGTTGGCATTGTTTTCCATTGGTATCGCGACAGGCTCTTGGTTGTGTGAAAAACTTTCTTTCAACCACGTTGAGCTTGGTATTTTGCCATTCGGTATCCTTGGTCTGACAGTCTTTGGCGTCGACTTGCTATGGGCAGTCCCAAGTTATCCATCACTTCCGGTGCACTTTTATGATGTGCAAAGCTTCGTTGCTGAATCAAAACATCTGCGCGTCATGATTGACCTGTTCCTTGTTGGTGTAAGCGGCGGTGTCTTTATTGTTCCTCTTTATGCGTTCATCCAATCGCGTTCAAACAAAGGGGAGTGTGCACGTGCCATTGCTGCTAACAACATCATGAATGCGTTGTTTATGGTGGTGTCTGCTTTGGTTTCGATCGTTGTACTCAGCGTACTAGAGCTTTCTATTGTGGAACTGTTTGCCATGATGGCAATAGGTAACTTTTTCGTGGCGATCTATGTATATCGCCAAGTACCGGAATTTACACAACGCTTTATCAGTTATTTACTCAGCCATTGTATGTATCGTGTGTCCGTAAAGGGGCGCCAACATATTCCTGAACAAGGTGCTGCGTTAATCGTGGCTAACCATGTTAGCTATGTCGATGCATTGATTTTGATGGGAACCTCTACTCGCCCGGTTCGTTTTGTGATGGACAAGTCCATCAGCGAGCTACCTGTTCTTAAATATGTATTCCGTCATGCCGGTGTTATCCCGATCTGTTCTCCACGTAAGTGTGCCGACACTTACCGACGAGCATTTGAACAGATTGAACAAGCACTTAACGACGATGAGGTTGTCTGTATCTTCCCTGAGGGTCGTTTAACGTCTAACGGTCAATTGGGTGAGTTTCGCCCTGGTGTAGAAAAAATCCTTGAACGTAACCCTGTTCCTGTCATCCCTATGGCGTTAAAAGGGCTTTGGGGTTCTTTTTTCAGCCACAAAGGCGGACATGCTCTCACAAAACGACCGACTCGTTTTTGGTCAAAAGTGGATGTTGTTATCGGTGAAGTGTTAAGTCCTGCGTCTTTAAATCGTCATCAATTGCAACAACAAGTACAGGATTTACTGGGCTGAGTCGCTTGCTACAGCAGTCAAACTTTGCAGCAAAACGTAAATATGCACCACAAAGCACAAGTAGTTTCTTGTCAATTAGAGTAGGATATCTACGACGTCATAAATCTAGGAGGTGTTATGAAAATCATCATCTTACATGGTCTTTATATGCATGGGCTGGTCATGCAGCCTCTTAGCCAAAAGCTGAGAAAACTCGGATACGAAACGCAAGTACTCAGCTATAACACTGTTGCTATCGATGAGTCTTCACTGTTTGATTCTATTGATCATTCGCTTAATCCACTGACCACAAACGTGCTCGTGGGACACAGCTTGGGAGGCTTGATGATTAAGCGCTATCTCGCCAACAGAAAACCGAGCACTAACTTAATCTCTCATGTTGTCGCTATCGGTTCGCCTCTTAAAGGCGCGTCCATTGTAGGTCGAATTCAAGATCTCGGATTGGGTGCAATTTTAGGCAATTCGCCACACCACGGATTAAACAAACATGATGACGCCTGGGATTTCCCTCAAAAACTCGGCAGTATCGCAGGAACGATGCCGATTGGCGCTCGCCCATTGTTGATCCGTAATGACAACACCATGTCGGACGGTACCGTTACCGTAGAAGAGACAAGACTGGACGGTATGCAAGATCATATCGAAGTGAAGCAAACGCATACGAGCCTGATTTACAACACCTTCGTGCCGCAGCAGATTGATCACTTTATTCGCACAGATTATTTCCGTCGATAGCACACTTTTCCATCATACAGATGGAATCGACTTTCCAAGCTATTCAGTTCGCAGTACTATCCTAGCTCCACTTCTTCACAACTTGGATGAAGTGGTACATTTTTAATTGTTCTCAGGGCGGGGCGAAATTCCCCACCGGCGGTATACTTTTTCAAGTGAGCCCGCGAGCGCTCGATTCGTCGAGGTCAGCAGATCTGGTGAGATGCCAGAGCCGACGGTTATAGTCCGGATGAAAGAGAATAAGAATACACCAGCATAGCGAGTCAGATCGCTAAGAATGCTGGTGCACTTCTTTTTGATCGTATTTTACGGCGATCTCTCATACCGCCCTGATTCTGGTGAAATTTAGGAGTTAACCATGAATCAGTCATCACTACTTGCCGAATTCGGCGACCCAATTACTCGCGTTGAAAACGCACTTATCGCTTTAAAAGAAGGCCGTGGCGTACTGCTTCTTGATGATGAAGATCGCGAAAACGAAGGCGATATCATTTATTCAGTCGAGCACCTCACTAACGAGCAAATGGCATTGATGATCCGCGAATGTAGCGGCATCGTTTGTTTGTGCTTAACAGATGCTCAAGCAGACAAACTGGAACTGCCTCCTATGGTGGTAAACAACAACAGCGCAAACCAAACCGCATTTACGGTTTCTATTGAAGCGAAAGTTGGTGTAACAACGGGTGTTTCAGCAGCAGACCGCGTAACGACCATTAAAACGGCGGCAAACCCGCACGCAAAACCGGAAGATCTTGCTCGCCCGGGTCACGTATTCCCTCTGCGCGCACGTCCAGGTGGTGTAATGACTCGCCGTGGTCACACAGAAGGTACGATTGATCTGATGCAAATGGCAGGGCTTCAGCCCGCTGGCGTACTGTGTGAAGTGACCAATCCAGATGGCACGATGGCAAAGGCACCGGAGATCGTAGCATTCGGTCGCCTGCACAACATGCCAGTACTGACGATTGAAGACATGGTAATGTACCTGAACCAGTTCGAGTTGAAACTGGCATAGTCAGATCTCAGCTCTTGAAAAAGCCGCGCATTTGTGCGGCTTTTTTGATCGATCCCCTTTGCACTTGAGTAGTTATACTTATTGAAAACAAGGGGAACAACACCATGAAAGGATTACTGAAACTCGCCGCTCTCGTTAGCTTTCTCTCCATGAATTCGCTTGCTCTTGCATCTGAGTGCCCTGATATTCTTCAAGGTAAGCAACGGTTGTTAAACTCAACGGAAGAAGTCGATCTATGCGAAAGCTTTAAGGGAAAGACACTACTAGTCGTCAATACAGCAAGCCAGTGCGGCTTCACTCCTCAGTTCGAACAGTTAGAAACCCTCTATCAAACTTACAAAGACCAAAACTTCACCGTTATCGGTTTCCCGAGTAATGACTTTCGACAAGATAGAGGAAGCGAAACAAACACAGCGAAAGTCTGTTATCTCGATTACGGGGTAACCTTTCCAATGATGGCTCGCTCTTCAGTATTAGGTGTAGATGCGAACCCAGTCTTCAACCAGATTACTAACCAAGCAGGCATAAAACCAAAATGGAACTTCTACAAGTTTCTAATTAGCTCTGAAGGTAAAGTTATTGCTACTTTTCCAAGCTCCACATCACCGACAAGTACTACGCTTACCAATATGATAGAGCAACAATTATAAGGTGACGACCATGACAACACGCTCAACCATGCTACAACTCGGTTACTTAGGCCTGGTTCCATTTGTGTTTAGTTTAGGGCTGATTTTCACTGACATCTCACTCTTCAATTTAAGTGGTCAGCAATTTTTCATCGCATATAGCGCCGTTATATTAAGTTTTTTATCCGGCATCCTTTGGGGTAATGGCATTGAGCATTACTACCATCGCCTTAGCCGAAATGTATTAATTCTCAGCAACCTTTTTGTCTTACTGGCTTGGGGCGCATTACTGCAGGGCCACAAACATTACGCAGTCGCAACCCTACTCTTAGCAATTGGGTACCTTGCTGTTTGGTATGCAGAAAAGCTCGTGAGGAAAGTCGAACAAGACGCCGAGCCCAAGGGATATCAAGGAATGAGGAGCAAACTGACCTTCGGCGTAATCGTAATGCACGGATTGGCTTTAGTTTCATAACCTGGTCTGTCCAGTACTAAGCTCACAAAAAAACGTCTTTTTATAAAACAATGTTCATTTCGTGAATGCACACATATTTTGAACACTGTTTTGTTTCATTTATGAATCAATCCACATATAAGTAATTCAAAGCATTCACAAAGGATATGAATATGTTTTTTCGCAAACTTTTGTTTAGCACTGCGATGATCAATGCAACGACAGGTTGCGTGTCTTACCAGGCACAACAAGCCGCCGCTCAAACAGTAAATAATACAGGTGCTGTGCTTACCAATGTGATTAAAACTACGATTGCTCAGCCATGTAATGTTGCAATCACTGCTGCTAGCTTGTTTTATCCGCATGCCATATTTATGACTAGTGTTCCGACTCAAGCATGTACAAGCGTTCTTAGATAATACGAGTGTGATAAGCATAAAAAATGGCGACTCTACCGTCGCCATTTTTAAGCATCAATGCTATTTACAGTTACAGCGTCAATAAGTAATTAACTAATTGATTGTACTCGTCGTAAGTACGAATTTCGTTGGCCAAAACAATGTATTTATTGTTCACAACCACACCCGGAACCCCTCTTAACGTGCTGGCAGAGAATTGCTTATCAAAACCTTTCTGCATTGAGTTTACGGCGAAACTGTTGTAAGCCGCATCAAACTTCTTACCTTCTACGCCATTATCAACGAAGAGTTGTTTCAGCTCAGCTTCGTCTTTTGGCGCTTGTCGCTTTTGATGAATTTGGGCAAACATGGCAGGAATCATTGTATCTTCAACCCCGAGCGACACCATCGTCGCGTAGGACTTGGCCATCGGAATCGCCATATCTCCGCCCATGAACCCCACATGTACCTTTTCAAACTTTGCCTCTTTTGGCAGAGCAGGTTTTAAACGCTCAATAAGCGACTCAAACTTGTAGCAATGTGGGCAATAAAAAGAAAAGAATTCCGTCACAACAGGTTTCGATGCTTTCTTAACATCCAGAACTTTGTAGTGCTTCCCTTCTTCAAATTGCGCTGCATGAGCGGTAAAAGTCAGTAAAAGTGCACTACATAAGGCAAGTAGTTTTTTCATTGTTTATTTCCTTGTGGCATTCAAATGCCAAATCATTTCATTTGGTAAAAAGGGGGGAAACCCCAAGTAATTTGAGATGAGGAATTAAACAATCGGAGGACGATAAAGCTTGGTGATCACTGTCACTACTTTTTCGACTAGAGGCCTATCAATCAAGGCAAGGCTATAAGGAAGAAGCAGTAAGTCGTTTTGAGATAAGTTGGCGGGAATTTTGACCATGCAGGAAGAGCTACAACTCGTGTGAGATTGTTGTGCCTTATTGATGGCTGACTCATCGTGATGTGATTCTACGCAGTCGTCATTGACGCCAAGTTGTTTGTGCAGAGCAGCCTGTTGAACAATAAGATCGCGTACTTCAATTGTTTTCATCGGAGCGGAAGCCTGCGCCACAGGAGCGACACTACTCAAAAGCATAGCAACTAAGCAAACTATCGCAGTGAACAATGTACGGTTAAACTTCAACATAGCTACATCAAGGAAAATGGTGATTTAAGATAATACATGATAACGGTTTGACTTCAAGATACGGACTCTCGGCTCGCTAACAAACTCTGTTCTTTGACTATTTTAGGCTAGTGAATTTTCTCTCTAACGCTCCCTCAGTACACGAAACCAGCACAACGAGCTATTCACCGTTCGGATACTCCCCTCATCAGATACCAGCAACAATTCGATAAAACTTGAAATCATTATGAAACACGAGTAATAGTTAGGACAGTTTTTGTACGAACAAGGAAAGATCAATGCTTAAAAAAAGATTCTTTAAGACAAAAGATGAAGTCGAAGTCACGTTCGAGCTAGATAAAGATCAGTGGGACTCTGTCCAAATTGCTGGAGACTTCAACAACTGGCAGCCAGAACCGATGAAATTAGTGAAGAAAAGTCGTCAGTTTAAATTTAAAACCCGCTTACCTAAAGCGCGGAATGTTCAGTTCCGTTACTTGCTCGATGACGCGAAGTGGGAAAATGACCCACAAGCTGATGCTTACGTTCCAAATGCATTTGGCAGCGACAACAGCGTCGTATGTACCACCGAATAAGCGGTAATTTCGCTTTAAGATTCCATACCTAGGCGCAAACGTTGCGCCTTTTTACATCTCTCGAAATGTGATTGGTGATTAGATTTAAATCATTAATTGGCAATTTTATCCAATTAACTCATCCGATAACCTTATTCTGAGAAAGCTTTATTTGAAATAATTCGTAAATTTGTTTAAGTTCCATTGATATTAAATATTGTATACATCACTTAAATGAACGCACAACAAATCAAACCATCTCTAATCATTGTGGAAGACGATCCCAAATTACAAACTATGTTGGGAGAGTATTTTGTTGAACAAGGTTTTCAGGTCAAATGTATCGACAATGGGACGGACGCACCTCATGCGATTATTGACACACAACCAGACGTGGTGCTGTTAGATTTGATGCTACCCGGGCAAGATGGTCTGAGTGTATGTCGTCAAATCCGAGAATGCTACAAAGGCAAAGTGTTGATGCTGACAGCAAGTGATGATGACTTCGATCATGTCGCCGCATTAGAAATAGGCGCAGATGACTTTGTTACTAAACCCATCAAACCTCGCGTATTGCTGGCTCGTATTCGCATGCTATTAAGAAGAAAAGAGGCGGCGCCTACCGAGTCCGAAAACGGCCTACAAATTGGTGTTCTGTGTTTAAACCGATTGCGTAAATCGTGCGTAATGAACCAAGAAGAAATTGCGCTGACAGACGGCGAGTTCGATTTGTTGTGGGTTCTTGCAACGCATGCTGAAAAAACACTATCACGTGAGTGGCTGACCAAAACACTGCGTGGTATTGAATACGATGGAACAGACCGCACCATTGATAATCGCATAGTGACACTGAGAAAGAAGCTAGGCGATGCTTCTTGCTCACCACAAAAAATCATTACCGTTCGCGGCAAAGGCTACCTATTTATGCCTGATGCATGGAATGAATAATGAGACGGATTTATCTGGAAAGCTTTGTTGGCCTTATCATTCTGTTTATGGCTAGCTTGTGGGGATACGAGTTCTTAGTTTATGAGATCAACACAGATTATGACTACCTGTTACAAGAGCATGAGGGTCAAGCTTTTCACGATCTGATCTACCCTATCTATAAAGAACACGGATTAGAATATACTCAACAACAGTTGGAACAATTTGCCACATCAAGCCATCGTTTGTTGGTGCCTCATACGCTTGAAGAGCTTCCAACAGACATCAAAAAGGCGTTTGAAAATGATACCTCCGTTAACGTCGCTTACGATGAAGAAAGGGATATCTGGTTCCGCCTAGATGCGAGCACGCCTATCTTTAAAATGAGCGATAATCCGAATAGCCCTGTGGTTAAAGCTGCCAACTTTGATGACAATATCGTTTGGTTGTTCTTTTTAGCTGGATTTGCTCTGTATTGCATATTGTTGATCTGGTTCTTAAGCCGTCGGATTCGAGAGCTAGAGAGAGTGACCGTTGAGTTTGCCTCAGGTAACTTCAAGGCTCGAGCTAGTACCTCAAGCGCTAAGTCTGTTGGGACGTTAAACAAAAGCTTTAACACGATGGCCGATAAAGTATCTCGCTTGATCACTAGCAATAAAATGCTAACTAACGCCGTTGCACATGAATTGCGTACCCCAATCTTCCGCTTACAATGGCAAGCAGATTTGTTATCGGATTCAACCTTAACTGAACAACAGAAAAAGTATGTTTACAGTATCGTCGAAGACATTGACGAGATGGAAGAAATGGTTGAAGAATTGCTTTACTACGCAAAGATGGAGCGTCCTGACACAGCATTACAAACTCAAGAAGAAGTCGTCCTATTCAACTTAGTCAAAGAATTACGACAGAGATGGCAAAAAGAGACTACGCTCGCTATCTCGCTTCAAGAAGTAAACTCAGAAAACGTTCTCGCGTTTGCTGACCCAAAATTGTTAAAGCGAGCCTTAGATAACTTGCTGCGCAATGCAATGCGGTACGCAGATAAGCAGATTTTAGTGGAGATAAAACACGATCAGCACCGCTGCTTCATCAATGTTCATGATGATGGCATAGGTATTGAAGAAAAGCATTGGCCTCATCTATTCGAACCATTTTACAGCGCGGATGAATCTCGCAACAAAAAGACGAGCGGGTTTGGGCTCGGTTTGGCGATTGTCAGACAGATAATGGAGCTTCAACGTGGAGAAGTTTCGATTTGCCATAGCCCACTTGGAGGAGCTTGCTTCACACTTAGCCTCAAAAAATCAGACAGTTAACTTAACCTTCCTACCCCGTTTACAGAAGACGACACTTCAATACACTCAAGCGACAGAGCCCAACAATAAAACAGTGTACATTTAATCCATAAGATTCACACACTAAATGGATAGTACTCATGTATAAATCTTTTATCCTGATTATGGCGCTTACTTCTACGCTTACAGCTTGCGCCTACAACCAAAAACCTGTCGTCGACATGACCAATGTTGACCCTAGTACATATGAACAAGACTTTCTTTACTGCCAAGGCTATGCAGAAAATGTCGACAAATCAGAGGCAGCGAAATCTGAAGCCACTAATGGGGCAGTTACAGGCGCATTGATCGGCGCAGCTGCTGGTGCGCTAGAAGACGGATTAGGTGGAGCGGCTGTCGGTGCTGCTGCCGGCGGTGCTGTAGGAGCTGGAGCTGGTGCTTTGAGTGGAACAAATGATTCAACCAAAACCCAATCTCTCGTATTGCGTAAATGTCTCCAGAACAAAGGCTATACCGTCTACGATCTTGATTAAATAAGCACTTTTCTTAAATTATCGCGCGATGGATTCTATTCACAAATGTTTCACGCTGTAACGATTAATCTCGTTACCTCTCTGGGATATGTGTTCCATCCCAATGCTTAAATAGTAAGGTCATATTTTGAAGCCAGGTAAAACAGGTATACGCCGTGTCATGGATGCGACCGGCTATTCATTTCAAGGATTGAAAGCCGCATGGACACACGAAGCCGCTTTTAGACAAGAATTGATTCTCGCCTTGGTGCTTTCCGTCTGTGCTTTTTTCCTTCCTGTCACCACATACGAAAGAGTGCTGATGATCAGTAGCCTGTTCTTGGTATTGATCGTCGAACTCATTAATTCCGCCGTAGAAGCGGTTGTCGACCGTGTTAGCGATGACTGGCACGAGCTCAGTGGCAGAGCCAAAGATATTGGCTCAGCAGCAGTATTTGTTGCGTTAACTCTTGCCCTTTTTATTTGGGCTTCGTTCTTGCTCTAATTTTTATTCAAGACACTCATTATGAAGACACATGATTTACAACAGAGAGGTATCTCTTACGTTACCTTTACTTTCCTGTTGGCGCTGTATTTCGCGCTCGTCGTAAATATCCCTATTTATAAAGAACTGATCGGCATCTTTACACACTTAGATAATGTTAAGATTGGATTTATTATCACAATACCAATTTTCTTTCTTGCCGCGCTCAATTTCCTTTTTAATTTATTTAGTTGGCCTTGGATCGGCAAGCCGTTCTTTATAATTTTAATCATTGTTTCAAGTATGGTGAGCTACGCAAGCTATAACTATGGCACACTTTTCGATTCTGGAATGATTGCCAATATTGTTGAAACCGATTCGAGCGAGGCGAGTTCTTACCTGAGTGCTCACTCTGTAATTTGGACGCTGATTATGGGAGTTATCCCAGCGATAATTGTCTTTAAGGTCAAGCTGCAATCTCAACGTCACCAATTACTGTACTTCTCTGTTACCAAATTAGTATCGATGCTGTCGTCGCTAGCTGTCATCGCCGTCATTGCCAGCGTGTACTATCAAGACTACGCATCTGTAGGGCGCAACAATAGCCACCTAAAAAAAATCATCATACCCACCCAGTTCGTTTACAGCGCGACCGGGTATGTGAAGGAGAAATATTTCACCACGCCAGAGCCATATCGAGAAATCGGCACAGATGCAAAGCAGTCAGATAGCGCCGTACAGCAAGCACAGCGCAAACCAACACTACTGGTTTTTGTCGTAGGAGAAACCGCTCGAACGCAGAACTACCAACTCAATGGCTATACACGAGAGACAAACCCTTATACTAGTAAATTGGATGTTATCTCATTTCAAGACGTCGCATCTTGTGGCACCGCGACTGCTGTATCTGTGCCTTGTATGTTTTCACAGCTCACGCGAAACGAGTTTGAACGCACCAAAGCGGATAACCAGGACAATGCTCTCGATATAATGCTGCGCGCTGGGGTTGACCTCATTTGGAAAGAAAATGACGGTGGGGATAAAGAAGTAGCCCACAAGATCAAGAAAATTGAAGTGGATCGAAAGCAAGTAAGCCCTATGTGTAATGGCCAAACTTGTTACGACATGGCGCTATTAGATCATTTTGATCAGGAAGTCGCGGATATGCACGGTAACCGAGTGGTCGCCATGCACCTTATAGGAAGCCACGGTCCGACCTACTTTCAGCGTTACCCAAGAGACAACGCCTTCTTTAAACCAGACTGTCCACGTGCAGATATCGAAAATTGTAGCATCGAACAAATAGTGAACACATATGACAATACAATACGCTACACCGATCTTGTATTGGCAGAAACCATCAAAAAACTTAAAGCGTTAGAGTCTGAGTATAATACTGCGCTAATTTACATATCGGATCACGGTGAGTCACTAGGCGAAAACGGATTGTTCTTACATGGTATGCCTTATGGCCTTGCACCAGATTTCCAAAAACGCGTTCCTTTGATTATGTGGCTGTCTTCGGGCTTTAAACAAGCGAAGCAGATCAATACCGACTGTTTGTATAAACAAGCACAGAATGCAGGCCAATACTCACATGATAACGTGTTCCACTCTTTATTAGGCATTATGGATGTACAAACTCAAGCCTACGATAGCAAGTTAGATATATTCAAAGCCTGCCGAGCCGTTTCCTAAATCATTCAATAAAGCCTGGCTCAAAGTGTGAATCAGGCTTTTTCTAACAAGGTATTTAAACTCATCGCCGCGCCAAGCGTTATACTGACAGTCCGCGATCCATACATCGAGATAAGGACTAGGATGAAAATTGGTATTATTGGTCTAGGGGATATCGCTCAGAAAGCATACCTTCCTGTTATCACTCAGCTTCCAAATATCGAACTTGTATTTTGTACCCGCAACCCAAACACACTTGAGAGCCTGGCTAAGCAGTATCGAATCTCAGAGATCTGCCAGGACTACCAACAACTTCTGCACTTTGGCGTCGATGCCGTCATGATTCATGCGGCAACAAGCGTACACCCTCAAATAGCGGCATTTTTTCTGCAGCATGGAATTCCAACCTTTGTCGACAAACCATTAGCGAACAGTGCTGATGACGTGGAAAAGCTGTACGACATTGCCGCAAAAGAGAGACAGCCACTCTATGTGGGCTTTAACCGTCGTCACATTCCACTTTACAACCAACATATGCCACAAGTGCAGCAAGGCAACATATCTGACTTAAAGTCGCTACGCTGGGAAAAGAACCGTCACCAACTACCGGGGGATGTTCGTACCTTTATATTTGATGATTTTATTCACCCATTAGACAGCGTTAACGTCACAGCCAAAGCCGATCTAAAAGATGCTTATGTAACTCATCAACTTGAAGGTAGTCAGTTGGCGCGTTTAGATATTCAGTGGCAACATGGAGATACTTTGCTCCACGCCTCGATGAATCGCCACTTCGGTATCACTACAGAGCGCGTTCAAGCTTGTTATGCAAACAAGGCAGTTGAGTTCGACTCCTTCGTTGAAGGCAAACTATGGCAAGCTAACCAAGAGCAAAAAATCAATTTGAAAGACTGGACGCCAATGCTGACGAGTAAAGGTTTCCATTCGATGTTGCTCGATTGGTTTGGCGTCGTTGAGTCTGGAAATATTGCTGATGAAGTAGTAACACGCAACATTGCCAGCCATCGATTGGCAGAGCAAATTTGTCAATATATCGAGAAAGTTGTCTCTAGATAATGCGATTCTTGGCTATATGCTTGATTGAGTATTACGCTCTATACTAAAAAGACTTGCCTTAAGGAAGGCATTCATTCTCTGTTAAGACTACTGCGATTATTCTATCAATCAGGTGAATGAGGGCACAAAAGCACACATCGACAAAACAGACGGTTTAGATTTGTTTTACGGTGCTCTCAGGTATCTGAATCATCACATTCAAGAATAAAGGAAATAGAATGAGAACACTTGGTAACATCATTTGGTTTGTATTTGGTGGCGTATTTATGGGGTTGCTATGGTGGTTTTTTGGTATTTTGGCCTTTATTAGCATCATCGGAATACCTTGGGGGCGTGCGTGTATCGTTATGGGTAATTTTTCCTTTTTCCCATTCGGTAAAGAGGCCATCTCACGCGATGAATTGACCAATGAAATGGACATTGGCACGAGTCCGCTCGGCGTTATTGGTAACGTCCTTTGGTTTGTATTTGCAGGCCTTTGGTTGGCTATCGGTCACGTACTTTCTGCCGCAGCATGCTTTGTCACCATAATCGGCATTCCGTTTGCGCTCCAACACCTCAAGCTAGCGGTTATTTCACTCGCACCAATTGGTAAAACGGTTGTATCGTCAGAAGAAGCTGCAATGGCTCGATATAACATCAATCGTTAGCGATCGGCTAATGCACTTTCTATCCTCTGGGCAGTCATGCTCAGAGGGTAACGCCCGTCAAAAGTAAGCCTATAATCGCTATCGCATATTCAATAATGGCTGATTGTATATTCATACCGTCACCTTTACGTTGAAGTTTATCCTAGCTCAGCACTGCTTTACTTTTATAATTAATTAATACGCCCAATCGAGTTCAAGATGCTAGACTCATAGCTTCGTCACTGACTCAAACTCCAAGAACGACGTAACGAAAAAGCGAGCTATCCTATGCTCGAAATATGGGTTCTTTCCCCCCTCGAAGTAGAGTTCAACAACAAAAAGACGAACTATAATCATAGCCAAAATTAATGCTTTTCGACCTAAAATATCTCACATCAATCAAAGAAAGCTTCTAAGATTTTCTCTTTTTGAGTAAATATAGAGAGTTACAGTAGCGAAATTCTTCTCGGTAAAACTCCCCACTCAATCTCATGATCAGTTTTTTTAAAAAACAACAAAAATTCGTTGTTATCTAGAGTAATTATTTTATTTGTCGCAGAGCAATTCCATCAATATCATTTGCGACATCGGAGTGCTAGAGCATTGAACTTTTTAGCATTTATCACAGGTATAGAACGTAAAAAACCTTTTATTACTTATTTTTCTTTTTACATATGTTCTAACTCAACGTCTATTCAGACAGGAATATACCGTGGATAAATATCAAGCAGCTTATGCTAAGCGTCTAGAGAAACTAAATGGGGATCCATCTCCTAAAACGATAGCCCGCCTTTCGGCTTGGGATGCGTTTTTTAACAAGGAGTACGAGCTCCAAGACTTGGAATACCAACTATCGGACGCAGCGCACCAGCACTATGAACAGTCGCATGCGAAGAGCGACATTAGCTTCAAAGAATTCAAACGAGCGTTTTATAATGAATCCATCAAAATTTACAATTTAACGGATGGCGCTTCTATCCAGAAAGTATTCACCCCATTACTTTTGCTTACAACGCTCTGGATAGTGTTTGTATGCCTATTTAACAAGTGATCATCAAACTATTCCAACAACGATCAGTATGGGACTACAGGTATGGCTCTATGTAAGGGGGCTAGTCGGCTCGGCTCTCCTTCACTAAATTAGCGACTCAATTACCCGCAATTCCATAGGCTAAAAGTGACAAGGGCATCCATCGATGCCCTTTTTATTCAAAGGAACGCAACCTAGACCTTTGGCCCACTTGGGTATAAAACCATTATGCGTTAAGCTGCACGCTATTATCCGATTGATAAAGAGTGGAGCGAAGTGATGGAAAAAGTAGGCTCTCGAGCATTGATTGTCGAAGGTGGAGCCATGCGAGGCGTATTTTCATGCGGCATACTCGATCATTTTCTTGCTAGCGAGTTCTCTCCATTTGATAGCTTTTGGGGAGTGTCTGCGGGTGCTAGCAACTTGGCTGCCTACTTAGCTAAAATGCCCGGACGTAACTTAAAAATCTACCTCGATTACAGCTTAAGAAAAGAATTTATCTCTCCATCTCAACTTCTACGTGGTGGTGATATGATGAACTTAGACTGGATGTGGAATGTCACCCTCGAAGAACTTGGCATCGATAAATCTGCGCTCAAAGCTGATTCACGACCTTTCTTTTTAGGCGTGACGCGTCAAGACAATGGGCAAGCGGAGTACCACCTTCCTGATATCGACAACTTGGCAGAAACAATGAAAGCCAGCAGCGCACTGCCTGTACTTTACCGAAATGGCGTATCACTGAACGGAATTCAATACGTTGATGGTGGCGTCTCAGACGCACTTCCTGTTGCAGAAGCAATAAAGCGAGGAGCCAAAAAGATTATGGTTTTACGCAGTCAGCCCGCAAGCTATCAAAAGCCAAGAGGAAAATTCAGCGCCCTAACTAGGAGGATGTTGAAAGAAACGCCCGGATTAATTGAACCTATGTTGACACGTGAAGTTCGCTACAATCAGACCTTAGCGCTGATCAACAACCCACCACCTGGTATCGAAATCATTCAAGTGTGTCCTCCTGAAACATTCAAGTTGAAACGGCTGAGTCGATCGCCAGCACCACTGCGTCATGCTTATGAGTTAGGAATTGAAGCAGGAAAGGAAGCCATCATACGATGGAGTCAGAAGTAGAAAAAAGCCACGTGGATTAAACGTGGCTAACGCAAATTCGATGGCAGTGGATTATCGTATTTGCTTCTGGTCGAGCCCAATATTCAGGCTCAAAACTGTTTTAATTTGCTCGCTAACTGAAAAAGCGAGTAGGCTGTCAAAACTAGTAAGTTTCAAATAACCCAGAGTTGTAGTCTTGGATAGCTTGTTCTATCTCTTCCATGCTATTCATGACAAAAGGGCCATAATGCACCACGGGTTCATTAATTGGCTCACCAATAAAGATCAGTGCACCACTCTCTTTTTCGGCCTGCAATTCAACCCATTCACCTTTCGATAAAATGGCCATTTCGCCTTGATTGATCTCACGACCTTTTAATTGAATACGACCTTTATAGACATAGAGCATCATGTTGTTGTCTTGATCCGTGTTCAAATTCAAAGCTTGACCACCCATCGCTCTCCAATCGGCTACCGTGGCAGCAACACCTGTCTCTGTTAGCGGCCCCTGAATTCGTTCGTTGTTTATAGTCATATGACCCGCAATCAAACGTACAACCCCCGTATTCGGAGTATCAAACTCAGTGATCGTTTCAGGTTGAAAGTCATGATATTGAGCTGGCTGCATCTTATTTTTCGCAGGCTGGTTAATCCAAATTTGGAAACCATGCAGTTCGCCTTCCTTCATAATAGGCATTTCGCTATGGATGACGCCTCTTCCTGCCGCCATCCACTGTGCACCACCGGAACGAAGCTCGCCAACATTATCCATATGATCACGATGCTGGAAATGACCTTTCAACATATAAGTAAGCGTCTCGATACCGCGGTGCGGATGCGGAGGGAAACCGCCGATATAGTCAGCACGGTCTTCTGATTTGAGTTCATCCATCATCAAAAATGGAGAAAAGCTAGCATGATTGAAACCCGCTACTCGGCGAATTTTCACTCCATCACCATCAGCAGTAGGTTGCGCAGGAATAAGCTGACGAATGTCTCTGAATGTACTCATACTAGTTCTCCTAGTTTATCTTTGTGACCGCTTGCAAATCGCATGTTCAATCTATGGCTATCGATAAGGTTCTATTTTAGGTTGATGAGCTAAAATTATGAGCCATACTATTCGTTCTACTTATTCAACTTTTTCGAACAATACAATTTATCGAGTTAATAATGAGCACATTTAATTTATCTAAAATAAATGTAGCTATTTTCTAAACAAGGTGTATAGTGTGCCTTGGCTCTTAGAAGAGAGCTGTTAATGCAACATTTAGTTTAAGTTTCCTCTCAGTAAAATCTTGAATCCCCAATTCAGACACCTGCGTACAACTTCCTCTTGATTGAACATTCAATAGCTTAGAAAAGATCCACAAAACAAATCATAATTTTAATGTTTAATTCAAAGGTATTTTTATGTCTAAAGTAACTGGTTCAGTAAAATGGTTTAACGAAACTAAAGGCTTCGGTTTTCTATCTCAAGACAACGGCGGCCAAGATGTATTCGTACACTTTAACGCTATCGTTTCTGACGGTTTCAAAACACTGACTGAAGGTCAGAAAGTAAGCTTCAATGTAGAGCAAGGTAAAAAAGGTCCTCAAGCGACTGAAGTAACTCCTCTATAAGACTGCTTTTCTTGGTGTAGCATGCCCATGCTGCACCAAACCTCTCTCCTTCAAAAATATTCTTTCATCAATCACTCAACCTAATTTTAGGCATTGCTTTGTGCTATCTAAAATAAACTGAATAGTACTGCTTAATTTATTATTTATAGAAAAAATCATGTCCTCAAAAAGAACTGGCCGTCAAAGGCATTGGTATCAATTACTTAACAAAGAGAAAATCACTAAAAAACAGGAGAATAAATGTTAGAAATTGAATTTAATTTAGAACAACCTCAAACCTCTTGGAACGCTAAAATACATCAATTAAATGGTGATATTTTACGAAGGCACGTATTACCGAAACTTCTTTCTCATAGCTTCATGATCGATTTTGAATATTGTGAGAAAACGCAATCTGGAACTATTCTCTGTGATTCAGGTTCAAAGTTAGGAAGTTTTACTGTTAACTGATTCAGTTTTCATGCATTAATGGATAATGCAACTAATTTGGAAGGTATCCAATGGCTAGAAAAAGTAAGAAGCAGTCAGAAAAAGACAAAAAAGAGTCTGAACAAAACGCGGCGGCGGTAAAGCAGAAAACTCGACGCCGCATAGAAGACATTATGGAACAAAGAGAATTTGATAAGTTATTCGATCTATAAATGCTCTCTAGTGCTTTCTCTGCCTTTATCGTTGTGCAAGGTACCGCCACCTACCTTTGCTCAAACGAATCTCCACTCTTTTAGACTACTCTTCTAATTACACGTGCCTCTCACACACGCAAAAACAACTGGCTCCTCTATACTCAAGTGGACTTGCAAATAGTCGTTTCGCTCACAGGAAAACCCGTGACTAATGACAGTTAGGTTATTTGCGTATAGCCAAAGCGATATTTTTGCGTATAATCCCTCTCGTTTGCTTCGTATAACCCCAATGATATGGTTTGGGGGTCTCTACCAGTTCCCGCAAAGTGCTGATTACGAAGAGTTGAGATCATCGTGGGTCTTACTCTTTGTGATAGCGTTCGATTTATTTCTATCTATACCTATTCTTAGAGTAACTGCATCCACAATACACATAAGGTGGAATATGAACGCATTTATTCAAGGTCTTCCAAAAGTAGAGCTGCACTTACATATCGAAGGTTCACTTGAGCCGGAACTCTTATTCAAATTAGCAAAACGAAACGGCATCGAGATCCCTTACTCTTCTCCGAGTGAACTACGCAGCGCATATCAGTTCACAGACTTACAATCATTTCTCGACCTCTATTACCAAGGAGCGGGAGTTCTGCGTACGGAGCAAGATTTTTACGATCTCACTTGGGAATACTTACTGCACTGTAAAGAAGACAACGTTATTCATACCGAAATCTTTTTTGACCCTCAAACACACACAGAACGCGGCATAGACTTTGACACTGTTATCAATGGAATCGCTCGCGCGCTAAAAGATGGTCACGAAAAACTTGGCATTACCTCGCAAATTATTGCGTGTTTTCTCCGTCACCTTTCAGAAGAGAGCGCCATAGAGACCCTACAGGCTATTCTGAAACACCGTGATAAGATCATTGGTGTTGGACTAGATTCTTCAGAACAAGGTCATCCGCCAGCTAAATTCAAGCGCGTATTTAAACAAGCAGTAGAAGAAGGCTTACTTACCGTTGCTCACGCAGGTGAAGAAGGCCCCGCACAAAATATTAGCGATGCAATTGAAATGCTTTACGTGAGCCGCGTGGATCACGGTGTTCGCTGTGTTGATGATGAAGCATTAGTTGAATCCTTAATCGAAAGCCAAATGCCACTGACAGTGTGTCCGTTATCGAATCTTAAGCTATGTGTATTCGACGATATGAAAGATCACAATATTGTGGATTTGCTACGAAAAGGTGTCGCCGTAACGATTAACTCAGACGATCCTGTGTACTTTGGTGGCTACATGACGGATAACTTTCTGGCCGTCAACAACGCACATCCAATGAGTAAGAGTGAACTTGCCCAATTTACAATGAACGCGATTGATGCCAGCTTTATCGATAACGAGTTAAAGGCGAAATATCGTCACCTTGTTAGCCAATACGTAAACCAGCACGAAGCGTTGCAATAAAGGCATCAGTGCCACGCCTTAGGTCAAACGCGTAGGTATTAAAACCCTACAAAAACTCTGTGGTTAACCGCATTTATAAACGCTAGACTGAGAAAGCTAAACTAGCACACAAAAAGGAATATAATCATGATTCAACAAGGCCAAGCTCTACCAGTTGCAACTCTAAGTGAGTTGACTGCCGATGGTATGGTTAACCACGACGTTACAGAACTGTTTGCGAACAAGAAAGTCGTACTCTTTGCTGTACCTGGCGCATTCACCCCTACCTGTTCAGAAGCTCATCTACCAGGCTATGTGGTATTAGCTGATGAGCTAAAGGCAAAAGGTGTTGATTTAATTGCGTGCGTTTCTGTAAACGATGCATTTGTGATGCAAGCGTGGGGCGAAGCTCAAAACGCTTCTGAGATTCTGATGTTGGGCGATGGCGACGCTAGCTTTACTAAAGCATTAGGTCTTGAAATGGATACAGGCGGCTTTGGTGGTATTCGCTCACAACGTTACGCGATGATCATTGAAAACGGCACAGTGACTAAGCTTAACGTTGAAGAGCCAAAAGAGTTTGAAGCAAGCAAAGCAGAAACGATTTTAGCGGCGCTTTAAGCTTACTCCTAAATACAAAAACGGAAGCCATCGCTTCCGTTTTTTGTTGGCTAACGCATTCTCACAACACTCGTTTGTTGCTTACGCTGCATTTCCGCAAAAGTCAGCACAAACGGGGATGACTGCTTTACACGGCTTGGTAATGAAGAAAGCGCATTGTAGGCATCCTGTTTCGTTTTAAAATCACCAACAGTTACCGTATACCAACGCGTGCCTCGGCTGTTTTTCCAGTTAACCCAAACCGGATGCTTAGGATCGATATAGCGAATATAATCTTTCACATCTTTTTCTTGCTTTAGCGCGAGTACCTGCATCGTGTAATGGTTTGGGTTTAAATAACCATATGCATCCTGAGAGGTCATGACTCCAACACATTGGCCGCTATCGACCTCCTGCTGGTAAGGCATAGCGCAGCCCATGAGCGATAAAATCAATGTCAAAGATAAAATCTTGTGCACGTGTCACTCCATTCTTGTTCTAGTTTCTTTTCTCTCGCACCCAAAAACACAAAACGCTCTTGGTCAGGTAAAACACACCCTTACAAGAAGGCCTGCGTTTTAACGCAACGAGTATTCCAAAAACGTAAGGCGACCACGTTGGCCGCCTTAGTAAATTGATTTAATAGAACATTAACAAGATAGAGTGATATAGACAGAAGTTCGCTACTGTTTAGAACCAGCTAGCGACCAATTGCTTAAACCAGTCTAAAATTCGCTTGAATAAACTGCCTTCCTCCACGGACTCCAATGCAACGAGCTCGGCTTCATTTACGACCTTACCTTCGACTTTGTAAAGCACTTTACCAACCACTTGTTGCTCAGAAATTGGCGCAACTAAATCACCGTTGTATTCAACTTCCGCTTGCAGATTTTTTACATCTCCTTTTGGCAAAGTGAGATAAACATCGTTAGCTACGCCAACAGTAAGCTCGTCTTTTTCGCCCATCCAAACTCGAGCTTTCGCAAGTTCCGCACCCGCCTCAGTCGGCATTACCGTATCGTAAAAGCGGAAGCCATAACTTAACAGCTGCTTGCTTTCTGATTCACGAACATTCTCGCTCTTCGCTCCCATCACTACAGCAATCAGACGCATATCACCTTGTATTGCAGAAGTCGCTAGACTATAACCCGCACCGCTTGTATATCCAGTTTTCATGCCATCGACATTCATACTACGATCACGAAGCAAGCCATTACGGTTGTATTGAGTGATGCCATTGTAAGTAAACGAGGTTTCGCTATACAGCGGATAGATATCAGGTAAGTCACGAATAATCGCTTGGCCCAACTTGGCAATATCATAAGGTGTCGAATATAAACCGTCACTGTCTAGGCCGTGAGGGTTGGTGAATGCCGTGTTAGACAATTCAAGCTTGGCGGCCCAACTATTCATCAAACTCACAAACCCTGATTCACTTCCCGCAACATACTCAGCAATAGCAACACTGGCATCGTTACCAGATTGAACAATCAGACCACGGTATAAGTCAGACAAAGAAACGGAAGTATTGACTTCAATAAACATTTTTGAAGAATCTGGGAAATTTTTTGCCCAAGCATTTCGGCTGATGACAACCTCATCATTCAACGTAATATTGCCTGTATTAATTTCTTGACCAGCTACATAAGCAGTCATCAACTTCGTTAAACTCGCGGGGTTTAAACGTTTGTGGGCATCACGTTCAACCAGTACTTTCCCCGTATGGAAGTCCATCAAAACATAACCACGAGAACTGAGTTCCGGCGCATTTGGCACAACTGAAGGCGCAGCATAAGCCAACGAGGATACAGCAGCGAACCCTGTAATTAACACTGTGTGTAATATAGTACTTTTTCTCATCATGACATCTTATCTTAGTAGCATTTAAGGCTTACAAACGGTACCCGAATGAATTCAAAGCGCGGGATTACCTAGTTAAAAAACGAGTATATTGAAACGGCGCTCAGTTACAGCCACCTTGTTACGATTGGTTACTTTTACTCAATGTTTGTCGAAAATAATGAGAGGTAGGTAGAGCTTTCGTCTTGAAGAATGAAACAGGAGCGAAAATAATTCCGTAACGCTATGTTTTTTGAGAGGGGAGAAAAAGCGCGCAAGTCAATTCAGGGAGTAAGTTGGTATAGGAAAAGTAGTTGAGCTTTTATCCATATCTAAATAGGAAACAACAAAAACAACCAACAATAAGTCCAGTTAATTACTTACCAAGAAAACATATTGAAAACGCATCATAAAATCGTAATTAATTATCGATAAATTTAAAAACCTAATATTATAATTTATGTAAATTTCATTTATTATTATTAAATCGGAGAAAAATACAGCTTTCCTTTCTTAAAACTAAGAGACGATTTTTTCGATGTTTTTAGGTTTATCTCATCAGAGAACTTGGTATAACAGTGAGGGATAAGGCATCCGGACTTAGCGCGAAAGGATAACCCACTGTTATTTAAGTTCACACGCTGCTTTTTAATGACTAGAGACTTTAAACTGCGGTTACCTTGGGTTTGTGTAGCTATTCTTTGACGTACCCCAACCCAATACGACTCAAACGACGACATCATACATATCCTCTTTCATGATATAAGCATTAATAATTAAACATCGCTAAAAGCTAAGCTTGTCTTAAATAAAAGTACTAGAAATTAATTTTATTTCTTCAAAACAAATCAACCCGCATATTCCACATAAATTTAGTGGTTATGTCAAATATTAATTATCATTAATTTCATTTATAATGGATATAAAATCGGTTTATAATTTTTAAATAGTTTAATTATTAGAAAGAAGTATAACCAGTCCATATTTAACATGGAAATATGAGCTTTGTTTTGCATCATAACATATAAATACATTAAAGATTCATCTACGAACTAAATGCTCTTCAATAGGTGATATAAATTAGAATTTCGAGACTAAATGAGAATAAAAATAGCGCACCGTATATGGTGCGCTATAGATTTGATTAAGGTCACTGTATAAGCATAGATAAAACTAAACTCATTTGACGTAGCTAGGCCAAGATTGCTTATGGTTTAAGTTTCAATACTTTATCAATATCTTCTGCGCTGTGGCGCTCAGGTAACTGCTCCCATTCTTCACCCCATGAACGGTTCACAATTCGACCACGTTTTACCGCTTCACGCTCATCAATTACTTTTGCCCAACGCACAACGTTTTTGTAGCTTTCTACGTCTAAGAATTCAGCCGCATCGTAAGCACGACCCAACACAAGGTTGCCGTACCATGGCCATGTTGCGATATCAGCGATGCTGTACTCATCGCCACCTAGGAATTCATTGTTCGCAAGACGCTTGTCTAATACATCTAACTGACGTTTTGCTTCCATTGTAAAGCGGTTGATTGGGTACTCGAACTTCTCTGGTGCGTACGCGTAGAAGTGACCAAAACCACCGCCTAGGTATGGCGCAGAACCTTGCAGCCAGAATAACCAGTTCATTACCTCAGCACGCTTAGCGCCTTCTTTTGGTAAGAAATGATCAAATTTCTCTGCTAGATAAAACAAGATGTTGCCAGATTCAAACACGTTCACTGGCTCAGAACCCGAACGGTCAACCAATGCCGGAATTTTTGAGTTTGGGTTAACAGCTACAAAGCCAGAGCCAAACTGGTCACCATCGCCAATCTTAATCAGGTATGCATCGTATTCTGCTGCCGTTACGCCAGCCGCCAAAAGCTCTTCAAACATGATCGTCACTTTCTGACCATTTGGGGTACCCATTGAGTAAAGTTGGAATGGGTGCTCACCAATTGGAAGCTCTTGCTCATGACGTGCGCCAGAATCCGGACGGTTGATGCTCGCCCACTGACCGCCGTTTTCATTATCGTTTGTCCAAACTTTTGGTGGAATGTATTCGTTAGCCATTGTTTTCCCTTATTGTGTTTGAATGCATCTTCAAACTGACGGGTCTTACGCGCCAGCAAGCATTATTAACATCACCTCTTCGCCAACTGCGATTAGGCATACTCAAGATATTAGGTCGAATTCGCTAAATAAAAGTCCTGCAATCTCTTTTAGTTAGAACCTTTGGTTATGGGATTTTCTTTCACGCTATAAGTAAAAACGTCGCGATAATGTGAACTAGGTTCGAGATGCCAACGATGAGTAAGCTACACTCGGCGGCGCACCTCTATTTGGGGATTTAGAACAACCGCTAAACTTCAAAGTCACCAAGAATGAAGTTGTTCTGGATACCTTAGTTCAAACAACTTACGTGCGTGATAGGCAGTTAAGTTAGATAGTTAGAAAGAAAAACGCCCTTCACTAAATCAATGAAGGGCGTTTTAATGTATTCGAAACCGTTACTTAGCTGATTCAAACAAACCAGAAATACCTTTCAAAGGGAAAAGCCTTGCTTGCTCCAACCCTCTCAACGTTACCGTATTCAGGTCATCAATAAAGAAACGACTGGTCATCGTGTGTTTGCCACCATTAATGAAAATCTCGATGACAGAATTGTCGATATACATCTCAATCGTCTGCTTAGCGTCCAATCTTGGTGCTTTTCGAATGCTACCAAATTCTTCTGCGTACAAATGAGACATGTGACGACGGTCCAGCATAAACTCGTGCTTTGTCGCACTAAAGACGATGTTGTCACCTTTGAGGTTACTCAGCTCAAGTTCAAAGCCATCGCCCTCAAGGTCTAATTGGATCAAACAACTTGTGCTTTCCAGTGTATGGGACTGTGCAAAGACTACCTCTTCTTTTCTTAAACTCTCCAATTCAGGGAGTGGAGTTTGAACAAGAAAACCATCTTTCAACGTTAGTTCTCTAGGAAGAGACAACATTCCTGCCCACTGGTGTGTGACCGATGGCGTGTCGATTTCTGGCAACCCTATCCATGCAATAAGAATGCGACGCCCATTCTCATCTAAATAGGTTTGTGGGGCGTAGAAATCAAACCCATAATCTGGCTGTAAAATATCTTGGTGGTTTTCTAAAGTCATCGACTCTAGGTTCAACTGATCACCCACGATATACGCGACAGAATAGATGTTTTTGAAATCATAAGGATTACTACTGCTCACGCCCTGTGGAGAAAACAGCATCACCGATTGACCATTAATCTCAAATAAATCAGGACACTCCCACATGTACCCAAGGTCAGAGAACTTGGTCTTGATAGGACCTTTATGCTGCCACGTTTTCAAATCTTTGCTTTGATAGAGCGCCATAGAACCATGCTCGGTTTTGGTTTGAGCACCCACCACCATCAAATAGTCGTCGCCTTTCTTCCAAACTTTTGGGTCACGAAAGTGCTCCGTGTAATGTTCGTTCTCAATGACTACACCGTGCTTTTCAATGCTGCCGTCTGAATCCATGGTGGCAAAACACTGTGTTGGGATTCGATTCCAGTTTTGGTCACGCTTGTTGCCAGTAAAAAACAGCAAAGCCTTGTTGTTTTCCACCAAAGCGCCGCCCGAATAGACACCATGTGAATCGTAGTCTTGGTCGGGATGAAGACCCACGCCATGATCAGTAAAATGGATGAAGTCTTTAGTAGAAAGGTGATACCAATACTTCATTCCATGGACTGGTCCCACAGGCGTCCACTGGTAAAAGATGTGGTGCTCACCATTGAAATAGCACAACCCATTTGGGTCATTTAACAGCCCAAATCTAGGGGCGATATGAAAACTAGGAAAGCCTTTATCTTGCTGACGTGAAAGTGTCATTTCTTCGATATCACACTGAGGGATTTGCTCAAGTCGGCGATATCTTTGCTCTACAGTCCAACGGTTGTTTAAGCTCATAATTTTTCTCAACTGAAATTGGATCTGAAGATCATTGCCCAATAAATTGCAGCAACTCTGTCTGGGTCGGAAGCGCGGTCATTGCGCCTTTTTGCGTCGTCGCTAATGCACCACAGCCATTTGCCCATTGAATCGCAGAGCTAACAACAGGATGATTTTTCCAATCGTCATGCCGAGACAGGCATGCCAGTAGCCCTCCGACAAAAGCATCACCCGCACCTGTGGTGTCAATCGGACTAACGACTTGACCTGTGATCAGCTCACTCTGACTTTCAAAGACGCGCCAAACACCTTTCGCACCTTGTGTCACCAAGACCAAAGCAATATTCAAAGAGGCTATTTGTTGTAAACCTTGCGCCATCGACGTTGAGTCAGTTAAGAACAAAAGCTCTTCTTCAGAGAACTTAACCACATCGGCCATCGCTACAGCCTTCATCACGACAGCTTGGATTTCTGATTGATCTTGCCACACTTCATCACGCAAGTTAGGGTCAAAGCTAATGAAACCACCAGCGGCTTTTGCTCTTTTGATCGCCTCAAATGTGCTGCTTCTACTTGGCTCATTTGCCAGTGAAATTGAGCAAACGTGTAGCCAGTCACCTTGCTTAAAGTTTGGGATGTCTTCAACAGACATAAACTGATCAGCGCTCGGTTTTACCATAAATGTAAAGCTGCGTTCCCCTTGATCGTCTAAATCTACCACCACTGTTGATGTTCTTTGCTCAGGGTCTTTAACGAGAAACTCCGTGCTCACGCCCTCTTGATCGAGCGTTGATTGCATGAAGCGACCAAATGGGTCATCACCTACACGTCCAAAAAACGCACTCTTACCAGATAGACGAGCAATTGCTACGGCGACATTCGCTGGTGCACCACCGGGACATTTGAGTAAAGAAGTCTCAGATTCCGGTATTAGATCGACAACTGCATCACCAGTTACCCATACTTGATTCATCTTGCTTACCTTAAAATTAAAGCCCTGATAGTCCAACGTGTTGAACACCTTCACTACCAAGTAAAAATTGAAAAAGGCTAGCCAAGCCATTAGTGCTTGGCTAGCACCCCAAACATTTAGGAAAAGAAGTGGATTTTGGGGGACTCCACCCTTAAGGAGTTCAGATTAAGCCGCTGCTTTTTTACCGACTTTAGCGCGGTCACGCATACCAAGAACAATGGTGAGAACAAATGCGGTCAAGAACGCGATCACCATACCCGCGATGTAGTACCCAATCTTCTCTGGCGTAATGGAAATGATGCCTGGAAGACCAGCTGCGCCCAATGCCTGAGCTTTCACATTAAACATTGTGATGAACGCACTTGATAACGCCGCAGCGCAAACTGCCGCAATAAATGGGTAACGTAGTTTTAAGTTAACACCAAACATAGCCGGTTCTGTAATACCCAGCAAACCCGTAACACCCGATGGAATCGCAATACCTTTCATCTTCTTATCTTTGCTCATCACGCCCACCGCCAACGCTGCCGCTCCTTGAGAAACGTTAGACATCGCCGCAATAGGAAAGATAAAGGTGCCGCCCGTCGTCGCAATATCCGCAAGAAGTTGAGTTTCAATCGCAATGAAGCTGTGATGCATACCAGTAATAACAAACGGAGCATAAATAAGACCAAATACCGCACCACCAACAAAGCCAGCTGTGTTGTATAGCCAGTTCAGACCATCACCCAATAGGAAACCGATATCACGCGTGAACGGACCGACGACAGTAAACGTCAGCAAACCCGCTATGAAAATCGCCAGTAATGGCGTTAAAAGGTTGTCTAAAACAGAAGGGATGACTTTACGTAAGCCTAGCTCAACCTTCGCAAGAATGAATGCCGATACCAAAACCGGTAACACCGAACCTTGGTAACCCACTTTTTGGATTTCAAAGCCAAGAATATTCCAAACCGGAATGTTGCCAGACACAGATGCGCCGCCGAATCCCCAACCATTCAGCAAGTCAGGGTGAACCATCAACATACCTAGCGCCGCCCCTAAATATGGGTTACCGCCAAACTTCTTACTGGCTGAAAATGCCAGCAGAATAGGCAGGTAAACAAACGGCGCGTTCGCAAACGTGTTGATCATGTTCGCCAAGTCTGTCAGTCCTGGGTTGGCATCAATCAAAGATTTGCCATCAATGAACAAGCCTTGAGCAGTCAATAGGTTATAGATACCCATCAACAAACCACCAGCGACGATTGCTGGAATGATTGGAACGAAAATATCAGACAGCCCTTTCACCGCGCGCTGAACAATGTTTTGTTTCTCTGCGCCAGCAGACGCAACGTCGTTGGTGGACATTTCACTCATCCCCGTCAACTTCGCCATTTCTGCATAAACTTGGTTTACGATGCCAGATCCAAAAATGATTTGGTACTGACCCGCAACTTTGAACTGCCCTTTTACTCCTTCAAGGCTATCAATCGCTTGTTCATCTATTTTTTGCTCATCTGCAACGGCAAGGCGTAAGCGTGTCGCACAATGCGCAAGTGCGGTGATGTTGCTTTTACCACCTAATAGAGTTAACAACTCTTTTGCTACTGCCGGATAATTCATTTCATACCCCATTGGATTATTATCTGAGCTTGCGAAATTTTCGGGAACGTTTGCAAAACAGATTTTTGCTCAATAAAACCAAATGATCAAAGATAAAGCAGAGAGAATGTGAGAATGATCGTCAAATTCTCTCCCTAAGAGCAGTATAGGAGGTTAGAATCGCTACTTATCAAAGAGCTTTTCATCTTCTCTTTGCAAACAATCCCAAAAACGAAAAACAGAATGGATAGGAACAATGGCGAGTCTGCATGATGTCGCCCGTCTGGCTGGCGTATCAAAATCAACAGTGTCACGGGTTATAAACGATGAATATGGCGTAAAAGAAGCGACAAAACTGAAGGTCCGCCAAGCAGTAGCGGAATGTGGCTATGTGCCGAACCAAGTCGCTAAAGATCTAAAATCTCAAAAGACCAATCTGGTTGGTGTCATTGTTCCTCGGGTTTCCTCTCATGCCACATCCCAAGGTGTCGATGGATTAACCGATGTCCTTGAAAAAGCCGGGAAACATGTCTTACTTGCTAGCACTCACCAAGCCCACGAAAAAGAACTGGAATACATTCAGATCTTTAACCAAAAACGGGTTGAAGGGATCATTCTTTACGCCACCCACCTCGATTCCAAGCTGGTAAAAGCAATTCAAAACTCAGCCGTCCCAGTTGTGCTCGTCGGTCAAGATGGTTCCATGTTTAATATTCCAAGCATCATTCATGATGACGCACGAGTAGGGTTTGAAGCGGGAAATAGACTGGTTGAAAAAGGTTGCCAAACCATGGGTTTTATTGGTGTGCAAGGTGACGATATCGCGGTAGATAAGCAACGCTCTGAAGGATTTGTTCAAGCGCTACAGCATCATGGTTTTGAGCTCGCCTTCCATGCTCGTGGTGACTTTACCATCGATTCTGGCTATTCATTGGCAAAACAACACTTAACAAAGAACCCTAAGCTAGATGGCTTGTTCTGTGCGACAGACCGTATTGCTATCGGTGCGATGAGAGCGATTCAAGAGCTCGGGTTAACACCGGGTAAAGACGTTTTAGTGCTAGGCGTTGGTGATGATGAGCTCGCATCAGTGTGCACCCCAACCTTATCAACATTTAACTATGCATTTGATAAAGCAGGGGAAAATGGTGCGAAACTGTTACTAGATAGAATTGCCAACAGAAGTTTTGAAATGAGTAAGATGGTACTAACCTTCAAAACTATTGAGCGTCAGTCCTGTTAATGAAAAAGCGCCAACTGAAATCAGTTGGCGCTTTTCTTATTACTCTTTGTAGGTTAGGTCCCTTTAGAACCAAGTTTCCATTTGCAGTGCAAACAGAACTTCACCACCATCACCCATCGTTGCAGCACACGCATCCTGGCTAATCGAGTAGCCATTCAAGTCTTCGCTCCAATCAACGTAGCTAACTGCAAAACGTAGCTCCGGACGGTCAAAGAAACCTGCAGCGGTAGACATCTTAAGCGTTGGTGCAATTGTCGCTTTGTAAAAACTGCCACTTGCTTTATCAATCGCATTGTCTAGGTCCATGTATTGGTATGAGCCTTCATAAACCATCTCAAAGTTCTGCGTAAACTCTTGCGCTAAGCGGATGTTGAACGATGCCCACGTAAATTCATCATTTTTAGCAAAGCGATCTTGGCTGTGTTCTGCTAGCAACGCAGGTGCTACACGCCAGTTGTCGCCGATGCGTGTTACACCATAGCTGAACAAGCGTACGGCTTTTGCGTCTTCTAACAAATCTCCGTTTGAACCGATGCCTTTAAGTTCCGCACCCAATCCATCACCCATCAAAATACCGGTTTTAGAGAAGCCTTCACTCATGCCAAAGAAGTTATCGCCATGGTAGGCAAACATCGCATGTAAACCTTTGTCCGCTGCTCCTTCTACGCGATCATTGTTATCAGCTGACGTCATGCCGCTCAGCATCAATTGCCAATTACCGAAGCGGTTGTTCATTGTCGCGATATAGTTTTCAACATCCGTTGACGAGCTATCAATCTCACCAAAATCACGACCATAGATCGAGAAGTTTGCTTTCCATGATTCGCTCATTTGGACGTCATACACACCAGCACCAGTGCCAGATAAGAAAACAATATCCGAGTCAAAGAAGTGAATGTCAAAGTTATCACGGTCAAATCGTTTACCAGCCCAAAACGTCGCGTCAGCAAACGCACTTGATTCAGAGAACATGCTCAACTTGTTTAGCTCAGCATATACCTGACGAACGTTTAATTGACTCTCGCTCGCCGTCCATTCGTTATTGGTTTCCGTACTATCTGCCAACATGATTCGGAACAATGCGCTGGAACCATCATCTGCAAAACGTTTGTGAATAAGGTTTGCTTCCACATAATGATCATCCTCTACCCCTAATCGCCCAACTGGAGCGCCAATAGCACCAGCTGCCGTCATGTAAGGACCAGTGCCCACTGCACCATTCAGATCGTCATTAATGAGCAGCCCGGAACGAGCGTAGCCATGAAACTCAAAGCTTGAGGCTTTCTCATTTGCTTCTGTGGATACTTTTTCTGTCTGTTCAAGTCTCTGTTCTAATTCATTAATTCGCTTTTCAAGAGCGTCAACATCTGTTGTTGCGAATGCAGGTGCTGTAACCAGCCCAAGCGCTACTGCCATCGTCAAAGTGTGTAGTTTCATTTCCATAGTCTCACGTAAATTTATACTTAGGTTATTTGCAAACGTTCCCAAGTAAAATTGCAAACTTATGGTGACTTTAAATACCCATCTAAAGTCTGAATTTCAGAGCGCTCGTACTCAGAGCGTATCTACCACTTGTATCAATGAGGGCGATAATATATAAACTTTTCGGGAACGTTACCGTTAAGAGGCCATTTTGTTACTTCTATCACGTTCAATTGTGTTACTTACAGAAAAATCATTAACCAGCGCACATTTGAATTAATTGTTAGCGCTAGAGGAAGTAGTTTGAAGGTGACAGGCTACAAAGAAGGGGTTTAGTGTTCATTTGAGAGAATAGTGCTCACTCGCTTCCCTATGCTACTTGATGGTAACTCATCTCTATTTGTTGATGAAAAGTAGCAGCTAAGGTTGAACGTAACTAGGAGCGAAGCGGATCTCGATACCTCATTTCAAACAACTTGAAAGGCAGTTAAGACGAGATAAACACCCTTCACCTTCTGTGAATAGCGCTTTGTTATTCTAATTCAAGCTAACGAAACTCATTTTTGGAAAATTGAGTTATAGGTTTTGCTAAATTAGCATTTAATGGACAATTATAGATGTTACAAATCCTTTTGTCGGTTGGCCAAATCAACCCACTCACTACATATTAGAAAGGAATCTCGACTTAATAGTTCTTCTCGGGCTTTCTCAGCTTCTCATTTTCATTTTCATTTTTATTACGCTTATTAAAACTGCGCTAATTAGTGTATTCGATATAGTCGCCTGTAAAAAGCGGCTCCCCGTCCTCTTTGATACTAGAGATAAAGACTGCTTTGCAATCCCGCCACCTGACGCCTCGATTGCATGATTTCATATTCTACTGTTACTAAAGAAAAGACAGAACTAGCAATAAATGCAACTTCTAATTTGGCTCTACTGTGAAAAACCACGAGCCGATTAACCCACTAACATTAGCTTAGGTATTGCAAATTTCTAGTGTAGTGGTTGGATTCATTAACCCCATTGGTCAACTACTAAAACGGATCCAGCAAATCTTCATCAAACTTAAGTCCTTCTAGTCCATGCTCTTCGCACAAAAGCTTGAAAGATTCTGTAGCATAGAGCACTGTACAGCCTTGTAAGCGAGATTTGAATACATAGCGTGGTTCGATATCCTCTTCATCAAATTCAATGGTTTCCAGACCATCTTCAAAACCATCGGTATATTTCTTAAGGCACATAGACTCATCTTCAGCGCCAAAACTAAGGCAATTAAAAGCATATATGGTTTCGTCACCAACGTTTATAGGCAAGAACTCCCCCTCAGACGCTAGTACCGATTCTAGCTTATCGCATGCACCTGCAGTTAGCGCTAGATATGTGCTATACCATGTTGATATGTCCGGCATCGTAGAGTTTTTTCCTAAAACATCCTCAAAATCGCCAACCACACCATCTTTCCAAATTGGTAGTAAAGGCTCATTAGTAGAAGGCTGCAGTCGGAGTTGCCTTACTAGCTTTTTATTACCAAGCTGATTAGCAAGATTCATAATATCCAGAGTTAGAGTTTTAAACTCCTCAGGGCGTTGCTTTAACTGGTAGATTTTCATGATTGACCGCTCCAGCTAGTGTCTTTCTTTTCAATAATTTTCTGCGGATATCCACCATGCAGAAGTTTGTGCTTTACTCTTTGTAAGCGACTAATCATTGCCTGCTCAGGCAGCATTGGAGAACTAAACGTATTCACAATCCATGATTCATAGTTATACCGATGTATCTCTCGATGAGCTGGTGCTTCACTGCCTGCCCAGTGACCTTTGTGCTTTTTATAGCGAGGTAGCCAAGCGCCATTCAACGGGTCATTGATTCCAATACCGTGAGCATGAAGAGCTAATCGTGTCACAACAAGTCTAACCTGCTGAAACCGCCCTTTACCCGGAATGATATGATGTGGGTCATGGATGCTACTCGGCTTAGGTTCACCAACTGCAGTGAGATTACGAGCCAGCACACGAGTCGGATGATGAGCCTCCTCGAACAACTCATCTTCATCTTTCAACTTGTTTTCAGCACGGTATGTTTCAAGATCCTGCTGTAGCATCACCTGAGCAGTAATCTTTTTTCGCTCATGCTGAAGGTGTGCCCAATCCTTTTCCAAAGCATCAATACGCTGCTTGCAAGCTTCTTTAGATTCATTGTTAGGCGCAACACTATTCTTTTTGTCGTGATATTCAGCGGCCTGACATTCGTAGCGATAAATAGCCAACTCTAATGCAGATGGGTTGCTAGGTCGAATAGGCTTTGGCTTTGGCGTATACTTCACAATTCCTTCCTTGTATGTTTGGTTAATTAGATGTGACTGGCACAACAGCTTTAATAAGAGCTGTAAGCTACCAGAAAACAAGTGGCTACAAAACACTCAATACAATCAGTTTCTTCGCTAATAAAAGTAAGCAATTATACCTTCCATCACGTACTATTGACTGATTCCACTGAATCATTTAGGAGCAAAAAAATACCAGCAGGTCAATTAATGTTCCTCAAACAAAAACGCCCTTCATATAAGTAAAGGGCGTTTGGTATTTGACGTTTTGATTAGCGAGCTATAATACCAACCCACCGTCAATCTTGAGCACTTGGCCTGTGATGTAGGCGCTCTTGTCTGAGGTTAGGAAAGAGACGCCATTGGCGATATCTTGAACTGAGCCCATGCGCCCTAATGGGGTTTTGCCTTCCATCATTTGAATAACTTTCTCTGGCAGGTTCTTGGTCATATCGGTGGCGATAAAGCCTGGCGCGACACAGTTGACGCGTATCTGTGCACCCTTTCTTGAAAGTTCTTTCGCCCAGCCTTTGCTCATTGAGATGACGCCGCCTTTACTTGCGCCGTAGTTGCTCTGGCCGATATTACCATCCGTTCCCACTATAGAAGAAATGCTAACAATACTGCCTGTGCCCTGCTCTAGCATGACAGGAGCAACACGTTGGGTGAGTAAGAACACCGCTTTTAGGTTCACGTCGATCACGCTGTCCCAGTCTTGCTCTAACATATCTGGCAACAATGCATCTCGAGTGATGCCCGCGTTGTTAACCAGAGCATCGATTCTTCCGTGCTGCTCTACAACACTTTCTACCACTTCACTGACAGCTTCGGCATCACACAAGTTGACTTGATAACTGCTTAGCTGCGCCGACTGGCTCCATTCCACGGGCGATATGTCTAGCCCGATTACGTGGAATCCATCCTCCAGTAATTGCTCACAAATCGCTTGGCCAATACCACGAGCCGCACCAGTGACTACTGCTACTTTTTCCGGTTTCATCTTGGTCTTCCTTAAATGTTGAGATTACAAATTCGCTTGTATCCCTAGCGTTTTTTGTTTTTATGCCTAGTCGCGTTACAGCTGCGCTTCTCATACGCAGGGTCTTTTATATCTTATAAAAACTATAGAAACAGTCTGGGAGTCGAATGTGAACTAATCAAGGCAACTTGATGACTATGGCAAGATCAACGTAAGAAAGTGTGTTGGAAGGCGCAAAGTTACACGATTGGAGGACTTGGATAGAAAAGTATTGGTCTGATTAATCAAATACTACTTCATCAGACCAATATTACTTGTCTCTTAATCTCTTACAAAAGCTGGTTTTGTTATTTTCACCAGAAAAGGCTGAAGCAAGAGATTAAACAACATGCCAGCAATAAACAGGGTGATCACAATACTCGCACCACTCGGTAAGTCATAGCGAGCCGATGCGGCAATACCCGATAAGATCCCAACAATACCAATGCTGATACTAGCGACAAAGAATCGAGTTCCCTTCAATGCTGCCGCACATAAAGCTGGAATCACCAACAAAGCAAATTCTAAATAAATGCCGGTTAACTTGACCGTAATGGGCATCAGGATTGCAAAGATCAGATAAAAACCACTACCGCGCATAAACGCAGGTTTTAACCAAACCAATAGCAACATCGCAGCGGTAATGAGTGCCAGAGGCCAAACGTCTGCCCAAGTCGCCCATAACAATTGCCCATTAAGAATGCCTTGAATAAAGTCTCCGCCGTGTGGGTCTTTACTCACCAGCAGGATCGCCAGCGATGCAGACACGACAAACAAGCTGCCAATCATGGGCTCTAAATGTTGCTGGTATCGTTTCTCCATTAAGGCAATCAAACCGCAAAGCATCAAAGACATCACCCAAGGGCCAATCATTTCGCCAAAGAATGAGCCTGAGAACAGCGCGTATTGGCTCAACCAGTAGTGGCTTAGTGCTGCCCCCAATGCCGCAACTTGCGCCACCGCCAAATCTATAAAGATGATCTGACGATTAAGAACTTGTTGCCCCAGAACGATGTTGCCAACCAACGCAATTAAACCACACAAAACCGCAGGTAAAAGCCATGCATAATCCGCCATACTTAGATCCTCACAGGAACGGGCGGCACTAACACATCCAGTAAATCATCAATGACCTGATCGTACATCTCATCCAAGCTTTCACCCTCAGAAACGGTCAATGGCAGTTGAATCACAGGTTTGTCAGTATGATCTTGCAACCAGTTCGCTGGACGCTGATCCTGATGAGAGGAGTAAACAATCGCATCAAAACTGTCGGCATTTAACTTGGTGAGTGATTGCAGGTGAGATGTGGTCGGTGAAATGCCCGGTTTAGGTTCGAGATCGGCAATCTGCTTCATTCCGAGCCAATCGTACAAATAACGATACGTCGCGTGATAACCGACAACTTGCTTACCCTTTAAAGCAGCCCCTTTCTCATTCCATTCTTTAAGCTTTTTACGCCAATGAGCACGAAACTTCATACCATTCACTTGGTAACTTTGTGCGTTGTCGGGATCAATCGCTTTTAGGCGCTCCGTGACTTTACGAGATAATGGAATCATGTCATTTGCCGCAAATTGAACATGTGGGTTACCGTGAGCGTGTATATCTCCCATGCTACGGTCAACGTGAGCATGAGTATCTAACATGCGCACGAAGTCCGTCGCGTAGATCATGCTCGGCGCACCATTTTGCACCGCCGCATTGCTGCTACGAACTTGCAGCATAGGTAACCACCCCACCTCTAGCTCTGCGCCCGAACACATTGCCATGTCCGCTTGGCGCATCTTCGCAATCAAAGAAGGACGAGCTTGTACGTAATGTGGGTCTTGCTTAGCCGTTGTCGCTGAATAAATACTGGCATCTGGCGCGTGGCTTTCAAGAAAGGCTTTCCATTCTGGCTCACAAACGAAAATGTTTAGAGCCGAAGCAGGCGAAGCAATGATGGCAGCTCCTGCCGCCATCATCACCAAACTGCATTTATTTAATGTCAGCTTAGAACGCATGAGCACCGTGCGCTCCAAATGTCATCACGTATTGCAGAGTGAACACGTTGTCTGTCTCACTGTCTTGGTTATCAATGCGAGTGTATTGCGCACGGATAGTACCGAAGTGAGAAGAATCCCATGCGATCATCGCATCCATTTCTTTATCATTCAGCTCAGTAAAATGCATGTGGTCGCCATGTGCATGACCATCGTAGCTTTCTGCTTCGCCGTAACGTAGACCTGCTGACCAGCTTGGGTTGAAGCGATAAACACCCGAAACATAGTAAGCGCTTAAGTTGTTTGGTGACTCTGCATCGTTTTTATATTTGCTATCTACCACACCGTCTAACAGCATGTATTCAGCCGATAGCGTGAAGTTGCTGTATTTGTAATTACCGTCTGGTGCCCATTTCCAAACAAAATCAGCACCGTAAAGGTTCGCACCTGTCACTGCTGCGCCATGATGGTGATCGTGCTCATGCTCTTCTTCATGACCGTGGTCGTGATCTTCGAATTCTTTAACCTTGCCGTTTTCGTTACGCAGGTAACTTAAACCAAACTGCCAACTTGAAGATTCGGAGAAGTCACTACCAAGCTTCAGCGTCGTGGTGTACACGCCAACTTCAGAACCATCTTCGACAGAAGACATTTTGCTACCACTGAGCGCTTCTACACCAAGTTTTACATAAAGGTCGGTTGGCAACACGATGTTTGCACGTACACCATCATCGTAGTAGTGCGAGCCAAGGAAAGTACGATAAGCAATTGGACGCTCAACAAAGCTATCGGTGTGCATGTGTTGGTTGTTCAGGTAACCAAAGTCAGATAGGAATCGGCCAGCGCGCACGTTTACACCATATGGCAATGCCAAAGTTTCGATGAATGCCTCTTCAAGCTCTAATTCTGTCTCATCACCATGACTTTCAAGAACCGCGGTCAATGCGCCGTAAAACTTGTCGTCGATATTTGATGAGAAGTTTAATTCCGTATGGCCTAGACCAAAGCCTTCTTCGCGCTCAGAATTATGACGTTGGCCATCTTGGTAGTAGCCATCAACAACAACACCAATCTGTGGGTTCGATAGTGTGTCGGCAAAAACAGGGGATGCAAAAATGCTACCGATCACGAGAGACACCAATTTCTTATTCACTACTTTTTCCTTTTGTTATGTTATAACATTTAATTTCGCGATGTTATAATATAACAATTCTCATTACACAAGCAGAAATTTAAATTAGGCTCCGATTTCATGTTCGTACTCAATCCATGAATTGGGCTATCAACAAATGAATCAATTGATGTTTTTTATACGTATACTAATGAGAATTAGTAATTAAATAAGTAACGGAATTTCAATATGTTGAATATGGATTTTTCAAAAAGAATCGTGATAGATACTGCTCAACAGGAATGGATAGCCAGCCCTTCCAAAGGTGTGTGGCGCAAACCTTTGGAACGAGAAGCCAAAGAATCAGGGCATACCACCAGCGTCGTTAAGTACGAGCCAAATTCGCAGTTTTCGACTCATCCTCACCCTCAAGGAGAAGAAATATTGGTGCTCGAGGGGGTATTCTCTGACGAATACGGTGACTACCCTGCCGGCACTTACCTTCGTAACCCTCCAGGAAGTCAACACGCACCATTTAGCGAAGAAGGCTGTGTGATTTTAGTTAAACTAAATCAGTTCGAATCTGAGGATCTTGAAACAGTTCGCATTAATACAAACCAAGCGAGCTGGCAGAGTGGTGTCGGTGGGTTGCAAGTCATGCCGCTGCATAATTTTGAGCACGAACATGTCGCGTTGGTTAAATGGCCAAAAGGTGAGAAGTTTCAACCACACCGTCACTTTGGTGGTGAAGAAATTTTCGTATTGTCAGGAGAGTTTAGAGACGAGCTCGGTACCTATCCCGCTCTCTCTTGGATCCGAAGCCCACATATGAGTGAGCATTTTCCTTTTGTAGAGCAAGAAACGATCATTTGGGTAAAAACTGGTCACCTGCCGCTCCAAGCTCCTGCTCAGCACTCCTAATGTTTGCACACTTGGCATCGTCCATTGGAACTAAAATCGGCCCGCTATTTACGAGCCGATGATCATTTCGTCACTAAGAACCCATTATTCGCGAGTGGAGCCAGTCTTTGAGCTCAGCCCGGTTATGTTTTAACACGTTCATTTCGTGATCATCAATCGGGCTTCCTTGAAGTTCTAGTACGCGGATTTCCTTATCTAAAGCATTGTAGTTTTTAACGGTTTCAGCAAATGATGCATCGTTTTCGGTAAGCTGGGTAATGGTATCCAAATGTTCTGGGAATTCATGAGTTAATGAGTGATTTTCACCTAACATAGAGACCTCTTGGCTATTATTTGAGTACAAAACAGTGCCTAATTTTTGAGCACCACATGTATAACCGTAGCATCTAATGAGACGTTAATTCGTCGCACCGTCCACAAAAAGAACAACAAAGTTATTTTCAATTTTTCCTAGAAAGTGTTTTCTTTTTAGTCTCAATAGTCGAATGCAAAAGATGCCACTATGATCGTTCTATAATAACCCTCAACAATGAGAGCGATCATGCGAAAGACAATTCTAGTTACTGGATCTACTGACGGTATTGGTTTAGAAACCGCGAAAATGTTAATTAAGCGTGAACAACACGTAATAATCCATGGCCGGAATATAGAGAAAATTCAACAAGTTGAGCAAAGTTTGAGGGAGATGAAAAGTGGTAAAGTTGAAAGCCTTGTTGCTGATTTATCCTCTCCCAATGCGGTAAAACAGATAGTGATGGAGATAACAGAACGGTTCAATCGTTTAGACGTCATCATTAACAATGCTGGTGTGTACGCAACACCAAATCCAAGAACTAAAGAGGGTCTTGATGTACGCTTCGCAGTCAACACCATTGCTCCCTACTTACTCACTAGAGAGCTATTGCCGTTGCTCGGTGATACGGGTCGTGTGGTTAATTTGTCTTCAGCTGCACAAACAACAGTAAACACTAGCGCTTTAGTCGGTAATAAACCATTGTCAGATGGCGAAGCATATGCCCAAAGCAAATTGGCATTAACGATGTGGTCACGAGCAATCGGACTAAAGCTTAAGAACACTGGCCCTATGTTGGTATCAGTAAACCCAAAATCATTCCTAGGTAATAAGATGGTTAAAGATGCTTATGGGGTTGCTGGTGGTGATATCCGCTTAGGAGCAGATATTCTAACTCGCGCTGCGCTATCAGAAGAGTTTGCTCAAGCGCATGGTATGTACTTCGATAATGACATTGAAGCATTCGCGCCCCCCACACCCTGATGCATTAGATCAAAGCAAAACACAGCAGATAATTGATAGTATTGAATTAATCCTAAGCAAACTCTATTAATAACAATTAAGAATTATCTTGAGGTTCGTTTTTATTCGGACCTTAAAAACAATGTATTCGATAAGTGAAGCTTGTTATCACTTTTCCGCAAACTCCCAATAAGGTGGCGTGCCATAGTATTCAGCAAAGTAATCAATAAAGGCACGCACCTTAGGCGCAATTAAACGAGAGCTTGGGTACACAGCCCAAATCCCAGCATCCATCGCTAAAGGGTGATCTTCGAGTACTTCCACTAGCTGACCACTTTGTAATTCTTGATAAACACTCCAAACCGAGTTGATAGAAATACCTAACCCGTTTACCGTCGCGTCTCTCATCGCATCACCATTATCGGTTTTAAAACGACCAGAAGTTCTTACATTGAACATTCCATCTTTTGTATTGAATGACCAATTATTCATTCCAACTAAGTTAATACACTCATGATTCGTCAAGTCTTGGGGCTTGTTGGGTCTCCCAAATTGTTCAATATAATCTGGTGATGCAACGATAATACGACGATCTGGCGCAAGCTTTCTTGCGACCAATGAAGAATCTTTCAACTCAGCGACACGAATGGCGACATCAAAACCTCCCTCAACCAGATCCATAATGGAATCAGAAAATCGGCAGTCCACGGTTAACCCTGGGTAACGCGCCATAAAACCTTTTAATGCGGGCACAATATGCAAGCGACCAAAAGTTGCAGAGGCGGTTATACGTAATACTCCCGTTGGCGCGCTCTGCCCTGAGCCAACAGCTCCCCTTGCTGCCTCCACTGTTGCAAGGACCTCCTCCGCGTGAGGTAAAAATGCCTGCCCCTCTTCAGTTAAGGAAACTTTGCGTGTGGTGCGATGAACTAAACGAACTCCTAAGCTGTCCTCAAGTTTATTGATGTGTGCGCTAGCGACAGCAGGAGAAAGTCCAAGCTCCTGACCAGCCATGCTGATGTTGTGTGTCGAAGCCAAACGGACAAATAGCTTTACATGATCGATGTTCATTTAATTTTCAATTATTTGTAAAAAATCACCATATAGAGCTTAGCATTTTCTTCCTTACGGATAGTAAATAAATACTCCAGTTAGAAAAAGCTGATGGGCAGATAGAAGTCCAGCTCAAACGCCTCATCATGGCTGAGGAAATGGTTTTTATGATAGTGAACATAAGCGGGAGTAGAACGCTGCTTAAAGCCTGAATTCGGCAACCACTTCTCTAACACCATACTCAATTGAGGAAGAAGCTCTCCATATACCCCTGTTAAGCGAAAAACAGCATGCAAACCACCCGGAATCGTCATTTGATTCACGACACCGCGTACTTTAAGCGGCTTATCAATCGCCATACAAGCCACATAGCGACACTTATCGAGCTCGACCCAAGCGGGGTTGGAGTGATGCAAACCGTATTGAACCGAAAAGTCCCGATTCTCAGAGCTTGCCCACGCCTTCAAAATCAGCCACGCATTGCGAATGGAACGGCTATAACCCTCATGCCGCACATAAGCCGCAAAGCGTTGTGGAACCTCCATAATTTTAGGTTCTGGCAACTCGCGTTTCGCAACCCGATGATAACCCGCAGCCACTTCCGGATCTTTTAGATACGGCTTTTCTGCGACTTGTAAATCATGCTTTCGCCACGCACCAGGAGACATAGCGAACGTTGCTTTAAACGCTCGGCTAAAAGAAGATACCGAGCTAAAGCCGCACTTGTTAGCAATGTCTAACACCGATGAGCTGGTATCAAACATCAGTTGATTGGCGGCGTATTCCATTCTTGTGCGACGGATATATTGATGGACAGACTCCCCTACCACATCTTTAAAAATACGATGGAAGTGCTGTTCAGAATAGGCTGCTACATCTGCTAGCTCTTTAGCCGATAAATCTCTGCTAATGTCCTGGTGAATGTAAAACAGCACGTCATTGATTCTGGAAACTTGTTGATGGCTCACGGAGTAAACTTTCGCTTAAATAGCATAAATGGACATATTTAACAGCATAAATGGACACACCAAGCTTGGCAATTTACCTATACTATTTGTGACATAAAAAAAGACAATTACGAGAAGCACAGCACATGGAAATCGCACATTCATTACAACAAACTAAGTCATCCTACATCCGAGAGATCCTCGCAGCAGCAAGCGATAAGAACGTCATTTCTCTTGCAGGTGGCTTACCGGACGAAAAAACCTTCCCGATCGACTTAATGAAACCGACGCTAGAAAACCTCGCGAATATGCCAGAGGTGTTTCAATATGGCGCAACAGCAGGCTACGCACCGCTACTTAATTTTTTGACCGATTATTACCAGCTGCCAGAATCTCATTTGGCGATGATCACAACGGGCTCTCAGCAAGGGCTAGATTTGATTGCGCGTGCGTACGTGAATCCGGGCGATAAAGTGGTAATGGAAGCACCGAGCTACCTTGGTGCTATGCAAGTATTCGGTCTAGTGCAAGCCAACATCGTGACTGTTTCACAAACCGAGTGTGGTCCAAACCTTGAAGAACTTGAACAATGCTTTGCTACACAGCAACCGAAAATGTTCTATGCCGTGCCCGATTTTCACAACCCAACGGGCGTGTGCTGGGCGCTAGAGACTCGCCAAAAAGTTGCCGAGCTTTGTATACAATACGACGTGGCATTCATTGAAGACGCACCATACCGCGAGCTGCGTTTTTCTGGTGAAGCGCTTCCACTGGTTTCGGACTTCTGCCCACAGCACTCCATCGTATTGCGCTCTTTCTCCAAAATAGCTTCACCAGGCTTGCGTATTGGTGTAGTTACGGGCAAAAGCAGCTACCTTGAGCCACTTATCAAAATTAAACAAGGTGCCGATCTGCACTCTAGTATTCCTATGCAAGCTTTGCTGCATGGCCTGCTCCAACATGACAACTTCGAAACGCACATTTCAACCATCTGTGCGCTTTACAAATCACGTTACGATGTCATGTTTGCTGAACTGCAAAAACAGCTGCCAGAAAGTTGCGTACTCAAACCCGTCGATGGTGGCATGTTCGTTTGGGTCGAGATTCCAGAATGCGACACCTTCGAACTGGCGAAAAACCTTCTCGCAAACTGGGTTGCTGTAGTGCCGAGCCCGGTCTTTTATCCAGAAGGTTCAAAGGTAAAAGCCGCTCTGCGTCTTAACTTTACCAATGCTACACCAGAAGAACTGACGACAGCTGTCTCTCGACTCGCGGATGTCCTCAACACGTTGTAATTGAACACGAGTGTAAGAACCTGCCTTTGAGATTCAAAAAAGTCTCAAAGGCAGCATCAAAAAAGTTCCCCAAAAAAATTTATATTTTTCCTTCAAATCAACTCTCTACAGTAAGTGCCTGTTTTCTCTTGAACCTCTCACTCATATAAAAATGAGAACTCAATCACGTATTTGATGGTTGGAATAGTTACGTCTATCTTTCAGTCAAAGACATCAACTTCGCAGCGTTAATGCTCTCAATTTCAGACACTTTATCAATCGTGGCTTAGCGGTTGATAAACGACTAAAAAAGCATCTGTGGGCATACCCACTACGAAGGGTTGACCAGAACCATTCTGAATGTCGCGAGCCAATCTTTTGATTGGCAATTACGTCAGTGAATCGCACCAAATGACAGAGGGGTTATCAGGATGAATACTCGAACCACGACAGGACTCGTCACCATCGGCTGGTCCGTTACACTTTCACTTTTTACCGCATTCGCCGTGTATGCCAATACGTCGCCAAACTGTAGTGACGTATTAGCGGGCAACACAACCGCCGCATCGCAAAAAATGATGGTTTTATTGGGCGAAGACATCACCAAATCCAACCGTATAACTACGGTGATTCCAGCCGAAAACAATCCATTTGTGACCGAAGAACTGGTTTCGGTTTCTAACGACGTATCGCCAAACGGTCGTCTTTCACAAAAGAGTTTGGAAGAGATTCGGAAAGTCCGCTCAAATCTAGAGAAAGCAGCACAGGAAGTAAGCCGATTACAGGGCACTTTTGAAGTGGCTTTCATCAGTTTGATTGATGGTTACTGCCAATTTTCTAATCATAAACGTACTCAACATGCCAAAATCGACTTTGACCATTTGGAAGGCCTCACTTTGTATTCAATCCCCGCTTTAATAGCAATGGTCGATCAGTCGTACTCCATGGCAAAGAATCGAATCGCTAATGAGCAGAAACAGTTAAGCGACATTGAAAAAGAGAAACAGAGGCAGAAACAGCAAGCAACTGCGGCAGCAGCCGCTCGTTACCAAGACAGTAACGTACTTGTAAGAGTCGAGAACTTTGATGGCGCTAATGTGACATTTTCCGTTACTAACATTGGTTCACAAGGATCATTGCAACCAAATTTCAACTCGTTTAATGCATATCGCACAGAAAGTGGAGAATTAATCTACAAGTCAGAATCTTTACTACACCTGGCGGATACTGCCGGTAACACACTTGAAACAATGGGTATCGCTGAGCTCTCATCACAAGGTGGAAGTGACATATCGATCTCTCCTGGAGAAACCCGAAAATTCGTTACTAGCATTGCTTCAGAAGTCGCGCCACATACGCAGTTGAGCTTAGAGTTTCCAGCCAAAGTGCTTAATACCGAGCGAGACTTTACATTGTCGTTCTCTGATACATCAGCGGTGGCGACAGCAAACGTCAATTAACGCAAAGTCGCCAGTATTTGTAGAACGCATCAAAGACAGGCGAGCAGCGCCTGTCTTTCAATTATGAGCAAGAAAATCGCTACTGTTTGCACTTGTAAGCATTTGCAAACATCGTCACTGACGTAGAAAAGCTCAACGGTTGATATAAGTACAAGGTATCTGCGCCTAAATCTGCCGCCTTGATGCACATTTGGTTTAACGTACCCCAAACCATGTCTTTATCTGCGTGAAGCCAATAGTCGTAAAAGTGTCCTTCTGAACCGATCACGGTACCCATTAGTTCACAGTTTTCAATCGCATTCACATTGTCCCAAAGCACCTGTACTTGCTCAGATTCTTGAGTTGGGAACGTCACACATCCCGTTAATGATGCCGCTAACGCGAGAGTCATCACTCGCTTTTTCATACTTATATCGCCAAAATTTTTCATAGATGGCAGATTTTATGAATGGCTGATGTGATGACTAGCAAAAACTTTTTATCGCGTGTTCAAGCAGAATTAATGGACAACGGAAAAGATCCAAAAGATGATCATACAGCTAGCGAGCAAAAGCCTAATCACTCAGACCTAGCAATAAAGCTGTATCTGAGATACAACAGTAACGATTAAATAGCCGCGAGGGATAGAGTTTGGTTGCTAAAAATAAGCTAATTCGCTACACAGCTACGGAAGTCGCTGATGCATTTGACAAAGAAGATGAGCTCATTAAACAAGTTCAGTCCAACCAACTCTCGCAAGTGCTATTGCTTTGGCAAATAAAAAACCCAACGCTCGTGCTTCCCGCTGGTAAGAAATGGCCAGTGTCTAATGAGTTAGAACATGCGTTAAACATGTCGGGCTGGAAACTCTTTTCCCGTAAAACCGGTGGTGCACCAGTCCCTCAAGTGCCAGGTATTATCAATCTATCCCACATTTACCACTGGCCAGAAGGCGAGCCTTACAACATCAAAAAAGCGTATCTCGATTTATGTGCGATATTAACGGTTTTCTTTAAACAGCTCGGCGTGAAAGTGGATGTTCATGCAACGCCTTATTCCTACTGCGATGGCGAGTACAACCTCAACATTGACGGGCAAAAAATCGTGGGAACCGCACAGCGTGTTTTACTTAAAAAAGGCGGCGGACAAGTGGTGTTATCACAAGCATGCATTCTGATTGATGCCGACGTCGAGAAGATTGTCGAACCAGTACGAATGTGTAATCAGCTTTGCGGTCACAGCGATGATATTCGTGGTGATGTCCACACACCGCTCTTCCATCATATATCCGACCGCCCGTCGGTAGATTCGCTCTTTCAGCAATTGACGAGTGCGTTTTTAAAGCATGCAAAAGCGGAGTAAAAATCAGTGTAAACAAAAAGGGAGCAAAAGCTCCTTTTTTGTTTAACGATATTAAAAGCGAACTTCGACTTCTACGCCTTCAATCCAACGGCTTTTTTCTAGAGCTTCATCAAAACTCAGCGTCACCTTCAAATACGCAGGTTGACCTTCGAATGGGCTTTGCAGTTCAGAAGGCAATTTGTTCACAACCTCAACTGGCTTCGATACCGTCGCTCTAAACTTTCGACCATCAGGAAATACAACTTTCGCTTTAGTATCCATCTTACTGTATTGGAGATATTTAGGGTTTAAGAAAGCGGTTATCTCCGGCGTAACATTGCGAGCGATCGTAAGTAAGGGAGTATTTTCAGAGACATTTTGCCCTTCGTGTACATGAACATCGAGCACACGCCCTTTCATAGGAGAACGAAAAGTTAAATTTTCTTGTTGCGCGCGTTTGACTACCAATTCACGCATTAATGATCGATACTCTTGTGTCACTGGACCAGCCAACTCTAACTCTTCCAAGTTACGCATCGCATCCACATAAGCAATTTTCTGACTGCTTAACTGATTGCTCAGTGAGTTATTCACACTCACAATAGCCGCGTAATCCACCTCAGACACCTGCCCTTTCTTTCTGTAAACGTCGTATTTTTTCTGAATATCACGGACCTTCTTCAAGCCTTCGGCTGAGCTTTCAATAGCACTTTTGTATAGCTCATCAGTACTCTGAACCTGATTTTTTGACAATTTAATCAACTCTTCTTTTATAAAATCAATCTCCTTGTTCAACGCATTATCTTTTAACAACAGCAGCGCTTGATCCTGAGTCACTTCCGTACCGACATTCACAGGCACTGGCCCAACAATGGCAGAGCGAGTTGCCGTCACCGTAAGTGGATGTGACGTGATAATGGCGGGTGCCGTCACTAATACTTGCGTTCTAAACAAGTAATAAGCCATAAACAAAAGCGGACTGATTACAATCGCTAAAATCAAGTACCAACGGAGACGATAACCGCCACGCTTTGCCTGTCCGTAGACGACTTTCATCCCGTTCTCAGACTGCGGTTTATTTTTCTTATCTAAGTGAAAGTTAACTTTCATACTAAAACTTTTTACCTCGCTTCAATACCCACCAAGGTGCCATACTCGACTCTTCATGACTTCTCCTCACAACTTCATTAACCATTGAGAAAGCGGTAATCAAACGCATGAAAAACTGGTAGAAAGGGTAAAGAAATAACCATTTCGCTGACTTCAAATCCTCTTTTTTTCTCTCTGATACAAGCCCAATGTAGACAACAAAAATCAGAGCTGATAAGAAGAGGTAGACAAAATAGAGCATTAGCATCAACGCCAATACAAATTTAAGTGGATAGACAATCACCATGTACACGCTAAATATCACCACAAGCAGCGGCAATAAAACGTTTTGAATCACGCCATAAGCCAAAGTGAATAAGAAGTTTCCCCAACCAAGTAACCGTGGAGACAACCCTTCATTGTGTTTACGCAAAAACAAAAACAATAAATCGCCATCCCAACGCAACCGCTGCAATACCAAACCTTTCAACGTATCAGGTACATCAGTATGGCCGATGGAGTGCGTCGAAAAGGCCAATTTATTATCAGGGTAACGACGTTTGTATTGCTTCAAGCGCATGGTTAAGTCGAGATCTTCTGCGGTATGCGTATCCCAGCCCCCCACTTGCTTAAGCAGGTTCTTCCGAAACGCTCCGAAGGCGCCAGAAATGTTATTGAGCACTCCCCACGTCGCCATCCCCGTTTTACCGGCTTGCATCGACAGCATGTACTCCAAGGATTGCATTTTGGTCAACAAGTTGGCGTTATGGTTGCGAACTCTTAACGCACCACCGCTCGCAATCACATTTTTATCCGCAAACTGTTTCATCATGGTGAAGACCATGTCGTTATCGAATGACGTATCTCCATCCACGTTAATGACGATTTCACCACTAGCCATTGATAAGCCGGCATTCAGTGTTGAGACCCTGCCTCCTCGTTGCCATTTTGGCAACACGCGCACTTTACGATTACGAACGCCTGCATGCCTTTTCTCACCATTTAACGCGGCTTGATAGGTATCTTGGTTTTGTACCGCCCCATCAACCACAGCAAGTACTTCAATATGACCTGGGTAAACTTGCTCAACTAACGTATCGATAGTGATCCCAATCGCATCACCTTCACCATAACAAGTAATAACGAAACTCACTGAAGGAAACCGCTTTAATTCTCGGTCTTCTTGCGCATATGACCAACGAAATATCCCTGTTAGCACCAGCAAATATAGAGGTAGCTCGATAATGATCATGACGGGAAACAGTAATAGCCATAACTCTTCATTGTGAAGTAGCATGCCTCGAAGATAGTCGAGCAGAACGAGACTATCTTGCAGCATAAATCTCACCCATCAGCGATTCCATCCAAACAGAAACACCGTCTTCAATGATCGGATCGGGCAGGTCCCAAGCAAAGACATCCAACTCAAACTCTTCGTCTTCAACTAGTTCACCCAGATCCGATAATTTTTGCTGTAAAATGGACAGGCTCGCGTTGGTCGTATTTGGCATTAGGACAAGCAAAACATCCTGTTTGTACTGACAACAGATATCGGTATCTCTAAACAAGCCGCTAAGACGACGCGTCAGTTGATCCATCAATGAGAACAATCTTGCATCGCCATATTGCTTACCGTATTCATCGATCGTCGGTAAATGCAGTCCAAGTAGAAGGTGCTGTTCTTTGTGTCTCAGCGCGACTTTATTTAACCATGCAAGCAAATTTTGGAAAAAGCTGACTTCCACTTTGCCTTTGATCGAGAGTTCAGGAGCTTGAATGGACTTACCGTGTTGGAAAATGTATTCACCCACTTCACCAAGTCGATATTGGTAAATTTTACGGACAACAAGCTCTTCAACCTTGATCTTTGAGTCACAACTTAAACATTGACTGATCGTCGCCGCTTCAACAAATAAACTGGAGCAACTATTACAAACGTGGTTTTCAAGCGGGCGATCATAATCAACACCGATATGGCGCAGCTGAGTCAAACATTTGGGGCACTCGAGCTTTCCACGGCGCTGAAAGCTGTGTTGTTCACCAACATGGCCACAAGTGAAGCAGTGCAAAGAGCTTTGAGAGTCGATATCGATGCTGCTGCAATCCGGGCACACCTCTACATAATTCAAGTGCCCGCTATTACATTGAGAACAAACACGAATTCTGTCGATCAGTACTTCTGCTTCTAATACTCCGCGACCTTGCTCTGAGAGTACGTATCGATAAGTCGAATAAATATCAGGAAAGAACATATCGATAATTGGATACGAATAAACCGACATAGACTCTAAGCTTTTTAAAGCAGTCACTCTTCGCTGACGATTGACCCCAAGCCAACCAATCAAAGGGTCTAACACTTCCGGTTCATCAATGGCATCGAGCTTATTTTGAATAGATCGCCAAATTTTTATTGATTCTCTAACTTCAAATACACCGTCGGTAACGCATCGAGAATAAGGGGTTTCCACGGAGACATAAACCGCCCAAGACCAACGTCCTTTCTCCTGATAAAACGCTTTCAGCGCGGTATCTATTTGGTGTGGATCTTGATAAGCAATACACACCATGCCACCGAGTCCCGTTGCCACCTCATCAATATGATTAACCAAAACCATATATTCAGCTAACTCGCTGACAGGCTGTTCACCAACCCAGTAGAAATTGTTATTTATTGACGACATTTTATTAGTTCTCACAACCACAAAATTAATTCATAACATCAGAAATATAGAACTTGCAGTAACAAAGCACTCTAGGTAGACAAGCCTTGCCACCGTTAAATACAACAATAGAACAAATATTTAGAGAGCTTTAACTCAGGCAGTAAAAGCAGAAAGATCTCTGAATAAAGTGTGAAGGAGTCTGTGAGTAGAGAAATCGGACAGCAAAGCGCATAGTACACCCTTTTGTTAGCAAGCTGGGATAATAGTACGATTTGATGCAGAATTAGATCCTTGCATTCACATCAAGCTCATTGTTTTATATCAGTCGATTCCTTTCTGCTCAGCATTTAACCATACCGTCACGTATCAAATCTGAGACTTGGTAATACTTTACTAACTAATTTCCATTAAAATTGAGTGGCAAAACACTGAATAACATTCAATCATTCTGATTATTTATCAAATAAGTATTTTTAAGCCATTTGAGTGATTAATAATCATCATTTTTCTCGCTGTTTTTTCCGAAAGAACACGTAACACATTCAAACTACAGAATGAATCTACGTCACTTTTCTATGCTCTTTTTTGTTCAAAAAAGAAATGAGATCCAGTTCAAATATTTATCCATGACGGAATTAGTTGAAGCCTGCGCGTAAAAGCCTCAGAATGTCGCACTTTTCGCACCGATTTGTTTTCGGCGCGTTGTTATCTAACTCTACAATTGAGAATCATACATATGGGTTTTACCTCGTTAGGTCTATCTGCTCCAATCCTTAAAGCTATTCAAGAGAAAGGCTACGACACCCCTTCGCCAATTCAGGCAAAAGCAATTCCTGCTATTTTGGAAGGGAAAGACGTAATGGCAGCAGCGCAGACTGGTACAGGTAAAACTGCAGGCTTTACGCTACCGATTCTTGAGCGTTTATCGAACGGCCCTCGCGTTCGTGCTAACCAAGTTCGAGCACTGATCCTAACGCCAACACGTGAGCTTGCAGCTCAGGTGCAAGAAAACGTGTTTATGTACGGCCGTCATCTTCCACTAAGCAGTGCGGTTGTTTTTGGTGGTGTGAAGATCAACCCGCAAATGCAGCGTCTTCGCAAAGGTGCGGATGTGTTAGTCGCGACACCAGGCCGCCTGATGGATTTGTACAACCAAAATGCAGTGAAGTTCGACCAACTGGAAGTACTAGTACTGGACGAAGCAGACCGCATGCTAGATATGGGCTTTATCCGTGACATTCGTAAGATCCTAGCTCTGCTACCAAAACAGCGTCAGAACCTACTTTTCTCTGCAACTTTCTCGGATGAAATCCGCGACCTTGCGAAAGGCTTGGTGAACAACCCGGTTGAGATTTCCGTTAACCCGGCAAACTCGACGGCGAGAACGGTTGAGCAAAGCATCTACCCAGCAGACGTGAAGAAGAAAGCACCGATGTTGGTTAAATTGATCAAAGACGGCGATTGGAAGCAAGTGCTGGTGTTTACGAAAACGAAACACGGCGCAAACCGTCTGGCGAAGTTCCTGATCGAACAAAATCTACCGGCTGCTGCCATCCACGGCAACAAGAGCCAAGGCGCGCGTACCAAAGCACTGGCGGATTTTAAATCGGGTGAAATTCGTGTGTTGGTCGCGACGGACATTGCTGCGCGCGGTATCGATATTCCGCAATTACCGCAAGTGGTGAACTTTGAGCTACCGAAAGTGGCAGAAGACTACGTTCACCGTATTGGTCGTACTGGCCGCGCGGGCGAAGTAGGTAAAGCGATTTCACTGGTGTGTGCGCTAGAAGCATCTGAGTTGTTTGCGATTGAACGTTTGATTCAAGAAGTACTACCACGTAAAGAGTTGGAAGGTTTTGCGCCAACCAATGTGGTGCCAGAATCTAAACTGGATACGCGCCCAATCAAACCGAAAAAACCTAAGAAGCCGAAAAAACCAAAAGCGCCAAATGCTGCAAGTGAAAATGCCCCAGCAGCCGAAAAGAAAGCAGGCAATGGTGCAAACAAACCTAAACGTCGCTTCAACGGTGGTAGCAACGGCAACAAAAACAGCACCAACCAAGGCGGTGCAGGCAAGCCTAAAGGCAACCGTGAAGGCCAAAGTCGTGCAAACAGTAAACCAGATGACCGCAAACCTAACGGCAACAAGCCAAATGGTAATAAACCGAATGGAAATAAACCAAACGGTAATAAGAGTGGCAACGCTGGTAAACCGTCTGGTAACCGCAAGCCAAACAATGCTAAGCCTGCAGGAAACAAACCGTCAGGTCAGCGCCGTAAGCCTCGTCCGCAAGCTGCAAACTAACCTGTAAACGGCCCCCGATAGCAAATACAACAAAGCCGCTGATAATCTCAGCGGCTTTGTCTTTCTTAGAACACAGTTTTCTAGAACACTGCTTTGTTAAAACAGCCTACATTAAAGGTGTGATTCGAATATCTGCGATTTGCGCTTCGTTCTTTTCACCCTCAATACCACCTGCGTAGATGTAGGTTTCATTCGATTTGAGGTAACTCATATTGAAGTGGTCCTTCAGCGCGACCTGATAGGTTTTTCCCTGCTCCAACGTCACCTCAATTGGCGTTGAGTAACGCATACCTTGGTTTTCACCAATATGGCCCATCTGCAAGTAACCTTGACCAACCACTTTACCTGCATCATCCAATACCTCTAACAATTTCACGGTGTTCGTGATGCCAGTATTAAGTTGCCCTAGGTTATTGTTGTACCAAGCATCGAACTGGTAAGTGCCCGTTACAGGGGCTGTAAACGACTCTGCACCTTTTACGATGCCACTGTCTTTACTCACCGTAACCACTGAGACATTGTCTTTGAGTGGCTGATATTCGCCATCAAGTTTGATGCGGATCTCTTCACCGACACAAACAGGTTGGCTTGGGTTAGAACGGAAGCCTTTATCGTTAATGCTTTCAGCCAAATAACAAGCAAAACCTGTTGGCGTATCGGAATAAGATTGAGCAATCACGTTATTTTGAATCAGCTCGCCATTGCGATACAAGTTCACGTTGTACTTACTCGTCACGTCAATCGAAACCGAATTATCAACGCTTTTTACCACCAATGTTGGCTCTTGCGGAGAATAAACGCGACTATCTTCACTTGCGTACGGTTTCACACCAGAAACTAAAGTAATGCTGCTATCTACATTCACAAGCGCGCCCAATGTCACGTGGAAATGCCCCTCATCGTCCATCGTGACATTTTCAACTGGGTAGTAACCTGTGTCATCTTTGCTTACTTCAGGCAAGTCAATCGTTACCGAGTAGTTCTTTCCTTTGAAGGCAAAGTTTTCCAACGTGATTTGTTCAGACTGAGCCAACAAGTTATTGCGCACCCAACTTGTGATAAACGGCTTCACTTCCAACTTGCCCGTTTCGGTATGGATGCCGAATAGGGTCTCTACCACCATGTTCAAGTAGCCACCCACAGACCAAAGCTGACGCTGAGAGTTAATAACTGGGCCATCCATGCTTGGATCTTCACCATGATCACTATGGATGATGAATGACTTACCAGAAAGCCACTCTAAGTTTTCCATGTTGGATAAATTGGTCGCTGTACCACGAACCAACGATTGAATGGCATTGTTCGCCGCAGCCACGTTTTGTGTTTGATGCGCGGCGCGCAAGCTGTACGCGGTAACAAATGGCCAAATTGCGCGGTTATGGTACACAGGCACATCCGGTTGTTGAGGGAAGTAAACCGGCACGCCAAACTCACTGTGGGGGTAATTGGCCATGATTTGCTTCGCCTGCGCATCACTTGCCACACCACTGATGATCGCCAACGCTTCGCCCAACATGTCATATTTGTCGACCGCGATGTCTTTGCCATTGTCAAACAAATAGCTTACGTACATACCGCGTTCGGCATTCCAAAACTGCTCGTTGATAGCGGTTTTTAACTGCTCAGCCCAATTGGTGTATTTGACCGCGTTGGTTGAATCGTACTTCTCTGCCAACTTAGCCGCGAGCTGAATCGCGCGGTAGTGAACCACGTTTGTCGATAACGCTTTGCTGCTACCAATTGTATTGACATCGTTTGGCGTCCACGTTGAATACGTTTGCTCACGCCAATCGAGGAATGATTGTTCACCAGTGTATAAACCGGATTTCGCATCAAAAGCCGCCAGGCGATCGGCTTCAAGTGTATTGCTGATCGCTTTGTAAGCGCGCTCAGAAAATTGGTTGTACTCTTCCCCATCTAATGCCGAAAGTAAGCGTTCAGCACCAAGCGCCCAAGTCGTGCGATCGGTACTGATTGGCCAACTGCCGCCAGTGCCCGTGTCTTGCACAATCTGCTCGCCATCGTATTGCTGATCGGTCGTGTCGCGGAAAGCAGACAATTTGAAATTCAAACCATTTTGCACCCGAGTTGGATTCATCAATGCAAGCGAAAGGTCTGCTGCGTACGCCAAATCACGCGTCCATACGTAATGCCACTTCGCGCCCGTCTCAAAAACTTCCGCTTTGATTGGGTTGTTGTAGTTGTAATTGCCGTCTTTGATTTCAGAAACGGCAAGCTGGTCTAGCTCTTTCATCGTCAATGCAAACAACGCGTCAAACGCGACATCACCCGACACCACTCGCGGCCCTGTTTGCTCATTAATCACTAAGCCTTGGTCGAGCGCATCACGCAATTCTGTCGTCGTTGAAATACCAAATTCACGCAGCTCCGCTTTAGGATCTTTCACCGAGAAAATCACGGTATCACTCGAGTCATCGTAATTGGCGAACAGTTTCACTTCTTTGCTCTGATGCCCTTCATGCACCATTGCAGGGTCGAGAATCGCATCAGAGTAGTATTTTTCCGCTTCTTCTTGTGTTGCTTTCGTCACAGTCATTGTCGCGCGACTTTCATCGGCAAAGCTCACAGAAAACTTGTAATACCCTTTGTCTTCAAACGTGATCTCAGAGTTGCAATCATCGTTCATACACGCTTCATTCGTGTCTGGTTTTGGCAGGTACTCCTGAGCTTTATCGAACGCCGCGGGCTCCTCAAAGTAGGTGTATTGGATCTGCCAACCCGGATCAGCAATCTTGAACTGATTACTACCTCGAGCGACGCGCAGTACGGTTTCGTACTCGTTATTACCCAAATAGTTTAGCTTGGCATGCTCTGCCGTGCCCCAATCCCCATTTAAACCACGTAAATATAAGTCGGCTGAAATAATTGGTTTGTCGACCGGCACTGGCGCATCAGAAGAATCTGACCCACATCCAGCAAGACCAATACAAGACGCGACAGCAAGCGCAATAAAACTCGGTTTCATGTTCATCCCTTAGATTGTTGTTTTGGCGACAGTCTAAAGAACACCTTTTTGAGGGGAAAATAGGAAGTCAGGAGCGAGCTATAGATAACATCTATACGTCAAACGCCAACAGTGATGTAGATCTATGAAATGCGCATAATTTCAATCAAATGAGATTACAGATTTGTGATTTATAAATGAAATTGTGCAAAATACCCCTCGTTCTTAGAGGGGAAAGAAAATGGACAAATCTCTGCAGCAATTTTTACTGGTTGCACGCTGCCAAAGCATCAGCGCTGCGGCAAGAATGGCAGGGTTAAGCCAGCCAACGGTAACAAGCAATTTAAAGAAGCTGGAAGAGAATCTCGGCGTGACGCTGTTTGAACGTCACCCTAATGGCATGGTATTGACCGAATACGGACGCATCCTCTATCGCCATAGCAACGCGATGCAGCATGAATACAACCAAATGATGCAAAGCATTGATGAACGGAAACAATACCAAGTCGGAAAAATTAAAATGGGTACTGGCGATGCGTGGTGGCCGCTGTTCGTCAAAAAAGCACTCAATGAACATCTGAGCAAGCAGCCATCGGCATCTACGCACGTCGAATTTGGCAACCACTTAGGCTTGATGGATTCATTAATCAGCGAACAGATTGAATTCTTCATCGGCCACGAGATTGTCGGCTTGTCGTCTAAATGTGATGTTACGTTTATTCCGCTATTTCAAACGGTTGATGCCTATTTTGTTTCCCCAAACCACCCACTTCTAGGGAAAACCGTCACCGAAGATATGCTGCACGAATACCCCGCTCTTTCGGTCACTTATGACGCTAAGAAATTCGCTCACGTCATCGATAACCCAATCCCGAAGCAAAATGAACGCGAAAGGCAGCAACTGGATGACAGACCGACTTACGAAGTGGATTCTCTGCTCGCCAGTATTGATGTACTGAAAGAAAGCGTCGCGGTGATGTCTTATACCGGCCACCTCAAACCGTATTTGGAATCCTTTGGCTTACGATGCTTAACCATGGAAAACGAACCAAACCCTGGCACCGTCGGGATTTATCGCCACCGCCGAGAAACCTCTGAATCGCATCTAGATCTGATTGCTGGCATCACTCAGCGCGCTAAATTGCTCAACTAGAAAGTCCAAAAACAGGCGAACTCTTTTCGGTTGATATTGGCGGCTTTGATAAATGACATGTAGATCCGCTTCAGCGCCTTGCGAAAAGGCGCTGAAGTTTTTCATATACCCATCCAAAACCGTTACTAAACGTTGTTTTTTGAGGTCTTGCTGAATATCTAAAATCGATTTCAATGCAATCCCCGCACCGTCCAACGCCCATTGTCGAATCACTTCACCATCATCAGAAAATCGCTTTGGCGTGACCGTGATCGATTGGTGAGACTCTTCATCTTTAAAGTGCCACGTTTTTAATTCTTCATTGCTGCGCACCATGGCTAAGCAGCGATGATCCGCGAGATCTTGTGGACAGTTTGGGACACCTTGCTTCGACAAATAGTCAGGTGATGCGCACAGCACGCGTTGACTCGACGCCAGCCTGCGCGAAATGAGATTGCTGTCCGCTAACTCGCCATAACGAATCACCAAATCGAGCCCCGATTCAGCCAAGTTCGATAAATTGTCATTAAGATAAAGATAAGGCGTCACATCCGGATATTGCTCAGAAAAAGCCGACACCATCGGCGAAATAATTTGTTTGCCAATATCTCGTGGAGCTGAAATTTTCAACGTTCCGCGCACTTGCGAAATACCCGTTTGCAGCAAGTTTTCCGTCTCTTTCACGCTATCAATGATGTTCAGACAAGCTTGATGGTACATTGCCCCTGCGTCCGTGAGTGATACGTGGCGTGTGCTTCGGTTGAGCAGCTTTACGCCATAGCGTTCTTCTATCGCTTGCAGCCTTGCCGTTACCGTCGCCGGAGACAAACCTAACTCCCTTCCCGCCGCTGCCAGACCTTGATGTTTAACGATGCTGACAAACAACGTCATATCCGAAAACTTATCCACCTTCACGCCCTTATTATTTGGAAAAACTGAATAATCAATTCAGATATAACCCAATTATCAAATTAAGTCGAATCCATATACTGACCCTATCGACATTGTTTAGACCCAGAACGTTATGTGACAGGGCAAAGTTAAACGCCGTAACGCTGTTCAACGCACAACAACACGCCCTACCCAGCCAAGAGATAGGAAACAAAAAATGAAACTGTACATTTATGAACATTGCCCCTTTAGCGCCCGCGTCCGTTTTGTCGCAGGCATGCTGAATATTCAGCTCGACGTCATCAACATTGCTTATGACGACGAGAGCACCACCACAAACATCATCGACGCAAAACAAGTTCCTCTTTTGATCAAAGACGATGGTGAAGCGATGGCGGAAAGCTTAGACATCATCAACTACTTCCTTGAATTGGCATCTTCAAATGAAAGCAGCCAACCCTCAGCACCGGTTTTAGACTGGCAAAAACAAGCGTTTTTACCGCTACAAAAAGTCGGATATCCGCGTTGGTCAAACATGACGTTACCGGAATTTGCAACAGAAACCGCTAAACAAGCATGGCGTGCAAAAAAAGAAACCGAAGCGTTAAATTTTGAAGCCTTGATTAACGATACACCTGCGATTGCGAAAGAAGTCGCCGCTTTGATAGAACAAACTAAACCCTTGCTCAACCTAAGTTCAGAAAAGCAAACGTCACTGGTTGATCAAGCCATTATGTTCTCCATTCTACGCGGCTTTTTCAGTGCGCCCGAAGTGCAATGGGATCCAGCCGTACTTCATTGGATGGCAACCGCTCGTAAAGCGACCAACGTGCCAGTACTTATCTAAGGAGCGCATCATGAAACAAAGAACAAATAAGCTGTTTGAACCAGCTCAACTGAAAGCGTTGTCACTACAAAACCGTATTGTCATGGCACCAATGACTCGCGCACGCACCACTCAGCCGGGCAACATCCCGAATGAGATGATGGCAACGTATTATCAACAGCGCGCTTCTGCCGGGCTGATCATTTCCGAAGCCACACAAATTTCGGACGATTCTCAAGGCTATTCGTTCACCCCTGGCGTTTACACCGATGCTCAAGTGGCGGGCTGGCAGGGTGTGACCCAAGCGGTCAAATCACAAGGCGCAGCGATGTTTTGTCAGCTATGGCATGTGGGCAGAGTCTCTCACCCAACATTCCAAAATGGTGAACAGCCTATCGCGCCATCTGCGCTCGCTCCGGTAGAGACGCAAGTTTGGATTGCAGATGAACAAGGCAACGGCAATATGGTCGATTGTGTTGAGCCACGCGCCATGACACAAGCGGATATCAACCGAGTTGTCGGTGATTTCGCGAACGCAGCCAAACGCGCCATTGAATCGGGTTTTGATGGTGTAGAAATCCATGGCGGGAATGGGTATCTGATCGATCAGTTCTTAAGAACCAACTCAAATCATCGAACAGACAACTACGGCGGTTCACGAGAAAATCGTATCCGTTTTCTTATCGAAGTAGTGGATGCAGTTATCGCCGCTGTTGGTGCGCATCGAGTTGGAGTGAGATTGGCACCATTCATTACGTTTAAAGATATGGACTGCCCAGATATCGTGCCAACGATCTTAGAGGCATCAAAACAGCTACAGGAGCGCGACATTGCCTACTTGCACTTGTCCGAGGCCGATTGGGCCGATGCACCAACGATTCCAGAGACGTTCCGAATCGAACTTAGAAAGCGCTTTCGCAACGCTATCATTGTCGCAGGTCGCTACAATCCTCAACGAGCAAACGAAGTGTTAGAGAAAGGCTACGCGGATCTTGTCGCATTCGGACGGCCATTCGTAGCAAACCCAGACTTAGTCTCTCGCTTGCAACATCACCATCCGTTGGCAGAACTCGATGGCTCAACGTTGTTTGGCGGAAACGAACGAGGCTACACCGATTACCCTGCTCTGCAACAGGAATGCGCAGAACAGGCCTAACAAAAAAGCCCCAACCTAGCTGCTACGGTTGGGGCTGTCACCAAACTAAAATTGGTTTTAGCTAGCTTAATCTGGCTAAGAGTTAAATCACTTCTAACGCGCCGCTGCGCCAAGGTTCGATAACGACTTTGATGTGATCATTTGGCGTCATTAACTTTGTAAATGCGTCTTCGACACCATCGATTCCCACTTTGGCGGTGAGCATTTTCTGCCAAGGCAACTTATGTTCGGCAATCGCTTGTAGGCATTGCTCAAACTCGTGCGGTTGGTAGTAGTAAGAGAATCTCAAATCGAGCTCTTTTACCGTCGCGTACGCGTAGTTAATGATTGCGGGTGTCGTATGGATACCCGAGATGACGATTCGCGCTCGGGCAGGAGCGCGGCGCAGAAAATCGTCAATCAAGGTATGCTTGCCAACACACTCATAAATGACCAGGCGTGAATTCATCGCGTACTGCTCACCAACGGCGATCTCGTCTTCCTTGGTCGGGTTGATCAATCGATTTGCGCCAAACTCGCTGGCAAGTTGCAGCTTTTCTTCCTGAAGATCGACCGCAAGAATATTGCTGACGCCACGTTGTTTCAGTGCAGCAATCACCGCCAGCCCTATAGGGCCGCAACCGACAACCAGCGCTGTTTCTTCCGTTTCGATTTCACTGCGGTTGACCGCGTGCAAACCGACCGCTAGTGGTTCGGTTAATGCCGCCGCCTCAGACGGCATTCCGTCTGGCACAGGTAGCAATAACGCTTCATCAAGCAGGAAATACTCAGAGTAAGCGCCATAAGTACCCGGAGTAACACCAACGCCCGCGCCATTTTGGCTGAGCAACATCGGCACTGAGGTGACTCGGCTACCAACGGACAACGTTTGCTGCGTATCGGCACCGTATTCGATAATTTCCGCACAGAACTCATGCCCCAACATCACTTGAGCGTGCTCACCGGCTTCATCAGGCATCAACCCGAGCTGGTGGAATACATCAAATACCTCATCCGCGTGTCGAGTAATGTGAAGGTCGGAGCCACAAATGCCACAAGCTAGACTACGAACCAACACTTGTCCCGCTGCAGGTTTGGGGATTTCGACTTGCTTCAGGCGGACACTACCATCCTGCATTATGATACTGTTCATCTGTTGCATGGGGTTACTCCGCTAGCTCATCGCTTAGGCCAGCAATCGCACCCGGTTTGATGTAGCGCGCAGTGAAGCCTTGTGCTTTCGCTGTTGCAATAACAACTTGCTCAATCCAACCTGCATCCATGATGTTGATGAAGTTACCCTCGTCGTCAAAGTTAATGTTCGCACCTTGGATCACCATAAAGCCATCTGCACCACCCGACTCTTCTGGACAGTGAAAGGTATGAATCGAACCACCTGGCTCATACAAATAACTACCAGCGGTTTGGACTTGGTTTGGGTATTCAATGTAGTGCCAAGCGCCACTCAGTGTATAGAAATGCACCACACCAGTGTGGAAGTGCTTAGGTAAAGTCACGCCCGGTTTGAACTTGGCGCGTATCACCCAAGTTCCGTTTTCTGGATCAAGAAACAGGGGATAAACATCCACACCCGGTAATGCGTCTTTGATGATCGACTCTTCATTGGTATTAAGAGTTAATAAGAAATCTTGGTGCTGAATAACTTCTGGTAATGACATAACTTACATCCTCGCTGTTGCTGTAATGTGGCGTACTCGCCTATCCCATAAGTGGGTACTTAAAATTCTCGAAACCGTCAGATGCGCTGATGGTACAACCGTTGATACAGTTGGCTTTCTCGCTGACCAGAAACGCCACCACATCAGCAATCTCTTCTGGTTGTGTGAAGTTTTGACGCATCTGTTCTTTGCGGATGTGGTCCCACAGGCCAATCTCTTCGTATTGCCTTAACATCGGAGTATCAACGCGTCCCGGAGCGACAGCGCAAACACGAATACCCAATGGTGCGAGTTCTAATGCGGCGCATTTGGTCATCATATCGACTGCGGCTTTACTGACGTTGTAGGTAAAGGTCACCTCAGACGCCATTCGTGCGTAAACAGAAGAAGTATTGAGGATCACGCCCGGCGTGCCTTGCGCTTGGAATTGTCGCCCAGCGGCGAGAATTCCGTAGTAGACACCATTTTGGTTGACCTTTGAGATCGGCTCAAAATCAGCAATTGGGTCGTGGTCAAGCAGAGGTTTCGGTGCACCGATGCCCGCGTTGTTGACCATGATGTCAAGTGAGCCAAATAGTTCGACCGCGTACTTCACCATGGCTTCGACTTGTTGGTAATCGGTGACGTCCGCAACAAAGGTTTCCAACTGCTTAGGGCCAAAACTTGCGTACATTTGCAGTGATTGCTCTGAAATATCGACAGCAAGCACTTTGGCTCCTTGCTCTCTTAGCTTTGCAATAATAGCTTGCCCAATTCCACCCGCAGCGCCAGTCACGATGGCCGTTTTATTGATAAGTTCCATACACCTTCTCATTCATGCGTTTTTGTTATCAAAATGTAACCTAGATCAACTCACTGACACTCACTTGACCTTTTGCGAAGTAAATTTGATACATTGCGATTTACAACCTGTTAACATTTAAAAATCGAGACATGTATATCGTACGAAGTGGCGCTACCGATAAATTTGATAGCTTGGTTTCCGAACTGGGGCAGAATCCGGTTGAGATTATGGCTGCCGTCGGGCTGTCTGCGGCGCAGTTTCGCAATCCCGATACGTATCTCGCCTACCCTAGGCTGGCTGAATTACTGGAAGAAGCGGCTGCTCGTTGTCAGCAACCGTTGTTTGGTGCGTTACTCGCTGAGCGTCAAAACCTACAAAGCTTGGGGGACTTACCAATGCTGGTTTCTCGCGCGGAAACGGTTGGTGATGCCTTGGCGCGGGTGAATGATTTTCTCTATCTACATTCGTCAGGGGTAACTCTCAACATGACGCCACAAGATGATTGGGTACGGTTGTCGCTCAATATTGATGTGCACAGCGAACGAGGTATCGCGCAGTTGATGCAGCTCAGTGTGTCGCATCTGGCGATGTTTGTTGCGAGCTTACTTGATATTGAAGCAAGTCACTTCGCGCTACATTTGACTCAACACGCAACATTGGAAGTAGAAAAAAGCAAGTTTGCCCAGCAGAACAAACTGCGTTTCGGTGATAAGTTTGACGGTATCCTACTTAAAGCGACTCTGCTTAACGCTAAGAACCACCAAGATGAAGACGCACTGGAGCGCCATTTTCAACAGCACCTCAAAGAGCTGCAAACCCGTTACCCCAACAATCTCAGTGACCAAGCAGCAAACATGATTGGCCGTCTGCTCTCAACCGGAGAATGCAGCGTTGAGCGCGTTGCAAGAGCATTGGATCTGCATCCGAGAATGCTGCAAAACAAGCTGAAACAACAGGGCACAAATTATCGGCAGCTTTTACAACAAGTGCGTCAGGATTTCGCCGAACAGCGATTGCATGAGAATATTCAGAGTATTACCGATATCGCGTTGCAACTGGGCTATGCAGAAACTGCGGTCTTCAGCCGCCACTTTCGTCGCTGGACGGGAAAATCGCCAAGGCAATGGCGACAAGAAAAAACTCAGTTACAAACGTTTAAGCCCATCAGTTAAAAGCATAAATAACCTATCGTTCAAACCAAAAAGTGTGAGGTGGGAGGGTTGGTATCGAGAATTTCAGCAATCACAGATAACCCGTGTTTGATGTAGCCTCGGTTTGTTTCTGCTCCCAAACTGATTCGCACGTAAGGCATTGGCTGATTAGTATCGAGAACAAACGGTTTGTATCCCGTGATCTGCACCCCTGAACGCTTAGCCGAAGCAACCAGGTCATCGCTATTCCACTGCTCGGGTAGTCTCAACCAAATATGCTGTCCATTCGGGTGCGAGCTATAAACATGCCCTTCTAAAGCGGCTTTTGCTATTCGCTGTCGCTTAGCAAACTCATTGACTTGAAAGCGAATAAGTCGATTTAACGTACCGTTTTCGATCCACAAATGAGCGACTTCAAATGGTAATGGAGTCGCAGACCAACTCGTAGCCGCTAAACGACCAATCGCGTGCTGCAGAAAATGACGTGGGACCGTCAGATAGCCAGTGCGCATGCCTGGCGCTACAACTTTGGTTAAACTGGTGACATAGAAAGCTTGTTCGGGTAACAATGTGGCAAGGAGTGGGACACGGTTAGGTTCTAGTGCTCCATACACGTCATCTTCAATGACATAGATGTCGTATTGCTGCGCAATATTCGCTATCGCCTCTCGGCGTGCAACATCCATATGCGCACTAGTCGGGTTAGCCATGCTCGGTGTGCAACACAATACCTTGATTGGTTTGTGTTTACATGCCCATTCAAATGCATCCGGCGTTATACCAAACTCATCCATTTCAAGTGGTTGCAACTTAAATCCAAGCATTCTCGAGCGAGAGATCAAGCCATGATCAACCAAGTGACCACAAGCAACTAAATCACCGTGTTCAACAACTGTGCTTAAAGCCAACGTTAAACCATGGCATGCACCATTTGTGAGTAATATTTGATCGGCACCCACATCCAGCCCTTGGCTACTTAGAAATCGTACTCCTGACTCAATATGATGAGGCTGACCTGTTACCGGCTTTGCTTTACTGATCAAACCACGATTGTTTGTTTGCCCAGCAATCTCCATTAACGCCTGATTAAAAAGCGTAATGTGGCGATCGGTCACCACTGGATGTGCAATCGACATATCAATTTCATCCGGCGTTTCTTTCATCTCTTGTGTCAGCATGAACTCCGTGTCCGTACTTTCATCCACAAAACCTGATTTGACAAAAGTACCATTCCCAACCCAAGACTCGATCGCCCCTTTTTTCTCTGCATAACCATATGCATGGCTCACCGTTTGTACGCTGACGCCAATTTGCTCTGCAAACTCACGATGTGTGGGTAATCGAGTTCCCGGTTTTAGATAACCACTGCGGACACATTCGACAAGATAGTTACCAATGGAGATGTATTTAGCGGTGCCTGGCCGAATGATCGGGTTCAAAGAAATTGTCATGACACAATATTTTAATTGATTCATTTTTAATGCTCATTGTAACTTCCATTTAACAAATGGCGAACTTTAACTCACAAAACGAGGTGAAATGCACAAAAATAAACCACAATTGTAATGATTGACATGAAATGTATGGGTTAAACAAACATGTTAAACAGCATCGTTCAATCCAAATACAACCCCAGAGGTAAATTGCAATCATTTTTAACGCAGATCTGGCTAGCTGGTAGAAGGTAGAAATACCTCAGCGTCTCCGAAGGCCCATAAGGCGTCGGATTTCTAACAAGGAGAAAATATGAGAGGCGTTGCTTTGCATTTTACACTGGATGAGTTCCAGGATCGGTTAACGAAAGTTCGGCAATCGATGGAAGAAAGAGAATTGGATGTCCTTATCATTCATGACCCTTCTAACATGGCGTGGCTGACAGGCTATGATGGGTGGTCTTTTTACGTGCCACAATGTGTCGTTGTTGGTCCATCTGATGAGCCAGTTTGGTTTGGACGCTGCCAAGATGCCAACGGAGCATACAGGACTGCGTATATGTCGGCAGAAAACATCACCTACTATCCAGACCATTATGTAATGAATCCGCCGCTACACCCGATGGATTTCCTGGTCGAAGCCGTACTGGCTCCGCGCCTTTGGGATCGTGGTCGCATCGGTGTAGAAAAAGATAACTATTACTTTAGCGCCACCGCTTACGAATCACTCACTACGCACCTACCGAATGCTCAACTTCTCGATGCAACTGGACTAGTCAACTGGTGCCGCGCCGTTAAATCCGATCAAGAACTGGCATACATGTACCGTGCCGCTCGCATTGTTGAAAATATGCACCGCGTCGCGTTCGACATGATTGAACCAGGATTACCGAAACACCACCTTGTTGCCGAGATTAACCGCCAAGCCGTGCTCGGGCATGAAGACCACTTTGGCGATTACACCGCGATTGTGCCGCTTTTGCCATCAGGTTCTGATGCTTCCGCACCTCACCTGACTTGGGATGACAGACCCTTCAAGAAAGGCGAAGGGACGTTTTTTGAAATCGCTGGGGCGCACCGCCGTTACCACTGCCCACTCTCACGCACTATTTTTCTTGGCGAGCCTGACGACAAGTTCAAACGAGCCGACGAAGCCCTGACTCTAGGACTTGAAGCGGGCTTGAAAGTGGCAAAGCCCGGAAATACCTGCGCCGACATCGCCAATGCACTAAACCAGGTTCTCGATAAAGCGGGATTCTCACGCGAAGGTGCCCGTTGTGGCTACCCAATAGGTTTGAGCTACCCACCAGATTGGGGGGAACGAACCATGAGTTTGCGAGACACCGATAAAACCATCTTGAGAGAAGGCATGACATTCCATTTTATGCCGGGGCTGTGGTTCAAAGATTGGGGGTTAGAAACAACGGAAAGTATCGTCATTACCCATGATGGAGCAAAAACGCTGTGTGACTTTCCACGCCACTTATTTGTTAAACACTAATTTTTCAAACCTCAGGCTCTGTTGAGCTAGGTCTGAGAACTAAAAGGACTTGATATGCAAAAAAGCTCGATCACAGCCACCATAGACTTTGACCGAGAAGGTGTACAGCACGGCTTTTTAACGCTGCCCTATTCACATGACGACTCCGCCTGGGGCAGTATTATGATACCTATCACCGTGATCAAAAATGGTCACGGACCAACCGCACTGCTTACTGGCGGTAATCACGGAGACGAATACGAAGGCATCACCAGCCTGCTAAAATTGACGAACTCGCTTCAGGCAGATCAAATCCAAGGTCGTGTCATTATTGTACCCATGATGAACTTACCTGCGGTACAAAATGCCTCACGTACGTCGTTTATCGATAAAGGGAATTTAAATCGCAGCTTTCCCGGCAACCCCATAGGCACAGTGACCGAGAAAATTGCGGATTATTTTACTCGTTACCTAGTTCCTAAGTGCGATTTTGCGTTAGACATTCACTCAGGTGGTAAAACGTTAGATATCGTGCCGTTCGCCGCTGCCCATCGTCTCGACAATCTCGATCAAGAAGAAGCCTGCATATTAGGTGCAAAACTGTTTGGCGCACCTTACACCATGATCTTGCTCGAAATGGACGCCACCAGCCTGTATGACACTGCCGTGGAGTCTCAGGGAAAAATCTTTGTTACCACCGAACTAAGAGGAGGCGGAACCAGCACTCCAGAAACCATCGCTTATTCCGACCGTGGCATTCGCAACTTCTTGCGCTTCTCAGGCAACTTGCCCGGTGACTACGAACAACCAACCCAACCAACTAAATTATTAGATATGCCTGATGCAAGTTGTTATGTGCAAAGCCAACACCACGGCATCACAGAATACTTATTTGATCTTGGCGATACCGTCAAAAAGGGCGATGTATTAGTGAGAATCTTCTCGACCGAGCGCACAGGTACCGCCCCCGTTGAGTACAAGTCACAGCGCAATGGTATTTTCGCGGCACGTCGTTTTCCTGCTATGGTGAATATCGGTGACACTATCGCAGTTATAGCCGAAGACTGCGGCGAGATAGGCTGATTGAAAAACCAACTAAAGAAATCAAAACAAATGGCATACCAGAAGCAAACTGGAAAGCAACTTATAACAGCGACCAGTCATCAGCCTTTCATGAAATGATTAGTATTCTACAGGGAGACTCATTATGCGCCTCGATCGCTACGACGTAAAAATTCTACAAATACTTCATGATAATGGTCGTATCACCAAATCTCACCTTGCCGAGGCCATCAACCTATCCGTGAGCCCTTGTTGGGAGCGTGTCAAAAAACTGGAAGAAGCAGGCATCATTGAAGGCTACGGAGCAAAAGTAAATACCGATATTTTGTTCAAACGAACGTCAGTTATGGTTGAAGTTACGCTCAAAGAACACAACGCCCAAGCGTTCAAACGCTTCGAGCAACTGGTACAACATTCACCAGAAGTCACTGATTGCTATGCCACGGGCGGTGGTGTCGATTACATCCTTAAAATTCAGTCAGAAGATATCGACCAATATCAGCGGCTTATCGACAACTGGTTAGACTCAGATGTGGGCATTGAGCGCTACTTTACTTACATTGTGACAAAAACAATCAAACGTGATGCGGGCACATTCGAAGTAAACCAAAACGCTTTGTTATAAAAGGGAAAATGCGTATCAGGCGTGAACAGAAAAAACACCATATTTAACTGCACTAAAAAGAAAGTTCTGACGTTTTAAACCTCGGTATCAGAAATTATTTCGGTCACTTCTCCATTACAGTTTCATTATGGACAACGATGCTGGGAGAAGGACTCATGGCAGCACTGCACAGCTTACACACTGAAGAATTAAAAGCCTCACACGACATGATGGCGATAATGAAAGACGTACGTTTGGTGAGAGGTTTAGCGTACGTGAATGGCAAATGGGTAAGTGGTGATCAATTTCATCCGGTGGATAATCCAGCAGATGGCACGGTCATCGGTTACATCACTAAGCTATCTCAGCAACAACTCTATCAAGCGATTGATGAAGCCGACCAAGCCTTTCGTCAATGGCGAAAAATGCAAGCAGAGGAGCGCGCTGAAATTCTCATGCGTTGGCACGACCTGATTCTAGAATCAAAGCAAGACCTTGCTCATTTGATGGTGATGGAGCAAGGAAAAACACTAGGTGATGCTGTAGGTGAGATTGACTACGGCGCATCCTTTGTTCGTTGGTTTGCCGAAGAAGCACGCCGCTGTTATGGCGAAACCATCCCAAGTCATATTCCGAATGCGCAGCTATCAACGGTGCGCGAGCCAATTGGTGTCGCAGCACTGATTACGCCATGGAACTTTCCTAATGCCATGATCACACGCAAAGCCGCTGCCGCACTAGCAATAGGCTGTCCGGTGCTCATTAAGCCCGCCAGTGAAACGCCTTTTTCTGCATTAGCGTTGGCAGAGTTAGCAGACCGAGCTGGCTTTCCACCTGGTGTCTTTAACGTGATCACTGGCGATGCGGTGATGGTGTCACAAGCCTTGTGTCACTCCGATAAAGTCAAAGCGCTCTCGTTCACAGGCTCAACTCGAGTAGGCAAACTATTGCTACGCGACGCGGCACAAACCGTGAAGAAGTGCAGTATGGAGCTCGGTGGTAACGCCCCTTTCATCGTGCTGCCAGATATGGATGTCGAGCAAGCAGCCAAAGCCGCCGTGGATGCGAAGTTTCAAACCGCAGGACAAGACTGCTTGGCCGCAAACCGTATTTTCGTCCCTGACGATAAGTACGAAGCGTTTTTGGAAGCGTTTGCCAAAGAAATGAGCCACATCGTTTTGGGCAATGGCTTAGACGAAAAAACCACCATGGGACCGCTTATTAATCGCACTGCGGTGGATAAAGCGCATGATTTGGTGCGTGACGCGCTCGACAAAGGCGCGCGATTGGTAGCGGGATACCACCAGCCCGTACCAGGCGAAAACTTCTTCGCGCCGACATTGCTAGCCGATGTAACCCCTGAAATGGCGGTGTATCGCGAAGAGAATTTTTGTCCTGTGGCAGGCGTATTGCCTTACCAAGACTTAGATACCGTGATTGAAATGAGCAACGACACTGAGTACGGCTTAGCTGCCTATGTTTATGGTCACGATATTCACCAAATTTGGCACTGCATGCGCGGTTTGGAGTTTGGCATGGTGAGCGTGAACTCCGTCAAAATGACAGGGCACCCTATCCCATTCGGCGGCGTGAAACAGTCTGGTCTTGGACGAGAAGGAAGCCGTCACGGATTTGAAGAATACAGCGAAATCAAATACTGCTGCTTAGGCGCTTTACCAACCGTCAGTGGCAGTTGAGACACGAAATATGGATATCCAATTATTCGAGGAGAAGGATCATGAGTAACAAAACCCAACAACTTTTAGAGATCGATCGTCAGAGAGTATTTCATGCCTCAACCCACCTGAAGCAGTATGCGGCCGGGGAGCTTCCGGGAAGAATTATCTCGAGCGGAAGCGGAATACGCATCACCGATTCAGAAGGCATCGAGCTGATAGACGGCTTTGCCGGGTTGTATTGTGTGAACATTGGCTATGGCAGGACTGAAATGGCCGATGCGATTTATGAACAAGCCAAAGAACTGGCGTACTACCACACTTACGTCGGCCATACGAACGAAGCGCTCGTGACACTGTCAGATCGCATCATCAAAATGGCGCCTGAAGGCATGAGCAAAGTTTACTACGGCATGTCAGGCAGCGACGCGAACGAAACTCAACTTAAGTTGGTGTGGTATTACAACAATGCTCGTGGTCTACCAGAGAAGAAAAAAATCATTTCGCGTGACCGCGGCTACCATGGTTCAAGTATCGCGTCCGGTTCACTGACAGGTTTACCGTTGTTCCACGCCCATTTTGATTTACCACTTGAGCGTATCAAACACACCATCGCGCCATATTATTATCGCCGTGAAGACGAGAGTATGTCTGAGCTTGAATTCTCTCAATATTGCGCAGATCAACTCGAAGCGATGATCTTGGAAGAAGGCCCAGAAACGGTAGCAGCAATGATTGCGGAACCAGTGCTCGGTACTGGCGGTATTGTGCCACCACCAGCAGGGTACTGGCAGGCGATTCGCAAAGTACTCGACAAATACGATGTGCTCTTGATTGCGGATGAAGTGGTGTGTGGCTTTGGTCGCCTCGGCTCCGATTTTGGCTCACTCCACTACGACATGAAACCAGATCTCATCACGGTAGCGAAAGGGTTAACCTCAGCGTATCAACCGCTGTCTGGCGTGATCGTCGGTGAACGAGTTTGGAGTGTGCTAGAAAACGGCACCGACCAATGGGGCGCTATCGGACACGGTTATACCTACTCTGGTCACCCAATGGGGGCGGCAGCCGCGAACTGCAACCTCGATATCATTGAACGTGAAGGCTTAGTGCAAAACGCGGCCGAAGTCGGCGCTTACTTGCAGCAACGTATGGCAGAGACGTTTAACGATCATCCATTAGTCGGTGATACTCGTGGCGTTGGCTTGTTGCATGCGTTGGAGTTTTCTTCAGACAAGCTTCGCCGAGCACACTTTGATCCAAACTTGAAAGTAGGCCCGCAAATCGCGGCGGCCTGTTTAGAGCAAGGCTTAATCGCTCGCGCTATGCCACATGGTGACATCCTCGGTTTTGCTCCACCGCTTATCGCGAATCGTAACGATATAGACACCATTGTCGACAAAGCGCATCAAGCGGTAAACAAAGTGATGGATAACCTCGTCACATCTAAACAGTGGCAGCCATAACCCACCTAGATTTCAGTAATGCTCGCGGGCTTTGGAGAAGGCCCGCTTTGCACTTTCCATTAAAGAGACAACAAGCCAACCAAACATTTTAGACCCATAGAAAGCACTATTATTTACTACAAGTGGCAATAGTGGGTAAAATGCCCAAAATTGCGCACTAACTGGATGAAACATGGCAAAACTTACCCTTCAAGAACAAATGCTGAAAGCTGGCTTAGTTAATGAAAAGAAACTAAAGAAAGCGAAGAAAGGCTCAAAAAAATCACGCGTTCAAGCACGCGAAGTAAAAGCGGCGGTTGAAGAGAATAAACGCCAACAGTTAGAGCGTGATAAACAATTGAGCGAGCAACAAAATGCTGAACGATTAAATAAAGAGATCAAAGCGCAGATCAATCAATTGATTGAGATGAACAAGATCGACTTAAAAGATGGCGACATCAAATACAACTTCACTCACGGTACGCTAGTGAAATCACTTTATGTAGATTCACTTATCCGCGAGCAGTTGATCAAAGGTATTTTGGCAATCGCAATTGTTGGTGAAAGCTATGTTGTCATTCCACGTGGAGTAGCGAATAAAATTGCTCAACGTGATGAGTCCGTCATCATCGAACAGAAAGAAGCAGAATCTGACATTCCAGCAGAAGACGATCCATACGCAGATTTCGTCGTGCCTGACGATTTGATGTGGTAACAATAAATAATCGATGCATCAACGAAAAGAGCCGCTGATGTAACATCAGCGGCTCTTTTTATAGAAAAATAATCTACAGAGATGATGTGTTGTTATTGCTTACTTAGTAGCAAATTCGCACCTGATGCTGCTAAAAACAACGAACATCCGCGATTGAAACGTTTCGCCATTTTTGGATTTGAAAACCAGTGCCTCAAGTACAAACCAAAGATGGCATAGATTGAAATGGCGACCATTTCTAATATCAAAAACGTGGAGCCAAGGGCAAAAAACTGCTCTTGAACGTTGGCATTGGCATCAACAAATTGCGGCAAGAATGCAGTAAAAATAAGAATCGCTTTCGGGTTGCCAGCAGCGAGCGTAAATTCTTGTTTCGCCAGTCCTGCGTAGTTGCGCGAATTGTCCAAGTCAGAGATCGGGCTGGACTCTGAACGCCAAAGGTTAAACGCAATCCACAGTAGATACAGCGCCCCTACCAACTTTATTGCCAAAAATAGCATTTCTGACGTATACAAAATCACAGCCAGACCTGATGCAGACAACGCAATCATCGCTGAAAAAGCAGCAATTCTGCCTAAACTGGCCGTAAACGCGGCCCTAAAGCCGTAACAACGCGCATTATTCATTGCCAATAAATTGTTTGGGCCTGGAGCCATATTTAGAGCGAAGCAAGCTGGAATAAAAAGGAGAAGCTGCCAAATATCCATAATAAAATGGTCTTAGTGAGTGATTTTGATCGGTACCCTAACATCTGTTAATAAAGTGAGTAAACCACAAACCGATCTTAAAGCAACTCAGCATCAAATCGTGCCGTGCGAGCTTGAACTAACGTGCAGTTCGTTTCAGCCATCAGCTCCGCTAAGGTGATGTTTGGGTTTTGTCTCACCAAACGTATCAACTTCACGTCCAAAGGTTCCAATTTGTCTTGGTGAGCAAGTAGAGCTTGTTCGATTTTGTTGATCGCAAATCGCATCGTCTCTGCTTCTTCGTTTTTGAGATGCTCTAAAAACGCTTTTACATCCAAAGCCTCGCCCGAGATTTGCCAGTGACGAGATCGTCTAATTCGCTTAAGATCGCACTGTTTTTCTGCTGCGAGTGTTTTCGCTCGCTTGGCATGGTCGCCCCCAATACGGTGAATCAAGGATGGGAGCGAAATCGTAATCTTCGTCTCTTTCATGGCCTTTTCTTTCATCGTCTTAGCCCTCAACCACCGACACATTCTCGCCAACCCAAGCCAACAACTGTTTTGCCGCTTTGGATAACACCTGATTTTGACGCACGATGTAGCCGAAATCAGTGTTTGGAAAACTTGGCAAAGGCGTAACTTCTCGGGAAAGCTTTAATCTCGGATCGAGCGAGAAATCCGGCACAATAGCAGTCCCAAACCCTGCTTCCGCCCAGTCGATTTGTGCTTCCACACTGCCCACTTCCATCACGCGATGCTTAGGCAGATTTAGCTCAGGTAAAGACGCATCAATCAGCTCTCGGGTTCGAGTATCATGCCCTAGCAGGATCAGCGTCTGGCTCTCTTTTCCATTGTCTTGCCACTCAAAAAAGTTATCGCCAAACGCACACCAGTGAATCTGCGTGAGAGGCGTAAAATGCAGCGGTTGACTCTCTTTTTGTGCGATAACAAAGCCGATATCGGCACGCGCACTTTTCACCAAATCCACCGCTTGAGAAGATGTGGTGTTGAACAATGCCAAGTCGATCCCCGGATATTCACTTTTGAATTGCTGAAATGGTTTGATAAGCAGTAAACGTGAAACAATATCGCTCGCCGCAATAGAAAGCGTCCCCTGCGTAAGATCGTTGATGGCATTGAGATCTGACTGACAAATTTGCAGCTCATTGAGCATCCGCTGCGCCGTAGCTAACAAACGCTTCCCCGCTTGCGTCAACTGCACGGGATTTCGCTCAATCAATTTCGTGCGCGTGGCTTGCTCCAACTGCTTGATATGCAAACTTACGTTCGGCTGCGTCATGTGCAGTTCCGTCGCTGTTTTACCAAAGTGTTTTACCTCTGCAAGAGTGACGAAGGTTCGCAGCCAGTTCAAATCTAACATTGCCAATTCCGATATGAGATTCTTATCAAGTTAATGAGTATAATTAATTTCTCTTATTATGGCGAACACCTTAAGATTTTTGCATCTGTTTTTGGAGATTAAATTATGTCGTCTATCGTTGTTGTGGGTGCAAACTGGGGTGATGAAGGCAAAGGCCGCATCGTTGACTTTTTGGCAGAGCAAGCTTCTGCGAGCATTCGTTTCCAAGGTGGTAACAACGCGGGTCACACCGTGGTTAACGATCTAGGTACGTTTAAGCTGCACCAGCTACCAAGTGGCGTATTCAACCCAGACTGTTTGGCAGTGTTAGGTCCGGGTATGGTTATCAGCCCTGCGTTGCTGTCTCAGGAGATTGCGGAAGTTGAAGAAGCGGGCGTAAAAGTGAATATGTGCATCTCTGATCGCGCAACACTGTGTCTACCTCTACACGCACTAGAAGATACGCTAGAAGAACAACGTTTAGGCGACAAAGCATACGGTTCAACTCGTCAAGGTATTGCACCTGCTTACGGTGACCGCGTAATGAAGAAAGGCATCCTAGTTGGTTGGTTGAAGCAACCAGAAGTATTGGTTGAACGCCTTCAATTCATGATGGATTGGAAACTGCCGCAACTGCGTGCACTTTACCCGACGTTCGAGTTTGAACAAACCGCTGAAGAACTGGCGAACTGGCTGCTAGAAGTCTCTGCACCTTGGCGCGATTCAATTTGCAACGTAACGCTTCCTCTAAAAGAACTACAAGCGAAAGACAAAACTCTATTGTTCGAAGCGCAGCTTGGCGCGGGTCGTGACCTTGTTTACGGTGAGTACCCTTGGACAACATCTTCTAACGTTGTATCAATGTACGCGGGTATCGGTAGTGGCCTTCCGGCACTTCGTCCTGAACGCGTTATTGCGGTTGCAAAAGCCTTCAGCTCATCAGTGGGTACTGGTACGTTGATCACTGCAATGGAAGAGCAAGACGCTTTCCGCGAACTTGCTGGCGAGTTCGGTGCAACTACGGGTCGTCCACGCGACATGGGCTACTTCGACGCAGTCGCTACGAAGAATGGCGTTGAACTGCAAGCCGCAACTGAAATCGCACTGACCAAAGTAGACTGTCTGACAGGTCTTAAAGATCTAAAAATCTGTGTTGGCTACGAAGGCGACCATAGCGAAAACCCAATCTGGCCTCAAACTGCCTCTCTTGCGCCAATCTACGAAAAGATGGAAAGCTGGAGCGAGGACATCACAGGTTGTCGTAAGTTTGAAGAGCTTCCAGTAGCAGCACAGAAATACGTTCTACGCATTGAGGAACTCATGGGCGTACCAGTAAAAATGGTGTCTGTGGGTCCTGGTCGTGAACAAATGATTATGCGATAAGATGTGAATTAACACATCATTGGCAAGCGGCTTTTATCTGTTCCGGGGTAAAGCCGCTTTTTTTTACACTGTAAACTTTGAAAAATTGCACGGCTAAATTCATGTTTAGTAACCTCATCACGAGACTCCTACCTCCTTTATTTATAAATCAATAAATTATAGGGCTTAACACGTTGTGCACGTTACTAGCACATCTCACTTGTTAAAGAAGCACGTCAATTAGGTTAACTGGTTGATTTGATATTCTTTAAGTGATTAGTTGATCACGATCTTCATCTGCAATTTGTTGAACTAGTACTCAAAAAATCTAACCCGCTGTTTTTAGGATAGATGAGTTCCCCAACATCCAACCTAACAGCAGGTGATTCCCATGACGAAAAATCTTTTCCGCCTCAGTACGATAACCCTTGGTTTGTGCCTTAGTTCTTTGTCTTTCGCGCAATCCGATCTTCCGAACATTAAAATTCTTGCCACTGGCGGCACCATAGCAGGCGCAGGTCAATCTGCAACCGAGTCAAACTACACAGCAGGTAAAGTCGGCGTTGAATCATTGATTTCTGCGGTGCCGAGTATGACCAACATTGCCGATATTTCTGGAGAGCAAGTGGTCAGTATCGGTTCACAAGATATGAATGATGAAGTGTGGCTAAAATTATCGAAAAGAGTTAATGAGCTACTCGATCAAGATGATGTTGACGGCATCGTCATTACTCATGGTACGGATACGTTAGAGGAAACCGCTTACTTCCTTGATCTGACCGTCAAGAGCAAAAAGCCTGTCGTGATCGTTGGTGCAATGCGTCCTTCCACCGCAATGAGTGCTGATGGACCAGTCAACTTATACAATGCAGTCGTAACAGCCACCGATGAAGATTCAGAAGGACGTGGCGTGCTAGTCGCAATGAATGACACGATTTTCGATGCGCGAGATGTGACAAAAACCAATACAACCTCCGTCAGCACTTTCCAGTCACCCAACTTTGGTGCTATCGGCTACATTCATAATAGCGATGCCAAATATCAACGAAGCCCAGAGCGTAAACATACGACAGAAACCCCATTCGATGTATCAAAGCTTACTAAGTTGCCTAAGGTCGGTATTGTTTATAACTATGCAAATGCCTCCAATTTGCCAGTGAAAGCCTTTGTGGATGCGAAGTTTGACGGCATCGTAAGTGCTGGTGTCGGTAATGGTAACTTGTACCACACTGTGTTTGATGAGCTAGAGAAAGCGAGTAAAGATGGCGTTGTTGTTGTAAGAAGCTCCCGAACGCCTAGCGGCTCAACCACTTTGGATGCTGAAATTGATGACGAAAAATACGGCTTTGTTGCCGCTGGTACATTGAACCCACAAAAAGCACGTATCTTACTGATGCTGTCACTAACTCAGACCAAAAACTATCAAGACATCCAAAAGATGTTCCAATACTATTAATTCTGTCTAAGGTTCATTCGATAGAGGAGGTACACACCTTACCTCCTCTTACACATGGCGACATGAGCGTCTCTTGTTAGCCAAACAAGCGACGCTTCATTCCTGCTTTTTCCAGAATACGCGTAGTAATTTCCTCAACAGACAGAGAGGACGTATTGATATATGGGATCGCCTCTCTTCTAAACAAAGCCTCAACAGTGTCTAGCTCCAGCTTGCACTGCTCTGTGCTAGCGTAATCACTTCCAGACAAACGATTCTCACGGATTTCAGTCAAGCGCTCGGGATCGATCGTCAGCCCAAACAACTTATGACGATGGATCTCAAATTCAGGCAACAAACGCATCATCTTCACATCTTCCGCAATGAACGGATAGTTCACAACACGTAAACCAAATTGCATCGCCATGTACAAGCTAGTCGGCGTTTTTCCGCTGCGCGATACTCCCAGCAGGATAATATCGGCTTGTTCCAACCCTTTTAGCGTGATGCCATCATCATGCGCCAATGTGTATTCAATAGCCGCAATACGGTCAAAATAGGTGTCGGAATCTTTCCCCACACTGCGAGAACGCTGCAACTTAGGCTTTGGTGCCATCTGAATGTCGTCTTGCACTTTCTGCACAATACTCTCCAACACATCGTAACTGTATGCCGGCGCTTCAAGCAGCATTTCACGTACTTCTGGAACGACAATTGAGAAAAAGACCAGAGGTTTGACGCCATTGCGCTGGTAGGAAGTTTCAATTTCTTTGACTACGTCAGTAGCTTTGTCCTGGCTTTCTACAAACGGAAAGGTTTTTTCGTTAGGAATGAACGGAAATTGACCGAGAACAACATGCCCTAATGTCTCACATGTTATCGCCGTACCGTCAGAAACATAGAATACATCACGACTTTGGTTATTTATTTGCATTTCTGTTTAATTTTTCAAAATCTTTTGAGTAGGATGGTACACATAATATTAATAAATCAGTTTGGCTTTCAGTTAGGTTCACCACAGCTTTAAAAATTCTTTTGAATTTTTTTCAGCCAGAACGTAATCGTTTGCCTTTGATATCAATCTAAATGAAGCAATGTATGGTCAACGTGTAATAACAGCCAACATGCGATTGTTTAGATCGATTTAAGTCCCCCTACTAAGCTGCAATGTTTCTGGAGAAAGACATGCAAAAGAACACCCTCTGGTTCAATGGCCTATCCATGGATGATGTCGACAAAGTCGGCGGTAAGAATGCTTCACTTGGCGAAATGGTTTCTAACCTAGCAAACGCAGGCGTTTCTGTACCAAATGGTTTTGCGACAACCTCATACGCGTTTAACCAATTCCTTGACCACGAAGGTTTGGATGAGCGTATTCACCAATTACTCGATGAACTAGACGTTGAAGATGTAGAAGCTCTGCGTAAGACAGGTGCAAACATTCGTCAATGGGTATTAGAGGCCCCTTTCCCTGCGGACCTTGAACAAGAAATTCGTGAAAATTACCAAGAACTGATCGAAGGCAATCCTGAGCTTTCAGTCGCAGTTCGTTCATCTGCTACGGCAGAAGACCTACCTGATGCTTCTTTTGCTGGTCAGCAAGAAACGTTTTTGAACGTGAAAGGCATCGACGCAGTACTAGAAGCAACTAAGCACGTTTACGCTTCTCTATTTAACGACCGTGCGATTTCTTACCGCGTTCACCAAGGGTTCGACCACCGTGGCATCTCGCTATCTGCGGGTATCCAACGTATGGTGCGTTCAGATAAAGCCTCGTCGGGTGTTATGTTTACACTAGACACTGAATCGGGTTTCGACCAAGTTGTCTTCATCACCTCTTCATGGGGTCTAGGCGAGATGGTCGTTCAAGGTGCAGTAAACCCTGACGAGTTCTACGTTCACAAGCCAATGCTTGAAGCAGGCGAACACCCAATCGTTAAGAAAACATTTGGTTCTAAGTTGATCAAAATGATCTACTCAGATAACCAAGAAATCGGCAAACAAGTTGATATCGTTGATACTCCTGATGAAGAGCGCAACACGTTCTCATTGAACGACGACGAGATCAAAGAGCTCGCAAAGCAAGCAATGATCATCGAAAAGCACTATCAGCGTCCAATGGACATTGAATGGGCAAAAGATGGCATTGATGGCAAGCTGTACATTGTTCAAGCGCGTCCTGAAACCGTATGTTCACAAACGGAACAAAACGTGATTGAGCGCTACGAGCTACAAAACAAAGCGGATGTTTTAGTTGAGGGTCGTGCAATCGGTCAGCGCATCGGTAAAGGCGTGGTTCGCTTGGTTGACTCTCTGGACCAAATGTCTTTAGTCCAAGAAGGTGACGTGCTAGTTACAGACATGACTGACCCAGATTGGGAACCAGTGATGAAAAAAGCATCTGCAATCGTAACCAACCGTGGTGGCCGTACTTGCCACGCTGCCATCATCGCTCGTGAGCTTGGTATTCCTGCAATCGTTGGCTGTGGCGATGCGACAAGCAAGTTAACCGATGGCGCAACCGTGACCGTATCTTGTTCAGAAGGTGAAACGGGCTACGTTTACCAAGGTGAACTTGAATTTGATGTAAAACGCTCTTCTGTTGATGAACTGCCACTGCTACCAACAAAAGTGATGATGAACGTGGGTAACCCTGATCGTGCGTTTGACTTCGCACAAATTCCAAATGAAGGTGTTGGTCTTGCTCGTCTTGAATTCATCATCAATAAGATGATTGGTATCCACCCGAAAGCATTACTTAACTTTGATGCACAAAGCGATGAGCTAAAAGCAGAAATCACTCAGCGTATTCGTGGTTACAAAGATCCTATCGATTTCTACGTAAGCAAGCTGACAGAAGGTATCGCAACCATTGCTGCGGCATTTTGGCCGAAACGTGTTATTGTTCGTATGTCTGACTTTAAGTCTAACGAATACAGCAACTTGGTTGGCGGTAAAGCATACGAACCGCATGAAGAAAACCCAATGCTTGGCTTCCGTGGCGCGTCTCGTTACATTTCTCCAGTGTTTGAAGACTGCTTCGAGCTAGAAACTCAAGCAATTAAACGCGTTCGTAACGAAATGGGTCTGAAAAACGTTGAAATCATGATCCCATTTGTGCGTACACCAAGCGAAGCAGCATCAGTGATTGATTTGCTAGCGAAGTTTGATCTGCGCCGTGGCGATCAGGGTCTTAAAGTCATCATGATGTGCGAACTGCCATCCAACGCGGTCCTTGCCGATGAGTTCTTGAAGTACTTTGATGGCTTCTCGATTGGCTCAAACGACATGACTCAGCTAACGCTTGGACTTGATCGTGACTCTGGCGATGTTGCACATCTATTTGATGAGCGCAACCCAGCGGTTAAGGTGATGCTTCAGATGGCGATTGATGCGGCAACAAAAGCAGGCAAATACGTTGGTATTTGTGGTCAAGGCCCATCAGACCACGACGACTTAGCGGAATGGCTAATGGATCAAGGTATTAGCTCTGTATCACTAAACCCAGATACGGTTATCGATACTTGGTTAAAACTCGGTAAAGTTAGCAGCAAGTAACACACGATAAACTCTAGCCCTCACACTCCACTTGTGAGGGCTTTGTTATTCACACGTCATTTCACAATCAGTTCGTGATTCCTCTCTCAAGTTCGTCATTTAGTCAATTTCATTATCAAAGTCTGATGACCTAAAATGAATGGTATATCGATAACTCCAGAGAGAATTTGATGAAAAAGCCTATCGCACTCCTTACTACATTGATGCTCCTGGCATCCCCTGCTTATGCCGATTGGGATGAAATTTCCAATAAAATGTCTGAGCTTGGCGACGCAGTTTCTGATACTGCACAAGATGCTTGGGACGACACCAAAGCGTTTTCAAAACAAGCGTGGCAAGATTTCACGAACTGGTCCGAGGAAGCGATCAATACCGCAGGCGAATGGACAGAAGCCAGCATCGAGAAAAGCAAAGAATGGATAGATGCTGCCGACAAAAAAATTGATGAGCTGATGGAAGGCGATACGCCAGAAGAAGCTCGCCAAGCCGTGGACTTAATGGCAGATAGCGCTTTGCTCAAGTTATTTAATGAAAAGCCGGAGGCAAAAGCTATTTACGACAACGCGTACGGCTACGCGGTCTTTGATTCTCGTAAATTATCTTTGCTGTTTCACACCAACTCAGGGTCAGGAGTCGCAGTGAATAAGGAAACAGAAGAACGCACTTATATGAATATGTTTGGTTTGGGCGTTGCACTTGGGGCTGGCGGCAAATTTTACCAACAAGTGGTTCTGTTTGAGAGCAAAGAAGACTTTGATACGTTCGTCAACGAAGGATGGGAGGCCACAAGTGAAGCCTCTGCTGTTGCGGGCGAAGATTCAGAGCAACTTTCAAAACAATTTAACAGCGGCGTCGCCGTCTATCAGTTGAACGCTAAAGGTTTGCTCATCGATGCTAACGTGTCTGGTTCTAAATATTGGGTTAACGAAGAGCTCACTAACTCGCAGTAATGCATAGCAACTAATCGCTTAAATAAAACCGTTGTTATGCACCCTTATCAATAAGTTAACGGGGATATGATTCCTCAAAACTGAGCACTTACGCAACTTTCTCTATGGAAGTCACCAGAAGATGGCGACTTCCCTTTCTCGTTGGATTGCTTTTGGTTATGCTTGCGCAAAACCACCTGCAATTCGGTATCCCATGCCTGACAATAACTTTAATAATCTGCTAGCAGAAGCAATTTCTGCTCTTAACACGCCTAACTTTACTCCTAAACTTATGCGTGTCATTCGCACTCTTTTTCATTTTGATTGCGCAGTTATTTTAGGTTACCGAGAAGGTAAACATCCTATTTATCTCTACGACTCAATTGAGAACGAGCGAGAGTTACTTTTTCAACGCTACCTTACTGACTCATTTCAAAATGACCCTTTTTTTCTCAAACTAAACGAGACAAAGCAACAAGGCGTATTTACGCTCAAAGACGTGGCGCGTAAAGGCGTTGATTTTACTTCCTACTGCGAACAGTTCTACCATCAGACCGGGTGGAAAGACGAACTGAGCATGCTAGTCGAAGTTGAATCTGGCCGTTGGGTCATGCTGTACTTCGGGTATATGAATGATGGAAAATACTTTTCTCAGCAACAAATCAATAAGCTAAAGCCCTATTTCCCGATAATTCAGTCGCTTTGTCAGCAGCATTGGAAACAAACGGAATTTACCTTTTCTGAGCCTGTTTTTGCACAGAGTGCTTATTCTGGCAGTATGCGATTAGCCATTGAGCAAGCTTTAGCAACGTTTGGCGTAGAATCACTCACCCGTCGCGAACAAGAGGTGGCTTCGCTTCTCGCTCAAGGGTTTGACACCAAAGAAATTGCCGCGCGGTTACACTTAGTTCAAGGCACGGTCAAAAATCATCGAAAGCGAATTTACTCGCAATTAAATGTGTCTTCATTGAGTGAGTTATTCCAGCTTTTCCTCAATCACCTCATTCTCCATTCAAGATAAAAAACTGTCCCTTAAGGGATATATCGAGAAAAGGTGTCGCGTTTTAGTCTGAATGTAACAACCACTAAAACAGACAAAAAGAATGACGACACCATTACTGCAAGATTTACAAGATCGCGGCTTGATTGCACAAGCCAGCGATTTGGAAGAAATTCAGACACTTCTCTCACAGCCACAAACCGTTTACTGCGGCTTCGATCCTACAGCTGGCAGCTTACATATCGGCCACCTCGTGCCTTTGATTATGCTTAAGCGCTTTCAAGATGCCGGACACCAAGCTGTTGCCTTGATTGGCGGTGCAACGGGCATGATTGGCGACCCAAGCTTTAAAGCGACTGAGCGCAGTCTGAACTCAGAGGAAATCGTCTCAGGCTGGGTTAACGATCTTTCTAATCAAATTCAGCAGTTGATGAATCACCAACTGGCCAAGCCGATGATCATGGTAAACAACGCTGACTGGATGAAAGCGATCAATGTGATCGACTTCTTCCGCGATGTGGGTAAGCACTTCTCAATCAATACTATGGTCAACCGAGAATCGGTAAAACAACGCCTGCAACGACCTGACCAAGGTATCTCCTTCACCGAATTTAGCTACGCCCTACTGCAATCGTACGATTTTGCCGAGCTAAACCGTCGATACGGTTGCCGTTTGCAAATCGGTGGCAATGACCAATGGGGAAACATCGTCAGCGGGATCGATTTAACTCGCCGTCAAAATGGTGAGCAAGTATTTGGCTTAACTCTGCCGCTGATCACCAAATCCGATGGTACCAAATTTGGCAAAACCGAAGGCGGCGCAGTATGGCTAGATCCTAGCAAAACCTCTCCTTACGCGTTCTACCAGTTCTGGCTTGGCGCAGAAGACGCCGACGTTTACCACTTCCTGCGTTACTACACGTTCTTGAGCTGCGAAGAAATTGCCAGCATTGAGGCGCAAGACCAAACAAGCCAAGGTAAACCGCAAGCACAACGTATTCTCGCTGAGGAAATGACGCGATTTGTTCATGGCGAAGAAGGCCTAGCTAGCGCCGAGCGCATCACTCAAGCTTTATTCAGCGGTAATGTGCAACAACTGAGTTTGGGTGAATTAAAACAATTGGAGTTGGATGGTTTACCAAGCATTGAGAGCGCACAACAAGATTTGGTTGAGCTGTTGGTTGAGTCGGGTTTAGCAAGTTCGAAGCGTGTTGCACGCGAACACATCAGCAACAACGCCATTAGTGTAAACGGTGAAAAAGTGTCGGCTGATAACCCAAGTTTGAGCTTCCCACTGTTCGATCAATACTGGTTACTGCAACGCGGTAAAAAGCACTTCTGCCTCGTAAAGCGTGCCGCGTAGTAACACTCGCAGTACAAAGCCTGTAAAAAATTCCCCTCACCACTTTCGTGATGAGGGGAATCCAAATTTGAACGATTTTAAGCCTAAAAATAGGTAAAGACGTCGCTTATTGCGTTCTTAAACGTTGCCAGTACTTTTCGTAAATCGCTAACGTTTCTGCGCCAACATCATTAATGAACTCGCCTTTTTTCATGTCTTCTGATGAAGGGAAAATAGTACGGTTGTTTTTCAACTCTTCTGGCAATTTGTCACGCCCAGCGTTTGTTGCCGACGCATAACCCAAACTGGTCACGATTTCCGCTTGGTTCTCTGATTGGTACATAAAGTTAATAAATTTATGCGCCAATGCTTTGTTTTTACTGCCAGACGGAATAGTGAAGTTGTCCATCCACAATACCGCGCCCTCTTCCGGCATCACGAACTTCAGCTCAGGCATTTCAACCTGCCCTTGGAATGCGTTGCCGTTCCATTGCATGCCGACCGATGTTTCACCGGACACGTAAGGGACTTGAGGTGCATCTGAGTTGTACAGCAATACGTTATTTTTCAGTGCCACTAAAGAATCGAAAGCCTGTTTGATTTCTGCTTCGTCTTTGGTGTTCACACTATGGCCATTTTTCTTCAGCGCCATACCGAACACATCGCGAACGTCATCAATCAGCATGACTTGTTGTTCGTATTGTGACTCCCATAAGTCAGCCCATTTTGTCACTGGTTGCTCAACCATGGATTCATTGTAGCTGATCCCGGTAATGCCCCAAATATAAGGCAATGAGTAATCATTTTTCGGATCGTGCGCTTGGCCAAGTAAGCCGTCCATTGTGTCTTGCATGTTTGGCACTTGAGCGTGATCTATTTTCGAAAGCAGTCCTTCTCGACCCATTTTTTCAATGAAGTACGCAGAAGCAAAAACCACATCGTAACCAGAACCTTTTAGCAATTTTAGCTTGGTATACATTGATTCATTATTCTCAAAGGTCGAATAATTAATCGTAACGCCTTCTTGTTTTTCAAACGCTTTTAACGATGCTTCCGGCAAATAGCCACCCCATGCATAAACGTTCAACGTTTTGCTATCTGCATGAGCAAACATGCTGAGCACAAGAGCACTCAGCCCCAATCCTTTGATGATTAATTTCATGGTATGCAATCCAACCAGTCCAGCGACGCGCTGGGATTCGGGTGCATAATTAGGTAATTGTTACCCAATTGAAAGAAAATTTAATTAATCTTTAACAGCAAAAATATTTATCGAATTTATAAAATTAACGCATGTTTTTAATAGCGACTGTGCATACCAAAATGATGAGACATTCCATCTTCCATTCGACCTCCTTTCCAGCCACCAGAGCCGAGTAAATTAAGCACATCTTGAGCGGTATAATCGACACCAGCGAAGAAGTCATGCGCTACATCAGAGCGGATGGCTTGCAACTCTGGTTGATTTTCCAAATCAAGATCTTGCGGATTCGCATACAACGCCAACGCAATTTTTTGTTGGCACGCGCTTAACTCGCTGGTGCTCGTCTTTACCTGACCAACCGAAAAGTACTCACGACTGCCGTATCCCACCACCAATCTGGTACTCATTAGTTTAATCACTTTCTTAATGCGGCGACGTTGTATAAATCTCAACATGTTTTGTTATTCCTGTATTAAGTTGGCTATGGTCGTATTCTTTTGTTCGAATTAAAACACTCTGTTTTATCCGCGAAATTTCTCTAGCGCTTTTCGCGATGATCGGTTGTATAATACGATCCTGAAATATTTTGTTACGTTACCTCGGTAACCCCTGAGACTGCAACATGAACAACAGCAGATGGGTCGGCTTTATAGGCGGCACGATTGTCTTACTTAGTACCTTTATCCTCTTTGGATCTTCCGTCCACTCTGCTTGGTACCGAATCCCTGCGGAAGCCATTCATGGTATCGCCTTCACTCTGGCTTTTGGTTTAGGGTTAAACAGCCTACTGGCGTACGCGACGGCAATGATTACTCTTGCTGCACTATTCTACATTGGCTTTGTCGTTAGCTATCGGGTCCATCAGAAACTTAAATAGTCTTCTGTCTCAACCTGAGCTTAATAACGGATACTTGGTAACTAAAAAGGGAGCAAACGCTCCCTTTTTAGTTGTCAGCATGTAGATGTTCTATACCCGCTTTAATCATTAAGGTGGTATACCCTCAACGACTGCTGCATACCTGAAACATCATCACCTAAATACTCAACCGTCATTGGAACGTTGACCAACAGAGTAAAACTGGAGTCACTGAACCTTCCATCAGCATCACTCTCCAAATGAACAAAAAACGCAGGCTTATCCGCAATCAATGTAATTCGCCTCCCTTCAATAGAGACATCTATATTGGCTTTCGCTATCGGCAAGGTTTTTAGCTCGTGAGTACTAAACCATGTGTTGCTTATTCTGTCTTCACCGATTTGCGCTTCAACATAGAAGAAGCCTGACGTAAGTTCATCCTTCTCGATCAATTCATCCAACTGCCACAAAATCGTATTGCTGTCTGCTATGACTGTTTGTTCTAAGCTCCAACATTGCTTTTCTTCCCCTTGCCAATCTACCCACTTGAGCAATGCGTTGACGCTTGCGGACTCTTTCGCATCATTGAGCAAATGTAGGCTCAACTTGCCTGTATGCTCGGAAAATACCAAATACTGCGGCGCAAAAAAGCGTTTTGCATGGTAGTGCAACTGCTTCCATCGACCACTGTATTCCAAACTAGACCAAGAGCTGACAGGCCAGTTATCGTTGAGTTGCCAGTACAGCATGCCGCGACAAACTGGAGAAATGGCACGCCAATGATCGCATGCAGTTTTGATCGCGATTGCCTGCTGAACTTGACTTAAATACAGCATGCTCTCAAATCCAGAGGGAAAACGAAAATAGCGCGTGAACATCTCTGTGATAATACTATTACCACGCGGGTTCTTCTGATGTTGTTCGAAAGTTGGGGATGTAATATTCCAGTCTTGCTCAGGGACAAACCGCTTAACTTCAGCAAAAGATGGCCAAGATTGAAAACCAAACTCAGAGCAAAAACGAGGATTCACGTCAAGGTAGGCACTGAATGATTTTCCTGAATGCCAAACGTCCCAAAAGTGCATATCGCCTTTACTATCATCATGCCACGCATCACCGAAATCCAGTTCACCATTACATGGGGAACTTGGCCAGAAACGGCGAGTGCTATCTTGCTCGGTAATCTCCTTCTCAATCATGCGGTTGAGGCGATCGTAGTTAACCGTGTATTTGACTTTACTGCGCTTAGATTCGTCATACCAACCAATAGCTCCAATCACTTCATTGTCACCACACCAAAGTGCGATTGATGGGTGCTCCTTGAGCCTCGGGATTTGGAATCTAAGTTCTTCTTCTACCTCTTTTAAAAACTCGTCGTTTGATGGGTACAACGAGCAGGCGAACATCATGTCTTGCCACACCAACAAGCCAAGTTCATCACAAAGGTTATAAAAGATTTCACTCTCGTACTGACCACCGCCCCATACGCGAATCATGTTCATGTTGGCGTCAACCGCACTTTGCAAAAGGTTGCGATAACGTGTTTCGCACTCTCGCCCCGGCATTGCGTCAATAGGGATCCAGTTGGCACCTTTAGCATTAATCGGTACGCCATTGACGATAAATTCCATTGCAGAGCCGTGCTCATCAGCTTGATTATTTAGAGTTAGCTGACGCAAACCAATGTTGTGCGTTAACTTTTGCTCTCTGCAAGAAATGGTAATGGGATAGAGATACGCTTCGCCATAACCCGATGGCCACCAGCGTTGAGGCTCCAAAATGTGGAACTGGCAATGATAGTGACCACTTCCTTTTGTTTGAATACATTGACGCTCACCATTAAATTCAACCATCATTTCATGGCGTTGACTGTCCGTTTCCACTTCAACTACTACATCAAGAAACACACTCCCATCGGCTTGCCATTGCTGCTCTGTCGAGAAGCCTTTGAGCCAAAGCTCATTCACAATGTCGATTTGAATGGGGTCGTAAATACCCGATACCATCAAGCAAATGCCCCAGTCCCATCCGGAATGGCACTGTGTTTTGCGGATCAAGTTCATGTGTGGAATTTGGTTGTTGCCCATTGCCGATGGAATAGGAAATGGCAGTTTTTTTGCTCTTGCGATACCTTCTAAATCCACCCGAGCAAACTCAACCCGAATCGTGTTAGTACCTTGCTTTAAATGCGGTTTAATATCCACACGTTGCTGGGTAAACATGTTGCTGCAAGTTTGTGCTAACTCACCATTAACATAGAAGGTTGCCAATGTATCGACACGAGTTAGCGTCATCCAAATTTGCTTGGCAGACAACGTAAACGCGTCGACGTCAAACTCACGTGAGATATGCCACTCACACTCTTCAATCCATCGAACTTTGTTTTCATTATCGGCAAAATAAGGATCTGGAATCTGCTCTGTTTGTAAAAGCGCCGACACATTATCGCCCGGAATAAACATTGGAATTTCAAGATTGGGACGCTGTGGCGAGGTAAGCATCCACTGCCCGTTAAGTTCGAAGTGAGCCATCGAGTTAAACCTTAGCTTGGGAAAAACATGTTTTCTCAATGTAATCCTGACAATCCCATGCAAAAACAAGGGAAATGTTAATTACATACGAAATGCGGTGCATTTCACGTAAAAACTCTTTCTTTTGATCTCTACCCAAAAATCAGCAACTTGGCTAACCTGTTAAAAATTAATCGAAATCTAAGGTTATATTTGCAACTTCGACATGTTAACATCATCAGCTTTTTGAACATCCTCACACTTTTCGTTGAAACGATGTGAGGGGAAATGCACGGCTTCATAGCCCTAAAAAGCGAAGTAATTATGTCAAATATGACGAATGCCGCCTCCCACACAGCGCCTATTCAGGATGCTGACTATTCTGCTATTCATCCCCCATCTTTACTCAAGCGCCTCGAACTCACCAATCCTGTCTTTTGGTTAAGTGGTAGCTTCCTCACTCTATTCGTTTTACTTGCTCTAACGAATACCGACTCTCTAACCGCAATGGTTAACACCGGCTTCGGCTTTGCTACTAAATATTTCGGAGCTTACTGGCAAGTACTGCTTCTTCTGAATTTCCTAATTGGTTTGGCTCTTGCGTTTGGTCGCACTGGTTATGTGCGCCTAGGTGGTCTAGCGAAACCTGATATTGATAACTTTAAGTGGTTGTCAATCGTACTCTGTACTCTACTTGCAGGTGGTGGTGTGTTCTGGGCCGCAGCTGAGCCTATCGCGCACTTTGTGACTGCTCCGCCTCTATACGGGGAAGCCTCACCGAAAACTGCCGCAATCAATGCCCTATCTCAGTCTTTTATGCACTGGGGCTTCTTAGCTTGGGCGATCCTTGGTGGTCTATCTTCCATTGTCTTAATGCACTTGCATTACGATAAAGGCCTGCCTCTTAAGCCGCGTACTCTGCTTTACCCTGTTTTTGGTGATAAAGCCATTAAAGGCTGGATTGGTGATGTTGCTGACGCATGTAGCATCATTGCAGTAGCAGCAGGAACCATCGGTCCTATCGGCTTCTTAGGTTTACAAATTAGCTACGCGCTAAACTCATTGTTTGGCCTGCCAGATACGTTCGTAACGCAAAGCATGGTTATCATGGCGGCGATCCTGATGTATACCCTTTCCGCACTGAGCGGTTTGAGCAAGGGTATTCAAATCGTCAGTCGTTACAACATCATTTTGTCTGTACTATTAATTGGTTACATCCTGTTCTTCGGGCCGACAAGCTTTATCGTTGATGGCTACGTGCAAGGCGTTGGTCGTATGGTGGATAACTTCTTCCCTATGGCACTTTACCGTGGTGATACAGGCTGGCTAAGTTGGTGGACAGTATTCTTCTGGGGTTGGTTTATCGGTTATGGCCCAATGATGGCGATCTTTATTGCTCGTATCTCTCGTGGTCGTACAATTCGCCAATTAATCATGTCTATTAGCATCGCGGCACCGCTGATTACTTGCTTCTGGTTTAGTATCGTTGGTGGCAGTGGCCTTGCGTTTGAACTTGATAACCCTGGTTTGATTTCATCTGCGTTTGAAGGCTTTAACTTGCCTGCAGCACTGCTAGCGATTACTGGTGAATTACCTTACCCAATGATCATTTCGGTTCTGTTCCTGATCTTAACGACAACATTTATCGTGACGACGGGTGACTCGATGACTTACACAATCAGTGTAGTGATGACGGGCTCAACAGAACCAAACGCAGTGATTCGCTCGTTCTGGGGTCTGATTATGGGTATTGTCGCTATTGCGCTTATCTCAATGGGCTCTGGTGGTATTTCTGCATTGCAGTCTTTCATTGTAATTACTGCCGTACCTGTGTCTTTCATTTTGCTGCCAAGCATTTGGAAAGCACCCGGCATTGCAAGCAGAATGGCAAAAGAGCAAGGCCTCGTTTAAACCGCCTCTCTAACCAATATGCGAAAAAGAGCCCTTCATTGGGCTCTTTTTAATTCTGCGCTTTATCCTACGCTATCAATGCGAATCATCACGGCGTCTGGACGCCAATACTCGAATTCGCAGTCCATTAAATGCCCATCTTGTTTGTAGTTTACCCGCCGAATTTTCAGAACGGGTTGTCCTTCAGCTAGGTTCAACGCCTTAGCGACATGAGCAGGAGCTGACGTTGGAATCACATCAAAACGAGAGCGCTTTGTCTCGTAACCATACTTCTCACGATAAATGCCCGTCAGGGACATGGTGAGGTTCTCAGACAATATACCCTCAAACAGTGCCGCTTTGAGCACGTTCTCAACAAACAATACCGCTCGCCCATCAATAAAACGTAACCGTTCAATTACATAAATTGGGGTAATTCGCTCCACCTCTAACGATTTGGCATACTCACCTGCGGCCATTTCACTTCGCACGTTGAGTAACTTAGTTTCTGCAATACGATGCTGCTCTCGAATCATCTGATGGAAGTGAGAACGAGACAACGGGTTGTAACAGATACGCTCAGGAGATACATACCAACCCCGGCGCTCTTCTCGATAAATAAGACCTTCCGTTTCCAAAGACACCAACGCATCTTTGATAGTGATTCGAGTTGTAGAAAACAGCTCACTGAGCTCTCTCTCTGACGGCAGTTTTTGTCCTTCCGACATGATGCCGGAAAGAATCTGCTGTTTTAAGCTGCTTCTAATTTTTCCTAATTGGGTACCAAATTGTCCGGTGCCTGTCGCTCTCATTCTGATCTAGTCCAACGATAATTTGACGAATAACATAAGGCGTTTACGTAACAAAAATATGACATTAATCAACAGAACACATACTGAACGTATGAAATATAAGTGCCACATAAAATCAGCAAAACTGTCAAATTACTTGCGCTAAATCGTCACATTCCATCCATAGCATACAAAGCGAACTTACTGACCTAGTCCAGAAGGATGGAGACAATGAAAACTTTGCTAAGTCGTTCAATTACCGCACCAGCGGCAATCATTGCGGTAACGCTCGCTACGCCAACAGTAGCGAAAGAAGCCGATATTGAATCTTTGGTAGCAGCAGCACAAAAAGAAGGGGCGGTTTACAGTGTGGGTATGCCTGACAGTTGGGCAAACTGGAAAGACACTTGGGCTGATTTAAAGTCAAATTACAACCTTAAGCACCAAGACACGGATATGAGCTCGGCTCAAGAAATCGCAAAATTCGAAGCTGAGAAGAAAAACGCGACCGCAGACATTGGTGACGTAGGCTTTGCCTTCGCACGTGTAGCGGTTAAAAAAGGCGTCACTCAGCCATATAAACCAACAACTTGGAATGACATCCCAGATTGGGCAAAAGACGAAGATGGTCATTGGGCACTTGCTTACACTGGCACTATTTCTTTTATCTCCAACAATAACCTCGTAAAAGACGCGCCAAAAACGTGGGATGACCTATTAAAAGGCGACTACAAAGTGACCGTAGGGGACGTAGGCGTAGCAGCACAGGCAAACAACGCGGTTCTCGCCGCAGCGTTCGCCAACGGTGGGGACGAATCCAACCTCAAGCCTGCGCTCAAATTCTTTTCTGAACTCGCGAAGCAAGGTCGTCTTTCATTTACCGATCCGAACATCGCCAACCTAGAAAAAGGCGAAGTTGAAGTGGCGATCATGTGGGACTTCAATGCATTGAACTACCGCGACAAAATTGACCGCGACCGCTTTACAGTGAGCATTCCTCAAGATGGCTCTGTGATTTCTGGTTATACAACCATAATCAATAAACACGCGAAGAACCCTAATGCAGCAAAGCTTGCTCGTGAATACATCTTCAGCGATCAAGGGCAAATCAACTTAGCAGAAGGTTATGCGCGTCCAATCCGCACCAACATCACACTGCCTCAAGCAGTGCAAGACAAGCTAATTGCTAATGACCAATACAGCAATGTTCACCCAGTGACTGACTTCTCAGCTTGGGAAAAGTCCGCACGTAAGCTGCCACGTCAATGGCAAGAAAGTGTCTTAATCCACCAGCAATAAGAGTAAGTCGTTATGAGCAATAAGGTCATCCTTGTTGTTCTAGATGGACTGAACTATCAGGTAGCCCGTGATTGCATGGGCTACCTCAATGGTCTTCTAGAGCAAAGTCGTTCCCAACAAGAAACTCGCGCAACGCTTTATCCTGTGCAGTGTGAGCTGCCCTCTATGTCTCGCCCACTTTATGAGTGCATTTTAACGGGCGTTCGCCCTGTAGAAAGCGGCATCGTAAACAACAATATCGTTCGTCTATCCAAACACGATTCCATTTTCAGTTTGGCAAAAGCCCAAGGAAAAGTGACCGCTGCGGCTGCCTACCACTGGGTAAGTGAGCTTTATAATCGCGCGCCATTTGAACCTGTTCGCGATCGTTTCACGCATGATGAAACCCTGAATATCCAGCACGGCTGCTTTTACCATTGGGATCATTATCCTGATGAAGCCTTGTTCCTGGACGCAGAGTATTTACGCCGCAACTATCAACCTGATTTCTTATTGATCCATCCGATGAATATCGACGATACAGGACATAAGTTTGGCCTAGACTCTCGCCAATACCGCAATTGTGCGCGAGGTGCAGACATTATTCTTTCCAACTACATCGATCAATGGCTTGCTGATGGGTATCAAATCATTGTGACCAGCGATCATGGCATGAACAACGATCTTTCTCACGGTGGGATTTTACCTGAAGAACGAGAAGTTCCCCTGTTTGTCATTGGTGATAAGTTTACCCATCAAGATTGTCATATTAAGCAAACTGATATTTGTGGCACCGTTTGTCAATTGCTAAACCTTGACCACACGAAGCCATACACTCAGGAATTGTTAGCACTATGAGCAGTTCAGTCCTCTCCCCAAGCTCTAGCGAATCACGTTCAAATTTGGCAAGTACTTGGTTAAAGCGCTTTAAGCCAGCCATTTGGTTGGCACCTTTCGCACTGTTTTTCTATCTATTTCAACTCGCACCGATGATTTGGGTGCTGTTAAACAGCTTTATCTACGATGGCGAGTTTGCCTTCGATAACTACATTGAAGTGCTCGACTCCGCCTTTATGATGCAGGCGTTTGGCAACAGTTTGTGGTTAGCTGTGTGGTCGAGCATTTTTGGCTTAGCCATTGCGACTCTGTTGGTCTCTTCTCTACGCAGAGTCGATTCTAAAGTCCGCGACGGTGTGATTGCGTTTACGAACATGAGCAGCAACTTTGCAGGCGTACCTCTGTCATTCGCTTTTATCATTATTTTGGGCACCAATGGGGCGATTACCCTTTTGCTCAAGCAGTATGGCTTACTCGGTGATTTCGACCTTTATGGTAAATGGGGTCTGCTGGCCATTTACATCTACTTCCAAATCCCGCTGGCGGTGTTGTTGCTCTACCCTGCGTTCGATGCGTTGAGTGATGATTGGCAAGCAGCTGCTGCGCTACTGGGAGCCAAAACATCACAGTATTGGGCGAAAATCGCGCTGCCAGTGCTCTCACCAGCCTTATTCGGTACCTTTATTATCTTAATAGCCAACGCAATCGGCGCATATGCGAGTGTTTATGCGTTGACCTCCGGTAACTATAACGTCATCACAATTCGAATTGCGAGTCTGGTATCGGGAGACCTGTTCCTTGAACCTAATCTCGCCGCTGCAATTTCGGTGGTTCTAATGGTGTTACTTGCCTTTATCACATTGATTAACCAATGGCTCATTTCGAAAAGCTATGCAGGTAGGAAGTAGTCATGCACAACGTTAATACTCGATTCCATAAAACAGTGGTTTATTCCATTGTTGGGATCATGCTCATCCCGATTTTAGCGACCTTTGTCTATTCGCTTTCATCACGCTGGGGTGCCACGGTGCTTCCAGATGGTTTCACTTTTGATTGGTACGTTAAATTGCTGACCGACCCACGCTTTTTGCAAGCGTTTGGGCGTTCGCTGTTTATTTGTATTGCTTCGCTAACCCTCAGTGTGCTTCTGGTTCTGCCAGCGATATTCGTGGTGTTTTACTACTTTCCGAAGCTCGATAAGCTCATGAACGTATTGATTTTGCTACCATTCGCTGTACCACCAGTGGTGTCCTCCGTCGGCTTGCTTCAACTTTATGCTGACAGTGAAATCTCCCTTATCGGTACTCCTTGGATTCTAGTAGGTACTTACTTCACCATCGCGTTACCGTTCATGTATCGTGCGATTTCTAATAGCTTCGAAGCAATTAACCTTAACGATTTAATGGACGCTGCACACTTGCTAGGGGCAAGCACAACCAAAGCGTTTTTGATGGTCATTTTACCTAACCTCAAAAAAGGACTGATGGCATCGCTTTTCCTTTCATTTTCATTTCTATTGGGAGAGTTTGTGTTCGCCAATATTTTAGTCGGCACACGTTATGAAACCCTGCAAATCTACTTGTATAACATGCGTCAGACGAGCGGCCACTTTACGTCTGCCTTAGTGATGACCTACTTCCTATTTATTTTTTTACTGACTTGGTTGGCAAGTCGTTTCAGCCGAGGAGTCAAACAATGAGCTACGTAACAGCGAAAAATCTGACTAAACGTTTTGGTGATAACACCGTATTTGAGGACATTCACTTTAACATCGAGCAAGGTGAATTCATTACGCTTTTGGGCCCTAGCGGTTGTGGTAAATCGACACTACTTCGCAGCCTTGCTGGGCTTAACCCTGTCGATGGAGGCGAGATTTGGGTAAACGGAGAAGATATCACGCATCAAGTCCCGCAAGAGCGTGGTATTGGGATGGTCTTTCAATCGTATGCGCTGTTTCCCAATATGACCGTCGAAGGCAACATTGCATTTGGCTTAAAAATGAAAAAGCTTGCGAATGATGATATTCGACGTGAAGTGGCTAAAGTCATCAAACTGGTGGATCTGGCAGGTAAAGAAAAACACTATCCGCATCAACTTTCTGGCGGTCAGCGCCAGCGTGTCGCACTCGCTCGAGCATTGGTGGTGAAACCTCGCATATTATTGCTTGATGAGCCACTTTCTGCGCTTGATGCCAAAATCCGCAAACACCTTCGTCAGCAAATCCGAGACATTCAGAAAGAGATGAATCTCACCACTATCTTCGTAACTCATGACCAAGAAGAGGCGATGATTATGTCTGATCGTATCTTCCTAATGAGTAAAGGGGAAATTGTTCAAGCAGGAACACCTGAAGAAATTTATACTCATCCTGCTAACGAGTTTGTGGCCGGTTTCATGGGGCACTACAACCTTGTAGAGGCCAATAAAGCCAAGCAACTCTTCAACATTGATACCGAATGGAAAGTAGCGATTCGCCCAGAGTCTATATATGTAAAAGAGCAAGGTCGTCAATATGATAGCCACATCTCAGCGCCACAAGTAGGTACGATCACCAACCACCAGCTTCTAGGTAATGTTATTCGCTATCAAGTGAACGTTGAAGAGTGTGAGCTCACTGTTGACTTGCTTAACCGCTCTTCAGAACGCTTACTAGCGAATGGCAGCCAACTAGAGCTACTCTTTAACCTAAACGAAATTCAACCAGTGAGAGCCTAAACATGTCCAAACCTTTGTATGTTTTTGATATGGATGAAACCCTAATAAACGCTGACTGCGCAATGATTTGGAACGAGTTTATGGTTGAGAAAGGCATCGCGACTGATCCTTTATTTATTCAGGAAGATCAGCGTCTAATGGCCTTGTACTCTGAAGGCAAAATGGACATGGAAGACTATCTAGCGTTCTCCATGAAGCCACTAGAAAACATGCCGATTGAAGAAGTAAATGCCTTGGTTGAAGAATGTGTTGAAAGCCATATTTTGCCTAAACAGTTCCCTCAAGCCAAAACCCTGATTGAGCAACTGTCTCGTGATGGTATAGATATGGTTATCATCTCTGCCAGCGTCACTTTTTTGGTGGAAGCCGTTGGTCGCCGTCTTAATATTCCAACCGCACTCGGAATTGATTTAATCGAGAAAAACAACCGTTATACTGCTGAAATCGACGGTATTCCGAGTTATCGTGAAGGCAAAGTCACGCGATTAAAACAGTGGCTAGAAAATCAGCCTGAGCCTTATTCCGAAATCCATTTCTATACCGATTCAATCAACGATTTACCGCTTTGTGAATACGCGAACTACGCTTATCTGGTAAATCCATGCCCACAACTAAAAGAACACGCCAACAGACCGAATTGGAGTGTGTTAAGTTGGGGGTGATATAGCCTCACAAGACCGTTCTTCCTAAGTAAATACTTTTCTATTTGTTCAAAGAGCAGTTCTTTCTGCTCTTTTTTACTTCTCTTCATCACAAATTAATCACTTGATTAAATACTGATTAATTTTTCACATGTCGCATGAGAAATCAGCGTCTTATAATTAATCAAATGTTTAATATTTTGAGAGAAGATTGTGACGGAAGCGCATCGAAGGGCGGGAAGACCCACAGATAATATCGACGCAAGGGAAAAACTGATTTTCCACGCGCGCGAACTCTTCACCATTATGGCTTATGACAAGGTCTCTACTCGCCTAGTCGCGCAGAAAGCAGGCGTGAACGTGGCGATGATTCGTTACTACTTTGGCAACAAAGAAGGCTTGTTCGAGACCATGTTGCGCGAAACACTGTCACCGATGCAAAAGCAGATGCAGACGTTGGTATCCAACAGTAACGAGCAAAACTTTCTCGATCTAATGCGCACCTACTACCGCGAAATGATCAAGGTACCACAGTTCCCACGCTTAGTTGCCCAAGTTATGAATATGCCCCCATCGGAAACCCAACGCAAACTGCTCGAAAAAGTCTTCGCAGATATCAGTAAGCCAATGCAAGGCGTGATCTTTGATAAGTTGATCGACAGTGGCGTTTTACGAAAAGACGCCGACCCTCAACTTTGTCGCGTCTCTTACATCAGCTTGATGGTATTTCCTTTTATGGCACCACCAGCACTGCTCGCCATTCATGGCATTGAACTTTCTGAAGCCTTCTTGAACCGATTATTCGAACACAACATACAACTGATGAAACATGGATTTTTAGACTCGGGCGACCAATATGAAGATAAATAAAAAGCTGCTGTTCTTTCCTGCTCTTGCGGTGGGGGTCGTCATTCTGTTTTTGGCGATTAGCCTCAAACCAGATTTGCCCGTAAAACCCGCTGGAGATCGTGCACGGTTGGTCGAGACGATTCCACTTGAGCTCAAAGCCATTGCTCCAGTAGCCATAGGGTTTGGCAAGATCGCCCCAAAAGTGGAATGGAAAGCGATAGCCGAAGTGACGGGGAAAGTGGTCTACCGCCATCCGCAGCTGGAAAAAGGACAAGTGTTGCAAGCAGGGACAGAAATCTTGCGAATCGACCCACTCGATTACGAACTGAAACTGGTTCAAGCTCAAGCCGATCTCAAATCTGCTCAAACCTCTCTGGCTAAGCTGAACCAAGAAGAAGCGAATCTCAAAAGCACACTCAAGATAGAAGCCAACCGTCTGGTTATCGCCAACAAAGAGTTAGACCGTAAACAAAACCTACGTAAGAAAGGCTTAACCTCGCAATCGGATGTAGATCAGCAAGAGCAAAGCGCGCTCTCTCAACGTAAGTTAGTGCTGGATATTGAAAATCAAATTGGTTTGATGCCGGATGAGAAACGAGTCGCGGAAGCCCTAGTTAAAGTTAATGCATCAAAAGTGGATGAGGCCGAACGCTCGCTTGATAAAACCATCATCACGCTTCCTTACGATTTGCGTATTGCTGACGTAGAAATTGAGAAAAAGCAAGTGGTTAACCTCCAACAAACCATGGTGACAGGACATGGTATTGATGTCATGGAAGTGGAAGCTCAACTATCCATTCATGACATGCAAACTTTGGCGGCGAGCATCGGTGAGTTTGTCCGCGATGAATCTGGTATTCCACAACCTGATATGAATGCGATTCATGCCAACATTGAACTCAGCAGCGGTAACCTCTCTGCAAGCTGGCCAGCAAAAGTTGCACGCATCAGTGAAACGGTTGATCCAAGCCAAGCGACTGCCGGTGTGATTCTGGAAATTGAACAAGACTACCGTGCATTAAACCCAACGTCTGCGCCTCCATTGGTGAACGGCATGTTTGTGCGTGCCTTGATTGAGGGACAAGAGAACCCGAGTTGGGTCATCCCAGAGCGTGCGCTTCATGGCGATAAGATTTACCTGATGGGCGATGACAATCGTCTGCAAGTCGTGACGGTTGAAGTGTTATATCGCCGCAATAACCAAGTGGTGATCGATGGTGAACTAGAGCAAGGTCAGAAGCTGATCATCAACGATTTGCTCCCTGCGATTAACGGCATGCTATTGAAAGAGTCACCTGAACAGTCAGAAGCCACTATTGAGGAGTCTGATTCATGATCCGATTCTTCGCCAAGCATCCAACAGCAGCCAACTTGCTGATGCTAACGCTGCTGATATTGGGGATTTCTTCACTTTCCACGATTAAGCGTGAAACCTTTCCTGAGTTTGATCCGCCCTACATCCTAGCCGGTGTGGTTTACCCTGGCGCTTCCCCGCAAGAAGTCGAAGAGAGTATCTGTGTCCGAATGGAAGATGCTGTTGATGGCCTTGCTAACATTGAAGAAACGCAATGTGAAGCGATTGAAGGCTCTGCGCGTCTTATCTTAAAACTGAATGAAGAAGCCGACATCGGGCGCATGCTGGTTGATGTTCAGACTCAGATCAACTCGATTAATGACTTCCCACAAGAGATTGAATCCCCCGTTGTACAAGAGTTGGATTGGAATGAGCCAGTTGTGGATGTCGCGATCACTGCAGACACCACATGGCCAGAGCTAAAAGCCTATGCAGAACAACTTAAACGCACATTAAAGCTCGATTATGATGTGTCTTTGGTTGAAGTTGCAGGCTTCTCTGACCACCAATACCGAGTAGAGCTAGACACTCAAGCTATTCGACAACTTGGCTTAAGTGTTGGCGATATTGCTGAGCAGATTGGTCGTCAGAACGTCAAGTTGCCAAGTGGTAATGTCGAGACGCCAGATAAGAACTTTCTGATCCGCTTTGATGAACGACGTGTGACGCCAGAAGAGCTTGAGACTATTGTCGTGGGCTCTGGTCCAAATGGATCAATCATCCGTCTAAGAGACATTGCGACGATTACCGACCGATTTGAATTGGACGAACAGAAAGTCCTCTTTGATGGTCACCCTTCTGCCCTACTAAAAGTCAGCAAAAACAAAGAAGACGATGCACTGCGCATTAAAGAACGTGTTGCTCAATTTGTCGAAGAACAACAAGCCATCGCGCCAGACGGTGTGATGCTACAAATGACCAATGACCTTTCATCCGTGCTTTGGGATCGCCTGACCATGATGGTCAAAAACGGTTGGCAGGGTATCATTCTGGTTTTCGCCACCATGTGGTTGTTCTTTAGTTTTCGCTACTCTTTTTGGGTCGCAGCTGGTTTGCCCGTAGCCTTCTTAGGTGGCTTATTTTTGATGGCGCAACTTGGCCTGTCCATCAACATCATGTCTTTGGTCGGGTTACTCATGGCCATCGGTATCATGATGGATGATGCCATCGTTATTGCCGAATCGATTGCCGCTCACCTCGACCGAGGAGAAGAGATCGATGATGCCGTTATCAAAGGAGTGAAAAAGGTACTGCCAGGGGTAATTTCTTCCTTCCTAACCACGGTGTGTATTTTCGGTAGCTTGTTATTCCTGCAAGGTGAAATGGGTGCAGTACTTAAAGCGGTGCCTCAAGTTCTGATCCTCGTTTTGAGTTTGAGTTTGGTGGAAGCCTTCTTGATTCTACCTAACCACCTTTCTCACTCACTACACAAACAAAAGCAAGAGCGAAAAACACCGAAGTTCAAACAAAAGCTGCTCGCTTCTTTTGAAAACTTCCGCAACACCACCTTGGTCAACGCAGTGGATAAAGTGGTCGAGTATCGCTATGCCTTTATGGGCAGTGTGGTTGCCTTGCTTCTTATCTCCGCTGCCACGTTAGTTGGCGGTTTGCTCAAGTTCCAACCCTTCCCTGAGTTGGATGGTGATATTGCAGAAGCGCGCATTATTCTTCCTCCGGGTTCTTCTCTGTCTCAAACGGAAGCCGTCGTCGATAAGATCGTTGCTTCCGCTCAAAAGTTAGATAAAGAATGGACAGAGAACGTGGAAGACGGCAATCCATTGGTTCTGCACATCACCAGTCAATTCAACGCTAACGCCGACGCGAATGAATCTGGCCCTCACATTGCCACGGTACGTCTGGATTTGCTGGGCGCAGAGAGTCGTAACACTCTCATCGATGAATTTATCGATGCATGGCGCGAAGACATTGGTGAACTTGCCGATCCTATCTCACTGGTATTTAAGCAACCGACCATGGGGCCGGGTGGACGAGCGATTGAAATTCGAGCGAAGCATGATGATCTGGATGCGCTCAAAGCAGCTTCTATCGACATTCAGCAGTACTTGAATGAGTTTGACGGTGTCCATGGCGTGTTGGATGACATGCGTATGGGTAAAGAAGAAGTTTTGGTTAAACTGCGTCCGGGTGCAGAAGCTTATGGGATTAACGGCCAACTCATCGCCAATCAATTGCGTGCGGCTTTCTTTGGCCAAACCGCAGACGAAATCCAAGTTGGTGTAGAAAACATTTCCATCGAAGTTCGCCTCGATAAAGCACAAGCCGGTGACTTGCAGCAATTGGCAAACTTTCCAATTATCTTGTCCGATGGCAGTCAAATTCCACTAGCGACCATTGCTACTTTGGATTTCCAACGTAATTACGTAAGAATCCAGCGCATTGATGGCTTGCGCACTGTGAGCGTATTCGGTGATATCGACAACACGAAAGCCAACTCAACCGCCATTATTCGTCAGTTCCAACAGGATGAAGCACCAAAGCTTATGCAAAAGTATCCTGGTCTTCGCTTTGATTTTGAAGGCGAAGCCAAAGATACCGCTGAAACTGGCGCATCAATGGGTAAAGGCTTCTTGCTTGGTTTGTTTGGCGTGTTTGCGATTCTGAGTTACCAATTCCGCAGTTATTTGGAACCATTCGTGGTCATGCTTGCGATTCCACTCGCCTTTATTGGCGTGGTATGGGGACACATCCTACTCGGTCACTCATTAAGTATGCCGAGTATGATGGGCTTTGTCTCACTAGCGGGGATTGTGGTGAATGACTCGATTCTGTTAGTTCAGTACATACGCCATCATGTCGATGAAGGGGATAATGTGCACGACTCAGTAGTCAAAGCCAGTCGGGAACGCTTTAGAGCAGTATTCCTGACATCAATGACCACTGCAGCAGGTTTGCTTCCGTTACTGACTGAAACCAGTTTGCAAGCACAGGTTATCCAACCACTGGTTATCTCCATCGTGTTTGGTATTTTCGCATCCACTCTGCTGGTGTTGTTTATGATCCCTGCTGCGTATGCCATTTTAGCTGACTTCGGCCTAGTCCATAAGCACGAAGAAATCTAAAACGACTGATAAGTAAACTTATCAAAATGCACAAGAGCGGCTTAGGTCGCTTTTTGTTCAATACCAATGCGTTAAAAAACACACAATCACTTAACAAACAGAGGGTTATTGTGTCTCATTAAGTGTGAATATGAACAGTTAAGGATTAAGTATGTTGAGTTTTATATAACCAAATCAAATAACCAACACAAGATTTATAATATGTCTTATTGTCAAAAACGGAATTTCACAGAGTAAAAATACACGTAGGCAACACATTCACAATTTAAACTCACGATAATGAAAACATTGATTGAAGAATTAACATTTTAACAATCATTACAACAATGTTAACTTTAGCCTCGTTGGTCGCGCTGGTGGTAAGCCTCTCACCAAGCCTATTGTCAGTTTTATATGGACGTTCGACCACCTCCAAAATGAATAGACACCCAATTTGGTGCCCTTTTTTCGCCCGTGAAAGCATTCTTCGCGGGCTTTTTTCTTTAAGTTAAGTATGAACGCTCTGGATCAACTTTTTTTGCCAACCTTTCGGATTTGGAGGTAGTATGCGAATCAATAAGCGGAGACAGTGCTAGCAACTCTAAAACGTTTTTTTCAAAGATTTCATCCGCGTGTCTTACCCAATCTAAAAACTTTTTTTGAGCAAATATAGGCTCGATTTCATATAAAAATTCAATACTAAAGTAAAACTCATTTTTGATAGGAAAATTGTACACTCTTCGATAGTCTTTTTTATACTCCAAATTTCCTTCTACATATTTTGAAAATGTATTTTCACCAATCTTGATATTTTGGCATTTGATTGGAGGATAACCACGAAGAAACTCTCCTACAAGGAACTCTTCTTTCGCTCTCTTTTTTTCTTCGTTTATCGGGTCTATTCCCCAACGATGATTTGCGTACGCAATGGCATCATTCATCAACTCTGTATGATCACCTTTTTGAGAACCGTCAGGTGACTCTACAGCATGATAAAAATCCACGTACTCTTTCTCTATAAATGAGGATAGTTGATTAACACTAGTAATATTTTCATCTGAAGATTTAATCCTTAACCGAATATATAAACCACCTTGTTTATTGATTGGTAATAGTGGATTTATTATTTTCTTTTTAAAAGAGAAATAAATCGTGGCCAATTTTATAAACTTTTCATGCCGCTCTACTTTTGAATCAATATTGAACCGTTGTAATTCAATAAAATCTTGGTATACATGACCTTCATATATATTGTTCGGACATTCAAATGATAGTACTAAGTCATCTATCTGGAATACATTATGTGACAAGTGTGCAAAATCTGGTTTCCCTCTAAACCCATCTTTAAAGATTTTGATAAAATTCATATTTATATCTCTTGTTATTTAAATATGTATTGATATTTGTGATAAGCTCTATACTAAATCCATTGGCCTTATATGCGCCATGGCGTACAAAGGTAAATAGACATCCAATTTGATTCATTTTTCTCTCATGGCTACATACTTTGCTAGCTTTTCTTGACGCTGTGTTACTCTGCCTTAGTTTTTTCGTTCAATCCCTTTACCGCTTTGGCTGTATACGAGTCGATGAGCGGAGACAAATCCAGTAATTCCAATACTTTTTTTTCAAAGGTTTCATCCGCACTTCTCACCCAATCTAAAAACTTCTGCTTAGCAAACATCGATTCGTACTTATACCAAAACTCGATGCTCAGGTAGAATTCATTTTTTATGGGTAAATTGTATACTCTTCGTAATTCACTCTTATACTTAAGATTACCTTCTGAGTATTTTGAGTATTTGTTTTTTCCAACTTCAACTATCTCACACTTTATTGGTGGATAACCACTTAAGAAACCTCTAATTAAATATTCTTCTTTTTCTCTTTTTCGGTCTTCACTTTCTGGAATTTCTCCCCATTGTTTATTCGCACGCTTAGTCAATTCTTTCATCAAGTCTGTATGATACCCCCTCATAGAGCCTTCACTTTGCTCCGGGGCATGATAAAAATCATAATACTCTCTCTCTAAAAATGAAGACAATTGACTAATATTATTAATATCTTCTCCAGCAGATTTAACCCGTAACCTAATATATAATCCACCTTGTTTGTTAATAGGAAGCAAAGGGTTTAATATTTTCTTCTGAAACAAAAAATATACCGTAGCTAACTTTACTAACCTTTCATGCCTCTCTACTTTTGATTCAACATCGAACTGTTCTAAATTAACAAGATCCTGGTATACATGTCCTTCATATATGTTGTTCGGACACTCAAATGACAGCACTAAGTCATCTATCTGAAACGCATTATGTAACAAGTCAGAGAAATCCGGCTTTCCTCTAAAACCATCTTTACACATTTTAATAAAACTCATATGTCTATCTCTTACTCTTCAAATATGCATCAATACCTTTAAACGAGAGCCTGCAATATGAGTTCTAATTCAAGTAAAGGTAAGCCACATACTAAGGTATTATGAAGGTCAAAAAGGAGATCGGATCTTTTCTAAATTTTAAATATCTAACATCACCTCCACTTTACTGAAATCTACACTTTTGAAAGTTACATCCGCTCCATCCAGCAATAGCTCATCAAACACGCCAACTATTGATAATAAGCTTGAGGATCTGATCTCCACCCATGAAATGAGAAACAAAAAAGCCAGCCTTAAAAGGCTGGCAAGTAGAGCAACAAGGTCAGTGCTTACTGCTAACTAACACCGAACTCGTATTGGATTCATTTTCGTCTGTTAGTCTCTTTTAGCGGCGTTTATGACTTGCTTGCTTTCTCTTTGTGGCACGTTACCTTTACTAACTGTTCTTGCTCATCTTTAATGTTTTTCACGATACGCTCATCACGTGCGTGAATGGCATCCATGTTCATTTGCTGAATATCTGCTATAGCTTCATGTTTCATTTCAGAAAAGTCCTGACGTAAATCTGAGCTCCACTCCTCTTTGTCTAAAGTGTTAGCAGCAGCGATTGGTGATGACATTACAGCAATAAGACTTAGAGTAGATAGAAATACGCTTTTCATAATAAGCTCCTTGAGGATTAGCAGTTAATTTTAATTACAATTTATATATTGCACATACGATGCCAACTTTTATTTTGTTATTTTTCAACAACTTAAATAAAACCTCATATTCAACGTTATCTTCGTCTGGTAAATTTCGCTAACCAAGTGTCAAATTAACCATGCAAATTTAAAACATTAGAAACATACATATTAGAAATACTTTGTCAGGCAGTTTTCTCATCAGATAATTACGTAACTGCCCACTAAAAAATCACTTTGAATCAAAATGCGGAAACAAAAAAGCAGCCCGAAGGCTGCTCCTAATCGTTAACATCAAGCTTGTTAACTCGATACGCTTGCTTCAACGCTCGACGTCACTGGCGACTTTCTGAAACGATTAATCAAACGATGGATAAACCTCTTAATCGATCTGAAAATATTTTTAATATCTTCAAGCATTAAATACAAACAAGGCACCAACACTAAAGTCAGAACCGTTGCGTACAACACCGCAAAGCCCAAAGCGACAGCCATCGGTATGACAAAACGCGCCTGCAAACTCGTTTCAAACATTATCGGCAATACACCCGCAAACGTCGTTATTGAGGTGAGCGTGATAGCTCGAAAACGAGCACAACCCGCTTCAACAACCGCTTGTTTGATGTTCATACCCTTTTCTCTTACTTGGTTTACGTAATCTGTCATAACCAGAGAGTCGTTGATAACCACGCCAGCAGCGGCGATCAAACCAAATGTCGACATCATACTTATGTCTAAACCTAGCCAGAAATGGCCCCAAATCGCCCCCGTCAGACTAAACGGAATGACGGACATTACAATCAAAGGTTGGGTATAACTTTTTAACGGTACAGCTAACAAGATGTAGACGATGATCATGCCTGCAATAAAGAACAAAATCTGTTCATTACGCTGCGCAGCTTGCTCTTCAATATCACCGCCCAATTCTGTTTTCACAGTTGGGAAGGCTTGCTTCATGTCCGGTAAGATATTGTCGTCAATGACCTTCACGATTTCTTGAGGTTCAACCAATTCTTCGTCTATCGAACCATAGACATAAACGGTTTGATACCCGCCTTCACGTCGAATGCTACTCACGCCCGGCTGCTCATTGATCTTCACCACATCACCCAACATGACCTTCTTACCTGCTGGTGTGGTAATCACAGCGTAACGCAATGATGAGAATGCTTCACGCGTCAATTGCGGGTAACGCACCATAACTTTAATTTCTTCACCATCACGAATAATGCGCTGTGCTTCGCCACCATAAAAGCTGCCACCAACTTGCTCTGCGATCATGGTGAGATCCAGACCGAGATCGTACGCTACAGGCGCAAGAGACAGGAGTACTTCTTTGCTTCCAGAATCAATAGAAGATGAAATATCATATAACCCTTCTTCCTGCTGTAAACGCTCTATCAAGTAACGACCAGCCTCGTTGAGCTCATTGATGTTAGAACCAAACAACAAGTAGCCAAACTCATCTCTGTCACCACCACCCGCACTCTGCTCGCGGATTTTGATGCTCTTCATACCTGGAATAACAGGCATAGCTTCACGCCAACGTCGAGCCAGCTCAAATGTATTGAACGGGCGTAACTCTTCATCAACCAAAGGTACTAATACACGACCTTCGGTGCGGCTTCTGTTGTACGACAGCACATCACGAATCATTCCTTGACCATGTTCTGCAATGGTCTCAGATTCGATCTTTTGCATGACACGTTCAATAGTCTTGAGTGCACTGATTGTCTGCTCACTTGAAACGGTATCATTCATTTCAATAGTGATCGCAGGATAGTCAGTCGGCACTTTAGGGTTGGGGATCACCCGAACATAATTCGCGTTGATCAAAGCCGCGCTGATCAGCAGTAAACCACAGAACACCGCAAACACTGTCCAGCGCCAATGGGTGCATGTTGTTACAAAGTTACGATACGGACCGTTTACAAAACCAAAAAAACGTTGGTTAAATCGGTCACGCCAGCCACCTGGTTTAACTGGCTTAAAATGAGTATGCGCAAGGTGTGCAGGAAGGATCAGCTTCGATTCAATCAAACTGAAGATCAAACAAAGAATCACGACCCCCGCGATACCATAAAAGAAGGCACTATCAATACCACTAGACAACAAGAAAGGGGCAAACACAGCAATTGTGGTTAACACACCGAAAGTGGCTGGTGTGGCAACACGTTTTACACCACGAACCACGTTTTCGACGCCACCGCCTTTTTCTTCAATTTCGCTGTAAGCGCTCTCTCCCATCACGATGGCGTCATCAACTACAATACCGAGCACCATAATGAAGGCAAAAAGAGACACGATGTTTACCGTGATCCCTAATGCAGGCATCATCATTACGGCACCGAGAAAACAGACAGGTAGCCCAATCATTACCCACATAGCCAAGCGGAAACGTAGGAAAATGGTCAGCATAATCGCGACTAATGCAGCGCCTTGCAGCAAGTTTTTCAACATCATGTCGAGACGCCCATTTAAATAATAAGTCGTATCAACTAAGACTTTGAGCTTAACATCCTGCGGCAATGTCTTGTTTTTTGCTTCAATATAATTACGAACGGACTGTGCAACAGGGATAATGTTCTGATCACGAGTTGCTTCAACAGACATGTAGATCGCATTTTGACCTGAGTATTCAAAGTAGCGCTCTTCTTCCGTAAAGCCATCTTTTATTGTGGCAATATCTTGCAACAGAACCTTTGCACCATTTGCGCCAAGCTTTACAGGAATATTTCTAAACTCATCACCACGGTAGTATTGGTTTTCAATCCTTACTGCAATCATCCCTGAGTTTGTTTTTACTTCGCCCGCAGAAAAGTTGGCTGAGTAACGGCTGATCGCGCTGCTGATATCGCTCAACGTCAGGTCGTATTTACGAAGAACAAGTGGGTCAACTTCAATCGCTATTTCTTCTTCTGGCGCACTCAGATACACCAGCATGACGTTTTCTAACTGAAGTAATTCATCTTCGATTTGCTTAGCAATCGGTTTAAGCTCCTCGAGCGGTCGGTCCCCGACTAATCCCATTTCGATTACATCTTGGCGCCATTCAACTTGGTAAACATTGATTGGTTCCATACCCGCTGGTAAGTTAGACAAGGTATCAATACGTTGATTTACATCATCTAAGACACGCTTGATATCGGCATTAACGTCTACCTCGATAGAAACATACGCGCTACCTCTAGAGGCCGTTGAGACTGCTTTTTTAATCCCGGTGACGTCTTTAATCGATTCCTCGACCTTAACGAGAATACTCTCTTCTATCTCTTGAGGAGAAGCGCCAGGATAAGTCGCACGAACATCAATGTAGTTCACCTCAATATTCGGAAACATCTGCCTTTGAATAAAGAGAAAACTCACCACACCCATGATAATGATGAACACCATCAAAAGGTTGGCAGCGACGGGGTTATTCGCAAAATAGGCAATTAAGCCCTTTTGTTTAGTATCTTCCATGACATACTCCTACTTACTGTACGACGGTTTCGGAGTCGTCACTCTTTTTTGCGATTTGTACCGCCATGCCTTTTTGAGGGTACTCTGGTAAGGTCAGTACCAACTTATCACTTTGCTCTAAACCTTCGCCCACCAGCAAAAACTCACCTTCTGCTCTCAAAACCGTGACAGTTCTGGGTTGAAGTTGATTATCGCCATTCACTACCCACACGGTACGATTTTTTACTAATTCCTGTGGCAAGCGATAGATATGCTTAAGTTCCTTACCAGTGAAGCTCACTTCAACGTAGGAGCCGAATTTAATTGGAGGCTGCTGGTTATCGACACCGTATGGGTCCGCGATTTGAATGACCATGTTAATCATTCGGGTAGCGCTATCAATCATGCCTAAATCACGAACTACTCGACCTTCTCTAGTGGTAGAAAACACACCTTGCTGCGTCACTGTCGCAGTGAGTTCACCAATGGATTCGGGTAAAAATGCACTATCAAAACCGGCAATGGGTACGTGCACCTCTGCCACTTCGATGTTGTTTAACGTGGCAACTCGAGAACCAGATGTAACAAATTGACCAACACCAATATCACGCTCAACAACCAGCGCATCGTAAGGTGCAACGACTTTGCAATTTTCTAACTCTCTTTTTGCTCGTTTGAGTGCCGCTTGAGCCGACTTCACTTGCGCTTGTGCGCTCAAAACGTGAGGCTTGCGTAAATACAGATCCGTCACTTGCTTATCGCTCAGTCTCTTTGCCTGACGTTTTGCTACTTCGGCTTTCGCTTGTTCCTCAATCAAGTTTGCGCGTGCACTAGCTAAATCGGCTTCAGCTTGTAAAACCGACGCTTCATAGTTGTCACTTTCAATTGTGAAAAGAACCTCTCCTCGTTTCACGATGCCACCCGTCACAAAATTCGGGTGCCAACTCGTAACTTCACCACTAACTTGCGCGGAAAGGTGTGTTTTTTCAAAAGGGACTAATTCACCGTGACTGGTAATCACCACTTTGTGATCGGTAGGAAAAAGAGAAGAAGCCTGAACAGTAGGTTCTGTAATTGCATCTTTGGTTGACTCTTTTTCCGGCGCAGTTGCGGCAATTGCAGCATATCCTGCATAAGAGCCTCCAACGACGACGAAGGGTAAAAGCCAACGTAATATGGGTTTTGCTAACATCGAAAATCCTTTTTTTATTGTTGTTTTCAACACCACACTTTTATTCAGTCCATTGCTCCCGGTAAGCATGGTGGTGAGAGAATTGAATTTGAATAAACATCAAAGCGGCGCTTGCCTAGTCTTTTAAGCAGCTAACTAGATAGTTATTGCCAATTCAAAGTTAATAAAATTAACAAAAAATTAACCAACTGCGCAAGTTGCTCTGACTTAACTTTTGTTCTAAACAGCAAATGACATGCCAAGCATTTATTTATTAAAAATCATATGGTTATATAAAAATCATTATTTTATCCAGTGTGCTATTGGTCATAATCACCAGATATTAGTGATTATGACCAATACGGCCATAATGATAATTAAAATAAATGATTATCTGCGCTCTAAAAGTTGAACTTAGTGCAGGTTCTATGGCAATTCATTGATTAATCGCTTGTTATCAAACGGTTCTGGGTGCATGTGGCGTCAGCTTAAGTCTATAATTTGGAGTAGGTAACACTCTGTAAGACAAGGAAATGTGCTTTGTTACAAACGCTCGCCAAGTTGCTCTTCCCCTCGCTGCTCACTATTTTATCGGCATGCTCATCCGTATCGTTGAATGACGCCAGTGAAAAGTCCACCAGCTTTCAGCTCGGTTATCAAAAGGATTCTGTTCTTGCGCAGTACTTTGAAGCTTACGGGAGAGACCCTAAGTCCATAACTGGCTTTGCACCGTTAAATCAGGGACACGATGCCCTTCTTGCTCGAACCTCTTTGATCGAGTCCGCCCAGAAAAGCCTTGATCTTCAATACTATATTTACCGTGGTGACGAAACGAGTCAGCTAATAACGTGGCGCTTGTATGAAGCGGCAAAGCGTGGTGTTCGAGTAAGGCTGTTGCTTGACGATATGCAAAAGCGAAACGACGATGTGATGGCTGCCCTCAATGCACATCCTAATATAGAAATCCGCTTATTTAATCCGCATCAGTATCGCGACTCCCGTTGGTTCGCTCTTGCTAGCGATTTTGAACGCCTTAATCGTCGTATGCACAATAAGTCTCTGATTGCAGACAGTGTTTCCGCCATTGTCGGAGGTAGAAATATCGGCAATGAATACTTCTCTTTTGAATCGCAAGTTGAGTTTGGTGATTTTGATCTTCTGCTCTATGGTGAGGCGGTACAACAAACTGCCGATCAGTTCGACCTCTACTGGAATAGCGCCTATTCGATACCAATGGAATGGATTACACCGAATTCACAGCAAATTACCGACCAAGCGATTCAAAAGCAGGTCAATAAACTCCGGTTAGAGGAAAAGTTTTCAACCAGCCGCTATGACTTCACTCAACTGGATATGTACCAAGATCTAAAACAAGGCAAACTCAAGCTCTACTGGGGAGAAGCGAAAGTATGGTTTGATCTGCCCGATAAAGTCGCGACCCGAGAGAGCCAACTTATTGATAATTTAACGGAGCTGGTTAAAAGTGTTGAGGATTCATTTGTGCTCATCTCTCCCTATTTCGTTCCAACTGAAGTAGGTACTCAAGCATTAAGTAACGCGGCCAAGCGAGGCGTTGATATCACGATTGTGACCAATAGCCTCGCGTCTAACGATGTGTTTGCCGTGCATGGTTGGTACGCAAAATATCGAAAAGATCTACTCGAAGCTGGAATAAAGCTTTGGGAAGTAAAAGCGAGCGCGAAACTCAAAAGTAAGTGGAGCCTCACGGGGAGTAGCAGAGCAAGTTTACACGCTAAAGCAATGACGATTGATAACAAAACACTTTTCGTTGGTTCGATGAACTGGGACCCACGTTCGGCCGCTTTGAATACCGAAATGGCCGTTGTTATCGAACAGCCAGAATATGTGCAAATGTTTCTAGAACAACTGCCGAGTCAACTGTCGAGTAACGCCTATGCCTTAACTCTGCGCGACGGGGACATTGTCTGGACCGACGTAAAAACAGGCGAAGAATACGAGTCCGAACCAGAAGCAGGAGTATGGCGAAAAATGGGCGCTTGGTTCTCCGGAATATTACCGATTGAAGATCAGCTATAACAGCTGCCAATACTGCAAACCTCCCCAGTCAAGCAAAACAAAATGGACGCTAGTTTTGGGCAGGGGACACAACCAACATAAGGAAGTTCAATGCCAGCGCAATGGAATGAATACTATCAGAAAATTTTAAGCCAACCTCACCGCCCAAACGTGGAAAATGCCGTAAACCAACTTAAGATAGAAGGCAAAGTCGCTCTTGATATTGGCTGCGGAATAGGTCGAGACAGCCACTTTCTCCTCGAAAAGGGATTTAAGGTTCACGCATGTGATAGCAATGAAGATGCAGTAAAAACTTGTTTAACACGCTTTGAAGGTAACAAACGATTTTCGGTTTCGCAGTGCTGTTTTACTGAGTTTAATTATCCTCAGTGCAGTTTGGTTATCGCAAATGCCAGTTTGTTCTTTTGCCCTGACACAGGCTTCAAACAAGTCTGGACAAAAATAGACAGCGCATTACAACCGGGCGGTATCTTCTGCGGCGATTTCTTGGGAGTGAAAGACTCCTGGGTTACCTCCGAAATGCATCCAAACATTACCGCATTAACAAAAAAGGAAGTGGAAAGCTTATTCGAGGGTTACGACCTCATTTCATTGCATGAAAGAGATGAAGACGGGACCACTGTAGTAGGAAGCCAAAAACATTGGCATATGTTTAGTGTGACCGCTCGAAAGCGCTAAAAATGGTCTCTCAATAAAGATAGCAGCACTTCAAATCAGTGCTGCTATCAGAGATTAATTGACGGGATACACCACTTCAAAACGCTCTAAAACCAGCGTACGTTTCTCATGCCAATCGATGTTCAACTCATCGCATTCAGCTTTAAAAAATGCAGTATGAGCATCACGCCACCAGTTTAAGGTTCTATCACCTTCGCCTTCTGCGAAGGCAAACTCTGCGGTTACATCCTCATATTTGCATGTACTTACGTCAGTAATTCGTATCACGCAAACCGGGTCCCCATCCCAATTCGTCACTACTTGTAAATGACCGACTTGGGGCATGGTTTCACCATGTTCTCGATACCAAAGCTCCAAACTGCACGATGCAGTTTTCTGTCCAATACGAACCAAATCTGCGCATACATTCGCGTTGTATTCGTCGGCACAATAATAGTCAGCACTGACTGATGGTACAGCTTCCCTTTGTTCTGGTGATAATAATTCTAGGAATTGTTCTAAGTAATCCTTAGCTCGCGCGTCCATGCTCACTCCATTAATCATAAATTCGCAAGGAGGATAAAAGATATCACAACAAATAACCACCAGGAACAAACTGAAAAACAACAAGAATATGACTTCTACGTAGACGACTGTTATTTCTTTTGTAATAACTTTGCTAAACGTTTGTGCTATTTGCTATTGTTGCATGGTCTATCTGTACTCTTCTCGTGAAAGGACGTTATATGCGCTTATTTATTGGTATTTTTTTCTCGCTGATACTTGCCTTGCCAACAATGGCATCGGAGGAAAAGTATTCAGAATCGGATCTGTTAGATAGACCATTAATGGAACGCTATATTTTAGATGAACTAAAAGCGCTACGTCAGGACTATCAAAGCCTAGAAAAGCGAATGATCACAGAGATCACCGATCGCGAGCTAACGGTCGCAGATAAATCGTTGAACTATGCCAACGTGACCGTTACATACTTCTTCTACATCATTGCTGGTGTCGCATCGCTGATTGCCTTTGTCGGATGGCAATCTCTGCGCGAGTTTAAACACAACACCAAAGAGATGGCTGATAAACGATTGGAGAAGATCGCCCAAGAATACGAGAAAAAGTTTGTCGCCCTTGAGCGAGATTTAAAACGCAAAACTCGCATTATCAGTGAAAACAACAAAGAGATTGAGAAAATCAACGAGATCCATAACTTATGGCTACGTGCACAAAGCTCTCAAACTCCAGAACAACGTATTGAAATCTATGATGAAATCTTATTAATTCGTCCAGGTGATTTAGAAGCGTTGACTTACAAAGCCGACGCAGCGATGGAAATCAACGAATACCATTGGGCACTTAGCATTTGTAACCGCGTACTTGAAGTCGATTACACCAACGGCCCTGCACTGTATCAACGCGCGTGTGCATACTCTCGCCTTGGTATCGAAGAGCAAGCTATTGAAGACTTGGAACGCGCAATTGAATACAGCCCATCCATTCGTGATTTACTTGCCGAAGAACGAGACCTCGAATTGCTGCACGGTAATGAGCGTTTTGAAAAGCTCTTACATCTAGCAAGCGAATAATGGAATAAACAGCATGAGCAGCCACTTTAATCTAGAAGACGCTAGCCAAGTATTGGTTGGTGCTTTTGCCCTAGCAGTCCCGATCTCATTTTCGGAGGAGGCGTGGCGATTGGGTGAGAGCCTACCAATGGCAAACTTGCTCATGCTGTTAAGTCTTTCTGTCATTTTCCTCAGTTTTTTCGCGTATCAAAGCGTGTTTCAAAGCCACATCAAGAATCGCGTATCCATCTTTATTTTTCGTGTGGTTATCGCGTACCTCATTGCGGCCGTTGTGGTAGCGTTAGTTCTTTTCTGTCTTGATAAGCTGCCACTCATGAATGAGCCTTTGGTTGCGATAAAGCGCGTTATCGTCATCACAATGCCTGCTTCGATGGGCGCGATCGTAGTCGACAGTTTCGACAAAGAATAGAGATAATCGCTACTCTTCTTCTAACGTTAAGTTCGACCCCGAGTGGTCTTTCCCTAATACATCTTCTGGGTTTCGCAGTGCGCAGGTTTCTAACGACAAGCACCCGCAGCCAATGCATCCGCCTAAATCGTTTTGCAACGCTTTAAGTTTTTGAATCTTTTGTTCTAACTGTTCATGCCAATGGCTTGCCATTTCTTCCCATTGCGCTTTGTTAGGGGCTTGGTGTTTCGGCAGTTCATCTAACGCATGTTTAATTTCTTCTAACGACAACCCAACTTGCTGCGCTGCTTTGATCACCGCAACACGGCGCAACACACTGCGATGGTAGCGACGCTGATTACCTTGATTTCTCCAACTCGAAATCAGTCCTTTTTGCTCGTAAAAATGTAGGGCAGATACTTTCACTCCAGAACGTTTTGCCACTTCTCCTACGCTGATTTCCATCCTTGACTCCCTGTGTATCAATTTTGTTAAAAAAATGCTTTACCTCAAGTTTACTTGAGGTTTTAAAGTTGCACCATCTTAATTAACGCTAAACCCCGGCGATCTCAAGATAATGTGTTCAGCGCGAACGACTTGGTTGTTAAACACAAGACAGTTGGACATCAACCTTTTGAAATCCATCGGGAGTTAGAGGCAAACATAATGAAAAATAAAACTCAGCCGTACTTAGCTGGCCGCTTCTTCGACAGCATTTCCTCTGGCTTATTCATGATGGCACTGCCATGGGTCATGCTTTCCGAACCTAACATGGGTACATTCGTCGCTTTAGTTTCTCTGAGCTGCACCGCGATTTCTTTTCTAGCAACGCCTTTCTTTTCCACTTTAATTGACCGACATTCACGCAAAGTACTACTCGTGCTCAATCAATGGATTCAATCGGGTATGGCTTTGGTGGTGTTCATTGCTTATTGGTTAGGGTTCGAGTCACACTGGTTGCTGGCTTTTGCACAATTGGTGTATTGGGTTTCGAGTAATTTTGCATGGACGACCAACAACGCTTTCACCCAAGAAAATTATCAGCACCATGAGTATGCGAAAATTTCGGGTCAGCAAGAAATTGTAATGCAATCCACAACCCTCGGAGCTGGCGCGTTGGGTATTGTTTTGCTTGAAATGTGGGGTATGAAAGAGTTTGCTTTGTTTGCGGCCAGCGCCTCTGCGTTAGCAGCGATGTTCTATATTCTGACGCCTTATACCCAACAATTAAGGGCATCAAAATCCGTTGCTTTCATCGCGCAACTCAAAGAGAGCAAACAAATATTCCGTCTCGAACCCCGATTTTATGGCTTTATTCTGCTCTCTTGCCTCTCTTATCCTGCATTGACGTATTTGAGCAAACTGGTGCCGATTTGGTTTTCTGAACAAGGCATCTCTGGCGATTGGTTTGCAGGGTTCAACATCAGTTTTGGCCTCGGCTCGTTGCTAACCGGCTTTATTGTCACCAAAGTGCTAAGCCGTGCCTCCCATAGCCACATTATGTTCGCTTCGATGGTTATGGTCTCTTTTGCGCTTATCGGGATGAGTTTTGCGATGAGCCCGCTGACCATCTTATTGTTTACGGCGCTGTTTGGCGTATTTAACGCGCTAAATCGCATTGCGAGAGTCAACTGGATGCATCACACCGTAGCGGTTCATCAACGAGGTCGCGTCGATGGCGGCATCAGCATGTTTGCCACCACCATTCAATCTCTCAGTTACGTCCTGATTGCAATATTGAGTCATTACGAACTAACACAATACGGTTTTGCAATCGCAGCCGCTGTCATGGTATTAGCAGTGATTTTGATGGGGTTACTCAGCCGAGACGTCGAGCCGTTTAACGACCTGCCCCTTCATGCAGCAGCAAAGTGAAGCATAGAAATTGAGAAGTTGAGAAATTGAAAAAGCGAGATAGGAAGGCAACCAACATCGTCTTCCTATTTTTTACGCCAGCACTTTTGCCTCTATCGCTTATCAGCAAGGTTGGGTATTCTGAGGTGACCAACATAAGCAGAGAGAAATCGCAGTGAACTTAAGGCAATTAGAAGTCTTTTACGCCATTATGCAAGCAGGAACGGTGTCAGGCGCGGCTCGCTTACTGCACGTTTCCCAACCTAATGTCACTCGAGTTCTCGCCCATACAGAACAACAACTGAGCTTCGCTTTATTTGAGCGTGTAAAGGGCCGTCTCGTTCCAACTCAAGAAGCCAAAGCCTTATTGCCAGAGGCTGAAAAAGTCTATCAACAACTCGGACAATTTCGCTCTCTGACCAACAAAGTCAAACAGGGAACTCAACATTTACGAGTTGGTGCTCCGCCTGTTTTGGCCGCACACTTGTTAACGCCGACTGTCGCGTTGTTGTCGAAAGAGCACAGCATCTCCTTTGAGCTCTTAACGGCCAATCGCGATGAGCTGTGCTCAGGTTTACTGAAACATGAATTGGATGTCGCCATTGCGTTCGGTGAAGAAACGCCACCAGCGATCATGGGACACATGTTATTAAAAGAAAACTTGGCGCTAATTGCCCCTAAAAGCGCAGCGATACCCACAGAAAAAACCGTCACTTTAGAAGAACTCATCAGTCACGATTTACCCATTATCGGTTTAGATAGCCGAGACCCTCTGGGCTTATTGCTGCATCAAACCTTATCGGCGCGTGACGAACATTATCAACATGCCATCACCGTCCGCAGCTACTCCGCGGCGGCTGAACTGGTGAAAAACGAAGCAGGATTCGCGATTGTAGACCCTTGGACTGCAAAACAATATCGCCAAGATAATGCCGTTTCCGTGCATGCTTTGGAGCCAAATATGTCCTTCTCCGTCTCTGTTTTATTCGCAGAGCACACACCTCAATCCATTGCGACAAAGCAATTTATCACCGCCCTAAAACAACAAATGGTTTAAAGGTATAACCTGAAGTTATGCCTGCCTAACAAATAAGCATTCGGTTTCCTAAATCAGTCTGGCTACATTAATGAGCAATAACGATGACGAAGGGAACCATCATGCAAATTGCTCAACCTTACCTACTCTTTCTTGGCGATGTAACCGATCCACTCGCAGCAAAAACCGCGCGTGGCATATACCAATGGCGACCTGAGATTTGTCTTGGCCAAATCCGCCTGACGCCAGAAACCGTATCGCTTGGTTTAACCGACATGACACTACAACAAGCGCAGCAGCAAGGAGCAAAAACGCTGGTGCTCGGCACGGCAAATCCAGGAGGCGTCATTCCCGAAGCTTGGCAAGCAACCTTACTTGAAGCGGCAGAGATGGGATTTGAAATTGCATCGGGCATGCACCAACGTTTGGCGGAATTTGATCCTCTTGCCGATCTAGAACAACGCGGATTAACCAAACTGTATGATGTTCGCCATTATGATGCCCCGCTCAAGGTCGGCAATGGCAAAGCTCGTGCAGGCAAGCGAGTACTTACTGTAGGAACAGATTGCTCCGTTGGCAAAATGTACTCTGCCCTTGCCATTGAGTATGCATTGAAGCGTAAAAACTGTCGTGCAGAGTTCAAAGCAACGGGTCAAACCGGAATTCTCATCGCAGGCAGTGGCATTTCGATTGATGCTGTAGTTGCCGATTTTATCTCCGGCGCAGTAGAAGCGATCAGCCCTGAGTTCACCGATCACGATTGGGACATCATCGAAGGGCAAGGTTCATTGTTTAACCCTTCATTTGCTGGCGTAAGTTTGGGCTTACTTCACGGCGCACAAGCTGACGCTCTGATACTGTGCCATGAGATTGGTCGCCCGCACATCCGCAACTTACCACATGCGAGCTTGCCAACCATTGAACAAACGATAGAAGCGAATCTGGCCGCTGCTCGCCTAACAAATCCAAACGCTCAATTAGTGGGTATTTGCTTAAACACTTCGGCGCTCAGCGAAGAAGATGCAGCCCAGTTATGCCAGGATTGGAGCGACAAATACCAAGTGCCCGTCACCGACCCTGTACGTTTTGGCGTTGATGCGGTTGCAGATAGGCTCCTTACGATTTAAGAAACATTTACGGTTTAGAAAATAACTGTGGTTTAGGGAAAACTAGTGAGATGAAAATTCATGTAGAACCTGTCACGCTTGCCATGGCGACACCATTTCGCATCTCTCGCGGCAGTCGGACAGAGTGCCACGTAGTCCGAGTGACAATTGAACATCGAGGCATGACCGCCCAAGGTGAATGCACGCCATACCCTCGTTATGGTGAATCGGTTGAATCGGTGATTAAGGCGATTTCTCACGCCGCACATGAACTGCAAAGTTTGTATGCCAAAGGCGAAGCTGATGTCATGGTTCTCAAAAGCCAGCTTCAATCGTTATTGCCCGCGGGGGCGGCAAGAAATGCATTGGATTGCGCCCTTTGGCATCTTCACGCGCTTTTGAGCCACAAGCAACAGGTTCACGACCTCTTTACGTTACCAGAGGCGATTGTGACGGCGATGACGGTTTCTATCGACACGCCGCAAGCGATGGCAAAACAGGCACAAGCTTATCTTAGCCAAGGCGCAAAACTGCTTAAGGTAAAACTGGATGGTGAACACGTGCTTGAGCGCGTTGCAGCAGTACGCGATGCTGCGCCGCACGCGCAAATTGTTTTAGATGCGAATGAAGCGTGGCAAGGCCTCGACCTCGCGACGGTATTTGCTCAACTCGAACCGCTAGACATCACCATGATCGAACAACCGTTGCCACAAGACTGCGATGACGTACTCGCCAGCATTCCGCACCCCATTCCACTTTGCGCCGATGAAAGTTGTCACACCAGAGAGCAATTGCATCAGTTGGTTGGCAAATATGAAATGGTGAATATTAAGCTAGATAAAACTGGCGGGCTCACTGAAGCACTATTATTAGCCGACGACGCCCAAAAACTCGGTTTTAGCCTCATGTCCGGTTGTATGTTGGGGACGTCGCTGGCGATGCGAGCCGCGTTACCTATTGCTGCTCAGGCAAGCGTTGTCGATCTTGATGGCCCGGTGTTACTAGGACAAGATGTAACGCCAAGCTTGGTTTATCGCGACGGCGAAATCGTTCTTTCCAAATAGCCTAAACAATCCAGAGGTTTTGCTCCAAAAGTCAGAACCTCTGAGTTTATGATCTCGATTAAAAAACAATCAGCCCCATCATGAAATAAATCACATAAATTATATGGTTATTGAGGCATGCTAAGATTCCAGTAGTCCAAGAAGGTGGTCTTATGCATCGAGTCATCCGGAAAATGACGTGGAAAACGAATAGGCGGTAATCCCGCCCTACTCCAATGCAGTGCGTGGGTTTCTATAACAACCCACTTCCTAGCAATTCGTAGGTTTTTCACGCCATCTTGCAAGGAGGCTTTATGCCTATCAATAAAATACGCAATATCGCTTTTGTCGGTCAAACCGGGACCGGTAAAACCACACTGATAGAAAAACTGCTCTTCACCTGCGATGCCACCCACCATTTAGGCAGCGTAGAAAAAGGCGATACTGTTACCGACTTCGACCCTCAATCCATCCAATATCAACACAGTATTGAAGCAACGCCAGTCGCACTGCGCTGGAATAAACACCGGCTCAATATCATCGACACTCCGGGACAAAACGAGTTACTTGGCCGTACTATCAGCGTTTTTCCTGCCGTTGAAACATCCGCCCTTGTCATCGACCCTCAAACACCGCTTAACCAAACTTCCGATCGCTTATTCACCTTTGCAAAAGAGCAGCAAAAATGTCAGATGATCATCATCAATAAGCTCGATAACCACGGTAATCAGTTAGAGAGATTGATGGAGAACATCGTTGAGCATTTTGGTGACCACTGCTTGCCGATCAACTTACCTTCGACTGACGGGGAATCTGTAGTTGACTGCTATTTCGAACCAGAATTGGGACGAGAAACCTTACTTGCAACAGTAGATGAAGCTCATGAGACCTTAATTGACCAAGTCATCGAAGTCGATGAAGAACTGATGGAACTGTATCTGGAACAAGGCTCTGAACTCACCGCAGAGCAACTGCATGATCCGTTTGAAGAAGCACTGAGAACTGGACATGTGATTCCGGTCTGTTTTGTCTCAGCACAAACCGGCGCGGGCGTCGAGTTGCTGCTGCGCACCTTGGCGGAGATCATGCCCATGCCAAACGAGGGTAACCCTCCTCTACTGGAAAAGAACGGCAAAAAAATCAAAGTAAATTGCGAAACCTTAGAGCACACCGTCGCACACGTGTACAAAGTCAGCGTCGACCCATATATGGGAAAACTTGCCTACTTACGTGTGTATCAGGGTGAAATCAATGCGGGCAGCCAGCTTTATATTGGCGAAAGCAACAAGGCATTTAAAGTTGGGCACTTATATCAACTGCAGGGCAAAGATAGAACCGAGATCCCTCGCGCGCTTGCAGGCGACTTCTGCGTTTTAGCCAAAGTGGATGATCTCGAATTCGATTCAATCGTTCATGACTCTCACGAAGAAGATGGTGTTCAACTCAAAACGTTGGACCTTCCTGAATCCATGTATTCTTTGTGCTTGAAGCCTCTTAAGCGTGGAGATGAGCAAAAATTAGGAGATGTGCTGAATAAAATTGCCAGTGAAGATCCTTCGCTGCGCATCGAACATCGCGCTCGCACCAACGAAACCATCATCAGCGGCCAAGGGGAGTTTCACCTCAAAGTCGCATTAGAAAAGATGGCGAACGTGTACAAACTGGACGTCGAAACCTGCCAACCAAGCGTCGAATACTTTGAAACCATCACCAAACCTGCCGAAGGGCATTATCGACACAAAAAACAAAGTGGCGGTGCAGGCCAATTTGGTGAAGTGCAATTGAAGGTTCGTCCACTCGAACGTGGTGCCGGATTTAAGTTCATCAACAAAGTGGTGGGTGGCGCCATTCCAACCGCGCTCATTCCTGCTGTTGAAAAAGGTATTTTGCAAGCGTTAGAGGAAGGCGCGATTTCTGGCAACCCAATTAAGGATGTGGAAGTCACCGTTTATGACGGTAAATATCACTCCGTCGATTCGAAAGAAATAGCGTTTGTCATCGCAGGTAAGAAAGCCTTTTTAGATGCGATTAACAACGCAGATCCTATTGTGCTAGAACCCATTGTCCAGATGGAACTGCACATCCCAACCGCGAATGTTGGCGATGTTTCTGGTGATTTATCTGGAAACCGAGGCTTAATCGAAGGCTCCGAGCCAATAGACAGCAGCTTCACTTTACTCAGAGCCAAGTCACCAGTAAATGAGCTGCAAGATTACGCTCGTCGATTGCGCTCCATCACGGGTGGTGAAGGCAGTTTTAGTATGACTTTAAGCCATTACGAGCCCGCGCCACCAGCAGTGCAAAAACAGGTCTGCCAAGGCAGTGCACAACAAGGTTAATTCCCTAAGATTCAAATCAATCACATAAACAAAAAAGCGCCCTCATTTTGAGGGCGCTTTTAGGTAAAAGAAAAATTATTTATCGAGAGACAAACCTATCTGACTGATTTTGCTTTCAAACTCTTCGATGCTGTTCGCTTTGTAAGTCGGAGCACCGTTAAAGTAGCGCGGTTTCTCTGGCAGCATCGCATTTTTCAGCTCTTGTTCTTGATCGATATTGTCATGGTAAACCGTTACACGATTTGGAATATCCTGCTTCATTACAGCCATTTTGGTTCTCCTTTATTAAGACGAATAGTAAGCGTAGAACGAATTTATCGGAGTACAGGCGAGACTGTGTAAAATTTAGACACTCACAGCAAAATCATATTTAAACGGTTGCATTTAATATTTTTGAGGCACTTTGTCGTGGCTATTGGCAAACGTGAGTGCAGCGATTAAGGTGAGATTTCTCTACATGAAGACAGGAAGTCCGGTGTCGCAACAAGAACTCAACCAAATGGGCAGTGCCAAAGTTTTTCTCATCGAAAAAGATGGCGTCCAAGTAATAGAAAAACGTAACCCTACTCAAATAGAAGTGGCGTTTTATCAACGCTATGCCGAGCAGTTTAACGCGCTTGGAATACACGTACCGCGCTTGATTCAACTCGACGACCAGAAAAACGTTCTGCACATTGAATACGTTCCCCACGCAGTCGAGCAAGCATTCTTACTTGAAGATGATCGAGTCATTGAACAACTCGTCAAACTGCACAAACTTCCACCAACATCAGATGGTGTTTATCACCGCCACCAGTGGACACCACAAGCGACTCAACAAGCACTCACTACACTTAAACTGGGCTCAGAGACAGAACAGTTCTTCCACCAGCTACAACAACGATCGGCGCACCTTTTTGATAGGCAGAACTTGATCTCCGGAGACACCAATGCAGGAAACTGGGGACAGCGCGAAAATGGCGAGCTGGTGCTGTTCGACTGGGAGCGCTTTTCTACAGGGCATGTCGCGATAGATTTAGCACCGCTCATCGAGGGCATGGGCACATTTGATGATTACTTGAACGTAGCAGACAAATATATAAAGTGCGCAGAGAAAGGTGAAACAACAGAATTGGCGCGCGATATCGGACTAGCAAAAGCGTGGATCGTTGTCGAGGTAGTCAACATACTGGTCTCCAGAGAGAATCCGCAGACCAGCAAGTATTTGGACTGGTTTCGGCAAACCTTGCCGCAATGGGCCAAAAGCCTTAGCGCTCAGGTGATGAGTTAGGCTCTGAGATTTGATATAAACGCCTTTCAGGTTCTGCGCATGAGGTTTCGCAGTTGCATACTTTATCAACACCGACGTTGTTTAAACCGCCGCAACTTCCTTGAATACGCTTGTTATGAAAAATGACGCCAAGTGACATCAACAAAATGATTGCGAGAAAACCAAGAAAGGTAAATAACCAAACCATATTAACCTGCCTTATTAGCCATCGACTCTAGCTTAAGTATAGCAGGGCTAGATGTTGCTTTGAGTAGCGCTTTAGGTCTTGCCAACAAGGAGGGTTTTGATTTTTGGCCACCACAACCACAGGAGCCGCAGCCGCCTTTTTCTTTGTGAACACTTTTCTTATGATTGTTTGATGGACGTCCTTGAGAGGGCTCAATCAAAGGCTCTCTTGGAACCGCAAGCACATCTTCCAAGGAACTACGAGTAGACAGCCTAAATACTGGCGTGCCACTGCTAAGTAGCTTTGCCAATACACGTTCACCGATATTTCGCACAAGAACAGCATCCACATTGTACCCTTTTAGAGACTGAATCAACTGAGACTTCGCATTACAACCCGCTTGTGGCATAGAAGCTATGTTCGCTAAGTTTTTTAGCATACCGTCAGTATCAGAATAAATAGCAATGTATGGTGCTTTTACAAAGTGGTTTGCCACCCGCTCACCATCATTAGGAATAGCATAAATCATAAGTTTGACTCCTCATTCGGAAAAACTAATGCATGACCTTCAACTAAACTTTTTGCGACTTTCAACCTTGCACTTTTTACTGTGTTACCAAAAGTTTGTCTAGAAACGCCCATCTGCTCCGCAGCTTGCTGCTGGCTAAGCCCCTCTAAGTCGGCTAAACGTAGCGCTTCTAACTCTTCTGGTAATATGGCGACTTGCTCCAACTGATTAAATGGAATGCCATTGGGCTTAAAGCAATGGTGAGCCGCACGTCCGCATATTCGTCTTTCTATCTTTGGTCTTGCCATCATTGTCCCTCAAAAACACAGAGTCAAATTACGCCTTAAACTGGCATATGCCAATAACATTTTTAGCATATGCCAATAAACTAAGTTTGCAAAAATCAACACGACAAATACGTAATACATCAGCATTAATTAGACATCTAATAATTTAGGAATTTTGATGACAAACGAACAAAAAGATCAATTCTAATTAACCGGATAATAAAAACGTTAGTTTGCGCAGATTTTTCATACAAATACACGCTAATGTGTTCATTTTATTGAAGAAGAAAAACTATAATCCAAGCAAATCATTAGTTTGAACACTAATGATTGTTTTATTTAAAGGATGTATATCTAAGGAACGAAAAAGAGAAGTTTGACGACATTGGCCTGAGCTTAAAGGGTAATACTTTCGATACAGAACCTGTCGAACGACCATTACTTGGCCTAGATGCCCTACTCTTCTTGCCAAATTAAGTTTCTTGAAAGCGCTTAGGTATATCAGAAAAAGGAAGTACATATGTCTGACTCAAATTGGCTCAGCGAATTCCCGGAAATGGATGCCTCTGATCTCAGGGCGATTCGCAAAACACTCGACGGCGCCTACAGAGATTTCTCTCGCGAGTATGGTGAACTCATTGAGTCTCTGTTTGATCCGCTCCTGGCGTTTCTTGTCTGGTTTGAAAAGCTTCTGATTTCTACACCTTGGTTCATTATTTTAGGTGTCTGCACCACTCTCGTTTATGCCGCTAGCCGCTCTTGGAAACTGGCCGCTGCATGTTTTGGTTCGCTGATTCTGATTGGCTATTTTGGAATGTGGGAAGACACTATGCGCACGCTCAGTATCATCACTGTATGTACTATGCTTGCCATCGCAATTGGTATCCCTATCGGCATTGCTATGGCGCGCTCTAATCGCATTCAGTCGGTGGTAACACCATTACTCGACGTCATGCAGACCATGCCAGCATTTGTGTATCTCATTCCAGTTGTGATGTTATTGGGCATCGGGAAAATTCCTGGCCTTATCGCAGTAGTGATCTACGCGATTCCACCGGTTATTCGTTTAACCAATTTGGGCATTCGTCTAGTTGATAAAGAAGTATTGGAAGCCGCAACCGCATTTGGTGCCAGCACTCGGCAACGGCTTTTTGGAGTTCAGCTTCCGCTTGCAATGCCAACCATCATGGCGGGAATTAACCAAACGATCATGATGGCACTGTCAATGGTGGTCATCGCATCAATGATTGGGGTAAAAGGTTTAGGTCAGCCTGTTCTAAAGTCTATTACCAATCAATATTTCACTCTTGGTCTTCTCAATGGTTTAGCAATTGTCGCCCTAGCAATCCTTTTTGATCGTGCTTCACAAGCGTATGCGAAACGCACTCAAGCTCATTTAAGAGATTCAAAACATGACTAGTCCACTTATCGAAATCAGCGGTCTTTATAAAATCTTCGGTACCAGACCCAATAGCGTGATTGAGCGCGTTAAGTTGGGACATAGTAAAGAGCAGGTTTTAGCGGAAACGGGCCACACGGTCGGACTAAAAGACATCAACCTGCAAATTCAAAAGGGTGAAATTTTTGTCATTATGGGATTATCCGGTTCTGGAAAATCCACCATGATTCGCCACTTCAATAGATTAATCGATCCAACCATGGGGCAGATCTTGGTAGAAGGGGTGGATGTCATGCAACTTTCTAACAAAGAACTTGAACAGTTTCGCCGTCACAAGATGTCTATGGTGTTCCAACGCTTTGGCTTGCTGCCTCATCGCACTGTTATCGACAACATCGCATATGGTTTGGAAGTTCAGGGAATGAGTAAAGAGGCGCGCTTAGAAAAAGCAAATGAATGGTTAGAAACCGTTGGACTGACGGGTTATGAGCACCAGTATCCTGCTCAACTATCGGGTGGACAGCAACAGCGTGTGGGCCTTGCACGGGCACTGGCTACCGACGCCGAAATACTGTTGATGGACGAGGCTTTCTCAGCATTGGACCCTCTGATTCGGAGCGAAATGCAAGATCAGTTGGTAGAGCTGCAACAGAAGCTGCACAAAACCATTATTTTCATTACTCATGATTTAGATGAAGCGCTTCGACTTGGCGATCGCATCGCGATTCTTAAAGACGGTGAACTTGTCCAACAAGGTTCACCAGACGAAATTTTACTGCATCCTGCCGATGAGTACGTTGAAGCCTTTGTAAAAGACGTCAATAGAGCGCGAGCACTGACGGTCGAAACGCTGATGCAGCCACCTTCGTACTGTGTTCGCGCTGAAACCATTGAAGATGCGCTGAGTGAAATGAAACGTGTTAAACGTGATTATGCCTACCATGAGACCAATGCAGGCTATCAAGGCGTGATAACACAGCAAGGATTGCTAAACGCAGCGAAGTTAACTCACCTATCAGATTGGCGTGATGATATCTATGAAGAGGTGCCTATCATCTCTCCACATTTAGCCATTGAGCAAGTGCTGACTGAAGTCATGTCGTGTGAACATTCACTGCCCGTCATCGATGAGCACGGCCATTTGAAAGGCGAATTAAATCGTCAGGTTATTGCGGAGCTGTTTTCTGATCAACGAAGCACAAAACGAGGCACTTCACACTCAAGCTTCAATAACGTTTCTTAGATGATGTTGATAATACAGCTCACAACAATGTGAGCTGTTATCAATTAACTCGCTCACAATCCCCTTTTAGATATTTGTCTGTGGGCTCAAGCTTGATACCCAAAGCAACATTTACATTGTTCTGATTTTCCTGACAATTTCATGCTCATATCCGGTTTTATTGACATAGTTAGATCATTCTATTGCTTTTTGATGACGCAAATCCTCGATAAATGTCTACTATTACTCTCATACAAAATCTTGATTTAAAGAGGGATAAAATGAAAAAGACAATGTTGGCACTAACAGGCGCGGTAATCATTCTTGCAGGCTGTCAAGATGAGAAACCTGCCGAAACAAGCGCAGTTGAAGTACCTCAGGCAACGGAAACTGAAGTCACCACCAGTGCAGACGTTACGACTGAGACAATTGACACGTTACCAGTAGAAGAAGAACAGGTAATTACTGAAGAGACATTTGTAGACTCTGAACACAACGCACAAAGTGCTCTGGACTGGAACGGCACCTACAAAGGAACACTACCTTGCGCGGATTGTGCTGGTATCGATATGACCATCACACTAAATCAAGATGGCACTTACGTACTTGAAGAAAGCTACCAAGACAAAGAAGACGGTCAAACAAAATCTGAAGGTCAATTCACTTGGGACGCAAATGGCAGCATCGTAACGTTGACAAATGAAGATGCACCAAACCAATACTTTGTTGGTGAAAACGTACTTATGAAGCTAGACATGAATGGCGAAAAAGTAACGGGTGACCTAGCACCACTATACAACTTAACGAAACAGTAAGAAGTTAGTATCAATACCTGATAAATACCCCAAATCCGAGCCACCCCAGCTCGGATTTTTCGTTATTTTAACGAACGCTATTCCAACAACCTTTCTATTCTGAAGCAACATTCCGCTTCTTACCCTGATTGTTCATTACATTTCCATACGCTTTGCCGATAGATGCTTACAACATCATTTTGTACAGTGTTCAAAACAAAACAGAACAACTCGGAAAAATGATGAAAAAAACATTAATTGCACTACTTACTTTGACAGCTGCTGGCTCAGCTTTTGCTGGCGATACTTACATTCGTAACGGTAATATCTACAACAACGAAGGCGGTTGGAACGTAGAAGCTGGTGTGGCTCAAGGCAGCGATCTTTTCAAAGATCAAAAGCATAATACAGCACCAATTCTCAACGGTGGTTACCATGGTGACGACTTTAATGCCGACCTAAGTGGCATTAACTACCGCTTCTTCGGTAACACCAATGAGTTAATCAACATGAGTGCCTACCTTGTAGGTAGCGGTGTAATGCGCGACGGTGATACAGCGAAAAGCCTGAAAGGCACAGATAAACGCCGCTTCGCCGTCGATCTAGGTTTAAACGCAGACTTTACACTGGATCAAAACAACGTCATTTCTACGTACCTTCAGCACGATATCAGTGGTGCTTACAAAGGTTACTTAGCGGGCGCGACTTACTTCCACATCATGAAATTCGGTAGTGTTGATTTTGTTCCTTTTGCTAACCTAACTTATCAAAGTGAAGACTACGTAGATTACTACTTTGGTGTAAAACAACGCGAAGCAAACGCAAACCGCAAAGCATACAAAGGTGATTCAACGGTAAGCTATGGTGTGGGCTACAAACTTGTTATGCCCATCAACGGCAACTGGCAAGTAAGCCAAATGACACAATACACGCGCCTAGGCAGCGGTATCAGCGACTCATCTATCGTTGATAGTGCAAACCAATGGGTTGTTGGCGCAAGTGTGTCGTACAACTTCTAATCCGATACGCCCTTATAAAGCCATCATTTCGATGGCTTTATGCGTTGGACATTTGCATAATCTTGAACACAGACTCTAGTGTGAATGAGCAATCCATAACCTATGTAAATCGCTATAGCCTGTATTCTTCACCTGCACACCTCGCACTTGCTGTGTTCTTGTCACTTCTTCGTAGCCAACAAACAAAGGCAAATATAGGTACTGATCGCGCAGCGCTTTCTCTAGGTTTAATAAAGACTGTAGCGAGTGATCATCAGCCATCGCTCTGCGAACCTTTTCTCTATGGCTTAACATCTGGCTTTGATCAAAACTAAAACGCAGTCCAGTTGCTATCGACAGCCATTCGAAGATGCCATATTCAAATGGTGCTTCCATGACTTCCTCAATGAAGAGCAAGTCTGCTTGGTGAGACACTACCTCAGGAAAACTAATGTCATCAATAACGACGATCTCCAACTCCAATCCCGTTGCACGAATCACACTGTGCAACCATTCGGAATGACGAATTAGACTCGGTATCGTCCAGACAGGTTCAGCTAATACCACTTTACCTTTCAGTTTAGGTATCACACCACCATCTGTTACTGATAAATCTTGCTCGTGAGTCTCTAACTGAATGCTGTCAACGGCACTTGGCGCATCATAAATTCGCTTTTGCACATGGATGTAATCAGCGAGTTGATACCAAGTTTCTTTTGTGAGTTGGGATTCCGCGCGTTCGCGGTAGGTCAGATATGAAAATGCGCTAATTTTTTCCACTTCAACGTGATCGGAGCTTTGGTTAAAGCTCAACATATTTAAGGTTTTAACATCACCATGAGACAGCGTTATTTGATCTAACAATGCTCGTGCTGAAAAATACTCTTTGTGCGCTTCAAGAGTCATACTCTCCTGGTTCCAGCCGCTAATTTTAAATGGCCCAGTCCCGATGTGGTAGGAATAACTAGAACCGAAAGAGACGACATCTCGACACAGAATAGACGCATGAGGAGTTGCTAGCATGTATGGAAACAACTTGTTCGGATGCTTCAATATAATTTTTAAGCAGTTAGATGTTTCTGCAACCACACTATCAATGCATTGCCAGAGCTCGTGAACTGGTCCTTTTATCTCCCTGAGTCTTTCTATACTCCAAACCACATCCTGTATGTTAAGGGGCTCGCCATCATGGCGATATATGCCTGGCCGCAACCATAACGTCATTACCTTGCCTTCCATTTTCCATTCGTGTGCTAACGATGGCTCGATACCACCATTGGAATTTTGGGTCAGCAATACGTCATAAACGCTTTTCGCGACGTGTAATTCAGTGTGACGGTAAGTATTCGCAGGGTCGATTTTGGATACCCAAGGGTAAGAAGAAATCAAAATAGCGTTATTTGATTCATTCAATCGATTCACTTTTTCAGAAGCGATGGTTAGTGCTCTAACCGCGGTTTGACCGAACCAATCAATAAGTTTCGTTATTGAGTTCATTCTTCCTCTGCCAAGCTCCTCAACCAAAAACTCGGTCATCGCTTGTTGGAGGGAAATATTAATACTGAGACGGCTAGCGTTACTTCGGCCAATCGCAGGTTGCCAATCGACCCAATCGTAAGTGGCAAGCTTTTTCATCACAATAGAAACATTGCGCCTCGACGTGCAAATCACCGCTTCTAGCTCAGAAAGCGTAACAAGGTGATACTGGTGAGGTTCAAAGTGCTTTAACAGTAGATCCAGATACCTAAGATTGACATCGTTCACAAAGATTCCTAAGAGTTATTCCAAAGCAAAAAAATAGCACAGGACGCTTAGCAACTAAACTTCCTGTGCTATATCTAAACAAATTCAAAGCTTGGACTCAGCTCGACCAACAGAAGTCAAAAACGTTTACTAAGCCAAGAGGTAACTTGAATAAGTATTCTTAGAAACGGTAGCTCATACCTACAGAGAATACATTGATGTCTGCATCAACCGTTACTTTTTCATTGCCAAATTTCGCAATGTCTAGCTCAGGCATCATGTATTCCCATTCAACTTGTAGAGCAAAGTTTTCAGTAATAGCGAACTCTGCGCCTAAACCGTACATGCCTGTTACAGTGCTGTCAGAAATGGTGGTATGGCCTGCGCTACCGTCAATCACAGAGTTGCTAATTTTGAATTCAGCATTGAAGTAAGAAAGACCAGCTTTAGCAAAAAGGTTGAAACGATCGCCAATCGGTAGAGTCGCTTTTGGCTGAATCGATAGATACTTCATGTCACCAACAGTAACAACTTTGCCGTCTAAAGCATCGTAGCCACCAATGGCTGCTTCTAGAGAAATGTATTCGTTGAATTTGTAACCACCGAATACTTTGCCTGAAAGGCTTGAGTCATCTTCAAGTTTAAGTTTAGTGCTAGCGTTAGTACCACCACCATTGATAGAGCCATTAACATCACCAAACGATGCTTGACCTACAGATGCACCAACGTAAGGAGCTGCGTTTGCAACAGAACATGTTGCTAGAAGGGCTGTCATTAGCCATGTTTTTTTAAACATTGTATTTCACTGCCTGTTAATTATTGAGGTTGTGTTTTGCCCATCCTTAAGCATGCCATGCTGTCCATTTCACTTGGTTTCAAAACCAAGTGGATGTTAATGAATAAAAACTCAATAAAACATGAAATATTTAGACACAACTTTGCCACTTTCTTTCTTAATTTTGACAATTTAGTCATTTCACAAGCATTGCTGCTTCAACCAGTTAGTGAGCTTGATGATTTCCGCTTGCTTGGCTCGACTCTTTTTATGAATAAAATAAAAGCTGTCTCCGGTTTCCAATCCATGAGAAGGGATGTACACCAAATCGTGCGCTTTATCTCTTTCATTGAGCATAAAATCATTCGCAAATGCGATGCCTTGGTCATAACGCGCCGCCTCTATTGCCAACAACATATGACTAAAATGTTGAACATCGACATCTTTCGGCAAGGTGTAACCGCCCGCTCTGCACCACTCAGCCCAGTCTTTTCCTCTCTCACGATAAATTGAGTCTGTCGACAAAATAGGGTATCGCCAAAGCGCTTCTGGAATCGGTTGATCTTGCAACTCTTTCCAAATTTTATGGCTGCAGACCGGATACAGCGTCTCCGCGTATAACTTTACCGACATGTAGTTTCGCTTTGGCTTTTCTACCGTGATGAAACAATCGCCAACGCTGTCTGTCTGTTCAGGATCACCAACGACCATATTGAGTGTCAGATCGATTTCTGGATGTAAGCGCTTAAAATCAGACAAACGCGGAATAAGCCACTTTACGGCAAGCGAGCTATAAATCGCCAACCGTATGCTGCCTTTGTCCCCTTCTCGCACCTTTTGGCTGGCCATCGCAATTGAGCTAATTGCTGGGCTAATATCCTCTAAATAGCGGGTGCCCGTATCGGACAAAGAGAGCTTTCTGCCTTGACGGATAAATAATGATTCACCCAAATAATCTTCTAATAATCGTATCTGGTGGCTAACGGCACTTTGCGTCACATTGAGTTCTTCAGCAGCAAGCGAAAAGCTAGAGTTTCTGGCAACAGATTCAAAACAGTGAACAGCTCTGAGTGGTGGCAATTTCATTATCTAAAAATCTCATACTTAAACTAATAAATATCACTTCACTTCATCCTATGACATCACCTACTCTTTGGCAAAGAAAGAGGAGAGGAAAAAGTGAAAGTTACATCGGTCGGAGCAGCGATGCTGCTATTAATTGTTGGAAATCTCATTGCGGTGCTTTCGGACTCTTTAATTAAAAGTGTCGGAAATGAAGTGCCTATTTTTCAATTTGTCTTTTTCCGACAAATATCAGCGGTGCTTTTCCTGCTGCCAGTCTACCTGCTAACAAAAAATGCGCCTTTTCTTGAAGGGTTTAAGTGGCATGCTGTTCGCGCTCACGTATGGTTACTTGGTGCAATATTCATGGTTTTGGCGATCTCATCTTTACCGCTCGCAACTGCGAACGCGATCTTTTACGCCGCGCCATTGATCATGTTGCCACTTGCAGCAATCTTTTTTGGAGAACAGTTGTCTAAGCAATCGGTCGCTGCAGCGATAATGGGCTTTGCCGGTGTATTGGTCATCATTCGTCCAGACCAAATCGATTGGGCAGCCATTTCAGCTTTAGTTGTTGCAATTACTTTAGCAATCAATAACTTGCTCATTCGAAAACTGCCAAAAAATCAGTCTGTGATGCAAACGTTATTGATGACAAACTTGGCAGGTATTCCAGTAGCCTTCTTGCTTGTTCTGATCGAAGCAGAACCTTGGGACTGGAGTGCTTTCCCTGTTGCTGCTGGCTCAAGTTTGTTCATCATGATTTATGCAGCAACATGTGTCATCGCTTACCGCTCGATCGATAGCAACAAAATTGCTAGCGCTGAATACAGTGGCTTAATTGGTGCCGTGTTTGTGGGATTGATTTGGTTTGGAGAAGTGCCAGACATATTTATGGCAATAGGAACCATTATGATTGTTGTGCCTCTGGTTTGGCTTTCTAAACGAGAGCGTCGCAAGAAAAAGTTGCAAGAGCAACAAGAAGCGCACGTTACTTAAAGTTGTGCTCTAACCCAAAGACTAAAAAACCGAGCCGTAAGTGCTCGGTTTTTTTATGTGGCTCTAATCGGTTTTTACGTAAGCGACTACGTGAGATAAAAACTGCCTTGCAAAGCGATCATTAAACCGGATGCGATATTCATGCTCGGCTTCCGACACTAGACGCCAGCCTTCAGCAAAGTATTCTTTGATATCATCAACCGCCTCTTCTTTATTTTTGATGTGTTTCGCGTTCCACTGATAAGTGCAAGAGACAACGATCAGCCCACCCACCTTGGTGGTTTTTTTTAGAGCATTGATCACGCTAAGTGGCGACTCACATTGATCAATCACATTTAAACATACGACTAAATCAAAGCGAGATTGGAGAGTATCGAGCTCAAAAGGCTGGTTAATTAGCGTCAAATCAACATGAGCACATTTCTGTACGATATCTCTATTCTCAACCTCTAAAGTGTTTAAGGTGTTCACATCGTGAAGGTAAGTAAGCTCGACGCGTTGTTCTTCTATTAACAGTTGCTTCAAGCCATCCATTAACCTATTTGAAGGCTCCACAAGCGTCGCTTCTTTAAGGTTAGGTAAGCGTTGCACTAGCTCATAATAATTTCTTCCCAGCGCCGCCCCAACCTCAAGTAGGGAATACGGCTGAACGCTGCTTTCGATTACCACTTGCGCAATAAAATCAGCAACTTGGGAGCAGTGAGGTGATGACAAAAAAGAAAGTGGGACTTGTTTTGAGCGACTGGTTATCATCTCAATCTGTTGCTCCTCAATGAACTTGTCGAACCATTGCGCCTCGAAATAACCAGCCAAACCGTGCTCGGTCAGGTAAAAATCTTCCATGTTTTTTCCGTTCGTACTTTAAGAAAAGTGATTGTATCGAACGCGGAAATTAACGGGTATTTCTGGCCGCACATTCCAATGGGAAAACAGATGAAAACGCCGCTTATGTGAAAAAGCCCTTTCATCTCAAAGATAAAAGGGCTTGTTAATCGCTTCGGTTAAGTCGCTAACTATTGTGGTAGAACAACGTTACCATCTTGAATTGGGAACGTTTTTGTCGCTGGCTTGCTCGCCAAACGAACCGTCGTTGGTGCACCTGAAACTTCGTAAGTGACGTCGTAACCCACTACTTTATCAGATGTCGTATATTCTGTATGACACTGTTTTTTCGTCGTTGTTACTACATCACCTTTTTGCACATTTTCCTGGATCTTACGACCTGTCAGTGCACCAGCAATCGTACCAGCTGCAGTTGCAATCACTTTACCTGAGCCACCACCGATTTGGTTGCCCAGCGCTGCTCCAGCTGCTGCGCCACCAACCGTACCAATAATTTTATTGTCATCCGCAGGGGCAACTTGCTCGGTTACTACCACGTCTTTACATACTTGGTGCGGCTTTTTCACCGTTTCAGTCACCGCTTCAACCAAAGTAATGTTTGCTTGAGTTGGAGCTGGTGGCGTTTTGTCTTTACAGCCTGCTAGTACAGCAACAACTGCCGTTGCAATTGCGATAGATTTCATATTCATGATTTACATCCCAGTATGGTTTGCTTTGATGAGCGTTATGGTAAATCGCAAAAGGGAAATCACATCAGACGAAAACAAACCCTCTGTCATTAACAAGTAAAGAAACACTGTTTTATAAAAGATACGTCAAGAAACACTCAGCAACGTGTCAACAGAGCTAAAACTGTATCACTACTGATTATGATTGGGCTGAACTAGTCTATGAGATTTATTTTTAAGCCAAGCTCAAAAATAGTTCGTCATCCGTTAAATACTTATGACGGTGGCTTAGATTACGCACGTGCATAAACATAAAATCAGGGAAACCAGGCGCTATAATGTTATTTGGTTCCCAGCATACACCGCCAACAAACACATATCGCCCCTGCTTGTCATCTTCGTGAAGGGGGTTATTAAGAGGAGAAGAAAACTCTGCTCGGCAACCTTCAACCACACAAACAATTTGTCCTTTAAAAAGGCCGATCACGCGCTTAACAAGATTTGCCTTGATGCCACATTTCCATGCTTGACGAGTGGCCATCTCATAGCCATATTTTCGGATCGCTTTCTTTTGCAAATGTACTACTAGGTTCATTTTGACTCCTGATTCAAGCAACTACGTGAAGCCCAAAGCCATAAAAGCAGATAGACGTCTATACCCGAGTGAGCTCATGGTACGTGGGAATAAACTACGTGATTAGACTGAGTTTAGTGTCGGATGAGATACACCGTCCACGATGCTGTAACGTATCGATTTACACCAATCAAAGGCAGATAACACATCAACTTTTGAGTGCTTTCCTGCGCTGTATCTGGTTACTTCTGTATATTACTATAACGAAATCACCCTCCACGTTTACCTATATAAATTTGTCGTAACGATAGAGGGTGCTTATCAAGGAGAGAGGATAACGCCTACACGTCGATGAGATAATTTTGACCTTCAGTTTCTAAACGATCAATCATTTTACGACACTCATTTAAATCAAGAGGTTGTTCAAAGCGGCGCTTGAGATTCATCAAAAAGAAGATATCTTCACACATGGCTTTCTCAGGTTCGTCACTGATTTTGGCGACCGGTGAACCATTGCACGTGACCATTTTTATCACGATAGAAAGTGGCTGGTAGGCGTCACCATCTTTATTGACATAATCACCCATATCATTGGCAAGAAAAGTACCGATACCAAAACTCACCTGAATACGTCCTTGGAAATACTCGCAAATATCTAACGCTTGTTCGAAGTTAAGTCCGTCGGTAAACACCAGTGTTTTTGTTAATGGGTCTATATTCAGCGACTGGTAGTGTGCAATCATTTTTTCACCCCAGCTATAAGGGCAACCACTATCGTGACGTACACCGAAGTACGCGTTACTTAGTTCTTCATCAAAGTCTTTAAGGAAAGCATCGATACCAATCGTATCGGTTAACGCAATACCTAGTGCACCATTAAACATTTTTTGCCAACGTTGCAACGCCACTTTTTGCGAATCTCGCACATTCACCAGAGCTTGGTGTCCCATAAACCATTCATGAGCAACCGTGCCGATAGGCGTCAAGTTTAGCTCTTTTGCTAAGTGATAGTTGCTTGTTCCTGTCAAACATTCCGGCACTTCCTGGCACAAATATTCCAGCATAGTGCGCTGAGCTTGAAAGGAAAAACGTCGACGCGTCGACATGTCAGAAAATTTAAAGTTAGTAATGTTACGACGTTTTAGTTCCGACTTTAGGTGTCGAACTTTCTCTTCTAAAACAGTGGTAAATTGCGCAACAGGGATATCTGACCAACGCTGACGGCTACGAACTTCAGACACGATGCTCATGATGATCGTTTCGTACAAGATGGTGTCTCGCCACAAACCGTTAATGGTAATTCTTAACTGGCTTGAGCCATCAGCCATGGCTTTGTTATGGAAAGAGACATCGCTTTGTGGGTTGAAACGGAAATGGCGCAATGCATCAACAAAGTCAGGATTCAGGTAAGGCGCGACACGCTTAATATATTCAATTTCTTCTTGCGTAAATTGAATATCTTGCAGTTTAAGGACTTCGGCTTTTACCTCGGGCAAAAGCTCAGAGAGGTCTTCCTCACTGCGCACGATAAACTTATATGACACCATCGCATCAGGGTAAAGCGCTGTTACAGCGCTCATCATATTGACTTTGTAGACATCGAAATCCAAAGCACTTTGAATGATGCGGGAAGAAAATAGTTTGGTGGTCATTAGGTGCCCTTCTACATGCCCTTCCTGGGTATATAACTTTTTGTTACTAACTAATTTGCGTAAACAATAAACACCCATCTATAGTTTGTCAACTTTTGTTACTAACCACTCATTTTTATAAGGTTTTTTTGTCTAGAATTCGAGCAAGCATTGTGAATAAGTCAGAGTCATCCGTAAATTTATGCTCAAACCGTATTACGAACACTACCAAAAACGTTTCTAACAACTCGTTACTTACCCATTGATTGACCACTTGTTATGCGCTAGATTACTTACAAATCAATATTAGGACCCAACCATGATCGTATCTGTCGACATTATTCCATTCAGGCTATCTGGCTGTGCCGATAAGGGATTGGAAGTGTTGTTGATTAAACGTTCAAATCCAAATCGGCCATACCATGGAGTCTGGGCACTACCGGGCGGATTTGTCTTTGATAAAGACTTAACCAGTGAAGGCGGACGCCCGGCCGATGAAAACTTTGAAGCGGCGCGTCGCCGAATTTGCCGTGAGAAAATCCATACCTACCCTCGCCATTTTAGCGAAGCGTTTATCGACGGTGATCCAAAACGCGATCCAGAAGACTGGAGCTTAAACATTACGCACTACGCCTTAGTTGATCGTAACAATGTAGAGCAAATAAATAATGCAGGTGTACCGGAATGCCAACTTAAATGGTTTTCGCTACAGGCTATTCTCAATGGAGAAGAAACCCTCGCATTTGATCATCAAAAAACCATTGAAAAAGCGTGGCAAAAGCTTCGTGCATCCATTGAATACACATCGGTTCTTTTGTTTGCATTAGACAAAGAGTTTTTGGTTGCGGACATCATTTCTGCTTATCAAGAGTTTGGTATTGATATCAGCCGAATGACGATTAAGCGCCGCTTGATAGATTCAGGCGTACTAAAACCCACTAATAAAGTCGCTTCAACCAACAAAGGCAAAGGTGGAAAACCCGCAATGGTATATACGCTGACTAGCGACGAAGTAACCTTTTTTCAAAACTGTTTGCGTGGATAAACGCAGACAATCTGACAGACAAGGAGTCTGCCATGACTGTTCGAGTAAACTATCAAACTACAGCAGTGATCGACGTTGATCCAGAGAAAGGCTTTAGTGAGTTATGTCCAAATGAACTGCCCGTTGCAGGTGCGTTGGAAATCGTACCGGAGCTTCTGAGTAATCATGCCAAAGGCCGATTAAAACTGGTCAGTCGTGACTTACACCCACCGAAAGCAAAATGGGATGCAGAATCGCCATCCAATATGCTTGAGCCCGTTGGTTTACCGAATGTGGATATAAAGTGGAACCGTCACTGTGTGCTTGGCACAACAGGTTCTGAGCTGCTAGATGGTTTACCACCCGTGTTGGACTACGATTTTCAAGTTAATAAAGGCATGGATCCTGATGCGCACCCTTACGGTATTTTTTTCCATGATATTGCCGACACCAAAACGACAGGTGCGCATGAATTTCTAAAGTTCAACGGGATTGATACCTTAGTTATCGGTGGCCTTGCCTTGGACTTTTGCGTGAAAAAATCCGTCATGCAAGCGCTGGAACTTGGCTACAATGTGGTAGTTAATCTTGCTTCAACTCGAGCGGTGCTGCCTGATAATGTAGAGAATGTGCTGACAGAGCTCAGAGATAATGGCGCATTATTTGTCGAGAAAGCGGACGACATCATCGTAGAAAAGTTCGCCTAGAAACGATAGTAACCGAGAAGGATTTCACCATGCATCAACATGAAAAATTGAATTACGTTGAATTTGGTTCCACTAATGTCAGTGCGACCAAACAATTTTTTGAGCGTGCTTTTGACTGGAGCTTTACCGATTATGGTCCAGAATATTCTGCATTTTCAGGACAAGGGTTGGATGGCGGATTCTTCAAATCTGAGTTTATAAACCAAACCGCAAATGGTGGCGCACTTTTAGTATTTTATAGCTCAGACATTCAGGCCACTCAGACAAAAGTAGAGCAGCATGGTGGAAAAATTATCCGCCCTATTTTCGAATTCCCCGGCGGCTGTCGATTCCACTTCACTGAACCGAGTGGAAATGAATTCGCAGTATGGTCAGAGAGCCATTAAGTGATCACAAATCAACAACACACCATCAACGTGAGCCCAAGCTAGCCAGATCCGGAACTGGCATTACATTTCTGGTTGACCTCATCCTTGGTTTAATTCACTGTTAGCGCAACAATTAATCGATGAGGCGCTAGACCTCGACCAAGGATGTCAAATGACTGCCGTCAGTTTTTTTCGCTTACTCTGCCTCGCTGCTATTTGGGGTGGCTCGTTTCTGTTTATGCGAGTCGCCGCCAACACATTCGGGCCAGCTTACTTAATCGAATTTCGAGTTACATTTGCCGCCGTCGCTTTGTTATTGATCGCCGTATATTTGAAGAAGAAACTCACGTTAACTGCGCATACTAAACACTTCTTTATTATTGGCTTATTCAATAGCGCAGTTCCATTTTTACTCTTTGCGTACGCAGCCCAGACACTGAATGCATCAACTTTAGCAATATTGAACTCAACCGCCCCAATATGGGGAGCACTAGTTGGCTTTGTTTGGTACCGCAGCCCACTCACAGCGAAATCTGTTCTCGGTATGCTAATAGGCATTGGAGGCGTTGCAGTCTTGGTCGGCTTAGATACTTCAACCATAGGTGAAGAAGCCATGCTCCCTATTGCCGCCAGTTTGATGGCTTCTTTCAGCTATGGCATTGCTACCAACTACACTAAAAATGCGCCACAAGTACCAGCTTTTGACAATGCTCACGGCAGTATGTGGGCGGCGGTTATTTGGGTACTGCCGCTGCTACCATTCTTACCAATGCGTGCAGAACCAAGTCATTTCGAATGGAGCTCTGTTGTCACGCTCGGCGTTGTATGCACAGGGTTCGCTTATTTGCTCTATTTCCGCTTAGTTTCTGATATCGGCCCAGCGTCAGCACTGACTGTCACTTTTCTTGTTCCTGTTTTTGGTATCTTATGGGGCTACTTGGTTCTAGATGAGCCCGTCGGCTCTAACACCATCATAGGAACAATTCTAGTGCTTAGCGGCACTATGCTAGTCACCGGTTTCTCCCCAACAGCAATGCTCGCGAAGCGAAAACGAAGCGTGGCTTAATCAGCCTAATATAACTTCCACACCTCGCTTTTTGATTTGTTCAAGGTCGCTTTTCGGAGCGGCTTTGTCAGTCAGCAGCACTGATATTTCGTCAGTTTTACCAATTGATGAGGGATAAATCTGCCCAAATTTACTAGAATCCGTTAGAACAATATTGCGCCTTTTTTTCGCAATGATGGTTTCTGCAATCTCAGCACGCATCATGTCGCGGCTAGTAAAGCCAGTGTCTTGATGGAAGCCGTCAATACCCAAAAAGGCTGTGCTGAAATGAATGTTCTCAATACACAACTTAGTCAGCGGTCCGACCAAACTCTCGCCTTGGTGCTGATATACGCCACCAAGCAAGATAATGTTGGCAGAAGTGTTACGGATGAGATGAGCGATATACGCCGATGGCGTAATGATGGTCACATCACCGCGCTCAGCCAATGTCCGAGCCAACAACGCATTGGCACTGCCTCCTTCAATCAGCACTGTCTCATTCGGTGCGACCAAATCCGCAGCTTGGTTTGCGAGCGATTGTTTAATATCGAAACGTACTTCTAGGCGGGCATCAATGTCATCACTTTGCAACGCGGTAGCTGCGCCGTGAACGCGCTTTAGGTAGCCCTGTTGCTCCAGAAAGTTCAAATCCTGTCTGATGGTCACACCCGACACGCCAATGATGTCAGAAAGCTCCGTGACTTGAACGCGTTTACGGTCGTTCACTAATTGCAGAATTTCATTTTGTCTTGGGTTCACAGATTCGCTCCTTATTGATGAGCTTACAGTATACTCACCTGATGTTTCATATGAAAAGAACTTGAAAGTAAAAAGGAAAAAGCACGTGGTCTGATTAGCCAAGCTGCACCTTGCGAATATCGCTCCCATCAACAGATAATAGGGCAACGAAAATGGGATGGAAGAAGAGGGGTTAGCTCCCTACATCCCAACAACGGTAAAGACTAGGATAAAAGTGATGGAAGAAATTTACTTCGCTGGCGGCTGCCTTTGGGGCGTGCAAGAATTTATGCGCCACCTTCCGGGCGTAATCAACACAGAAGCAGGGCGAGCAAATGGCACAACGGATAACACTCAATCCGAATACGATGGCTACGCAGAGTGCGTGAAAACCCAGTTCGACCCTGAGCAAGTTTCGGTTGAAACTTTAATGGGGTATTTGTTTGAGATAATCGACCCTTACAGCGTTAACAAGCAAGGTGAAGACGTAGGTAAGAAGTACCGTACTGGTGTTTATAGCCAAAACGAACAGCATCTCACCATCGCGAAAGCGTTTATCGCAGCGCGACCGGACGCCGACAAGATCGCCGTAGAAGTACTGCCACTTACAAATTATGTGCCAAGTGATGATGAGCACCAAGACAGACTCACAAACTTTCCGAATGATTACTGCCACATCCCATTAGATTTACTACATAAATACAGGGATAACTCGTAACCATTCAGTCAGCATCGCTTTAAAAGGCAAGATGCATATCAGTTTAAATCGATGCCTTCCACTAATGACAATGTCATTTCTGCCGCCGATATTTCCTTACAACCCGACGAGTTTTGTCCGCACCACAACGGTGTGAATTCATCTCGGTTTTGCTTTTCCATAAGCGCTCTTAGTTGAGCCATTTCAATGGAGGCGTATGGGAATTTCGGCGCAAACTCACTGATGTAGCCTAGCTCCGACATCGCGCGATTCACAATGCCTCTCGCTGGTCGGCCCGAGAAAACATTGGTCACAGCGGTATGTTGCGCGCGTTCACTGGCAATGGCATATCGATGTAAAGACGATGTTTTCGCCTCATCACACAACAAATAGGCGCTGCCAACTTGAACGGCACTCGCTCCTAATCTCAACGCGGCTTCCACCCCTCTTCTATCAGCGATTCCGCCTGCAGCAATAACAGGCAAATTCACCCGTTTGGCGATTTGTGGTAATAACGCAATCAAACTTAATTGAGTAGTTAAATCATCCGATAAAAACATACCTCGGTGTCCACCAGCCTCCAAGCCTTGGGCGATAATACCGTCAACGCCTTTTGCTTCTAGCCAAAGTGCTTCGTCCACCGTGGTCGCTGACGAAAGGATCTTCCCTCCCCACCCTCTAATTCGAGCTAACAGATCATCGTCTGGCAAACCAAAGTGGAAACTGATCACTGGCGGTGCAAATGGTTCAATCGCGTCAGCAATATCATGATTGAAAGGCATCCTTGTCGGAGCGTTTGGCTGAGCCTGAACGGTTGCATCAACCTCGGAAAAATACGGTTGCAGCGTTTTTTGCCACTTTTCGTGCTTGTTGCCGTCATACTCCGGCATTTCATGGCAAAAGAAATTGAGGTTAAACGGTCGGTTAGTTGCCTGCTTGATAAGTTGAAGTTCTTTTACGATGGCGTCTTTGTTCAGCATTCCACAAGGTAACGAGCCAAGCCCGCCAACATTACTGACGGCTATGGTCATTTGGCTGTCTTGCACACCGGCCATTGGTGCTTGAATAATCGGTAACTCTGTTCCCAAAAGTGTATTAAACACCTTATTTATCATGACCTTTCCTTGAAAACTTAACCTTTACCTGTGATGGATTTGCGCCATCGTTATCCAGACTAGACTTTCACATGATTAAACACTTATAAAGTTAAAGTGATGCATTTGTGCGCTATGCACTTTTGATAGAAATGACAAAGGGAGCCTATGGCTCCCTTAATATGCTGAATAAAAAGAATCAAAGTGACTATCGTACGACATCTGATTCAAGCTCTAGCTCTGCTACAGACAGCATGGCAAACTCTTCCTCGGCGGTTGCTGCCACCAATTTGTTGCGGCTGTATAACCCATAATAAACACCACCGATAAGAAACAATCCCATTGTCATAAAAAAGGCTGAGGGATCAAAAGCATAAACACCTGTCATTGCGACCAAAGAAAGCACCAGAGAAATACTCGAAGTAATTATCCCACCAGGCGTTTTATATGGACGAGTTAATTCCGGCTGTTTAATTCGCAATAAAATATGGCTCAAGGACATTAATGCGTACGATACAGTCGCACCGACAACAGCCATCGCCAAGATTAAGTCCCCCTCACCCGTAAGTGAAACCAAGAACCCAAAAACGCCCGGAACCAAAAGCGCACGAGAAGGCACTTTTTTGTCACTGGTTAATGACAAAGTTTGCGGTAAATAACCCGCGCGGGAAAGCGCAAACACCAAGCGACTGTAACCATAAATGATTGAAAAGAAAGAAGCGATAAGGCCAGCCAATCCAAGTAAGTTCACGGCCATTGCTACCATTGAGTTGCCCGTAAGCTTTAGGGCGTCAACTAATGGCACCGCGCTATCGCCTATGACCTTTGAGCCAACCGCACCAGCCAAAAGGACGACTACCAGAGTTGCGGTTAGCAATAAAAACAGCATCGCACCAATGATGCCTTTGGGAACATCTTTTGCCGGATTTTTTGCCTCCTCTGCCGCTAAAGGCACACCTTCAACCGCAAGAAACAACCACATTGCAAATGGCAACGCAGCCCATACGCCATACCACCCAAACGGCAAGATTTCTGTTGCCTGAGCCGTCGCCGGAGCAATATCGAATAAGTTATTAACGTCAAAGTGACCAATAAGCACAGCAGCAGTAATGAGAATAGCTAGCACAGCCAAACCGCTGATGACCATCATTACTTTGAGAGCTTCGCCAACACCTGCCATATGAATAGCGATAAAGACGGCGTAGAAAAGTGCGTAAACAACAGGACCATCGATACCAACCAATTCATTCACTGCCGAGCCAATAAAAATCACTATCGCAGCAGGCGCGAGCGCATATTCAATCAAAACTGATAAGCCAGTGAAAAAGCCACCTGTCGGCCCCATCGCCTGTCTTGCGAAGCTGTAACCACCACCTGCAGCAGGAATAGCCGCAGACATTTCAGCTAAAGACAATACTAGCGTGAAATACATTACTGCCATCGCGATAGCAGCAATAAGAAAGCCTCCCCATCCTGCTTGAGCGATGCCAAAGTTCCAACCAGCAAAGTCACCAGATATAACATACGAGACACCTAAGCCAGCAAGTAAAATCCAACCTGCGGTGCCTCTTTTTAGCTGCCTTTTGGCCAAGTACTCCTGATGTTTAGACATAGTAAATCCTTCTACTTTGATGAAATTAAAAAGTTGTCGCTGTGTTTATCTTCAACGCTTGCGCCACTTGGCTCATTGATATCGGAGCGATCTTTCAGATTCACTCCTGACAGTTGTAATTTTCGAGCCTCCTTGAGCAAGTAAAATGCGCGTTCACAGGCATCGTCATAGTTGAGCCCCTGGGGACGCACATTGGAAATGCAGTTTCTTTGGGAATCTTTAGAGCCTCGTTTAGCCCCCCAAGTGAGATACATACCCATGCTATCCGGAGAAGTTAGACCGGGTCTCTCTCCAATTAAAACCAGCACGGCCTTGGCGTTAAAACATTCACCAACATCATCCCCTACCGCTACTCTTCCTTGCTTTACGATTGTGATAGGTGCGAATTTCCATTGATGTCCATCATCAGCGCTTAAAAGAGAAATCAATCGAGTAACAACAGGCACGGCATGGTTTTGAATTGCGACGGAAGAAAGTCCATCAGCAATAACAATCGCAAGATCAATGTCAGTGTTATGCTCATTTGCTATCAAGTTGAGCGTTTGCCAAGAAGATTCATCGAGCTGCCTTCCCAAATCGGGCCTTTGCAGGTACATAAGCCGGTCACTCACTTGACTGCTCACTACCACTGGAGGTTCTAAGGTATTTTCAAGAATCGAGTAAGAGTCCGACAAACCAGCAACGAGAGACTCAATATTCAAACTGCAATGCACTGCATCCATAGCTTGGGCGTGATCCAGCTGAAATGAGAGTAACTCGTTGGTTGGTACACTGTTCCCGCTGCGACCCAGAGCGATCCGAGCAGAGGTGAAGTCGCGTAACTTGCCCCAAGGGTTATGTGTGACAACTTCAGACTCATCTTGTGGGGACTGAGCAATGGTGATTACTTTACCCATGAGAATACCCCTTATTCACTTGGTTAATTGCTCCCGAAAACGAGCGAGAGATTTGCTCACTTAACCGAACGTCTTGCACGCTCTCGAAAATCTGCATCTCCATTAACCATTGTTCAAACTCTGGTGCTGGCTTCAAACCGAGTACTTTTCTTGCGTAAAGGGCATCGTGAAATGAGGTAGTTTGATAGTTGAGCATGATGTCATCAGACCCTGGAATACCCATGATGAACGAGCACTCGGCCACACCTAATAGTGTCAGCAAGTTATCCATGTCATTCTGATCGGCATAGGCATGATTGGTGTAACAGATATCGCAACCCATAGGTAAACCAAGCAACTTCCCACAGAAATGATCTTCAAGCCCAGCACGAATGATCTGTTTGCCATCAAACAGATACTCAGGGCCAATAAACCCAACGACAGTATTAACCAACAAAGGATCGAACTGTTTCGCGACAGCATAAGCGCGGGCTTCACAAGTCTGCTGATCGACCCCATGAAATGCATTAGCAGACAGCGCTGTACCTTGTCCGGTTTCAAAATACATCACATTGTTTCCTACACTACCTCGATTCAAAGACAACGCGGCTTCATGGGCCTCTTTCAAAATCGACAAGTCGATTCCGAAGGTATCATTCGTCCCTTGCGTGCCGCCTATCGACTGAAAAACGAGATCGACTGGTGCACCCATTTCAATGGCTTCGATCGTGTTCGTGACATGAGTTAACACACAAGACTGAGTCGGTATTTGATAGTGTTGAATCACCTCATCCATTAAGTTCATTAACTTAATAGCTTGAGGTACATTATCTGTTGCCGGATTGATACCGATAACCGCATCGCCATTTCCGTACATCAGACCATCAAAAATGGTCGCTGCGATACCGTTGAGAGAATCAGTGGGATGATTCGGCTGTAAGCGAGTAGACAGGCGACTCGGCAAACCTATCGTATTCCGAAAAGCCGTGACAACTTGGCATTTTTTAGCAACGAGAATCAAATCCTGGTTGCGCATAATCTTACTGACTGCGGCCACCATTTCTGGTGTTAAACCTTGACGAATTTTAGCCAATGTTTCACCATCGGCTTCTTCACTCAGCAGCCAATTTCGAAAATCTCCGACCGTCAAGTGCTCAATCGGCTTAAAGGCTTCAAGGTCATGCGTATCGATAATTAGGCGAGTGATATCGTCGCTTTCGTATGGAATAACCGCCTCGTTAAGAAACGTTTTAAGTGGTAACTCAGACAGCGCCATTTGTGCGACTACACGTTCTGCCGCTGACTGAGCACAAACCCCGGCTAACGCATCGCCTGAGCGCTCCGGTGTCGCTTTCGCCATCAAGTCAGCTAATGACTTAAAGGTATAGACTTTACTTCCTTGTTGCCGACGATAAGTTGCCGTCATTGCTCTTCCTCTTCACTATTTGGTTCGCTTTTTGCTGAACTATCAATAAGCTTTAAGAAAGTATTGCCAAATGTGTTCCGTAGCGTTATCAAAAACTGGCAACATTTATAAACCAATAATAAACAATGAGTTATGTAAATACTGCTCCAACATGACTCACAAAAAAGGAATGAGCATCACAAGGATGAGTAACCAAATGCCCCAAACTGCACCAATGCTGTGCATCCATCACACTAAGGATGCAAACCAACAAGCTGCGAGTCTGATAAACTGGCAACAGGAATATGACCAACTCAGCGATGGTCGATTTTTAGGTCAAATTCGAGAACGACGATTTCCCAATTTCCATGTGTTTCGTGAAGACAGTAACCGCTCGCTAAGACAGCAATGCAGGGTTGAAGAGGGAGGTATTTGGTTGGGTTTGAGTGCGGAAAATAAGCCGCTACACCTAAATCACAGTCAGTTTAATTCAAGCCAACTTTTGCTTAGGCAAGGTGGCGCTGATTTTGAGTTAATGACACCGGAGCAGTTTTCTATCTATGGAATAGTGCTCGACAAAAACTTCGTTCACATCATAGAAAATCAACTTGAGCTTGGGAGTATCCAAAACAACACATTACACTTAACGGGTTTGACGGAAAAACACATTCAACAACTTAAATACTACTTAGGCACGTTACTTGGTTCCGCCGAGCCAAGATGGTCTGAAACCACACATCAAGCAATCTTAAAAGATATTGTGCTGGAGTTGTTCTCACTCAGTTCACTGCACACGAGCCATCCGATATCAATCTCTCATCGTCAACACGTGATGCACCGTATAAAACAACAGCTACAGGATCTAGACTACCGTACACCGATAACCGTCAGTGAACTGTGTGACGCAGTACACGTCAGTCGTCGCACACTACAGTACACCTTTGAACATTGCTGTAATACTTCCCCAAAGCAGTTCATACATCGAATGCGCCTGAATCAAGTACGTAGAGTGCTACAAAGCCCTGAAGATAATCGAACAATTGCAGAAATCGCTTTTGACTTTGGTTTTTTCCATCTCGGGCAGTTCAGTCAAAGCTACAAGCGGCTATTTGGTGAGACGCCAACTGAAACGAGAAAATGGGAGTCCAGCAAATAAGATGACAGGCAGTATATTCTTTCAGATCCTGCGTTGGGGCCATGTTATGCAGTCGCAATGATTTGCTGAAACTTAGCATGAAGCTCTTCAAGTGCCGCTTCAACATCCGGTTCTGCACGGCTCAAGTGCGAGATTAACGTCATAAAATAGCAGTCAAAAATCAGCGGTATTTTTCCCTCAAGGACGGAGCTTCCGTTTACAGATTGAAACAAAGCTTGGTTAAACGACTGATAATAATCCAAATCCCAAATCACTTCTTTCAACAAAGCTCGGCTCAGCTCAACGTTCGCAAAATAGTAGCGATAGTATTTCTCCGTCAGCGCCAAACCAATGTCGATATCGGTTTTACCTTCCACACTGACTAGCGTTTCTTGGCTGATCTGTTGCAGTTGCGCCAGCATCCCTTCGCGCAAAATCGACAGTTTAGTCGGGAAATGGCTAAACACTGTACCATCGGCTACTCCTGCTTCTCTCGCTATCTGCCTTGTGGTCGTCATGTCATAGCCATTTTGAGCAAAAGATGCCCATGCGGCTTTTAGAATTTTATCTCTGGTTTGTTGTCGCTTCGTCATTGATGTGTCTGCTTAATGAGCCTGAAAGGATCATACCTTGCGTGGTTGAGATTGACAAATTGAGCGCGCTCATTTATAAAATTGAGCACGCTCATTTTATATAAAAACAAAAGGAATCGCTCATGTACGTATTAAACAAACTAGGCCAAGGATTGATTTTCTTCCCGACCATCTTCTGCTTTTCGTATATTTTAAGACCGATATTAATGGTCATCCTTATTCCAGGAGGACTCGCACTTTTGGCGTTAATCGGTGGCGCAGAAGTCAGAGCGGAACTCAAAGCCATGCTGCTTGAGGAGTTTTTTGGCGTTAGCCCATCGCACACCACCTCGAAAAAGGCGTGAGTGCGCTACAAACGTTGGCAAGGCTAAGTAAAAAAAGAAAACGCGCAGATATCGAGATCTCAATATCTGCGCGTAGATGTGGTGAAAATAAGACTGGCGTTAGTCAGTATTCATGTTCTGGCCAATTCGCCATAAAACGCCACTAGGGTCAAACAAACAACATTCGCGCATGCCCCAAGGTTGCTCGACTAGCTCTGTCAAACGCGAACCAAATTCTTCATGACCCACTTTGGATAAGTGCTGATGCCAGCTTTCTGCGTCTTCTACGAGCAAGTGCATCATGAAGTTATTGCCGTGTTCTGGCTCATAAAAATTCTGTAAAAGAAACGCGCAGCTACCTTGAGAGAAGTATGCTACATCACCGAAGTCCGATGCCATTTCAAAGCCAATCGCCTCATAAAAACGTTTTGATAGCGCGTAATCTTTCGCCGGAACAAATGATTTGATTTCAACAATATTGAGGTTTTCCATTTCCAATTTCCTAAGCCTTTTTCCATAAAACTGACTGACGTAATCTCGCTCTATGCCTTCTATTCGCCTTGCGTAATCTGCTGTGATGACAGTGGCACACACTCTGCCATTTGCGTTTGTAACCACGTGATAAATTTATGTTCGAGTTCTGTACGCTTTTTATCTTGACTCAATAAAACGTAATTGCAACTTGATGGAGAAAACCCAAATGGTGCGACCAAATTACCACGCTTAATATCGTCCATGACAAAAGGATACGATCCCATTGCGACGCCTAAGCCATCCACCGCTGCTTGTATGCAAAAATAAAAATGCGCGAATGATTGCTGAGTGTTGCCGTTGAAAGTTTCACAACGTGTTGATTGCTGCCAATCCGCCCAAGCATTCGGTCTGGTTTGGCTATTCAACAATCGAGCTGCTTTCAAATTGTCTTTACTGGATTGCCAATACTCAGGAGAAAATACCGGCCCCACCCACTCTTCCACAAGAATGGTTTTGTCGTAATCGTGATGCTGCGCAAAATCGTCTCGACGAATCGCCATCGAAAGCCCAGTTGATCCTAATGTTACCGGGCCACCAGCCGTCGACAAACGAACATCAGCACGGTGTTCATCATTAAACGCGGCCAACCTTGGCATCAACCAGCGCATGGTTAATGTCGGTTCACAAGACACTTCAAGATGCTGATGCTTCTCTTGAATAAGCGTATTCACGCCTGTTTCTAGCGTTTGGAATGCCGTTTCTGTGTATGTCTTGAGTAATTCGCCTTCCGCCGTCAACACGACTTTCCTGCCCTCTTTGAAGAACAAAGGTTGAGACAGATATTGCTCAAGTTGCTTGATCTGCTTACTCACGGCTCCGTGGGTAATGTTCAGTTTGTCAGCCGCTTCAGTGTAGCTTGAAGAACTCGCCGCAACGTGGAAGACATAAAAAGATTTCAGGTGACGCATCTGTGAGTTTTTCTCACCAATATGGGAATATTTTTCGATTATAGTCAGTAATAAAGACGCCTACAATTCTGCTACATCCCAGACTTCATCATTCAAACAGGAAATCGATATGGAATTTGTAACTCTTGCGTTATTAGGTGTGCTTATTGTTATTAGCCCTGGCGCAGACTTTGTTTTGGTATTAAGAAATAGCTTAAATCAAGGACGAAAAGCAGGCGTATACAGTGCGATTGGTATCAGCATGGCGATAAGCATCCACATCGCTTACTCCATGCTGGGGATCAGTTACTTAATTTCACAAAATGAATGGTTGTTTAATCTCGTGCGCTATCTTGGGGCCGCTTATCTTGTCTACCTTGGGATTAAAGGAATATTCTCCTCGCAGCCTGCGTCAAACTCAGAAACCGTTCAACAGAGCGAGTATTCAATGTGGCGATTTTTCATGCAGGGATTTCTGTGTAATTTACTCAATCCCAAGACGATGCTGTTTTTTCTGAGTATTTTTAGCCAAGTGATTTCTCCCGACTCTAGTCAGCAACACATCGCCTTGTTTTACGGGATTTATATGATTGCGCTGCATGGTATTTGGTTTTCTATCGTTGCTGTTTTATTCACGTCACCCCAGCTACAAGCTTTCTTGTTGAAGATTAAGCATCGACTCAATCAAGCATGTGGGGCGGGATTGATCATTTTCGGCGCAATGCTGGGCTTAAAGGTGTAGTGCGCTTGCGGTCCGATTACCCCAGTTCAAATTGATCATTGAACAAGTGGCAGTAATCAAATAAAAATCTACACTATCAATACTTTAAATTAGAAAAAAACAGCCAACGTGCGCTGGCTGTTTCGATACAGTTAATGGATGACCCGAGCGTCCCCTTTAAATAACTGAGACAGATCGATAGTGAATATCGTCACTGTCGGACGTTTAGGCAGAGCATTTTCGATTGAAAACTCTGGCCCAGCTGGAACGAGGGGGAAGTGAATAGCAGTCGGCCACGTTGACGAAGCTTCATTACCGCCCGGCTCAGATATTGAGAAAGAAAACGCAGGTAAACGGGTCATAACACTTACCTCAAATGACTGATTAGCGGGCTCAAGCGAGCCCGCTTAGGTTTTGCAATGTTATTGTTATTTTAACGCTTACTTAATCACTAACGGTTGATGACGTTAGATATCAAGTTCTTTGTCTTCAACGTGGTTGGTGATCATCGCTTCAGTGGTGATCATCAAGCCAGCAACAGACGCTGCGAATTGAAGCGCTGAACGTGTTACTTTCGCAGGGTCCAAGATGCCCATTTCGATCATGTTGCCGTATTCACCTGTTGCAGCGTTGTAACCGTAATCGGAATCACCCGCTTTGACAGCGTTCGCCACAACAGAAGCTTCGTCACCTGCGTTAGTTGCGATTTGACGAAGAGGCTCTTCCATTGCACGTAGCGCAACTCGGATACCCACGTTTTGGTCATCATTGTCGCCTTTTAGATCCGCCAATTCTTTCGCGATCTTAGTTAGGGCAACACCACCACCAGCAACAATACCTTCTTCAACCGCTGCGCGGGTAGCGTGTAGCGCATCGTCCACGCGGTCTTTCTTCTCTTTCATCTCAACTTCGGTTGCAGCGCCGATCTTGATCACCGCTACGCCGCCAGAAAGCTTCGCAACACGTTGTTGAAGCTTATCTTTGTCGTATTGAGAAGTGGTTGTTTCGATTTGTTTTTCAATCGAAGCCACACGATCAGCAATCGCGCTTGCTTCTGCTGCACCACCCACAATGGTTGTTGTGTCTTTGGTGATGGTAACTTTCTTCGCACTACCTAGTTGCTCTAACGTTGCTTTTTCGAGCTCTAGGCCGATTTCTTCAGAGATGACCGTACCAGCAGTTAGTACCGCAATGTCTTCCATCATCGCTTTACGGTTGTCACCAAAGCCAGGCGCTTTCACCGCGGTCGCACGCACGATGCCGCGCATTGTTCACAACCAATGTCGCTAACGCTTCACCTTCGATGTCTTCAGCAATGATCAATAGCGAGCGAGAAGATTTCGCTACTTCTTCTAGTACAGGCAATAGCTCGCGGATGCTGCTGACTTTTTTGTCCACCAATAGGATGTATGGGTTGTCTAGCTCGACGCTGCCATTTTCTTGGTTAGTGATGAAGTATGGCGACAAGTAACCGCGGTCGAATTGCATACCTTCAACCACAGACAATTCGTTGTTTAGACCTTGGCCTTCTTCAACCGTAATCACGCCATTGCGACCCACTTTTTCCATCGCTTCTGCAATGATTTCACCGATCGCGCGATCGCTGTTTGCAGAAATGCTACCCACTTGGGTAATGGATTCTTTGTCGCTGCATGGCTTAGACATTTCACGTAGTTTCTCAACCGCCGCTTCAGTGGCTTTGTCGATACCACGTTTTAGGTCCATTGGGTTCATGCCAGAGGCTACCGCTTTAAGACCTTCATTGATGAAAGATTGCGCCAGTACGGTAGCCGTCGTTGTACCGTCCCCCGCTTCATCATTCGCTTTGGACGCCACTTGTTTCACCATTTGTGCGCCCATGTTTTCGAACTTATCTTTCAGTTCGATTTCTTTCGCTACAGACACGCCATCTTTGGTGATGGTTGGCGCGCCGTAAGATTTATCAAGCACAACGTTGCGGCCTTTCGGGCCTAGTGTCACTTTTACTGCGTCCGCCAGTAAGTTCACACCTTTCAGCATTTTTTGACGTGCGTCATTAGCAAATAATACGTCTTTTGCAGCCATGGTTATCTCCTCAAAAAACTACTACAAAAATAATTACTCAACGATTGCTAACACATCAGATTCGGACAGAATTAAGTATTCTGCGCCGTCAATTTTCTCGGTTTTCACGCCGTAACCGTCATTGAAAATGATTTGGTCGCCCACTTTGACTTCCATCGCAGCGCGTTCGCCATTTTCAAGACGTTTACCTAAACCAACAGCAATGACTTTCCCGCGGTTTGATTTTTTCACCGACTGAGAAGTTAAAACGATTCCCCCTTCAGATTTATTTTCCACCTCTTGTCTTTCAACAATTAGCTTGTCATTTAAAGGACGAATTTTCATTTTTAAGTGCCTCCTACTTGGAACCAAAAATAAAAGACAAAATAAACATCAAGATGGATTTGCGAGTCGACAGCTCGCTTTCGATGAAAATAATAAGGTCGAAAAATGAGAGTTCAAGAGGTGAATTTGATAAAAATTTTTTATTAAATTAAATAAAATTTTCTATCGAATTATCGCATTCACAACCACTTAGCATCTCTTTATGATGGAAAATATGCTTAATCAAATCTAGAGTGATTACGTACTCTTAAAAAGGATAATCAAACAATGAAAAAGGCCGTATCTCTATTTCTTGCAACGTTGTGCATTGGCTTCCTCTCCCCCAACGTGTCGGCTTCTGAACGCGCTGAACAAGGGTGGCAATTGATTGACAAGGGCGCGATGATTGTCGATGTGCGCACGCCGCAAGAATTTTCTGAAGGGCATTTGGATAATGCCGTCAACTTCCCTTTATCTGAACTTGATAAACATTTTCAAGACGTCGATAAAGATCAAGCTATCGTGTTGTACTGTCGCAGTGGTAACCGCTCTGGCAAAGCGTATCAATACTTAAAATCGCAAGGCTTTACGAATCTGCACAATGCAGGTGGCTTTGAAGAACTACAAGACGCCAAATAGTCGTCTCCGTTCTAATATACAAAGTAAAAGCACAGAGCGTGTCGCAAGCGTATTGTAACGCGCTCTGTTTCTAAATACTTATCTACAACAACTCTATTTTGGCCCTGCATCAAATTGAGTCAGGTTATCCGATATCTCGAGCCACGGCGCTTTCGACGCGACAAAAATATGGAAATCAGGCTTGTGAGAAGGTGTGTCATCCAAGATACCAAGGCGAATATTGACGATCCCATTGTTCTTTTTCGAATACAGGCTCGATCCGCAGTGGCGACAAAAGCATAGCATGGTATTTTCGCTTTTCTGATAAGTTTGAATATCTTCTTTCCCTTGGATAATAAGCAGTTTATCCAACGCAATACCACCGGCAGATGAATAGTCAGAACCTGTGAACTTGCGGCATTCAGAGCAATGGCAATTTCCCATGTACTTAAATTCATCTGCCACTTCCAACTTTACCTTGCCGCACAGACATGAGCCTTTTAGTACTTCCATTTGAATTCCTTTTTGTTATGAATCTAATTGAATTAGATGGCTATCTCGACACCATGCCATTGCAATACGAAAAATTAAAGACAGGCAATACAGGTTTTCAAAAATGAAACGAAAATGTAAAACATTCCATTCAGAGGGAGGTGCGCTGACACGTGAAAAATCGAGCTATTTTAGATACAAAAACACCAAGCAATAACGCTTGGTGTTTACCTCACAGAATGTCGCCTCAGAAAAGGCGCTTTCCGCTGTGCTTAAAAAATGCAGTGTTTAGTAAAGCTGGTCGCTTCGTTTGCAGTCCAGTCACCTTTCGGCTTATCTTTCAGGTTTTCACACCATTGCTCGCTGCCGACACCATCTTGCAGAACACAATGCTTTGCAAAGTCTACCGCGTTGTCTGCTGTCCATTCTGTTTTTGGCTTATCGCGCATGTCGTTACACCAGCCTTCAGTGCCCACTTCATCACTACAAGCGGTCAAAGCAGAAGCCGCCAACATCAGCATGACTAGTTTTTTCATAAATTTAAGGTTCCAGTTGCAAACAATAGTAAAATTAAACTCAATCTCTTCAACACGTGCCCATTCAAGTGTCTGAATAAAGGCGTCACTAGCTGAAGTGACTTTTGTATCAACTATAACGAAATTATCAGTCTACGTGTTAAGACACCGAAAAATTATTGAGCGACTCTGTGTAAAGCGCGCCATTCTAAAAGCTATAGGCAGCGCGCTTTCGTTAGCTCACCAACCTCAGAAGAGCCAGTACCAAAGCACGTTAAACGCAGCTCTAATGCCATTTGTTCAAAGTGATCGACGACAGACTGCGTGCTGATCGTCGCAGCTTTTAATACCGCACCAGCTTGCCCAATGAGATTAGCACCCAAATGAATGGCTTTCGCCGCTTCAAGTCCGTTATGAACACCTCCCGAGGCGATCAACGGTAATGTAGGATGCAGTGCGCGGATTTGAGCCAAACATGTTGCTGTAGGGACACCCCAATCGCGGAAAAGCTCGGCTGCACGCTGCATTTTCGGATTGTCTTGGCAATACCCTTCAACCGCACTCCAGCTTGTGCCACCCGCGCCCGCAACGTCAATTGCATCCACACCAGCATCAATTAATCGCTGCGCAATGTGTCCGCTAATACCAAAACCGACTTCTTTGATAATGATAGGAACCTTCACGCGAGATTTAAGCATCTCAATTGCCTGGAAAACACCAACCCAATTGTGGTCGCCATTTTTCTGAAACGCTTCCTGCATTGGATTAACGTGCACAAACAAGGCATCGGCTTGAATCGCCTCAACCGCACGTTGCGCATTATCGAGTTTACCTTTATCGAGCAATTGAGCGGCTCCAAGATTGGAATACAACGGTACTTCTTTCGCCAACTCACGAATGGTTTTACCCAAGCCCGAATGCTGACTTTCTTCTAAGCTAATCCGTTGCGAGCCCACACCCATGGCAATACCTAATTCACTTGCTGCTTCAGCTAGACGACAATTGATCGTTTCTGCGTCTTTTGCTCCGCCAGTCATCGAGCTAATCAAAAACGGTAGCGCTAATTGATGACCAAGAAACTCTGTCGATAAATCGATCGCGTGAAAGTCACATTCTGGCAGCGCACAGTGTTCAAACTCGACAGACTCAAAACCCGCCGTTTTATGCTTCATGCTCATATCATGATGTAAAACAGCATCTAGGTGTAAATCTTTTCGGTTAGTTTGCGGAGCCATAATGTCACCCTAAAGTAAAACAGTCGCGCAGTATTGCGATCCTTATCAGTAACGTCAATGCGAATTTTGTGAATTTGCCGGATTACTTTTCCGAAACGAGTAATGAATCTCGACTGCCCCTGACATTATAAGAAAAGAAACTCGCTTTCCGTTTTAAACAAGCCGGCAAGTTTCTCTTCAAATTGAGATAATCAGCGTACGATACCCATGATGCAAATGGATCACATTGCTCTGTAGTTTACTTTACGCTGTCCGACAGAATTAGCGACACAACAGTGCTTGTCGTCGTTGGTTCAAACTGTTCGGGATCATCACAGAATTGAATTTTTCCTTTTTCTTCTACATGGAACAGCGGTACAACTGAACTACCTTTGTGATGCGCTAAATAATCTTGATACGTGAAGTTATCGCTCAATTTCGTGTGTTTAACCTCTGCACCACGACTTAACATACTGGCTAGCTGGGTATAGCTTACATTGCCGCCCATCAGCAATTTACCATGGTACTCCTGAGCCACGGAGTGCTTCTCGCTGCCATTGCCGTTGGTTTTCACTTTTTGTAAGCAGTGAACTTTATCTTCCCCAAACTCGTCGACGAATTGCATGCAAGCCATAATGTTGAAATGCTGATCGGGCGTTAATGCAACCACTTGTCCAACTCCTATCAAGTTCAAGTTGTCGTCCGCGTGACTAGAAATAGGGTTGCCGTAATAGTAATCCAATCCCAACATACGAACCTGACTGATGTACTCCCAGTTTGAGTCAGTCATTAATACGCGACGGTCATAACGCGCCAGCGCCTGCCCTATTTCTCTTGCTACTCGGTTAGCACCAATCAACAAGAAGCCGCGTGGTGCTGGCTCTGCGACGCCCAACGTCAGCGCTACAGGACGTGCCGTCGCACTTTGTAACACGACCGTTCCTATAATCACCATGAAGGTCATAGGGACCAGTAAAATCGCTTCATCAATGCCGTATTCGGTCAATTTGATCGCGAAAAGAGACGAAATCGAAGCAGCAACAATACCGCGCGGTGCAACCCAAGACAAAAACAGCTTATCTTTGAGACGCAAGTTGCTGCGGAAGGTTGAAAGAAAAATCGATAACGGACGCGACACTAACTGCATAAATACAAATAACAATAACGCACCGCTACCTAGCGCAGCAAAATCATCCAAACTGATTCGAGCCGCAAGGAAGATGAACAATCCGGTGATCAGTAAAATGGTTAAATGCTCTTTAAAGTGCAGAATTTGCTGAATATTGATGTCTTTAGCGTTTGCGAGCCACATACCCATTACGGTGACGGTTAGTAACCCAGCTTCAGACTCAATGTGATTAGAGACCGAAAATACACCTAGAACCACCATCAAAACCGCAAATGGCTGCAAATATTCCGGTAGCCAAGAGCGACGCATGATCGTCGCAACTGCATAGCCTGAGGCCGCACCTAGCATGACACCGACAGCAATGATCGTCCCAAACACTTCGACGCTATTTATCGCACTGTGAGATACGATAAACTCGTAAACCATCACAACAAAAAGCGCACCGAGCGGGTCAATCAAAATCCCTTCCCAGCGCAAAATGTTAGCAAGCGTACTGTTAGGTCTTACGGTTCGTAGAAGTGGCACGATGACCGTCGGCCCTGTTACTACGGTTAAGCTGCCGAACAACATGGCAAGCTCCCAAGTAAAGCCGAGGAAATAGTGTGTTGCGATACTAGTCGCTGCCCACGAAATGATCGCCCCGATGGAAACAATGCTCCATACCGAACCACTCACGCCACGAATTTCTTTAAAGTTTAAGGTCAAACTGCCTTCAAATAAAATCACTGCCACCGCTAAAGAAACCAACGGAAAGAGCAAATTACCTAATATCTCATCAGGATTTAACCACTGCATAAATGGCCCGACGATCAGCCCTGCCAACAACAAAAATAAAATCGCTGGCAAACGCAATCGCCAAGCTAACCATTGGCAACCTAAACCAATAACCCCAACCGCTGACAGCACCAGCGCTTCATTACCCACTTGCATCAATAATTACCTGTTTTTGTCTTTTTTCGCGTGAATGCGCTATACCCGAATACATTCAGCCTTACGGTCAAATAGAAACAACCGAACGTGCAAATCAAACGACTGACCTTCGATGACATCGCTACGAAACGCACATGTTTGAAGTCATTTGGCGATCGCATCAGAACTATGAATATAGTTGACCCCCAATGACTTAACGACTCATTTTTGTTCATCAGGTCTTAAAGTGGCACACAAGTGTGCGACTTTGTCGAATTCATCATTACGCATTGAGTTTCATTATGTAGAATGATTTCTAAAGAAAGCGCGGAACCTAGCACTATATGAGGCTAAGGCATAGAGCATGAACTAAGCTTTAGCGTAAGTGCTCAAAGTTAAGAATCGTGGGTCACGCGACGTACGCAAGGAGAAATGGATTGTACGTAATACTAGCACTGTTCATGGCGTGTCTCGCCATCCTCATCGGAGTGAAAGCCGCCAACCGAGCTGCACTTTTAGAAAAAGAACTAACCAAACTTCGTGAGGAAGTCACATCACTACGAGCCAGTGTCCATGGGGGCTCAAACCCACAAGTGCACCAACAATCCAGCATCGAAAAAGACACACCATCTGTAGCGACGTCACCTCACATAGAATCACAACAGAAAAATGTCTCATCCTCTGGGGAACATGATCCAGCTGCCAACCTAGACTTGGACCAGAGCGCTGCAAATCAAGGGTACGCCCAGACAAGAGAAGTGCAACTGGATGTTTTTAGTCAAGAAAATGAGTCATTCCTTCAGAGTAAAGTTCAGAGCCTGCTTAGCAACATTCAAGAAAATTGGTTGGTTTGGGTAGGCGCATTGGCCATGCTGATCGGTGGAGGTTATCTCGTACAGGTGATTGGTAGCCACATCCAGTTTTCGCCATTTATGCGAGTATCCTTTGCCTTTGTGATCTCATTACTTATGGTGCTTGTTGGCGAGTGGTTTCACCGTAAAGAACAACAGAATCCGCAACGGGCAGCACGAGCCCAAGGCTTTACGTATGTTCCTGCTGCCGTTACCGGTACGGGATTAACGGGCATTTACTGCACCGTCATTTTTGCCTTTGTGGTTTATCAAATGCTAACGCCAAGTATCTCGTTGATCATTTTGGCTTCAGCCGCATTTTTCAGTTTAGCATTATCATTGCGACAAGGGCCGTTAATGGCCGTGCTTGGCTTAATTGGTGGCTACACAGCACCACTGTGGGTTGGAGGTAGTGAACCCAACTACTTTTTGTTAGCCGGATACATCTGCGCGATTTCGTTCGCGGCGACCTTATTGATGCAAAAAGTGCGTAGGTCATGGATTACGCCAAGTATCGCGATTCCACATGTCATTTGGATGTTGCTGTTGATTGAGAGTGTACCAACAGAACTCTTGTTCTCGTGGCTCGCGATTTATCTCTCCATCACTTTGTATCTCATTTTCGCGGTTCCGAGAATGGGTTGGATGCTCAATCCTCGCTTTCGTCACTATCAAAGCAAGTGGACAAACTCGCCGACCGCTACCGCTCTCGCAACTGCTTTATTGACCTTTTCTGCCGTCACCAGAATGCCGGAGCTGAACACTCTACAAATGGCGTACTGTTATACGCTGCTTGTTGCGATCATCTGGCTACCAGCACTTCGTACAGGCTGGTCATTACGTGTATTTTTGCCATCCATACTCGTCTCGGCAACCGCGCTGATTGTTCTTACCATCGCTTTTGATGCGCTGTATATGTTAGAGCGAGAAGCTAGCATCCTATTCGCATTGGCGGTGAGTATTGCGCTGATCTGCTATCGAACATATTGCCAAACACTTAGTGACCGTTCGCAACTCAGTGGGCTGCTTCTGCTGGTACTGGCTCCCGCGATGAGCTTAATTACGTTGTTTTATGTTGACGAATTTATGCAAGGCTACCTGTGGTATTGGACTGCCTTCTGCGCATTGATGGCCACTTACTATGTTGTGCTTGGTCAGCATGCACGTTCGTTGGCATTAGAATGCTCTGCCGTTATGCATGCTTTAATCGTAGGTATCGCTTTTGTTTGGTTGAGCGATACTTGGTTAACAACAGCAATCTCAATACAAGTTGCGATAATGGCCTTACAGGCTCAAGTCGGGTTATTTCGACCTGCGAGTTGGGCGATTAAAGTGGCAATGGGAATACTGGTTATCCGACTCACGCTGCTACCTTTCATCCCCGAATGGCAACCGGTAGAAGCTGGGCATTGGGCTTGGGTTCTGGTGAGTTATCTGCCTTCTCTCTTCATCTTGTCTTATGCTCGTTCAACACTAAAACAAGTGGACCGAGAACTGACCAACTGGTTTGAAGGGGCGTTTTTACATGTATTCTTAATGGCATTGTTCACCCAAACTAACTACTGGTTAACGGGGCAATATGGTTACTTGGGGCACATCGACTTCACAAGTGCGGCAGTCTTTGCCAATCAAGCATTAGTTATGGGTTTGGTATACAGCTACCGCAGCCAATTTGCGCAACGCTTAAGTCGTATCTACGAAATCTATAGTTACTTGCTTTGGTGCGCGTTCGCTATATTGATTATTTTGCTTAATACGGCAGAATCGCCGTTGGTGACTGATAACGTCTCGGCACAAGCACTTCCCATCTTTAACATGCTGAGTATCGGCTGGCTGTTACCAGCTTGCATCCTGCTTATCGCAACCTTTAAACGCTGGAATACGTTGCAAGTTCATCGATTTGCGATTGCTAGTCTAGGCTTTTTACTTGCAGCCATTTGGTTGGGGATGTCTATCCGTCAATTCTGGCAAACCACATCGATGATGCTGTATCAGCCAACCAGCATGGCAGAGTTGTTCAGTTATTCAGTGGCTGGCTTGCTCGTAGGTGGATTGCTGACTTGGCGCGGCGTGACCCAACAGGGGCTGATGATGCAGCGTGTCGGTCTAGTGGTCCTTGCCTGTGTCGCACTGAAAGTATTCTTATGGGATGTGAGCTCTCTGGATGGGTTCTGGCGAGCAATAAGCTTCTTAGGCTTAGGTGCGTCTTTGATAGCACTTGGATGGCTATTCCAGAAATTGAATCGTTCGGTGGCAAAAGCACTCGAGCCCTAGACGAGTCAAAGAGAGATTCCCGACAGTGCGCTGTTTTCGTTATTGGGGGACGATAACAGTGTAAAGCCGGGAATCATTGGAGTGTTCGTTACTTCAGTAAAGCGACCACGGTATGACGACGCACGTTTGCTTGCGCATTCAATGCCTGAAAAGTCGAAGTAAACTCGCCAGACTTTTGCATGAATCCATCCAGTTTTGCATTCACCTCATTGACTGAAAGCTGTGCGGTTTTGGTTTGGATAGAACGCATTTGAGTATTCAGTTCACCATGAAAAGCTTTCGCTTCCTGCAAGCTCGTTTGAACTTGTTTCAGATGCTGATTTACTTTGGCAATCGTCTGCTTGATGCCATCGCGTGAGCCTAGATCAAACCCGAGCTCCGCAATACCATCTGGCTCAGACTTTAAGTTCAAAACGTTAGGCTGTCCCGCAGGGAATCGGTGCCCTTCCCCCGTTACCATCACCTTTTGCTGCATTTGTTGATAAGCGTTGTCTCTGGCTTCAAATAAAATGCTGCCATCATCGGCTAATGAGGCTCGCATTCCTAACGCAATCAAGCTGCGATCCAGCATTTTGACCGTTCGCTCACCGTCTGATTGTCCATCAAACTGAATCATCACCGCTTGACCTTGAGGAAAATCCAAACGGATTTGCTCGGCCTTGTCGCTTAAGCGATGAACATTCAAACCTGGAATAGAAAAGCGACGAATATCCGCTTTATCCAGTTTTAAGTGCAGTTCGTTATTTAGGACTTTCTGGCCATCGAAACGTGCTTGCTCAACGACTTTTTGGATGGTGGCTTTAGAGCGAACCAATGTATCCTGCAAACCAGGAACATTTTGTACGCCTTGATTAATAGCTTGCGTCAAACCACGTTTAATTTGCGTGAGCTCTTTGCCAATCACCTGCAGCGATTTGGACGCGATCTGAACCGCCGTGGCTTGCTGCTGACCCTGCGTAAGCTGAATACCAGATACAGAGTAGGCTGACGCAGTGTCAGCCTGAATTTGCGCCGGGCGCGGTTTAATTGCCGTACTTGAGTCTGCAGAACGGGTCGGCATGATAGAGGCTTGTTCTTGTCCACCTAAGCGTATGCTATGGGGTCTAACCTCTACTGTACTCATTACCATAAAAAGAACTTCCTAACCTTATAAACGGTCAAACAGCGACAAACCATCGATCTTCACATAGCTTGCTTGCGTTGCTTGCAAAGCGGCCATGTAATTACTCAATCGTACCGACGCTTCACCATAGTCCAGAGCAGAGAGGTCTCCAGATACTTTGTCAACGAACAGCTTGTTTTCACTGTGCGCGCCACCAACAAGATCTAAGTTGTTGTGTCGACCACCAATCTCAGTCATGGTCCCTAGTACGTTTGAAAAAGTATCGTCGATAGCGCTGATACTCGCCTCAACTTCAGCTCTGAAGTTGGCGGTAGGGCTCTCAAACTCTTTGATCAGCGCATCAATTTGGTTAAGCACGTTATGGCCTCCCCCAAGGTCCAATATTTCTTTTGCAGTCATATTGGAATCCATCGTGACACCTTTAGCAATTGTTACTACGCGCTTGTCACTATTACCTTCAATTACGTAGCTGCCGCTCGCTTTACTTACAGCCGCAGTATCCGTTTTAGTACCAGAGAAAAGGTAGTGCCCTTCTTCATCCTGCGCGTTAAAAGACGACTCAATAGAGTCACGGTAACTCTTAAGCTCTGTAATCATACCGCCACGACTTTCGTCAGTAAGAGAGCCGTTCGCACCCCAAAGCGCGATGTCTCGCATGCTTTTTAAGCTTTCTTTGATCGAATCTAAATGGGTTTCTTGACTCGATAGCGTCGTTTTTACGTTTTCAATGTTGTTTTTGTACTGAGCAATCGCACTGGTTTCTCGGTCTAAGTTAAGCAACTTGATCGAAGCCATTGGATCATCAGACAGCTTGGTTAAGCGCTTGCCAGTAGACATCTGTTGCAGAGCTTCGCCTAATCCCGCGCTATTGCTCTGCAAGCTGTGCAACATCATTTGACTAAATTGATTGTCACTAATTCGCATCTAAACTTTCCTCTTAGAATAACTGCAGAATAGAATCGAGCAGTTGATTTGCTGTGCTGATCACTTTCATGTTGGCATTGTGCGCATTAGCAAACATCATTAGGTTAGCCGCTTCTTCATCGCTGTTTACGGAACTAACATTATCGCGAGCTGCGTGCGCTTGCTTGTTCATGGCTAACTTCGCTTGATAATCAGCATTAGCTTGGCGTGCTTTAATTGCGGTTTGACCCACCATTGAACTAAAGGCATCGTTCAAGCTTACTGAGCCGTAACCTGATACCGCCACTGGCTTGTTGCTTAACTCGATCAATGATTGCAACGCATCTGCGTTACCAGGTGTTCCATCACTTGAGAACGCAAGCTCATCTGGAGTTAGCTTGGTAATATCCAAACTGGCTGCAGGGTTTGCTGGGTCATAGCTGAACAAAGGTTTACCTGGGTTGCCATTTAAGTCTTTGCCAGTCGCAAGCACGGCGTTGTATTCATCCGCGAGAGCTTTCGCCATGTCATTCAGAGCCAGTTGGTTTGGTTTCAACACTTCGGTTTGATAGTCATTAATCGCACCTAATTTGCCACCAAGCGAGTCACCAATCGCAAAGCTTTGATTCGAGAACGTGACGTGTAAGTCCGCCAAGTAAGGATCACTCGGGTCAGGAATGGCTTCCAGTTTGCCATGGTCCGTACCCATCACAAGCGGTTGACCAGAGGTTAGTGTGACCTGAACACTGCCGTCATGCTGCTGTGTTGTTTTGATTTCAATGGTTTGAGATAACTCACCGATTAACCTATCTCGTTCATCCATTAACTGTGATGGGTTACCACCTGTACCTTGCATCTCTACCAGTTGCTTGTTCACCTTCGCGATATTTTCCATAAGGCTATTCGCGTGGTTAAGCGCTGCATTACGTTGGTCGCTCATGTCTTTATGTTGGTTGTATAAAGACTCGGTAAGCGTATTAAAACGGCGGGCCAAAGCTTCAGATTCGTTAATGATCTGCTGGCGGTAAGGTATGGATTCCGGCTTAACGGTCGCATCGTTAAGCGCAGCGTTTAGCGAGTCCAAGCCAGCCGATATACTGAAACCATCGGCACCAAGCGTATTCTCCAGCTGACTCATGTTACTGGTGTATCCAGATGCGTATGCCGCCATACTGTTAGTCGACCACGTTTGCTTAATCAGAAATTGATCCGTAACGCGGCGAATGCTAGTGACTTCTACCCCTAAACCTGGACTTAAGCGATTGGCTTTACCATCATCGACAGACGCCATCAACGCTTGTTGACGACTGTAACCCACGGTATTCACGTTTGCCACGTTTTGCGCGGTTACGTCTAGGGCCACACGGTTCGCGCCTAAACCTGAAAGGGCAATATTAACTAGGTTCATTTACAGCTCCATTTTTCTGATCAACGGCTGAGAAAACGCGGTAGTCATACCGGCCTCACCGAATACCTGTTTAACAGAGGCGACGGCTTGAGAAGCGGTATTAAATAGGCTTGAATTCTTCTCCACCTCTTTAGAATCTACTTGTGAGATAGATTCAGAATTCGAAGCTTTACCATCGTTAGCGGATGAGATGTTGCGCGCAGCATCGAAAGCAACCTCACGCATAGACGGGCTCAGCTGCTGGATGAGCATATTGGCAATGCCTGAGCTCTGTTTCTTTGCTAGTTCCATCGCCAGCTGACCGTCATACATATCACGGAATACCCCTTGTTGCTGACTGGCGAACGGGCTGTCTTTATCAGCAAGAGCATCACTACTGCTGCGCATTTGGCGTAACACCATTTGTAGGAACATTGCCTCAAATTGACCTGCGACGACTTCAAGTGCGCCTTCTTGATCACGACTATGCTTGATGTTAGCCAATGCACTATTGTCGTGATAAAGCATCGAATTTAACTGAGTTTGTTCATTGGTACTGTCTAGCTTCATCCTTAACTCCTTATATCACGACCAATTCAGCGTTCAATGCACCTGCTTCACTCAAAGCTTGCAGGATAGACATCAAGTCTGTAGGCGTGGCACCTAAACTATTTACCGCATTAACTATGGTGTTAAGTTCCGTGCCTGGAGGCCAAATCACCATCTGAGCGAGATCTTCATTCACATCAAGGTCCGTTTGGTTAACGACTTTCGTATCGCCATTTGCAAACGCATTAGGCTGACTAACTTGTTGTGATTCAGAAATTCGCACGGTCAAGTTACCGTGACTTACTGCTGCTTCACTCACTTTGACACTCTTACCGATCACTACGGTGCCAGTGCGAGAGTTAAAGACAATACGAGCAGGTTTACGACCTTCAACGACGCTCATTTCTTCAAGCATCGACATCATGACGACACGCTGCTGTGTATCTTTTGGTGCACGCATATCAATGCGCGCTTTATTGATCGCAACTGCAACGTTAGGTCCGAAAGTGTTGTTAATTTCACGCGCAATATTTTTTGCTGTAGTGAAGCTAGGCTTGCGCAGGTTTAGGGTGATTTCATCACGTTGGTTGAAATCGGTTTTGATTTCTCTCTCTAAAGTCGCACCATTCGGAACGCGACCCGCCGTTGGTGTGTTCACTTCTACTTTGGAGCCACTTCGCCCCTCTGCAGATAAGCCCCCCACAACCACGTTGCCTTGCGCAATCGCGTACACTTCGCCATCAATACCACGTAAAGGCGTTAGCAATAACGTACCACCACGAAGGCTCTTTGCATCACCGATTGAAGACACAACCACATCCAACGTTTGTCCTGGGCCTGCCATTGGATCAACGGACGCTGTCACACTCACAGAAGCCACATTTCGTAGCTTAGGGTTCATACTGTCATCAATTTGAACCCCAAACTGACGTAGCATGTTGGTAATAGATTGAGAGGTAAATTTCACTTGGTTTCGGTCACCTTGGCCGGCTAAGCCAACCACCAAACCATAACCAACCAGTTGGTTTTCTCGAATGCCGCGAACATCGACCAAGTCCATGATCGGAATTTCCGCTTCAGCACGTGAAGTGCCTGGTAGTCCCAAGGTCAACACCAATAGGAGAGACATAAAGAAAGATTGCATTGTCTTCATTAGAAAGGTACCCATGGGCTGTTGAAGAACTGAGTTAGCCACCCGGCTGCGTTGCTGTCAGCTAGGGCTCCGCGACCTGCGTAGGTAATTCTTGCATCAGCAATTCGTTGAGAAGAAACTTGGTTACTGCGGTTAATATCATCCACACGGACGATACCGGTTAGACGAATAAACTCGTCGCCTTGATTCAGACGAAGCCATTTTTCACCGCTGATACGCAATACGCCATTAGGTAATACTTCGTGTACCGTTACCGTAATGGCACCTTGAAGCTTGTTGCCTTGTGAACTTGATGCACTGCCATCGAAGTTACGTTTGCCATCCACGCTAACCCCTAACTCATCGATAGTTTTCGTGCCTATGGTCGGCGCCACAAAGTTAATTGCTGAACTTTTACCGAACTTAGTACCCGCATTTTTACTCGATGAGGTTTCTTCTGATAATTGAACCGTTAATACATCGCCAACTCGGTAAGCACGACGATCCTGGAACAGAGTCATCGTGTATTGGTGACGATAAAGGCTACCAGATTGGGTTTCCGGCAGCGTGTAATCGAGCGTTGGTGGTGCATATTCCTCAGCATTCGGCTCAGGCGGAATAAATTCCTGACGGCCAGCACATCCCACCAGCAACACGGCGGCTACTGCCCAACTCTTAGAAAGCCATTTCATTGCTTTTTCCTTCATCATCACCAATTTCATACTTACATTGATTGCGAAACAAACTTCAGCATGTCATCTGCAGCAGAGACCACTTTCGCATTCATCTCATACGCACGTTGAGTGGTGATCATGTCGACCATCTCTTCTACTACTTGTACGTTTGACCCTTCCAGTGCACCTTGCTTGATAATGCCGGCGCCATCAGCTCCTGCAATCAGCTCATCAGCTGGACCGCTGGCTTCCGTTTCACGGAATAAGTTGCCACCCATGGCCTCTAAGCCGGCTGGATTGATGAATTTTGCAAGTGTAATTTGACCAAGCTGCTGAGGTGTTGGATCGTCTGCTGTTGTTGTAGTCACTGTGCCATCAACACCCACAGAGAAAGAGACCGCATTGTCTGGGATCTGGATTTGAGGCTCTAAAGGCAGGCCCTGACTGTTCACCATTAAGCCTTCTGAGTTTCGATGGAACTGACCATTACGTGTATACATGATCTGTCCGTCCGAGTTTTCTATTTGGAAGAAACCCTGACCCATTACAGCAAGATCCAACTCTTGCGTTGTGTTTTGGGTATTACCTTGCGTGAACACTTTTTGTGTGCCAACAACGCGAACACCGCTACCTAGCTGAATACCACTTGGTAGTTCGTTAACTTGGTCTACTTGTGCGCCTGGTTGACGCTGAATGCTGTAGAAAAGATCTTCAAATACGACTCGGTCACGCTTAAAGCCAACCGTGTTTACGTTTGCTAGGTTGTTAGAAATGGCAGTCATCTTCGTGTCTTGCGCTGCCATGCCTGTCTTACTTACCCATAATGCTGAATGCATTTTTTACTCCTTGCGGGGCGAGACTTAGCTCGCCGCCATTAATTTGTTACCAGCTTTTGCTAGAGTTTCCGCCGTTTTCATCATGCGAACTTGCATTTCAAAGTTGCGCGTCAGCGACATCACACTAACCAATTCATCAATAGCAGATACGTTACTGCCCTCAATGTGCTCAGGAGAGAGTTGCACGGTTTCATCTGCCGCGAATGGCACGCCATCTACGCTGTGCAGCAAGCTATCGCTCTCTTTTTGCAGTTGATTAATTTCCGGTTTAACCAACTTCAAAGTGCCTGCCACAATTTCTGCGCCGCCACCTGGTGGGATCACTGAGACTTGACCACGCTCGCTGATTTCAATCTTTTGATAATCCGGCACAACCAAAGGACCATTGTCACCGAGGACAGGGAACCCATTGATTGTTAGAGCGCCAAAAGTATCGACCTGAATATTGCCTGCACGGGTGTAAGCTTCGTTACCCGCTGGGGTTTCTACAGAGAGATATCCCTCCCCCATAACCGCAACGTCCAACGGACGTCCTGTTTTCACAATATCGCCAGCGTCGAAACGTGTTGAGGCAGAGTTGGTCACAACCATAGTGCGACCATCAAAACCTGGGCCTTGCATCTCTACACTACGCACACGCTCCATATCCGCTCGAAAACCCGCAGTATCAGCATTTGATAAGTTGTTTGAACGAACGTGCTGCGCTTTAAGAACTCGGCTGGCACCCGACGTTGCCGTAAATAACAAACTATCCACGCAAAACTCCCATTACACCGCGTTAAACAAAGCTTGAGTAAGCTTGTCGCTGGTAGAAATTGTCTTTGCGTTTGCTTGGTAGTTGCGTTGTGCAGTCATTAGAGCAACAAGCTCGCTGGTTAAGTCAACGTTAGAACCTTCTAATGCACCCGGAGTTAGGTCACCCATCGTACCTGAACCCGGAACACCCATAATTGGAGCACCTGAGCTAAAGCTTTGAGTCCATGATGTTCCACTCACTTTCGCTAAGCCTTGTGTGTTTGCAAAATCAGCAAGAACAACCTGACCTTGTAGCTGTGATTGGCCGTTAGTGTAAGTCGCGTAAACCATGCCGTTACCTTCAACGCGTACACCTGCAAGTTCACCTGATGTGTAACCGTTAGGACTATTAGTACTTACGCCAAAAGCTGCACCAAATTGCGTGCTGCCTTTCAGGTTAATGTCTACACTCATCGCGTTCGCGCCTGCAGCAGGGAATGAAACATTAAACGGCGCAGTTGGTGCTGAAAGCGAGCCGTCTTTACCAAACGTTACAGGCACAGTTGCTACTGGCGTCGTACCGCCATCTACTTGAACGTTCACTTCCCACGAGTTAGAAGCAGTCTTAGTAAAGTACTGAGTTACCGTGTGCGAGTTACCCAGTGAGTCGTAGACTTTTGTTGTGTAAGACGAGTTAAATGAGCTTGGATCTTTTGGATTGAATGGCGTTACGGCTTTATCAATAACAGACGCGCTTGCGTCGAAGTTCGCAACAAAATCTAAGCTGTCTGTTGCTTTAGCATTCAGTGAGGAAGTCGATACCTGAATATTACCCACAGAACCTGTCATTAGGTTGTTGTTGCTATCGACACTGTAACCTTGAAGCTTTGCACCGCTGTTAGCCGTAACAAAGTTGTTCTTATCCGTTGAGAACACACCTGAACGTGTGTACAACATTTGACCCATATTATCTTTAGTAACAAAAAAGCCACCGCCATTAATAGCTAGGTCCATCGCACGGCCAGTTCCTGTGATACTGCCGTCTTTGTCGAAGTTCTGTGAAATTGACGCGACTTCCACACCACCAGGTTGCATGCCGTTATATACAGCGGAGAATTCTGTGCGGCCACCTTTAAAACCATACGTTGATGCGTTGGCAATGTTGTGACTGATTGTGTTTAGCTCTGTGTTGGTCGCGTCCAGACCACTTAGTGCGATGTTAAAACTCATAAATAGACCTCTGATTTCCGTATTTGGTTAAGCACCAAACTGAGTGATTTGATAGAAAGGAACGTTGCCAACGCCATGGACATTGACTAATGCTGCGCCACCGGTATTAGGAATGCGCACTTGCTCAACAGTGCCTGCCATCAGCACATTTGGACTTGCTTGCCCTTCTTGCACTTCTACGGCCACTGAGTATTTGCCTGGTTTAAGACCAAGTTCTTCAGGATTAATTGAAAAGTCGACGTCACCTTTGCCGTGAGCACCTAGTGGCACTTTAGTTGATTGACCAAATTCATCTTTAACAACTAACGTGACTTGGTTTGAGCTATGAGCGAGTTCGATTTTTCCGTTTTGTACGTCTTCACCAAGCTGAAATTCATCCGCATTGACGTAAACCGTTTGCCCAACAAGGCCCGCTGTTGATAGCACTTGCATGTTGTCCAGTAACACCATGCTCTGTTGCATTGTCTTAGACATATTCTCGGTACTTTGTACCTGCGAGAACTGAGCCAATTGACCAACGTATTCCGTACCATCAAGGGGATTAAGTGGGTCTTGGTTTTGAATTTGAGCCACCATCAAAGAAATAAACTCATTCTCCAATGAAGAAGCGCTGTTCATGTCTTTAGGGTTTGGTGAGATACCGTTGCTGTCTTTTGCTTTTGTATTTACTGGAGCGTCAGACGATAAAGGGGTGTATTGTGCAATACTCATTAGCTGCCCTGCCCTAATCTAAGCAGACCTTGCTGCATACTTTTTACATTGGCTAATACTTCAACATTCGTTTCGAAGCTGCGTGTTGCGGACATCATGTCTGCCATTTCAGCAACTACATCAATATCTGGGTAAAACACATAGCCTTCATCATTAGCCAGTGGGTTGTTCGGCTCAAAACGCTTCTCTGCATCTCCAGCATTTTTAACAACGTCAACAATGCGAACTTCTGCATTGGGATAAGCTCCATTTTCTGTTGTCATTTGCGTTTTTTGGTACACAGTCGCAAATACTGGCTTAAGCGCTTTATAAGCATCTTCTGGATTTGCAGATACTGCATCTGCGTTTGCTAAGTTACTGGCTACCGTATTCAGACGCACAGTTTGTGCTGTCATCGCGGAACCAGTGATCGAGTAAATATCAGTGAATGACATAATTAACGTCCCTCAATCGCTTTCGCTAAGCCATTAAATTTCATGTTGAGAAACGTCAGGCTAGTTTGAAAGTCCATGTTGTTTTGCGTGAATTTTGCTTGTTCAACACCAAGCTCTACGGTGTTGCCATTTTTGCTATTCTGGTAAGGCACCGAGTATTGGGCCTGAACCTGGAACTTTGGCACCGGTTTGTTCACACCACCTGCCGTTACTTGGTTCATTACGGTGGTGAAACTTAGGTCTTTCGCCAAATACCCAGGGGTGTCAACATTTGCTAGGTTACTGGCGAGGACTTTGGTACGCTGAACGCGAAAATTAAGTGCCTCTGGATGTACTCCTAAAGCATTTTCAAATGTGATCGCCATGCATCTTCCTTACAGTTGGCTCGAATACGCCAACATACAAACAAGATACGTGCCATAAAAAATAGCTATATATATCAATGACTTATAAACAAGGATGGAAGCCAAACTTCCGGTTCTCGGAAAGCATTAAAAACAAGAGGAAAGTGTCCACTTCCTCAACAATAATGCTGACGTTACTCGCTTTGACATCAGAACAAGCATTCGCCAACACCAATGACAAAACCCTCAGCGTTGAAGAGATAAAATCCGTTGTAGCAACGGATTTCGAACAAGAGGTGGATCGCGTAGCGCTCTCCAATCAGTGGGGGGAGTACAAACTGGACTTCGACATGTGGGTGCCCGGTTCTGCCAATCACTTGCCAGAATGTCAATCGCCTTTAGTTATCACAGGTCGTGACAACAACACGTTGCCAGTCGGTAACCTCAAGCGCTCAGTCAGCTGCGACAATATCGCATCACCATGGCGAATTAACGTTACGATAAAGTCTTCGCTGACTCTGCCTGTTTTAGTCGCGACAACCACGGTTGGCCGAAATGAAGTCGTAACGGCTAAACACATAAAGCTTGAAACCCGAACCATCTCTCGCCAAGACGATTTTTATACTCGCCCCGAGCAAGCAGTAGGCTTAGAAACCTCTCGTCGTTTGAGGGCTGGACAAGTGGTTAATCCATCCAATTTGTCGGCCCCACCTCTAATCGAGAAAGGCAATGAAGTCATAGTCATTGCGAGCAAAAATGGATTTAGTGCCAGCACAAAAGGAGTCGCCTTAGAAGATGGAGCGAAAGGGCAACAAATTGACGTGGAAAACCCAAGTTCGGGCAAGGTCATAAGAGCAGTCGTAACTGGATTAAACCAGGTTCATACTCAATTTTGATTTTTTGACTCGGGGTAACATTTTTTAATTTTGGCTCTCGTCAGTAACACTGAACTTCGAGTACAAAAAAAATATTTAATGTTTATCACATTCTAACCGCCTACTTAATTTAGAACATGATGATGAGGACCACAGCATGAAAATCGACAAAGTCGCGGGCGGTCATGTCCCACAAACAAAATTACAGCAAGCAAGCAAACAGCCTGTCGACGTCGTCGAACAGAGCAAAGTACACGAGCCTGCATTTCAAGCGAATACCGTAGCGATAGATCGCGCTCAAGCTGAAATGGCATCACTACCTGATGTTGATATGGAAAAAGTAGAACAAGTACGCAACGCATTAGCGCGTGGTGAACTTAGCCTAGATACAAAAGTGCTATCCAAGGCAATCATGCAGTTCCATACAGGTCACGAGTAATAAAACGCTAGGAAGACATCATGGCAAGCGCAGTATCGCAGCGAATTCAACAATTTGTTCGCTCTATATCTGAGGATATTAAGCTTTATCAACAACTGCTTCCTTTGCTTCAGCAGCAAAAGGTATTGTACTTAAAGTTTGATGGAGAGGCACTGAACGACAATGTTCAGAAACAAATGCCGATACTCAATAAACTCAGCCGCTCCGCCAATGACAGAAGCCAGTGTATGCGAGCGCTGGGGTTAGCGTGTAATGACGCCAGCGTAAAACGAATTTTCAATGCTTTGCCTGCCCAAATAGGTATGCAAGCTAGAAAACAATGGGCGCTATTGGAAACGTTGGTAAGTCAGTGCCAACAATACAATCAGAGCAATGGCCACAGCTCTGCGGCGTTCCATGAGTTGGTCAGTCAACTCAAACAACCTGTGCAACACACTTATGAAGATAAATCGTTCTAAACGATGTTCGTCTTGCCTACAGATTCAGTCGCCATCTCGGCTGAGTACTGTAGGCCTTTTTATTTTTATTGCCTTTCTGTCCTACCTTCCAATCACATGCCAGGCAAAACCAAATGCTGTCGATATTCAAACGCAGTATCAAGTATTAGCACCATACAAACCACAAATTGCCAAGCGTCTCGATTCATCCAAACCGGTAATTAACCACATTTTCAAACAGCTTCAAAACCACTCATTACCAAATAGCCTAGCCTTAGTACCAATGTTAGAATCTTCTTACAACCCCAAAGCCGTTTCTCACGCTAACGCCGCCGGACTTTGGCAATTGATACCAACCACAGCGAAACGATTCGGATTAACGATAAATACAAAACAAGACGATCGCTTTGACACAGAAGCTAGCACAACGGCCGCGCTCAAGTACCTGGCGTTTTTATACAACAAATTCGATCAAAATATGGCTCTGACCTTAGCTGCATACAATGCCGGAGAAGGACGCGTTGCACGTGCTATTCAGCAAGCAGGAAGTCGAGATTTCCAACAACTCACGCTGCCTAACGAGACTCGCCAATACGTCAGCCGCTTCTATGCATTGGAAAAGTTGATAGATATCGGTCAGTTACAATCCTCATCATTTCAACCTTTACTCTTGTTTGCTCCAGACGCTCCTATGATTTCACAACCGCTGGTCGACTTTAGCCGACTGCCTCCGCTAGTTAATTTGTGATAAAAGCGACGACAGCGCTCAATGTCAGAGAAACGTAAAATTACAAGATCCTGTTCGGCGAATTTGAAAACTCGTGATCTCTATGCAAACGTGTGCAAAAAAGTTGAGGTAAGGTATCTCAAAGATAAGAAAGAGTAGTGGTTTACTAAAAAGCGCCCCAATTACGCTTGGCAATTGGGTAGATATGCGTCACATTGTGTTTGCAAAAAAACATGAAAACCAATGGTCAGACCTAATAATTATTTACACACTAAATGTAAAACAGCTATTGTTTTCATAGTTCGAAACAAATCTAACATATCAAGATGACGCTTCGCTTGCGCGTCTGGAATAAGTCCGGGTTCCGGGGGGGAGTCCGGACTTTTTTATTGCTCTAAAATCTTTGCCCACAATAGAGCCAACAGAAGCTAAGTCGTAATGATGCAAACTAGCTGTTTATAGTAATTCTTTAGAAATCAACTGAAGTAAAAACGTTTCGCGCTCAATGCTCATGCCTTTTTTCGGGCTTTCTGCCATCGTTTTTTCATTGTGTGCAATTGCTTCGTGTATGTTCATCCATACCGGGCGCATTCCATTTTTAACTTCGTAATCTTCATACGCCGTTTCGCCTAGCTCACGTTCGATTTTACATGTATAACAATACGACACCATGTGCATCACGTCAGCGTCATCCTTGTACCACGGACGAAACTCCTCAAAGATTCCGAAAGGCTTAATACCATGTATATTTTGGGCGCCCGTTTCTTCCTCTAATTCACGGACTAATCCAGCAATGACATCTTCACCATCATCAATACCACCGCCTGGTAGCGTGTAGTCATGGTAACGTTCTGTATAGAGCAACAGCACATCTTCACCATCAAGTACAATGGCTCGCGCTGCATTGCGCTGAAAAACAATTTTGTCATCCAAATGCTCTATGTCTGGATGAACGGTCGATTTTAAATGTCTCATCGAAAATACCACGGTCAATGTTTTGTGCGCATATTACCGAATTTCACACTTTAAATCATTGTTGTAGGCCAAGTACGTTCGAGCGCTTGTCAGGAAGTGATTGATATGACCTTCACAACAATACGCCAAGAACAGAAGTGTGACGTGCTAATCAGCAATAAATGAGAATATCTAAATTCTTATACGTCCCTCTTACTTTTAACATCGATAAGACAATAATCTCTTAAAGTTGCCTATAATCAATACAATACTCGCCCACCCCATGCGGAGATAAAGAATGAAAAAGACAAATTTAATGATGGCTATGGCTGCAACATTGGTACTGGCTGGTTGTTCAACTTACGAGGGAGCGACCCGATCAACTGAGTATACCTCCGTTGCAAATCCCGCAGCCGTATACTGTGTTCAGCAAGGTGGTGAGCTGGATACCGTGTCGGAAAACGGCGAACGTGTCACTTACTGTGTGCTGTCGGACAATGAACGCGTCGAGCAATGGGAATACTATCGCGAGAATCACAAAGAAAATGAGGGTGACAACTACTAATTATTTTTATCGATACGTCACCTTCCCTCTATCACTTAGGAGCCTTTGGGCTCCTTTTTTATTTGATTTATCAAAGTGTTCTTACGTTGTTTTTACATATCTCTGACTTTACCGCACATCGACCCTATATCGAACAGTGTTCTATTCTTGACATTCCCCTGACATAACTTTCCACTTGGACAATAAAATTCCAAACACAGATCACACTAATTCACATTTCTTCCACATTTTCTGGGACAGGTGAGCAAGATGAAAACACAAATAGTAAAAGAAGCCGAGTCAGCCCCAAGCAACGTTGTTACTGAAAAATCAAAGCGCATTATTTATAAATCGAGTTTAAACGCCTTGATGATTGTCGCTATAAGTATTCTCGTTAACCTTAGTCTTCGTCTTGATTATGTCGTGTTGGGATCAAGCCTTGGCGAGCTTTCCGTTACAGAAACGCTCCAGCTTGTGATGCTTGCTATTGCATCATGGTCGTTTTTCAGCTTATCGAAACAACAGCCTCAGCTAAAGCATGCGGCTATTTTGATTGCAGGATTTTTTGCAGTACTGATTATTCGCGAAACGGACTATTGGACAGACATGATTCATCATGGCTCTTGGGTTTTCCCAGCACTTGCTGTCACCGCACTGGCTTGCGCCAAAGCTTACCAAGGTGGTAAAGGTACCATGAACGAAATGGCGACCATTTTAACGGTGCCACATATGAAGCTATTAGTTGGTGCTGTAATGCTATTATTAGTCTTCTCTCGTTTGTATGGTATGGGCAGTTTTTGGCAACAAGTGATGGATGAAAATTACATCCGTGATGTTAAAAATATCTCAGAAGAAGGTATAGAACTGCTTTGCTACTGTTTGATCGCATTAAGCGCCGTCCGTACAAAACGCGAGCTTAATGAATAGACTCAGGATCAAAGCGACGGTTCAATGCAGTCAGTATCGGATGGAAGATACTTAATGCCTTTTCCGCAGCACCTACAGATTCATCCAAGGCCGTCATTTCGACGGCCTTTTTCATTTCTTCAATATCTTGCAAAGCCTCTTTATCAAGCGGGAAAGAGAGCAATTTGTGAATAGCATCTCTTGCGATCATAAGTGGCTTTTTTCGGACAATTGATAAATCTCGGAAAAATGCGCCATGCTTGACCCCTTCTAAATAAACTCGGTAGGTTGTGAGTTCATCGAGTAGCAAGAATGTCTCCGCCATAAGCCCTTTATGTGGGTATGGCACGCTAATATGTTTGCTGATATTCAGTGGAATATTGAGGGTCACCCCCATGGATTCGCAATCGGATTTAAGTACTCGTAATAAGCCTTGCTCATCCATCAAATTCTGGATATCAATGATTCGTTCGAGGTGGTAGTCATTAGACAGCAAGATAACCTCAACCGGATGCCCCGACCATAACTCGAACAACCCACGTTTGCACAAAACTTGGGAAACATAACGCATGTTTTGAAACGTGTTCAACGACTCCGTTTCTAAGAGTATATGACGTTCAGGGAACGGATTCACAGAGTCTGCGTTTAGGGTTCTAAAATACGCGTACATCGCCTCTGCTTCAGAAACACTTTGTCCTTGCGTTACTCCGCCACAAAAAACAATCGCCGTTCGCTCTATCGGTAGTGATGCAGTCCTACAAGACAAAGCTTCGACTCTTGTTATGCCCTCAGAGGTCAACCTGTTATTGACGAGGCGTTTACCTAAAACGATGACGATGTTGTCTAACTTCATTTTAAAATCTCGCGCTTAGTTGGCAGTGTTACAAAAATCTTCTTTCACTCCCGACCCACAAGCTTTAACATCTAGTTAACAACACTGTTCTAGAGACCTTTATAAAGGTTCACTGCTAAAGGAAGTCAATTATGCTGTCGATTTTCGATATATTTAAAATTGGTGTCGGGCCATCCAGCTCCCACACTAATGGTCCTATGCTTGCCGGATTCCATTTCACTCAGCTAGTTAGCGACTCTATGGCGAAAGTGCATCGGGTGCAAGTGGACCTTTATGGCTCATTGTCACTGACAGGTCGAGGGCACCATACAGACCGAGCCACGGTCCTTGGTTTGATGGGAAATAAACCTGATACCATCAGAATGAGCAGTGCCAAAAGTGCGCTACAAAATACCATAGACAATAATACGCTCATGCTCGCCGGTACACACCAGATTGAGTTTAGCTACGACCATGACATCGTCTTTCATAGCGACAACCTTCCCCTGCATGAAAATGGCATGACGATTACGGCATTAGACGCAGCTGGAGATCAAGTAGCGTTTGAAATTTATTACTCCATTGGGGGCGGATTCATCGCCACCGCCGACGAACTAGAGAACGGCACGCAACAAAATGAGGTCGCAGTACCATTTCCGTTTACATCCGCAGATGAGATGCTGGAAAAAGCCGAGACGAACGGTTTCAGCTTGGGAGGCATGATCCTCCAAAACGAACTCGCATTTCGCTCAGACGAAGAAATCAACCAAAGAGCAGAGCAAATTTGGAAAGTGATGTCGCTCTGCATGCAACGTGGCTTCGACACGGAAGGGATTTTGGAAGGTGGTCTAAATGTCACTCGTCGAGCACCAAACCTTTTGAAAAAGCTCGAAGCCAACGCTGCAGTTGAAAACGATCCGATGGAGATCATGGATTGGATCAATCTCTTCGCCTTTGCGGTTAGTGAAGAAAATGCAGCAGGAGGGCAAGTCGTCACTTCTCCAACGAATGGTGCAGCAGGGGTGATTCCGGCGGTATTGATGTACTACCATCGCTTCATCAAAGAGCTCGATGTTAAACAGCTAAAAGACTTTCTCGCAGTCGCTGGCGCTATCGGCATCTTATATAAAACTAACGCGTCAATTTCTGGTGCAGAAGTGGGGTGTCAGGGAGAAGTTGGGGTTTCTTCATCCATGGCTGCCGCTGGCTTAACAGCGCTAAGAGGGGGCAGTAACGAGCAGATTTGTATTGCTGCGGAAATTGCGATGGAGCATTCATTGGGTATGACTTGTGACCCGATTGGCGGCTTGGTTCAAGTACCTTGTATTGAAAGAAATGCCATGGGAGCAATGAAAGCGATTAATGCATCGCGTATGGCATTAAAGCGCACAAGTAAATGCTTAATTTCGTTAGATAAAGTTATCGAAACCATGTATCAGACTGGTAAAGATATGAATAAAAAATACCGTGAAACCTCTTTGGGGGGCTTAGCTGTCATTCATATGGCACCGCCATGCGAATAATGGCAAGTGGTCATTGCGCTTAGCTTCTCACCATACGCTTATCTGGTAATTGTGATCTGATGATATTACATATAGAAATGCCGCGTTCTTCGCGGCATTTTCTTAACAAGAAACTATTCGATTAATCACGTCGACCACGAAGTTCAATTTTTTGAGTTGCAGCATCCGAATGGATTGTTACACCGCCATAGGCCATTTCATTGCGACCCTTCAGCGTCAATTGAGAATCTGCACGCTCTACGTCAACCTGATTTTTCGTTGCCATCGTCATATCAATCGTGCCCGTGTATGACCCATCGCCAGCAAATGCTACGTTTGTTGAGCAAACCATCAAAACAAGTGCGATTAGTTTTTTCATACATCACCTCTATTATCGTTCTAACTTTCTTTCGGTGGAAAAACTGTAACAACAGAAACGCGCTCATACGAGGAAAGCCATTATTTACCAAATGGAAATCCATGCTAATAAACTGGTGTAACCAAGAATAACTTATCGTTACCTTCAATAAATCAGGGATAAGGCCGCAACTTAAATTGACCGAGCGTTGTCTTTTCTTAAGAAATTCAGCGATATGATTTGTCGACAAAAGCCAAGCGAGAGAATGTATGAGCGTTAATCTGGATATTCAAAACATTTTGGTATTAAAACGGATGTATGAGCTACGTAACGTCCGGTTAGTCGCAGAATCACTCGGTAAAACGTCAGGAGCAATCAGCAAAAATCTGACAAAGATGAAAACTCAGCTCAATGATCCGCTATTCGTTCAGACCAAAAATGGCTTTGAACCAACAGCTTTTGTGGAAGCGAACATTGCGCATTTTGAGCAAATAATCAACAGTATTGATTCCATCAAACCACAGCATTTTTCACCAGCTCATTTTGACGGTTCAATCACTATTTATGCCAACACATTGTTTTGGGAGTACTTTGGTGACAAGTTTTACTTGGAGTTACTAAAGCACGCCCCAAACGCAAAATTCTCATGTTTGCGCTGGGGTAGCGAAGCAAAAAAACGATTAATTGACGGTGAAAACGCCATTGCGATTCATTACTTTGATGAAGATCTGCCACAGTCAATTGTTCAGACCGAACTGGGGCGAGGAAAAGCGGTATTTTTTGTTCGACAAGATCATCCCGCTCAAAACTCCCAAGAGCTAGAAGAATACCCTTTTATACTTTTTAAAACGCCGGGATGGAACGACTACCGATACCCTGTGTTGGAAAGGCTCAAACATATGGGTTTTAGAACCACACCTAAAGTGGAAATTGAGCACCCAGCGATGATTCAAAAAGTGCTTCTGCAAACGAATCATTTTGGCATAACGATGAGTGGACATGTTCCTAAGGGTTGCCGAAGTATCGCGCTTCCTGCTGGGCTAGAGCTTGATGTTCGCTACGTGATGAGCTGTCGTCGCTCTCAACAGCAAGCTCCGGTAAATCAGTGGTTATTAGATGTAATTAAGCATGTCGCTCAGTCCTAGACTGATGACTTGCTACTGCTAATAATAGCCAAACCACACATGCGCTCTACTCACTCGCTGAACGAACATTAAAGACTCTGTATTAACCATTGAGCAAAGGTGTTTACGTGTGATTTTTCGGATGCTCGAACCATCATATAATGTGCACCAGAACTTGGCATATTCCAATTTCCAGCCTGGACTAATACGCCCTGTTGCAGCTCATCCTCAACAAGAAAGTCTCTTACCAGCAACACGCCAAGTTGATTCATCGCAGCATGAATAGCAAGCAATGAGTGTTCAAACTCGGCGACGACTTTGCTCACCTTCCCTTGATAACCTTGGTGCGTAAGCCACTCTTGCCAAGATTCATGATAACCGCCAGTACAAATTTTAGGCGCTTTAGCTAACTGCAAGAGGTCATTTATCGGGTTTAAATGCATAAAGCCGGGGCTTGCGACAACGATCCAGTTTTCTTGGGTTAATCGTATGGCTTCTTGCTCTTGCCAATCTCCATCTCCGTTAATAATTTCGATATCCGCAATCGCACTGGCGCTTGGAACTGTATTAGCAGTAGTCGAGATTTTAAAGGAGATGTCTGGGAATTGTCGCTGAAAATCAGCCAATCTTGGCATTAACCACTGAGAGCAAAAGCTGTGAGCGACATGTAAGTTAACTTGCGTATTCTTGGGACGAGTAAATAAATGCTGCGTCGTGGTCGATAATGTTTGAAGCACATGATTAACCACAGGCCAGTATTCTTGTGCGGAGCAGGTCAGCGTAAGGTGAGTGCCCTTACGCTCGAATAACGTCGCATTGAGCTGTGACTCTAGCGATTTCACCTGTTGGCTGACGGCCGCACGAGTCACATTCAGCTCCTCTGCGGCTTTTGTAAAACTCTGTAGTCGCGCCGTGGCTTCAAAAGCTCGGAGCAAATTGAGCGGCGGTAAACTTTGCATATCATTCTCCCAAACACTTGGCTGTCATGCTATGAACTGGTGATGACAAATTGATGAAGGTGCTGAGTTTACGTATGTTGAGCACATGTCAAAGCGTCCCGATATAACTATGTTTCTACACAACTACTTAGTTAGTTAAGCGGGATCAAAAAAGCCAGCGTGATACACGCTGGCTTTTGGAACTTTATCTTAAGCAGGAATTATTCTGCTTTTTCAGTTGTTTGGTATTCAAACGCAGGAACAACCACTTCAACACGACGGTTCATTTGACGACCTTGACGTGTCTCGTTGCTTGCCACTGGGTTAGCTTCACCCATGCCTTTCACTGTCATACGCTCAGCCGCAATACCTTTTGCTTGGAACTCGTCAGCAACGGCTTTCGCACGTTTTTCTGTGAGTTGCTTGTTGTAAGCAGCAGAACCTGTCGTATCGCTGTAACCCGTGATCTCAACTTGAGCTTGTGGGTAAGTATTCATCAAATCAACGGTACCAGAAAGGTTCGACGCGTCTTTCACTTCTGCACTTTCTAAGTCGAATTGTACTGTCGCTGTTGTTTGAGCAGGGTAAACGTGATCTACAATGCGTGTTGCAGGACGTGCTTCTACCACCTCTTCAACGGCTTTTTCTTGAACGACTGGCTCAGAGCCAAACTTGTAGTTGAAACCGATACCGAAGAAATCTGAATCCATGTCTTCAATTACATCATCAGACATATCTTGGTAGCGTTGGTATTCAGCACGTAGGCTCCAGTTGTAGTTGATTTGGTATTCAGCACCCAGAGAGCCAGTTGGTACGAAATCTTTCTCGTCACCAGCCATCATGTATGCAGCACCAACTTTCGCGAATAGATTCCAAGAATCCGTTAGCGGTAGGTTAAATTTAGGAGCAAGCGTCAACGCCCAAAGATCACCATCAACGGTGTTTAGGCCAGGCTTTTTGAAGTTTGCAGTGAAGTCACCAAGGTAATCAACACCATACTCTGCTGCAACGTACTTGTTGAAGCTGTAGCCTAAGTGCATAGATGCTGCAAAACTGTCGTCGTCACAAGGTTCGTTTAGGTAACACGCATCGTTTAGAGAGTTGTAACCTATTTTACCGCCCATGTAAGTGTCAGCAAGTGCAACGTTTGAGATCACACCACCAGCAAGTACAGTAGCCACTGCTATAGCGATTTTTTTCATTATTCTTTTCCTTTTTCTTGTACACAAAGCAACACATCGCGGCAGCATACTGCCGTAAAATATGAAGCCGTAACTTTCTCTTTTCTTCGAATAGAAATAGCTAAATAGCGTAGGAAAGAATCAAAAATGATATTCAAACGCCAATGACGTAAAACGGAAAAAGGTAACCTCAAGACCATCTATTCATGAGCTTCATCCGCATACCCAACCGAAAAACAAAGTTCGTTGCGTTGGTTTAGCCATAGTCAATTCGTTGCGGAGAATATCACAAAGAAGCCAACTTTCTGTGACGCAAATCACCATAAAAAGCCACTTTCTCAAATTTAAGAATCATCATTTAAGCTTGTGAATGGCAACAAATTTTTACAGGGGAGCGTGGATCTGGAGAGCACAAAAAAACAGCTCATTTAAATGAGCTGTTTTCGAAATAATGAAAAAGCGTTAACTCGTCGCGCTAAATTTTATCCGCTACGGTTAACGTTGCAGCTAATACATCTTGCCCAAACAAGACACTACGCTCAGGAGACCAACCGTAAAGTGGATCTGGGTGATTGTTGTTATCTTTAAATGGCATTTCGATTGTGTAAGACAAGCATTTGAACTGCTCTGCAACCCAATTTGAACCCACCGTCAAATTCGCTTTACCAGGCTCATCTTTATCGTAACCAATCTCATCTTGGAACTCTGGCGTAATAGTCAGTAACGCTTGCTTAAATGATGTCTCTAAAGCGGCAAGATTTTCATCGTAAGAAGGAATACCTTCTGAGCCAGCGACGAAGTTATACGGAATCGCTTCATCGCCATGAATATCTAAAAACATGTCAACACCCGTTTCCAGCATGCGCTGACGCACAAGGTAGACTTCTGGGCTCTTTTCCATTGATGGCGTTTGCCATTCACGATTTAGGTTTACACCTACTGCGTTGGTACGCAAGTGACCGCGAATACCACCGTCTGGGTTCATATTTGGTACGACGTAAAGCACCGCTTTTTCAAGCAATGCACGCGCAACCGTGTCGTTTTCATCTAACAGACGTTGGATCATACCTTCCATGAACCATTCCGCCATGGTCTCACCTGGGTGCTGACGTGCAATCATCCAGATTTTCTTTTTGCCTTCTTCTGGCTCACCGAAAGTAAGCAAGCTCATGTCATTGCCATCTAGCGTATGACCAAGCGTCTCTAGTTGGCAGTGGTGCGCGCTTTGTGCCATGTGTAACAAGTCTAAATGACGATCGTACGTGTATGGCGCAAAGTACGCGAAGTAAATTGAGCTGCGCTCAGGGATTACAGTGAAAGTCAGCGTGTCGCCATCGAACTCTGCCGGTACTCGGAACCATTCTTCACGATCGTAAGACGCAACCACATCGTAACCTTGCCATCCTTCTGGATAAGCCGATTTAGCCAAATCAAGCAATTTGATGGTGTGTGATTGCTCGGCTTCTGTCTCAAGACGGAAGTGGAACCACTGGTAGAATTCCGACATATTGTCGTTAGGAATTTTGAGTTGGATGTCGTTTTTGTCGTCCGCTTTCACTACGTGAATGCTGCCGCTATCGAAGTTGCTGAATACTTTCATTTTATGACTCACCTTTTAAATCTGAGCTTGAAAGACAGAGGCTAACACAAGGCTTCATCGCGCCCCAATGACTTTCACTGCAAACTGTCTCGTTTGTGGCTAAAGTCTTCAGTTTAGTCAAGCTTATCCGCTTTGCCTGCTGGTCCCGCGAGTTTTGCTAGCCACTTATCCCAGATAAACGGCGTTTTCTCGTTATCTTCTGCTTCCTCTTTTCGACGTACCGCGTTGCGCACTATCATAGCCCCGGTCCAGCGAAGCGGTTCTGGTGGGAAATACCCCAACGGTCCTTTGGCTAAACCACTGTTCGTCCACTCGTTATCGATTCCCAATATCAATGAAGATAAGATCTTTCCGCCCATTCGAGTCTGCGCTACACCATTGCCTGAATAACCAAATCCGTAAAAGATATTGCTCTGTTTATCTAGCTCGCCGAAAAAAGGGAAACCAGTAGCAGAACGATCAGAGCCCCCCGTCCATGAATAAGCAAACTCCTCTCCTCTCAAATGAGGAAACAACTTATCGAACGACTTGCGCAGTAGACCTTGGTAGCGTGTTGGCTTGTTAAACATTGCGTCGACTTGGTTATTGAAAGAAAACTGATTGCCGCCTTTCCCCAACATCAAACGGCCATCTGGCGTATCTCGGTAATAGTGGACGAAGATACGTGAATCCAACACGCTAGAACCTGCCTGCCAACCAGATAGAGGTAGTGCGTCACCAAGCGGCTTGGTGATCACCATGTCGGAAGAGACCACCACGATACTGTTTTTGAACTGTTTAAACTGCTCCACCATCCATGCATTTAATGCCAATACCACCTGCTGCGCTTGAACATTTCCTTTAGGTGTACAGACAGTGGCAGGTTTTCCATAATCTAGACGCGTCATCGGCGTGTTCTCATAAACTTCTACACCCAGATCAATAGCAACACGGCGTAACCCCCTCACTAATAATGCAGGTTGAACGCTGGCTGCAACTGGAGAGTGAAAGCCTTCTATATGTCGAGGTGAACCCGCATTGGCACGCAGTTCCTCCACCGAGCAACGACGCCAACTGTTCACTTCTAATCGCTTTAACTCGTCCACAACTGGCTGCATTCCCCCAGTTTGAGCCTGATTGGTTGCAGTGTAATAAACCCCTTTCAACGATAAGTGCGCATCAATGTTGTGCTGCTGACAAAAGTCGTCAATCTCTAGCACTGCTTGTTCCGACTCTTTTACTAACCAAGCAGCATGCTCTTCACCGAATAACCGTTTCAATGTCGGAAACTTGGTAGACCAAGTCAGCATACAACCGCCGTTTGCGCCCGATGCACCACTGCCACAAAGGCCTTTTTCAATCACGACTACCTTTTTTTCCGGAGATTGCTGCTTAATCATAATCGCGGTCCAAAGTCCGGTGTATCCGCCACCAACAATCGCAACGTCAGTATTAATGTTCTGCTGTAACGGTTGTGGCGTTTCTGGTTGCTCAGCTTCAATTGCCTGCTTGAACCAATATGAATGATGTGTCATCGGGTATCCTCGTTAGTGCGTTACATCCATTTCCGCAAACACTTTACAAACGATGATGACAATCAACGAGCAAGAAAATCTAACGCTGAGCGATAGAAAATGTTGTACTGAGAGTGTGAAAATTTTCGCTTTCGACAAAAAAAATGGGGAGCTCGTGGCTCCCCAAAACAAACAGCAAAAAATATTAGTGGTAAACAATTCAAGTCCGTCTTACTGGTTAGTATTTACCGGTATCACGCATGCGGTACTCGTATTGAACATTGAGAATAGGCTGGTAAACAACTTGCCCGTCACTTTGCAAGAACTCATTTACCATGACTTTTGAGTCAGTGATAGAAAACGATTGGCGATCAACATACGTTGTAAGGCTCGTAAACTCATCACGGAGTTGTCCAGATGATTTATTTTGGTAGCTTTGGATCATGTCTCGGCCCATTTCATAAGCCGCTTGTTTGCTATCCATTACGTCGCCATGGATAGTTTCGGTATCGTTTGTCCACTGATAACCACCAGCAAGAGCCATAGAAGGTGCAGCAATCAGAGCAATCGTACTTGCTAAAGTTGTTAAGCGTTTCATAAACCTCTCCTTACTTACCTTTACATCGGGCCAAAATTGGCTCGATACTTATAAGGTACGTATAAAGACCTAAAACACGTCAAAACAATTTCAAATAATGTTCAATTTTCGTTCAACTTATTTCACATTAACTTAGCAACTCAACGTCATATTCAGCCGACATTCGCATTTTCTTCCTTTTGAACAATGGGTTTCAACCTGACACTTCCTTACCAAACCATACAATACCTAAGGTCAATTTTCTCTTAGAATTCCAGCAAAAGAACACTGTTCAAAACCTTACACAAACGTCGGACACAGCAAAAACCACCCCTTTTCAGTCGTGCTTTGCATTCCTCCTTTTCGGGTTCTTCGCTGCTCGTCCGTCGGTTCTTAATTGTCGCTATTGAGCACAAGTTAATCTGGAGTGAAAATGACCGCGAACAAATCCATTTTTTACCATAGCAAATCGATTTACTCAGATGATTATGCTGATGTCTACAAGCCAATTTGGACCTACAGAGCTAAGTTCATCTTACGTGCGCTTTATTACAAACGTGCGTTTAAGCACCTTTCAGACAATATTGAATCGTCATTGTTAGAGTTGCTTTGTACACGTACGCATCGATTTTTAGAGAAGCCGTTTCGTCCGTATATCATCAAAAACAACTCAGCGTTCGATCGTTCTAACTTGGTGGTTGATCACTACAAAACGATTTCAGAACTGTTTTCTAAACAAACAATCGAAGAAATCTACACAGACTCGAAAGGCCTAACATTAGCCTCTTTTGAAATTGACGAAATACTGTACTCGGTGAGATTAGTATACGAAGCACGTTATCAAAAAGAAGGCGACATGAGCCTAGTGCTGCACAGCGCTGAAGATGGCAACTTCTACACGCTCTCTTTTACGCTAGGTCACATCGAATCTGGACGCAGCATTATGATTGGCGGCTTACAAGGACCGCGAAGCAGTGAAGAAAACAACGCGAAAATTAAAAAGCTAACTCGTAAGCTTTACGGACAGAGACCAAAAAGCTTGATGGTGAGCTTGCTCACTTTGCTCGCACAAATTTGGGAAGTAAATACGATTCTAGCAGTGAAAACGCAGTCCCATACTTACGCAGCTAAGCGCTACAGCAAAGGGCGAATCAAAACGGATTACGATGCACTCTGGCAAGAATTGGGCGGCACCGAATACAATCGTCATTTTTACTCAATTGATGTAAATGCACCCCGTCGAGATATCGAAGGCATGTCGCGCTCTAAGCGTTCGATGTATCGTCGCCGTTATGAATGGCTAGACAACACCAAGATCACTTTCGAACAAATATTAAAAGGCGAGCAAGCTAAAAGCTAAGGAGAAGCGTTCATGCGTTATTCATTCATTACTGCTTTAGTGTTGTCGGCTTTTTCTTTGTCAGCCAACGCAGAAACCAGTGAGCACATCATAGGTACAAACATTGGCTATGGCGATGTGAACTACGATGCTCCGACAAGCAAAGAATCAGGCGACATGTTCTTAGGTGAAATATATTACCGCTACATGCCAACACATAACTTTGGTATCGAAGCAGGTTATAAAGGCGCGTTTGACGGTATCGGCTCGATACTCGTGAGTCCGATTTCAGAAGTCACCGATACGAGCTTCTCCGGACCTCGCTTGAGTGGCTATGCTAGCTATCCTCTGGGTTCAGGTTTCGAACTGTACGGCAAGGCAGGTATCACTCTCTACACTCTCGAATACACTTATAAAGTGAACGGTCAGAGCAAGAACATCGAACACTCAAGTGTCGGAGGTGAAGCGGCTGGCGGTATCGGCTGGAGCTATAAACACTTTGGTTTGAATGCAGAATATGTGTACTCAAAAAACAGCGATTTTGACTCTAGCGGTGTGATGTTTGGTGCGCAACTGCGTTTTTAAACAAGGCTTACAAGTTAATACAAAAGGCAGCGAGAGGCTCATTCGCTGCCTTTTTTCGTGAATATAGGTCAATACGTAAGCGCGAGAATGATCCCCGCCACGATCGAAGTAACGCCAAGCCCTCGGGTGAGATACCATTTCTCAGACAGAAACCAAATCCCCATAAACAACCCAAACACAATGCTGATTTGCCTTAGTGCCACCACCAAACTCACGTTGTCTGTCATGGTCATCGCAAACAGCACCAAGCCGTAGGTGGATGCCATCATTACCCCTGCCATGCTGGCTGTTTTGCGGATCTGCCACGCTGTCTTAATCTCATCTGGCTTGCCTGTAGCCAAGCACCACACAAGGGCAGGAATACCAATTGCCCAAAACTGCACGCCTAAGTAAAAGATCGCACTGTACTGATCATTCAAGATCTCTGATGCTTGCCCTGTAAGTAAACTCAGCGCTTCTTTATCGACCACCGAGTAACCCGTTGTGCCTATTGCGGCAATTAATGCCCAGAACACACCGACGTTCAAATAGGAGCCCAATGTCATTTGACGAAAATTCGTCAGTGGCACCAGCATACAACCAAGGGTAATCAGCAAGAACCCAAGCCACTGCTGACTGGATAATTCATGTCCCAATGCCACACTGATTGCGCCGACCATCATCACTGGCAGTGCCCGAGCAATGGGATAAACCACACCCACGTCAGCATGCTTATAAGCGACAATCAAACCAACCAGATAAACCATTTGTGAAATGCCGCTAATGAACAGCAACCCCCAAAACTCACTCGGTAATGATGTCCAGCCAATGGTTGCCAAATACCAAATCAAATAAGGGGTAAGAATGAAACATGCAGAAAAGCTGGCGGCCATAGTAAACGCGAGTCCAGAGCCTGAGTTGCTTTTACCAAGGATATTCCAACCCGCATGGAGAACAGCAGAAAAAACGACGAGACCAATCGCCAACAAATCCATTTCAATGTTCCTGTCTGAATAAAATAAAGGCCCCGAGATGGAGCCTTAGATAATGAGAAAATCCACTTAACGATTGAGTTCCGCCAGAGATTCAATGCTGATGGCATCGTGTCGCCAATACTCGATATCGCAATCAATCAACTCACCATGCTGGTTGTAGTTGATGCGCTCCACTACCATCGCTGGCGTACCGGCTGTCGCACGCAATGCCTGAGCCATTTCACCCAACAAAGTACTGGTTGAAATGCGGTAGCGAATCTTTTGATACGTCACGCCATAATGATCGCGGTAAATGTCCGTCAGTGAATTTGATAAATCGTAGTCCAGCAGGTTCGGAAACAGCTCTGGGCGAATGTAGTTTGTTACGAATACCACAGGTCTATCTTCAAGGTATCGCACACGGTCGACTCGATACACGTCCGAGAAAGGCTGCAAGTCCAGCAAGCGCGCGGCTTGTTTGTTTGCCAAGGTTCCTTTTGCTGCGACCAACTCCGTTTTTGGCACACGATTTTGCGCTTTCGCCATGTTCGGAAAATTAAGTGTTTGAGTAGGGTCGTAGCGTAGTGGCTCAGGTGAAATAAACCAGCCTCTGCGATCTTCACGATAAATTCTCCCTTCGGCTTCCAATAACGACAACGCTTCGCGCAACGTAACTCGGGTTGTGTCGAACGACTCCGCCAACTTGCGCTCCGCAGGCAATTTCTGACGCGGTGATAGCATGCCCGCTTCAATCTGTTCAACAATCGAATCTTTAATTTTTACGTACTGCACGAGGTGTCCTTATCTTTTACGCCAAGCCTGAGTGCGACTTTCTAACCACTTCCCCAACGTCATCTGCACGATCTTCGCAATCGCGGCTGCAATCATGATCATCACGGCCATCGCAGCAGCTGCGCCCGTTTGGCCTGCATCGTCCATATTCAGAATCGAGACCGAAGCCGGAATCGTATCAGTTGAGTAAAGGAATACTACCGCAGAAGTGGTGGTCAATGCATTAACAAACAAGTAAGTCGCAATGTCCAAAATCGCAGGTAAACATACAGGTAATGTCACTTTAAAGAACAACTTGTATTGAGGAAGCTTCACCGATGCTGCTGTGGCTTCAATCTCCGATGGCAACTGCTTTAGCGCTGTCAGGGCGGTCATGTGACCCACTGTGTAGTAATGCACTACGGTGTTAATCACCAGAAACGCCATCGTACCGTAAAGCACATTCAATGGGTTGTTCATATCATTGAAGTAAAAGATGTATCCTAAACCCAAAACCATGCCCGGCACCGCCATTGGCACCACGCTCAGCATTTGCATCGCCTGACGAACTGGCCCAAACGCACGACCTTTTTCAATACAGTAGGCACCGACAAAAATCACAGCGGTACCAATCAGCGCAGTCCAACCTGCCAGCGTTAACGAGTTGAAGAATGGGCTCCAACCGTAAGTGCTCATTTCAGCAAAGTTGTAATTGTTCAGCGTCAGCGCTTTGTTCCAAGGCCAAAATGTCACTAGAGAGCCGTAAACTGCCATGCCTAACACTACCAGTACTGCGACAGAAATCAGTGAACAGTATACGAAGCAAAAGCCATCACGCGTTTTGTTAGGTTCTGGTTGATAAGGTACAGAGCGAGTATCAAACAAGCTCTTTTGTTTTTTCTGCACCCAACGATCCGCACCAAACGCCATTACCGCAGGAAATAACAGCATGATGCTGGTCACTGCACCCATGGCAAAGTTTTGCTGGCCCACCACTTGTTTGAAGATGTCAGTCGCCAAAACGTTGTAGCTTCCCCCAATCACTTTCGGCACACCAAAGTCCGTGATAACCAATGTAAAAATCACAATAAGCGTACTGATCAAACCGTATTTCGCCGCAGGTAACGTCACCATAAAGAAGGTTTTGATTGGTGAAGTTTTAAGTGCGCGGGCTGCTTCATACAAACGGGCATCAGAAGTGCGCAGCGAAGTGGTCAAAATCATCAATGCATGAGGGAAGGTCCAGAAAATCAAACCCATCGAGATACCAATCACGCCGTAAATCGAGTTTCCTAACAGCATCTCTTTGGCAATGCCTTGATTACCGAAAAGGAAGATCAAACTGATCGCTGGCAGTAACGAAGGCGCGAGGATCGGCGCGGTACCTAGGATTTGAAACAAAACTTTAAACGGCATGCATGAACGAGTCAGCGCGTAGGCATAACCGAACGCAAGCACACCCACTACCGAGGTCACTATCACGCCCAAAGTGAAGGTGTTTCCCACTGACACCCACAAGCTTGAAGAGGAAAAGTATGTCGCAAAGTTTACCAGACCGACAAATTCGCCATTGGCATTTTGCACACTCTTGGTCAACATTGCCCAAAGCGGCATTAAGATGAACAGCACCATCATGGTCGACAAACCAGCGAGCAAACCGAACAACACAAGGTTGTCGCGGCTAACACGTCCGAGTAGGGATTTTGCTTTGTCTTGCGTGGTTAGGCTATTCATCGTCATTGTCTTCGCATCCATGTTTACACCTACGCTGCTAGCGCTTTATCAACCGAGGGCACGGCGTAACCATGCAGCCCTTCTTCAGCAAACTGGATGTAACGTACATCGCCCGCTTTGATATTGAGTTTTTGAACCGTTTCCACAGGCACATCCACTACGACGGTTTTCGTTGAGCTGTCGTTTTGCAATACGCAATCAATGCGGAAAAACGCCCCTAGAAACTCGGTTGCCTTAACTCGCACAGGTAAAGAATTGGTGTAGTTTTCAACGAACTTGATGCTTTCAGGACGCACTGCAAGGTCGAAGCGGTCACCACGTTGGATCTTACGATTGGTCAAGCTTGGCGCTGGCATCAAGGTTTCGGCAATGCGTACTTGGGAGTCCGTTGCGACTGAGGTTTCAATAAAGTTCATGCTGCCGACAAACTCAGCAACAAAGCGCGTCGCTGGTTGTTGGTAGATCTCTTGAGGTGTGCCGACTTGCTCAATCACACCATGGTTCATTACCACGATACGATCCGCCATCGACAGCGCTTCGTCCTGATCGTGCGTAACCATGATGGTGGTGATGCCGAGTTTGCGTTGCAACTTACAAATCTCGTCACGCAAGTGAACACGTACTTTTGCATCCAGCGCCGACAGCGGCTCATCAAGTAACAGTAGACCCGGAGACAACGCCAATGCACGAGCCAAAGCGACACGCTGCTGCTGACCACCGGAAAGTTGGTTAGGGAATTTCTCACCAGAGGTTGGAAGACCAATGGTTTCTAACCAATAATCCACCTTCTCTAACGCTTCTTTGGTCGACATGCCTTGGTTCTTCAAACCCACCGCAATGTTCTCTTGCACAGTTAGGTTCGGAAACAGCGCGTAAGATTGGAATACGATGCCGAAATCGCGCTTCTCTGGTGGTAGGAATGTGGTCTCTTGACCGTTTTGAAAAATCGCACCAGACGTTGGCAAGTCTAAACCTGCAATGGCACGTAGCAGAGTGGTTTTACCGCAGCCAGAAGGACCAAGAAAACAAACGAACTCGCCCTTTTCAATCGCTAGCGAGATTTTCTTTAATGCAGTGAACTGTCCGAATTGCTTCACTACATTTTCGATATTTAGGTAATGTTGGTTAGTTGACATAACACATGCTCCAAATGGTATATACCAACTTTAGTTTTGTAGTGTTACGTTCCAATGACAAATTTATAGCCAGAAGATGACAAATAGATGAAGGGAGATGAGAGTGGTAATTAGAGATTCCCGACTTTCTTAAGTCCGTCATTCCAGCGAACCTAGGTGAGACTAGGAATCTACTTGCAGCAAACTCTGAAATAACAGAGAAAACAAAAAATCCACCTCAACCGAGGTGGATTTCAGCATTCAAGTTAGAGCAAATTCAATTAAGACTTTGGCTCTGATTTCGCGTCGAACTTCTCAGACCATGCCGCTAGGATCTCTGCACGCTTGCTGCCCATTTGGGCGAAGTCCATCTTCGCCATGTTCTCTTGAACGTTCGGGAAGTTAGACACGGTCGCTTTCACTTCTTTATGTGCAACCACTGGGTACATTTCTACGTAAAGCTCGTTTGCAGCTTTAGAGATTGACCAGTCGACAACACGTTTCGCTGCATCCGATTCTTTTACTAGACCAACAGCTTCTGATTCCCAGCCGATACCTTTTGGTGTGATAACCGCTAGTGGTGCGCCTTGTGTTTTCAGCTTCGCGCCGCGGCTTGCCATCGAAATACCGATAGCCACTTCACCCATACCTGCTTGAACACATGGCTTAGAACCCGAGTGCGTGTAGTGTGCAATATTCTTGTCTAAGTCACGCATGTAGTTCCATGCCTGATCTTCACCCATGTTTTGTAGCCAAGCAGAAACCTGCATGTAGCCAGTGCCTGAAGACGCTGGGTTCGGCATTGCAATGTGACCTTTGTAAACCGGCTTCGTTAGGTCTTCCCAAGACGTTGGTTTCGGTAGGTTAAGTTGTTTCGCTACCGCTTCGTTGAAACAAACTGCGTTAAAGAACGCATCGTTACCAAACCAAGCTTGGTTTGATTGAGGGTCGTTTAGGTTCGCGTGCAGCTCTTCCAAACCTTTTGGTGTGTAAGGCTTAAGAAGACCTTCATCTTTAAGCAGTGCCATTGACGAGCCAGCAAGACCCCAAACCACTTCCGCTTGAGGGTTGTTCTTTTCGGCCAGCAATTTCGCCGTCATGATACCGGTGGAATCGCGAACCCACTTAATCTTGATATCTGGGTTATCTTTCTCAAACGCAGACTTGTATTTAGCAAGAATGTCAGTTTCGAAAGCGGTGTAAACCGTGACTTCCTGTGCTGCCATTGCATTCGTAGCTAGCAGAGAGACAAGTGCAGCCAGCGATCCTTTCATCAAACGGTTTTTCATCATTTTCTCCAGTTAATTTGGCTAAGTTTTCATTTGGTCTGTACCAGTTGACGATATACACCCTACTGAGCCTTTGTGACGAATTCATGACCATTAAATGGCAGTTTTACGAAAATTATCGATGAATAATCGTTCAATTGATCCGCCATTTTCTGGATATTAAAGTTTTGTGAAATTGAAGATTCGCCTATTTACTGCCCTTTTCTTCCTCGCTAGAGTGAACTCGAAATTTGGTGTAGACCAATTGGCTTATTCTGATGGAAATCGAGATGAAAAACGAATACCTACTACTGACTCCAGGTCCTCTATCTACTTCTGAAACAGTACGCGAAGCCATGCTGAAAGACTGGTGTACTTGGGATGATGAATACAACAAAGACATTGTAGAAGTGATCCGCACTAAGCTTGTAAAACTGGCGACGGAGCAAGACGGCTACACCAGCGTACTAATGCAAGGTAGTGGCACCGCATCAGTAGAAGCGACGATTGGCAGCGCCATTGGCAAAGATGGAAAATTGTTGGTTGTCGACAACGGCGCTTACGGTGCACGTATCGCTCAGATCGCTGATTACCTAAATATTCCATGCCATGTAGTTTCCCCAGGCGAAACATCACAGCCACACTTGAACGAGGTGGAAACTGCATTGGCATCGGATCCTGCTATCACACACGTGGCGATTGTTCACTGCGAGACAACCACTGGCATGCTTAACCCAATTGAGGCATTTGCTTCTGCGGCAAAAGCACACGGTAAAGTGGTGATTCTCGATGCCATGTCGAGCTTTGGTGGCATTCCTATCGATATCGCTGAGCTAGGCGTCGATTTTATGATCAGCTCTGCAAACAAATGTATTCAAGGCGTGCCGGGCTTTGGCTTTGTGATTGCGAAACAAACAGAGCTCGAAAAGTGCCAAGGTCAGGCACGTTCTTTGAGCCTTGATCTTTACGACCAGTGGCACTGCATGGAAGTGAACCACGGTAAATGGCGTTTTACGTCTCCAACGCACACGGTTCGCGCTTTCTATCAAGCATTGTTAGAGCTGGAACAAGAAGGCGGCATTGAGGCTCGTCATAACCGCTACCAAACTAACCAGAAAACACTGGTTGCAGGTATGCGCTCTTTGGGGTTTGAGCCACTACTGAGTGATGACCTTCACTCGCCAATCATCACTTCTTTCTACTCTCCGACGCACAGTGATTACCAGTTCAAAGCGTTCTACACACGTTTAAAAGAGCAAGGTTTTGTGATTTATCCGGGTAAGGTATCGAACGCAGATTGCTTCCGTATCGGCAACATTGGTGAAGTTTACCCAGCAGATATCGAGCGCTTAATCGGTGCGATTGAAAAAGCAATGTACTGGCAAGTTGCGTAAAGCAGCCTTCTGATTGAGAGAGCGTTATGACTCAGAATATCAAACCGACTCATTTCCGCAGCGAAGGTGATGTCAACACAACACCGGCACGCCAAGCTTGGAATGCATCGATGGACGACAAACGCACGCAAGCATTGCTGAAGCGTGATTCGGAGGTCTTTCTTCATCAAGCCATGTCAACGCCTTGCTTAGATACCTTGGAAGCGGCAGAAGGCATCTACATCCAAGATGCTACCGGCAAAAAGTACATGGACTTCCATGGCAATAACGTCCATCAGCTGGGCTATGGTCATCCGCATGTGATTAAACGCGTGCAAGAACAAATTGCCAAACTGCCGTTTTCACCACGTCGTTTTACCAACGAGACCGCGATTGAATGTGCTGAAAAACTCACCCAAATCTGTGGCGGTGAATTGAACCGCGTGCTGTTTGCGCCGGGAGGCACATCTGCGGTTGGCATGGCACTTAAACTAGCGCGTCACATCACGGGTAACTACAAGGTGGTGTCGTTGTGGGATTCCTTCCACGGCGCATCATTGGATGCCATCTCAGTAGGTGGCGAAGCGTGTTTCCGCCAAGGCATGGGACCATTAATGGCAGGCGTTGAGCGCATTCCACCAGCGGTGTCTTACCGTGGCGCTTTCCCGGTCGTGGACGGCAGCGACGTGCATTACGCCGACTACCTTGAATACGTGATTGAGAAAGAAGGCGGCGTGGGTGCGTTTATCGCAGAAGCGGTTCGCAACACCGATGTTCAAGTGCCAAGTAAAGCCTACTGGAAACGCATCCGCGAAATCTGTGACAAACACAATGTCATGCTGATCATCGACGACATCCCTAACGGCATGGGTCGCAGCGGTGAATGGTTTACCTACCAAGCCTACGACATCGAGCCAGATATGCTCTGTATCGGTAAAGGCTTGGGCGGAGGCTTAGTGCCTATCGCAGCCATGGTAACCAAAGACAAATACAACACTGCTGAGCAAATCTCCATGGGTCATTACACTCATGAGAAAAGCCCTATCGGTTGTGCTGCAGCACTAGCAACCATGGAAGCCATTGAACAAGACGGCTTACTAGATAAAGCCAAAGCCGACAGCCAGTTCATGCGTGAAAAGCTGCTAGAGATGAAAGCCAAGTACCCTGTGATTGGCGATGTTCGTGGCATCGGCATGTTGTGGGGCATTGAACTGGTCACCGACCACGAGAGCAAAGCACGCGCGTATGACGAAGCGGAAGCTGTGTTGTACCAATGCCTCAACAATGGCGTGAGCTTCAAGGTATCGCAAAGTAACGTGATTCAACTCAGCCCACCGCTGATCATCACTCGCGAACAACTGACAGAAGCGTTGGCAATTTTCGAAGAAGCCATCGCCAAAGTGTGCAAAGACTTTAACTACTTTTAGGGTCGACTGACCTCAACAAAAACCAATTTATCCAGAGCGCGGTTCCAATGTGTAGGCAGCGCTCTGGCAAGCAAGAAAAAGGATTGAACATGAGCAACTCACCAATTCAAGCAGTGATCTTTGACTGGGCTGGCACTATCGTCGATTTCGGCTCTTTTGCACCGACCAGTATCTTTGTGGAAGCGTTCAAACAAGGTTTTGATTTCGATATCGATCTTGAGGAAGCGCGCGAACCAATGGGGCTTGGTAAGTGGGAGCACATCCAAGCTGTGGGTCGTATCCCTGCAGTTGATAAACGTTGGAATGAGAAGTTTGGTCGCTCAATGACCAGCGAAGACATCGATGCTATCTACGCAGCATTTATGCCTCTGCAAAAAGCAAAAGTGGCGGACCATGCAGACCCAATCCTTAATGCGATTGAAGTTGTGAACGGTCTGAAAGACAAAGGCATCAAGATCGGTTCTTGTTCTGGTTACCCCCGCGAAGTGATGGATGTGCTGATTCCTGTGGCTGCGGATTACGGCTACAAACCGGATTACGTAGTAGCAACGGATGACCTGTCGCAAGGTGGTCGCCCAGCACCATTTATGGCACTGAAAAACGTGATTGAGCTGAATGTTACCGACGTTAATGCGTGTATCAAAGTGGATGACGCCGCACCGGGCATCGATGAAGGTCACAACGCAGGTATGTGGACCGTTGGTTTGCTGCTTTCTGGTAACGAAGCAGGTCTAACTTTTGAAGAATACCAAGCCGCGGACGAAGCAACGCTTGATGCCGCTCGTGAAAAAGCGCGTGCAAAATTGCTAAAGAGCTCGCCGCATTACCTAATCGACACCATTGCTGACTTCCCAGAAGTGGTTGCAGATATCGAACGTCGCCTAGCGGCAGGTGAGCGTCCTTAGTCGACAGTCACTATTCTCACGCATAAAAAAACCTCTCAGCATCGAGGGGTTTTTTGTATCACGTATTAGCTTCTAACCAAATGAGGTTAGTTGATCGCAGTACTCGCTCGGCGTTTTAGCTTAAAGCCCATATCCGTTGCATGCTCTACAGGCTCACCTTTAATGGCTTGCAGTAACTTGTCTGCAGCTTTCGTCCCCATGCGTTCGTAGTCGAATTCCGCACAGGTCAAACTTGGATAGGCGTGCTCACCCATGGAAGAACCTTCCAAACAGATAATCGCAATGTCGGTCGGGACTTTCAGCACGCGGCGATGACACTCAAACAACGCGCCAATCGCAATCTCTTCATGGCTACATACCAAAGCATTCAAACTTGAATCGCGCAGCAATAGCTTTGCCAACCCTTCTGCACCTAATTGTGAAGATGGTGCTTCGTGGGTGGTTAAGAAATGGTCCGGTGCAAGGTAGTTCTCAATCATCGCGCTTTGCCAGCCGTGTAGCTTACGTTGCAAAGTGGAGTGATCCCCACGCGCACCAATGAAGCCCACGTTCTTGAAGCCTTGTTCAATCACATGCTTGGTACAGGCTTTACCCACCTCAAAATGGTCAACACCGATATTGAGGTAACTGGCTTTCGAACTTAACTCAGCAATTTCCAATACTGGCGTGTTCGAGGCTTCCAAAAGCTGATTAGTACGTTGGCTGTGTTCATTACCAAACAGCACGACTCCGGCTGGGCGGCTCTCAAGAAATGTCGAAAGCAGTTTCTCTTCTTGCTCTACCGAGTAGTCGCTGTAGCCAAGCAGTAACTGATAACCCGCTTTGTTCAACGCTTGTTGAAAGCTCGGTAAGAAAAGCGCGCACGCTTTTTCAAACAGGGAAGGAATGATAAGAGCGATGGAGTAACTTTCAGCAGACGCCAAAGCCCCTGCCGCTTTATTCGGGATATAGCCGAGCTCATCAACCACTTGTTGAATCTTTTCTCTCAGCTTGTCAGATACTAGCTCGGGCGTTCGTAATGCTCGCGACACCGTCATGGTGCCTACGCCGGCTTTTTTAGCGACGTCCGCCAAGGTGACATTGCCAGTACTTCTTCGTTTGCGAGGTTCGCTCATTGTTCTTATTTAGTGTTCTCTATTTTCTGCCGCGACATCTTACCACAGCGTTTTAGTGGTTTTGATATTAGCGCATTAGAAGTCGATCACAAGCATATGAAACTCGGATGGCTGATAAAAATGGTAGCGCTATCACAAATTATGATAGCGCTATCAGATAGCGCTACCATTTGTGATCATTCTCAGGTTTTTCTGACAAATTGATCGATAAAGTACCCATCAACAAAACAACAAACCGGAAAGATCCAATGCTACGTGAACTGATTACCTCTGATGTGATTCGCATCCATTCTGATGCTACTGACTGGAAAGATGCGGTGAGCAAATCCTGTGAAGCACTGATTGAAAATGGCGCGATTGAGCCAAGCTACGTGGACGCTATTTACCGCTCACACGAAGAGCTCGGTCCTTACTACGTGGTAGGTCCTGGTATGGCCATGCCACACGCTCGTCCTGAAGATGGCGTTAACCGTTTGTCTCTTGCCATCACGGTGATTCAAAACGGCGTGAACTTCGATTCTGAAGGTAACGATCCTGTGAAAATGCTGGTTACGTTAGCCGCGACAGACAGTAACTCGCACGTGGATGCAATTTCTAAACTGGCTGAGTTGTTTATGAATGAAGAGCATGTAGAAGCCATCTGCACCGCTCAAAACACACAAGATGTTCTCGCGATCATCGAAAAATACTAACTCCTGATGTGCCCTTCAAAATGGGCATACACCCCTATAAAAAGAAAAGGTCTGAATTATGAAAATTATGGTTGTTTGCGGTCACGGTCTTGGTACTAGCCTAATGATGGAAATGAGCATCAAAGGCATCGTGAAAGAATTGAATGTAAACGCAGAAGTGGATCATATCGATCTAGGTTCTGCAAAAGGTACGGATTGTGACATCTTCATCGGTACTAACGACATCGTTGAGCAGTTGAACGCACTGGGCGTTGAACCACGCATCGTTGCGCTTGATAACATGGTCGACAAAGTGGCAATGAAAGAGCGTCTATCTGTGGCACTTCAAGAGCTTGGCGCTCTATAAGGTGGCGTTATGGAATTTTTCAGTTTCTTAATGAACGATGTCCTATCAGAGCCGGCGGTTCTGGTAGGTCTTATCGCCCTAATCGGCTTAATTGCCCAGAAAAAACCGGTCACCGAGTGCATTAAAGGCACGGTAAAAACCATTCTTGGTTTCATCGTGCTTGGTGCGGGTGCGGGTCTGGTTGTAACTTCTCTGGGTGACTTTGCGACGATTTTCCAACACGCGTTCGGCATCACTGGCGTGGTTCCAAACAACGAAGCTATCGTCTCTATCGCGCAAGAAGCGTTTGGTAAAGAGATGGCGATGATCATGTTCTTCGGTATGTTAGTGAACATCTTGATCGCTCGCTTCACGCCATGGAAATTCATCTTCCTAACGGGTCACCACACACTATTTATGTCGATGATGGTAGCAGCAATCCTTGCTTCTAGCGGCATGAAAGGCGTTCCACTGATTGCGCTTGGCTCTCTAGTTGTGGGCTCTGTGATGGTGTTCTTCCCTGCGATTGCTCACAAGTACATGAAGCAAGTTACAGGTTCTGACGACGTTGCGATTGGTCACTTCTCTACCCTTTCTTACGTACTAGCGGGCTTTATTGGCAGCAAGTTCGGTAACAAAGAACACTCTACTGAAGAGATGAACGTACCTAAGAGCTTGTTGTTCCTACGTGATACGCCAGTGGCAATCTCGTTCACCATGGGCATCATCTTTATGGTGACATGTATCTTCGCTGGCGGCGACTTTGTACGCGAAGTCAGCGGTGGTAAGCACTGGTTCATGTTCGCGCTGATGCAATCTATCACATTCGCCGGTGGTGTATACGTTATCCTTCAAGGTGTACGTATGGTTATCGCAGAAATCGTTCCAGCGTTTAAAGGTATCTCAGACAAACTAGTACCAAACGCAAAACCTGCGCTTGATTGTCCGGTTGTATTCCCATACGCACCAAACGCAGTATTGGTTGGTTTCCTATCGAGCTTTGCTGCGGGTCTTTTGGGCATGTTCCTACTTTACGTGATGGGGCTTACTGTGATTATCCCTGGTGTCGTTCCACACTTCTTTGTAGGTGCAGCGGCAGGTGTATTTGGTAACGCTACAGGTGGTCGTCGCGGTGCAATTTTGGGTGCTTTTGCACAAGGTCTACTGATTACCTTCCTACCAGTATTCCTAATGCCAGTACTTGGTGACCTAGGCTTTGCTAACACGACCTTCAGTGATGCAGACTTCGGCGCTGTTGGTATCCTACTGGGTCTGATTGTTCGCTAAATAGTTAGTCTGAATATGACTAGCTGATAACTGACTTGATTGATGCGGGAATAGGCTCATCGGCATCAATCCTAAAGAATCTCTAGTCATAGCAAGCGACTAGCTTTAGAAGAAACCAGTCATAAAAAATAATCATACAAAACAATCGTAGAAAGAAAACAAACGCCCCTCACGTGAGGGGCGTTTTTCTTTTTGGCACTATCTTAAGGAGGTTTGGCTTATTGAAGCGTATTTCCGTTAGATAGCAGCTTTCTTGTCGGCTCTTGCTCAGTGTATTCGACCGCATCGTGAGCGGCGAGCTTATCGACTTCCGCCTGTTCACCCACCACAACCAACACGTGTTGTTTCACCAGAGCGTCGACCACTTCAATGTTGTGCTGACGAAGAAGCGCTCTCACTTCGCTCTCTTTTCCTTCATGATACTTAACAAAGTAACGCGCAGGTTGCTGCTCGGCTTGATCTTGGCGTTCATCCACGAGAGGAAATCCTTGATTGTTTGCCAAGCTGCTTGAGCTCAGTCCGATTGCCAATAGTGCGGTAGCGCCTACCGCAGACAAAGAAAGTAAGGTCAACTTCTTCATAGCCACTCCTTATTGAAAGGTCAGAGTCCAACTGTTGATGGTGCCTGTGTCTCTTCTGGCACTGTCCACCGCTTTTAGTTCCCATGTACCTTGCGATTCAAAACCAGAAAAATCCGCTTGGAACGTGTTTTTTATATCGTTAGCGCTGCCGCCAGTATTATTGTGAAGTACAACTTCTCCACCAGTCGGTGACGTTAAAGTCACTCGTAGATCACCGATGTAAGTGTGGCTAATATCAACGTCAATACTTACTGTGCCTGAATCACCAGAGCGATCGACTTCTACTGCACTGATTGCGCCAGAAGATTTATTATCTGGAATCGCAACAGGGCTGGTATTTGAGAAGCTAGAGTCCGAAGAGCTACCACCATCAGGTCCATTACAGCCAGCGTCCAAGAACAGCTTCGCCGCTTCAGCATTAACTAGGCCGTGGCCAGTACGGTTGTCTCGACCAGCAACATCAATATCTGTTGCAGTTTTCACTAGGGCATTACGTACTTGCGCTGCGGTACAGGTTGGGTGGTAACTCCACACCAAGCCAGCTACGCCCGTTACGTGCGGTGTCGCCATTGATGTACCATTGTAGTACTCGTAATCTTCACCAGAGGTTGTTGCAACAGTAATTTCCTGACCAACATACCCCAACAGCTCTTGACCAAATGCACGATCAACCGTTACCGAAACCATACGATAAGCGTTGTTTGTGTCTACCAAGAAAGGGTTTTGTAAACCAGGTAGTTCAGAGTTGCTGTACACGATTGCAGCTCGCGCACCCGCATTGTAACAAGCCTGAACCGCATCTACTTCAGGGTAGTTTCCTGAAGACTGGTTGCCGATACGCTCAGTCAAACAAATTTTGCCCGACATATCACCACAGTTAAAGTTACCGCCAGAGACATCACAGCTATCTAGCGTTGCCGTTACTGAACCCGCGATTGGATCCGGAACATACGAAGAACCGTTATTGATCAAACGATTGTGAGGAACAATCCCACGATCAAACTGACTGACACCATTCAAGGTAATATCAGAAAGTTTACCTTCACCTACCGTAACCGTTGATAAGATCGCCACACCCGGGCCTGAGATCTCAACTTGATTAGTAGATTGTGAGAACGCTGCATGATCATTTTGATTATCAACGGCCGCAACAGACATCACTGAGTCATAAGAAGCTGGATAGCTGTGCGCTGTATTGCCATCATTACCCGCAGCTGCGATCAATAGAACGCCTTGATCGTAAATATTTTGCAGTGCATTTTGCTCAGTTCGGCTTGATTGACTACCACCAAGGCTCATGTTCACAACGTTAGCACCATTATCGGCACAGGTCTGGATTGCTTTAACAAGCCCAGATGAGTAACCCCAACCCGATTCGTTAAATACTTTCACGATGTGCAAATTCACATTCTGGTTTGGCATCACACCCTTTACACCTTCGGTGTTGGCAATCGCAGCAATCGTACCCGCGACGTGAGTACCGTGGGCATTGTTGTTACCCGGATCACTCCATGATCCCGTACCACTATCGTTAGTACCAGCAACGCGGTTACCGCTTAGGTCGTTGTGCGAAATGTCGTACCCTGAATCGATAATACATACAGTGCGATTACCCGCATTGAAGTCAGCTAGCAGTTGAGCATTAACCGCTTCATATCCCCATGGGGTCGTTTCGCTGAGCAAATAGCGAGGTGGATCGACTTCCACGTATTCCACATCACTACGGTTGCGAAGCGGCTCTAAGTCATCGCCATCCAATTCAACGCTGTAAATGGCGCGATTACCCAGTTTTTCCACCTTACGTGCCTTCACCTGTTCTAGAACAGACTCCTGCGCGATTCGTGGCCCCCAGAATGAGTTACCCCCCATTGAAGAACGGCTGACTGCATCTTCTTTGAATTTGACGATGTACTTCGTCGGTAACTTAGATTCATCAAATCCCATTGGTGGAGCCGCAAACGCTGACATCGAAGTGGTCAGTGCTATTGCTACGGCAGACAACGAAAATAAGCCTTGTTTTTTACTTGTTGTGTAGTGCATTTGCCCTATTCCTTATTTGAGCTAATTTTTATTCACTATATTCTCATGAAAAGTCATCATCATGATGTTTGCATGAGAGCTTCAGCTATAGTTTACAGAGCAAAAATGCCAAACAATTTGTTTCATGAATATACAAATTTGTACAAAAGATCATTCAATAAACACTTTAAGTTAACATTAAAAATCATAAACAAAACCTTATAAAGCAATTACTTAATTAACAAAAAGTGAATGTTAAATTAATGTTAGTGAGTAATTATTCTAAATATCACCCATTTAATCGATTGCTATGCTGAATGGATTTTTTGACCGTGGTGCCAAAACTGAAATATTGAATATTTAGTTGTTGACTGTCTTGAGCATTTACTCAGAATTAGAAGGTTTAGTGAGAAAAATTCTCATCTAAATACTGTTATAGCCGAGCGTATTCACGCATTCGGAACAATAACCATTACAAGAAGAGTGAATGATGAAAAAAACAATCACACTATTAACTGCATTACTTCCGCTTGCCTCCGCCATTGCAGAGGAGCCAACTTTATCACCAGCAATGGTTTCTGCGGCTGAAGTGGTTAGCGCGCAAGAAAATCAAACTTATACGTACGTTCGATGCTGGTATCGTACGAGCCACTCTAAGGACGATGCGGCTACCGATTGGAAATGGGCAAAAAACCAAGATGGTAGTGACTTCACTATCGATGGTTATTGGTGGAGCTCTGTTTCATTTAAAAACATGTTCTACACCAATACCTCACAAAACGTAATTCGCCAGCGTTGTGAGGAAACACTAGATCTAGCGAACGAGAACGCAGACATTACCTTTTTTGCTGCCGACAATCGTTATTCTTATAACCACACGATCTGGAGCAATGATGCTGCAATGCAACCAGATCAAATCAACAAGGTAGTGGCTTTAGGCGATAGCTTGTCTGATACAGGCAACATCTTTAACGCGTCCCAATGGCGCTTCCCTAACCCGAATAGCTGGTTCTTGGGTCACTTCTCAAACGGTTTTGTTTGGACGGAATACGTTGCTAAAGCCAAAAACTTACCGCTATACAACTGGGCAGTTGGTGGCGCAGCAGGTGAAAACCAATACATCGCGCTAACTGGTGTCGGCGAACAAGTTTCTTCTTACTTAACCTACACAAAGCTGGCGAAGAACTACAACCCTGCTAACACATTGTTTACGTTAGAGTTTGGTTTAAATGATTTCATGAACTACAACCGTAGCGTGCCGGAAGTAAAAGCGGATTACGCTGAAGCTCTGATTCGTTTAACAGACGCTGGCGCGAAGAACTTCATGTTGATGACACTGCCTGATGCAACCAAAGCACCACAGTTCAAATACTCAACACAGGAAGAAATTGAAACGATTCGTGCGAAAGTATTGAAAATGAACGAGTTCATCAAAGCACAAGCGATGTACTACAAAGCCCAAGGCTACAACATCGCATTGTTTGATACACACGCACTGTTTGAGAAGTTAACCTCGGCACCAGAAGAACACGGTTTCGTAAATGCAAGCGACCCTTGCTTAGACATCAACCGTTCATCCTCTGTTGACTACATGTACACTCACTCATTACGTTCTGAATGTGCAGCATCTGGCGCAGATAAGTTCGTGTTCTGGGATGTGACTCACCCAACCACAGCAACGCATCGTTATGTGGCTGAAAAAATGTTAGAAAGCAGCAATAACTTAGAAGAGTTTCGCTTTTAATAAGCCGTTGTTGTTCATTGCAAGTTAATCTGCATAAAAATGACCACGATGCTTCGTGGTCATTTTTTATCGATATCGAACCCCGATAACGGGTTTATTTGAGCTCGCTTACTTCAAGCCGTTGATTTAGAGACGTTGACTTTGAGCAGCCTCATTCAGCTTTCTGTTTTTGATACGTTACCGCGGAAGCTGTCCACCATAATAGAGATCAACGTCTTTAAGGTTACATCATCACTACGGTATGAGTAGGCTCGTATACCCGTAAACTGAACCTGGAACAACTGAGCAAGAAGCAATGTATCCTGGGCTTCAATTTCGCCATTCTCGATTGCTCGCTCAAACAGCTTTGCAAGAAAAGATTCAAATTGGTTTGCTAAGCTGTTTGTTTGATTGCGCAGCGCATTAAAATCCTCAGCAAATTCACTTGCTGATTTGACTAACATGCACACTTCACTGGGATTGGAGTCTCGCTGATTGATAACCACATCAATCGCGAAAGCTTCTATTGCATCTAGAACCGTTGTGTTCTGAGCTAAATGCAACTCAAACAGGGCTTGTAAGTTCGCAACATACATTTTTAGCGCTTCACAATATAGCCCCTCTTTTGACCCAAACGTCGCATAAATACTTCCAGGACGCAGATTAACGCTATCTTGTAAATCACGTGTAGATGTTGCATGAAAACCTTTCTTCCAGAATAGATCCGAGGCGGCTTTCACCACTTCATCACGTTGGAATTTCTTTGTATTCGCCATGAGCAATTATCAATTTTGAACATATGCTCAATTTTATATTGAGCGACCGCTCAAAATCAACTATCCTGTTCTTGCCTAATCCGCTCATATCCAATTACAGGAGATTTAAACATGGCAGAATTTAAACTGTATACCGCAGAAAACGCACCCGAAGGATCAAAGCACCTGATTGAAAATTCAGTCAAAGCGTTTGGCATGCTACCAAATCTTCATGCTGTTATGGCTGAAGCGCCAACCTTGCTTGAGGGTTATCAAGTTGTGCATGAGCTATTTCAACAAACATCATTTAACGCAGAAGAATTGACCGTCGTATGGCAAACCATCAACGTTGAGCATGGTTGTCACTACTGCGTTCCTGCTCATAGTGCGATCGCGGCGTCAATGAAAGTGGATCAGGAGATTGTCGATGCTCTCGTCAACCAAACTCCATTGGCAGACGAAAAACTTGAAACACTACGAGAGACAACGCTTCAAATGGTGCGCCAACGTGGTGTAGTGGAAGAGTCCCAGATAGAGAAATTCTTTGCGGCGGGTTACGGACAGCAGCAACTGCTTGAAATTGTTCTTGGTCTAGCGCAAAAAGTGATGAGTAACTACACCAATCACCTAGCTGACACCCCGGTTGATGCACCTTTCAAGAAGTTCGCCAAGTAACTTAAGCTTTTATTACTGGTCCCATTCATGGGACCAGTAATACCTTCAAAAAAGGCTTTGTTGCATGGCGCTTCGCTAGTGTGCGCTGACCCCTAATTACAACGGCGCAACGTCGGTTCCTCCTAAAGACTGGTAAAGCGTAACCTGAGTGAGAAACTGGTTGTAACGGTTCTCCAACAAAGAAGCTTGCGCGTTTCTGGTGTCTTCTTGTGCATTCAAATAGTCCATGATCGACGTCGAGCCATACTGATACCGCGCAGCATAAATGGACTCAGCGGCACTTGCGGCATCATATTGCTCTTGTAAACGCGCCGCTTGATACTTCAATTTCTCGCGTGCTGACAAGGCATTTTCGACATCTTGGAATGCGGCGTACAACACTTGGCGATAACTCACAATAGCCGATTGATAGTCTAAATCGGCAATGGCTTGGCTATTTTTCATCTCATTCCACTGCAAAAACGGCAACGTCATATCCGCACCTAAACTGCCGATAGGGTTGGAAAGCAGGTCTTTGAGCGCTTGTGACGATCCACCCAAAGCCCCAGTGAGCGTCAGCTTGGGCAAGTAGTCTAAATCTGCTGCGTCTTTATTTGCTAGCGCGGCTTTGACTTCATAAAGCGCTGCTTTAATGTCGGGTCTGCGGATCAATAAATCAGACGGAGCACCAACACTCAACGATGGCATATCGCCTTCAGGCAGCATTTGGATGTTTGCACTGATGCTCTTCGGCGGTTGATTGAACAAAATCGCAAAGGCGTTGTTTGCCTCAAGTAAACTCTGTTCAAACTCACTTTGCTGCGCTTGTAAGCTTGCCAACGTACGTTTGGCTTCAAGCACATCTAACTGATCCACAGCGCCAAGTTGGTACTGTTTTTCAATCAATTGTAGCGTTTGAGCTGCGTCTTCCACATTACGCTGACTGAGGTTTAAGCGCTGTTTTAGATAGCCGATTTGCCAATATAACGATGCCGTCGTTGCCACCAAACTTTGTGCGGTCGCCTCGCGATCTTGTTGACTTGCCATCGCCGTCCACTTGGCTTGGTCAACGTCTGCCGAGATTTTTCCCCACAAATCCAACTCGTAATTGACGGACAAGTTAGTGCTGTAGCTATCTGCCGATTCCCCGCTATCAAGAGATTTTTGAACTTGTCCTGATGTGGAAGAACTCAACGTAGGGAAAAGGTCATCTTGCGTTAAACCCAGCTGTAAACGCGCTTTCTTTAACGTTAGCGTTGCCAGCGTCAAATCGTTGTTTTGAGCCAACACCTGAGCAATGTATTGATTAAGCGTTGGGTCGTTAAACGCCAACCACCAAGGATCCATACTGACATCACCCGCAACATGCATCTGTTGCCAATTTGCAGGCACTTGCACCTCAGGAGCTTGATAGTCGCTACGCATAAGCGACCCACAACCTGACAACCACACTGCACTTAAGGCAGCCGCGACCAATCGAGTTTTGAATTTCATTGTGTTACTCATTTTTAGTCTCTCGCTAGCGCTTCTATCGGATCGAGTTTGGCGGCATTGCGAGCGGGTAAAAAGCCGAAAGCGATGCCAATCAACGTTGAGCAAATAAACGCCCAGATGATCGAGTTCATTGAGTAAATCATTTGGAAGCTGCTGCCAGATGTACTGAATGCAAAACCAATCAAAAACGCCAAGCCAATACCAGCAATGCCACCACACAAACACACTAGTACCGCTTCAATCAAAAACTGACGCAAAATATCCGCTTGCCGCGCACCCACAGCCATTCGTACACCGATCTCTTTCGTGCGCTCTGTCACCGACACCAACATGATGTTCATTACGCCAATTCCGCCGACAATTAGGGAGATCACCGCAATCGCTGAGATCAGTAACGTCATGGTTGCGGTGGTTTTCTCGATGCTCTGACGAATGGTGTCAGTGTTAATCGTGAAGAAATCTTCTGTACCGTGGCGCATTTTTAACAAGTTGATGATGCTCTGTTCTACCGCTGCGCTTGGGGCGTTCTCATCAATCCGTACAGTAATGCCGTTGAGGTAGCGTTGTCCCATCATTCGTCCCGACATGGTGGTGTATGGCACCCAAATTTTCAGCGCGTCGCTGTTGCCAAACGCGTCTTCTTTTTTCTGCGTGACACCCACAATACGCACTGGCAATGAACCTAGAAAAATCACTTCACCAATCGGATTTCTATCCGCAAACATTTCCTTTCTGGTGTTGTCATCAATCACTGCTTCTTGGGCGAGCGAATTCACGCTGTCTTCATCCCAAAACTGACCTTTGGCGATCTCATAACCGCGCACACGGAAATAATCTTCCCCAACCCCTTCCACAGACGCGGTTGCATCCTGATTGGCGTAACGCACGGTTAAGCTGTTGGATAAAGACGGCGTGACACTGTCGACAAAAGGTAGACTCTCCAACGATTTAGCATCGTCGGCGGTTAGCGTTTTCACTCGTCCGGAGCGGCGGTCACCAAACCCTTTGCCCGGCCTGACATCAATGGTGTTTGTTCCCATGGATGAAATATTCGACAAAATTTGCTGTTGTGAACCATTACCTAGTGCCACCACGGAAACCACCGAAGCTATACCAATAATGATGCCGAGCATGGTCAAAAACGTGCGCATTCTGTGGCTAGACATCGCCAGCAGCGCCATTTTGAGCGCGTCAATAAAACTGTCCCACTTCCACCACTTACTGGCGGCTTGCGCTGGGCGATGAAAAGACGCGCTCGGTGTCTTTGCTGCTTGCTCATTGATTACAACTTGTGCATTTGGCGTATCTGCAATGATTTCACCATCTTTGATTTCAATGATGCGATCCGCAAAGTTCGCCACGTTCATATCATGAGTCACTAAGATGATCGTATGCCCAAGTTGATGCAACTCTTTAAGCAGTGCCATCATCTCTTGCCCACTGTGACTGTCTAATGCGCCAGTGGGCTCATCGGCGAGAATCACCTCACCACCGTTCATCAGTGCACGAGCAACACTCACGCGCTGTTGCTGGCCACCACTCAGTTGGCTGGGCTTGTGAGTCAAACGATCTTCCAGCCCCAAGCGAGCCAATAGTGACTGCGCTCGCTCCGTTCTTTGACGATGAGGAACTCCCGCGTAAACCGCAGGTACTTCCACGTTTGCCACCGCGGTTAAATCCCCCAGCAGATGGTAACGCTGGAATATAAAGCCAAAATACTCACGGCGCAGTTCCGCCAGTTGGTCGGATTCCAACGTCGAGACATCTTGCCCATTAATGAAGTATCGACCGCTGGACGGTTTATCCAAGCAGCCGAGCACATTCATCAGCGTCGATTTACCAGAGCCTGATGCACCCACGATCGCGACCATTTCACCGCGTTTTATCTCTAAATTAATGTGGTTCAACACAGTAAGCGACTCGTCGCCAGAGACAAAACGTCGAGTTAAATCCTCAACTTTTAAAAGCACGTCACTCATCTTAGAACCTCATTGGAGGTCGACGACGATCACCTCGGCTTGATGATTCTCCATCCATAGCATTGCCAAGAACAACTTGGTCGCCCTCCTTCAAACCTGAGAGAATTTCTGCGTTCACTTTGTTGTTAATACCCACAGTCACGGGCTTTTGCACCACTTGGCCCTGTTCAAACACTGGCACGGTATAGTTGCCTTTGCCGCCAGATTTTTGCAGGACTTGTGAAGGGACAATCAAGGTATTTTCCGATTGCTCAAGGACAATCGAAACTTGCGCAGTCATGCCGATGCGCAAAATACCTTGCGGGTTCTTCACATCAAATACAGCGTTGTAGTAAATGGCGTCGCTATCTGAAATGCTCAAATCGCTGTCATCGCCATCCATGATGGTTGGCCCCGGCTCAATGGCGCGCAATGTACCTTTAAACTGCTGATTCGGTTTGCCTAAAATGGTGAACAGCGCCGTTTGGCCGGGGTGAACAAAAATCACATCGGCTTCCGAAATTTCGGCTTTCACCGTCATCGTATCTAGCTTGGCTAACTCGATAATAGTTGGCGTGGTTTGATTGGCGTTTACGGTTTGTCCTTCTTCCACCGCGGTGTAGACCACCGTGCCATCCATCGGTGCGTTGATGGTGGTGTAACCGAGATCTAACTGCGCATTGTCGACGTTGATTTTGGCTTTCTCGATTTCGGCATCCAGTTGCGCTAACTCGGCTTTGTAGATGGCGAGCGTCGCTTCGGCATTCTCGTAATCAGCTCGTGAGCTCGCTTTCGCTGCCAACATGCCTTTTTGGCGCACGTATTCATAGTTTGCTTGTTTAATCTGCGCTTGCTTAGCCTGGTACTGAGCGTTGAGACTATTAAGAGACGCTTGGGCTTCTTTGAGGCTGTTTTGCTGAGTCAGGCTGTCAATCTGTGCAATCAAGTCCCCCTGTTTTATCTCATCCCCTAAGTTCACAGCGAGGCGTTGAATTTGCCCAGATACTTGCGCACCTACATTCACCAATTTGGACGCTTGCAACATGCCGTTAGCTAATACCGCCTTTTCGATATTGCCTTTGCGAACGACTTCTGTCGCGTAAGGAGAAATGGGTTCTGGACGTTGCAGATAATGATAACCACCAGCACCAATAGCAAGTAGGCCACACAAAACGAGCCATTTTTTATTGAGTTTCATAGCAGGAGTGAAGTAAATAATCGTTTTGATTTTATACTGCTATTTGTCTTAGCCGTACAGGGTACGAGACGTAAAGATAGGTAAATTAACGTCAAGATACTGAAGGAATAACTTCACTAACGTGAAAAATCCGAGATATTATAGTCACTTCAAAACTTTATCATTCAATAAATATAACAAAGATCATTTTTAATATAGAAATTCAAGTTATAAGTATTATAAACAAAACTTTTAAATACCAACAAACCAGTAAAATCCAAAATTATTCAACATTCCATCAATTTAAATTTCATTATGGCCATTTTTAATTATTGAATTTCAAGAGGAGTTAAGTGATAAGTTAAATAAAAAATACCCACATAACACAGGTAAGACCGAGAGGAGTGTGTCATGTGGGTTTAAACGATAGTTCTCTTGCTGATTCGAACTACCAACGTTGGGATGCAATGGAAATACAAATGACTCAGAGTTTCCATCACGGACACTTTATCGCTGGATTTCCCTCTATTTGTTAGGGAACAGTCAGTACAATAAAAATAGAGAAGTAATACCGCAAAAATAAAAATAGAGGTTCAGGATTTAATTTACACGTAAAATAACCACTATATTCACGCCATGAAGCATTAATAAATTCAACAATAAATATTTATTAAGTTAAATTTACTTATTGTCAGCACACTGTTAGTTTTACTCTTAAATGCACTGGTCAGATTTGTTTATTTTACTGATTTTCGTTGCAATACAACTTCTAATTAATTCATGAGAAAAACATGCAGCGACAATTAACTCTTTCACCGATTTATTTATTAATCGGGTTAGCCTCCTCGACGGCGTATGCCGGTGGTTTTCAAATTAACGAACATTCGGCGACGGGTCTTGGTCGTGCTTTTGCTGGTGATGCCGTCATTGGTGATAATGCGTCTGTAGTCAGCCGTAACGCCGCAGCGATGACGCTGTTTAAACAAAATGCCTTATCGTTCGGTGTCACTTACGTCAAACCTGACGTTACCGTTAAAAATGCGCAATATCATCGAGCTAACATTAATGCGGATGTCAATGTTGGTATGGGTGGTTTTCCTCCGTCCCCTCAAGCTGACATTACCCCGTCCTTCTCTCAAACCGTGACCGACATTGATGACGTCGATGGCGTTGGTCAACCAGCCGTTGTACCCAATTTTTACTTTATTCACCCTATCAACGACGACTGGTATCTAGGCTTATCGGCATATTCCAACTTCGGAACCGACATGGAGTTTAAACCAAACTATGGCGCACCTGTTTTTGGCGGTGTCACCAGCGTAGCGAGTGTCAACCTTGGCGCAAGCTTGGCATACAAGGTGAACGATCGTTTTAGTATCGGTGGTGGTATTGATGTGATTTACGGCTCTGGTGAGCTGTACCGCGATATGGACGTGGGTGTTTGCGTTGGTGGGAACATACTTGGAAACGAACTAGAACAACGCTGTGGATCCGTAAAAGGCAACGCACTTGATGTGGAAGCTTGCGGCATTGGGCTTGGCGCGAACATTGGCATGATGTACGAGTTTAACGAACGTCATCGCTTAGGTTTAAGCTACAAGCACAGCCCTAACATTGATGCCAAGGGTGACATCCACTTTGCTGGCGAATCGTACGACTCGCTTGCTATGCCGCTACCGGATATTGCGGAGTTTTCCGGTTATCACCGCGTCTTACCTAAATTTGCCCTGCACTATTCTGTGCAGTGGATTGGTTGGTCAGCATTTGACAGCTTGAAAGCTGATGATCAGTTGCTAAAAGATTTTCAGTGGCAAGACTCCGCGCACTACTCCATCGGTGCGACTTGGTACGCCAATGAACGTTGGACACTACGCACGGGTTACATGTTCGACAAAACACCTGTCGATGAGCTGACTTCGCTTTCTATCCCAGATTCGAACCGTCACTGGTTATCTGCGGGGGCCTCTTACCAATGGTCATCAGATACCACGGTTGACATCGGCATGACGTACTTGATTGGTGAAGATGTCAACGTAGAAGAGTACGCGTATGAAGGTGTTCCTGCACCGATGGTGACGGGCGTTACCCATTCAAATGCGTTCCTAATTGGTGCCCAACTCAGCCACCGTTTCTAATTCGTCAGGCAGTGATCAAACCTCTAGGTCATTGCCTTGTAACAACGCTTATCAAAGCGACCGAACAGAGACATTATTATGAACAAAACACTACTTGCTTTTTCACTCTCACTTCTCACTCTAAGCGCGGCTCAGGCTTCGGAATGGGGCTATGGCAATGACAAACACGGGCCAGAACACTGGGGAGAAATCGCCAAAGACTGCGCAACCACGAAAAACCAAAGCCCAATCAACATCGACAACCCAGCCGATGCAAAACTGGAAGCACTGAACCTTTCGTACACTGGTCAGGTCATTGGTTTAACCAACAATGGTCATACGCTGCAAGCGCAAGTGAACGGACGTAACAGCTTCACCATCGATGGCGAGACGTTCGAGCTGCAACAGTTCCATTTCCACACACCTTCAGAAAACCAAATCAAAGGCCGCCAATATCCACTTGAAGCGCACTTTGTACACGCCAACGCAGACGGCGAGTTGGCGGTAATTTCGGTGATGTTTGATGCTGGCGATCAAAACGCAGCGCTGTCTAAACTGATCAACGCAATCCCACAAGAGAATCAAACCACGTTCTTTAAAGATACTTTTGAGATTAATGACTTACTGCCAAAAACTGCAAACTACTATCGATTTAACGGCTCTTTAACCACACCGCCATGTTCAGAAGGTGTGCGCTGGTTTGTGCTTAAAGACACTCAAACCTTATCCAAAGATCAAGCCGCGAAACTGATGGAAGTCATGGGACAAAACAATCGTCCGTTGCAACCGCTAAATGCGCGCGTTGTACTTTCTAACTAAACGCCACATCCGATAAGGGGCATCGTATTTGCCCCTTATTTTGATTCGATCTAACCTCACTTCGTTACAGGAACCCCCAATGAAAACTCCATCTGTTCTGTCACTCTTACTCGCACTCGCCCCGACATTCGCCTTCTCTCATAACCTTTCTGTCGGTCAAACTACCCCATCCGTCAGCATTGATACCTATGGCGAAATGACGCTGCAAGGAGACGATGTGGCTTATCAACCTTGGGCAACTCAGCAGATGTTAGGCAAAGTCCGTGTGATACAAGCCATTGCAGGTCGTAGTAAAGCTAAAGAGATGAACGCGCCGCTGATGTCAGCAATCACTGCCGCTCACTTTCCTGAAGATCAGTATCAGACCACGACCGTGATCAACCAAGAGGACGCCATTTGGGGAACCGGTACATTTGTAAAATCGTCGGCAGAGGACAGCAAAAAGACATTCTCTTGGTCTTCCATGGTGTTAGACAAAAATGGCGTATTAGCAACAACTTGGGATCTGCAGCAAGAAAGTTCTGCGATTATCGTACAAAATAAACAAGGCGAAATTTTATTCGTGAAAGAAGGGGCTTTAACTCAAGACGAAGTCACACACGTCATCGAACTGATTAAACAGAATATCTAAACCTAAGGTAAGGAAAAGCTATGAAACTGTTCAACACCATCGCACTCTGTCTTTTAGCGGCTGTAGCCTCTTTCCAATCGGTTGCAGGAGACAACGATTGGGAGAAGATTGCAGATAAGACCGTCAGTTTTAAATCGGAAACCGACACAGTCAATCCACTGTCACCATTTGCTAACGCTCGTTTCAGCCACATAAAAATCAAATGTACACAAGGTACGGTCGATCTGAAAAGCGTTAAAGTAATCATGAAAGATGGTCAGGAAAAGACGTTCGACAGTTTAGGTGTTCTGACTAAAGGCATGTCATCAAGAAGCTTAAGCCTACCAACAAAAGATAACGCGAAGTTAGACAAAATCGAATTGAACTATGAATCGGTTGGCAGCACTGCGCTGCAAGTCGCGGGGGTGACCAAAAAAGCGCAAGTGGAAATCTTAGGTAAGAAAATCGACGAGTAAGCGATGGCTCAACGAGCTCACCCAAACTAAAAACAGCGGCACTAGGCCGCTGTTTTCATTAAAAAATTATCATGGATAACTAAATGAATTTCTTCAGCTTCGCCAAACCATAAGCAGCGATGGTGACACAATCTTTAATCGTACCGTCGATCATCATCTGTTCGAACTCCTCAACCGAAAAAGCACGAGTGATCAAATCCTCTTCTTCACTGTCGAGTTGATTGCCCACGTCCGTTAAATCACTGGCGAAGTAGACGTGACATGTCTGATTCAAAAAGCCGTATGCGATAAACTGCGCGCCGACATACGCCATGGCGCTCGCCTGCATACCCGTTTCTTCACGCAGCTCGCCTTTGGCAAGCTCAAGATGATCCGCATCTGGGTTTGATTCCCACGCCCCTTGTGGGATCTCCCAACAACGTTGACCTACGGTGTAACGGTACTGCTGAACCAAGTGAATCATCCCGTTATCGATAGCCAGAATCGCAGCACAATCAGGTTTGTCGACCACACCATAGATGCCCTCTGCGCCGCTCGGACGTAAAATTTTGTCCTCACGCACCGTCATCCACTTATTCTGGTAAACGACTTTGCTGTCTAGCTGTTTGATATCTGACATGATTATTCCTTGATTTTTCTGAGGGTTACTGCGGAATAATACCCGATTCGGTTACGCCACCAAAATGTTCTTTAGTTCACTCAAAGACTCAACGGTGTAATTTGGTGCGATACGCTCATCGACGCTTGCGCCTGTGGTATTTAACCAGCAAGTTTCAATACCAAAATTATTACCACCCAGAATATCGGAATGCAGGTTGTCACCCACCATCAGTACGCGCGTTTTGCATGGGTTGCCCATTTGCTGCATCGCGTATTCAAAAATACCTAAGTCCGGTTTTGCTACGCCCACTTGTTCAGAGATCACCACTTTATCGAAGTACTCAGTCATCCCTGTGCGCTCAAGGCGGATCGCTTGCAACTCTGTAAAACCGTTGGTGATTATGCCCATTTTAGCTTTGCCTTGCAGCGCTTCCATCAGCTCTTTTGCACCTGGCAACAAGCTGCAAATATCGGCCATTGCTTCTAAAAATGCGCTATTGAGATCTGCTGTTGTGGTATTCAGCTTCTCAGCCCACTCGGTAAAACGCTTATGTTTTAGCTCATCTGCCGTTACTTTGCCGTCTTGGTAATCCACCCAAAGCGGTTTGTTTACGGTTTGGTAATGAGCAAAATCTTGTTCAGTAAAATCTACGCCTTTGCGAGAAAACATAAGCTGCAAACCTTTGAAAGCATCAAAGTGGAATAAGGTTTCGTCAGCGTCAAACAGGATCCAATCGTACTTCATTTTCTTCTTCCCAAAATCAAGGTCGTAATACTGGTGCATAGTCTAGATTGTTTTCTTCTTGAAGATAATCTCTATAATTGGAAATTAATTGTATCCTTGTGCTCAACAATAAATGCTTCACGATAATAGGAGATTGATGTGAACGCGATTGCCTCCCTGCCCGTTTTTGTTGCTGTTGTCGAATGCGGCAGCTTTTCCCTTGCGGCCAAACAGCTGAATCTGACGAAATCGGCGATCAGCAAACGCATCAACCAACTAGAAGACGATTTGGGCATTCGTCTCCTTAATCGAACTACGCGTAAGCTGAGCCTGACCGAAGCGGGAGAACGCTATTTTGAGTACGCTTCTCAAGCGCTCAATCTGGCCCAGCAAGGCGTGGACGCGGTATCAGAACTGCAAGGCTCTCCACAAGGTCGGCTCAAAATTACCGTGCCGATGTCTTTCGGTGTACTGCATATCGCGCCTTTGATCAGCGAGTTTCTCGCTCGTTACCCGAAAATTGAAGTGGATTTAAACCTCGAAGACAAAATGGTCGATTTGGTTAAAGACGGTTTTGATTTGGGGATCCGTATTGGTGAACTCACCTCTTCCAATCTAATCGCAAAACGTCTCGCCCCTTGTAAAAGTGTGCTTTGTGCCTCGCCAGATTACTTAGCGGAGTTTGGAACACCACAAAAACCAAGTGATTTAGTCAGTCACAACTGCCTGCGCTACTCCTATTTCCGTGGCGGCGTCGAATGGATGTTCATCAACAACGGCAGCGAATACAAGGTACTTCCAAAAGGAAACTTTATCGTCAATAACAGCGAAGCCATTCGCCAGTTGCTGTTAAGAGGTTCGGGCATTGCGCAACTGCCAACATTTATTGCAGGGAGAGACTTTGCCGCAGGAAATCTAAAACCGGTGATGGAAGAGTATTCTCTACCAGAACACGCCATTTATGCGGTTTTTCCTGAGCGCAAGCACATGCCGTTGAAAGTAAGAGCCTTTATCGATTTTATCAGCGAAAAACTCGGCACAGATTTACCTTATTGGGATCGTTACAACAGCCCAGAAAAATAACCATATTGATGATAAGTGAGTGAGATTTCACTACTGACATGTTCTGACATTCCATCCGCGTAACCTTATTTGGAACTCAACAGGCAATCCGCCAAAACCAATAAGGAATCACAATATGGAAACCGTTATCGAAACTGTGCAATTTCGTCTAACCGCAGGCACAACAGAGCAAGACGTGATCGCCGCTGCCAAACAGTCACAAACGTTTGTGAAGAATCTGCCGGGCTTTTTGTACCGATCGCTCAGTCACGAAGCGACGGACGATGTGTGGACAGACATCATTTACTGGCGTTCAATGGACGATGCAAAACAGGCGGGAAAACAGATTAAGCAAGCCGTTGAATTTCAGCCTCTGTTATCAATGATTGACTGCGAAAGCTTCGAGCTTAAACATCACAACTTAAAAATGTGCAGTGAGCTAGAGAAGTAATCAGCCACACTACCACTAACAACCAGTAGGTCTAGATAAGGAACATCATGAGCAAATCAGAACGACTGTTTGAGCTACTGACGCTTCTGCGCGCAAAGCGTTACGCCGTGACAGCGAAAGAGCTCGCAGAAAGAATGGAAGTTAGCGAACGTACGATTTATCGCGATATTCAGTCGTTGCTCAGTTCTGGTGTTCCTATTCAAGGTGAAGCAGGTGTCGGCTACTTGTTGCAAGCTGGCTCTCATCTGCCGCCTTTGATGTTCTCAGAAAAAGAGATGATGGCGCTTGAACTGGGTATGCGGATGGTTCGAGCCTGGTCGGATGCCGAACTCGCCGAAGCGTCTCACTCTGCGTCCACCAAAATACTTTCGGTATTGCCCGATAAGCTCAAACAACAAGTGGAAGATTGTCCGCTGATTGTGCCCGATTATCACACCCAATCCGAGACTGCCAAACGAGGGCAGCTTCTGCGCCACGCGATTGATCATCAGTTTAAGGTCAGTTTGGATTACCAAGATGAAAGCGGACAAGTGACCGAAAGAAAAATCCAACCGTTAGGCCAGTTCTTTTGGGGCAAAGTCTGGACGCTGGTCGCCTGGTGCGAATTGCGCGATGACTACCGCCAGTTCCGCCTCGACCGTATCCAAGCACTGCGTATGCACGATGAAGAGTTTCAGAGTGCGGAAACCAAATCTCTCAAACATTATATTGCGCAGTATGAATCGAAAGATTGAGTGTTTTTCATCCCTTCATCACAAGGATTCTAAATTGCTCTGCTCAATGCGCGATATTTGGAAAGGCACATTTGGTTAAACTAATGTTTCGTTTTTAACAGATGCACAACAAACCTAAGATCGTTAACTTAAGTAGCACGTCAACCACACCGGAGCGTGAAGCTATGAAAGTACTGATTCAATACACCCAAGCAGGGAAATATCGAGATCAAGCGTGGGAGTCTTTAACTCTTCGATCTAAAGGTGATATGCAGGCCGTTACCCCTTCTTATGCTGCCCAACTTATCGAACAAAGCAAAGCGACACTTGTGATGACTGAGGAGCAACAAATCGTTATTCATCCATAACCGACTATTAGCCTTGTTTAACCAACCTTTGTTAGTTGTGCAAGGCTTACATCTCGCCATTTAAGTTTATCAATTTTATACACGACCAACTATATTTGGAGGTTGGCGTTAAGCATTTTTCCGAACATTGATGTTTGTTCGTTTAATCGTTCAACCTAGCTCAGGTGAAAAGCGAAAGTTACCTGATGTATCCCAAGAGGGGCCTAGGTGGTACCGCCTATTATCCTTCATAATAATATGGGTAATTATCATAAACTCTACAATGTTAGCACTTGTATTTTTTATCGCAGGTTTTTTATCACTAGCAAATCATGTATGACCTTCACTTATCCAACCAAGTTTAATATCACACTTTAAATGTAAAAAATCACATTAACAATTTCATACAAATAATAAATACATCAGCTAATTTGTAACTTTTTAAAATGAAAGTCTAGAATGCAAAAAATAAACCTTTTTAAATATAGTTTTTTGTTAGTATCTGCACAAACAAATTATTAGCTAGAGGTGCTCTGTGTCGGGATTACTTGAGTATAAAATAAAAACTCATGATAACTTATCATCAATTATATTAAACATGTATGGTGCTCCATATGAAAGGCTAAATTTATCACTTGATAATAAAAAGCTTACGAGTCTATTCGCATAGCTCGAAGTGGAGGATTACCTGCGAATGCTCATATAGTTAAACAAGCCGAAAAACTGAATAAAATAGCTCAAGCATCTAAAGTTGGCGGACATGTTTTAGTATGTGTTGGTCTAACGGCTTCCTGCATTCAGATTGCGAATACACAAGACCAACATGAGAAGAATGAAATTTTTGTTGAGTCAATAACTAGCACAGCTGTAGGAATGGGTACCAGCGCGTTAGTCGGTCTATTTTTAGTATCAAACCCTATTGACTGGGGGACTGCCATTGTACTCGCTGCCGGTACTACCGCTATTGGGTACGCCTCCGGTAAAGCAGCTGTGCTTACATACAACAACTTAGGCTCTCAGCCTGACTTAGTTTCAAAGACAAACTTGGGTGCCATATGCAATTAGTTTGGAATATTATTGGATACTTAATGTTTTCTGGAATATTGATTATTTTTCTCCAGACATTATTTATAGGTATCATGCATATTTTAATGCCAAAAAAAGTTGTCAATAGTTACTTTACAGAACCTTATTTTAACACTTTCGAACTAGCTCTATTTACGGGATGGCCTTACGCATTTTTCCGAACATTGATGTTTGTTCGTTTAATCGTCCAACCTAGCTCAGGTAAAAAACGAAAGTTACCCGATATCTCCAAAGAAGTGCCTAGATGGTACCGCTCACTATCAATTCTATTAATAGGAATAATTATTATAAACTCCTCTATGCTGATAGTCGTATTCTCTTCAGCTGGAATACTCGCATTAGTAGATAGTTTAAACCCTTAATACCTTATTGTTTTTCAAGTTCAAGTTGAAACTTTGAAGTTGAATAATGTAGAAATAGCTTATTTGGGCTTAATGTAACTCGGATAAGCTATATTCTTCTCGAAAGCTATATAATTGTCACAACGACGCTTGCTCTCTTACAATAATTCTTCTTCGTTGAGACGACGAATCAATTTAGCTGGCGTGCCTCCGTATAGACAATCTGGCGGCACATCATGGTTGACTACCGAGTTCGCCGCAATAACCGAACGAGCACCAATCGTCACACCTTGGTTAATGACGGAATTTCCGCCAATCCACACATCATCTTCAATCGTGATGGGTTTACAAAACGTTTCCCAACGTCGGCGACTGCGGTAATCAACAGAATGAGAAGCGGTATAGAATTGCACGCTCGGTCCAATGAGCACGTGGTTCCCGATGGTAATTTTGGCACCATCGAGCATGACCACGTTCATGTTGATAAAGGTTTCTTCACCTATTTCGATGGTCTTACCAAATTCACAATGAAAAGGGGACTGGACAATACAACGGCCTACCTTGCCAAATAGCTGCTTTTGCAATTCGTCGCGCTGACTTTCGTCGGTGTTATTATTAAGTGCTCTAAGTGCTTGAAGAGCATGGCTTCTAATGGCGTCAATTTCTTTGTCCATGCCATCAAAGACCTGGCCAGACATCATTTTTTCTAGTTCTGTCACTGGAAGACTCCTACAACCTGCAATTACTGCTTTCAGATTCTTCACAAGGTACGTGAACTGCGAAATAAAAAAAGAGAAAAGCCCGGACTTTTCTCTTTCCTGTTTTTATATTTTGTGGAGTCTGTCAACTTACACAATTTCCCAACTGTGGGTCATCTCAACACCTTCGCCTAGCATTAAGCAAACCGAGCAGTATTTTTCTAGCGAGTCAGCCGCCACTTTTGCTACGACTTCTGGGTCAAGCTCGTCACCTGACACTTCAAAGTGGATATTCACTTGCGTAAAGATACGCGGTGCGGTTTCACGACGCTCTGTGGTTAGCTTGGCATTAACTGACGAAACCTTTTGGCCTGCTGTTTTCAAACCATCAACAACATCGACAGAGCTACAGCCACCAGCAGCCATTAGTACCATTTCCATTGGGCTTGGTGCGGTTGCACCGCCATTGCCATCCATCACTACGGAGTGGCCCGACTGAGATTGCCCAAGGAATTTAAAATCTTCTATCCATTTAACTTCAGCTTGCATGATTTACCTCATTTAGCATCGCTTATTCAAGGCATCGTTGCCCTTACTAGCGGTGTGTTTCTTGTCGATACTTTAGCTCTATCGCATAAAAGGGCAACGGAATTTTCAACATTACTGTAATTTTTTCGCTCGGTTACCTTTCTCTATACGTAACACTTTTTATTTAAGTAACACTTTCTACAAAAATAACGATGAGGTAGCTATGAAGAATATGTCTAAGTTATTGGCCGGTTTCTCCTTCGCACTTCCAGTCTTGTTTCTACTATTGAGTAAAACAGGTACCGCCGATACGATGGATAAGCTGAAGGCTTCAGAGAATACAAGAATCGCAACGCTAGCTGGCGGTTGTTTCTGGTGTACAGAATCGGATTTAGAGCAACTGCCCGGCGTAATCGATGTTGTATCAGGTTATTCAGGTGGTCATATTGAAAACCCGACTTACCGCCAAGTCTCTTCTGGTAAATCTGGTCATATTGAAGTGATTGAGGTGAAGTACGATCCTGCTGTCGTGAACTACGAGCAAGTGCTGGACTACTTCTTCCGTCATATCGACCCTACCGACGATAAAGGTTCATTTGTTGACCGTGGTCCTCAATACCGTCCAGCGATCTTCTACCATAATGCGGAGCAAAAGCAGATTGCTAAGCAGTTTATGATGGAAATCGACAAGGCGATGATCTATCCAAAACCGTTGAAAACAGAGCTGATCGAGTTTGAAAAGTTTTACCCTGCGGAGTCGTACCATCAGGATTACTACAAGAAGAGTAGTCTGAAATACAAATACTATCGCTACGCATCAGGTCGCGATAAATACCTCGACGAAGTGTTTGGTGAAGATCGAAAAGAAAGTCCTAAAACGCTTCGACAGTTGATTGAAGAAAAAAAGCTGCTTTCGAAAGTGAAAGCGTACAGTAAGCCCTCTCAGTCTGAAATCAAATCAAACTTAACAGAGCTACAGTATTACGTGACGCAAGAAGAAGGCACGGAGCGTCCGTTTGATAATGAATACTGGGACAACAAAGAAGCGGGAATTTATGTGGATATTGTGACCGGTGAACCGCTATTTTCTTCTACTGATAAATACAAATCTGGCACAGGTTGGCCAAGCTTTACTCGACCAATTAACCCGGGTTACATCGTGGAGAAAACCGATTATAAACTGCTCTACCCTAGAACGGAGATCCGCAGTAAGTTTGGTGATTCACACCTAGGTCATGTGTTTAAAGATGGTCCGAAGCCGACGGGATTACGCTATTGTATGAACTCTGCTGCGATGAAATTTGTACCTGTGAACAAGATGGCGAGTTTAGGCTACGGCGATTACCTGTACCTATTTGATAAGTAGTTTTAACCAAATTAGGAGTGAACATTCAGCGCGATGAAAGGTTTTAAATCCAACCTTCCCATGAAAGTCTGTCCGGTCTGTCAGCGCCCATTTTCTTGGAGAAAGAAGTGGGCGCGAAATTGGGAGGAAATCGTTTATTGTTCTGAGCGTTGCCGAAGAAATAAATCAACGAAAACGTAGGTCACTCCGACCCTCTCTGGAGTATGTTATTTCATTTGTATTAACGTTTGTACGCGTTCTCTTACCAAGGTAATAACGTCCCATCATAAGCCCAAAACTCCCCGCTATCTTGCGGGGTTGCTTTTTCTATCAAGCCTAATAAATCCTTAGCAACTCGCTCTGGCGTGAACAACTTTCCCTCTGGGACATTGGTTTGAAAAGGTGCCGACAAAGCGGTATCTGTGGTGCCAGGGTGAAGTGAAAGCACCGTGCCATGTTTGACCACTCTTTGCCATTCGATCGACATGGTTTTTAGGAACATGTTTAATGCGGCTTTCGATGCTCGATAGCTGTACCAACCACCTAACTGATTATCGCTAATGCTGCCAACTTTGGCCGAAATGGTCGCAAACTTGGGTGCAGTACTGCGCTTTAGCTTGGGCGTGAAGTATTTCGCCAACAGCAAACTTGGCAAAGTATTAACCGTGATGGTTTGCTGAAAGAAGTCTGCGTCGAGCGAGCTAAGATTCTTCTCAGGACCTTTCTCTTGGGTGTGCAACATACCAACACAGTTCACCAACCAATCGACGTGTTCAATCTGCTCACTGAACGCTTTTACCTGCTCGTCTTGCGATACATCCACTTGATGCCAAACGACATTTGGGTGTTGCCAATCTGGTTGCTGCTTACGATAAGTGGCATGCACGCGAGCTTGAGGAAACCGAGCTGCGGCTTCTCTCACCATCGCCAAACCAATTCCACCATTGCCACCGACGATGAGTATTTCCATCACAAGTTCTCCACGTTTTCTATGTAGTGCTCTGCGGTATCAAGAATCGCTTGGCGTTGCTGTTCTTCCATGTTGTCCCAAGAGCGGAAAATCATCCCGATTCGTGGATTGGCTGCGAGGCGCTTGTCGTGCTTGTTCATAAAGCGCCAATAAAGGCTGTTAAACGGACACGATCCTTCCCCACTCCTCGCCTTATTGTCGTAATGGCAACCCTTACAGTAGTCGCTCATTTTGTTGATGTAAGAACCACTCGCCGCGTAAGGTTTGGTGCCAACAATGCCGCCATCCGCAAACAATGCCATGCCACGTGTGTTCGGCATTTCGACCCATTCAATCGCATCAACATAGATACCGAGATACCACTCATCCACTTGATCTGGGTCGATCTCGGTTAGCAAGCAAAAGTTACCAGTGACCATCAAACGTTGGATGTGGTGTGCGTAGGCGTAATCGAGGGACTGCCCAATCGCATTGCGCATACAGGCCATTTTGGTTTCGCCACTCCAAAAGAAGTTTGGCAGCTTTCTTTCTGCGCCCAGCTCGCTCTTTTTCGGGTAATTAGGCATGTTCGCCCAATAGACGCCTCGAATGTACTCTCGCCATCCTAAGATTTGGCGAATAAACCCTTCGACTTGAGAAATGTCGATGTCTGCGTTGGAATTAAATGCCTTGAGTGAAGCATCAATGACTTCTCTCGGGTGCAGCAATTTGCTGTTAAGCGAGAATGAAATTCGGCTGTGATACAAGCTCCACTTAGCATCGTGCTGGCCTGTCATGGCATCTTGAAAACGTCCAAATAACGGCAGACAGACTTGGCAGAAATGCGCGAGTAAAGAGAGGCTTTGCGCGCGATTGATCGGCCACAACAAGTCTCCTTCAAGATTTCCGATGGTTTTGATGTCATGTCGTGCCAACCGATCAGTAATATCGCGCACGTCGGTACTGAACATCAAAGGTTGTGGCAGTTGTTCAATGTCTTGGGCTTTGAGCTTGTTACGGTTGTTGGCATCGTAATTCCATTTCCCGCCTACAGGCTTTCCGTCTTGCATCAAGATGTCGAAGCGCTTGCGCATGCGGCGATAAAAGTGCTCCATCATGATGTGTTTGCCTTGAGGAAACTGCGATTCTATTTCCTCAAACGGCAACAAAAAGTGTTCCGAATCGACACAACGCGTCACGACCCCATCAAGCTTTAGTTTGGCTAACTGCCCTAGTAAACGGTATTCATCCGGGCGTTGATATTCAAACTTACTTGCACCAACTTCGCTCACGTAGTGTTGCAAGACTTGCTCAAGATCGTCGAAGGATTGTGTGTCATCCAGTGTGAGATGCAGAACTTGATGACCTTCACTCTGACGCTCTTTCGCAAACTGTTCCATTGCAGAAAAGAACGCACACACTTTCTGAATATGATGCGTGACGTAAGTATTCTCTTGCTTGAGCTCCGCAATCAGGTAAAGCACTTGCTCATCCGGTTGCTGAAACCAAGAGTGCTCACTGTTAAGTTGATCGCCCAAGATCAATCGTACGGTTTCAAATTGCATTACGGTTTCTCCGGTGACGAAGCTTTGCCACTGCTGCCCATCACAATCGGCCAATCGACCATGTCTACACTATCCAAATGCGCGCCAGCACAACGACCTTGCCACCTATCGATGAACTCCATGTGCGGATCGTACATTTCGGTTTGCTTGTCGAGGTTGAATTGTCGTGAACCACGCGGATCAGCACCAACGCCCGCTAGGTATTGCCAATTTCCCCAGTTTGATGCCACATCGTAATCAACCAGTTGTGACTCAAAGTACGCCGCGCCATAACGCCAATCAAGGCCAAGCTCATGCACCAAACAACTAGCAACTAACTGCCTGCCACGATTCGACATATAACCGGTTTCATTGAGCTGGTGCATACACGCGTTCACGATAGGAAATGGCGTTTCACCTTTCTTCCATTGTTGGAAACGGTGCGCGTAAAAACTGGTGAGTGGTGCTTGATTTTGGATGCCACCGAATCGGAAGAGCTGCCGCTTGTATCGACGGGCATACCAATAAAAGTATTCACGCCAAAGCAGTTCGAAGTAAATCCAATAGGTTGAATCATTTGCACCATTCGCGGCTTCATAACCTTTCAACATGGCATAAATGGTTTTCGGAGAAACGCACCCATGAGCTAACCAAGGAGAGAACTTGGTGGAGTAATCCATGCCATCTAAACCGTTGCGTGTTTGTTTGTATTCACTGGCTAGTGTGGAAGCAAAATACTGGCGACAATGTTCAAGCCCGCGGCTTTCTCCACCATGAAACGCAGCTTTTGCGTCAAAGTAATATGCAGTAACGGAAGGAAGATTCACACCTAAAGGAATTGGAGGTAACGAACGGATACTCTCCTGGGGCCGAGAGATGTCTAAACCTTCAACTTGCTTTCTAAACTGCGTGAAAGTGGTAGGCAGTTGTTCTTCCCTTAACAGGGTCCGGATTGCTTGCTGTTTTATTTTTACATGAGAAGCGCCTTCAGCTACGCGATCTAACGCTTGTTGCTCATCCGAACCGGGAAAGGCGTCAGCATATATATGTGTGACGCCGAAGCGATTAACAGCATACTTGATTGCTTGATCGGGCGTTAGTTCAACCGCCCATAATCGCTGACCAAGGTGATTCAAAGATTGATTGAGTTCACTAAGCGATGAGTCGAGAAACTGCAATTTCGCGCGCCCGAAAGAGGCTTCCTGCGCAAAGTGATGCAAGTAAGGCGTCATTGAAGGGTAGCAATACAAGCAAATTAACTCGTCCATTTCTACACTGGCGCTTTTCAACAGTGGGTTGTCGTGCAATCGCAAGTCGTTCGTGAACCAATAAAGTCCTATTTTCTTTTTCAATTCGCACCCTTAGATGTTAATTCTTCGTCTACGAGTTCTTTTCACGGAGACCCTGACGTTAAGCCTTTTGATTTACTTGCTTTTATACGAAAACGAGAGTTTGACGATCATTAGGTTACTAACGTTTACACGGAATCCATTTGCTGGATATCTCAAAACACGCAATACCACCAAATGCCTGTACATGTTTCATACTGATATTTTATAAAATTCGAATCCAACGGTATTGATCACGATCTTAATCACTCATTTTCTATATAAACCATGCAAAAGTGATAAAAATTAAAGCGACATTAGTTAATATCCGTTAATCTAAGCCCAATCCCATTTTGCTAGTACCATCGCAGAAATGACCGACGAGTTTAAGAAATCAACCGCTAATTTAAAAAAAGCGGTCCCACTGATGATCAAAAACCATGTTGCTGCCACGCCAGCCAACTACGCGCTTTGGTATACCTACGTTGACAAGACCATTCCAGAACTCAACTTTGAGTTAGACATGGTGTTAGAAAACTACGGTATTTGCCCGCCAGCAACCAATAAACAGCTTTACAACAACTATGTGGCCAGCAAAGCAGAAACCAGCCTTGAAGATCTTAGAACCAATGTAGAAGTTCTGCTACATGAAGTATCCAGTTCAATGAGCGATACAATTTCAGATACTTCCTCCTTTTCTGAGATGGTAGACAAAAGCTTTAATAAACTGGAAAAAGTTGAGGACAATAGCCTAAGCATTGAAGAAGTGATGGTAGTGATTCGTCAACTTGTCGCAGAGTCACACGAAATTCGTCACTCAACAAAGTTTTTGAATAGCCAATTGACTAACGCGAGTGAAGAAATTTCTCGCCTCAAAAACCAACTGGCTGAAGTACAGCAAGATGCGTTGTTCGATGGTTTGTCAAACCTATACAACCGCCGAGCATTTGACAAAGATCTCTCTTCACTTATTGCATCAAATCAGGCAATGACCTTGATCATGCTTGATATCGATCATTTCAAATCATTTAACGACAATTACGGGCACCTTTTTGGCGATACAGTATTAAAAGCCATTGCCCGCCGGCTACAACAAAGTTGTCGAGATGGGATATGTGCGTACCGTTTTGGTGGTGAAGAATTCGCGTTAATTGTACCTAACAAATCTCTGCGAATTGCTCGCCAATATGCAGACACACTACGCCGGATGATAGAAAAACTGCGTATCAGAGATAAGCGCTCAGGCACACAAGTTCACAGCATTACCGCTTCTTTTGGGGTAGCAGAATTTGAGCTGGGTGATACGCCTGAAGCCTTAATCAATAAAGCCGATAAACAGCTTTATGAAGCAAAACAACTCGGTCGTAACCGCGTGATGCCAATTTAAATAAACTGGCTAAGCGAAAACGACTTTTATGATGAAAAAGAAAACCCCGCGCTGTAAAGTGCGGGGTTTTTATATCCAATCATGAGTATCTTAATCGACGCTGTAACAGTAACTTAGAATGTAGTCGTCACCATTTTTTGCGGTATATTCTTTATCTTCACTGCATGCCATCGGCTTACCTTTTTTGTCGCCTTTGATTAGACTTATCCAATGGCGCATCGCGGTTGGTGCATTGCCAGTTAGTTCAGGATGAAACGTCGTGCGAGTTTCCAATTGAATATCGTCAATGTCCACTAATTCCACGCAACCAGTGCCTTTGTGACAGCCAAACAGCACTTCTACATGATTACCCGAATCATCTTTAAACAAAATCGATTTTGGATCTTCCTTTTCACCAGTGTACGCCACGAAGTGTTTTGGGCTTTTCAGGCCGCTGTGTGTACCGTCTTTGAAATAAGCCAAAACATGGCGGTAATCAATCACGTAACTTGATACATCTTGGTGCGACCCGTTCTCCAATGGGAACATGCGGTCAAGCAGTTGCTTCGCTTTTACTTGTTTCTCACTCTGCTGCTCAGCACTTACCGCTTCGACGGCAAATACGGCTTCAGCGATAAATGGGCGTTGTTGTTGTTGCATCTCTTTTTTATCGAAGTTCAGCATATTCATCGTCATATCCTCGCACTTAAAAACTCGTCCTAGAGTAAAAACTTAAATCCTTTATTTAAGTTTCAGGCAATTCTGTGAAGTGGATGGTTAATTTCCTTGCCTGCTCATTATGTAGACTAGCGAAATATTGACTACAATTTCACAACAAAAATTTTACAATGTGAATTTTACAAAATGTCTGTGTCAAAAAGCCTTATTCGTCAGTCTCATTTTCTTGGTACAAAAATTCGTAACCTAAGAAAAAACAACCATTTAACGATGGAAGATTTGTCTGCCCGTTGTGTAAGAATTAATCCAGAGTACGCTCCTTCGGTTTCTTACCTTTCGATGATTGAGCGCGGAAAACGCGTACCGAGTATCGATATGCTCGAAGTGATCGCGGAAGTTTTTCAAAAAGATCCGGCGTGGTTTTTAGATGATGAACCCGAATTAGAAGCCATCACACCCAACAAAGGAAATCGTGGCGGGATTAGTGGCATGGCGTTGGAGCCGAGCTTCCTGTTTTCCAATGATATTCTTCAAATCGCGATACCAGAAATGCTCTCCCAAACAGGTATCACGGGGCGTCAATTCGCCCACTTACTGATCCGCGCACACCAAGAAAACCATCAAAACCATTTTCCTGATTTAGAGCGCGCCGCCGAAGAGGTCGGCTTGAAGCGGCTGAATCTATCTGTAGAAGATCTCGTAGACATTGCAAAGAGTATGGGATTGGATATCCGCTGGGTAGATCGAGCGCCACAAGATGTGATTGATGAACTGGGCGTCAGCGCCAAACAGTTGATTACGTCTTTCATGGAGCCACCTGGGACTATTTATCTCAATAAACGAATGCGTGACTATCCAACCCGATTGAAGTATGACTTGGCGGTATATATCGGCCATCGAGTGCTCCATAGCAGCGATGCAATGAATAACGTTTTATCTATCGGGCATCAAAACAATTGGGAGCAAATGGACAGCCCTGTGTCGAACTCTGAACTCAATTCGCAAGATATCCTGCAAGCTTGGCGTGATTTTGAGTCCAGCTTCTTTGCCGGTGCCCTACTCTGCCCCAAAGTACCCTTTCGTCAGTTGCTTGACCGTTCTGGTTACGAGATTGATGTTCACAAAAAGGCGGGGGTTTCTCCTTCCGTTGCAATGCGTCGCATGACGGTGGTCTCGCCTTACCCTCATTGGCACTATTTTGATGCCTATGGCCCTGGCAAGTTAAAAGCCGTGTATCGCGGAAATGGTATTCCATTGCCTTGGGGCAACATGCGCAAAGTGAACGACCCTTGCCAGCACTGGGCCGTATTCCGACGCCTTTCCCAGCCTTTGGATACCAGTTCAGCGCAAATTTCGATTTTAAATGTTGGCGACGAGCCACGTATCTACTGCTGCGAATCGGTCAACGTATTTGATCCTGCGGGGAATAATCGCGTGCTATGTGCCGGTATTGATCTTAACCCTGCCATTTCTGCACAAGGTGGCGATGCCGTTTCCATAGCGGAAGAACTTAAGTCCCTTTGTGTCGCTTCCGGCGGAAGTAGTGTTATTCCTCCCCACATCAAAAAAGACTTAACGACTATCGCTAAGATATTAAACATCAACTGGATAGAGCGCGGGATTCAAACCCAAGCAAGGTTGATCTGCTCCAGAGGGGCGGTTTGTCCAAGACAACCTAGTTGTTACAGCAAGTGCGGAGAAGCTGATGAGACGGGCAACGACGTGAATATCATCGGTCTTTAGAAAGAAAAAACGCCAATCACAATATACGTGATTGGCGGTATATACTTGTGAACAATTTGTATTCACTAACAACGTCAGTTGGCTAGGTGACCCTCGGCTTAATAAGGGTCACTCTAAGTAAAGCACGATGCGTGCCAACTTTAAAAAAGCCGTTTTTTAGTAGATCCAGATGCATATCGTTGCTTTATTAACCATTAATTTCGCAAACTGCATTTGCAAAATGCAACATTATGCAAATATGCCACTTAATGCACTGCTAATAACGACTCTCTCAGCAAAGTGTCTGTGAACATATGAAGTCACATATTCTTGTACCCAAATGATGATGAGATTTCGGGCTCCCAACTTTACCATTCTTCTAACCCCTTATTGAAACTGGGTTCAGGCTCATCCGCCATGCTTTTGTTGATACATTCTCTCATCGGCTAGTTTCATCATTTGCTCAGAAGATGACATTTTCGGGTCAAATATCGCGTACCCAATACTGGCTTTCAAATAGATAAGCGTTTCATCGTAAATGACGGGCGTCGAGCATAGCGCTAATCGAAGTTTTTGTAGAAGGGACTGAACATTTTCTTCCGTTCCTGGGTGATGAACTACAACTAAGAACTCATCACCGCCCATTCTGGCCACGATGTCTGATTTACGCAGAGAGCTTTTTACCCTTTCAGCCGTAGCGATTAAAACTTTGTCACCTGCGTCGTGACCATAGGTATCGTTAATGTGTTTAAACCTATCTAGGTCAATATTAATTAAGGCGAAGCTATAACGCTTTTTATAACGTTTCGCTATTTCGAACTGCTGCTTGTAAAACTTCATAAAATAGCGACGGTTTGGTAAATTCGTGAGTTCATCGTGTAAAGCTCTGTCATCTGCAATGGTATACAGTCGATAAATGGCGAACAGCGCGAGGCTAAGTGCGAATATAATGGGATAGCCGATTACTCTAGCTAAATGCAACTGATGCCAAGAGATTTGGCGATCAGCTTTGCCTCCAGAGAAAACCACCATACTCCACCCACCATAAGGAAAATGAACCATCTCTTTTGCATATACCATGCTATTTACACTTTGCGCGCCAAAGAAAGCATCACCAAATGAGCCACCGCTATCGTAACCACGGATCATTAAAGGGTAACGATACGAGAAATCAATTACGCCGGTTTCTCTCATCAGAGCATCGAAATCAATCACCGCACTGATCACTCCCCAGTAGTCCTGATTCATTGGAGGATCAAGAAAAACAGGCACACGCACGATCAAACCTCGGCCACCTTGAATCAAAGTCACTGGCCCTGCGATGAAAATTTCTTGTACATCCTTGGCTTTTTGCACCTGTACCCACTGCTGTGGCACTGCGCGGTAATCAAGGCCGATTAGGCGCTCATTACCTTGGCGTGGAAATACATGACTAATTACATCATTTTTCGCGATACCGATGATTGTAATATGTTTACTTTTATTTAGGATTCGGTGAGCGGCGATACTCAATTCTTCTTCTTGGTTTTTAGGAAGTAACGTAATGAGTGTCGCTAAAGTACTGGCTTTGTAGATATCCGCCATAAGTACCGCTTCCAAATTGGAACGGAGAATGGAAAGTTGTTCTTTGGCCTCAACTTGAACTCGCTCTTTGTGAAGCTCTTGCTGGTTTCGATTTAACAGCTCGATAACCCCAATACACAAAGCGAAAAAGGTGAGGAAGAACAATGCAAAATAGCATCGTTTTCTGGGTAAATAACGCATTTTCTCCCCACAACTCGTATACAACTACGAGATTTTTTATTTATTGTTAAAATTCTTATTATCACAAGAATAACCAATCATAATCAGAAAGGTAACAGTGATTGACAACTTTTATGTTTTAGGTGTGAGATGATGCATCAACAAGGCGATTTATTTGGCGGCGATCTATGGCAAGAAGTAGAAAGAGGAAAACTTTATTATGATCCTCAATTTCTTAACCATCTTGAGGCGGATAATTACTTTGACCAACTTCGAAAGACACTGCCATGGCACCAAGAACACATTACTATGTTCGGCAAGTCAGTACTTCAACCTCGCTTACAAGCGTGGCACGGTGATGCAGCATATACTTACTCAGGCTTAACCATGCAGCCTCACCCTTGGACTCCTGAGTTAACTCAGCTCAAAGTGCGTTGTGAATCAGTTGCTGATGTCACTTTTAATTCTGTTCTCGCTAACTTATATCGACACGGCCAAGACTCAATGGGCTGGCACCAAGATAATGAACCAGAGTTAGGTAGAAACCCTGTTATCGCATCTTTGAACTTAGGTGAAACACGTCGATTTTTGCTTAGAAATTTACATTGTAAAACTGAGATTGAATACGAGCTTTCTCACGGCTCCTTACTGATTATGGCTGGCGAGCTACAGCATCACTGGAAGCACTGCGTACCAAAAACCGCGAAAACCAAAGATGAACGTATCAACCTGACTTTTAGGCAAATTTTTAACTATTGACTCAGCTTTTACATTCTCAATTAATATTGATGGTAGGTTTAGGTTCAGGACTTCATAGGGAATGGATTTATGCGTATTAAACCTCTTAGCTTAGCGGTCTTACTCTCTTGCTCACTTACCTTTGCAGCTCAGGCATCACAGGAAGAGGTACCGCTTCTCGATAATACTCAATCAGCGCAGTTGATTCGTAGTACCTACGAACAGGAACTGTTCACTTTCCCGGCGTTTAAAGAGGGCCATTTTGGCTTACGCATGTACCGCCAAACATTAGATGAGAAATATCACGCTGCCATTTGGACCGACATGGCACAAGTAGCCAGCCGGTTAAACCAATTTGCTAATGAAGTTGTTGAACCAGAAGACATCATTCTCTATTCATCTCAAAGGCTGACCACGTATCAAGAGAAAGAAACCGAACGAGGGCAGCGACGCTATACCGTGACTAAACACCATCCTGAGTACCTTTATCTTGGTGTGGATTTGCTTGGCGCAATGGCAAGAGCAAACGAATACGGCCTAAAGCATAAACAAGACAAAACGCTGAGAAAAATTATTAGGCGCTACGATTTCTCGCGTTACGTTACGGACAAAGAGATGATAGAAGCATGGGCAGCTCAGCTTGCAAACCAAGTCTACTGGCTTCGTCAGTTAGGAGAGCAAGATGTGGTCGAGGAATTCACTCAAACCTTCCGTGACACCTACCCCGACGATAAAGATAAGATGCTTTCAGCTCAGCAGTATTGGAACAAACTCTATGGTATGACGCACATCATCTTTGCCGATTCACAGTATTATCAGGAGCGAGTAAGCGAGAAGAAACACCAATGGATTTATGATTACTTTCGCAACAATATCGACACTATCCTACTGCGCGCCAAAGAAGACGTGATTGCGGAAGTCGGCATTTCGTTTTTGTTAGCAGGCTTGGACCATGATCCGGTCGTAAAGAAAACCCGCCAAGCCATTCGTCACGCAATCAACGCAGAAAAAGGGATGATTCCGTCGGTCGACGGTAACTTTGATCTCAAGTACGGCGAACACCGTAACGTACTAGCCATCATGCTGCTCGATTGGAAAGGGGTACATAAAGCGCCAACTTATCAAGAGCACCCAGAGGCTTTTAAATCGATACCTTACGGCTTAATGCCCAAGCCTTAGAAATAACAAAACCCGCCATTTAGGCGGGTTTTTAGTGTGTATCTTCAATCTAAATTAGAGAGAGATAAAAATGCCCGCTAAGCACGCACTCATCAGGTTAGCGAGTGTACCAGCAGCAACCGCTTTTAGGCCTAGACTTGCAACATCTTTGCGGCGCTCAGGTGCCATCACGCCGATAGAACCCAACTGAATCGCAATTGAGCCAATGTTCGCAAAACCACACAACGCAAAAGTGATAATAATTTGAGTATGCTCAGACAGTGTCGCTTTGTGCTGCACAAAATCGATAAACGCAACAAACTCATTCATCACCACTTTCTGACCAATGTATGAACCCGCAGCTAGAATTTCGTTGCTTGGCACACCAATCAACCACGCTAGAGGTGCAAACAAATAACCAAAAATCGCTTGTAGCGTTACGCCAGAGAAACCAAGTATCTCGCCCAAGTTTTCTAGCCCCGTGTTCACCATCGCGATAACACTCACGAAAGCGATAAGCATGGTACCAACAGCAACGGCAACTTTCATACCGCCCATGGCACCGCTTGCTAGCGCATCAATAACGTTACTTTCTTCTGATTTATCTAGCTCAATATTGTTGTAATCGCTTGGCGTTTGACGCTCAGGAACGATGATTTTTGCCATCATCAAACTACCTGGTGCTGCCATAAAGCTTGCCGCGATCAAGTATTTGAGGTCGACACCCAAACCAGCATAACCACCAAGCACACTGCCCGCCACTGAAGCCATACCACCAGCCATCACGGCAAACAGTTCAGAGCGAGTCATGTTAGAAAGAAATGGACGAATAAGAAGTGGTGACTCGCCTTGAGATAAGAAAATGTTCCCTGTTGCAACCAAAGACTCTGCTTTACTCGTACCCAAGAACTTCTGGATAGCGCCGCCAATAAATTGAATCACTTTTTGCATAATGCCCAAATAGTAAAGGGCGGAGATAAGAGCACTGAAGAAGATGATGATAGGAAGGACACGGATAGCGAAGATAAAGCCAGAAGAAGCGAGGTCACCAAAGAGGAATTTAATCCCTTCATCAGCAAAGCTGAGTAGCCCCGCGACACCATTACTTAAACTCGCCAGCGCCGCTTGACCCAACGGGAAATAGAGCACCAAAGCAGCAAACCCCATTTGTAGCATCAAGGCGCGAGATACAGTTTTCCAATTAATGGAAGAACGACCCTCAGAAAGTAGGAAAGCACAACCTAGCAGTGCAACAATACCAAATAGACTAAATAGAACACTCATGAGCTGGACCTACTAAACGTTGAAAAAGAAAAAAGAGCCAAAGGAATTGGCAGAAGAAAGGGACAACGCAGCGAGTGATAACTCACTTTTAGATCCAGAATGTAGACAGAACGAATAGTTCGACATCTTATTTTTACCTTATACAAGCAATTGAACGTAGCTGGTCCGGTCCGTGGGGTCATTCACTGCTGGCGAGCATGTTGCTTGGCCTGCTCCATGTGACGGCTTGTATGGGTAAGGGTCCTGAACAACTAAACCCTAATTCCCGCTTAAACGGGACGCAAGTATAGCCAACAAAAAGAGATATTCATCACATTTATTTACGCAAACGTTCAAGCGTTCAAAATTTAGGCAAAAGTACTCTTTTGTCGTCATACCATTAATAAAAGTAAGGGCATAAGGATAGGCGTTGATGGTAAAAAACATAAAAGTGACCAATAAATATGCAATCAAACTCGAAAGAGCCAAAATTCGTCATTTTGCTCTCGCCAACAGGTGGATTTTGGTTATAATTCGCGTTGCTTCTTTCGAGGCCTCTGAGTATTCAGAGCATCATGATGCCGAGATGGTGAAATTGGTAGACACGCTAGCATGAGGTGCTAGTGCCTTTGGTGTGAGGGTTCGAGTCCCTCTCTCGGCACCATTATCCTTCTTCCCTAATTTTGTTCGAGTGTAATGCAAAGTTCTAAGCAGGCAAGACAGTCTACAGATGCTAACCAACTTCTGAGTGAGCTTGCGGTTCACGCTTTATTACACCTGCACTTTAAAATTCACGCGTCCTCGCATGGCCTCTCCCTTAAAGAACGTAATGACTTACTTCAGAAATGGCTGAAACCAAAACTGAAGAGTAATCGCTATAAGCTGATTAAAAAGCCGTTAAAATCTTTGACTCAGCAGGCAAAAGGTGAGAACGGAAATCTGGAAGAATTACTCGAGCGCTGCGTCGGTGCAGACAAACCCAGAAATCCTCAACCCGATCTAGATAGCTACTTGCTGCTGATCAACGAGATTGAGAAGAAACTGGGGACTACCGTGTTATTATCGCGACCGGAAGACGTCGACTTATCTCACGACCAACACGGCTGTTTGCTGTGTGTGCTTTCTGAGAACTTAAATCAGCACTTCGATGATAATAACGCCCTAATCGCTCCTATTTCGATGCTGTTCCGCGGACCAATGAGTCAACGCTCACTTTTCCTTGGCAGCATTTACGCCAGTGGTACCTTCAATTATGAAGTGCAGTATCAAGACGACCAGTTCGTTCGCATCACATTAGAGTTAGCGTAACTGTAACGCTAAGAAATAAACGAATCGAAAAAGGCCGTGAAACTCGCGGCCTTTTGCTTATCTAGATTTAAACTTGAGTTAATCGATCTCTTTAAATCGAGCAGTAAAGTGGCGCAGCACTGGTGGCTCGTACTCGAAAGTGAGCCCTTTTAACTCATGTGCACGATTTTTCAGTTCGATAATCGCATCCGCAATGTAATCCATATGATCGTTTGTGTAGACACGACGTGGAATGGTCAAACGCATCAACTCAAGCTCTGACGCTTTTTGTTTACCCGTTTCCGGATCTCGACCAAGCAGCAACGATCCTATCTCTACTGCTCGAATACCCGCTTCCAAGTACAAAGCATTACACAATACCTGCGCAGGAAACTGATCCGCTGGAATATGTGGCAAAATCTTAGCGGCATCCACAAACACCGCATGACCACCCGTTGGGTATTGAATCGGAATACCGCCTTCACGTAAGCGCTCACCTAAGTATTGAACTTGGCTAATTCTATAGTGAAGAAAATCCTCATCCGCGGCTTCATACAAACCGCGAGCGAGCGCTTCCATATCACGCCCAGCCATGCCGCCGTATGTCACAAATCCTTCCATGGGTACGCAGCGCGTCTGCACCGCCTGGAACAACTCCTTATGATCACGAATACAACACATGCCACCAATGTTTACCATCGGGTCTTTCTTAGCTGACATGGTGAGCATATCACCGTACTGGTACATCTCACGGATGATTTCCAGAATCGATTTATTCTCGTAACCCGCTTCACGCTGCTTGATAAAGTAAGCGTTCTCACAGTAACGAGCCGAGTCAATCACCACTGGAATATCGTACTTGGTTGCAATCTCGTACACACTGCGCATGTTTTCCATCGACACAGGCTGACCACCGGAGCTATTACAAGTAATCGTGGTGATAATTGCACAGATGTTATGCGAACCGTGCGCTTCAATTGTTGCCACCAGCTTATCGATATCAAAATTGCCCTTCCAATCATAAGGCGTAGTGGTGTCGAATGCTTCTTCCGTTACCACGTTAATCGCTTTACCGCCATTGAGTTCAATGTGACCCGCTGTGGTATCAAAATGGTAGTTCGAGATAAATACTGGCGTTTCGCCACCACGCACCTGACGCATACGCTCAATCAAAGCGGGGAACAAAATTTGCTCGGCACCACGCCCTTGGTGTGCAGGCACGGTGAGCTTATAACCGAAGAAGTGCTCCACTGCATCACACAGGTTGTAGTAATTTCGACTCCCCGCATAGGATTCATCCCCCATCATGATGCCAGCCCACTGATTATCACTCATGGCACCAGTTCCTGAGTCAGTCAGCAAATCGATATAAACATCATCACTACGAAGAAGAAATGGATTATAGCCCGCTTCTTTTAACGCGACTTCACGGTCTGCCAAAGTCGTCATTTTGATTGGCTCAACCATTTTGATACGGAAAGGTTCTGGAATACGTTTCATTGTTAATTTCCTTATACGCATTGCCCTACGCAGTTTCACGTAAGACTAAAAAACAAATAGATAGAATGCTTTTCAATGCGATTGCATTGAGGAAATCAACGAGAAGAGATTTTACTAAGAAGAGACAAGCAGTAGTCTAGGTTATACCAGAACGACAGCACCAAACGGCTATCGAGAATATCCTTTATTCTCATCGTCTTCGTCCTCCTGATAAAAATAAAAAGTCAGAAACCCCATGTGTCTGACCTTTTCAATATAGTGCAGTTTTCAATCAATTTTCAGTGAGGTCACCCTCATTTTAAGAAGGTCTCGCCCTTTTCATTCTGCGTTTGATATTACTTTCTTTGACTAGGTAATCGAAAAGTGGCGCGAATAAGTTAGCAAATAGAATCGCTAACATGATGCCTTCTGGATAAGCCGGGTTCAGCACTCGGATAAAAATCGTCATCACGCCGATTAATACTCCGTATGCCCATTTCCCGTTATTGGTAAAAGCAGCCGAGACAGGGTCTGTCGCCATAAAGAAGGTACCAAACGCAACCCCACCAATCACGAAGTGCCAGTAGAACGGCATGGAGAACATGGGGTTAGAGTCTGAACCGATCGCATTCAATAGTAATGAAGCTCCGATTAAACCGACCAACACGCCCGCAACAATTCTCCACGATGCAATCTTCATAAAGATGAGAACCAAGCCTGTTAGTGCGATCAACAACGTGGAGACTTCACCCATCGAGCCTGGTAAATTACCAACAAAAGCATCTCCCCATGAAATTGTTTGTCCTGTCATATTATTTATCAAAGCACTTTGCCCGCCTTCATACCATTGACTAAGTGGAGTAGCGCCAGAGTAACCATCAGCCGCGACCCACACAGCACCACCGGACATGTTGGCAGGATAGGCAAAGTATAAGAACGCTCGCCCTGCTAAAGCTGGATTTAGGAAGTTTCGTCCAGTACCACCGAAAATCTCCTTCGCCACAACAATACCGAAAGTGATACCTAAAGCCGCTTGCCATAGTGGAATTGTCGGGGGAAGGATCAGCGCAAAGAGTATAGAGCTGACAAAAAAACCTTCATTTACCTCATGCTTTCGCACAATAGCAAACAGAACTTCCCAGAAACCACCAACGATAAACACCGTCGCATAAACCGGGAGAAAGTAAGTAGCACCAAGCCACATTTTACTTCCCCACCCCGCTTGTGAAACCGCATCTAACGAGCCCCATACCCAACTCAGTTGCCATGAAGAAACAAGCGCTTGCTGAGCTGAGGCTTGATCCATTCCATACAACAAGGCATCACTCGCTTGCTGGCCTATGTTGTACATGCCCCAGAACATGGCAGGGAAGACCGCCAGCCACACCATGATCATAATACGTTTTAAATCGATGCTATCTCGAACGTGAGTCATGCCCTGGTTTACCTTACCAGGCGTGTAAAAAATGGTTTCGACAGCTTCGAAAAGTGGGTAGAACTTGTGATACTTCCCACCTGGACCAAACTTAGGTGTCGCTTTCTCGAAGTAATGTTTAAGGCTCATAACGCTCCTCCTTTATCTAAAAGATGGTACGCACATGTGTAAAAAGCGATCGTTTTTTAATCTCTTCGTCTTCCTTCTTCGTATTTCACCTTGTTCGCCACTCTTCTGTCTCCTCTTTAAATCCGGCGAACTGTTTATCCAACGAAAAAGGGACCGCTCATGGACACACTCGCCATTGACCTAGCTAGATTCCAATTTGCCTTTACTGTCTCTTTCCACATTATTTTTCCAGCTTTTACGATTGGTTTGGCAAGTTATCTCGCTGTATTAGAGGGCTTGTACTTAAAAACGGGCAACAAACAGTACATGCAAATCTATAAGTACTGGCTCAAAATCTTTGCCATCAGTTTTGGTATGGGTGTGGTGAGTGGCATCGTGTTGAGCTATCAATTCGGTACTAACTGGAGCGTGTTTGCCGACAAAACAGGCCCAATCCTAGGCCCGCTAATGGGTTATGAAGTTTTTACTGCGTTTTTCCTCGAAGCTGGGTTTTTAGGCGTGATGCTTTTCGGTATGGATAAGGTAGGTAAGAAGCTTCACTTCGCCGCGACTTGTATTGTTGCATTCGGGACGTTTTTGTCTGCGTTTTGGATACTTTCGGTTAATAGTTGGATGCAAACACCAGCGGGCTATAGTATCAACGAAGCCGGACAGTTTGTCCCAGAAGACTGGTGGGCGATTGTCTTCAACCCTTCTTTTCCTTACCGGCTCGTTCATATGTTGCTCGCCGCTTACCTTACTACTGCCTTTGTTGTAGCTGGCGTTGCCGCTTATCACTTACTAAAAGCAAACCATAACCCTCTAGCCAGAATTATGTTCTCGATGGCAATGTGGATGGCTGCCATCGTGACACCAATTCAAATCGTTGCTGGAGACATGCATGGATTAAACACCCTTGAACATCAACCCGCCAAAGTCGCCGCGATGGAAGGGCACTATGAGTCTCACCAAGGCGCGCCATTGATCCTCTTCGGTATCCCTAACGATGAAGAAAAACGCATGGAATACGCACTGGAAATCCCCAAGCTCGGTAGTTTGATTTTAACTCATGACCTCAACGGTGAAGTGAAGGGATTAGATGCTTTTCCAGAGGAGGAACACCCTCCTGTATCTATCGTTTTCTGGTCTTTCCGAGTAATGGTCGCGCTTGGTTTTGGCATGCTTGTTATTGGTTTGTGGAGCCTTTGGCTAAGAACACGTCGCAAACTTTTTGATTCAAGGGCACTTCAACGTATTTGTGTCCTGTTTGCCCCAGCGGGGTTCATTGCAGTTTTAGCAGGCTGGATAACTACCGAAGTCGGTCGACAGCCTTACACCGTATACGGTCTTTTAACCACAGCCAATTCGGCATCGCCTATTGATGCCGCCGCGGTGAGCGTCTCCCTGACGGCGTTCATCGTGGTTTACTTTGTGGTTTTTGGAGCTGGCTTCTTCTATCTCCTACGCTTGATGCGTAAGTCTCCAACTCGATATGAAGAAGGTCTAGATAGCCGACTTCCTGATGGCACGAAAACCGATGCCATCACACATTCTAACCATCTAACCTAGGAGCTAACTCATGGATTACGCATTAATTTGGTACGCTTTGATTGGGCTCGCCGTTCTGATTTATGTCGTGTTAGATGGCTTTGATCTCGGTATTGGTATCCTATTTCTCAGCGCTAATGACGATGAAGAGCGCGACATGATGATGAACAGCATCGCTCCTGTTTGGGATGGGAATGAAACTTGGCTAGTTCTTGGCGGTGGTGGGCTTTTTGCCGTGTTCCCCCTCGCCTACGCGGTCATTATGCCAGCACTCTATGCTCCCCTGATTTTAATGCTGCTCGGGTTAATTCTGCGCGGGGTTTCTTTTGAGTATCGCTTCCGAACACAACGCGGAAAGTTTTTATGGGATAGCGCTTTTTTCATTGGTTCACTCACCGCGGCATTGATGCAAGGCATTATGCTCGGAACCCTGCTCCAAGGTATAGAGGTTAGTGAACGAGCATACGCAGGTGGATGGTTTGATTGGCTTTCACCATTTAGCGTATTTTGTGGCCTGGCGCTTGTTTGTGCTTATATTCTGCTCGGTTCATGCTGGTTATTAATCAAGCTTCCAGAAGAGCTGATGGGGCGCTATTACGTGGTCGCGCGACGATGGGGACTAGCGATGGTAGCCTGTATATTCATCGCCAGTTTGTGGCTGCCATTGAGCCAAAATATCGTATTTGAACGTTGGTTCTCATTACCAAACTCGCTACTGTTTTTCATTTTACCAATTATTGCTGCGGCACTTATTTGGCAGCTATTCAAAGCATTGCTCGACCACAAAGCCGTCCGAGCCTACGTTCTTGCGATCGGCCTGTTTCTTGTGTCCGCGATGGGTTTCGGTGTCAGTACATTCCCTTACTTGGTCCCATTCGCACTCACTTATCAAGACGTCGCCGCGCCAGACAAAAGTTTGGCATTTTTACTTGCCGGTGCGATGGTATTACTTCCTCTGATCATAGCCTACACGGCTTATTCGTACTGGGTTTTCCGCGGCAAGATGAAACGTGGAGAAGGATATCACTGATGAAACTAAAACCCATTTTGTGGTTCATTGGCATTTGGCTGGTAAGCGTGGTCGCCTTGTTTATCATCAGTTCGTTGATACGAACTGCGATATTGTAGGCCCAGAGTCTACTGCACCACATCTGAAGCCATTGAGGTCTATACTCAAACAAGAGTAAAACAACGGAGTGTTTTTATGACCTTAAAGCGGTTTCTGGTAACTTTGATTCCTTTGACGGTTCCACTGTTTTCACCAAATGCATTGGCCGTAGACAAGCAGATGTCATCCGCCATGAAAAGTAAAATGCGGTCTATTTGCTCCGCAACAGACGAGCAGGGCCATTGGCAACTTGCTGAAGCAACTCCTGACGCCAGACGCTCACTCAACATGGTGCTTTATCAAATGAATGCCGATGATAAATTGAAAGCAATTCATGAGGTGAGAACGAAAATGGTCGGCGGCACCCATTATGCGTTTGAGTTCGAGTTGCAAGATGGTCAAGTCTGGAATGCAATTGTATTGCACAGTGCCCGAGGCGATTACATGATCGAAAGACACGCAAAGAAAGGCGAACTCTGCCCTAAATAGCAATAGACACTACGACTCTACAGCCGACACAATAAAGTCGACTGATTCAGTCGCCTTTATTGTTGGTATGTTTAGGTATCGCTTCAAAAGCTTGGGAAAAGTAATAGCTTTCAACCTGAGGCCTAACTAAATCACAAGCTAACCCAAGGTCATCATTTTTTGTGAAAGGTAAATGTTCTGATAGAACCTCTTTTGACTTTTTATCAACCGTTTTAAAAGATTCAATAATTCTTAGAGGAACGTGAAACTGATGATCTCTCACGAGAAAGAAATAGTATTGGAGATGCTCGCCATATGTCGCAGCGTTATTAATCTCGCTACCAATTTTCACAGCTTCAACACGACTGCCTTCACAATCAAATTTAAACACATTGGTAATTTCTGCTTCCATAGAGCCTGGTACATAAACGATATAGCCAGCACTGAGCTCATGACCAATTAATACATAGCTCTCGTCGCGCTCATGCAGTTGATACGCAAAAGAATGAAATGCACTACAAAGTAAAATGAATCCAAGCCGTTTCTTCATTTTGTCTTCAACTCATCTATGACTTTACGTACGAAGTTTGCCTTAGCATCCGTATATTTTTCGATGGTAATTTCAGCTTGTTCCATCAAAGAAAGTTTTAGAGAAACATGAGGAAAGTGCGCAATACCTAGTACCATATCGATAATAGGTTTGGCAGGCATATCCAAAATGGCAGTACTGCCAATATGCTCGATTTGAGTTGACATCATCTCCGTCACTAACGCCAGTTCAGATCGGCTGCGTGCAAAATCCTGTCGACATGCAGGATCATGCTTAACAACACCTACGTTGTAATGGGCTAAACCTAATTTCATCCATCCCTCTCCTAATAAATCCAAATATCATAAGAAGGAAATTATCCAATCACCAAAGTAAAAGCCAAACTTCCGGCACACCCGACACTAATTACTCAACAAATAGAGTCATCTCTGGTGTACTTTTGGTTTGGCTTTCTACTGTTAAACCGTCTCGGTTTTCGCCTCTATCTTCTCATTCACCTTATCGCAAATGTACTCCCCAATCGGCATTGCAGATGTCGCTGCTGGAGAGGGGGCGTTGCAAACGTGCAGGCTTCTTGCGCTCTCTGCAAACAAAAAGTCATGAACCAAGGTTCCGTCGGATAACACCGCTTGCGCGCGAATACCCGCAGGATATGGTTTGAGGTCTTCGACCTTGATGCTTGGGCAGTACTTATTGACCAGTTTGAGATAGCCCGGCTTCCACCACGAGTTCTTGAACTCATCCAATCCGGTTTTTAGATGCTTTTGTGTTACCTTCCAGAAACCGGAGAAGCTCAGCATTTGCATGGTATCTTGCAAGCTGAAGTTAACCTTGTCGTACCCTTCTCGCTTCCAGCCTTGCACCGCATTTGGACCTACGGTCACACTGCCATCAATCATGCGAGTCAGGTGGACGCCCAAGAATGGCAAATCAGGGTCGGGAATTGGATAAATAAGATGATTCACCACTCGGTCGTGTTTGCTATCTAAGCGGTAGTATTCACCACGATAAGGGATGATCTGAAAGTCAGTTGGAATACCCATCATCTTAGTCATGCGATCCGCCATCAAGCCGCTGCAAGTAACCAAGAACTTGGTATTAAGTTGCATGGTTTGCCCGTCTGAAATGCAGGTCAGTTGAACTTCTTCATCCTTCTCTTCGGCAGCCACCACTTTGGTTCGCAGACTGATTTGGCCGCCAAGCTTTTTGAACTCTTCCGCCATCTGCTCAGTGACCAAACGATAGTCCACAATACTGGTGGTTTTGACATAAATCGCGCCCAATCCCGTGATGTTTGGTTCAGCCAGTTTAAGTTGGACTTCATCGAGTAGCTTTACGTCGATGCCGTTGACATGGCAGCGCTCATAGAGGGCATTCATGCGCTCGACTTCTTGCTCATTGGTCGCAACCAGTAACTTGCCACAGTTCTCCACCGGAATATCGTGCTCGGCGCAGAAAGAAATGGTTCGCTCTACCCCGCGCTTACAAAAGTCCGCCTTTAAGCTGCCCGGCGCGTAGTACACCCCGGCATGAATCACGCCGCTATTGTGTCCGGTTTGATGCTGGGCAAAACCGGACTCTTTCTCAACCAATAAAATGGATTTGTCTGGATGACGTTGCTGTAGTTGCCATGCTGTCGACACACCAACGATACCGCCACCAACAATGATGTAGTCATAGACTGATTTCATACGACCTCTTATAAAACCGATAGTTGAGATTGTTGCAATTTGAACTTGCGACCACTGTAAATGAACACCGCGACAAATACCGCGCAGCTTGCCACACGAACCAACATTGGGATGTCGTGCCAAACCAGCAAAGTACCTACCACTACCAACAAGAGACGCGTCAGAATGTTTAGAGGACCTTCCAAGTAGCCTTCAATCGCACCAATCAATGCATAGGTACCGATGATGGCAAAGAAGCCCACGGTAATTACCGACGTCACATCCCAACTGACTAAGCCTGTGTAAGCAATCAACAGCGGGACAAGATACAAACCTTTGGCGATTTTCCACGCCATCAAACCGGTGCGCATTGGCGGTGTTTTTGCGATGGTTGCCGCAGCAAAGGCGGTCAAACACACTGGGGGTGTAACGTTACTGTCTTGCGATAACCAGAAGATGATGAGGTGAGCAGCCAGCAATGCCAAACCTACCGCTTCCATACCCAAACTTTGCTCTAGTAGGGTTTCCATAAAGTCCGCAGGCACTAGCGCCACCATTTCTTTCGCGGTTTCCAACGCCATTGGTGCATTAAGCAGTTCCAGCTTTTCTGGCGCCGCCAACATGAAGATCGCTTTTGCTTGTTCAGGCAATTGACCTGACACCATCAATTCAAGCAGTTGGTTTTCCGCAATCAACTTGTAAAGCGCAGGGGCAGACAGTGTGCCCAATACAATATACGCCGCTGTCACGGGTAAACCCATCCCCAAAACAAGAGAAGCAAGCGCAATCAGAACGATCATGATGAACAAGTCGCCATTCGCCCAACCGTCGATCATCAATGAGAACGTGTTGCCGATGCCCGTGGTGCTGATCACGTTGATCACCAAACCAATACCCACCAGCAATATGGCGGTTGTCGCCATATTTTTCGCACCTTGTGATAGCGCTTCGATGATCGCTTTTGGTCCCATCTTATGATCTTTCGAGAACCAAGAAGCCACCACCACAGAAATGATCGACAAGCCCGCAGCGTAAGTTGGCGTAAAGCCTTGAACCAACAAAGTAACCAACACCGCCAGCGGGATAAGATTGTGCCAACCGCTGATCAACACTTTCAGTAGAGACTCATCGCTGGTCGTGATTTTTTGCACGCCGCTGCGTTTGGCTTCGATACGCACAAAGAACGCCACAGACAAGAAATAGATAAGAGCAGGAATGAAAGAAACGGCAATAATATCAACATAAGGAATTTGCGTGTAAGACGCCATGATGAAAGCACCCGCGCCCATCACTGGTGGCATCAACTGACCACCTGTCGACGCCGCAGCTTCAACCCCCGCCGCAAAGCGTGAAGGGAAACCTGCTTTTTGCATCAAAGGAATACTGATAACACCGGTGGAAACCGTATTTGCCACACTTGAGCCAGATACTGAGCCCATCAATCCCGAGCCAATCACTGCTATAAAACCGGGACCACCAATGATTTTGCCAGCCGCAGCACGTGCCACATTGATGATGTAATCACCGACACCAGAGCGAACAAGAAACGCACCGAACAGAATGAACATGAATACGAAAGTCCAACTGATGCGTGAGATAGAGCCAAACATGCCCTCAGAAGAATAGAAGCTGCGGTAGAGCAAGGTTTCCATGCTCAAACCCGGGAAGTGGAAAATACCTGTCGCCCACTTACCCCAAAGCACAACGTAGCTTAAACACACCACAATCAACACTGGAATAAACCAGCCCATGGTGCGTCGAATCAGTTCGATAACAATCAAAATTGCCATGATGGCGAAGACCCAATCGCTGGTCACGAACTTCACACCGCGTTCATATAGCGCATCTTCGGCATAGGGAATGTAGAGCAAACACGCGACCGCGCCCATGGCAATCAACACATCGATGCCGAGTGCAATCTTACTCTGCTTGAGAGAGATATGAGCCGGATACCAAAGCGCACAAATCACCGCAAAGCCAGCAAAGTGGGTCGCGGAAATCCATAACTCTGGTAACGTCGATAAGGTATTAAACCAAATGTGCAAAGCAGACAACACCACGCCAAACACTGTGATTGTGGTGGTTACCCACGGAAAATCAGTGCGCGTGGGCAGCTCAAACTTCTGCAATTCCTTTTCTATTGAGTCGCTCATCTCATACTCCAAGCTCTGGCGGCTTTTTCCATCTTAGAAATCGGTAGGGATAAAATGCCCCGAGCCGAAACTCGGGGCGAAGTTGGCGTTATTTCGCCATTAGGTCTGATGGGATTTCGATGCCCATTTCTTTGTAGTAACGCACCGCACCTGGGTGAAGAGGCACTGGCAAGCCAGCGATCGCTTTCTCAATCGCCATTGCTTTTGTTGCTTTGTGGATGCCTTGTAGGAAAGGCAGGTTCTCGTAGATCGCTTTGGTTAGCTGGTAAACGTCTTCTTCCGAGATATCTTCACGAACTGCCAAGAAGTTAGGCTGTGCAATGGTGGTGATCGGCTTATCTAGACCCGGGTACGTGTTCGCTGGGATCTCGTACTTCGTCCATAGGTTGTAATTGCCGTTCGCCTCTTTGATTTGTTCGTCAGTAAACGAAAGAATCGAAATGTCTTTACCCAACGCAGCAAAAGCTTGAGTGACCGCACCAACAGGTACACCCGCAGGCGTGTTCATGCCGTCAATGGTGCCGTTTTGAAGTGCGCTCGCACTGCCGCCGTAACCCATGTAAGCAAGATTGAATTTATCAGGGTCGACCTTCAGACCTTTCATGATTTGGCGACCAGAGTTCTCAGTTCCTGAGTTCTTCTTACCGATAGAGAACTTCTTGCCATCTAGGTTGTTCAGATCAGTCACTGTGCCCGTTTTTGCTAGGTCAGAGCGAACAATAAAGTGCTCAACGTTTTGCCAAAGCATAGAGACTGAGCGCAGTTGTTCTTGGCGACCGCTCTTCTCATAAGGACCTTCACCAGACCAAGCCCACGCACCGTAAAGACCTTGTAGAATCGCGAACTGTGCTTCGTTTTCATTCAGCAGTTTAACGTTTTCACCAGAGCCCGCAGAGCTGATTGCAGAAAGGGAGAAGTGGTGCTTTGGTGCCAACTTCACTTTGCTTAACGTCGCCAACGCTACGCCCACAGGGTAGTAAGTACCACCTGTCGATGCCGTTGCAAGAATATAGCTACGATCTTCTGCCGCAGCGTTAGCAGCAATACCAAAAGAAGTCACAGCGACAGCCAAAGCTTTTACCAGCTTATTCATTTTCATTATTACTCTCCGTGTAGTCGTTTCACGATTGGGGATTTACATCATGTTAAACCTTTATTAACAACACATTCCCTAGAGCAATTGAAATGCCAACTTTTAACCCTTTGTATTTATTGAACTAAGAGCTGAAAGACATCAAAAATGAGCAAAATCATGCTGATTTGATAGCAAAGTAATGAGCAAGATCTTGCTCATTGAAGAGGAGAAGGTTGCACGCCTAGATCGCAAAAGGTTAATAAAATGTGATCAAGACAAAATAAATGCACGATTCACTAATAAGCAATATTTTGCCGATGCAATTTTGGATTGAATTGCAACTAATGAGAGTCTTAACAATAAGAAGAAAAAGCGCATCATTCTAAACTGCTCAATTTATCAGCTGAGGTTTATAGCCTAAACGACTACAAATAGCACAAAAATACAGCAAAACAAGCCATGTTACAAAAATGAAAAGTCATTTATTCTAATTTTTAATTTAAAAAGCAGCTCGATCCACCAGTTCAGAAATAAACATTGACCGTATCAACTTATTTTCTACTTCGGGGTTGTGCCAATGGCCCTATGTTCGTTAGTGTAACAACACGCCAAGGCAAACGTATTCCTTGGTATTTTTTCGTCTTTAAGGATCACCCATGTCAGCAACTGCGCAATTACAATTCGCTTTAAAACGCCCATCTGGCGTTGCTGCTGCGATCCTCCTGCTCTCTCTGAAACTGATTCAGAGCTGACAGGCTATATCTAAACTTTCTGTCAGCTTGAGAAGAAGCTGACGGGAACACCACATACTCCTCCCATTCCTTTCAGTTTCTTCCAAGCGAAACATAAGAGGAATAACAATGTTAAGCGCACGCAATATCGCCGCTTTGGGCTTCATGACTTTCGCCATGTACTTAGGCGCGGGTAACCTGATCTTCCCTCCATTTTTGGGTTACCAAGCAGGTGAAAACTTTCTGAGCGGGATGTCTGGCTTCCTCTTGACGGGTGTAGGTCTGCCTGCGATGGCACTGGTGATGGTGGCTATCGTAAACGGTTCAGACAAATTAACCGCTGCCCTACCTAAACCTTTGGCGACCAGTTTTTGGGTGATGGTGTTTATCGTGATTGGCCCTGCGTTCGTGATCCCACGTGCAATTACCGTGGCTTACCAATTTAGCTTTGCGCCAATGTTTGGTGATGCAGCTTTGGTGCCTTTCACTATTGCCTTCTGTGCTATCACCATTCTATTTGCCCTATATCCGGGTAAATTGGTCGACAACCTAGGCAAGATCTTAACGCCTGCCTTGATGGCAATCTTGATCATCATGTCTGTGACGGCTTTGGTTTCTCCTGCAGGTGAGCTAACTGCCGCAACGGGACCATACCTATCTGGTGCATTTGCTGAAGGCTTAACCCAAGGTTACATGACCATGGATGCATTAGGTTCTATCGGTTTTGGTTGGATTATCTTCCGCGCGATTCGCAGCATGGGTGTGGATTGCCCGAAAGCCACCGCAAAATACACGCTAATCGCAGCTTTGATGTACGCGGTTGCCATGGCGTTTGTTTACATCTCATTGGCTTACATTGGCTCGACAAGCTCATACTTGGGTTCTGAGTTCAGCAATGGTGGCGACATTTTAACGGCATTCACCTTCAGCCACTTCGGCGCGTTTGGTTCACTACTACTAGGTGCCGTGATGGTATTGGCGTGTTTGACTACTGCTATCGGCGTAACCACCGCAGGCAGTGAGTTCTACGACAACACTTTCAGCAAAGTGAACTACAAAGGCTGCGTTATCACGACCATGGTATTGGCTGGTTTGATCGCCAACGTAGGTCTAGAGCAACTATTGGCTATCACATTGCCAGCGGTTGTGGCGCTTCACCCAGTCGCGATTGCGTTGATGATCATGGCACCAGTGCGCAACAAGATGTCGCAAATCATGGTGGTAGCAACCGCATTCACTGCTCTAACGTTTGGTTGTGTTGATGCGCTGCACATCCTAGGTTACATGCCAAGTTCCACTGATGAGTGGATGGGTAATTACATGCCTCTGTACAATGACTTTGCTAGCTGGATTGTGCCTAGCGTATTTATGATGATTGTTGGTCTGCTGTTTACGACGAAAACCAACCAAACCGAACAATTCGAGCTGGTGAATGAATAGCCGTTTAACATAAGACATCGCTCAATAAGTGCGTTACTATGTAGCTCGCTTATTGATATCAGGCAAAGGAGTTGCCTGAATGAAAGATTGATATGGGTCGCCTATGGATAATCAGTATCTAGACATCAGAACACTGAACTTTATCGTTATTCTGTTCTCTTGCATTTACTCTATTAGTCTGCTTTGTTATCAATACACTCAGGGTAGAGTCAAAGGCTTAAAAACCTTCTCGATATCACTACTGTTTATTGGTTTAGGCCCTTTTTTACTTGGCTTTAGAGGCTCTGCGCCAGACTGGCTGACCATCGTCATAGCCAACACTCTCATATTAGTCGGCTTCTTGCTTACGCTATATAGCGTAAGCATTTTTCGTCAATACCCTTTAAAATTGGCTCACTGTCTTACCTTGTTAACACCTGTTTTCAGTGGTTCATTTTACTATTTCACCTTCCATGACCCTTCTATCAAAAGCCGCATTATTTATCTGAGCATGTATATTTGTATCGTCACCTTCTTTAGTGGTGTCGCCATGCTTAAAGGTACCCAAAAGGACTTAAAGCTCCCTGTTAAAGCAATGGCTTACTCTTTCTTTGGATTTAGTTTTTTTATGGGATTTAGGGCGCTTTGGAGTACTTTTTCAGGTGAGTTACCAAGCTTTATGGTCGCAGGCCTTATCCATCAGCTGACGTTCTTATTTAGCATCTGCCTGATCGTTGCTTTGAGCTTTAGTATGCTGTGGTTAATTAACGGACGCTTGGTGCAATCCATTAATGATCTCTCTCATTTAGATGCACTCACAGGGCTATATAATCGTCGAGCCATGGAAGAAATCGTTCCAAACTTGGTTAGTAAAGCACATAAAAAAAGCCAAGCAATCAGCATTATTATGACTGATGTCGACAAGTTCAAAGCGATTAATGATCACTATGGTCACACGGTTGGCGACTCCGTCATGGCAACGATCTCCACTATTTTTAAAAAGCATCTTCCTGAGTCCGCCTGCATTGTGCGATTTGGTGGTGACGAGTTCATGATTGTTTTGCTCGAAAAAGCACAGCAAGCCAAAATTGTCGCAGAGCAAATTCGCCTTGCGGTCGAAACTGAAACCGCTTTGCAATCATTTAAAACTGAAGTGACCATGAGCTTTGGTATCAGTCAGTTATCTGAGGGGCAATCACTTCAAGAGGCGCTTGCTGAAGCAGACGAAGCGCTATATAGCTCTAAACATACTGGAAGGAACCTCGTTACCTTGTTTGGAGAAGGTAAAGACCTAAATTATAAGTTTGTCCCAGCTCCAGCCAAAAGCGCATAACGTGTTTGTTATGCCAGTAATTTCGAATTAGCTAGAAATCGCACTAAGTATAGTCGGAGCGATTCAAACCAAACTTCTGCATCTTTTGGTTAAGGGTTCGACGTGGTAAATCCAACTCCTGCATCACCTCATTGATGCGTCCATGATGCCTGACTAAAGAATCATGTAGCACCTTACGTTCAAAGTTATGTAGCTGAATCGCCAACGGCACGCCCGCATGCGTCTCTTCGGTTGTTGAGGATGGTCGACTGGAGAGAATTTCCATCACAGAGACGGTTTCATCCAATGCAAAACGCATCGCTACATTCCTAAGCTCACGTACGTTACCGGGCCAAGAGTAAGCAAGAATGGCCTTTCTATCGGCTTCACTCAGCAGACGACTCTCAGGATTACTTTTCAGAGCAAAGTGTTCGAACAAGATCAACGCATCTTCTTCTCGCTCACGTAGCGGTGGCAAATAGATCTGCGCCACATTAAGACGATAGTACAAATCCTGACGAAACTCGTCATGATCATTGAGATCTTCTTTCGCGGCGGCGATCACTCTCAAATCAACTGAGATCTGTTGGTTGCCCCCAACGCGCTCTACCGTATGTTCCTGTAATGAACGCAACACTTTCACCTGCATGGACAGCGGCATACTCTCGATTTCATCAAAGAATAAAGTGCCTTTATCCGCGTATTCCAACTTACCAATGCGCTTTTTACCCGCTCCGGTAAATGCCCCTGCTTCATGCCCAAACAGCTCACTTTCAAACAGGTTCTCAGGAATAGCGCCACAGTTGATTGGCACAAAATGATAGGATCTGCGTTGGCTTTCATTATGCAAACTGGTCGCCACCAGCTCTTTACCACAACCTGTTTCGCCGTAAATGATCACGTTAGTATCAATGCGTGCTAACTTGGCTACTTGTTCTCTAAGCTGTTGCATCACTCGGCTTCGCCCAATCAACACCTCTTCTAAGCCGCTAACGCTAGATAGGTACTCTTGGCGATCTTGAGTAGACGTTTGTGCGCGATAGCTCTCGACCGCTTCGGTTACTCGTTGGGATAAACGCTCAGGTTGGAAAGGTTTCTCAATAAAATCGAACGCACCGTTTTGTAACGCCCCTACTGCCATATCGACGTCACCATGTCCGGTGATCAAGATAACTGGCGTTGGGACGTGATTGGCAATCAGGCTTTCTAGTATCGACAAACCATCGGTGTCTGGCAGGCGAACGTCACTGACAATCGCATCAAATTCTTGGCTCAGAATGGCCGCTTTGCCCTCTTCGCCTAAACTGAATGAGGTCACATCGAACCCCGCCAGTTGCAGCCATTGGCTGGTAGCCTGACGAACAATGTCATCGTCTTCGATAAGTGCAATTTTAGGGATGTCGTCAAAAGCCATGAGTTACTGCCTGCTTTATGGGGTGGGAAAGAAATCGATCTTTATTAACGGTAGCAAAAACCACTGAGGAGAAAAGGAGCTAGATCTCACTTCTTGCTTACAAGTCTTTAACATCCAACCAGTTAGGCGCACTCTTTAATGACTGTTGGTGAGAACGCACTAGCTGAATGGAGTCGGTATGCAGCGCAAAAGGAATGGCAAAACATGGCTTGTGGTCGCAATTGCGGCAGTGCTGATGTTGTCTTGCTATAGCGCCAGCAGAGAGGTTGCCCGTCAGTGGTTGAGTGTACAAACTCAAACCGAAGCTCAACAAAAACTACTCGACTATATTGGTGAAGTTCGCCGTGCACTCAAACGCTTCTACCACTTACCTTACCTCGTAACCAATAACCCAGAAACCATCGCGTTTGTGAAAGGGAATCTGACTTATTACGAGCCATTGCAAACCCAACTGACTCAGCTAGATAAAGCCGCCAATACGGAAGGTTGGCTAATCCTGTCTAACTCTGGCGAAGTATTGGTCTCGAGTTTAATCGAAGAGCGCTTTAGCCTGTCTGACCGAAAAGCCATTGTGGAACAAATTCACAACCAAGGCGGCGGTGTTTCCTTGGTGAACAAAACCAAAGGTTCGAGCCCATTGTATTATCTTGCAGCCCCTATCTACGATGGTCTGGATATCGCTGGCATTGTGGTGGTGCAAATCAACCTTAGCTTGTTGACCGAACAGACCATTACTAGCCAAGACATCATCACGTTGCAGAATCGTCAACAACGCTTTTTCCTATCGAGTAGCGCGCTTTATAACGCTGACTGGTTTAACGAACCGAGCAACACCGTTCAGTTAGAAACGCAACGCTTATACGACAACACCAATATCAGTGTGTGGACGCTCAACCAGCAACGCTATTTTGCGCACACCGTTAAATTGGATGATTTGAATTGGTACGTAAGCTACCTCACCCCTTCTAAGCCGATTCAACAAACCATCAACGTGATTGGTTGGAGCGTCGCTGTGTTGCTCTTATTGGTTGTATTACTCGTCATCATTGGTCTACAACGTCGCCAAAAGCACATCAACCAACAACGAATTCAAGCCCTGTTGGAAGAGTCCCAATGCCGCTTGAAACAGATGATCAATAAGACCCACGTTGGTTTGCTATTGATTGATGAACAAGGGCAACTGTTCGATCTCAACCCAATGGCAAAGCGCTTGTTCTGTTTGCCAGAAAGCGTCAATCGACATGCTTTTGCTTGGGAGTTATTCGATGCAGGCAATCCCAATTCCACCACACTCAAGTTGCTTAAGGATTTACCTAAACATAAAGAGCTCGCAGAGATCAGCACGGTCGAAACCATTGCCAGACGCAGTGACGGTAGCGTCTTCCCTGTCTTGTTCTCACTGACCAGTTTCCCTTGGCATGGCGAGCAGTATTTCCTTGCGACGATCATCGACATCAGCAAGCGGAAAAAAGCCGAGCAATCACTGCAACAGGTCAACCAAGAACTGGCGCAGCGAGTAGAAGAGCGTACTCAAGCGCTAAAAGAAGCGCAAAGCCAGTTAATTGAATCGAGCAAAATGGCCGCCTTAGGTCGCATGTCGAGCGCGATTACTCATGAGCTCAATCAGCCACTGACAGGCTTGCGTACCCTGCTCACCACGAACGAACTGTTGGCGGAACGCGGCGAAACAGAGATGATGAAAGCCAACAATGTTTTGGTGCAGAAGCTGATTGATCGTATGGCAAGCATGACCAGTCAGCTAAAGACGTTCGCCTATAACAAACCAGAAAGCCTACAAGCAATTTCTCTTACTTCCGCACTCGAAGAAACCCTACGCGTTTATCAAACCCAACTAGACAAAGTGGATGTGCGTGTTCGAGTTCCTCATGACTTACCTAACATCTTGGGTGAAGAACAACGACTGCTTCAGGTGCTCGGTAATCTTGTCTCGAATGCGCTAGACGCAATGAGCAACGCCACCAACCCGCAGCTCAGCTTGATCGTCAACCCAACCGGCAATCAGGTCGAACTGATCGTCAGTGATAATGGCTGCGGCGTGTCGAATGAGATGCTTGAATCCATGTTCGAACCCTTCCAAACCTCAAAGAAAATTGGTGAAGGATTGGGGCTGGGTTTAGCGATTACGGCCAACAATATGCGTGATATGAACGGGCAAATTACCGTGCATAAGAATGAACAAAGTGGGCTGACTTTCACTTTGTTGTTCAAATCAGCCTAGGTTGATATTGATTACAAAATCATCATTAGAACTAGGCATCCCCGTTGTTTGAGAAAAACACGATCTCGATACAAGAATCCCTCCTTGACCTACACTATTCTCAAGCAAATAAAACGAATAACTTCCGAACGATAAAGAGTGAGAAACATGATTAAGTTTCCTAAACATTTTCTTTGGGGCGGTGCCATTGCTGCAAACCAAGTAGAAGGGTCGTACAACCTTGGGGGTAAAGGGTTATCGACATCAGACATGCTGCCAAACGGTATTTTGAGTCCGCATCAAACCCGTGAAGAACGTACGCCGGGTATAAAAGACGTGGCGATCGACTTCTACAATCGCTACCCAGAAGACATCGCGCTGTTCAAAGAGATGGGCTTTAACTGTCTGCGCCTATCTTTAGCTTGGAGCCGCATCTTCCCGAACGGGGACGAGTTAGAACCGAACGAAGAAGGTTTGGCGTTCTACGATAAAATTTTTGACGAACTTACCGAGCACAACATCCAACCTTTCGTGACCTTATCTCACTACGAAATGCCTTACGCACTGGTTGAAAATTACGGCGGTTGGGGCGATCGTCGCGTCATCGAATTCTTCGAACGTTATGCTCGCACCGTGCTGGAGCGCTACAAAGACAAAGTGAAGCTGTGGTTAACGTTCAACGAAATCAACATGTCTCTACACGCACCATTTACTGGTGTTGGTTTGCAAGAAGACGCCAATGAACAAGAGATTTACCAAGCGATTCACCACCAGCTAGTCGCAAACGCAAAAGCGGTAAAACTGTGTCAGCAAATCGTATCAAACGGCAAAATTGGTAACATGCTGCTTGGCGCAATCAACTACCCATACACCTGTAACCCTGATGACGTGCTTGCTGCAATGCATGAAAACAACAAGTGGTTGTTCTTCGGTGATGTACAAACGCGTGGTCAGTACCCAGGCTACATGAAGCGTTACTTCCGTGAAAACGGTATCGAAATTCAGATGGAAGCAGGCGACTTAGAAGAAATTGCATCGGCAAGTGTCGATTTCATCTCATTCAGCTACTACGCAAGTGGCTGTGCAAGTGCGGATCCGAAACAGAAAGAAGTGGGTAACATTGTCGATAGCGTACCAAACCCATACCTTGAAAAGAGCCAGTGGGGTTGGTTGATCGATCCAAAAGGCCTGCGCATTCTGCTTAACTTCCTTCACGATCGCTACCAAAAACCACTGTTTGTCGTAGAAAACGGCTTAGGTGCACGTGATGAAATCGATGAAAACGGTGAGATTCAAGATGATTACCGCATCGCTTACTTGAACGACCATCTTGTTCAAGCACACGAAGCGATTCTGGATGGCGTTGAGCTGATGGGCTTTACCAGCTGGGGGCCAATCGATTTGGTCGCAAACTCAACCGCTGAGATGAGCAAACGTTACGGCTTTATCTATGTCGATCGTCATGATGATGGGCAAGGAACGCTAGAACGTAAACGCAAGAAAAGCTTTTTCTGGTATCAAGACGTGATTCGTACTTCAGGCGGTTCATTGAAAAGCTAAGCCTGTTGTCTAGGTATAAAGTGCAACTAGGCATTCGCCTAAACCATCAAGCCCTGCAATTGCAGGGCTTGAATTTTAAGGTGTTTATTCATTTAGAGATTAAACTGCAATCTCTCCACCGTCTTCACGTCGAATAACCACTGTCGCCGCTCGTGGGCGCACAGAAACACCAGCAGGCGTTTCTTCGGCTGCATCTTCACTGTATGGCCAGTTGCCTGGGTGCTGAATATTCACAAACAATGATTTGTAATCAGGGCTGATGGTAAAGCCTGTTACTTCACAACCATTTGGTCCGACAAAGAAGCGTTTCAATTCAGCTTGATTATCCGCACCAATCACAGCTTGATCACCATTCTCATCTGTTAGCTTAGATGGAACAACAGCCAACATTTGATCATTGGTGTAAGACGTGACTTCATCTGCGCCGTTATCAGTCTGAATCCACAAAATACCACGGCCATCAAACGCTAATCCGTCTGGGCTCGCAAACTGGTTTAGCTCATTCAAGCCAGAACGGTTGGTATCTGCATCACCATTTGCTGGCGAACCGAAGACAAAGATATCCCAAGTAAAGTCAGTTGCTGCAGCACCTTCATCCCAACGAATAACATGACCAAACTTATTATTCAAACGTGGATTCGCAGGATTGGTTTCATCTGTACGGCGCGTATTGTTCGTCAATGTTAAATATACTGAACCCGTGAATGGATCAACCGTACACCACTCTGGTCGATCCATTGGTGTTGCCCCAACTAAATCCGCCGCACCCGCAGTATTGATGATAATTTCAGCCAGTGAATCAAAGTGATCCGCTAACGTACCACCAGCGGTTGTTACGCTATCAAGCGTTAATGGTAACCAAGTACCTGTGCTGTCTTCATTGAAGCGCGCCACATACAGTGTGCCTTCGTCCATGTACTTGTCACCCATCGCCAAGCGGTTATCAGGGTTAGCATCTGCTGGATCCCACGCTGCCGCAGATTCAAATTTGTATAGGTATTCAAAGCGAGAATCGTGGCCAGAATAAAATACCACTGGTTTGCCTTCTTCAAGCTTACCGAAAGTACAGCCCTCGTGACGGAAACGACCTAGCGCAGTACGTTTCTTCGCACGTGAGTTTTGCGTGTAAGGGTCAATCTCGACAATGTAACCGTGACCATTGGCTTCATTACGGTAATCATCCATCGCACTTGCTCCTGTTGGAGCCACATTAAAGCGAGAGAACTCATCAAGACGCTCTTCTGAATTTCCTGCTAATGTCTCCCACAAGTAGCGTGTGCTTTGGTCATCAACACCAATGCGATCTTGCTCTTCTGTACGAGTCCCGGCGTTAACAAAGTAACCAGGCCAGTTCTCTTCACACGTTAAGTAAGTGCCCCACGGCGTGTAGCCGTTGCCACAGTTGTTTAACGTACCACGCGCTTGGCTGCCATCTGGTGAGAAACGAGTGACAGTTAAAGATGTGTGGGCTACCGGGCCAGACAAATCCATGACTGTCGCACCAGTATAACGACGGTTTAGTGGGTCGGTATCAACCAACTTCCACATGTTGTCTTCCAGTTGAATGCGAACCACTGATACACCGTGCGCGTTAATCTCTTTGCGCACTTCATCTACAATGGTACGTACGCCATTTTCAACCGTCGGACCGTTTGGATGCAGTGCTGATGTGTCGATGTACTCGTGGTTAATACATAGCAAGCCATCTGTAGTGCTATCGTTCAATGGGAAAAAATGCATGCCGTCATGGTGCATGCCTAGCGCATTTAACTGATCGGTACTGGTGTTGGTACCATCATTTTGCCATGCGCTGCCTTGTGCATTAAGTGGTGTTCCCCAAGGTACTAGTACTTGTGCGGTGTAGCCTTGTGGAATTGAAACTGCGTCAGTGAGTGAGCCAGGGATAGATTCAAAGTTAAGAACGGCTTTAGATGCGCCCGAACCACTGCTTACTGTACTCCCTGAGTCAGACGAGTTACAACCAGCCAATCCGAAAGCACCAAACGCTGTCATCGCACTGATACCTAAACCACCTTTCAGAATGCTGCGTCGAGATAGGCTCGCTTCTAATACATCTTCAAATGGTTTGTTTTCACTTTGGTTATAACGCGTCGCGTCAAAGGTTTCCTTGCTCATTTTTACTTTCCCGATCTTATAGTTTAATTAATAAATAAGTGATTAGTTGAACGGCAAGAAGTTTGGATAAGAAAAATGACAAAAGTGCTTAAAACATATGAAACTTGTGTTTCAACAATACTGCAAACCAACCAGCACAGCTAACGAAGCAATTAAATTCTGGTCACATAATCACCAACTGTATCGCTTCATTCTGATTTTACTTGGGCTAAAGTGTGATAGAAGGTATAAGGTGTACGAAATCAAATCATCTACGAGAGATAATCATGAAATTAGACAAGATCGATAACAAGAGCCGTCGTATCCGTAAAAAGCTGTTCTTAGGTGAGTTCGCAATCCTAGGTTTCGAGATCAGCTGTGAAACAGACATTAACGACTTCGACCGTTACGATGCATTCGTTGATGACTTTATCGACTACATTGACGAGCTTGGTCTTTGCTTCGGTGGCGGTGGTCTAGAACTGTTTGAAGGCTTCCTATGTTCTACTGACCGTTACGGCAGTGCGACTGAAGAACAGAAAGCGCAAGTTATCAAATGGTTAGAAGCACGCCCAGAAGTGAAAAGCGCGCAAGCGGGCGAACTAGTTGACGCCAACTACCTGTAACTAAAGGGCAACCTGTAATACGCAGAGCTCAGTAAATGGTAGAGAAAGCTGGTCTTAAGACTGGCTTTTTTATTTTTGGAAGAATGCGATATTAAAAATAGGGTGCTTGGGAAGTTGCGCGGAGTGATTGTGGCGTTTTTGAGCTGGCAATCAACGGGAAACTGCGTTCCACAGCCAGCTCGTGCCTTTAGGTATAATTAACTATGATTTTTTAGCTGGGGCGTCTTTCGTGTCTTTCCAGTATTGAATACGCACACGATGTAGCTGAGCTCTTCTAGTCTTTTTCATAGTAAAGTCCCTCATCTTATATAAGTAACGCTCCTCATGGAGCTTATTGTCTAAGGTCGTATCCCCTTCAATCTATAAGGGAATCAATCATTTAACCGTGACCAATTTCACAACATAATGATAATTACCGGTTTCTTGCAGCCTGTTTTTACTGGCAAACGGCATATTATCTATCTGACACGGTTAACTTACTCACCAGATATGACAGAAAAATGGCAATCAAGTTCCCTACTTATACTGTCATTGAATCTTAATAAGGATTAACAAGGTGGGCATTTCAGATTTACCATACTGTTTATAAAAACCGCAAGAATTTTTATTTCTTTTCAAACAAATCTCTACTCAAGATCAATTCACTTTCATCTTTATCGTCTCCCTTTTAACGCATTGTGATCCAGTTCAATCCACAGAACTCGGAACAAAAAGCGCACATTAATACATTCACCACCAAACTTGTGCGAGATCTCTTACAAGAGTTGTAAGCAAATAGATTAATCACCTCTAAGAGCAATGCCAGAAAAAACATTAAATATATGATTTAAAAGTAATATTTAAATTCACTTAAAATAATAAGTAAAAATAATTTAGAAAAGTTAATTGAGTCAAATCAGCAAAACATCAATACTCAATTTGTCGACAGGATGTTGGCGGGAACAGGAAAAAAGCCTAAAGGATTGGGTATCTTCAGGATGAAGATTTGATAACTTAGGATGAGTTGTCAGCAAGGATGTAGTTAAGCTCTAGGATAGAGTTCGCCCGTCAGGATGATAGGCAAGAATGGACACCGCTAGGAAGGCGATGAACAAGGAACTCGGTTAAAGGACTTAGCCACAATCAAGGATAGATGCAGGGAGCACCTATTAGTATAGTAGCTGGATTGCTGCGAAAAAGAATAAGCCCCGTCTGGGAAACCAGGCGGGGTTTTATTTTGTCTGTAATGTATTGATAACGATTCATCTTTTATCGTTTAAGTCTTCTCTGTTTTCATAAAACACCGTGCTATCATTTTCTTTACGTCTCCCAACAAAGCTCTCAGAAAATCACACACTATGCTTAATCCTGTTTGGTTACATACATTTAAGACATTGATTGAAGTCGGTCATTTTACGCAAACGGCAGAAAAACTTTTTATGACTCAGCCTGGCGTCAGCCAACACATCAAAAAATTAGAGCAAAGCTGTCAGCATGCCTTGATCAAGCGCGAAAACAAAAGCTTCGAATTAACCGAGCAAGGCAGGATTGTCTACGCATATGCGCTCGAGTTAGAAGATAGAGAGAAGAAGCTGCTCGAAGAGCTCAGTTTTGATGATGCGTTTTCAGGCCATTGTAAACTGGCTTGTTCTGGTGCAATGGCGTTAATGTTGTATGGGCCCATTTTGGAGAAGCAAAAACAGCACCCGAGCTTATCGTTACATTTAGAAGCCGCGCCAAATCAATCTATTCTCAACGCCATAACGCAAGGGCACATTGATATTGGTATCGTGACTGACGTTCCCAACAAAGGTCTGTTTCACAGTGAGCGAATTGGTAAAGAGAGGTTGTGCTTGGTTCTGCCAAAGCAATATCAAAATAAGCAGATAACGCCACAACTCTTGCATGACTGTGGTGTCATTAGCCACCCTGATGCCGAGCATTACATGACACTTTTTTTTGACCAATGTGAAGAACCACAGCTCCAAGAAATTAAGATGAGCGATTTACCATTATCCGGCTACGTAAATCAATTGAGCCAAATTTTGCTGCCTGTCAGCAAAGGACTTGGCTTCACCGTGCTGCCTCAAAGTGCGGTCGACAATTTTCCGCTAAAAGACACGTTACACATTGCTCAATTGAAAAACACTGTATGTGAAGAGCTATTTCTAGTTCGTAAGCGCAGTCGTGCTCTACCTCTGCGCTATCAGACCATCAAAGAAGTGTTATTGGATGTGATCGGTGGCGCGCATCAATGATGTTAGCCACTCTTCGCTGGTAATGCGTTCCTCTTGGCAATCCACCCAATATGGTTTGCCAGATAACCAGCTCTTTGACGCGACCTCTTTTATAAACACATCCACGGAATCAACGTCATCTTTGGCGTAATCCCATTTATTGCGCATGTGTTCTGCCGCTTCTTGATTAGTGTACGCCTTGCCGTTGCGGATAAAGGTGCAAGAGGATTGCTCAACTCGTTTTATCAACGTCGAGATATCTTGCTCTACCCCTGCTAGTGCAAAGGTCGGCAGAATGCTTAATGTAAGTAACAACGTCCACTTTGCTTTCATCGCACCTTTATCCTTATCCCTGACCACGTAACTACTAATAGTAACTACTGATAAGTGACTTAACTATTCTGGTGTTTGGCTGTTTAGTTCAGCAATTATTGCCACCATGCCTGAGCAGGCTGAGGCTCCGCAATCGCCAAGCGTTGACCGATCTCAGGGCTAACTAACGTTACACCGCGCTCTTCACTGATGTCTAACGCGCGTTGCATCGGTTCATTCCAATCGTGCATCGATAAATCAAACGTGCTGTTATGGATCGGCATCATAACTTTGCCCTGCACATCGATGTGTGCTTGAACGCTTTGCTCTGGGAACATGTGAATGTCTGACCAGAGTTCATTGTACGCACCTGTTTCAATCATGGTGAAGTCAAATGGACCGTACTTTTCGCCAATTTCTTTAAAGCCATTGAAGTAACCAGAGTCACCACTGAAGAACACTTTGTGTTGTTGTGCATTGATAACCCAACTGCCCCACAGCGTCGTATCGCGGTCTGTCAAACCTCGACCAGAGAAATGCTGAGTCGGAGTTAGTGTATATTCAATGCCGTCAACAGAGTGTGACTCCCACCAGTCTAGTTCGATCACTTTCTCTTTGGGTACACCCCAATTCACCAGTAATTGGCCAACTTTTAACGGCACCAAGAAAGTGCCCACCTTGTCGCCTAGCACTTTAATAGAAGCTTTATCTAGGTGATCGTAATGGTCATGACTGATCACCACCACATCGATAGTTGGCAAATCTTCTATCGTGATGGGGGTTTGGTGAAAGCGTTTTGGCCCTGCCCATTGTACAGGAGACGCGCGATCACTGAATACAGGGTCAGTCATCACCAGTTTTCCATCGAGCTTCATTAATACGCTTGAGTGACCCAGACGATAGATGACGTCATCTTGCTCTTCTAACAGTTGCCGCGCTGTGATCACATGCACTGGAATTTCAATCGTTGGTGTTGGGTTAAGGCGCTCAGTCGTAAAATACGCTTTCATGATTTCGAACATGTCGCCCAAACCGCTTTTGTATTCCAACTCTGTATTTGCAAATTTGTCCGGGTATGTTGGCGCTTTTTCAGTATCAACATTAGAACAAGAAATCATTGATGTACCCATCGCGAACGCTCCTACTGTGGCTAGCAAAGTTTTTTTCATAAAAAGTTAACCCGAACAAAAGTAAACTACACGGTGCAGTTTACATTCTAATTATCAAAAGTAAACTACTTAGTGTAAAATAGATCAAGAAATGATCTTCTTAACTTAGCAAGCTTATGAATGTAAAAAGAAAAAGTCGTAGCGAAACCAAAAGAGAAGCCATCTTGTGCGCGGCAAGGCAAGCGTTCCAAGAGTTTGGGGTGCAAAACACCAGCATGGATAAGCTCTCTGCAATCGCACAAGTCTCTAAGCGCACGGTCTATAATCACTTCCCTTCTAAGGAAGCGATCGTGACGGAGTTGCTGACTGAGCTTTGGCGTTCGTCAATGATGGAAAGCGATATTAAACGCTTGGCCACTCTGCCACTCAAAGATCAATTGATTGAATTACTCTACAGCGAGATCATTGTGGTAACGGAACCAAACTATATTGAGCTGGCAAAAGTGGCATTTGGGCACTTCTTATTTAAGCCGGAAGATCTCAAAGAACAAGCAGAACAAATGTCGAAACAGGAAACCGCCCTGTACCGCTGGCTTACTGAGAAATCGAACAGTGGCGCTTTGCAAATTGATGATGTACATATAGCAAGCACTCAATTGCACAACTTACTTAAAGGCAGTGCATTCTGGCCACAGTTAATGGGAATTCGCCCCTCTTTGTCGAATGAAGAATCTAGGCTGTTAGCTACCCAAACGGCGGAACTTTTTTTAAGTCACTATCAAAACAGCTAAAAACAGCGGTCAAATTGGCCGCTTTTTTAAGCGATAATTCGTGACAAAGCGATGAAATTTTTGCTCAATTTTATTTATCTCACCCTTGACAGTCTCATACCGCAAGGCGTGAGCGTTCGATAAAATATTTTTGTCGTGTCGACGATGCTTTTTCGTTTTCATCTCACAAAAAAACGCCCTAAGGTGCGCACCTCTGACGACGTGGTTGTTCAACCACAATTCTAAATCGTTGAAGTAAGTAGGTTATGTCATAACATGATCACCTGCCTACTGCATTCTATGCTCTATACTTATATTTTAATTTGGTACTGACTTACTAAGGAATTGCCATGCGTATTGCTATTCTCTCTCGTAATGAGAATTTATATTCAACCATGCGCCTAAAACAGGCGGGTGAAGAACGTGGGCATCAAATCGATGTGATCGACACGCTTCACTGTTATATGGACATTACGAGCAACAACCCTAAGATCCGCTACAAGGGTGAAGAATTACCGCAATACGATGCTGTTATTCCGCGTATTGGGGCATCTATTACGTTTTACGGCACTGCTGTTGTACGTCAGTTTGAAATGATGGGTACATTTTGTGTCAACGAATCTGTCGCGATCAGCCGCTCTCGTGACAAGTTGCGCTCATTACAACTGCTATCACGTAAAGGCATCGGTTTGCCACGCACTGGCTTTGCTCACCATCCTGACAATATTCAGGACGTGATCAAAAACGTTGGTGGCGCACCTCTAGTGATTAAATTGCTAGAAGGCACTCAAGGCATTGGTGTTGTACTTGCTGAAACAAATAAAGCGGCAGAAAGCGTGATTGAAGCTTTCATGGGTTTGAAAGCTAACATCATGGTGCAAGAATTTATCGAAGAAGCAAAAGGCGCGGACATCCGTTGTTTTGTTGTCGGAAATAAGGTGATTGCCGCAATGAAGCGCCAAGCGAAAGAAGGCGAGTTCCGTTCTAACCTTCACCGTGGTGGCTCTGCACAACTCGTGCGTTTGAGCAAAGAAGAGCGTGCGACCGCTGTAAATGCAGCGAAAGTGATGGGCTTGAACCTTTGTGGTGTGGATATCCTTCAATCTAAAAATGGCCCAGTGGTAATGGAAGTGAATTCTTCCCCTGGTCTAGAAGGCATCGAACTAGCAACGGGTAAAAACATTGCAGGTATGATCTTCGATTTTATCGAGAAAAACGCTAAGCCAAATTCAAACCGTACTCGCGGTAAAGGTTGATTTTTGTTTAACGTACAAGAGAGCCAAAAACCGGCTCTCTTGTTACTCGTCGCTAGGATGACACTATGAATCAGAAAATGATCATTGGGAATGCCGAAGCTATTTGCTTGCCAGAGTTAGGGATTACTCACCTTGAAGCGCGTATTGATACAGGCGCTCAAACCTCTTCATTACATGTAGACAATATTGATTGCTTTGAAAAAGATGGTCAGTCTTATGTTGCATTCGATCTACACCCAGATGTATACCATTTAGAACAAGTGGTTCGCTGCACAGCGAAACTAAAAGCAAACCGTAAGGTTAAATCTTCTAACGGTACTTTTGAGCACCGCTGCGTGATCACGACGATGCTGCGTATGGGCGACCAACAATGGCCAATCGACATTACGTTGACTAACCGTGAAAAAATGACTTACATGATGTTGTTAGGTCGTCAGGGCATGGCAGACAAGGTGCTCGTTGATCCTAGCCAATCTCACTTATTGGCATCTTAACCCGTAGCTTCAGATGAGTGATCGAACGTTTTTGTTGAGCATCACTCGTCTGGCTTTATCTTCGCCTACTTCCTACGAAATAACGCAAACAACAATCCCTTCGCTTTAACTTTTGTCACTCGCCAGTGCGTCATTGGTTTAGTCGGCGCTGTATTCAAAATGTGCTGATACGCTTTTTCATCCAAAGTCACCTCTCCCCCATGTGCCAAAAGCAAACATTGCGGATTCATCTCAAACACACGCTTTAATGATTGCCGATATTGATTCGGATGAAATATGGGAAACGGCGCAATCAGATGCTTTTTCACCTGCACCATTAAATCCGCCACATACAACACATCTTGTTCAGAATGATAAACCGACAGATCTCGGTCGGTATGCCCTAGCGTTTCTAGCACCTGCCAATCATCAAATCCAGGAATAAACTGTCCATCAATAAGTTCAATATCTGGCTTTAGCTTGCGGGAATACCACAGGTTTTGCTTTGGTTTACGCATCCGATTCGCCATCCAGCGTGCTAACATCAAATCGGTCAAATGCATTAGCCAACCGTCTACACCGCTATACCACTGGTTCTCTCGCTTTGCGGCCAATAGCTTGCATCCTGTTAAATCACGTAGTTTGTGCGCACCACCAGCATGGTCTGGATGCATGTGGGTCACAACAACCAACTTTAGGTCAGAAAAAGGACGATGGAGTTGATGTTCAATAAAGTCTTTAAGATGAGGGATGTCTGCTCGACTGGCACCATCAAGCAACAATAATTTATCGGGATATTCGGCGAGATACATGGTCTGAATGTACCCCTGAATTCTGTGCAGCTGCAAAATATGTCCTTATTTTAGTGAGATGCTTCATGACCGAATCCTTACTGGTCAGACCAACTATAACAGCAGAATGGACGCTTCGGTAAACAAATATTCACACGTAGCGACGACAACAAATCATAATCGAGATGATAGATTTTAATCATTAGACTCAAGGGCCCTTTTATCCGTTAATGCGCGCACACGGAGTTCGTGTCAGGGTATGAGGTAAATACCTCATGATTTGCTTTTTTGTACTTTTCCTTCTAATTAATTAAGGAGTTAAGTACATTTTTGTGAGAATCGAGTTGGAAAAAGCAACTAAATTAGACCGCATCCGCGCGGACTACAACGTTCACTACTGGAGCCAAGGTTTCTACGGCATTGATGACCAAGGCGAAGTATATGTATCACCACGTAGTGATCGTGCACATCAAATCCCTTTCAGCGCTATTGTAAATGAGCTAGAAGCGAAGCAGTTAAATCTGCCTGTATTAGTACGCTTCCCGCAAATCGTGCACCAACGTGTGCATGGTATTTGCCACGCATTCAACCAAGCAATTGAAGAATACCAATATCCAAACAAATACTTGTTGGTGTACCCAATTAAAGTAAACCAACAACGTGAAGTGGTGGATGAAATTCTAGCGAGCCAAGCTCAACTAGAAACCAAGCAGCTTGGTCTTGAAGCGGGTAGCAAGCCAGAATTGTTGGCGGTACTTGCATTGGCTCAACAAGGTAGCTCCGTGATCGTGTGTAATGGCTACAAAGACCGTGAGTATGTGCGTCTTGCACTGATCGGTGAAAAGCTGGGTCACAAGGTATTCATCGTACTAGAGAAGCTTTCTGAGCTGGATCTGGTACTAGAAGAAGCGAAAAGTTTGGGCGTAAAGCCGCGCCTTGGTTTACGCATTCGCCTCGCCTCTCAAGGCGCAGGGAAATGGCAAGCAAGTGGCGGTGAAAAATCGAAGTTTGGTTTATCAGCATCGCAAGTGCTTAGCGTTATTGAACGTCTTAAACGCGAAGGCAATCTAGACGCGATGCAACTGGTTCACTTCCACCTTGGTTCACAGATGGCAAACATCCGTGATGTACGCAATGGTGTGAACGAGTCTGCACGTTTCTACTGCGAACTACGCGCACTCGGTGCAAACATCGAGTACTTCGATGTGGGCGGCGGCTTGGCAGTGGATTATGACGGCACACGCAGCCAATCATCGAATTCGATGAACTACGGCCTTGCAGAATACGCACGTAATATCGTCAACACAGTGGGCGATGTGTGTCTGCAATACGAACAACCAATGCCAGTGATCATTTCGGAATCGGGTCGCTCGCTAACAGCGCACCACGCTGTATTGATTTCTAACGTAATTGGTACCGAATCGTACCTACCGGAAGAAGTACATGAGCTTGATGATGACGCTCCGCTTTTGCTACAAAACATGTGGCGAAACTGGGAAAACTTACAAGATGGTACAGACGCTCGTGCGTTAATTGAGATTTACAATGATACCCAAAGTGATTTGGCAGAAGTGCACTCTCAATTTGCTACAGGCGTGCTTAACTTGGAACAACGTGCGTGGGCAGAACAATTGTCACTGCGCATTTACTTCGAATTAAGCCGCAAGATGAGCACTAAGAATCGCTTCCACCGTCCGATTCTGGACGAGTTGAGCGAACGTCTTGCGGATAAGTTCTTCGTGAACTTCTCTCTCTTCCAATCTCTACCAGATGCTTGGGGTATTGATCAGGTGTTCCCTGTTCTGCCACTTTCTGGTCTTGGCGAGGCGGAAGAGCGTCGTGCAGTGATGTTGGACATCACATGTGACTCTGATGGCGCGATCGATCACTACGTTGATGGTCAAGGCATCGAGAGCACGCTACCTGTACCAGCTTGGAGCAAAGACAAACCGTACCTAATGGGCTTTTTCCTAGTAGGCGCATACCAAGAAATCCTTGGTGACATGCACAACCTATTTGGTGATACCCACAGTGCTGTAGTCAATGTTGATGAACATGGTCAATTTGAGATCAGTTACATCAACGAAGGTGATAGTGTAGAAGACATGATGCGCTACGTTCATATCGACGTGGATGCAATTCGTGACAATTATAAACAATTGGTTTCACAGCGAGTTGAAGCCAATGAACAAGCACAAATCCTAGCAGAACTAGAACAAGGTCTAGCAGGATACACCTATTTAGAGGACTTCTGATATGAATGATTTGTTTACTAAAACTGATTATTCGCTTTACTCCAACTCTATGTCGTTTTTACGTCTGCCGTACATTCGTAACCCGGTATCGGCAGACGCAGACGTTGTGGTGTTGGGAGTCCCTCTGGACATGGCAACATCTGGTCGTCCAGGTGCGCGTATGGGTCCAGATGCAATTCGCCGTGCCTCAGTCAACTTGGCATGGGAAGGTAAGAAGTTCCCGTGGAGCTTCAACGTATTGGATAAACTGAAAGTGATCGACGCAGGTGATCTCGTGTTCGATTGCGGTGATGCGGAAGATTTTACTTACCGCCTTGAAGCGGCAACCAGTGAAATTCTAAAAAGCGGTAAAACCATGTTGGGATTGGGCGGTGACCACTTCATCACACTGCCTATCCTACGTGCTTACGCAAAGCATCATGGCCAAATGGCTTTGATTCACTTTGACGCTCATACGGACACCTATGCAAATGGCAGTTCATACGACCACGGTACGATGTTCTACCATGCGCCGAAAGAAGGTTTGATCTCAGCAAAGAACTCAATACAAATCGGCATTCGTACGGAGTACAAACAGCAAGATCACGGCTTCAATGTGATTAATGCGATGCAAGCGAATGACATGTCGGTGAACGAGATCCTAGAAGAAATTCGTCGCACCGTCGCAGACAAGCCAGTATATGTCACTTTTGACATCGACTGCTTAGACCCGGCCTTCGCACCGGGAACTGGTACACCAGTTTGTGGTGGCTTGAACTCAGACAAAGCGCTGAAAATTATTCGTGGTTTAGCCGGCATGAATATCGTGGGTATGGATGTTGTCGAAGTATCGCCTCCATACGACCACAGTGATGTTACCGCACTAGCGGGAGCAACCATCGCACTAGAAATGCTTTACGCATACGCATCTGAGCGCGAATAGACATAATCATTTCTAAGGGAGCTTCGGCTCCCTTTTCTTTCTGATGCCTTCCTCTACCTTTTATTCACTCGTTTCATCTTGAACTCAGATCAACCGAGCAGACGCTTTATTTTTGCACTTTAACCATTAAAACCAGTTACCTATAAGGCTCATTCTATTCACGAAAAGTAAAAGATTTAACTTAATTAGACAAAGAAATGCATCTCTTTTTGAAAACAAAATCGGATTAGTTTTTCTAATTGAAATCATAGATTTTTATCTTGCTCAACTTCACACTTTTCGATTGCTAATTATACAAGCAAGCACTATTATCTCGCGCAAATACCCCCGCAACACAAGAATTCAGTTGGCACTCTATAAAAGAGCGCTAAGGGTTTTTACGTCTTAAATTTTTTGGAGAGATACGCAAATGTCTGCTTCGTTTCCATTAGCGAAACTTACCTTTTTAATCGCTATATTGACTGCCGTGGGTCAAATGACCCAGACAATGTACGTGCCTTCAATCGGTCATATGGCGGGCGAGTTTTTGGTATCTGCGTCATCACTTCAAGCTGTGATGGCTTGTTACCTAATCCCATATGGCTTGTCGCAATTTGCGTATGGCACACTATCGGACCGCTTGGGACGCAAACCGATCATCATCGTCGGTCTACTTATCTACATCCTAGGTACTTTGGTGGCGCTATTTGCACACCAATTTGAGTGGTTCTTGGCTGGTAGCTTCATTCAAGGTTTGGGGATCGGTTGTGGCGGCGCGATGTCACGAACTCTAACTCGCGACTGCTTTGAAGGTGCTGAGCTGCATCGTGCAAACAGCTTGATCAGCATGTGCGTGATTTTCTCACCACTAATGGCACCAGTACTTGGCGGCTACCTAACAGAAGCATTTGGTTGGCGCTCTAGCTACCTATTTCTAGCTCTGTTCGGCATCGCGGTGGTGATTACCATGATGACCAGCATGATGGAGACTCTGCCAAAAGAGAAACGCAAGTTCGAACCAGTGGCAAAAAGCTACAAGCACGTTTTGTCTGACCGCCGCTTCCAAGGCTTTTTAATCTGCCTAGTTGCGACGTTTGCTGGCGTAGGTGTGTTCGAAGCAGCTGCTGGGGTATTACTAGGTGGTGTATTGGCATTACCAGCCACTACCGTAAGTTTGCTGTTTATCTTGCCGATCCCGGGCTACTTAGTGGGAGCAGGTTTGTCTAGCTATATCGCGCAGCGTCGCTCTGAGCGTCGTGCGTTAAATGTTGGTTTGGTGTCGATCTTTATCGGTTCAGCCGTCGTATTAATCCCAGGCTTGTTTGGCGTAACGACTGCACTGACGTTAATTGGTGGCGCAACTATTTATTTCCTAGGTGCGGGCATTCTGTTCCCAGCAGCAACAACTGGAGCGATTGCGCCATTCCCATACCATGCAGGAACAGCAGGCGCGACATTGGGTGGCATGCAAAACTTGGGGGCAGGTGTAGCAACTTTGCTCGCGTCACTATTTCCAGCGCATAACCAGATGCCTTTGGGCATTTTGATGATGGCAATGTCGGTAATTGCAATGCTTGGGTTAATGTGGGTGAATCGAGCACACAATCACTCAAACGAAGTACCGCAAGTTATCTGATCATTATCAGCTTACTTTCAAAATCCAAAAGGGACACACTCAACAAGTGTGTCCCTTTTTTCATATCACACTATATCGATTTCCCGATGAGAATGATTTAACTTTCGAATTGATATTTGTTAAAAATAACAGCTGCTTACACAATGTGTTTTCAGCTTCCTTCAAATTGAGTAGCCAACTCGAAAATATTGAGGATTCTCACTTTTTCGGCATACCCCATAACAAAGAATGGACAACTGAAAACCACTAACAAAATGAAAGCCCAGCCCTCAGGATGAGGCCACTTGGGTGTACAATAAGGATAAAATCAGATGCGTTTCACTTTAACTACGTTGGCCGTCTCGGTCGCGCTTGTCGCCGGATGCAGCAATCAAGGAATCCCCAGCATGACTCAATACTCCCAAACACAGATCGTTGCTCAACAAACTCAAGCTCCGGTTGCGAAAAAAGTCCCTCACGCGATGACTATTCATGGCGATACCCGCGTTGATAACTACTACTGGATGCGTGACGACGAACGTAAAGACCCTGAAATTTTACAGCACCTAGAGACAGAAAATCAGTACGCAGAAACCGTTCTAAAGCACACTGAAACACTTCAAGATACGCTATTTGAAGAAATTAAAGGGCGCATCGCAAAAGACGACAACTCAGTACCGGTTCGTAAAGGCAACTACTTCTACTCCAGTGAAGTGACCGGAGATAACGAGTACGAAGTCCATTTGCGAGCTAAAGACTTTGCAGGCAAAGACAAACAAATCATTTTAGATGTCAATGAACTAGCAAAAGAACATGAATTTTTCAGTATCGGCGGCCTATACGTTAGTCCGAATGAAAACTTATTGGCGTATGGCGAAGATACATTAAGCCGCCGCGTGTACACCCTTAAGATCAAAGACCTGACAACAGGCAATTACCTACAAGATGAAATCGAAGGGGCCTCAAGCGCGATTGCATGGCAGAACGATAACAACGCCTTTTACTACATCAAAAAAGATCCACAGACCTTGCTGGGCTACCAAGTGTATCGTCATGTTTTAAGCACGCCACAAAGCAGTGATGAGTTGATTTTTGAAGAAACCGACAGCGCCTATTACACCTCACTAAGCAAAAGCAAAGATGGCGAAGATATTTATATCTGGCATTCCAGTACAGAAACCAGCGGCGTCTCCATCATCGATGCGAACAACCCTAAAGCAAAGGCGAAACCGTTCTATCCTCGTGAAGATGGCATTGAATACAGTATTTCTAAGCTAGGCGATTGGTACTACATTTATACTAACTATCAAGCCGTCAACTTCCGTTTGATGAAAGTTCATCAAAATGACATGCATGACCGCTCTAAATGGCAAGATGTGATTGCCGCAGACGACAACACTCAACTTGTCGACTTCGAGTTATTCGATGATCACATCGTCTATGAGCAGCGCTCTAACGGCCTAGCAAGCGTCACTGTACGTCAGCTTTCAACAGGAAAAGAACTCCCCCTCACATTTAATGACGATGCGTTTGCTGCCTATTTGACAGGTAACCTAGAGCTGGATAACGAGAAAGTTCGTATTTATTACAGCAGTTTAACCACTCCAGGAACCTACTACGATTTCGATCTAAAAACGGGCGGGTCAGAAATCATGAAGCAAACACCTGTACTTGGTGATTTTAATCCTGACAATTACCAATCAGAACGCATCATGGTCACAGCCCGTGACGGTAAAGAAGTACCCGTTTCTTTGGTGTATCGTAAAGACTTATTTAAGAAAGATGGTACGAATCCACTCTACCAATATGGTTATGGATCTTATGGCGCAACCATTGAGCCAACTTTCCGCTCGACACGTTTGAGTCTATTGGATCGCGGCTTTGTTTACGCCATTGCTCATATTCGTGGATCTGAAATGCTTGGCCGCCCTTGGTATGAAGACGGTAAAAAACTAACCAAGCAAAACACATTCAACGACTTTATTGATGTCACTAAAGGTTTGGTTGAACAAGGCTATGGCGCTAAAGATAAAGTCTTCGCTGTTGGTGGCTCTGCAGGAGGTCTCTTAATGGGGGCTATCATCAACCAAGCACCAGAACTGTACCGCGGTATCGGTGCACATGTTCCGTTTGTGGACGTGGTAACCACTATGCTCGATGAATCAATTCCATTGACCACCAATGAGTATGATGAATGGGGTAACCCAAATAACAAAACATACTATGACTATATGTTGAGTTACTCGCCTTACGACAACATCAAGGCGCAAAACTACCCGAACATGTTGGTAACGACTGGCTTGCACGACTCTCAAGTACAGTACTTTGAACCAATGAAGTGGGTCGCCAAACTTCGTGAAATGAAGACAGACGATAACGTCTTGTTGTTCAAAACCGATATGGAAGCCGGACACGGCGGCGCATCTGGTCGATTTAAGCGCTTAAAAGAAGATGCGCTAGAGTATGCCTTCTTCCTCGATTTACTCGATAAAAAATAAGCGTATTAATAGAACTGTATCTCTAACAACAAAAAATGCCCGCAAGTTGCGGGCATTTTTATAGACGCACTCTCTAAACAAAGAGTTGAGTTACCTAAGCACAGAATGACTAGCGTCTCTTATAGCCAAAGGATAGCAGAAAGAAAAACGCCTACTCACAACGAGTAGGCGTTAACACAATAAATGTGTTTAGGCAGTAGAAACTGGCCTATTTATTAGAAGTAGTAACGAGCACCTAGAGTCCAGTAGTCGTTCTCTTCATTGTTGTAGTCGTTACCTAGATCAAACTGGTAAGCTGCAAACGTTACGAAAGCAGGAGTTACAGCGTACTCTGCTTGTAGCGCAGTTTCGCTTGAAACTGTCTTATTGTCTTCTTCGTCTTCTACGCCTTCGTAGTTAACGCTGAATGTCCAATCGTTTACGCCGTATGCCAAAAGAGCTTCAAGTTGAGAAGTGTCTTTACGCATTTGGTAGAAGTACTCGTTCATACCGTATACTACCGCTGCGTAAAGGCCTGAACCGTATTGACCGTAGTTTACAGAGAATAGGTGTGATTCAGCGTTCTTAGTACCTAGAGTCGCGTTTTTAACATCACCGCCGCTGTATACGTAGCCTAGACCAAAGCCAGCTACAGAACCGCTCAATGCAACTTGACCACGTTGCTCGTATGTTGTTGCATCTGAAGTTTGCTCACCTTGCCAACCTAGACCTAGGTTGAAAGCAAAACCTTCACCAAATTCAAAACCTTTACGGTAGCTAAGCATTTTATCAGCACGAGCTGAGCCTAGGTTGCCGTGGTTGTCGTACAAAAAGTCGTTCGCAAACGCGATTGGTAGATCCGCAACGCCAGCGACATCGTAGTAAGGTGACCATTGAGTACCTGCTACTAAACGGCCAAACTGCTCATGAGTAGCACCGATGTAACCTAGACGAGTTTTGAACGATTGCTCGCCACCGTTTAGGTAGTTAAGCGCCCATTCACCTTTAGCGTCGATAGTAATACCGTTGCCAATGTCTTTCTTACCCGCAACGTTAATACGTGGAGACACTTGGTGAACTTTTACATCTTCTTCGAAATACTCACCCACGCCAACTGAAACGTGACCGCCGATCGATAAAGATGTACCATCGCTGTTGTAAACTTCTGCTGCGAAGGCCTGTGAACCACATGCTAGTGCCGCCACTGCAACGGCTAGAGTTTTCATTTTCATTGTTAACATCCGTATAGTTGTTTGTACCGGTTCGCTTAGAAACAGATTAAATCCGAATCAATCGCAACGAACACATAACAAAGTAGTAATGAAATAGAAATGAAACAAACACTTTCTTATGCAACCAGTGGTATTAATGCTCACATTTTGAGCTGAGTCACAAAAAAATAGGGAACTTTTCATTCCCCATCATAAAATCTGTGGCTTTTTACGTGTCACATCTCCCAACGTGCGAGTGGCTTCTCAGTTTTGATACCCTTACTGCCCCAGCGGTCAATAACATCAATTTGCAGTATGCGGCTCGGTTTAATAAGCGATGTCAAGGTTTTCGACGGTCGTTTATCCGTCACTAACCATAGCGTTTTATCTTGTTCAAACTGAGCTTTTAAAGATAATTTGTCTTCTTCTGTCCACTCAAATTCCGGCTTAAATTCGCGCCCAACCACAAACAATTGGTTGCCAGAGGCAAAGTCCTCTAATGACTCACTCATCAGTACCACTGAATCGATGCCTTTATCGAAGATCTCTGCCTGTTGTTGGTTGATCAGTTCACGCACATTGAGCATAAGAGCCTGTTGATTCGTTTGAATCGCCTTTTGGTGTTCAGGATATACACGTTGTAGATCCTCTCCAACAATACCCGCCATTCGGATTAAGTTTGTAGGGTTCAGCCATGCGTACTTCGATGTTGACCCGTTTTCCAATGTCAGTACTGCAACTCCTTGAGCTCTAGGAGAAATAGCCTGCGATGCATCGATTTCAATCAAGTGAATGTTGCCCTGTCGAGCGTAAACATAAGTCGGGTCTTGTTTCCAAATCGCACCAAGAGTAACAGCAACCGTCGCGGCTTGACCCGCTTGCTTAACTTGCTCTGTACCTTTATTTGCGAACCAGTTCTCAAGACGCTCAACGCCGTAACGCTTTGGAGGCAGATACTGAGTCTCTATCCCTGTACCTTTCATGAGTTGCTCAGACAACATGTACGTGACGGGAGTGCTGGTTAAAATGTCTTTGGCGCTTGCCAACGATGGAAGTGTCGTCGCTATAACCAAACCAAAAGTTATCGCTAATTTTTTTATCTTCATGTTCATTACTTTATAAAAAGGGTTACGCTTTTTGGATAATTCGGTAAACCGTTGCTGTTAGGAAAAATGCCGCAGAAACAATGATGATGGATGCGCCTGATGGCACTGGTAGCTCAAGCTCCATCGGCAGTATGGCTCCTACTAAACACGCAATGGTTGCCAATAAAGAAGAAAGGAGAACAAAACTGCCCATGCGTTTAGTCAATAACCGAGCCGTTGCACCAGGAATCAGTAGCAATGCACCAACCAATACAGCGCCAATAATCTTTACCGCGGCGATGGTGACCAAGGTGATCATCATGACAAATAAGTAATCATAAAAGCTGGTATTAAAGCCGCGTACACGTGCAATATCCGGGCTAATACAAGTCAGCAAAATGCGGTTAAACGTTGGAATAAGAAGCAGTAATATGATCAAACAACTGATCGCTAAAATAAGGATATCGTTGTCCGTCACAGTCAAGATCGAGCCAAACAACACGTTCTCCAACATGTGAATGTTGATCTTGCGAGCAACGTACATTAACAGCGCAGCACCAACCGCTAACGCTAGTGCAAGAAAAACCCCAACCAGTGTGTCGTAAGGTACATTCGTACGATTACGAACAAAGTGAAGCAACAGCGCAAAAATCATACAAAAGCTAAACAATCCGATGATCGGATTCTCTGGCGGCTCACCGAGCAACACACCAATCGCGATTCCGGTAAGCGCAGCATGCCCAACCGCTTCAGAGAAAAAAGCCAGTCGCTTGGCGATGACTAATGTACCAAGACCACCAAGTAATGGTCCTAATATCAGCGCTGCAACAATTGCGTTCACCATGAAAGCATAAGAAAAGCTATCGCTTAACCATCCAGCTTCAACGCCGCTAACCGCTAACTCTCGCAACCAATCCATTATGCAGCCTCCACTTTTGCTGTGTAGTGCTTGAATAATGTTTCTATACGATCAGGACTTAGTACATCTGAATGGTGCCCTGACGCCACAATTTGACGATTTACAACATGGACCTGCGCATCTAAACGGCGCACTGCGGTCACGTCATGGTGTACTGCCAGTACCGTTTTGCCTTCTCCAACGACTTCATGAATCAAGCCTTCAAGATATCGAACACCTTGCTCATCCATGCCAGTTGTAGGTTCGTCTAAAACCAATAAATTGGGCTCATCCAGTAAAGCTTGCGCAAACAAAACACGCTGTTGCTCACCGCCAGAGAGTTGCCCCATACGACGGTCGCTACGCGTTGCCATACCCACGCGATCCAGCTGGGCCAGGGCATGTTGAGTTTGTTTCGTTTTACGTCGCCAAAATAGAGGGATACGGGTTTGGTTAAGCAGTACAAAATCCATCACGGTTAACGGGAGGCTTGCTTCAAACATCGCTTTTTGTGGCACATACCCTATCTTCCCCGAGGCAGCTGATGGCTCTGGCCAATTGAGTGCAATGTTTCCCGAAAATGGCGTAAGTCCAAGTACCGAACGAAGCAAAGAGGTTTTACCACCGCCGTTCGGTCCCATAATCACGTGACATTTCGCGTTCTCGAATTCGGCGCTGATGTTCTGCAAAATGATATTGTCGGCGTATTTTAGGCCCACGTTACTTAAGGAAACGGAAGGTCCGGTCATTACGCCTTTTCCCCTGCTCGCTTACTCGCCACAAATTTCATGGCTTCGATTAGTGTTTCCACATTATCTCGCATCTCAACCTCGACTTTATCAGCCTCATACTCACCGTGAGTCATGTGAGAAAAGCGATAAAGCTGCACCCCAGTCGCCTCTTCGATGGTATCAACAAAGCGATTCGGCATATTGAGCTCATAAAACAGCACATCAATGCCCGATTCACGAATTTTCTCTATCGTTTCCTGTAGCTGACTTGCACTTGGTTCAACGCCATGAGCAGGCTCAATGACAGCGGCAACGTCAACACCAAACTCCTGAAGGATATATCCGTAAGCATTGTGGGTTGTCGCCACCTTCATACCAGCCGTGTCCAGCTCACCAAGAGACAACATTGCATCACGCTTCATCAGGCGAAATGTTTTCGCGTATTTACGAGCATTTTGGCGATAGAACGTAGCATTGTCTGGGTCCAATTGGCTTAGCTCACTCGCGATGGTGTAAACCTTTTGAATGGTTGTTGATAGACCGACAAAGGTGTGAGGGTTCACTGCTCCTTGACCAACAGACTGCCCCATAGCGGGCAATAAAGGCACTTCTTTGTTCGCTTCGATAACCACGAGATCATCACGCTGAGAAGCCTTGATCACTTTCAGTGCAAAATCGTCATGACCAATACCATTGATCACTATTACGTCCATTTCATTTAAGCGCTTAAGATCATTAGGTTGTGGCAAATAGTTGTGAGGATTAAAACCAGCATCAACCAAAGGAATGATGTCCGCCTTCTCACCAACAACGGCTTTAACATAGCTGTAATAAGGTTGTAGCGTAATACCAATACTGAGTTTTTCGGCAGCAAAGCCAGTAGAAGACACCGTCAATAACGCGGTGGCTGTAAGAATACGACGTAAAAGAGAGCGTTTGATCATAGTACTTATCAATTATGTTGTCTTAATGGGCGTGAGAGTGAGAGGAAGAGTCTGACAGAACGATTTGTTTCCACCCGAAATCGTGGCGTTTTGCTAGATCGCTTAGTCCCTCCACATTTAACGAACGGCTAGAATCATTAAACCAAATATCAGCTTGAGAACTGCGGCTATCCAACAGCATGGAAGCAGAGCCTTGGGCACTGGTCTTCACGCCAATGTAGACACCGTCATCAATTCGTTGCCACTGATGAGAACCTTTACGCTTCCAGTTTTGGTCTTTCACGAATGGAGCAATCCAAAGCGCCTCCATATCAGAGATCTCAGGCCAAGTTCCGGTATCTAACTGCAAATCACGAATCTCTTCATGAGCGAGCTTAAGTTCAGCGATCAACCCCAACTCATTTTGATGTAAATCCGTGATTAACACTTGATGAGACTGCATGTCTGGCTTTTCAGTCGCGACCTGATGGTAGGGCATAAGTATGGCTGCTGAACTGAGAATCGCTGCGATTGTCAGTGCGACCCACTTTCCTTCTCGGTTACCATCATCAGGGCGAACTTTCTGAACGCTCATTTCTCTTTCAGCTCAACGATATCCACTTCCACCGGGCTTTCATGTCCGGCATCAAATACCAAATAGAAATCTGTTTCAGGGTGAGTAAATTCTGCGATGGAACGCTTATCTGTTTTTTCTTTGGCGATCAGATTGTCGTCGTAATCGTACATTTCGACATCGTAGTCGACCGCTGTCGATCCATCCGAGTAGCCCGCTTCACAAATCACTTTATCTTGCGCCAAGTGACAGCTCATCAGAGGAAAATGTGCAGCAGCGTGAAAGGACGCAAATCCAGAAAAAAGCAAAACCGCTTTTAGAAGAGAAGTGTTATTCATGATAATTCCAAAATGGCCCAGCAATTGCTGAGCCTAATTCGATTAGTTAAGTTGAGTTTCAAACGTAAGGTGAACATTGGCACTCGCTTTATCCGCCAATGGATTATCTTTCAATTCACCTTTGTAGTTCGCTTTCATTAAGTAGCGCCCGGCGACTTCTGGCGTGAAGATCACTTTGCCATCTTTATCGCTCACCACATCGATTTGTTCTTGATGGTTTCGGTACATAGTACCTTCACGTGTAATCTCAGCAGTAACGCCCTCTTGTGGCTCTCCGTTAAAGAAAAACTGGAAAGTCACAGGCTCACCTTCAATGATGTCCGATGGATGCGTGATCGGTTTCATCTCCAGCATTTTGCCTTCAATCTCCAACGCTTTGTCCGTTGGCATACCAACCGTAATGTAGCTTTCTGCTCGGGTGTAACTTAGTTGAGTAACCACATCACGCGCTTGCTCGGGAAGCACATCACCACGCTCAGCTTTGCTTGCTCGCGCCCATTTCACCGTATCACGACGGCCCGCTTTGTATTGTGTGTAGTAGCTCGGCTGATTATTAATCGCAACTTTGTGCGTGCCTTCTTCTGTAAAAAAGAAATCAAACATAGAGCGACGCTTGCCACGAACAACAAAGTTAGGACGCTCAGAGCGGCCATCCGGCATCACCACAAATGCCTGATCACTACCCGCAGGCTTATCAAAAACAAACGTTCCGTGAGAGGCAGTAACATCAAATGTCAGCCAGTCACCGCCTTCTTTAGAAACCGTAAAGTGAGAGGGCAGAACCCAACGTGGATGTGCTTGCGCGGTGGTGGTTACAGCCAATCCCATTGCCATTACACTCGCCAATGCCACTGCTTTCATTTTGGTTTTCATTGTTGTGTCCTTTAATCACTTAACTTGATAATTGACGGTGATGACACCCGTCTCTTGTGTTGGTTTAAGCTCATAGCGCACGTCACTGTCCGCTAGCGTTATTTTTTGACGTAAGTAGTTTCGCCCACCGTGTTCACGAACGACTTCGACGTACAACGTGTAATTTCCTTGTTCCAAACGCTCCCCTGAGTCATTGGTTCCATCCCAGACAAAGCGGTATTGACCAGCAGGACGTGTTGCAGAAGTCACCGCATCAACAAGTTCACGATCATAACGACCCGTTTTTCTCCACCAGCTGCGTAGATCTTTTAACCATTCGTCTTTCCCTACCCATAACTGAATGGTTTTAACCGGTTTACGCTGATCGTTTTCAACCCAAACCGCCACATAAGGGCGTGCATACATTGAGGTATCTATCTTTGGAAGTTCGAGTTCGAAGTCGACCTTCGCGTTATCTGGTAGAGGCGCCGCGGAAAGAGAGAAAGGAGTAAAAGCCGCGATCAAAGCGGCTTTACAAAAGTGATTACGGCGGAAAAATCTTCCTGTGTTCAACATAAGTGTTCTCTAAAAAGCTGTTATGGAACAGCAACAAAATAAATTACGAGCGACAGTAACGTACCAAAGCTCATCCATTGCATTGACGTTCTGAGCGTCTTCTTCTTAGGCAGTAACAAGCACACGCCTGTAAGAACAAAAAACACCATCAAAAGCGCAGTGACGTCGATAAACCACTTCCAAATCCCACCACTGTTGCGTCCTTTATGTAGATCGTTCAGCAGCGCAACAATACCGTAGTGCGTCGTTTCGACGTCTGCTGCACCAGTAGTCATATCAATAAAGACCGTAGCGTTATAACCCGGGCCTTTAAAATCCATAGAAAGCTCTCCGAGTAACAACTCACCTTGCTCAACTTCGGTATACACATCTAGTGCGGAGGGAGTGCCGCGAAGCTCGGTTTCTTTAGTCAAGAAAGCTACCAGTTCTTCACGATTAGGTTGAAAGGTATCTGAATGTGAGAATAGAACTGAGTGCGGAACCGTCAGAGTATGTTGTTGAATGATAGGTTCACTGCGTTCAAACAATTCGGGGCGATTGAGGGTAATACCAGTTACTGCAAAAAACAGCGTAACTAAGAGAAGAGCCATCGAAATATAGATATGTAGGCGGCGAGCCCAAGTTTGAACACCTTTGCTTTTAAGCAACATAGAAACAATCATCACCAATAAATGTGGGGCATAATTTAGGTGATAATCATTCGTATTGGCATTTAATTTACATTGTTTACTTTTTCAATTCAGCTTGGCTTGCACATGTTTTAGCTATTTGGCCCAATGCGAGTTACCGATTGCCTACCCTCTAGATAATAACCCTATCAATTTTAATGACTTAAAATTTAATGATATTTCCAATACTAAAAAGTGGGATAGACTCCACCAAAATGCGCCTTTATGTATATTTAATGAAAAGCTTAAAAGCTATCCATAAACTAGATAAAAAAGGTAAGCTAAGAAGTTAGTGTAGGGTTAGATAGAGAAGATTTTCTGATGCTAGCCAAACGTTATGGTGTAGTTCAGAAGGAAAAATATGAACAAGAATGTTGGAATAATTCTCTTATCACTTTTCTCAAGTGTCACTTTCGCAAGTGAAAAGTTTGAAGCCAGTTTGTTTAACAACGTAAGCCAATCTATCGATAATTATGGTGCTAAGATAAAGCTGTGCGAATCTATGGCAGACCAGAATACACCTGACAAACAAACCCTAGAGTATTCAAAGAAGCATATAGAAGCATTAACTCCTGTTCTGCCGTTTTTAAGCGAGAAAGCTTTTGAGGCTTGTGTATTAAAAGAGAAGCAAGAGCTAGCATATTATCTATTAATAGCAAAAAATAACGCTTCAAGAACCTCAACATTAAAGCTTGTAGAATCGACTGAAAGCCTAACTTTTCATATCGAACCTACATCGAGAGAAAAGTTTGAAACACTGAGCAAGGTACATCAAGAATATATAGAGAAAAGCCCTTTTTTCTCCCGACCATTTGATGCATTAGCTTTTTATGAAAAGCTCATACAATAAATAGCCTTTATGACTTTAGACAAAAAATACCCGAGACTGAGCTCGGGTATTTAATAAAAATGTTCGCTATGAGTTCTGCGTCGATTCTACTTTGCGTAGCTGTGATAGATACTTAACCCAACTCTTTGCCTGATTCGATGGCTTAATCTCATTCGCTCTTTTGGCATTAGCGAGCGCATCGTCAAACCGCTTAAGTTTGTAGTAAGCGCGAGTTTTGATAAGTGCAACATCCGCTTTACGACCTCTGACCTTATCGAGCGCGGCAATGGCATCTTTATAATGGCCTTCTTGCACCAACAGTTGAGAATAGTTCCAGTAATACTGCCTATCTAGCTGAGCTGCAATACGCCAGCTATCAATAGACTCTTCCCACTCTTTTGCCATTTGCCAATACGTTGCTTGCTGAGCTTTTAGCTTACTATTCGAGTTTACATCCTCTAGCTCGTTCATCACCAACGCAGCTCTCTCAGGAATACCTCGTTTCGCGTACAATTGTGCCAGCAGCTTTAAGTCATCTTGGCTAAGTTGTAACCCTTTCAGTTTTGCCAACGCCAAAGAGTCTAGGGCACGTTTGTTGTCATCAACCCGTAGGTATAGAGCAACAAGCTGACGCCACCATTCAATTCGCTCAGGTTCAATCACTATTAAGCGTTTGATGGTCGAGATTGCCGGCTTCCACTTTTTCAGTTCTAGCTCAGCAGAAAGCTTTATCGACAATGCGCCAAGCTTGTCTGGCTGACCAAACTTCTCATAACGAGCCATTGCTGAAAGCACTTTTTGCCACTGACTCAGTTGATAATGAGATTGGGAAATACGTAGCCATAGCTCATGCGCTTGTTGACCTTTAGGAATGTTTTGGCTCAAGGCATAGTAATGAGGTAACGCCTTAGAAAAACGTTGCTCGTTCAGCAGTATATCAGCCAACATTTTTCGGGTTTGCCATGCTTGCTCATCTTGTAGCAAACCACTATTGACTGCCAACTCAAGTTGCTTAATCGCCGCTTGAGTTTGCTCGTTCTGCCAGTAAAAAATACCCAACATTCGAGCGACATAAGCTTGGTCATATCCACGAGAAAGCTCCATAGCTTCAAGAGATGAAATCGCTTCTTTTAGTTTCTCCTCTTGAGCCAAGTTGTGTGCTCGTTGAACTCTCGCTGCGGTGTATTGGCTTAACTCACTGGCAATGGTTGAGAGTGCACTCAGGCTTAATACCGTACCGATTAAGAATTTTTTCATCATTTGGCTAACTTGAACTCCACTTTAGCGGTTTGTCCGAACTGCTCAATTGACACACCATCCTCAACTTTTGGCTGATACTTCCATTTTTTAAGCGCACGGATTGCTTCCCTTTCAAACATGCGCTCGGGCTCAGCCTCGATCACTTCAATATCTTTTGGTCGTCCAGTTGCATCGATCGTGAAACGCATAATGACATAACCTTCCACTCTACGTTTCAGCGCCTTACTTGGATAGCGAGGATCAACACGATACAACGGCAGTGCTTGCTGGTTGCCCATTGTTCCCTTCAAGTTTGGGGCACTGATCGCGATACCTTCAAGGGCAGTGTTTAAACCTAAAGCACTGACTGGCGTCATCTGACTCATTGGTTCCATTTGAGTGTCAGCTTGAGACAGATCCATTGGCTCCGGCGCTTGAGGTGGTTCTGGTTGCTCCGGCACTGAACGTTGACGACGCTGCACGTCTGCTTCATTCTCTACCATCACCATATCAAAACGAACGGCTTCTGAAGCTTCTGGTGCACGCTGGTTGCCTTTATCAACCATCCACGCCATAAAGCTAAACAAGCTCACAGAAATTAACAGTGATGCTGGTAGTGCAAGTAACAGCCTGCCCATTAAGGTTTCTCCGCCGCCAATGCAATGTTCTTCACACCCGCCGCCTTTGCAGCGTCCATCACTTTCACGACAGTGCCATTGTAAGCATGCTCGTCAGCTTGGATAACTAACGAGGCATCAGGCTGATCAAGTAACAAGTGCTCAATAGAGGCCTCAACACGCTCAATATCAACCACTCGTTTGTCGATGTACACATCATTCGCTGCCGTTACTGCGATAAAAATGCCCGCATCTTTTTGGCTTACTACATTAGAAGCCTGAGGGCGATTCACTTCTACACCGGATTCACGTACAAACGAACTGGTCACAATGAAGAAGATCAACATGATGAAGACGATATCAAGCATCGAGGTTAAATCGACTTGAGCTTCATCTTGTTGGTTAGGTCTGCGTCCGAGTCTCACTTTTGACTCCTTAAAGATTGTTCTAACTGGATAGCTTTTCGTTCACACACTTTGCTAAGGCGAGCATGAATAAACATGCCCGCAAGCGCTGCTACCATACCTGCCATGGTTGGCAGCGTAGCAAGTGAGATACCAGAAGCCATCAATTTCGGATTGCTGCTGCCTTGCGATGCCATTACGTCAAACACCGTAATCATGCCTGTCACCGTCCCTAACAACCCTAGCATTGGGCAAACCGCCACAAGTAGCTTAATAGTCGATAGGTTTTGGCGCAGTTCGATTTGCGCTTTTGCAATCCATCCTTCACGGATTTGATGCGCGTACCAAGAGTGGTGCTCTGATCTTGCTTGCCACTGCTCACAAAGCTGTTTTTTTACCCCAGGGAAAACCGTTGTGAGATAAATAACTCGCTCCATAACCAACAGCCAGCACACCGCCACGACGGCGGCCAGCCACCATAGGATTTGACCACCTTGCTGCATAAAGCTCATCAAGGTTGTGGCCCAATCCTCACTGATCAAACCCAATGTGCTGAGTAGGATCTGCTCCATTACGCTGCGTTCTCCGCTAAGGTGTTAGAGTGACTTTTGTTACTCGGCATATCACGCTCAGCTTGTTCTGCAACTAAACCGATGCCTTGTTTTTCTAAGATACTGCGAATATTTTCTGCTTGAGAGCTCAATACGTTGTGCGCTAATAGCAAAGGCATGGCTGAAACAAGGCCAAGTACGGTAGTCACAAGTGCCATTGAAATACCACCCGCCATTACTTTCGGATCACCATTACCAAATTGAGTGATGACTTGGAAGGTTTCGATCATACCCGTTACCGTGCCTAGTAGGCCAAGCATAGGAGCTAGAGCAGCAAGAAGCTTAAGCATCGACAACCCTTTTTCTAGGTGGGTTTGCTCATCAACAACAGCTTCCAAAAGACGTAGTTCTAACGCTTCTACGCTGCGATGCTTGTCTTTCTGGTATACCGCAAGCACGCGACCCAAAGGGTTGTTTCCTGGCTGCGCTGGGGTTTTCAGTTGCTTCATGATTTTCTGGCGCGAAATCATCAGAGATGCACCACGTACGAGCGCAATCAATAGGCCGATAGCCAATAAACCAAGGATGATTTTGCCGACAACGCCACCCGCATTTAGGCGATCAGCCAAAGTCGGTGAGTTTGCGAGCTGCTCAAGAAGAATGCCACGTGACGGATCTATGACAAGCGCATCAATGTCACCAGAGGAAATAGTATTCGCTGTTGGACCGCTTTCAGGCTGACGAAGATAGTTTACCGCATCTCCGCGTTGACCATTCCACTTAACGTAGCCAGTGTCATCCAGCAGCGCCATAGAACCAAGACGAACACCACTAACCGTTTGTTCACGACCCTCGCCATTTAGCAGTGTGAAAGAGACGTTTGCCATTTCACCGCTTGCTTTGATTTGTTCTTCCATGCTGCGCCACATCGCCTGAAGTTGGGTCAACGTTGGCAGTGATTTAGCCGCAACAATAGCATCGATATCTTTCTGATATGAGTTTGCATCTACACCGGTTACTGAGCTTTTTAGCTCAGACTCTAGCTCTTTTGCGTTCTGGCGAACGACGCCAAATAACTCACCTAGGCTCCCGGTTTCTAGACGCAACTTTTCTTCTAGCTGTGCCAGTTCTGCTTCATTTTCACCGAAGGTAACACTTAATGAGTCCGCCTCTGCTTGAAGAGCAGCACGCTCTGCCACCAATTTATTCTTTATAGCCTGTAGGTCTTGCTCTGTTTGCTTAAAACCTGATTCACGCGCGACATTGTGCGATTGCTGTTGACGATTTTCTTGCTGCGCCTTTTGTAACAACGCATCACTAGCAAAAGTTGTATAAGGCATTAATGCGGCTGTCGAGATTAATGCAACCGATAACCATTTTTTCATCATTTATTTGCCCTCCGCAGCGGTTAACGACACTGGCAGAGTTAACATACTCGGCGCGATCTGTTTATTCGCCATAGCGAACGCTTTGTCTAGCTCTGATTTTTGCTCAGAACCCACTTGTTGCCATGCTTGTTGTTGCTGTGACCAGCTCCAAAATGTGTCACCAGATAAGCTACGCGCTACCAAAGACAAACGGCCTAAATAGAGAATGTCCGCCTCCACAGCTTCATTGTCACCCAGGTTAATCTTGCCTTGGTAAACGCCAAGCTTGGTGCCGTAATCCATTTCAATTTGGTACGCTTCTAAAATACGACGAAACTTCTCTGCATCCGCAACGTCTGCACGCGTCATCATGGAATCCAGCTTTGCAATTCGCTCCTCACGTTGCGCTTTGCGTATAGGCTTGTCGTTAGCGACGAGCACTTTTAAGCCCTCAAGCATGTGATACATTAAAGGCACGACACCTTGACGAGTTTGAGCAATCTGTTCAATTTGCTCGTTCAAGCTATCAACTTCTTGATTTTGGCTCTCAACAAGGCTTGCAAGATGATCGCGATAAATCTTCAAGTTACCGACTTCTTCTTGCAGCTGCTCAATTTCAGCTTCTAGAGTAAGTGATTTTTCTGCGCTTGCATCAATACGTTTTTGGCTTACCGCCGACGACTGGTTTGTTTTACTCTGCACAGCTTGTGCATCGTTTAAGTTCGCCGCGTGAGCGGGAATCAAAACCGATGATATCAACAGAGCGATACTTGATTTCATTAGATTCATACGAGTTATATTTCTGTGTTCCAAAAACGACCAAAGGGGAAGACTACCCTTCCCCTTTAATAATCAAATTGTTATCAGTACTTGAACTGGATTGTTGCCATGTAGTTGCGGCTTTCTCCAACCACAACCCCACTCGCACCTTTTTGCTCGCCATTCGTGCTACCACCACCTGCGAAGTAGTCGGTATCGAATAAATTCTCGACATTGAATCGAGCAATGATATCCAAGTTTTCATCGTACTTATGTTTGTATGACACGCCCATATCAACGCGAACGTAGCCATCTTTCTTGAAGGTGTTCTTTGCATCACCGTAGCGATCACCTTCATAAATCAAACCAAGGTTTAAGTTAGTGTTGTCTTGAACCTTGTAGCTAGACCATAGACTTGCCGAGAACTCTGGCACGTCTACAGGGCGGTTACCTTCATATCTTTCTGCCTTCTTAAGCTCTGCATCCAAATACATTGCAGAAGCGGTTAGCGACAACTCTGGGGTCACAAAACCTTGAGCCATTAACTCAGCGCCTTTGTGAACTTGCTCACCACCTTGCGTTTTCTTGTGTAGGAGATTGCCGCCCGCGTCTTTGCCGCTTTCAACATCCAGCGAGATGTTCTCTAACGTGATATCAAACACAGCACCAGATACAAATAAACGCTGATCAAACAGTTCCCACTTCGTACCGATTTCATAAGAGATACCACGCTCAGCGTCGAGTTTCTCACCTTCATTGATGTAGGTACGACTACCGTTGCTGACTTCACCTTGAGGCATGAAGCTTTCAGAATACTGAACGTAAACCGAGCCATTCGTCGATGGGTGGAAAATGACACCAAATTTTGGAGAAACCTGGTTTTCGGTCAGTTCATCATCACGCTTTTCGTCATAACGAACACCTGCAAGCACTTGCCAGTAATCATTAATCGTCATCATATTTTGCGCGTAGATACCCCAAGTATCGTACTCAGCAGTTGGTGATTTCTTCGAACTACGATAGCTAGGCTTAGGCACCGTTTCTCCTGGCGCAATACTCGCCTCATTATGAAATGCCATAAAGCGATCATAACTGTAATCTAAGTAGTTAGCGCCCACTAACAACGTATTTTCCGTACCGAACAAAGTAAAGTCCGTCGTCACATCTATATATGCAGTATCAAATACCCAATTATCGGAGCGATCGTTGCCTCGATGCTTAATCGTATTTAACTCTTCATACTGATCAAACTTAGGGTAAGACTCTACATCAAAACGCTTAAAGTCTTGGCGGTTGTAACCTGCTTTTACGTTCACGTTATCCGTGACTTGCGCATTAATATCGACACCGTAGTTTTCTACTTCGTTATCAATTTCAGACCACTGCGCATCCCAAATGTACTTATCACCGCGAACCGCTTTGCCATCAACAATGTATGCGCCAGAGTCCACGCTACCATCGTCTTTCGTGCGATCGTAATGAGCCGATACCATAAAGTTGTCTGTGATATCGTACTCAACCACTAGGCCAGCTACCGTACGATCTGTTTTAGGCTCAGTGCCATCACCGTACCTGCGCCAAGAGCCGTAGCTTTCTTTGGCAAAAATTGCGCGCGCTCGCAGTGTCTCTGCATCATTTAGCGCGCCGCTCACATCAAGCACAGTGCGTGAGTGATCATTCGAACCTAGATCTTGGCTCAAACTTGCTTGTGTTTGAGTTGTTGGTTTTTTCGAAACCATGTTTACCAAGCCACCCGGCTCAGATTTACCGTATAGCAGACCTGATGGACCTTTAAGCACTTCAACACGCTCTAAAAGCTCAATTGGCTGACGGTAGTGTGACCAGTGTTGACGGCCATCACGAAGAAAACCGTCTGAACTGCTAAGTTCAAAACCACGTAGAGAGAAACGTTCGCGGTTACGGCTTGTACCACCCGCGCTAACACTTGCATCGTTACGTAGCACTTCACCAAGTGTACTTGCACGCTGCTCATCAATTACCGTTTCATCGATAACCGCTACTTGTCCCGGCGTTTCCAGCTGCGTCATTTCCATGCGCATTGCTGTACTGTTTGTATCCGCCTTGTAGCCGAACTCTCGACCTTCTACAATTACATGTTCGTCTGTTTGAACTTCCGCCACTGCAGGTGTTGCTAACACTGCACCGATCACTAACGCCAAATGGCTCTTAGTAAACATATCCTTTCACTCCGATTATTATTTTTCGGGTCACATACTTGTTGAATGCGATTCCCTCTTAATTATTTCGCGGGTGAATATAAGTGATAAGTATTACCATTTGCATTAAATTTACATTCTTTGCATTTGCAAACTTTTGTAAAGTACTCTCTGATGATGCGCCATGATAATGTGACGTTAATCACAAAAATTACGACTTAATCATACTTATTGCTTGAACACTAAAGTAACCCTCAGACCACCTTGCTCACGGTTTTTCGCCGTAACTGCTCCACCCATAATACGCATGGATTCTTTGACAATCGCAAGACCTAAACCGTAGCCACCAAGCTTTTTATCTCTAGAAGCATCTAAGCGTGTAAACGGATCAAAAATATCGACCAGCTTGTTATCTGGAATACCAGGCCCATCATCAGATACTGACATGATGGTGAACTGCTGCCCTTCTTTGACATAATTTTCCAGAGAAACTTCTATCTGAGATGCTGGTCCTGAATATTTAATGGCATTACCAATAAGATTGTTCAAACAACGAATGACCAGCGTTTCTTCACAAATGGCTTTAGCACATACAGCTTCTGAGCGGAAAGACAACGTCTGTTCTGACTTCAAATCTATTTTGCAACGTTCTACTTGCGGGGAGAGCAAAACTTCTAAATCACAGCGTTTCGTGGCTTTGTCGAAGCGCGCATTTTCCAAGCGACTGAACTCCAATATATCGCTGATCAAATGGTTTAGCTCTTTTGCTTCATCTTCTAGCCTTGTCACTAGGCTTTGCTCACTTTCTCCAACACGCTTTCGCAAAAGATGCAGAACCAAGTTCTGCCTCGCTAACGGCGTTCTCAATTCGTGAGAGACATCTCTTATAAGCAGTCGCTGCTTTTCAGCGAGAGAATGAATCTGTTGCGTCATGTGATCGAAGTCTTGCGCTAACTCGTTAAACTCACGCGTGCTCGACTTCAGCTCTTTCACGACACTGACATTAAAATCGCCATTAGATAGCTTTTTGCTTGCTTCTCTCAATCGATCCAATGGTTGCTGTAAGTTACGTGCCATTAGCAGCGAAAAGAGCGCCAAAATAACCACTGCAATCACGACTTTGAGAATAGAGAAATACAGAATGAAGTCATTTGCAGGGTGCAGTCGATGTGGCAATTGAATCACTAAAGTATTGCCATGAACTAAAGGAATATTGATGATGGGGCGATTCACTTTCCCCTCAAGTTGATCATCAATGCTTCTCTTAAATTGAAGTTTGAACTCGAAGTGCGGATGCATCAGACGGTGCGTAACTGGTTGCTGATGTTCATTCAACACAAATAAATAAAAGTTTTGCGCATTTGCCCAGTCAGCAAGTTCGTCCATGTCTCCGTGCTCAATCAATACATTGGCTTGATGTGCAAGGTCTAGCATTTCTTCTCGCACACTATCGGGCACTTTCAACATGGCTTTCACCAGAGCTTGTTCCGCTAAGGATTGCACGACCAAAATACTAATGACAATTGCGGTCATGCAACTAAATAACTTGAACGCTAAGCTATCTTTACGTTTTGCAATAAAAGGTGGACTCCGGAGCTTCATTAACGGTTTACAGCCTCTAAATAACTGTAACCTTTGCCACGGAAGGTTTTGATATGTTGCTTGGAAAGCCCCGCCTCAACTAACTTGCGACGTATGTTACTGATGTGCATATCAAGGTTGCGATCAAAAGGACTCAGCTCTTTCTTTAACACTTCGGTTTGAAGCTCTGCTTTTGAAATCACGACTCCTTGGTTTTTTACCAAGTAGCTCAATAGTTCAGCTTCCGTACTTGTGAGGGGTAAGCTATTAAGCTGGTCGCTGATCGTTTGAACGGTACTACACATCGTCTGACGTTGACGTTCCAAGCCAACACGACGAAGAATCGCTTTGATGCGCATTAGAAGCTCAGCGACATTAAAGGGCTTTCCGATATACTGATCGGCCCCCGCTTGGTAACCATCAAGCATCGAGTTTTCATCGTTGAGAGCGGTAAGCATTAGAATAGGTGTCGCGAAGCGCTGACAGATCCTACGAGCAACTTGCATGCCGTTAAGGTTTGGTAACATGACATCAAGCAATACAAGATCTACAGGCGTTTTTTCCATATATTGCAGCGCACTTTCACCGCAATGCACAGAAGAGACGATGTAGCCCTCCTCTTGCAAAACCGCTTCTAACAGCTCACACAAAGGAACGTCATCATCGACTATCAAAACTCGTGACATTACCACTCACCATTCAAATAAAAATGGTTCGCATTTTATTACTCATTTACTAATTAAACAACTACACACTCTAAGGCTTTAAGTCCACAGGACTCAGTCCAAGAAGCAGCAACGTGCCATTAGAGTTTAATGTTCACTTTTACTAAAGGTTCCTAACAATATGCACCTAGATATATCTTCATAGAAAAAACGAGTACAATCTGGCAACCGCAAAGCAAAAGATAAAGCGAATGGAAACGTTATTAATTGGTCACCGTGGCGTGGCAGGTTCATACCCTGAGAATACAAAAATAAGCATTCAGGCAGCCATTGACCTGGGGTTGAAGTGGGTGGAAGTGGATATACAGCCTACCAAAGATAATGTTTTAGTGGTTTGCCATGATCATACCGTCAATCGATGCAGCAATGGACAAGGCCGTGTTGATGAGCTCACCCTGGAAGAGTTAAAAGCATTAGATTTCGGTAGTTGGTTTAGCACAGACTTTTCAGGCGAGAAGATCGTGACACTAGATGAACTGCTCACTTTAGCTACTGAGAATAAGCTTAACTTGAATATCGAAGTTAAAGTAGACAACCATCCAGCGGAAGAAGTGGCGCAGACTCTCGCCAATGCGTTAGCAAAAAGTCCAATGCCGCAAGAGAATGTACTCCTATCGAGCTTTAGTCATGACGTCATTAGAGCGATGCACAAATACTGCAGTGGCTACCGATTGGGTGTGTTAAGTGAATTCTTTACGAGAAAAGATAAACGCCTTTTGGAAGAAGTTAGTGCCTATAGCTGCAACCTAAACATTAACTGGGTTCGTACTCGCCAGATAAACAAACTCCAACAAGCCGGTTACAAAGTGATGTGCTATACGGTGAACAATCCAAATAAGCTGAAATACCTGCCTCAGTTAGACGGTATTTTTAGTGATCATCCACAGCGCTTTATGCCATAGCCTATAAGAGCCAGAACATTAAAGGGGACCTTTTATTACCACTCAATCTGAATTGGTGTCCCCATCTCGACGAGCTGGATAAATTCGTCCATTTCCTCGTTGGTAATCGCAATACACCCATTAGTCCAATCAAAACTTTGGATGTAAATCGGCAACTGACTCTCACCGTTTTTTAAGCCATGAATTTTGATGTTCCCTCCAGGGGAGACACCTCGGCGCCTCGCTTCCAACGTATCAATCGCATCAGGGTAACTGATATGCACAGAACGATAAAAAGCAGAGTCCTCTATAACATAATCTAGAGTGTACTCGCCCTCCGGCGTGCGATTGTCTCCCTCTTCTTGTTTATGTCCTTGCGGGTTCGCTCCTAAAGCAATTCGGTATTCTTTTAGCACTGCTCCTTGTTCCATCAAATACATTCGACGCTTAGACTTGTCGACTTTAACGAGGTCAACAGCTGCGTGAGTGCCCGAAGCAAACACACAACACAAGAACATAGAGAACCATTTTACTGACATTGTCGTAACGCCTAAGCTAATAAAGTGAACAAGAAAAGAGCGATAATGCTAGTCAGTTAATGCTCGTAAAGCAAACAGTATCTAATGCGGAACCGTAAGATAGCACTCGCTGAAAGGCGTACTTCTTATCGTTATTTGATACAACAAAGTCAAAAAGAAGATTTCTCTATTCATTGCGGCTAAGTTGCATTACTTTATAAGCATATTTATTTATAAAGTCCGTACTTTTTGAGAGGGAACCATGATTAACATTGCTTTTTTTAGTGCAAAATCCTACGACGAAGCCTCTTTTAATAAAATTAAAAATAACCGCGATTTTGAATTTCACTATCACGACTTCCGACTAACCGAAAAAACAGCCAAGATGGCGCACGGCAGTGATGTTGTATGTGCGTTCGTTAATGATGATCTTTCAGCTCCTGTCCTTAAACAGCTTTCTCTGGGCGGGACCAAACTTATTGCTATGCGCTGCGCGGGATTTGATAAAGTTGATCAACAAGCAGCCAAAGAACTAGGTTTACAAGTGGTTCGAGTTCCTGCTTACTCACCAGAAGCAGTGGCAGAGCACACGGTTGGTTTAATGATGTGCCTAAACCGCCGTCTTCACAAGGCCTACCAACGCACACGTGACGCCAACTTCTCGCTAGAGGGTCTTGTTGGCTTTAACTTTTACGGAAAAACTGTTGGTGTTATTGGTACGGGTAAGATTGGTATCGCGACGATGCGTATCTTCAAAGGGCTTGGCATGGAGCTGCTTTGCTACGACCCCTACGAAAACCCATTAGCGCTAGAAATGGGAGCCCGTTACTGTTCGCTTGAAGAAATCTACGCTAATGCGGATGTTATCTCTCTCCATTGTCCAATGAGTGAAGAAAACTATCACTTATTGAACGAAAAAGCCTTCGCGCAAATGAAAGATGGTGTAATGATCATTAACACCAGTCGAGGCGAGTTGCTAGATTCACTAGCGGCGATAGAAGCGTTGAAACAAGGTAAGATTGGTGCGCTTGGCCTAGACGTGTATGACAATGAAAAAGACTTATTCTTCCAAGATAAATCTAACGATGTCATTGTAGATGATGTTTTCCGCCGTTTATCGGCTTGTCATAACGTGCTGTTTACTGGCCACCAAGCATTCTTGACTCACGAAGCACTTAATAATATTGCCTCTGTGACGCTTGATAACGTCGAAGCCTTTTTCTCTGGTAACGTATCGGGCAATGAACTGATTAACTAAAGCCAGACAATCGAGAAGTATAGTAGAGCGTGTGATCTCAGCTATGCTATACTCCTCGACTATTTAAAATTTGAGCCAAATTACCATGAGCATAAAAACTGATATTCAAAAGCTGCACAACCGTTTAGATACATGCCAACGTAAACTTGATGCGGCACGTTCTCGTGGTGATCACGAAATGATTACAAAGTTCACGGATGAAGTAGAACAGCTGACCAAAAAGCTTAACCAGTTAAAGCACAAGCAAAACTATGAGCTGAACAAAGAACGTAAAAGCTTACTTGATATGCCTTTCTCTCGTGAAATCACCAAAGCAGAACAAGCGGACATAGGCAAACTAAAAAAACGCGTACGCGGCTTAGTAATCGTTCACCCATTAACAAAAGTTGGTAAAGAACTTCGCCTTGATGTGATGACAGGCTTTGCGCCAAAAGAGTTTTAAAACTCGCATTAACATTTATGGAGCCTAAGCATTTGCTTGGGCTTTTTATTTTGTACTGCTTCATTAGATTTCATCGAAATATCAATCCATAAGCTATTAAAAAGGCCAGCGACAAAAGCCACTGACCTATTTCGACCAATATCGTCCGCATTACATCTCAACGTTACGACAGTTGCTGCAACTTGTGCTCCACAACGGGATCATTCGGAACCAACTGCTGAGCGACTTCCAAAAGCTGTACCGCATCTTGCGGGTTGTCATACTCATGCTTAAGTGCAATATCAACAAGTGGCTGAATATCGATTTGCGCTTGATGCTCCTTCACATGTTCTTTCTTTTCTTCAATTAGTACATTATGAGCGGTGCTCAGTAAGTTTAAACGATGCTGTGAGCTCGCATTCGCCTTGTTAAGGCACTGATAGTAATCTTCTTTTAAGCGCAGCGTTTTGGTCTGATGACGAAACTGCGCTATATCTATCTTCTGATAACGTATAAAGTCTACGGCCACTTGCTTATAAAAACCGAATTTATTCAAATACGTCGCGTGGGTACCATGTCCCATCCCGAAGACTCTTAAGTGAGTGAGCTCTGGGTAGCGTTTGGCGTGAAGGCGGTCGATTTCATTAGTTGGATCATAAATGATATAGCCTTTTGCATCGCCAAGGTCGAGGTCGTGATACTTTCCTTCCCAATCAAATTGTTGGGCAAGTTCAGTACTTGGCCTATCATCCCATGGCACCAAAACTTTGTTTTTTGTGCTGACCGGGTGAAACATCAATACTTGATCCAACTTTAATAGATTAGAAAAGGCACCAATAGCAAAACCACCGCGGCTAAGTCCATAGCCTAAACGACATTCAAAGGGCTCAAGTAAAGTCGACAGTTGCTCTAGAAAGAAAATCAAATTACGGCTGCGAAACCAGTTACTTTTCCCAAGATGCTGAAATGAAATAATATTTACTTTTTGTTTCTGGGCTAAGCGATAACCCCAAGGCGCAAAGTCTGAGTGTAAGTCCTGTACTTGTAGATTCGTACCAGCAGGGGAAAAGGTGAACAACAACGGTTTATTGCGGTCGACAAACTCATACTTAACAAATACATCATCAAGTAAGTCCTCCCCGGACATCGGTAGCCTGGTTTGCTGTTCTTCACGAGAAAGAGCCAGCCATTCATCCAACCAGTACAGTAACTTCATTAATCCTCCATCTAAATTGCGCCTAGCAATTGTGTTAAAAATCTAGTTTTTAGTGTGTGATCATCTCCCCCTGGTTACAGGGGACTCTGATATCAGTCCTCTTTTAAAACAAAGCGTGAATTTGCTTATTAAATTGGTCAATATCTAAGGTTTGATGGCGAACAAACTCCTGCGCCACCAGATTAAAAAATTCTAATTTATCTAATTGTGTGGATTGAGTGCCGTGTCCCATACCGACGACTTTTAAATGGGTAAGCTCTGGATAACGTTCAGCATGAAGACGATCAATGCGATTGGATGGGTCATAAATAATATAACCTTTGGCATTGCCCAAATCTCGATCATGGTAGCCGCTTTCCCAAGCAAACTGCTGAGCAAGCTCAGTACTCGGCCGATCATCCCAAGGCACTAACGCTTTATTTTTAGTGCTAACAGGATAAAACAACAAAAGATGTTCTAGTTTCAGCAAGTTAGCGAACGCGCCAATTGCAAAGCCACCTCGACTTTGCCCATAACCCAAACGACATTTGAAGGGATGAAGCAACTCAGATAGCTGCTCCAGAAAGAAAATCAAATTCCGACTACGGAACCAATTACTTTGTCCTAAATGTTGAAAGGCAATAATGTTTAATTGTTGTTGTATTCCGAGCTCGTAGCCCCAAGGAGAAAAATCCGGAGTTAAATCTTGTACCTGCACATCAGTACCGGAAGGAGAAAATGTAAACAACAATGGCTTGTTAAGATCGACGAGTTCATACTTCACAAACACATCATCAAGTAAATCGTAGCCAGAGATAGGTAAAGCCATCTCTTGTTCTTGTTGAGTAAGAGCTTGCCATTCATCTAACCAGTAAAGTAGCTTCATTTTTTCTCCAAGTGCATCCGCAGTATTTAGACTGGAACTCTATCAAAATGCGTTTAAGCATCCCACGTTGAGACTTAAGAAAGCTCTATTTGAAGCCCAAATGAGACGTATGGAAATGTCTTCGATTGAAGGTATTACTGCGTAAACTAAACCCAAAGTAGGTACGCAAAAACTTGGAGAAAGAGCTAGAGAAAAATCAATTAGAAGTTTCGATAACAGCGGTTAAAAAACAGCAGATACAAAAAAACCGCTGTAAGAACAGCGGTTTTTTTTTAAAAGTGGCGGAGAGATAGGGATTTGAACCCTAGATACGCTATTAACGTATGCCGGTTTTCAAGACCGGTGCTTTCAACCACTCAGCCATCTCTCCACAAATTGTCACTAAAACTTAGTCTTATACTATTGATGCTAATTTTTAGTTTTGCCTTCAGTTATCTCAATTAAAGAGAACTTGAAAGCGATGTTTAAAGCCTGGCGATGTTTCTACTCTCACATGGGGAAGCCCCACACTACCATCGACGCTATTTCGTTTCACTTCTGAGTTCGGCATGGAAATCAGGTGGGTCCAAAACGCTATGGTCGCCAAGCAAATTCTTTAATTCGGAAAGCTGTTTTTTTAATTCTCGTTCTTACACATTCAATGTTCTTTCATTGAGTCCATCAAAACCCCTTGGGTGTTGTATGGTTAAGCCTCACGGGCAATTAGTACAGGTTAGCTCAACGCCTCACAACGCTTACACACCCTGCCTATCAACGTCGTAGTCTACGACAACCCTTTAGGATACTTAAAGTATCAGGGAGAACTCATCTCAAGGCTCGCTTCCCGCTTAGATGCTTTCAGCGGTTATCGATCCCGAACTTAGCTACCGGGCAATGCGTCTGGCGACACAACCCGAACACCAGAGGTTCGTCCACTCCGGTCCTCTCGTACTAGGAGCAGCCCCTTTCAATTCTCCAACGCCCACGGCAGATAGGGACCGAACTGTCTCACGACGTTCTAAACCCAGCTCGCGTACCACTTTAAATGGCGAACAGCCATACCCTTGGGACCGACTTCAGCCCCAGGATGTGATGAGCCGACATCGAGGTGCCAAACACCGCCGTCGATATGAACTCTTGGGCGGTATCAGCCTGTTATCCCCGGAGTACCTTTTATCCGTTGAGCGATGGCCCTTCCATTCAGAACCACCGGATCACTATGACCTGCTTTCGCACCTGCTCGAATTGTCATTCTCGCAGTCAAGCGGGCTTATGCCATTGCACTAACCTCACGATGTCCAACCGTGATTAGCCCACCTTCGTGCTCCTCCGTTACGCTTTGGGAGGAGACCGCCCCAGTCAAACTACCCACCAGGCACTGTCCGCAACCCCGATAGGGGTCGACGTTAGAACATCAACACTACAAGGGTGGTATTTCAAGGACGGCTCCACGCAATCTAGCGACTGCGCTTCAAAGCCTCCCACCTATCCTACACATGTAGGGTCAATGTTCAGTGCCAAGCTGTAGTAAAGGTTCACGGGGTCTTTCCGTCTAGCCGCGGGTACACTGCATCTTCACAGCGATTTCAATTTCACTGAGTCTCGGGTGGAGACAGCGTGGCCATCATTACGCCATTCGTGCAGGTCGGAACTTACCCGACAAGGAATTTCGCTACCTTAGGACCGTTATAGTTACGGCCGCCGTTTACCGGGGCTTCGATCAAGAGCTTCGACCGAAGTCTAACCCCATCAATTAACCTTCCGGCACCGGGCAGGCGTCACACCGTATACGTCATCTTGCGATTTTGCACAGTGCTGTGTTTTTAATAAACAGTTGCAGCCACCTGGTATCTGCGACTCTCAATAGCTCCATCCGCGAGGGACTTCACCGTCGAGAGCGTACCTTCTCCCGAAGTTACGGTACCATTTTGCCTAGTTCCTTCACCCGAGTTCTCTCAAGCGCCTTGGTATTCTCTACCCGACCACCTGTGTCGGTTTGGGGTACGATTCCTTACAATCTGAAGCTTAGAGGCTTTTCCTGGAAGCATGGCATCAATGACTTCACACCCGTAGGTGCTCGACGTCGTGTCTCAGCCTTAGAAAGAGCCGGATTTACCTAACTCTTAAGCCTACGCACTTGAACCTGGACAACCGTCGCCAGGCCCACCTAGCCTTCTCCGTCCCCCCATCGCAATTGTAAGAAGTACGGGAATATTAACCCGTTTCCCATCGACTACGCCTTTCGGCCTCGCCTTAGGGGTCGACTTACCCTGCCCCGATTAACGTTGGACAGGAACCCTTGGTCTTCCGGCGAGGAGGTTTTTCACCCCCTTTATCGTTACTCATGTCAGCATTCGCACTTCTGATACGTCCAGCATGCGTTACCACACACCTTCAACCGCTTACAGAACGCTCCCCTACCCAATATACAAAAGTATATTGCCGCAGCTTCGGTTTACTACTTAGCCCCGTTACATCTTCCGCGCAGGCCGACTCGACCAGTGAGCTATTACGCTTTCTTTAAATGATGGCTGCTTCTAAGCCAACATCCTGGCTGTCTGAGCCTTCCCACATCGTTTCCCACTTAGTAGTAATTTGGGACCTTAGCTGGCGGTCTGGGTTGTTTCCCTCTCCACGACGGACGTTAGCACCCGCCGTGTGTCTCCCGGATAGTACTTACTGGTATTCGGAGTTTGCAAAGGGTTGGTAAGTCGGGATGACCCCCTAGCCTTAACAGTGCTCTACCCCCAGTAGTATTCGTCCGAGGCGCTACCTAAATAGCTTTCGGGGAGAACCAGCTATCTCCAGGTTTGATTGGCCTTTCACCCCTAGCCACAAGTCATCCGCTAATTTTTCAACATTAGTCGGTTCGGTCCTCCAGTTGATGTTACTCAACCTTCAACCTGCCCATGGCTAGATCACCTGGTTTCGGGTCTATATCCAGAGACTGAACGCCCAGTTAAGACTCGGTTTCCCTACGGCTCCCCTAGATGGTTAACCTTGCCACTGAATATAAGTCGCTGACCCATTATACAAAAGGTACGCAGTCACAGGACAAGCCTGCTCCTACTGCTTGTACGTACACGGTTTCAGGTTCTATTTCACTCCCCTCACAGGGGTTCTTTTCGCCTTTCCCTCACGGTACTGGTTCACTATCGGTCAGTCAGTAGTATTTAGCCTTGGAGGATGGTCCCCCCATATTCAGACAGGATATCACGTGTCCCGCCCTACTCGATTTCACTGAACACACGTCGTCAACTACGGGACTATCACCCTGTATCGTCGGCCTTTCCAGGCTGTTCGTCTAACGCGTGTAAAGCTTAAGGGCTAGTCCAATTTCGCTCGCCGCTACTTTCGGAATCTCGGTTGATTTCTTTTCCTCGGGGTACTTAGATGTTTCAGTTCCCCCGGTTCGCCCTGTTGAGCTATGTATTCACTCAACAGTAATACCTTATGGTATTGGGTTTCCCCATTCGGAAATCCCAGACTCAAATGGTTTTTACTACCTAATCTGGGCTTATCGCAAGTTAATACGTCCTTCATCGCCTCTGACTGCCAAGGCATCCACCGTGTACGCTTAGTCACTTAACCATACAACCCGAAGGAGTTTCGAGTTGATGTTCAAATCACCAAAGTTGTCTCTCATTATTTGAATGAGCGAGAGACATTCGATTTTGCCGGACTCATCTCTTTACCTTCATTTTTAAAAAAATGAAAACAAAAAGCCAAGAACACTTGAATGTGTTTTTTGGTGTTTATCTTTCGATAAACATTGAGAACTTTACAAACAACAATAAATTGTTGTTTTGTCAGCTTTCCAAATTGTTAAAGAGCTATGTTGCTTCACAAGGAAGTTACATTTTCTAAAGACTTTCAGAGTCAAAAAGACCAACCAGTATCAATTGCTTGTTCTGGTTTGGACGTTTTATTCCAAAAATACTTAGAGAATGGTGGGCGATACCGGGCTCGAACCAGTGACCCCCTGCTTGTAAGGCAGGTGCTCTCCCAACTGAGCTAATCGCCCACATTGTTTTGATTTCCGTGGAAGGAAATGGTGGGTCGTGCAGGATTCGAACCTGCGACCAATTGATTAAAAGTCAACTGCTCTACCAACTGAGCTAACGACCCAATGGTATCCCGTAGGGGAGTCGAACCCCTGTTACCGCCGTGAAAGGGCGGTGTCCTAGGCCTCTAGACGAACGGGACACTAAGTGAACATCTTGGGGGATGTTCTATCTCTTAAACTTCATAAACCGTATCAATCTGTGTGAACACTCATCGCAATAATCATCGTTTAAGGAGGTGATCCAGCGCCAGGTTCCCCTAGCGCTACCTTGTTACGACTTCACCCCAGTCATGAACCACAAAGTGGTAAGCGTCCCCCCGAAGGTTAAACTACCTACTTCTTTTGCAGCCCACTCCCATGGTGTGACGGGCGGTGTGTACAAGGCCCGGGAACGTATTCACCGTGGCATTCTGATCCACGATTACTAGCGATTCCGACTTCATGGAGTCGAGTTGCAGACTCCAATCCGGACTACGACGCACTTTTTGGGATTCGCTCACTTTCGCAAGTTGGCCGCCCTCTGTATGCGCCATTGTAGCACGTGTGTAGCCCTACTCGTAAGGGCCATGATGACTTGACGTCGTCCCCACCTTCCTCCGGTTTATCACCGGCAGTCTCCCTGGAGTTCCCGACATTACTCGCTGGCAAACAAGGATAAGGGTTGCGCTCGTTGCGGGACTTAACCCAACATTTCACAACACGAGCTGACGACAGCCATGCAGCACCTGTCTCAGAGTTCCCGAAGGCACCAATCCATCTCTGGAAAGTTCTCTGGATGTCAAGAGTAGGTAAGGTTCTTCGCGTTGCATCGAATTAAACCACATGCTCCACCGCTTGTGCGGGCCCCCGTCAATTCATTTGAGTTTTAATCTTGCGACCGTACTCCCCAGGCGGTCTACTTAACGCGTTAGCTCCGAAAGCCACGGCTCAAGGCCACAACCTCCAAGTAGACATCGTTTACGGCGTGGACTACCAGGGTATCTAATCCTGTTTGCTCCCCACGCTTTCGCATCTGAGTGTCAGTATCTGTCCAGGGGGCCGCCTTCGCCACCGGTATTCCTTCAGATCTCTACGCATTTCACCGCTACACCTGAAATTCTACCCCCCTCTACAGTACTCTAGTCTGCCAGTTTCAAATGCTATTCCGAGGTTGAGCCCCGGGCTTTCACATCTGACTTAACAAACCACCTGCATGCGCTTTACGCCCAGTAATTCCGATTAACGCTCGCACCCTCCGTATTACCGCGGCTGCTGGCACGGAGTTAGCCGGTGCTTCTTCTGTCGCTAACGTCAAATAATGCAGCTATTAACTACACTACCTTCCTCACGACTGAAAGTGCTTTACAACCCGAAGGCCTTCTTCACACACGCGGCATGGCTGCATCAGGCTTGCGCCCATTGTGCAATATTCCCCACTGCTGCCTCCCGTAGGAGTCTGGACCGTGTCTCAGTTCCAGTGTGGCTGATCATCCTCTCAGACCAGCTAGGGATCGTCGCCTTGGTGAGCCATTACCTCACCAACTAGCTAATCCCACCTAGGCATATCCTGACGCGAGAGGCCCGAAGGTCCCCCTCTTTGGCCCGTAGGCATCATGCGGTATTAGCCATCGTTTCCAATGGTTATCCCCCACATCAGGGCAATTTCCTAGGCATTACTCACCCGTCCGCCGCTCGACGCCGTTATCGTTCCCCGAAGGTTCAGATAACTCGTTTCCGCTCGACTTGCATGTGTTAGGCCTGCCGCCAGCGTTCAATCTGAGCCATGATCAAACTCTTCAATTTAAGATTTTGTCGGCTCAATGAATACTGAACATTACATAAGTAATGTTTGAATTGACTGTGCTGAATCTTTCGATTCAATGGTCACTTCGTTTCATTGAAACCTAATTTGATACCGCTTTCCGTTAAGAAAGAAATATCTAATTGGATTATCATCAACGAGTGCCCACACAGATTGATAGGTCTATATTGTTAAAGAGCTTGCTTCGTAAGCTTTGCTATCGAAGCGGAGGCGTATTCTAAGGAATTAATTTTCAGTGTCAAACACTTTTTTAAATTAATTTTTAGAAGTTTTCTTTCGCCTTCTTGCCAACCGCTTTTGCGTTTCCGCTTTGCCCTGACAACGGAGGCGCATTATAGGGAGATGATTTTTCTTGGCAACCCCTTTTCAGAAAAAAAATCAAAAAAAAGCGTCGAATGATTAAATCTCACTCAAACGCTTATTTTTAGCACTCAGTTGTTAACTTCAAGTAGCAAATAGGCAATCAATATGTGTCTAGCCAAGACTCTTCAAAGCCTGTGATATCGAGACTCATTGATTGCGCCGCTTCGATTTGCTCGAGAGCCTCCAATTCTTTATTTACACTGCTCATCGTCAGTGTGTTGTTGTCTAGCTCAAACACCTGACTTTGAGTCGTATAGTAGAACTTAAGGATCGTCAGCGCTTTTACATCGCCATTGTTCGCGGCTGCTTTAATGCTTTTTAGTTTACGAAAGATCTTGTTGTGCAGCTGCTTGAGTTTCCAAACGTACAGCACTTCTTCCATGTATGGTCGAGTTTTAATTTGATTCAATAAAGAGAGGGAAGTTGCAACTGCGAGAACGACACCAATCAAATTCCAATGGAAATTGCCCGTTGATTGTTCTGGTACGACTTCAGTGTTGCCAAACAAAACAATCAACAAGGTACTAAAGGCAAGAGAGGAGATGGCGAGCAACGCAACAAAACCGCCAATCACAAGGTTTACTTTCTTTTTATAAATGTCTTTATTTATCTGTTTGATTTCCATATACCACTCCTAACAGGGTTGCCTCCTATTCTAACCAGCACACCCAGCTCCACAATCGAAGCTTTGTAAGTAAGTTCACATTTGCTATTAAACTCGCATCCCTTCCCTGCTTGGGTATATACTTCCGCGCATTCACTCTTCCTATATAGAGGCTAAATTCATGCGCTCTTTTGTTTTACGAGCTCGCGCGGCGCCAACCACCAGCAAAGCACTGTTAGAAGGTGTTGGTAATGAAGCGCATACAGAGATTCTTGCTCATACCATGATGAACACGATGTTCGTTGCTCAATCACACCGTGAAGATGTGGTTGTTCACTTGGTTTTAGAAAGCACAAAAGATTTCTCACGCACCATTACTATTCGCTCCAACGACATCACCAACATTGGCGGCTTCCATGAGTCAACCTTGATTGCAGCAGTGGCTCGCGCTTTGGATGCTTCGGTTGGTATGGGTAAAGAGCAACTTCGTGAAGTCGAACCTGGTATTACCGTTCGTACAGTGAGCTTTGAACGCCTAGTACAAGAACTGGCAGAAGATCACCAACTATATATGCTGGATAAGAAAGGCGAATTTGTTCGTGATGCAGAAATTGGTGAAAATCCATGTTTCTTGCTAACTGACCATATACCGATGCCGAAAAAGTCTTTTAACAGCTTAAAGCGCCTTGGCACAGAGAAGATCAGCTTAGGTCCTAAGATGCTTTTCGCTTCTCAGTGTGTAGTATTGATCCACAATGAGTTGGACATACGCGAATTCTAGTTATTCGCGCACACGTTGCTAGATAATGAAAGAGGACTCTATTGAGTCCTCTTTTTGTTTCTATAGTAATGCTAAGTTTACTTACCACCAATGCTCAAACGAGCAAAACGAACGTCTGGCGAGAAGAAAGTTCGGCTATCGTTAATTAGCTGAGTATCACCTACTGCCTCAACTTCTTGCAGCATATTGTAGAAGTTACCCGCTACCGTGATCCCACGAACTGGTTGAATGCGCTTACCATCACGGCACAAGAAACCACTCGCGCCAAATGAGAAATCACCACTCACTGCATCCGCACCAGAATGGACACCTTGAAGTTCGACTAACTCTAGGTACTCACCCGCTTTTACTTCTGACGCACTGCTGTTACCCGTCGCAATCACTTTGTGATTCGCTGATACGTCTAGGCTCGATTTTGCACCGCGAGCGGCACTTGCTGTCGAGACTGCGCCCAAGTAACTTGCGGTCTGGCTGTTGTGTAGCAAGGTTTTCAACTCACCATTAGCAATCATGACATTATCTTGAGTAGCGAAGCCTTCACTATCAAAACTCGCGATTGCCATACCATTTGGCACGTAAGCCGTATCAGTAAAGGTAATTAAATCACTCGCAACACGTTGACCAAGCTTGTCACCCAGTGGCGTAATGCCTTTCATCGCGCTTACGCCAGAGAAAGCACTGCCGAAAGCACCGAATAAACTTGCTAGCGCATTGATGTGGAAAATAGCAGGGTAGTTACCTGTCGCAACCGGAGCGCCTTCCAGAAGATCACGAGCAAGGTTGTAGCCACCTTCTATACAGTAAGCTGGATTCAACTCATCAAAACGGCGACCAAGTGACATTCTACCCGCCATTGACTGTTTGCCGTCTTTTTCAAACAAGGTATACGCGTAACAAGTGAACGAGCGCTCGAAGTGTTGACACAATGTGCCTTGAGTATTGGCAATGATCAGTTGTGTTTCGCCATCGCTGTAACCATTGTAAGGTGCGCTAGAAGCGTGAGGCAGAGCCACTACGCCTTGCTCAAGTGCGAGAGACAGTTCAATTTTTTCATCAACCGAAGTTGTGTCTTCTTGAGCAATCTCAGCCACGTCAGTCGTGATTTGGCTGTTCACACAACTAATGGTCTGATGTTCATCTTGCTTGGAAAAACGAGCGCTTTGCAGTGCATTAGTCAGCATCAAATCTAAGCTTGGTTGTTCTAACGACTCAGAGTAGCTTGTCGCAACGCGCGCATCTTTCACAACACGAACACCCAGAACTTGGCTTGAGCTTACTTTGTACTCATCCAGCTTTCCTTGGTACGCTTTCAAAGAAAAGCTACTGTTGCGGTTTACAATGACGTCCGCTTCTGCACCTTGGCGTTTTGCTTCTGATAGGACGTAATCAACCGCATTGAGAAGTTGTTGTTCTTGGCTCATTAGTTACCGCCTCCTACCAGAATGTTATCGACTTTCAGCGTTGGCTGACCGACTGTTGTTGGTACTGAACCACTTACTGAACCACACATGCCCGGCGCAAGCGCCATGTCTCTGCCGACCATGCTGATTTCTTTCAACACTTTTGGACCCGTGCTGATCAGCGTTGCTGTTTTCAGAGGTTTGGTGATTTTGCCATTTTCAATGAGGTAAGCTTCACGAACAGCAAAGTTAAACTCACCCGTACCCGGTTGAACCGAACCACCACCCATCTTCTTCGCATAGATACCACGCTCGATGCCTGCCAGCATGTCATCAAGTGAATGCTCGCCTTCTTCGATAAAGGTGTTACGCATACGCGAGGTTGGTGCAAACTTGTAGTTTTGACGACGACCAGACCCCGTAGGTTCGTAACCTGTCTTCATGCCACCCATTTTATCGACCATAAAGCTGGTTAGCTTACCGTCTTTGATCAACTGAGTGCGCTGAGTCTTCATACCTTCATCATCAACGTGAATCGAGCCCCATTCGTTGGTCATGGTGCCATCATCGACTGCGTTCACCGCGGTGTGAGCAACCATTTCGCCCATCTTGTCGTGGAATACTGAAGCTTTCTTCGCAACTGAAGTGGTTTCTAGCAAGTGACCACACGCTTCGTGGAAGATTACGCCGCCAAAGCCGTTACCAATTACCACTGGCATTTCACCCGATGGACAAGCATCCGCGCCAAGTTTTACCAACGCTTGTTGCGCGATAGTTTGACCTAGCTCTTTGGCATCAAGCTGTTCACTGAATTCCCAACCAGCAAGAGCGCCAGGACCTTCCATACCAGAAGACTGCTCATTACCTTTTTGAGCGACGGTATTACCAGCAACTCGGATGTAATGACGAGTATCGTCAACGTGTAGACCTTCTGAGTTGAAGATAGACACTTGTTGTTCACGCTGAAGCACGCTGCCAATAAACTGGCTGATATGCTCACTCTCAGCACGTGCGGCTTGGTCAACTTTCAATAGAAACGCGATTTTTGAATCTAGGTTAGCATCCTTACTTAGTGGCATGCGGCAACCATGTTGGATTGGGTAGCGGTTCAAATTCAAAGAACCCGCTGACGCGATTTGCTCACGCTTGTCTTTTGCAGCAAGCAGCGAGGTTACGCGCTTTAGTTCGGCTTCATCTGTGCTGTTGGTGTAACCGTAAAGCACCTTATGACCGAAAAAAAGACGAATACCGATACCAAAATCGATACCCGAGTTAACCTTATCCACTTCACCAGATGCGATCTGGACAGTGTTGGTTTGGTGATGTTCAACGAATAGTTCAGCGAAATCAGCCCCCAAAAAGAGCGCATGATCGATCACTGACTTCGCTGTTACAGAATTAAGCATGAAGTCTCCTTGCTCGATGATCGTCTTAGCCATCCTAATTAACTGTGAAAAAGTTCAACAAAGTTAAATTGGCAACACGTTAAATTTTAACAGTTTTTTAACCTTGTTTTGTGCTAATCCTTGCTTAACGAGACCACGATTATTTATTAAATATTCCAGGTTCTGCTCATTCACCAGAGCGTTGCACTAGTAAATTCCACCCAGCAAACCATTTAGGTGCTTACTTTATCACTCACCTCGCATAATTGAATACTCATTATAATTACGCTCAAAAAACGTATCCCTTCCGCAATGGTCCTGCTATCATCCGAACGAAATAGTCGGGGGGCCACACGACAAGTGTTGGCTGAGATCGAAATTCGAGACCCGTTGAACCTGATTCAGTTAGCACTGACGTAGGGAACTATGCACACTTTGCCTTTCGTCGCCCCTCTTAGGTAAGCGATAGCGATCGAAAAATCGATCTATCTGCAACGGTCAAAGTCAGTTCCTATACGTCTTGTAGTAGGAGCGACCATGACGCAGCAATCACAACCTCATTCACATCACACGCCAGCCTTGCCTACCCCTATCGTATTGACCATCGCGGGCTCAGACAGTGGTGGCGGTGCAGGTATTCAAGCCGACATCAAAGCGATGTCCGCAACCGGCAGTTTTGCTTGCTCGGTAATCACGGCGATTACTTCGCAAAATACCCAAGGCGTTTCTGCGATTTTCCCCATTCCTCTCGACCATGTAGAGAGCCAACTTGATGCAGTATTTACCGACCTCAACATCGTTGCAGTCAAAGTGGGCATGCTGGCCGATTCCAACATCATCAAAGTCGTTGCAGACAAAATTAAGCAATACCAGCCAAGACACCTCGTGATTGACCCTGTAATGGTGGCCACTAGCGGTGATCTATTACTGGAACAGTCGGCAATCAGCACTTTAAAAGAAGAATTGATTCCGCTCGCAGACATCATTACCCCTAACCTACCCGAAGGCGCAGCATTGACGGGTAAGCCAATGCCTCAATCAGAATCTGAAATGAACGATATGATTACCGACCTTCGTGCGCTTGGCGCCAAAGCTATTCTGCTCAAAGGCGGTCACCTTGAAGAAAATGAAAACAGCAACGATCTGCTTATCATGCAAGACAGTGCCGAGTTAATCAGCGCTAAACGCTTTCCAACCAAAAACACTCATGGCACAGGCTGCACGCTGTCTTCTGCTATCGCGTCTTATCTTGGCCAAGGCAACAACCTACACAAAGCGGTGCACCTGGGTAAGCAGTACATCAGCCAAGCTATCGCACACGCTGATGAATTGGATGTAGGTAAAGGCCATGGCCCTGTGAACCACTTTTTTGCGGGTCATACTTATGTTCGCTAACGCGATTGGCATTCAGCTTTCCGATGCTAGTCTGCGATACAAAGATAGCCAAACACCGACTTTAGCAGGAATGAACATGACCATTCCCGTCGGTAAATGGACGGTATTACTCGGACGAAGTGGCTGCGGGAAAACCACAATATTGCGTTACTTAGCTGGCCTGCTGGATGACCAAGTTGACTGGCATGGCGAACTCATCACAACGGATGGCGCTGCACTGCATGACCGTATCGCTTACATGGCTCAGCAGGATTTATTGCTACCGTGGTTGAATGTGTTAGACAACGTCTGCCTCAGTTCTCGATTTTCTCAAGAGCAAGCACCAGAGAAAAATAGACAACGTGCACTGATTTTACTAAGCCAAGTGGGACTCGCCGATTACGCGGATGCTAAGCCAGCTCAGCTCTCTGGCGGCATGAGACAACGTGTTGCCCTTGCTCGCACTCTGATGCAAGACAAGCCTCTGGTTCTGATGGATGAGCCTTTCTCTGCACTGGACGCGGTTACTCGTCATAAGTTGCAAACCTTGTCTGCCGAATTGCTGAAAGATAAGACGGTTGTTCTGATTACCCACGACCCACAAGAAGCGGTGCGATTAGCTCACCAACTCTATGTGTTGCAAGGCACACCTGCGCAAGCTCAGCACTTGGTCGTTCCAGACTCCAAGCCGCCCCGAGTTCTCGATGGAGAGTGCGCCGCGCTTCAACAAGCGATTTTGGATCAATTGGAGAAAGACTATGAGTGATATGACTCAGTACAACTCCGTTTCGGCACGTATTAGTAAAAAAGAACGCGTGACCCATCCGGCTCTGCGCTTAGTTATCAGCACAGCGGTGATCTTGGGATTGTGGCAGTTGGTCGTGGTGATATTCGACATGCCAAGCTTCATCTTACCTTCACCAATTGAAGTGCTGGATAGATTGGTCACTCGTTACGATGTCCTGCTCAAACATACTTGGGTTACCGCGCAAGAGATCTTATTTGGCTTGGCGCTTGGATTATCGATGGGTTTGCTGTTCGCATTGCAAATGCTGATGTTCGAGCCGTTGAAGCGTTGGTTATTGCCTATTCTGATTGCTAGCCAAGCGATCCCTGTATTCGCTATCGCGCCAGTGCTCATGCTTTGGCTGGGTTACGGCATTGCATCGAAAGTAGTCATGGCGGCGATCATCATCTTTTTCCCCGTCACGACATGTTGCTATGACGGCTTGCGCAATACGCCAACAGGTTACCTCGACCTTGCCAAGACCATGGGCGCGTCTAAATGGCAGCTACTTCGTCATATTCAATTGCCAGCCGCACTACCAACTTTAGCCTCAGGTATTCGTGTTGCCGTCGTTATTGCGCCAATTGGAGCAGTGGTCGGTGAGTGGGTAGGTTCAAGTGAAGGCTTGGGTTATCTGATGCTCCAAGCCAACGCTCGCATGATCATTGATGAGATGTTTGCAGCGCTGTTTATCCTCGCTGTGCTGTCTATCTCACTCTACTTCATCACCGATAAATTATTGAAAAAAGCCATCCCTTGGGAAAGCAAATAATTACAGAAAATAACCAAAGAAAATTGGGAAAGAAAAGGAAGAACCCCGTGAATAAAAACAAACTTATGAGCGCTGCTGCTCTACTCGCTTCAGTGGTATCAACCAACGTGCTTGCCGCTGAAAAAGAGATGACACTGATGTTGGATTGGTTCGTCAATCCAAACCATGGTCCTATCGTGATTGCCAAAGAACGTGGTTACTTCAAAGAGCAAGGCTTGAAGGTCAACATTCAAGAGCCGGCAGATCCAAGTACACCACCTAAGTTGGTCGCGGCGGGTAAAGTCGACATGGCGATCTCTTACCAACCAAGCCTGACCATCGATGTCGCGGCTGGTTTGCCACTAATCCGCTCTGCGACTTTGATTGCTACGCCACTCAACACGTTGATGGTGTTGGACAACGGTAAGAATGAAAACCTTGGCGACTTGAAAGGCAAGAAGATCGGTATTGCGATCGCAGGCAACGAAGAAGCGACAATCGGCACCATGCTAGCGCAAGAAAACGTGAAGTTTTCTGACGTACAAATCATCAACGTAGGTTGGGCGCTGTCTTCGTCTCTTGCGTCTGGCAAGGTGGATGCGATTTGGGGCGGTCTACGTAACTTCGAAACCAACCAACTGGCACTAGAAGGTTATAAAGCTAAGGCCTTCTTCCCTGAAGAACACGGCGTGCCAGCGTATGACGAGTTAGTCTTCGTAGCCAATGCAAAAAACTACGACAAAGAAGCCATCAAGGCATTCAACAAAGCACTAGAGCAAGCGACCACTTACATCGTTAACCATCCAAAAGAGTCGTGGAAAGAGTTCGTGGCTTATTCACCAGACACGCTCAACAACGAGCTTAACCAACGCGCTTGGAACGACACGCTAACTCGTTTCGCTCTTCGTCCATCCGCAGTAGATCTGAAACGCTACGATGATTATGCGCAGTTCATGTATTCACAAAACATCATCGAAACACTGCCAAAAGCGAAAGATTACGTACCGAGCTTTGACTAATTCTACTGACCTTAGGATCTAAGCCTAGGGTCTTTTGATAACGAGATACTCATAATGAAATACCAAGATTTGATCGACGCTTGCCGCCAAGATTGGCAAGAATACACTGAGCATGCTTTCGTGCAGCAATTGGCGCAAGGCACTCTGGCTCAGCCTTGTTTTCTGCATTACCTAAAGCAGGATTTTCTTTTCCTAAAGCAGTACGCACGAGCTTACGCATTAGCGATCTACAAAGCACGTACTTTGGATGACATGCGCCGTGCCCTACCAAGCGTACACGCATTGCTCGATTCTGAAATCGCCCACCACGTGACTTACTGTGAGCAATGGGGACTGACAGAATCCGACTTAGAAAACGAGCCAGAAGATTTCGGCACTGTGGCTTACACCCGTTACGTATTAGATGCTGGCATGACGGGCGATCTTGTTGATCTATACGCGGCACTAGCACCATGCTCTATCGGTTATGCCGTAATCGGTAAGATGCTGATTGAAGACGAAAGCACTGTGCTCGAAGGTAACCCATACGCAAGTTGGATCAACCTCTACGGTGGTGAGGAATTCCAATCTGGTGTCGCAAAAGGTGCAGAACACTTTAATCAGTTATTGGCGGAAATCGATATCAATAGTCAGCGTGGTCAAAACCTGATTCAGGTATTCAAAACTGCAACGCGTATGGAAGTGGCATTCTGGCAACAAGGTCTAAACGCTCAGCAAGATTAATCGGAGAGTCTCATGTTAATTGAACAAATCACCCAAGCATTAACCGCAGTACGCCAGCAAAAGCCATTAGTCGTCAACATCACTAACTACGTGGTGATGAACAACACGGCAAACGCGCTATTGGCTATCGGCGCTTCTCCAATCATGGCGCACTCCAAACAAGAGATGACAGAGATAATGTCGTTCGCTGGCGCATTGGTTATCAACATCGGTACCCTAGACAGCGTTTGGACACCACGTATGAGCTATGCCGTAGAGCAAGCCAATGCCAACGGTAAAATCGTTGTACTCGACCCTGTCGGTTGCGGAGCAAGCTCACTACGTACCGAGACATCACGTGAGATCGCACGCCTTGCCGACAAGTTGATCATTCGTGGTAACGCCTCAGAAATCATCGGTCTCGCTGGCGAACAAGCACAAAGCAAAGGGGTCGATGCGTTAGACAGCAGCGACGCAGCACTTGGCGCAGCGAACTTCTTAGTTTCAGAGTATGGTGCAAGTGTGGTGATTTCTGGCGAGACTGATTACATCATCACGAAAGAGCAAACTGTGCAGCTAAACAACGGTCACGAGATGATGCCATACGTAACCGGAATGGGCTGCACACTAACGGCACTGACGGGTGCTTTCGCTGCTGTTGGTGATCACTCCGGACTTGCTGCCGCGGCGGTACTGGGCGTTGTGGGTGAAATTGCGGCTGAGCAAGCACGAGGGCCAGGCAGTCTGCAAATGAACCTGTTGGATGAGCTTTACCAACTGGATGAAGAAACACTGGCAAAACGCCTAAAACTCCAAGTGAGTTAAGCTTTCTCTAACAAATACCGGCCTCTCATTCCCTGTAGATGAGAGGCCCAAAGGAAACAAAATGAACGCCTATCGTTTATATTTGGTCACCGATGACCAACAAGATTTAGCCACACTAAAGCGTGTTGTGAGAAAAGCCGTGGAAGGTGGCGTGACCATGGTACAAGTCCGCGAAAAACACGGCGATGTGCGTGCGTTTATCGAACGTGCTCAAGCCGTGAAAGACATCCTTAAAGATACCAATGTGCCTTTGATCATCAATGACCGCGTTGATGTTGCACTGGCAGTTGATGCCGATGGGGTTCACCTCGGGCAATCAGACATGCCCGCAACTATCGCTCGTGAGTTGATTGGACCAAACAAAATCCTCGGCTTATCCATCGAAAATGAAGAGCAGCTTGCAGAAGCGGACTCTCTTCCGATTGATTACATCGGCTTGAGCGCAATCTTCGCGACGCCGACCAAAACCAACACCAAGAAGTTCTGGGGTATTGATGGCTTGAAGATGGCGTTAGAGACGACTTCACTGCCGATTGTTGCCATTGGCGGCATTAACGAAAGTAACATTCCGCAACTCAGCGCCACTGGTGTTCATGGCTTAGCTTTGGTTTCAGCGATTTGCCACGCAGAAGATCCAAAAGCCGCATCGGAATATTTATTAGGGTTGATGAGCTAACCTTGCTCACGCCTGAACAAAGCGCTTATGGATGAGCGCGTTTGCCTTTCAGTACTTTCAACAACCTCTCCTTTCACAACGAAGAGCTGCAATGTCACTTTCACGCTCGAATTGACAGAGCGTTGATAAGTTTTTCACGCCAGATAACGTAAGATAAGCCCCTTATTTTCACGTGGTTGAATAACCCTCAATAAAAACAAAACGCTCTCAATGAAAACCAAAAAATATGGATTGATGATGCTCGCCTTGTTTGTTCTTGGCATCATCCCAATGTCGCTATTTGGCTCTTATCACGATCTCACCTCACAGGTGCCAGAAAGTCTGGGTATTACTTTTACTTTGCTCACTGATTCTGCTGGCAGCAAAGGCTTTTTAATTACCTTAACACTGCTACTGCTTTCTTTATTTCACTTTAAACCAAATCGCACTGAGTGGATGCAAAAACTCTCAATGTTAGGGCTGTTACTTGTGATTGGCTTTGCCAGCAAAACGGGGCTAAAACTGATGACAGAAAGCCCGCGTCCCTACACGGAATTGCTCGCAGCAGAACAATTGATTGAAACACCAGAAACGTTTTATCAGTTGGATACAAAGCAGCAAGCCAACGTAATTAACCAGATTTCTGAACACGTCAGTGATTGGCGAACGCGCCATTGGCAAGGCGAGAAAGACTATTCTTTCCCATCCGGCCATACGATTTTCGTTTCGATTTGTTTGGCTTTCTTTGGTGGTTTGTTCTTACAGAACAAGTGCTATATCTCTGCACTGTCATTGTGGATGTGGGGAATGAGCGTCGCATATAGCCGCTTATGGCTGGGCATGCATCGCCCTGAAGATTTAATAGGCTCAGTCTTGTTTGTCGCGATTGTATTTACTTTACTCCCGACATTTCAGATTAAGAAACAGATGCCGTTTGTTTCTCTTGCTTCGCGCTAATGTGAACGATTACTAGATAAAAAAAGAAGCCAGCGATTCGCTGGCTTCTTGCTTTAAAGCGCTACTTTTTTCTAGCCATTTCTTGGTGGTTCAAACGCTGTTAGTTCTAATTCTGGGCCAGTGTATTTTTCAATACGAACCAGTGCCGAGTTCGCCGCACAGCCGTTTGCAAGTCGAGAGGTCGGAATATCCAACGTTAACACGTTACAACCGCCGTTTTTACAAATGCCGGTTTTCGGATCCAGATCCGGCCAGCCGCCTTCATGAATACACACTGAACCTTGCTTGATTCGGTCAGTCACTTCTGCACCAACCAATACTTGGCCACGGTTGTTAAACGCACGAACTAGATCGCCCGTTTTAATACCACGCGCTTTCGCATCTTCAGGGTGAATCCAAATAGGTTCACGGTTTGCAATTGCGTACTCTTCGCGAATCTTCGCGTAGTTGAATTGGCTGTGTAGACGATGCGCTGCGTGAGCGGTCATTAGCTGCAACTCGCCATCTTTCGCAGTACCCGTGTACTCGGTTGGTGCCATCCACGTTGGATGTGGAGGACAGTCTTCCAACTGATAACCTTCAATGGTTTTCGAGAAGATTTCGATCTTACCACTTGGTGTACCGAGTGGATTCATGATCGGGTCTTCACGGAAATCTGCGTAACGAACAAACTGTGCGTTCTTCTCGTTCCACTTCATCTCGATCAGTTGGTTATCTTCCCAGAACTTGCTGAAGTTCGGCATTGCTACGCGAGAGCCACGGCCACCTTGTTGCGCCGCCTTGTAGAAGCCGTACAGCCATTCCATTTCGGTTTTGCCTTCGGTGTATACGTCACGGCCACCCGGAGCTAGCATCTCTGCCATGTCCGCGAATACATCGAAGTCATTACGCGCTTCACCTTGCGGCTCAACCACTTGCTTCATTGGCACCAAGTGTTGGTTACTGTAGTCACCCGTCATCGTTAAGTCGTTACGCTCGAACGATGTGGTGATTGGCAGAACGATGTCCGCGTGCTTCGCAGCCGCCGTCCAGTAAGGCTCTGAAATTACGATCAGCTCAGGCTTTTGCCACGCTTTAATCAAACGGTTGGTGTCTTGGTGGTGAGTAAAGTTCGCACCACCTGCCCACCAAATCATCTTGATATCCGGAAACGTCAGTTCATGACCGTTATGATGGTAGGATTGACCTGGGTTTTCCAACGCCTCGACAATACGCGCTACAGGGAAGCTTTGCACCGCGCCAGACACCGCCCAGTCGTTCCCCGCAGAAGAGCCGCCACCCAGCGATGCCGAAATCGCAGGAAGTACGCCAGCATCACGAGCAGGGTTACCACCGTTTGAGTAGTGGTAAGAGAAACCAAAACCACCGCCCGGTAAACCGATTTGACCCAACATCGTTGCCAGTGTAACCAGCATCCAGTGACGCTGCTCACCGTATTGTTGGCGCTGCATGCCCCAACCCGCCATCAGCATGGTGCGGTTTTTACTGAAGATGTCAGCCAGTAGCTCAAGTTGCTTCGCAGGTACGCCACAGATTTGTGATGCCCATTCTGCTGATTTTTCTACGCCGTCTTCTTCGCCCATCAGGTACGCTTCAAACTTGTCGTAACCTGCGGTGTATTTATCGAGGAAGGCTTTATCGTGCTTACCTTGTTTCACTAAGGTGTGTGCGATGCCCATCATCATTGCCACGTCGGTCATTGGGTGAGGAGCAATCCACTCCGCATTCTCACCAAAGAACTCGATGGTTTCAGAACGAATAGGGTCAATCGCAATGACCGTCTTGCCTGATTTTTTCAATTGATGGAAGAACTCAAGACCAGCACAGTCTGTTGAGCTCCACGCGATTTTTAGAGTGTTGATCGGGTTTAAGCCCCAAAGCACAACCACATCGCTGTGCTCTAATACCACTGGGTACGTAGTTTGTTGCTCGTACACTTCGATAGAGCCCACAACGTGCGGCATGATGACCTGCGCAGCCCCCGTTGAGTAGTCACCCAAGTGGCCTGAATAGCCGCCCGCCATGCTCATGTAACGTTGCAGCAAGGTTTGTGCTTTGTGCAGCACGCCACTTGAACGCCAGCCGTAAGAGCCTGCAAACACAGAAGCCGGGCCGTATTCTTTGCGAATTCGCATGTGCTGTTCGTGGATCAGCTTGTAAGCCTCATCCCAAGACACACGCACAAACTCATCACTACCGCGCACACCTTCTGGCGACGATGGGTTTGCCAAGTAGCCTTTACGTACCATTGGGTACTTCACACGCGCCTTGGTATGCACTTGGTCAGGCCCAGTAGTTTGTAGACTATTTGGTACAGTTTGTGGAAGAGCATTAGTAGTCGAAACCAACTTACCATCTTTCACTTCACATAACATTGGGCCCATGCGGCCCGCTGTCAAAATGCCCTTGCCACGCTGGTTTGAAGACGCAACAGACATAGGTGCAAATGAAGTGAATGCCATTGCACCAGCCGCCATACCAGTGCCTTTTAGAAATCCGCGACGGGTCATATTAGTCATAATCTTATCCTTCTATTTATCGTTAGTGACCAACCACATCTTTCGCGTGGTGCTGGAAGAACTTGGTTAGAACTTCTAGGTTCTCGGCTGAAATATCAGTTCGATCACCCATACTTTTCGCTACCGGTCCCCATGCATTCACTGTGAAGTGATTTGAAGGAATTTTCGCGTGACAAGTTGCACAGTAAACGTTGTCCAACTCTTCTGCGTATGACCATACTGGTTCAAGCGTGTCAACAACTGGAGAATCAATAGCGCCAGTTAGAGAAACCGCGCGCCATTCGTTGCCGTAAACATCTGCCTCAAATTCACCAGTTTCAAGCGCTTGTTGGCCTTGCTCTGTTAGCGTTGCTACGATGGCACGTTGACCTTCTCCCATGTAAAGCACTTGCTCTGCGCCTTTCATTTGGAATGCGTTCAACTTAACAGTGCGGTTGTCGCCTTCAGAGCTGATTACTTCCAACTTCGTCGTTGGGTTAATTTTACCCATCTCACCCATTGCGATTTCAGTCACAGGGTAAACGACTTTGGCACCAGGTGATGTTTTTGTGGTGAAGCTCATCAACGTTTCAAATGCCTTGCTGTCTAGCTCTGCTTCTGGTGCAAAGTGCGCCACACCTTTATGACAATCGATACACGTTTGATCGTTTGCTTTCGCGTAAGCGTGCATCTTCGCCGCATCACGTGATTGCTCAAACTCTTCCATTGCATCGAAATCATGACACGAACGACACGTCGCTGAATCATTTTCACGGAACTGAGCCCATACCGTTTCAGCCATATCTTTACGATGTGCTTCATATTTCTCTGGCGTGTCGATCTTACCTGTCACAAATTCATGGTAGATGTCTTTCGACGCGCGAATTTTGGTGATCAGGTAATCCATTGGTTCTTGAGGAATATGACAGTCAGAACATTCCGCGCGAATGCCTTTCGCATTACTGAAGTGCACTGAGCCTTGGTACTCTTTGTAAGGGGTTTCCATAGAGTGGCACGAGAGACAAAATTCAGTATCTGAGGTGTAATGCATTACTGCCGCACTCCCCCCCAAAGTTAACCAGCCCACACCAATGCCGGCAGCAACCAGCAGTGCAACATATCGTTTTTTTATTGACATAATTAGCAACACTTCCAAATAAAATGTAATTATAGGTCGCAAATTACTACTTTATGGGTAGTCCTCTCTTGATCCACATCATTTCCGTGTTGCTCTGTATGCCTCAAGTATGAAATTTTGTTATTTGCATCTCAAAGATGAATATATGGCAATAATCCATTACCCAGCCAACTATTCACCACATAAATCACTTTTATGAATGCAACTATTTGATTAAACAGATAAGAGGATGAGAGACTGAATCTCCACATTGATGCAGTAAGGACACGCATGTCAGTTTATATCGAGACGCACAGAAGCCAATTAAGACCCATCAAAGCCAGTGACTGGGAACTCTTTCAACGATTACTCTCCGAACAAGAGGTTATTGCGCTCTGTTTCGATCGTCCCAGCGAAACAGAAATAAGAGAAAAATTTGCTTCGCGATTATTACCATGGACCCCAAATTGCCAGCATTGGCTTTGCCTTGTAATACTCGATAAGCAATCTGAACAACCCATCGGCATCACTGGCTTTGCTATTGAAAACGGTAAGGCAGAGGTAGGTTACTTACTTTTGCCGGAATTTCATGGCCAACAGTTTGGAACAGAAACTCTTCAAGCGCTTCTATACTGGGCAACCTCGACACATAACATCAACCACTTTTCCGCGACGGTCACTGAAGGCAATATTGCGTCAGAACGTGTCCTGATAAAATGTGGTTTCGAACTCATTGAGGTCATTCCAGACGCATACCAAATTGGTGGCAAACCCTACGCCGATAAAATCTACTCACTACAAAAATAAGGACGTATTTTGAATAAAGTAGTCATCATTACCGGCGCAAGCCGAGGCATTGGAGCCGCAGCGGCGAAAAAGCTGGCCGAGCAAGGCTATCGCGTTTGCGTTAATTACCGCACTCAGCAAGAGGCCGCCGACCAAGTTGTGGCAGAAATACAAGCAAACGGTGGCAAAGCGATTGCCATCGCCGCAGACGTAGCCGATGAGAAGCAAGTGCTCTCCTTGTTTGATGAAACAGAACGTGAATTTGGTGCAGTGACGCACTTGGTCAACAACGTTGGCATCCTATTTACTCAATCGCCTTTGTCAGAAATCAGCTTGGAACGCTTTCAGAAAGTAATGAACACCAATGTGAATAGCTGTTTTCTCTGCTGTCGAGAAGCGGCGAAGCGATTCAGTGCAGGCGGTGCAATTGTGAATGTCTCCTCTGGAGCGTCGCGCTCAGGCGCGCCATTTGAGTATGTCGATTACGCCACATCAAAAGGCGCGATGGATACCTTAACTAAAGGACTCTCGCTAGAGTTGGCAGAGCGCAATATTCGCGTCAATGGCGTTCGACCTGGTTTCATTTACACTGATATGCATGCCGACGGCGGAGAACCAAACCGAGTAGATAGACTCAGCCCTCAAATTCCTCTTAAACGCGGTGGCACGGTAGAAGAAGTAGCAAATGCGATCGCTTGGCTATTAAGTGACGAAGCCTCTTATGTCACGGGATCATTTATCGATATTGCAGGGGGCAGATAGAATGCAAGTCCATATCCGACAAGCAACTCCCGATGATTTAGACGAAATTTTTCAGCTTAATTTTCAAATTAATTCACTGCATTTTGCGAATGCGCCAGAAGCCTTTGTTGCGCCTTCAGAAGCTGACCGTAAATTTCTTGCACAAGCACTAGAGAACAAAGAGCGACTCTTTTTGATTGCCGAACGCGAACAGCAAATTCTCGGCTTCTTAACCGCGATGATCACCCAAAACGACACCGTCAGTTTTCTGATCAAAGACCCAATTTGTCGCGTGGGAACAATTGTTGTCGATGAAGCGCAAAAGCAGCAAGGAATCGGCCGCCAACTGCTCCAAACCTGTGAGCAATGGGCGCGCGATGCCAATGCCACACAAGTTCGATTGGAAGTGATGGAATTCAATCAGCCAGCACAGCGCTTTTACGATAATCAAGGTTTTAAAACTAACTCACGCATTATGCTGAAACATTTGTAACGATAACGACAATTAAGCGCTTTTCACGACTAAACCCACCTAAATCGCATTTATCGATGCAATTTACCCCCCTGATTTTAGAAAAAGACGATATGATGTGCGGATAAGGAGATTCGAACATGATTTATCTTTTCGATTGGGGGAACACCTTGATGGTAGATTTCCCTCACGCACAAGGAAAAATGTGCGATTGGGAACACGTAGAAGCTGTTCCTCAAGCCAGAGAAACACTGGCAATACTTTCCCAAAATCATCCCATCTACATTGCGACCAGTGCATCTGATTCCAACATGGAAGAGGTTCAGCGTGCATTTGTTCGCGTCGACTTAGACCAATACTTAAATGGCTATTTTTGTTTTGCCAACCTCGGCATCGCTAAAAACCAACCTGAGTTTTATCTCGCCATCGCAAAACAGTTAGGGGTTAACGTGAGTGGAATAACCATGGTTGGCGATTTACCTCACAAAGATATTTACCCTGCGATGAAAGCGGGCGTAAACACAATTTGGTTTAACCCAACGGGCGCTGATGCACCAGCCGAAGCCATTCCTAACCAAATTCGTTGTTTATCTGAGCTTATCCCCTAACCGTTACTAACCTGCACTAATCAAGGAAGATGAATGCAAATCAGATCCATCAAGGTGAGCGATATCGCGCGCTTCACCGCGCTGTGGAATCGAGTGTACTCCGAAGGGGAATTTTTGATTTCTCCTGCACCCGATAACGCAACGCTTCGCAGAATCCTGCAACGTGTGGAAAACGAGTCCATCCCTCAGTTTGTCGCGTTTGACCGCCAAAAACTTATCGGTAGTGTTGAAATCTACCCAGCTGAGATGTGCGGTTACGAAAGAGGGCAACGCCTTCGCGTCGGTATTCTTGGTATTCACATCGACAAAAACTACCGAGGCAAAGGATTGGGGCGGAAACTATTGGCAGTCGCGATCGCACGTGGTTGGGAATTTGGTTACGACCAAATCGCACTCTACGTATACACAACCAACACACCAGCGATTGCTTTGTATGAACGGTTTGGATTTGAACATCAGGGAGAACTTGGGGAAGTGACCTTGCCAAATGGTAAAGTCTTGATGAGTCAAAAAATGATATTGTATAAAGCGCAAAGCCGTTCGAAAAGCCCAGATTTGTAGAGTCACGATAACCGTTGTTCGCAACACTTATTCGGGGTTAACACCCTTGCGTCACATGCCCTCGAACAATTGAATCGTTAGAGGCTTGATTCACGTAGTAGAAATAGCATGCTTCTTCTGCCAGTGTGTAACCTTGCGGCCAAATGTACACCACGCGATCAACACCCGATTTATCTAAGAACTGATAATCAGGAATAGCGACAAAATGAGCACTGTTTGGGTGCTGCTGACCGATGATGCAAAAATCACTGCCTTTGCACGGCACGTCAATTTTCGAATAACCTCTGGCTGGTAGATCGATTTCTAACAAAGCTCGAATACTATCGGCACTCGCTTCTGGCATGCCTTTGCGTGTTTTGACATGTCGGTCAATGTAGTGAACGTGCTCTTGGCCGTAAGCGTTATCAATCACTGATTGAGCATGAAAGAATTTGAGAGCCGTACCCAAAGAAGACTGAGAACTGTGCAGCATCGCAGCGTATGCTTGGCGATGAATATCGAGTAGTACTGGTAAAGCAGCTAATGCGATGAAAGCCAAAGTGGTAAGCACTATGGTGATTTCCATCAGCGTAAATCCCTTTGATTTCACGTTTCTTATCTCAACTAGCCCAAGACAATAGCCCCACATCCATGTGAGACCGAGCCAATATATCGCCAATTTCTTACGATTAAAGGCTTAAGGGGTAAGAAGAGACAAACACCACTCAAACTTGAGAACAGCAGCCAAAGAGCAGTGTAACAAAACGACGCTATGTGTCAGATATTAGACGGTTTTTACTCTCTAGTTACTGAGTAAAGGCACATTATTTCGCACCAGACCACGACGAACATTCGTGCACATTTTGCCAAAACGACGAATCTCATCGAACTGCGGAACAATGCCGCGCTCCATGGCTGACTCCCAATAAGTGACTTCTGAATCGACCATTTCCAACAATTTCTTCGGACAGCCAATGCACTGCCCTTCTGGTCCACATACAAACGTTTCTGGTTCATAAATTGGTAGTTCCGCTTTTACTTGCTCTATGATGCTACGCATGGCGGTCATTCGATCTGGCTTTACCTTCATCATTCTGCTCCACGGATTAAGATGAAGCAGATTGTACCCACTGGTACGAAAATGTCCCTACCCAATTTAGGTATATTCTGTTTGAATCGATTTCTTTATCGTCAGATCCGGCTTTTTAACCACCAAATACACCGCCGTAGCTGCCAGTACGAAACCAGAAATCCCCATCCAATCAAATGACTCTCCAAACGCGAGCCAAGCCTGAATCGCCGTCGTTGGCGGCACCAGGTAGAATACAGAAGCTACGCTCGATGCAGCACCGTTCTTAACCATGTACAGCAGCAGTAGAATAGCTACACAAGAGAGCACGACGACCAACCACAACACAGTCAAAATAAACTCCAGTTCCCACTGCACTTGCATGGTTTCAAACTGCATCGCAACGGGCAGAAACATGACGAGCGCGGCCAAATATTGCACCGTCGCACCACCCACCATATCCACTTGTTGGCAATGTTTTTTCTGATACAGCGTCCCTAGCGTGATACCAACCAAAGCCAATAAACACAAACCAATGGCCAACACTTTATGCTGCTCGGATTGCCACTCCATTTTGCCCATCAACACCATAGCGATACCGACAAAACCAAGAGCCAAACCCAACCATTGCGAGGGTTTAAATTCCTCACGAACAAACGCCACCAGCAAAGCCGCGGTTAAAATCGGTTGAATACCCACCAGCAACGAACTCAACCCAGCAGGCATACCCAAGGCGATAGCGAAATAAGTACCGCCCAGATAGAAACCGTGGATCAACGCACCAACCACACAGCTGTGCCAAAAATCTTTTCCTGTCGGCAACCTTCTACGCAATACCGCCACAAGAACCAAAAACAATAAGACATTGAATGCCATACGGATAGAAAGTAGTGTCGCTGGCTCGGCATATTGCAAACCAAAACGCGCACCAACGAATCCAGAAGCCCAAAGGATGACAAATACAAAAGGGATGGCTCGGATTAACATGATCGCCTCACTCACGCTTGTTTTATGTTTTGAGATACTGCTAATGTAATTAGGTACAGTGTTTTCAAAAAGTGACAGATGGAAGTGTTTTTATGGGTACAGATTTATTGGGAAGCGGTGAAGGGAATAAGTACCTCGTGGTGGAAAAACACCTCAAACAAGCCATTAATGATGGCGTTTATCAGGCGGATGATCGACTGCCCTCCATTCGCTCGTTGAGCCAAGAATTAAGCGTCAGCAAAAACACCGTGATTCGTGCGTATCAAGAGTTGGAAGCGCAAAACTTGGTGTACTCGGTTCCCAAATCGGGTTATCGAGTTAAAATCGCCTTGCCGACCTCTCGCTCAATTCCGGATCCGACTCGTGTGGATTTGCTCTCGATCTGCAAAGAAATCCTTACTTATCCTGAATACCAAGAGCGTTTGCCTACCGGTTCTGCCCACCCAAACATTGACTCCCCCGCGATCAAAAGCTTGTACGCCGAGATCGGCCGCCACAGCCGCCAGCAAACGCATGTACCGAGCCATTACCAATTACCACCCGGTGATCACCTCTTAATCAAACAACTGGCGAAAATCACACAAGATTTGGGCACGCCAGCCAAGTTGGATGAGATCATGGTGACGCACGGCGCGCAACAAGCCATTAGCCTAGCGCTGCGCGCAACGACACAAAAAGGCGATATCGTCGCGGTGGAGTCCCCTTGCTATTTTGGCAACTTATTGATGCTAGAATCACTCGGCCTCAAAGTGGTGGAAATTCCGAGTTGCCCACGCGACGGTATGTGCCCCGAAGCCTTAGCAAAAGCAATGGCGACATGGGACATAAAAGCGATAATCGTAACGCCAAACTTCACCAACCCTACTGGTGCCATGATGCCGCTAGAAAAGCGCCAGCAATTGCTCTTGGCATCTGGCAATATTCCTATTATCGAAGACGATGTGTTTGGCGGGTTAAGCTATGACAAGCCGTTGCCAAGCTTGAGATTGCTCGATGACAGGCAACGCGTAATTTACGTGAATTCGTTATCCAAAACGCTCGATTCGCGTTTGAGAATTGGTTGGATGTTGGCGGGGCGATATCGAGATCAAATTGAACAATATCTACTGTGTGAGAACATGGGCAGTTTGAACCTGATGCAATCCGCCGTGGCAACGTTTCTAACGTCAGGCAAGTATCGAACGCATACTGCGCGAATGGGTCGGGTTTATCAAAACAACATGCGACGATTTATCCAGATGCTTCATCAATACTTGGATGAATACGAACCTCTAAAAAATCGATACCAGATCAACGCCGTACAAGGCTCGTTCTTACTTTGGTTGCGACTGCCCGAAGACACGGACAGCTATGCGTTGTATCAAGCATGCAATAAGCACAGAATCAGCCTACTTCCCGGCACCGTATTTGGCACTCAAGGGCAATATCGGCATTGCGTACGCCTCAGCGTGGCAAACTTTGGTCATGAAACCGATTGGAGTCAAGCGATGCAAACACTGGCAAAATTGATAGCAAAGCATGCCTGTTAACTCGCTCTTGCTAAATGAACTTATGCCTACACACGCAAACACGTAACAACAAAAAACTCCACGCAAAGGTGGAGTTTTTCGTATCGTCATCGCCTTCAGTGCGACTTAATTTGCCACATTCTCGCGACGTTTTCGGCTAAGTTAGCAACGTTGACGTCGGCCTCTTTCATGGCCTCAGGTAAGCTCATCGCCCTTGGTACACAAGCAAACACCGCATCAATGCCGCACTCATAAACCGCCTGATAGTTGTCGCCCACACAGCCTGCTAATGCAATGACTGGTAAATTACACTGCTTGGCGACCTGAGCAACGCCCATCGGCGTTTTGCCATGTGCGGTTTGATGATCGATTCGACCCTCGCCTGTAAATACGATATCCGCATCCGCAACATGCTGAGCAAGTTTGACCGTTTCAAGCACAATCTCAATTCCCGGTTGCAAACGTGCTGGCGTGTACCCGAGCAAGGCCGCGCCCATACCACCAGCAGCACCCGCCCCTTCACGAGTCAGTACATGCTTACCCGTCGCTTGTTCCGTCAACTCGCCAAACTTGCGCAATGCGTTATCGAGCAGAGTAACGTCTGATACGGTCGCTCCCTTTTGCGGGCCAAAGATAGCCGACGCGCCTTTGTCACCACAGAGTGGGTTATCAACATCGCACGCTACCAACACTTCGCAAGTTGCTAAACGAGGGTCAAGACCAGAAATATCGATGGACGCAAGCGCCGCTAACCCGCCTCCATTTGGGGTAATTGCATGACCAGATTCATCAAGAAACGCCACCCCCAACGCGGTCAACATGCCCACGCCACCATCATTGGTAGCGCTGCCGCCCAAACCAATGATTAAACGTTGAATGCCTCTGTCTAGCGCGTGTTTGATCAGCTGTCCGGTACCAATGCTACTGGTCAGTTTTGGGTCGCGAGCGTCACTCGGCACAAGGTGTAGCCCACTGGCCTCCGCCATTTCAATAACCGCAGTTTCGCCGTCGCCGAGGATGCCATAAAACGCTTCAACATCATTCCCTAATGGCGCAGTCACTGTTGTGAAGACTTGTTCGCCTTGAGTTGCATCTATCAAAGATTGAACCGTGCCTTCGCCACCGTCTGCGACCGGAACCGTAACAAACTCAGCATCATGCCATACGCGAGCAAGCCCCGTCTTGATCGCCTCGCTCACTTGTTTGGCGGTTAAGCTTTCTTTAAATGAATCAGGTGCAATTACCACTTTCATACGTATTTCCAGAGACTTATAAGAGAACGAGGCTCAAAATGTACACCAATGCCATTGCCGTGACACCTTGAACGAGCGTAGCCATGGTTTGCGCGCGGTACGCTAAGCCCACCGACATGCGGCTAAACTGCGAAACTACCCAGAAGAAACTGTCGTTTGCATGAGAAACCGTCATCGCACCAGCACCGATCGCCATCACCGTTAATACGCGGCCCATTTCTGAATCGAGCCCCAATTGCGTAAGCATAGGCGCAACCAAAGCCGATGTGGTCACCAATGCAACCGTTGATGAACCTTGCGCCGATTTTAGCGCAGCCGCAACGATAAATGGCATGAAAATACCCACGCCCAGCGCCGATAGCGTCGTACCCAAGTATTCACCTAGCGGCGTTGCTTTTAATACCGCGCCAAATGCACCACCCGCACCGGTAATCAAAAGAATAGGCGCAGCAGCCGTAATACCTTGGCTGATTCGCTCGCCAAATTCTTCAATCTTGTTGTCTGACTTGAGTAGGCGAACAGAAAGGAACAGGCCAATCACCAATGCCGTTAGTGGCTGTCCTAAGAAAGTCAGAACATCAAACACAAAACCTTCGCCCAGCGGTAAGCTTGGGAATTTCGCGATAGAGCCAAAACAGATCAATAAGATTGGAACAAAAATAGGAGCAAATGCTTGGCTCGCCGTTGGCAATTTGCCGTAAGACGCTTTGAGTGCTTGCCAGTCATGCTGAATTCCCTCTGCGGCTTCAATGCCATCTGGTTCAACATGTTGGAATCGGTTCGCCCACAACATACCCGCTAACGCCGCAACCGCTGCAACAAACACACCCACACCAATCACTAAACCAAGGTTAGATTCCAGGCCTAAGTTACCCGCAGCGGCAATCGGGCCAGGAGTTGGCGGCACAAACGTGTGCGTCGCGTATAGGCCAGTAGCCAACGCCACACTCATCGCAACGCTTGAGGTTTTTAAACGCTTCGCGAGTGATTCTTTGAGCGAGTTCAGAATGACAAAGCCTGAATCACAAAATACCGGAACAGAAACGATGTAACCGATGATGCTCATGGTCAATGTTGGGAAACGCTCACCCAACACTTTAATAACCGTATCGGCCATGGTGATCGCCGCACCACTTTTCTCCAAAATAACACCGATGATGGTACCTAAAACGATAACCAAGCCAATGTAACCAAGGATGCCGCCAAAGCCAGAAGCAATGGTTTTGGCAATGCTATCTGCCGGTAAGCCGTAAGCAAATGCCGCAAGGAACGCCGCGATGATCAGCGCTAAAAAGGGATGTAATTTGAATTTGGTGGTCGTGAGCACAATAAATGCGATCACCCCGAGCAGGATTAATATAAGGTTCATGATAACTCCATTTATTCTTATTTTGCTGAGCGAGTCCGTGTTGGCTCACTCAACATGTAGGGACGCATGAATTATTAATCGTTTGCTTTAGAATTCCTTTAGGCGGAGTGACAAATGATGTGGTCAAAAAATGACGCGTATTGTGCAAATGCACAATGTCACGCCATTTTTGAGAGCCGAGTCGCAATATAAAGCTCCGCTAACCCCACAAAATTGGTGGTTGGCAGCCCTGTTATCTCGGTGATTTTTTCTAGCCGATAACGCAGTGTGTTCCGATGAATAAACAGCATTTTAGAGCATTCTGTCACATTGCCATTGCATTCAAACAATGCATCTAGGGTTTTCAGTAATTGCCCAGATTTGTCTTTCTCTTTCAACCGTGTCACGCCATCAATAATTTGTTCACCTTGCCAAATATCCGCCAACGGCGCTAACAGCACAGGCAAACGAAGTTCATCGAACAGGTACTTACGTTTCTCTGGGTAGAATTGCTTGCCAATGGCTAATACCTGCTTCGCGCTTTGGTATGACAACGCGACATCTTTAGGCTCATTAAACAGCTGCCCTAGCGCAATGTGAAACGTATGCGAATCGTGATCGCTTAAACGCGACATCAACTTATCAATGCGTTCACTTTCGATTTGGCTATCCCACTGCTTGGCGGAATGACACGGTTTCAGCACCACAATTTCATTCACTGAGACAATCGCAACTAGGTTGTTACGCTCTGGGTATTCAAGCAGCTCAACAATATTGCGCACACTCTTCATGCTTTTTGAGGCGGACGGCGTCGAGACTTCAATCACCGTTGCCACCCGTGGTTGAGTAACATCGATAGAAAGACGCATCGCCCAATCTTTCAGCTCTTCATCGGTCAATTTCCCATTGATCCAAGCCAGAATAAACTCTTCGCGATGACGTCTGTCCCACTGAAATTTTTCCACCAGCGCGGCTTGCTCGATTGTCAATTCAGCGGTCATTTTAACCAGTTTGGCAAAATCTCGGATTTTCTCCGGCTCGCCTGTGACACCAACAATACCGACCACGTCGCCATGTAATTTCAACAACATATTGATACCGGGTTTGACACCCTGCAACGTCAAACATTGCTGCTCATTAAGCTCTAGCGAATCGCCATGATTCAGCGCCAGTACCGCGCCATCATGCACTTGCCCAACACGTTTAGGGTCGCCACTGCCAATGATGATGCCTGCCGAGTTCATCACATTCACATTGTGACCAATGATGGACATGGTTCGATCAACAATTTGTTGTGCTAAAGCGTGGTCGAGAATCACCATTTCGAGTTTCCAAATTGACCGTTTAATCACTCAATAAATCACAAATGGCAAACTATCGCGATGCTGCGGTTCTAAATAACGGAAGCAGCTCAAAGCAATATCCAATTACCCATATTTAAAAAGTGGATTAAACCTTCATTTTTAGCAGCGGGTTATATACTTAGAACAAAGGTTACCAATGCATTCTTCACTGTGCATTGATGCCACTCGTCTACCTACAGAGGAGAGATCAACATGGAGTTACGGAATAAATCGGGGGAAGTTGCAAATATTGCTGATAACCTCACTTTGAAGGAAATCACAGAAATGGGCTACACCGTAGATTTATGCGATGAAGCATTTGCTCCTGGAGAGCATTGGAAAGCGGAAGGTAAAACGCAAGGTATGGGCGAGTATCCAGAGGAGTAAACGTCCTGACGAACCAGCGCAAAAAAGCGCTCCACAAACAGAAAAGCCGAGCGACTTAACGCTCGGTTTTTTACTTTTGAACTTCTTGAATAAACAAGCTCATCTCTTCAAGATAGTTGCCGTTTGAGCATCCCCAGTCGGTGACCTCAATCAACTCTGTAACTAACTGTCCAGACTCATCATCTTGCACTCTCTGCACAAACGCTTCAAAACGTTCCAGTTGCGCCTGACTCTTAACGCCATGCACGGCATATTCTACAAGCAAGCCGTTATAAGTCTGCCAGCGCTGGTCGCCAGCAACATCATTGCTTAAAATCACAGAACACTTTTGTTGAATGCTTTCAACCGCATCATTTCTTGGTGGCGCGACTGTAGAACATCCAACTAAAATCGTACCTACCGCCAATAACGTAACTTTTGTTTTATTTATCATATTGTTTCCAACTGTATCGCCACGATATGGAAATCTTATTACACCTGATAAGGATCATCGATAGCGCATCGCGGATTAATTACTTAATAAACTGTAAACTCCATACCAGTCTTAATACTGCAAGCTCAGAACTCCTATTAACTCACCCAAAGGTAAACAAATAGTAAAATCACCTTTACGCGATGCAAAATCGACAAATGAGATTAGCGTTCCTTTCTCGCGACCAAGCGTGCAATAATCAACTGTCTACATAACGAAACCATTTGAAGGATCAAAATGACCGCAACGGATTACCTCAACGACCTCAATCAACGTTACCTTGCGATTCACCGCACCAAAGAAGATTTCTTTTGGGAAACTTACATGGGGATCAGCGATGACCATGATGGCTCGACGCAAGCACAAACGGCATGGACAAGCTTTTTAAGCAACGCCGAGCAAATTACTGCCATCAAACAACAGCTTGAAGCCGCGGACTCAATTACCGACCCACAAGAGAAACAACAAACCATGACGGGTCTATCTGGTTGGCTGGCGATGTTTGAATCTCACGCTATCGAGGGCGAAAAAGCACAAGCGTTGAAAAATCAGCTCATTGCCTTTGAAGCTGAGCTGTTCGAGAAAAAACAGAACCACGTACAAACGTTTACCGATGAAAACGGCGAGCAAGTGGAAGGTTCACTGCCAGTATTGAGCTCAACCATTCGCACCAACAATCATGAAGAAGTTCGCCAATCGGCTCATCAAGCGTTGCTGAACCTTGAACAATGGCTACTGCAAAACGGCTTTATAGAACTGATCAAACTACGCAACCAGTTCGCTCGCTCACTGGGTTATGCGACCTTCTTTGATTACTCCGTGCAAAAAACGGAAAAGATGAGCTCTGAGCAGCTATTCGAGATTTTGGAAGATTTCGAACAACGCACGCGAGATGCGCACCTCAACAGCTTAGAAAACTTGGCGAAAGAGAAAGGCGCAAGCGCACTCACCGGCTTCAACTTTGTTTACTCGTTCGCGGGTGACGTCATGCGTGACCTTGACCCATACGTGCCGTTCTCTAAATCTCTGAGACGCTGGGTAGAATCGTTTGGTCGTCTGAATATTGATTACTCTGGCGCGACGCTAACGCTGGATTTGTTAGACCGCAAAGGTAAGTACCCGAACGGGTTCTGCCACGGCCCTATCCCTTCATTCTACAATCAAGGCGAATGGGTCGCAGCACAGGTGAACTTCACCAGCAATGCCAAACCAGACCAAGTGGGCAGCGGCTACGATGGCATAAACACGCTGTTCCACGAAGGTGGTCACGCAGCACACTTTGCGAACGTAAAAATGAACGCGCCTTGTTTTTCGCAGGAGTTTGCGCCGACGTCGATGGCTTATGCAGAAACTCAGTCGATGTTCTGTGACAGCCTGTTAACCGATGCCGATTGGCTAAAACAGTACGCACTGGATGATGAAGGGAATTCGGTTCCTAATGAGATCATTCAAGCGATGATCAACAGTCGTCAGCCATTCAAAGCTTATGAAGAACGTAGCATCTTGGTTGTGCCATATTTTGAGCGCGCGTTGTATCAATTGAGCGATGACGAGTTAACGCCAGAGCGCATCACTAAGCTCGCTCGCGATTGTGAAAAACAGATCCTTGGTTTGGAATGCAGCCCTCGCCCACTGATGGCGATTCCACATTTGCTATCCGACGAAGCAGCTTGTGCGTATCAAGGTTATCTACTCGCGCACATGGCGGTGTATCAGACCCGTGCATACTTCCTTGAGAAGTTTGGTTACCTGACGGATAACCCAGAAATTGGCCCACTGCTGGCAAAACACTACTGGCACGCAGGCAATCACTTGTCGCACAACGAAACCATTGTCAGCCTGACTGGCGAAGGCTTCAATGCCAAATACCTTGCAGACGTGTGTAACCTGTCGCCAGAACAGGCATGGGAAGTGCAGCAGAAGAAAATCGACTCACTTGCGACGCGAGAGCGAGCATCAGTCGCTTCACTGAACGCCGCGATTAAAGTCGTCGACGGCAGTAAAGAGCTGGCAAGCAACACCATCTCTGACGAACAAATGTGTGACGATTTTGAACGTTACATCGTAGAGACTTACGGTCGATAACACGCAGAAAGCCAGGAGCTCGCCTTCTGGCTTTTTATTCTTTAGCTAATGCAATAGGAAGGAAGATCCATGTACCAAGAAGTCATCAAATTTTGGTTCGAGGAGCTATCGCCCCCAAATTGGTTTGAAAACAACCCAGAACTGGACAAGCGTATTGCATCGCGATTTGCCTCGGTATTAGAACAAGCCGCTCGTTGTGAACTGTTTAATTGGCGTAACAGCGCACAAGGACGATTGGCCGAAATCATCGTCCTCGACCAGTTTTCACGTAATGTGTATCGCAACACCCCAAAAGCGTTTGCACAAGACCCACTCGCATTAGCATTGGCTCAAGAGGCAATTCGGTTAGGTCACGACAAAGAATTAGCGCCTGAGCAGCTAAGTTTTTTGTACATGCCGTTTATGCACAGCGAATCTCGCCTCATTCATGTCGAAGCTGAAAAATTGTTCCGCGCATCAGGGCTTGAAAATAACTACGATTTTGAGCTAAAACACAAAGCCATCATCGACCAGTTTGGGCGCTATCCTCATCGCAATGCGATACTGGGAAGAAAGAGCACTCCCGAAGAGTTAGCGTTTTTGCAACAACCTGGGTCAAGTTTCTAAATAACAATGAATAATGAGTTAACCATGAGAGACCACGCAGTATGCTGGCCATGCTTGCTAAAACTAGACGGCGACGATGAGCTGATCTACACGCATTCCCAGTCCGACTTAGACTCTGAATGCGAAGCCCTCATTTTTGGGCAAGATGATTACGTTATTGACTCAAATGGCAACACGTTCGAATTGAAAAACAATGGTTCGAACACCACTCTTTTACACCCAAAAGAACGAACGCTGTCCGTAGAAGAGGTTACGTCATTAATCCAATCGCATGAATTCAGCCTCGCGCAACGGTGCATTATCAAGATTCATTTCACCTCGGTGAGGCAAGCTGTTGAGGCCTTAGCTCACTAAATCAATCCCAATACGCACATCATTAAATAAAATTATCATTTTTATAATTTATGATAATTTCATGTAATCAATATCACGCCATATACTCTCCCACATCGAAACAAGACAACGTTCAAACACACATGTTGGGAGCAAACAAATGAAAATGAATCATGTCGGTATTATGGTCGGAGATATGGACAAAGCGGTTGAGTTTTACACGCAAGCGCTAGGTCTAAAAGTCGTTATGGGCAACACGAAAGTGATTGAAGAACGCGAAACGGCAATTGGCAGAATGTGTATTGCGGTCTTTGGGGAAGGCTTTAAAGGCTTCAACATTGCGCACCTTGTGACAAGTGATGGCATCGGCCTTGAGTTATTCGAAATGAAAGAGCGTCAAGAGCGCCATGAAGTGGATTTTTCTCGCATCGGTATCTTCCATTTCTGTTTGCAGACAGACGATTTTGAAGGTGCTATCAAACGCACCGAAGCACTAGGTGGCAAAGTTCGCATGGACATCATGCGTTACCACCCAGAAGACGATAATAAGCCTGCGAAAATGGTTTACCTAGAAGACCCATTCGGTAACCTATTCGAGCTTTACTCACACTCTTACGAAGAAACTTACGCTTCTGATTACGAGTAATAGCCCCATCCATATACCAAAAGGCTAGCAATACGCTAGCCTTTTTTGTTTGCTTTAAGTTGCAGTGTTTCTGCACTCGCTCTAGCAAAAAAACGTCTGGAATTTGATCATTTCTCTCACCACTTTTAAGGTCACTTTATACTTACCTCAACACAATGCAAAAAGGAGTGAAGCATGCCCACCAAAAATCCAATCGCCATCAAAGCGCTTGATCATGTTGTTTTAAGGACCTGTAACCTCGATGCTATGTTGCATTTCTATCGAGACATTTTGGGCTGCCCTGTCGAGCGCCAAGTAACGGAACTTGGTTTAACTCAACTTAGGGCAGGTAACGCATTGATTGATGTAGTGACGGTAGACAGCGAATTGGGTCAACTCGGCGGAAAGCCACCAGTTCAAAATGGTCGTAATATTGATCATTTTTGCCTGCAATTGGCGCCTTTTTCCGAGGATGAATTACTGGAATATCTGCGTTCGAACGGCATTGAAACCGAAGAGTTTGCGAAACGCTACGGCGCACAAGGATTCGGTCGCTCACTCTATATTCATGATCCGGAAGGAAATATCGTCGAGTTAAAACCTCAAGTGATTGATGAGTAAGCGAGTAAAAAAACCTTGTTATATTCTGAAAATAACAAGGTTAACTTCTAAAATAATTATTGAAGTAAGAACATATTATTAAGTCAAAATTCTAGCTGGCTCACCTGTTTCTTTTTCTCGCCACCATTGTTTATTTATCTGTTTTTTATGAACGAAAAAACTCTCCCCCGGCATTGGCGTCAGCAGCGTTATATGTTCTTTTTGACAATGGGCAAGCAAATCTAAAATCGGTTCGTCCCAGCGGTGAGTAAACAGCTCGTATGTAGCCCAATGTACTGGCAACAGTTTTTTCGCATTTAAATCGCGAAACGCTTGCACGGTATGATGAGCCTGCATGTGCCCCCAGTTTTCGACCGGATAACCTTGGCCTTTCACATCAGCAGCCACTTCCAAACAGGCAATGTCGATTGGTCCACATCGCAGTGCGATCTCGGAAAAGTGCGAATCGTAAGCTGAATCGCCACTAAAATAGAGCGTCTCTTCTTTGCCTTTGATGACCCAAGAAGCCCACAGGGTCGCGTTTTTATCGAAATAAGTACGACCCGAATTATGGTTAGCAGGCGTACAAATCAGTTCGATTCCGGCATAGTGCACGCTATCCCACCAATCGAATTCCACGATGTTGTCTGCGCAAACGCCCCACTTTATCAGATGCTTGCCAACCCCTAAGGGCACATAAAACGTCACGGATTTATCAGCGTAGAAACGTATGGTCGATGCTTCTAAATGGTCGTAATGATCGTGCGAAATCACGATAATTTCAGGAATCGGCAAACAATCTCTGGCGTAGGTATTGGGAATATTGCGTTCAAACCACGCTTTTGCGACGAACGGAGAAGCGTAATCAAATACCGGATCGGTCAGAATTCGAATGCCATCGACCTCCACCAGCATGGTGGAATGGCCCAGCCAAGTAACGCGCATCGATTCACTTCGCTGTGCAAACTGCGTAGGTTGAATTGGGAAATGTGGCAAATGTTCGTTAGGACTCAATGGCGTTCTACCACCAAGATAGCTCCAACACACCTGCCAGAATGATTGCGGGCTAGGGACATTTGGCATCTCGTTTTTAACGCGGCCGTTTTCAAATTGAGGCGAGTGGTGAACACGGTGCGCCAACTGCGCATGGTAGGTTTGAGGGGAAATCAGTGAACTTGGCTTTTGTGTCTTTTGTTCACTCGTTAGGTATGTGCGCTTAAGTATCGTCTCAGACATATCGTAGTTTTGTCTCGCTTGTGAACGCTCAACAGTAGGTTTATTAAAACGTGCGTGTATGTCTATTTCGTGACCAAAATGAGGTGTAAGATGAAGATTCAGTTTCAATCAAACGTCTTCTATTTAAGGAAGCGGTTCTCAAACCTTCTGAATACTGCGTCGGTTTGAAAGGAGAAAACTATGGTGACTTGCAGCCAATACGATTTTATTGAAATCGCCTGTATGTTTAAGCTCCCTATCGAGATCACGCTAAAAAATGGTGAAGCTCATCAGGGCAACGCGTTCGACACAGGCTACGACATGCAGCGACAAGAGTGCTTGTTTTTAGATATGGATGGTGAGCACACCGCCTTCCCGACTGAGCAATTAGTCGCAATGCGCGCGCTCAAAACCAATCCGCATTTTGACGAAGTGACGTTTGAGTAAACGCCCTTCTTTCACTGGCACTGTCCAATAAAAAACGCCTCTCAAGCTGTCACAACTTGAGAGGCGTTCTCTTACACGGTTCACCTGAACTTGTTGTTATTCACGCGACCGGATGAAAACCAGCATCGGCATCATGATCACGAACATCACTCCCACAAGCTGGAAGGTGTGCACAAACGCGACCATTTGCGATTGCTGCTGCAACATCTGTTGGTATTGGTCTAACGCAACCGGATCGGTAATAGAAAGCCCCTGATTGGCCGCCCAGTCATGCAAGTTAGGATTATAAGGATTAATACCCTCTCCCAGCGCATGCCATTGCTGCTGACTATCACGATATTGGAACGTGGTGGCGATAGAAATACCAAACGAGCTACCAATGGTACGGAACAGATTGTAAATACTCGCCGCCGCAACAGATTGCTCTTTCGGAATCGTTAAATACGCCAAGGTGGATAGCGTCGAGAAGGTTAAACCAAGCCCCATCCCCTGAATCATACTCGGCATCACAATCCAAAATGTATCGATCTGCAGTGAGTACTGCGTCATCAAATAACTACCAATCCCGATGCAGCTTAAGCCAAAGACTATTTTGATTCTGGGATCGAATTGCGGATTGAGCTTAATCACCAAAATCAACATCGCCGCTGACGCCAACCCACGCGGTGCCATTAATAAACCAGTGGTTGAGACCGGATAATCCAGCAAGCTTTCCAACAGCATTGGTTGTTGAGTCGTCAGGCCAAACATCGCCATCGACACCACGGCAATCATCAATGACGAGACCATAAGGTTTCGGTCTTTCAGCAGCCACAATGGCGCTATTGGACTTTTGGTTTTCCAACTGCGATAGATCCACATCACCAATCCCATGACTGCGAGCAATATCGCCGTCTGAATCATGCGTGAGTCGAGCCAGTCTTCTTCATTCCCTTTATCCAACACAAACTGCAACGCGCCCACACCTAACGCCATGTAACCGATGATCCACCAGTCAAAGTTAGGTTTGGATTTGTTGTCGATGTGGATATAGCGATAAATCAAAGAGGTACAGATCAAACCGAATGGCAAGTTGATGTAAAAAATCCAGCGCCAGTTAATGTTGTCGGTGATCACACCACCCACAACTGGGCCCAAAATAGGACCAAGCAAAATGCCGATGGAGAAAATTGCCATCGCTTTGCCTTTTTGCTCATACGGATAAATCTGCACTAACGTCGACTGCGCCAATGGAATCACCGACGCGCCGAAAGCGCCTTGGATAATGCGAAATAGCACCATCTCTTCAAGAGACTGTGCTTGCCCACAAAGCGCACTGGCAATCACAAAACCGACCACGGCAACCAGCATGACTTTGCGTTCACCAAAGCGCGACACCCAGAAACTGGTCATCGGAATGAAGATCGCTTCCGCCATGCTGTAACCCGTCAGCACCCAAGTAATTTGGTCTGCCGTTGCGCCCAACGCGCCCATCATGTGCGATAGCGACACGTTCGCAACGGTCATATCGATTAACACCATGATGGCAGAAAGCATCACGGCGACGGTGGCAATCCCCCGTTTGTCTGCCGTAATTTGATGGCTCATTGCACGCTACTTTGCAAATCTATGGTGACTTCTGAGCTCGCACCCACGCGAAGTTGCGGCGCATCGGCAGGTACTTCTAATGCCAAACGTACAGGGAAACGCTGTTTGATTTTAACCCAGTTACCCGTTGCGTTTTCTGGTGGCATCAAGGAGAACGATGTACCACTCGCAGGCGACAGCTGTTCTACCGTTGCTTTCCACACCACGTCTGGGTACATATCAATCACCACATCCGCATGCATACCAGGTTTGATGTGAGTAAGATCTGTTTCTTTAAAGTTCGCGCGTACCCAATAGCTGTCTTTTAAAATCACAGGGAACAACGTTTGACCCACGCTAACGACCGAGCCTACGTGCGTATTGATCTCACCGGCAATGCCATCCACTGGTGACGTAATGTCGGTGTAGCTCAAGTTCAGCTCTGCTTGCGCTAACTGTGCTGCCGCTTGTTGAACAACCGCAGCCTCTGCGCCTTCTTCACCACGGTTCGCAATGGCTTTTTCTACCGTCGCGCGCGCTTGCTCCAGGCTCGCTTGGGCATTGGCTAGTTTGTTTTTTGCCGTATCTAAATCTTGGTCCGACGCCAGTTTGCGTTTCACCAAGGAATCCGTACGTTTGTACTCTACTTGCGCTTCTGTCAGGTTAGAGCGCGCCGCATCTAAGCCCGCAACAGCTTCAGTTACCTGCTTATCGGCAACGTCATGTTGCTGGACCGCCAATTGGTATGCCGCTTTTGCTTGCTTCACTGCCAACAAATATGGGCGTGAATCTATCTTCAGCAGTAGGTCACCTTTGTTAATAGATTGGAAGTCTTTGACATCCACAGAAACCACTTGGCCTTTTACCTGAGGCGCTACCGACAAAATTTTTGCCCTAACGTAGGCATCTTCCGTGCTTGGGTGACTGTCTGAATACTGCCAAGACCAATACATCGCACCAAATGCGATAACACAGAGAGTAAAGAAAAGAGTTTTTACCAGCTTAGATCTGGAAGAAGAATGCTTTGCGATGTCGTCGCTCATTTATATTGTCCACTTGTTCAATTATGTGATCAGTGTAGGACTTTTCGATCTTCCGACAATAAAATGATCTGCAAGGTAAAGATCCAATTTTGCATGTTGCTAAGTGGAGTAAATGATGTGCAATCAGAACGAGGATAAAAAAGAGGGGCAGTCCCCGTAACCGCCCCCAAAGTCATGCCAATAATAGTAATGTGCGTGTAACTACTGGTTTTTCTTAGAACTTGTAACCGCCGCTGATCATAAATACCCAAGGGTTAATTTTGACGTCGGTTTTTTGCTTCACTCCACCTGCTTTATAAGTTGCTTCTGTCTCAATGTTTGCGTACCACGCAGCGGCGTTGAGGAACCATTGATCGTTGATCATGTAATCCACACCAATATTCGCTGCTAGACCGAATGAATCATCCAACTTAAGATCTGAAAGACCAGCGCCTTTACCCGTGCTATTGAAGCCCTCATCAAAGAACATGGTGTAGTTGAGACCTGCACCCACGTATGGACGGAACTTACTTTGTGGCTCGCCAAAGTAGTACTGCACCATAAGCGTTGGTGGAAGGTGTTTGGTTTTCGCGATATCACTACCAACCAAATCTGTCGAAATGTCGTGGCTGAATGGTGTTGCTGCTAGAAGCTCTAGGCTGATGTTGTCTGTGAACATGTAGCCAAACGTCAAACCAAGCTGCGTATTTGAATCCACTTTCAATTCTTCTTGAGAACCAAGAATCTTATCGCTGCTGTCATTTGGAACGACAGACGCCGCACCAACACGAAGAACGAAGTCACCTTGTTTATGAGCGAAAACACTTGGTGACACGAGTGCAGCAACCACTGCTAGACTGCAGATTGTTTTTTTCATTTTTATTTCCTTTCGTAGGGCTTCGTTATGTCGTACCCAAAGGGGTGCCTGCTAACTGATCTGAGATTTCAAGTAAACTCAGCGCCTTGAAGCACACGGGTATCTATATCTTTTTGAGCTGTGCGCAATCTAGCACATAGAAACCCTACTATTTTGATGGAAATCAATTTGTGAAAAATATAGGTTTTTTGTATGGAGAAACGCCATATTGATCAACAAATTATGCAAATAGGATACAATTCTGTAATGCAAACTGTGCGTGTGAGTTGCCATGCATACCCATAAATGCGAATCCTCTCGTTAAGGCTCGTAGCCAGCAAAAACTTTTTTCGCCCTCTACGTCTTCTATTTTCAAAAAACAACCCACTTAAAAAGCTCGTTTGACCCCTTAAAATCGCGATTTGAGGGGTTTGTAAAACACTGAAATACAAGAAGTTATTTTTCTGGAAAATCAGTCACTTGGAGTGCTAGTCTGCTCGCAGCTAAGGAGAAGACATGTTAAAAACCGATCTCATTTTTGAACGAGAAAACTTTTCTCATCACGATTTTCAGAATGCTACCTTTAAAAACTGCCACTTTTATATGTGCTGTTTCGACCATGCCGATCTGCGCGATGCTAAGTTCATCGACTGTCGCTTTATCGAATCCAAAGCGCTAGAAGGGTGTAGTTTTCGCTTCGCGAACTTAAAAGACGCTAGCTTTACGAACTGCATGTTGGCGATGAGCCTGTTTAACGGCGCAAATTGTATGGGCTTGGAGCTACGTAAGTGCGATCTCAAAGGGGCAAACTTCCAAGGTGCGAACTTTGCTAATCGCGTCAGTAACACCATGTTTTTCTGTTCTGCTTTTATTACTGGCTGCAACCTCACCTACTGTAACTTCGAGCGAGTGTTACTAGAAAAATGTGACCTCTTTGAAAACCGTTGGAACGGTGCGAACCTCGCAGGGGCAACTCTCAAAGGCTCGGATTTATCTCGCTGCGAATTCTCGCCAGAACAATGGGGAACCTTTAACGTTGAGCAGTGTGATCTGACTCATGTCGAACTAGACGGGCTGGATGTTCGCCGCGTTTCTCTGTTTGGTGTTAAAATTTGTGATTGGCAACAAGAGCAATTGCTTGCGCCTTTTGGACTGATCATTCTCTAAGGAAAGGCCATGAACCTGTTTAAAGACTTACCGAATAACCTCGACGAGGAAGTGTTCGAAGACCTGCTGACCCACAAAAACCTGCGTATAGAACGCATTCTCTCAACGGGGCAAACCTCTCCCGAAAGTGGCTGGTACGATCAAGAAGAACATGAATGGGTCTTGGTTCTTAAAGGAGCAGGTGAGCTGACTTTTGAATCAGGTGTCGTGCAACGACTTGAGGCAGGCGATCACGTTACGATTCCAGCTCATACCAAACACAAAGTGAGCTGGACTGACCCAACGCAAGAAACCATCTGGTTGGCGGTGTTTTATCAATAAACACAAAACGATCTTAAACCAAAAAATAGGCGCTGAGTTTGCTCGATACTACTAAGCCGTCACTGGCACTGTTTGATTTTGATGGCACCATCACCCGAGAGGATATGTTTAGCCTTTTCCTCCACTATTCTGCTTATGGCCTGCGCAAACGAGTGGGAAAGGTCGCTATCATGCCATTTTATGCGCTGTACAAACTCGGAGTGTTACCCGCTCGTGTTATGCGTCCTCTCAGCAGTTTTATTGCATTTTCAGGGAAAGAAACGCAGAAAATTGAAGCGATTGGCGCTCAGTTTGCCCACGAAGTGATCCCGCTGTACTTACGGCCAGAAGCGATGGAAAGGTTGGCGTGGCATCAGCACAGAGGCGATACCATTGTGGTGGTGTCGGCATCACTCAATGCGTATCTCAAGCCTTGGTGTGAAGCGAACGGTTACCACTTGCTGTGCAGTGAACTGATCTCAGAACAGCCAAAACTGAGTGGCTTTTACCAGCAAGGTGATTGCAGTTTAGAAAAAAAAAGTCTCGCGCGTTAGGGCCACGTTTTCGCTCGACGAATTTGCGTCTGTTTATGCCTACGGTGATACGCACGAAGACATTCCGATGCTCAAACTGGCAGACTACGCGATGCTCAACTGGAACGAGTGGAGAGCAAGCGAATAACGATATGTGCTCTGATTTTCAAGACAACCACTCGACCAAAGTGGTCGTTTTAGACTGAAAAAACAAACCCTTCTCACATGAGAAGGGTTTTATTGTTCAGAGCCAGAATAAATGGCTTAACGCCATACACCCCATTGACCCGTTGTGCCAGGTTCCTCACCAGACGTCCACCACTGGGCAGTCCATTCTTTGCCGTTGTGCGTCACCACATCACCTTGGTTGTAAACGGCTGTCTTGTCCCACAAATTGGTTGGTTCAACTGGTGGCGTGACATCCGCTTTGAGCAGTGACAACGCATAACTGAAGTCTGCACTTGGCGCTAATACTTGATTCGCATTCACGTTGTTACTGTCGAACATGTAGTGATTCATCTCTTGATGCCAAATACCCACATACCAATCGCCCGTTTGCTGCGCGTTAAATTGATCAGCAATTTCTGCCGCCCAAGTCGTCGTATTGTTTGCGCTGATTGGCAGTGAAATATCGACAATTTCATTGCCTGTCGCATTAAACGTACGGAAACGAATGGTGTCACCCGCTTCTACTGGTCCGAAACCTTGCTGAACAAAGTAGCCTAGAGATGTCAGATTATTGCCCGGTTCGGTTGGATCAACGGGGTCAGTCGGCGGCGTCGTACCTGTTCCGTTTAACGTAATGTCACTACAGTTGTAGAAACCTTCACCAGCCACATCAATGCGCTGCCAACGAGTATAAAGCACTGCATCGCCGGAACGATCAGCAGGGAAAGTCACCTGAATACGGTAGCGTTTTTCCGCATCAACATACACGTCACCTGCGGTGTCGATCAGCTCTAAATCACTCCAAGTAAGCGGTTTTGAATCATCATAAGTCGGCTTGGTGAGATAGAATTCCCAGTACGATGGGTTGTGCGGCGCCTTGCCGTAAAACACCAATTCAATCTGGTTGTTTGCATCTGGCGTAACATTGGTGCGCTGCCAGTTTGGAGAAGGAATGTTCAAACCTTTCTTAGCGGCATCGCCGGCAGAACACAGTTCGCCGTCACGGACTACGGCTTTAACATGCTCCATATCTCGGTAATTTGGTACGTTTGCTGCAATTTCACTGCGTTGCACAAACGGGTAAGCACCAGATTCTTCAAAAGCCGCTTTACACGCTTGGTTGGGGATCTCATTGGTCCAAAAACCACCGTCTAAATAACACGTATTCTGACGAGCACTTGGAAATTCTACCCAGCCGTGGGCGTTGACGTTAAATGAGCTCAATGCGGCAACAGCGCTTAAGCTCAAAAGAGGAAGTGTTACATGTGATTTCATCGTTCATCCTTAAATTTGCTGACTCGCCGCTCATGAACACAAGCGGTTTAAGCAAAACTAGCAGGATGAGATTATTTCGAAGGTGAGAATAAAGGTGGAAATTGTAAGAGTGCCATCTGCTTTCCAGCATTTGTTGTGTACTTATCTCATACTCGACTGACTCTTTCGAGTCACTTCAAATTCATGTGCCACAAAAACTGTCACTCTCGTTTGGCTATCGCTCGTCTTTTGGTGTGTCCATCACCACCATCGTTGTGATCGACTTGACGTGTTCGCACTCACCCAACACATCAGCATGGAACGCTTTATAAGCGGCGAGATCTTGCGTCTCTACGCGTATGAGATATTCGTTAGATCCCGTAATGTTGTGACATTCCACCACCTCGTTTACAAAACGCACATGCTCTTCGAAACCCAGCTGCGCCTGCTTAGAGTGCGAGGCCAAACCAATCGACACATAAGCGACAAAACCCACGCCAAGTTGCTGATTATCCAGTACTGCTCGGTAGCCTTTGATCACGCCTTTACGCTCTAAATCTTGCACTCGGCGTAAGGTTGCAGATGGAGATAAACCAACGCGTTCCGACAGCTCTACATTGGAGATTCTTCCATCTCGTTTGAGCACTTGCAATATTCTTTCGTCAAATCTATCCATGATGATGTTTTATTGCTTATTTAGTTTCTAATCATCAAATAAAAGCACAATATTGACCTCAGTTCTACTTATAGTTGTTCTCAACTTATCGAGAACTGATTCAAGGAACAATCTATGGAATATCATCAACTGGGTGCTTTGGCGTTGTTCGCTTTTGTCTCCACTTTTACGCCGGGTCCCAATAACATTATGTTGATGACCTCAGGGGCAAATGTCGGCTTTAAACGCACTATCCCACACATGTTGGGCATTACCTTCGGCTTTGGTGCCATGCTAATTTTGGTGGGTATTGGCTTGATGAGCCTGTTCCATGCCTACCCGCTAACCCACTCCATTTTGAAAGTATTGAGCTTGAGTTATTTGCTGTACTTGACGTACAAAATCGCCACCAGCGACAAAACCGAAGCAAAACACGATTTTCGCCCAATGTCTTTTTTAGGGGCTGTCGCATTCCAATGGGTGAACCCGAAGGGTTGGTCGATGGCGTTGACGGCCATTACGGTATACAGCAGTGGCGGTGCATGGCTCGAACTGACTTTTATCGCCGGTATCTTCTGTTTAGCTAACTTGCCATCGGTGACATTTTGGACGGCGGCAGGTATGCAATTGCAGCGTTGGTTGACCACCGATAAACGCGTTAAGGGGTTCAACTACAGTATGGCTGCGCTGTTGCTTTTGTCTACGATTCCAATGATATAAGTCCATTTATGGTTAAAAAACGACTCACTTTACGTGGTTAGAGAAAGGATAGAGGTAATATTTTTCTTGAGGCTTTGGCGTTAATTCACAGTGTAAATTTGTTTAAAGACGCTACCCTCTTGTTAGGGAACTTGATAATCTTTAAATGAGAAAGAGAATAATTATCGAGTAAAGTAACAATGAAAAAGAAGCCTCAACCTAAAACGCTTGTTGTCACAGACACAGAAACCATCACTCCAAACATGCAGCGCATTACCTTGCAAGGTGAGGCGCTGAGCCACTTTCCTCGTGACTGCGAAGGCAGTTACATCAAATTACTGTTTAACGATATGGGCGGCGCGGATCTGAGCATCCTGTCAGAAGACGACCGACCAATCATGCGCACCTACACTATTCGACGCTTTCATCCAGAAACCAGTTCAATCGAAGTGGATTTCGTCCGACACGTAACGCAAGATCTGCAATGCGGATTTGCAGCGCGTTGGGCAATGGCTGCGCAAAAAGGCGACACGATCAGCATTGTTGGGCCAGGTAGCATCTCCAACTTAAATACTGAGGCGGATTGGTTCTTCATGGCTGCCGATATGACAGCACTTCCAGCACTTTCTGCGAAAATTCGTACGCTGCCAGAAGAGGCCAAAGGCTACGCTGTGATCAGCGTGATGTCTCCAGCCGACATTCAACCCCTAAACACGCCAGCCGGTATGGAGTTGATTTGGCTAACCGAACAGCAAACCTTGGCTGATAGCGTTCGCGAACTCGAGTGGTTAGATGGTAACGCTTCGGTATGGTGTGCGTGTGAGTTCGATTCAATGCGTGCGCTGCGCCAATATTTCCGCAACGAAAAAGAAGTCGATCGCGAGAATATCTACATCAGCAGCTATTGGAAGCAAGGCGTATCTGAAGATGGGCACAAAGTGATTAAACGTGAAGACGCGGAATCCAACCAATAGTGATTCATGTCTTTTCGATTCCAGCTCTCATCCTAATAAAAACGCCCGGCATCACCGGGCGTTTTAGCGACTTCAGTTGTATTAAAGTTCATGAAAACTCTAATCCGCTAGTTCCTGCGCTAAAAAGTCGATTAACAACCTCACTTTGGGCGATAAATTTCGGCTTTGTGGATACAGTGCCCAAATGCCTTCACGGTCGTCTCGGTAATCGGTCAGCACCTCGACTAGCTCACCGTTATCTAGAGCTTCTTGAACGTAATAGTCCGGCAACTGCACTAAACCCAAACCACGTTTTGCGGCGCCCATTAGCGCAAAACCACTATTGCATTTAATTCTCCCCGATACGCGCAAAGACTTATCGCGTTTATTTTCCTTAAAATGCCAATAATCGACCGAACCAACTAGGCACTGATGTCGAGCCAGTTCGGATAATGTGTGAGGCTCGCCAAATCGCTCCAAATACATAGGGCTAGCACACACGTAATTTTGACGCGACGAAAGACGCTTTGCGATCATGCTGGAATCTTGCAGGCGGCCAAGACGAATCGCCACGTCTACCCCTTGCTCTATCAAATCCAGTTTTTGATTGGTCAGAACTAAATCGAGGTCCACACGCGGGTACTTCTCCAAAAACTGATGCAAGAGCGGCGCGAGGTTCATTTCCCCATAGGTCACAGGCGCTGTCACACGCAGCAAACCTCGCGGTTCGGTCTGCATTTGCGTTACGGCAAGCTCGGCCAGTTCTAGCCCTTCGACCAAATGTTTGCACTGCTGATAATAAAGCTGTCCAGCTTCAGACAGAGAAACTTTTCTCGTCGTGCGATGCAGTAACTTAACCGCAAGACGCTCTTCAAGTGCCGATACGCGGCGACTGATTTGTGCCACTGACGTTTTCAGTTTAGCCGCGGCAGCTGTAAAGCTGTTAGTTTCCGCTACGGCAACAAACTCGCTGACTCCTTCCCAATTCGCCATGCTGTATTCCTGTCGACCTCTTCTAGACAAATAGTGATTACATTGTTCTCGTCGCGCTACGCTTTGAAAACGGGAAAACTTTACGCGTCAGGTAACGGACGAAGTTCGTCGTATTGCGCATCAAGCTCAATGCCAAAATATTCTTTCAACGCATCCAGGTAGGTTTGACCTGGCTCTAGCTCTATTTCTGTTAGCTCTTCATGATTGGTGCATCTGAGTGTGTAGTTAAGCAGCGTCACCAACCCACTTTCTGTCGCTCTAGCAGCGACTCTTGCGCTAGTAAAACGCGAATTAGGCGAAGTCGAGGTAAAGAAGTTGCTACATGCAATGTCACCAGCACACACGAACTCTAGGTCAAAGCTGTATAGATTGTTCCACACGTCTGTTCCATCGGTTGAAAGCACTTGGAGGAAATAACCAAACTGAGCATCTTTGACAAAACGGAAGGTTTGTAAATCCGTCTGAATCACTTGGTCAAGGATAAATGGCAATGGCGCTCGAGGGGTATTGGAGCCAAAACCCACATCGACAATCCATGTTTGTTCCTCTAACGTCACTAACGTGATTTGATGACTACGACCTGTTGGTGTACCAGACACATGTACACGCCCTAACAAACTTCGCGCTTCAAACCCAAGAGTGTTGAGCACATCAAGCATTAAACCATTTAATTCAAAGCAGTAACCACCGCGAGAGTGGTACACGGTTTTTTGAATAATATCTTCAATCTCAACAGAGACGCCTCGCTGCAATGCGATGTCAAAATTCTCAAACGGCAGGCAACGATGCTGCGCCACGTGAACTCTGTGCAATGACTCCAAATCGGCGGGCAATTCACTAGGCAAGCCTAGCTTGGTTAAATAGGCACTCAGATCCGTCTTATTCATAATCACTCTTACCTAGCTGATGGTTTGACTGTTTTCTACTTTAGCCCCTCTATCTAACTTCAGGTCAATCACCTTTTCCATTTCCCTTCCGCTTTAAGGAGGCATAGCACTCTTTTTACACGCTCACCTTATCATTATTACGCATATGTAAAAATCATTTTCAATATGGACGGATTATCATTTTTACTGAAACACCTAAAATGAGCACCAACAAAACGACGCAGCGCGGTAAGCAAACCTTAACTACGCTTATTACGTCACTCCATATACTGAAAATATAAAGGAAACATCCAATGTCGCTTGAAATCAAACCTGGTCAAACTCACATAAAATCAAAAGCAATGGTCGCTTGGGCTGCAGGTGAGCCGCTTAAGATGGAAGAAGTTGATGTACAACTTCCAAAAGCCGGCGAAGTGCTAGTACGTATCGTAGCAACTGGTGTTTGCCACACTGACGCATTCACTCTATCAGGCGATGATCCTGAAGGTATCTTCCCTTCAATCCTTGGCCACGAAGGTGGTGGTATCGTTGAAATGGTTGGCGAAGGCGTAACAAGCGTTGAAGTTGGCGACCACGTTATCCCACTTTACACTGCTGAATGTGGTGAGTGTAAGTTCTGTAAATCTGGCAAAACGAACCTATGTCAGGCCGTTCGTGAAACGCAAGGTAAAGGCCTAATGCCAGATGGCACAAGCCGATTCTCTATCAACGGCGAAACTATCTTCCACTACATGGGTTGTTCTACTTTCTCTGAGTACACGGTTCTTCCAGAAATCTCACTAGCGAAAGTAAACAAAGAAGCACCACTTGAAGAAGTTTGTCTTCTAGGTTGTGGCGTAACCACTGGTATGGGTGCGGTATTAAACACAGCTAAAGTTGAAAAAGGCGACACAGTGGCAATCTTTGGTCTCGGCGGTATCGGTCTTTCTGCAATCATCGGTGCTCGCATGGCTGGTGCCAGCCGCATCATCGGTGTAGACATCAACGAAAGCAAATTCGACCTAGCGAAACAACTTGGTGCAACTGATTGCATCAACCCACAAAAATTCGACAAGCCAATTCAAGAAGTGATTGTTGAAATGACAGACGGTGGTGTTGACTACTCATTCGAATGTATCGGTAACGTAAACGTGATGCGTCAAGCACTTGAGTGTTGTCACAAAGGTTGGGGTGAGTCAGTCATCATTGGTGTTGCTGGTGCAGGTCAAGAGATCTCAACTCGTCCGTTCCAACTAGTAACTGGTCGCGTATGGCGTGGCAGCGCTTTCGGTGGCGTTAAAGGCCGCTCTGAGCTTCCAGAAATCGTGAACCGTTACATGGCTGGTGAGTTCGGCTTACAGGAGTTCATTACCCACACAATGGGATTAGCAGACGTCAACAAAGCGTTTGATCTGATGCATGAAGGTAAGAGCATCCGAACAGTTATCCATATGGATCAATAATGCTGCCTCAGGCTCTCCTTTTGGGGAGCCTGAATTCCTTCTGCTAATTAGAGAGTTTATTCATGACCATTGAAAATGTAAGCCAAGCCAAAGTGTTTGGCGGTTGGCACAAGCAATATACACACGAATCCAATGCCCTAAACTGCACCATGCGCTTCGCGATATTCTTGCCACCTAACGCAACGAAATCAAATCCCGTACCCGCGCTATACTGGCTCTCTGGTTTAACGTGTACCGATGAGAACTTTATGCAGAAAGCGGGCGCATTTCGTATGGCGGCCGAGCTTGGCATTGCGATCATTGCACCAGACACAAGTCCGAGAGGCGAAGGTATCGCTGACGACGAAAGCTATGACCTAGGAAAAGGAGCTGGCTTTTACCTTAATGCGACGCAAGCACCTTGGTCACTGCATTACTGTATGTACGACTATGTGACTGAGGAGTTGCCTGCGATCATCGAAAGTAACTTCCCAGTCTCTGACGTGAAGTCAATTTCCGGTCACAGTATGGGCGGCCACGGAGCGCTCACCATTGGTCTGAAAAATTCAGAACAGTACCGTTCTATTTCAGCGTTCAGTCCAATCAGTAACCCAATGCAATGCCCTTGGGGACAAAAAGCCTTTACTGCTTACTTAGGCAAGGAGCTTGAAAGCTGGAAGCAATACGATGCAAGTGAACTTCTAAAACAACAACAATCACCATTACCAATTTTGGTTGATCAAGGTGATGCTGATGGCTTCTTAAATGAGCAGCTTAGACCGGAAGCGCTGATTGCTGCGGCAAAAATACACGATTCAAACCTAACCTTGAGAATGCAACCAGGCTATGACCATAGCTATTACTTCATCTCAAGCTTTATTGAAGAGCACCTCAACTTCCATGCAAAATATTTGTTTGCATAGTTAATTTAAGTAAGCTCATGAAATAAAAAATAAAGTCACCAAAACTAGGTGACTTTATTTTCTTTACGTACTAACAAATACATATCTGAATATCGATGATTTAAATATGTAAAATAATGTAACTTAAGAACAAATTCGACATCCATTTCTCGCCTTATTAAATTCTCATTTCCGACACAGTATCTTTATTAAAAATGACACAAAGTTGCACTAAAAACCAATTAAATACCGCGAAATCATTACGAAACTCTACCATCATCCCAATACTCTGAGCTTTTAATTAAGAAGCAACTTAATAACCTTGACGTGACGTAAACCGACAGTTATTTTTGAAACATAACGTATTATAAAATCTCATCCGGTTGGCTCTATAATTATAAATAAATTACCGCTAGCACCTTTGTCCTAGCTAAGAAAAAAGAATAAAACTCAAAAGGGCATATGATGAAAAAGAGATAGTCGCGCTAGGTCTGTTTTTTGTTGCGCCATTCTTGTCTGCAAATACGATCGTATTTAGTAGTAGCCAGCAGCCTAGTGTCATACTGGAACTGGAAGAGATCCAAGCTTTACCTACCACTAGCTACACGATGACATTGCCTTGGCTTCCTGCTTCGTCAGAGTTTTTAGGCGTTAAACTCAGCACGCTTCTTACACACGTCTACGGAAAGGTACCAGAGCAGGTTGATATCAGCAGCTTAAACGACTATCACTCGACATTGTCCCGACAAGATATTCTTCGATATCAACCAATACTGGCTTATCAACAAGATCAGAATTACATAAAAGTCAGGAATAAAGGCCCTTTCTGGGTGATATATCCACTCAATCTCTATCCAGAGCTAAACTACAATAAATATCATGCGCAAATGGTATGGCAAGTAAATGAAATAAAAGAAAAATAATAAGAATGAAGTTATCAGAACCCTATTCTAAGAAACAAAGAATATTGCAATATTCTACCACCAGCAAAATGCTGCTGGTGGTGTTTGCCGTTTCTTTGCTTCTCGCGAATGTCGTGCTTTTACAGCAAACACGTTCACTCTCACAAAATTTTAATAACGAACAAAAACAAGCGACTTGGTTTTTATTCCAACTCTCCAAAGAACTATCAGAACTTGTCGGCGAGGCCAGACGGTTAGATGAAAACGTATTGAATATTGATGGTGCAGAGCTTCAATACGAGTTAGCGTGGAGTCGCTTTGACTTATTGACCAGTAGCACGAAAGCCAATAAGTTCTTTTCTCGGAACAACATGCACCTTTACTTCATTAATCTTTTTGAAGAATTCAAAGAGCTAGAAAAACAACTAGTAGAAGCTAGAACAGGTGATAGCCAAGCTGCTGCTGCATTTTATCGTTCAACTCAAACACTATATTTAGGCTTAATAGACTTCGTTAATCAAAACTTCCGCCTAAGCAGTAAAGCTTATGAAGCACAAAAAGGTCAAACCCAGCGCTTAATGCAAGCACAATATATGTTGTTTGCGACGTTCGTTTTGTCGATTATCTCTCTAACTTATTTCTTTTATCGTGAATCCCATTTTCATAGAAAATTGGCGCTCAGCGACCCTTTGACGAACCTAGGGAACCGCAATGCACTATTCATAACCCTAAACAAATTTACTCAAGAAAAAAGGCCCTTTTCTCTCTGGATTCTAGATTTAAATGGTTTTAAAGAAGTCAACGACACACACGGACACCAAGTTGGCGACACTGTACTGCGGGAAATCGCTAGGCGGCTTAATTCTATGGCACTCAATGATTTTACTGTTTATCGCATGGGAGGAGATGAGTTCGCGGTTATCCTTGAAGGTGAACATCTCAATGAAGAGAACGTACGTGAGCAGATAAATACCGTCTTTGATGCACAAATATTAAACTCCGATAAAGTCTCAACACTTTCAACAAGCATGGGCTTAGCGCAATACCCTAAAGACAGTGACAATGTTGACTTTCTTATCAGCATAGCGGATAAGCGCATGTACAAAATGAAATTTCAACGTTAAACGGTATATATGATGAGAAAGTTCATGCAAGTACTGCTTCTACTGGCAGTCATTGCGGCAGGTGTGCTGGCTTGGGTATTTATTCCATCGCACGAAACCATCGGGCAAAAAACGGTTGAGCAGGCACTCAACGACGACTACAGCCTCGTTGGACATCGAATCTACTCAACCGATCCGGATGCTGGCAACCGATTCGGCTACTTCGTATTGGCAACGGGCCAGAGCATTGAAGAGCAAGAGCCGTTTTTGGTCACTTCGGATCAGTTTATTCGCATGGAGCAAACGGGTGATAATACCTTGTCTGTGACCATCAATGGTCGTATTTACCATTATCATAACGACTTGTGGGTGCCAAAATCAGACGGGAAATTGCAACACTTTTTAGTCAGCGCAACCGCCAAGTACGTACGCTAAAACGGGAACATTACTACCCCCTCCCACCACACACAAAAAAAACAAAGCCCCGCAGTGTATGCGGGGCTTTTTACGTGAAGAAGAAAATAACATCGAAAAAATGAGCGTTACTTCGCTAACACTTTCTCTTTAATCACTTTGAGTACCCCAGCCTCTTGGTTGCTTGGCGCAGAATAACGAGCAATTTTCTTAATCTCTTCGTGCGCGTTGGCAACCGCGTACGAATGCTCACTGACTTGCAGCATTTCGAGGTCATTGAGGTAATCACCAAACGTCATTGTTTCTGCCGGAGTAAAATTCATCGTCTCTTGAAGGTGCTGAATGGCCGCGCCTTTAGACGCCTCGGCATTCATCACATCCAGCCAAATTTTTGCGCTCACTACGACTTTATGCGTTGCGCCAAACTTCGCGTTCATGGTCGGGAACAGGAGCTCTTCCGAACCGTCAAAGTGACAAATTGCTACCTTAATAAACTCGTCTTCGACCTCAAGCAAATCCGGCACATATTCACAGCGGTGGTAGTACTTTTGAAATTCTTCCAGCGATTGCTGATCATGCGTTTCGATGTACGCCGAGCGCTTGCCACACAATACGATGTTCGCTCCGTCAATTTCACGAGCCGCTTTCACAATCTCCGCCACTTCCGCTTTAGGAATGGTGCAACTGTAGAGCTCTTTGTCTTGGTACATCACCAAGGTGCCGTTTTCAGCCACATACAACAGTCTGTCTTTGATTGGCGCGAACGTGTCTCGCAGACTGTAATACTGACGACCAGACGCAGCGGAGAACAAAATACCTTGCTCTTCCAGTTGCAAAAACAGATCGAAAAACTCCGGATCCAAACGACCGTATTGGTCAAGCAATGTGCCATCCATATCGGAAGCAATAAATTTGATGCGAACTTGTGACATTAACTAAAACTCTAAATGACGCTGCGAAAATATATCCATGTAAGGTACAGGATCTTGTATGAATCTCAAGTCAGGATGACGACGCCTTTCGCTATTACCAAGGATGCTGTTTAAAGTAATCTTCACTGTGATCGATGAAAGCTCTCACCGCAGGAGACAAGTGTTTACGTGATGAATACAGCGCGTAAATGTTGAGACCATTTGGCTTCCAATCCGGCAACACCGACTCAAGCTGACCCGATTTGAGATAGATATTGCTCAAGTAAGTTGGCAACATCGAAATACCCATGCCTTGTAAAGCGCCATGCAATAACGCCGTGGCCTCATTGCTGGTTAGGCGACACTCAATTCCCACCGATTCGAACTGGTCGCCCTGAGACAAATGCCACACGTGACGCTCAAAGTTTTTGTATCCCAAACAGTCGTGTGAAGATAAATCTCGCGGATGCGCGATCGCGTGGTGAGTTTGTAAATATTGCGGTGATGCTACCAACACCGATTCGCACACCGCAATCGGCTTACCAATCAAAGAAGGATCGGGATCTGACGCAATTCGGATCGCCAGATCGATACGTTGTTCGGTTAGATCACTCACTGAATCTTGCAGATCTATGTCGATATGCACTTTGGGGTGCTTTTGCATAAAACTGTTTACTACGGGGATCAACTGTGAGAATCCAAATGAAGTACTAGACGCAAGACGGATTTTTCCGGACAGCTCACCATCAGCGGCAATGTTCGACGTTAATGTATCGGCCTGTTTTAACCAGCGCTCAATCTGAGGCAAGCTGCGCTCCCCTGCGGTGGTGAGGGACACCTTGCGCGTGGTGCGGTGTAACAAACGAGTTTGCAGCCAGTTCTCCATCGCCTCTACATAACGAGTTACCATTGGCCGAGACATGTCTAACCGTTCTGCGGTCGCGGTAAAACTGCCAGAATACACCACATCTACAAATACTTTTGCTGCCGTTACTCTATCCATATATTTGCTCGAAATAAGAAATAGTGATGCACATTATTGTGTATTTTTCCGAGCGTATCAATTTCCTAATATAGCTCCCGTTCCCAAGCCATCGTCGCTTGGCCCCAAATTCTTTAGGAGCTTATTATGAAAAAATTCACTTTGATTACTGCATCCATTTTAATGGCAAGCCCTGTTCTAGCGGCAAACCACTCTCCCCTTACTCTTGAGGTTTACAACGCCGACGGTAACAGCTTCCACGTAAACTCAACTTTGGTATACGGTGAGACTGACGCCATGGTTATCGACACTGGATTCACCAAAGCTGACGCGATGCGCATTGCCGCTAAAGTGTTGGACTCAGGCAAAACACTTAAAACCATTTTTATCAGCCAAGCGGACCCAGATTACTACTTTGGCGCAGAGGCCTTACACCAACAGTTCCCTGATGCGCAGATCATCACAACGCCTGCGGTTCAAAAAATTATTAAAGAGAAATTGGCTGGAAAGCTGGCGTACTGGGGACCAAAGCTTGGCGCAAACGCACCAGTAAAACCAGTGATCCCTGTCGCGTACGACAAAACATCATTGGAGCTAGAAGGTCATAAGATTGAAATTCGTGGTAACCATGGCACATCAGCACACCGCCCTTACCTATGGATTCCAGATAACAAAGCGATTCTAGGTAACGTAGCCGTGTACTCAAACGTACATTTGTGGATGGCAGATGCCGCTGACCAAACCGCCATCAATGCTTGGGAGCAGCAACTTAGCGAGATGCTTGCGCTTAAACCTCAAGTGGTCATTCCTGGTCACATGAAAGCAGGCACAAAGCTGAACGCAGACACCATTCGCTACTCGCAACAATACTTGCAGGATTTTCAGCAAGCGAAAAAACACAGCAATAACAGCGTTCAACTCATTGACACCATGTCAGCGAAATACCCAGAAGCTCAATTGCCAATCGCGCTAGAAATCGGTGCTAAAGTGCATACTGGTGAAATGTCATGGTAACTGTGCATTACTTCTTCGATCCCATGTGTGGTTGGTGCTACGGGGCATCACCACTCATCGAAGCCTTGATGGACACCTCTCAATTTAAGGTATAGCTTCATCCCGGCGGCATGATTGAGAAACGCGCGATTGAATCTGAATTTCGTCAGCACATCATCAACAGTGACGCTCGTATCGCAACCGAAACCGGAGCAACGTTTGGTGAAGCATATCTGCAACGCGTGAAAAGCGACGATGCGTTTGTTCTTGATTCTTATCTACCAACACAAGCGATCTTGAGTGCGGAGAAAATGGGGCTGAATCCATGGCACATGCTAAAGGCCATCCAATCCGCGCATTATCAGCTCGGGTTAAAAGTGAATGAAGCATCGACGCTCAAAACCATTGCAGAATCGCTAGGTTTAGCAAACGATGAGTGGGAGCAAAACATGACGTTAAGCGAAGCCGAACTAAACGAGAGAATTCGCTCTAGCCGACAGTTGATGCGCCAGTTACACGTTGGTGGTTATCCAACCCTGATTGCAGAAGTAAATGGCGAGTACTTGACCTTGCCGCACTCGACCTACTACGACAAACCGGCACAGTGGAAGCTTGCATTACAAAAACTGCAATAAACTCTTCCCCACTCGCTCTTGTCCTTAATCCAAGAGCGAGTGCACACACCGACATGGCAATCCTGACTCAAACAGGTACAATCCTCGCTCGAATTTTTACTCGCGCGGATACCCACCATGCACTCGCCTGAACATTGTTTTACACGTTTTACTGCTGATACTTCTGACTATGAATTACCAACGCAGTTTACGTTTCCGTTCTACTACACGCCGCATCCTCTTTGCGTTATGGCCGCAAAGCAATTGCAACAGCACTTATTAGCGCAAACCGACTTCGAACACGATTTTGGTTTGGTTAATGAAGAAACGGGGCGAGGCAAAATGTTTGGCGTATTGCTGGTAAAAAGCCCTCAAGGCGAGCTCGGCTTTTTAAGTGCGTTTTCTGGCAAAATTGCCGACCAAAACTTGATTCCAGGATTTGTCCCTCCTGTGTACGACATGCTGACCGATGAAAGCTTCTTCCGCGCAGAAACGGATGCCATCAACGCCGCCAATGCGGAGTACAAAACCTGTGCTGCGAATCCGGAATTGGCAGATCTTAAAGCGCAAATCCAAGCCGACCGAGCCGCTTATCAGCAAGAGGAGCAAACACAGCGCCAAGTGATGATTGACGGCCGCGCCGCACGCAAACGACAGCGCCAACAGGGCGAGCAAACGCTCAATGCCGATGATCTCAAAATCTTGTTGGATGAGTTGGGTAAGCAAAGTGTCGCCGAGAAAAATGTTCTCAAATACTTAAAGCAAGCGTGGGATGAAAAGCTTGCAACCAAAGAAGCACGATTGGCCGAGTTAGAGCAGCAACTTGCTCACCTGAAAGAGCAGCGCAAGACGCTCTCCAACGCTTTACAGCACAAACTGCATAAACAATACCGCTTCCTAAACAGCCATGGCGAAACACGCGACTTGGTGGACATTTTTGCGGACACCACAAACCCAATCCCACCAGCAGGTGCGGGGGAATGTGCTGCGCCAAAACTGCTCCAATACGCATTTAAACACAGATTCAAACCGCTGGCGCTGGCAGAATTTTGGTGGGGTGTTTCGCCAAAGTCTGAAGTTCGCCAACACAAAAAATTCTACCCATCGTGCAACAGCAAATGTCAGCCGATTTTGGGCCATATGATGCAAGGGCTGGATGTCGAACCTAACCCATTGGCGGAGAATTGGGCAGAAGACAAAGAGCTGGAGATAATCTACCAAGACGACGCTATGGTCGTCGTCAACAAGCCCTCGGGCTTACTTTCAGTGCCGGGTAAAACCATCAAAGACTCTGCTTATACTCGCCTACAAGCGATGTTCCCTGATGTGGAAGGGCCGTTTGTGATTCATCGCCTCGACATGGCGACCTCTGGCATTTTGGTGTTTGCCTTAACCAAGCGCGCGAACAAAAGTCTGCAAAAACAGTTTATGGCTCGCGGCGTACAAAAACGTTATATGGCACTGCTCGAAGGCGTATTAAACGAGCCGGAAGGGGAAATTTCACTGCCAATGCGTGGTGACCCCGACGACCGCCCACGTCAACTGGTGTGTTTTGAACACGGGAAACATGCGGAAACCTACTGGCAACTGATTGAAGTCAAAGATGGACGCAGCAAGGTATACATGTATCCGAAAACCGGGCGAACTCACCAACTACGTGTACACAGTGCTCATCACATGGGGTTAAACATGCCAATGGTTGGTGATGGTTTATACGGCGAAAAAGCGAATCGCTTACACCTGCATGCTGAGATGCTAGAGCTGGATCATCCATACAGCAAAGAGCGTATGGTGTTCAAAGCTGAGTGCGAATTCTAACGTCTTCCAGATTTTAAATAACAAAAAGGCACTGACTATCAGTGCCTTTTTTGGTTTCTAACAACAGAATAAGCGTGATGCGCGATACCGAAAACCGTTAGCTCACCTTAAACTTGGTCCACACCTGAGAACGCCAACGCCTTGCCATGATGATACCACGCACCCATTCATCGAGTGCGATTGCCATCCAAGCCCCTAAAACGCCATAACCCAAGTGGATGCCAAAGATGTAAGAGAAAAGCACGCCTAGTCCCCACATACTCAAAATCCCCATTTGCACTGGGAACTTGATGTCACCCGCGCCTTTGAGCCCCGCGATAAAGATCAGGTTAAACACACGTCCGGCCTCGAGCAAAATTGAGCCCATGACTAACGAACCTGCCAATGCGAGTATCTCTGGTTGATCGGTAAATACGCGCAGAATCTCTTCTCTAAACAGGTAAATCAGTGTGGTTGCCGCCGTTGATGCCACAAATCCCACTAAGAAGTAGATTTGTACGCGTTTTAAAATGCTGCTCACCCAACCTTTACCGATGTAGTAACCAGTCTGAATTTGCGCTGCCTGACCAATTGCCAACGCGAAAGCAAACGAGAAACGGGCAATGTTTTGTGCATAAGTGAAAGCCGCCAACGATGCCGTCCCCATTTGCACCACAAAGTACACAATGCAGATTTGCGCCACGTTGTAAGACAGCACTTCACCCGCGTTCATACCGCCGATTTTTAAGATCTTTTTGTAAATCTCTGCCGGTACTTGTTTCATAGTCGACATTGGTAGTTCAATGCTACTGCGAGCGAGAATAAACCATAACATTAACGTACCGATGACTTGGCTGACGACGGTTGCTATTGCTACACCTTGCACACCATACACAGGTAAACCGAATGGCTGGTAAAGCGCAATATAGTTACCAATGATGTTGAACACACCCGAGATCAAATTCACCACCATTGGGGAACGTGAATAACCATGACTACGCAGAATAGTTGTAAAAACAACGCCAATCGTAACGTTAAACGTCATCGCACCGCTTATCAGCAGATATTCATGAGCGTACTGCTCGACTTGCGCTTCCAAGCCGTAATACGGGAGTAGATACATCGCACCAAGCACGGCAATCACACTCAATAGCACACCGACGAGCACAGACAACGCAATACTCGCAACACCAACGCTCACTGACTCTTGCTCGCGTCCAGCGCCATTGTATTGGGCAATCAAAATCCCCGTACCGCTACTGACAAACGTCGAAACGATGATTAAAAAGAAGGTAATCTGCGTGATCACACCAACAGCGGATACGGCTTTGTCTGAGTAGCCACTCAGCATGAACACGTCACTGGTTCCTAAAGCCGTCCGTAGCAAAATTTCGACAAGAATTGGCCAAGCTAATGCCACGATGGACATTCGTTGGTTGATGTTTTGGCTTTTAGGCATGCTTGTAACCTTTCCTACAACTAAAAACTGCCTCACAATATTTGTGAAGCAGTTTAAAAATAGTGACTCGAACGAAGCTCGATATGAGGTTGTGATTTAGCGCGGATTCTAGTCGCATATTGGTCATAACGACAACAATATTTCGCCCTGTTTCGGAAAAATATTTCTAATGCATTTTCGAAACGACATATGCCTTGACGATACGTAGAGCAGAGATTGGTGAACAATACTCTCAATCAACGAGCACCGAACAGAATCAGGATAATCAATAGAAATGTGTCTAACTAGATACATTACTTTGAGTTATCAGTCCAACCATATAGAGCCATGAAGAACCGTCATGAAAACCTGCATGCGCCACCATTCCTCTTTGAACACTCGCACCAAATCACACTGATGGCTTTGCACTAAAAATGACTGATATCACATTTGGAAACTTTGTTGTTCTATTTATCGCGAAAATACCGCCTAGAATAAGCGTACACGTTAATTAAGCAAGGATACATAATGTCGACATTGGCTGGGGCGCGCTTAGAAGAAATGGCGGACATCCGTTCAACAAGAAAAAAGAAAATTGTCTTTTTATGCTCCAGTATCGCCGCTGCCTGTTTAACTTATGGTTCCATTGCTCAATCACTTGAGAATAACTGGGGTTTAAGCTTTTTCCATGCTTTGTGTGCCTTGGCATGCTTAGCAATCAGTTATGTAATAAAAGTCCAGCGGCACCATCAATACGCCGACTTATGGCTAAGTGCTGTCTTAATGTTCGAAGGGTTATTGTTACTTCTGTATAACGACGCTCCGTCAGGCAAAATGTTATGGCTATATCCTATTGTCGCCACTCTGGTATTAATTAATGAGTTTAAGGTCGGTCTGTTGTTCAGTGGTACCTACATTTTACTGATCTTTTTTGGGGTCGCTTTTTTAGATCGACTGCCAGCAGCCACAGAAATCATAGAGCGGAGATTGATGCTGACCCTGATAGCGACCGCGTTTGTGTGTCACACGTTCTCGTATTACTACACGAAAGTCCTCAATTACATTCAAACACTGTATCGTGAGGGGATTGAGGAGTTAGCATATTTTGACCAGCTCACTGGGCTTGCCAATCGCTGGAGCTTTGAGACTTGGGCGCGCGCAAAGCTCGATGAAATCAAGCACTCATCTGATGACAGCATCACCGCATTGGTTTTTCTCGATATCGATAACTTCAAGCACATCAACGACACCTACGGGCACGATATTGGTGACCAAGTACTTCAAGCCTTCGCAACTCGATTAAAAAATAACATTCGCAACAAAGACAGAAAAACAGATAAACACGACTACTCCATCGCTCGATTTGCGGGCGACGAGTTTGTAATCATGCTTTACGATGTAAAAAGTAAAGATGACCTCGACAGCATCCTAAAACGGATCGTAAATCTGTTTCCGACAGGTTACCGAAGCTACGATATGATTAACGAGTTAACGATGAGTGTAGGTGCTGCTATCTATAAGCAAGATGCAAAGGATTTGTCTGAATTGACTCGATGTGCAGATAAAGCAATGTACGCAGCTAAACATACTGGTAAAAACCAGTACGCCTTTTATGAGCACTGCAATACGGAAGAACAGTCAACATCTGATGCACCAGCGGTACCAGAAGCTTGCTAATGACTAAGCGAACACATGCATCACCCAAAGCCCCACAACGAGGAATACGATTAACCACACTACTTGCAACGTTCTGTTCGGCTTGTCTTGCTGACGAGTGGGGTGATCTTTAAACGCACGGCCCTTCATTTTGCCCATTAAGCTCTTTCCTAGAGCACGTCGATAAAATTCACGTCTCTTATGAGCGGCGTTGGCAACTTCGGTAAAGCGCTGTCTTTGCTCATTGGTGAGATCTTTATCCTCGTAACGAGGAGGGAGATCAGAATGCTTGCGTTGTACTGCCATCACTTCCTCCCTGGTCGATGGGTACATTTTTATTAAGTATATACCCAAATAACCAAAAAGATGCGTTATAAGTGAAGCACATAGACGAAAAAACCACCCGCAGGTGGTTTTATGACGAGCAACAAATGAACGCTAGAAGTACTCACATAAATACGCAGTCGCTTCTTTCACTTGAAGCTCAAATGAAGAATTACCTTCCACTTCAAAAAACTCACCACTTTGATAAGTCGTCCAATCGCTCTCGCCAACACGCTTGACCACAAGCGCACCTTTTACAACCGTCATACGCTCTGGTGCTTGAGTACCAAACGTGTACTCACCAGGAAGCATCACACCAACGCTAACTTCCTGATCTTTCTGGTTAAAGCCTAGTGATTTTACACTACCAGCAAAATAGCTATTTTCCTTAATATTCATTATTGGTTTCCTTATCAAAAGTCCGCTCTTTTTTACCTTGTTTCTTTCCGTTACTCAAGCTTTGAAAGCCATTAAACTCAACGTAATAACGCACATCCTTTGCTACTGAGCGAGAACCTCTTTTCGCGAGGATTAATCAGGCGACCTAAACCGAGCAAGAAAACCTGCGAAGTAATGAATGTGAGCAAACAACAAAACCATCAATAAGATGTGTATCTGAATGTAAAAGTGGACATTAGATCATAGTTTCGTCGTCTCAATGGCGGGATTGTTTGTTTTTAAAAAGGAAGGTTTCCACCATGTTAAAAAAGTGGAGAAAATTAGATCTATGACGGACTCGACTCGCCGAAGGCGAAAAGCACGACAAGAACCAAAACTTTCATTTTTGGCTCGCCACCAATCCAAAATCCTCAAGAGTACATTTGTCTGCTTCGGGATGGGTCTGTTGACGTTTTTTGGCTATCAAATCCACCTTTCCTATCAAGACCACATTGATCCGGAAAAGGTGTACGGCGAATGGATTGAGATTGGCGCGCCACCCTACCAAACAGAACGTCTCGTTTTCACTGAAGATGGGGTATACCGAAACCATCGACTCATTACGACGGAATTTGAATTCGATGGCAAGGTCATCACGTTGAATACCGGATTAGGAAAGACAGCGTATCAGATCTCAGGCTCTCATCTTTCACCTCAAATACGCCGTATTGAACCTCTTATTCCAGATCAGCGATTCATTCGTAAAGGATTTGAGCATACCGTTCAGGGCTCAGAAACCGGCGCAGCCTCTAAACGTCGTGCCGCGTTGAGTGAACACTTCAGCCGTGACTAGTACGTCTTCACGACTATTTTTCCTTTCAATTCTCTTTCTATATCAATGAAACAAAACCTTAATAAACAACAAAATAAGGCCTTCATCGCATTTAACTAACTCGTTACTGAGTAAACAATAATTTTAGTTTCTGCTGAGATTTTATAAATTATTGACTCAGTCTGACACTTTCTGTGTAACAGAGTGCGAGTTTTAGTTAAGTTCTCTCAAGTGCCTCGAAAACCGTCTTAATTTTTTTTGACGAAAAAAAACTCTCTGAAATGCTGAGTGTGATGCTTTTGCACGTGGAGTAAATCCAATCATCTTATCTGGTGCAAGAGCAGCCTATGTTCTAGGTAGAACATGAATCCAAGGATTGAGAGAGAAGTTATGATTCGATTTAACCTATGTGCAGCTGGAGTTGCTTTAGCGCTATCAGGTGCTGCAGTTGCTGCTCCAACCGCACCAAGTATCGATATGTACGGTTCCAACAACCTTCAGTTTTCTAAAATTGAACTCGCGATGGAAACCACGTCAGGCTACTACGACATGGTGAAATACCATGAGCAAGCGAAGATCACTGTTAAATTTAACCAGTGGAGTGGCACACCTGGTGACACTTACAACGTCTATTTTGATGGTGTAAAAGTAGCAAGCGGCCCTATCACTGGTAGCCAAACAACAGCTTCGTTTGAATACGGCCAAGGTGGCTTATACCAAATGGAAATCGAAGCATGTGATGCGACAGGTTGTGCGAAAAGCGCACCAGCTGAAATCACAATTGCAGATACCGATGGTTCTCACCTGAAGCCACTAACGATGAATGTTGATCCAAACAACAAAACCTACAATACCGATCCAAGCGTCGTGATGGGTACGTATTTTGTTGAATGGGGCATCTATGGCCGTGACTACACCGTCGATAATATGCCGGTCGACAACTTGACTCACATCCTTTACGGTTTTATCCCAATTTGTGGCCCAAATGAGTCTGTGAAGTCTGTTGGCGGCAACAGTTTCAACGCGCTACAAACTGCTTGTACAGGTGTGCCTGATTATGAAGTCGTTATCCATGACCCTTGGGCTGCTTATCAGAAGAGCTTCCCACAAGCTGGTCATGAATACAGCACGCCTATCAAGGGTAACTACGCAATGCTAATGGCATTGAAACAACGTAACCCTGATCTAAAAATCATCCCATCGATCGGTGGTTGGACACTGTCTGACCCATTCTTCGATTTCGTGGACAAGAAAAACCGTGACACATTCGTCGCATCAGTTAAGAAGTTCCTGAAAACTTGGAAATTCTACGACGGTGTTGACATCGACTGGGAATTCCCTGGCGGCGGCGGTGCAGCAGCCGATAAGGGCGACCCTGTAAACGATGGCCCAGCATACATCGCACTGATGCGTGAACTGCGCGTAATGCTTGATGAATTAGAAGCTGAGACAGGCCGAACTTACGAGCTAACGTCCGCTATCGGTGTCGGTTACGACAAGATTGAAGACGTAGACTACGCAGATGCAGTTCAGTACATGGATTACATCTTCGCAATGACTTACGACTTCTACGGTGGTTGGAATAACGTTCCTGGTCACCAAACTGCGCTTTACTGTGGTTCATTCATGCGTCCTGGTCAGTGTGACGGTAGTGGCGTTGATGAGAACGGCGAACCGTACAAAGGTCCTGCTTACACAGCAGATAACGGCATCCAACTTCTTCTTGCTCAAGGCGTTCCTGCGAACAAGCTAGTACTTGGTACAGCAATGTACGGTCGTGGCTGGGAAGGCGTAACTCCAGATACACTCACAGATCCAAACGACCCAATGACAGGTACTGCTACAGGTAAACTGAAGGGCAGCACAGCGCAAGGTGTTTGGGAAGATGGCGTAATTGACTACAAAGGCATTAAGTCATTCATGCTAGGTGCAAACAACACTGGTATTAACGGCTTCGAGTACGGCTACGATGCACAAGCAGAAGCACCATGGGTATGGAACCGTACTACGGGCGAGTTGATCACATTTGATGACCACCGTTCAGTGCTAGCAAAAGGTAGCTACGCGAAGTCTCTTGGTCTTGCTGGTCTATTCTCTTGGGAAATTGACGCGGATAACGGTGACATTCTAAACGCGATGCACGAAGGTATGGCTGGTGGTGTGGTTCCTCAACCAAACCGTAAACCAACCGCAGCCGCTGGCGCAGATCAATCGGTAACAGGTCCTGCAAATGTGGTTCTAGATGGCAGCCTGTCAAAAGACTCTGACGGCACCATCGCAAGCTACGCTTGGGAACAAGTATCTGGCACAGCAGTGGTACTAACAGGTGCAAACACAGCGAAAGCAAGCTTTGATGCAGCAGAAGTTACTGTTGAAGAGCAATTAACTTTCAAGCTGACGGTGTCTGATAACGAAGGTGCAACGGCATCTGACCTCGTTGTAGTAACAGTGAAACCAGCAGGTGTTGTTGACCCAGTGAACAGCGCACCAGTAGCGCAAGTTGTTGCTCCAGCGACAGCAAACGCTGGTGACGTTGTGGTTGTAGATGCATCTGCGTCTAGCGATGCAGACAACGATACCCTGACATTCAACTGGACTCTACCTCAAGGTCTGAATGCAACGGTTGAAGGCTCCAAAGTCACGTTCACTGCTGCGGAATACCCGCAAGACACAAGCTTAAGCTTCACTGTAAGTGTGAGCGACGGTAAAGTGTCTTCATCGGCAAGCGCGACAGTGGTTGTTGCACAGCACACAACCGATCCGAACCCTGGTACTTGTGACAACGCATGGGATGCGAGCGCAGTGTACACAGGTGGTAACCAAGTGACTCACGCAGGTAAAACGTGGGAAGCGAAATGGTGGACTCAGGGTGACGATCCTAGCCAATCTGGCGAATGGGGCGTTTGGAAAGAAGTTGGCGTAGCTAACTGTAACTAATTTCAGCCTTGCAGACGTTCTGCTAAATAAACAAAGGACAGCTTCGGCTGTCCTTTTTGGATTTAACCTCTTAACGAGGAGAGCAACACCAGAGACGAAAAAATCTGAGGTGTTACTTTCAAATCGAATTAGCGCAAAACGGAGCGAATCAATCAGTAAAAGTAAGGGTTACCAAGCACTATCGAGCAAACGGTCAAAACTACTGAAGACTTGCTCACACTTCATCACTCGACCATGCCCCTGACCTTGTGTTGTCACTAACTCAACGTTTTTAATCTCTTCAGCCGCTTTTGCCGAGACACTGTATTTGGTGAACTTGTCTTGCTCATCATGAATAATAATGGTGTGAGACGGACGCTCAGACAAACGCTTCATCGGATCAATGGACTGTAACGGATAACCAAATTGGTCTTCAACTTCTGAAACCACAGCATTAAAAAGCTTCATCGAGTAACCGGAACGTGCAATGCTACCGAATAAGTTCTCTACGTAATTTAATACCGGAGCAATAAGCAGCAAAGGCTTGTTTTCTAATTTACTGTGCCTACACTCAAGAGCAGAAGCGGTGCCCATGCTGTGCCCAACTAGGCCAACAATATCCTCGACCGTATCCAACACATCTTCTAATCCTCTGACAAACCCCGGAATGTGCCCATACTGCCCCTCACTCTCACCATGTGCCGGATGATCGTACGCCAAAGCAGTAAACCCTTTCGACGCAATATGTTCCATCAGTGGATAAAACTGACTTGCCGTTCCAGACCAACCATGAGTTAGCACCCAAATAGGTCCAGAGCCCAAAGTATAGGTTTTGATGATGCCTGCATGCCCTTTAATTTCATCTTTGATAAGCCCTTGAGGCTCAATATTTTTAGGTTGCGTACGAGCAGGTGTCAGAAGAAGCTTGCGCGCGGTCTTCTTTGCATGTGACGGGGCCAGTGTATGGTGTAACCGAGTACTAATGTTCACCAAACTGCGCTTAATACTGAAACGTTGCGATGTATTAAAGTAAATTTTTTCACTCATAATCATGTCCTTAACTATCAGCTTTGCACAAAATAGAACGGTCGTGCTTTTTACGCTGATAAGAAAGAGCGAACTCAGCCGCTCTTTGTGATTTTATGTCTACGAATCTGGGAAGCGAATAACCGATATTAGCCTTTCCAGCGAGAAAATAAGTTGTCGATCCCTTGCCAAAACAGACGCAAGCTTTCTTGCTCACCTTTAATTGAGTAAAAAACATGCGCACTCAAATAGAGACCGTACAAATCAAACGTTGCTTGGCGTGTATCTAAGTCTGCTGCAAATTCTTGCTTCTCTTTGCCTTTCGCTATTTGGATCTCCAAATAACTCAGCCAAGTGTCTATGGATTTACGCAGTCCGGCCTGAAGCGGGCAATCTTTATCTGCCGTATCATTCCAAGCGTCAAGAAACATACAACTTCCTTGGAATGCGTGATTCCAAGTCATCCAAGAGTCGAGCAACCCTCGAATTTTACGCTCGATATTGCCATCCCCGAGTTCTCGAGCAGGCTCAATAACCCGATCAGCGAACACTTTATTGGCGTGATCAAGCACCGATAGTTGTAAATTCAACTTCGAATTAAAGTGGGCAAACAGACCACTTTTCGACATACCGCATTGCTTGGCTAACTCTCCAATCGTAAGACTTTCTAATCCGTCTTCGCTGGCGATCTCAAAAGCCCGCTGCAGAATAAACTCTTTTGTCACTTTTCCTTTTTGCATAGTCTTATTTTTAGCACGATCGTTCTTTTTTGCAATCTCGAGTTAACTGGTCTAACCATTATTCAGTGCTATTTTCGACTCACGAATCAGGTATTGATTGCGTTAATAGGTTAATAATTAAGAAGTTTGAAGTAAGTCTTAATTTTCAAAACAGCTTCAATGTAAGCGCAAGTCTGTTGACTTTTTCACGTATTACTTCAGTAACAACCTGCTATTTTCACCTAAGTTTTTTATTTAGGTAAACAATGTAATGGCAAAGAAACAAAAAATAGCCAGCTTAGAGTTTGCACGTATCATTGCGATGCTTGCGATTGTGGGTTTGCATTGCCAGATGGCACTGACGTACTGGCAGTGGAATGGGATACCATGGGTTGGCTATATGCTCAACCAACTGGCTCGTTTTGCTGTTCCGCTATTCTTTCTCATCTCGGGTTATCTAATCCAGCCGAAGTTGAGTCATTCACCTATCGATACTCTTAAGAACTACGCCAAACCGTTAATGAAGGTTTGGCTCATTTGGAGCATGATCAGTTTACTGATGCCATTCCAATGGCAGACGGTCGCTGAGGCTGGGTATCTCGCCGAAAGGCAAGGTTATTGGGGGTACTTAATGTCAACCCCGATCAATTCACTCATCGAAGGCGGACTCGTTCATCTGTGGTTTATTCCGGCTCTGGTCATTGCCGTAGCGTTAATTGCCTTTCTCGTGCATATCAATATGGTGCAACTGATACTGCCAACTGCAGTATTGCTATACATATACGGGGTCTTTGCTGGCAGTTACGCGACCATTACCGACCTGCCAGCGCCTTTCTTTACTCGTAACGGGCCTTTTTTCAGCACGTTGCTAGTTGTTCTGGGTTATTTCGCACGAGAAGCGCAGTGGCGGTGGTCGCGAAACAATACGGTTCGATGCATTATTCTTGGCATAGCACTGCATTTTGGTGAAGCTTACTGGCTGATGCAACATGACATCGCTTTCAACTCGCACGACTTCCTATTCGGTACCGTTATCTGGGCTGTAGGTGTCTTTATGTGGCTTTTGGCTCACCCTCATTTTGGCGACATGCCTTGGGTCTTCAAACTATCTCCTAGCGTGTTAGGAATATATGTTAGCCATCTGCTTATCATAATTGTCATGATGAATGTCGCTGGATTTATCGGGCTGCAACACCTCGCGAAAGATGTGTTTATTTATCCTGCAACGATTGTTGCAACCATACTGCTTGTGAAAGCAATTGACGCTTCACCGTTGAAAAAATGGCTCCTACGCTAAATGCATTCAGCTCTAGATATAGCTAGCTTTAACTCAAAAGGGTTAGAGCTAGCCAGTTAAAAATGAGATTTCTCTCTCACTGACCAATTTTTGACTTTCTAATCCTTCAGAATTTGCTTTCACTCACAAAAAACATTGTTCATTTCCTTTAGATTGGCTCGACTATTACAACATTGCTCATTAAACGGAGGCTGTATGTGGGCAGGTCAAGGACTCGTTCCTTTTTTAGAGATTAGTCACTGGTTAACTTACGGTTTATATGCCGCTGCGGTTTTATTCGGCGCAGCAAGCATTGCGTCACTCAGAAAATAGTGGCGCACACTATCATTTCCTAACTCCTACTGTTAATTCGAGCTCTCTCACAACTAACTCATTCATTTGTGGCTAATATTTCTCCAACCAGACAAAGGAGAAATGTCTATGCCAATCTATCCAATTGTGGCTTTCTGCTGTTTGTTGTTCTCTAGCGCCACCTTTGCTGCATCAACCAATGAACTGAATCTTGTTAATTCTGGTGTCGGTTACGCGGCTCTGATTATCTTTTCGATCGCTTACATACTGGTTATGTTGGAAGAGTATCTGAAAATGAGAAAATCCAAGCCAGTGCTGCTCGCTGCAGGGTTAATTTGGATTCTGATTGGCTACACCTTTGCTCAGCACAACCAGCCTGAAATCGCCAAATCCGCACTAGAACATAACTTGTTGGAATATGCCGAGTTGCTGCTGTTTTTGCTCGTGGCGATGACCTACATCAACGCAATGGAAGAACGCAAACTCTTCGATGCCTTACAGGCGTGGATGGTTGGTAAAGGTTTTGGATTCAAAAAGTTGTTCTGGCTGACGGGGTTTCTCGCTTTTGTCATTTCACCGATTGCCGATAACTTAACTACGGCCCTTTTGATGTGCGCTGTAGTGATGAAAGTCTCTGGTGATAATCCTAAGTTCGTCAATCTTGCTTGTATCAACATTGTTATCGCAGCCAATGCTGGCGGTGCATTCAGCCCATTTGGTGATATTACAACCCTGATGGTGTGGCAGGCCGGTCATGTCAGCTTTGCTGAGTTCACTCCGTTGTTTGTACCGTCATTGGTGAACTACTTGGTTCCCGCATTTTTGATGTCACTTTTTGTTCCAAACACAAAACCGAATACGATTCACCAACACGTTGAGCTAAAACGCGGGGCAAGGCGTATTGTCGCGTTGTTCATTTTGACGATTGCCACCGCAGTCTCTTTCCATGCTGTGCTGCACTTCCCACCCGTTATGGGCATGATGATGGGCTTGGCGTACTTACAGTTTTTCGGATATTTTTTGCGCCAAACTCTCAAACACTCACTCGCAAAAAAAGCAGCTATGGCAATTGCCAATGGCGATGATCAGGCATTGAAGCGCTTAGGCTCAGTGGTTCCGTTTGATGTGTTTCATCGTGTGTCTCGAGCCGAATGGGACACCTTGTTGTTCTTCTATGGTGTTGTGATGTGTGTTGGCGGTTTAAGTTTACTTGGCTACCTCGAACTGGTTTCAAACGTCATGTACACGCAATGGAACCCAGTCTGGGCAAACGTAATGGTTGGTGTCCTATCTGCAATCGTCGATAACATTCCGGTTATGTTTGCTGTACTGACTATGGAACCAAACATGTCGATGGGCAACTGGCTACTGGTCACATTAACCGCAGGTGTCGGGGGCAGTTTGCTTTCCATCGGATCCGCGGCAGGCGTCGCTTTAATGGGAGCCGCGCGTGGGCAATACACCTTCTTTGGCCACTTAAAGTGGGCTCCCGTCATCGCCTTGGGTTATGCCGCCAGTATTGCGGTACACTTGTGGATGAATAGCGGTTTATTTACTTAAAAGCACCGACAATCAGGTACTTAACTTGCAACACAACCTAGCGGTCGGATGGATGGTTAACGCCATCCATCACTTCAATCGCTCCCAACTCATATGGGTTGACGCCCTCTAAGCAGCCGACATTATAGCCATACTCACTCGGGTCAGAACGACGCTGATGGTGCGTATAAATACCGCACTCGCCACAGAAAAAGTGCTTCGCAGTGTGTGTATTAAATTGATACTGCTTCAAGACGTCTTCGCCTTGCACAATACGAATACCGTTCAAAGGTACAGATGCGACAATCGCGCCACGACGTCGACACATAGAACAGTCACACCGTCTCGGTTTCTCAATACCATTGGGTAACGCCAGTTCCAACTCAACTTTTCCACAGTGACAACTCAGTCGATGTAATGTGTTGATTTGGGTGTTGCCAACTTTCTTAATCATAACTTTTCCTTGTTGTTTTTCTATCTGTGTACATTATGTTAAACAGGTTAATATCATCATAATCTCGTCCAAAAACTCGACATCCATCACTTTTCGCGACATTTTATTTGCCGATTTGTTAGTTGCTATTTTGGCGACTGTCTATCGCGTCCGTGAGACGTGTTATCTCCGGCGCGTTTTTTAAACCAAGGAAATTAATTTATGGACAAAGATCATAGCCTAAGAGAGAACCTCTTGGCTCTGACGCTCGGCAGTGCGTTAGTGTCACTTGGAGTGATATTTTTTAGCAAAGTAGGATTGCTCACTGGCGGTACGGCTGGCTTGGCGATCTTCCTAACCAAAGTGAGTGACTTCAGTTTTGGTCAGATATTTTTCGCTCTTAACCTCCCTTTTTATATTTTATCTGTGATGCGCATGGGTTGGCGCTTCACTATCAATACCTTTATTGCGGTTTCGATTGTCTCTTTTGCGGTCGATCATCTGCATCATGTGATTGAGATTTCACGAATCGAACCTTTCTATGCGGCACTTTTGGGTGGTGGGCTGATTGGAATCGGTATGTTGGTAATTTTCCGTCACAAAATGAGTTTGGGTGGCTTTAACATTCTAGCGTTGTACCTTCAGGAACGTTTTGGAGTTCGAGCGGGTAAAGTTCAAATGGCGTTAGATTGTGCCATCGTGGTGATGTCACTGTTCATTGTAGATGTGCACCTTATCGCTCTATCTGTTCTAGGTGCCATCGCAACGAACTTGATTTTGGCGATGAACCATAAACCAGGACGATACCAAGCAAAAGCGCAAGCAGCATAATCATCGCTGCATAGTCAACAACCCTAAAGCCCCCAGCCAGTCACTCGGGGCTTTTTTCATTCAACGCTAAGATCACGTCAACGAGCTCGTTTTGCAGTGCTGCTGCATCTCTTCATCCAATTTAGCTTTATATTTCTGACTAAGATGGAAGTGTACTTGCATCAACAAGTCATGTGCGTGGAACAGCTCAAACGCGTCGCTACCATTTTGCTGACAAATAGCCTCACAGCGCTCAGCATGCACTTTGGCTTCTTGCGGTTTATCCGCTTTAAGCAAGCTCATCGCTAAGCGATACTCTGCGCGCTCTTCTTGCATCCAACCCCCTGCCACTTTCCAATAGTCTAGCGCGAGTGTCGCTGCTTCTAACATCTTCGATTTTTCCATGCACGTGCGCTCAGCCAGCGCTTCGTACTGACATGCTAAGTTGTTCGCAGTGATCGCGATAGCGCGCGCTAATGGCCCTTCTGCATCGTTCGGCGTCGTTCCTAACGCTGCCTTCACCAACCATTGACTCGCCAGTTCAAGCTGAACAAGTGCAGAAAGTTCATTCGAAATCAAAGCGTAAACTCGGCGTTGTTCTTGCTCTTCCAATAATTCCATATTGTCAGTGCCATCTACGAAATAGCGCGCAACGGCAATACTGCGTTGAAATGCAAAACTCTCGGCAACCTTGCGTTCATCAAAGTGCTCTAAACAAGTAAGAAACTGTTCTGGGCACTGGAGATGCCCAATAGCGGTATGCAGCATCAATGCGAATATTCGCTCGATTTGGGTAACGTCTTCCACCTCGCTCAGAGCCGTTTCTAGCTGAGCATAAACTTGTTCGGGATTTTCCTCGTGATGCTGCCAACACTCACTCATGAAGGCATCAAAATCCGTTTTGAAAGGCATGTCCTTATTGTCCTTCTTCTATTCGTATAACGATTATGAAACTCTACACTATCGTTACCCCTGTGTAGCACGCTTAATCCCAATACGAGAATCGCCTCACTTAAAGCGGTGTACCTTGCTCCAACGCGAGCAAACGTTGCTTGCGCTCCACTCCACCTGCATACCCAGTCAGTTTTCCGCTTTTGCCAATAACGCGATGACAAGGCACCACGATAGAAATCGGATTCTTCCCGTTTGCTAACCCAACAGCACGCACAGCTTTAGGGTTACCTATCGCATTCGCGAGATCTTGATAGCTCCACGTTTCCCCATATGGAATGGTCGTTAGTGCCTGCCAAACTTGATTTTGAAAATCAGTGCCTGTCGCTGCAAGGGGCAAATCGAATTCGTTGCGCAGACCAGCAAAGTATTCATCCAGTTGGGTGACAGCTTGGCGCAAGACCGGATGCTGCTCGTCTCGCACTCCCAGCTCACTCGGCTTAGTGGTGCATGTTTCAAACCAAATGCCAAGTAAGCCCTCAGCGTTCGATTGGATAGTCACCGTTCCTAGTGGACTCGGCATTTCGGTATAAAATGTTTTCATGATTGATTCCATAAGTGAAACGTCGCGTAGCTTCCCCAAGGGGCCGCAGTGTGCGTATTCAGTGATGGGTAACGCTGCATCGCCTTTTTCACCACTAAGTCTTTATCTAAAAAGCAATCGGGTTGAGATTGCCCTCGCAGTTGAGCATAACTGACGGTCCAAGGTCCAATGCCTTTCAAAGTTAGCCACTGCTGGGGGTCAGCTTCTGAGTTGTCCTGCATAAACTGGGCGAAGCGCACTAGCGTCTCTTTACGGCTTTGCGGCATGCGCAAAAAGCTCACGTCGGCGTTTGCAATATCACTGGGAGTCGGGAAAAAACGTTTTTCTGACTCTCCACTAAGTGTGGCCACCAATAAGTTAAGTTGACCAATCGCCGCTTTAACCGACACCTGCTGGCCTAAAATCGCTCTAACCCCTGCTTCCCATGCATTCCATACACCAGGAATACGAATACCTTTACTCGACACGAGCCCAGGCGCGACATACTCCAAATGCTGCTCAACAGTACAAATATCAGCGTCAAGATCGAACATACGACGAATGTCAGACACCAAGTTTTGCAGCTTCGTTACGTCTTCAATTTCAAACGCCAGTTCTAAGTATCCTTCACCTTTTGTCGCTTTAAACCAGGCTTTGCTGTCATCCAAAAAAACGTTGCGCTGATAACTCTCATCACTCACTAGCTCAACCCCCTCAACCGCTCGCAAACGATAGAAGTCCAACATGTGCGACCAATTCAACTCACCTCGATAAGGTAAGGCAATTCGATTGCAACCCGCACCATCAAACTCTTTACGGCGTACTTGAGAAGGCGTTAGTTTGAGAAACTTTTGAAAAGCATCGTTAAAGCGGCGCGTACTGTTAAAACCTGACGCAAACCCCACGTCGGTGACCGACATAGAGCTGGAGTGAAGCAACTGTTTGGCGAACATTAGTTGCTGATATTGCGCATACTGCTTGGGTGACATACCTAGATACTGCTCAAATAACATACGTAAGTAACGGTCAGAAATCCCAACACGCTCAGCCAACTCAGACACCGAATGGTGACGCAACTCCCCTCTATCAATTAACGAAATCGCTCGTTGAAAGGTCGTCTCGACACCTTTCCATGCCCAAGATCCAGGAGCGCTATCAGGTCGACAGCGTAAACACGGACGGTACCCTGCTTGAAGGGCTTGCGTCTTATCAGCGAAATACTCAACATTTTCTTCTTTAGGCAAATTTGCCGGGCAAATCGGACGACAAAAGATTCCCGTTGTTTTTACCGCCACATAAAATCGCCCATCAAAACGACTGTCTCGCGCGACTCGCGCCTTGTGACACTGCTCAAAGGTCAGTGAGGTATGGGGGTGAATAAACATAGTGCTTTCCTTGCTCATGCCTTTTGTCATTTATTGTTCATAGGCATCGTTCAATATAGTGTTATTGTAGCTTGCTTAAGCGCCCATAATTAGCCATTTTCGGAACTCAATATTGAGATTTATTGGCATTAGCGCTTTTGTACACTAAAGTTAGATCCAGAACATCACAACAACGTCGGCTAAAGGGAATTGGCATGGACTTACATACTTGCGTAATTGTATTAAGAAACCAAAAGGTTATTACCAGTAAATCCGTAGATCATTCTATTGGAATCATCGAACGAGACTCAGATAACGAGATCTCAGAAATTCAGATTAATGCGACGGATGGACGTAATATTCGAACTTATCACTACAACAATGTAGAGGAGTCATTAGAGAGCTTAATGAACCTCTGACGGTTTTCTTTAACGCACCTTTCTCCCTTGTTAAAAGCGAAAGCAATAGAGCACAGTACATGTGCTCTTTTTTTGTTTAACAGCAAAAATGTTTATCGAAAATAATGACAGACCTTGATTTAAAACAGACAATAATCGGCAAATAAACACTCTAATATAAAAATCAAGACATTGATTTAAATAAATAAAAACCAACTATTCAATTTTTTAGAACGAGTTTATCAAAATCCTCCCGTTATTTTTATATTCGCCTCTACCTAAACTGTTCTCAACAGCACGGGAGCACACGCTTCCCACTCATTGAAAACAGTCAGAGGACAGAATCATGAAAGCACTATTACAGAAAATTACCACATCAAACGCAGGTTACAGCGCACTATCACTTCGCGTTCCAATCGGCATTATCTTTATGGCGCACGGCGCACAAAAACTATTTGGCTGGTTTGGTGGCTACGGGCTAGAAGGCACAGGTCAGTGGATGGCATCTATCGGTTTAGGTCCTGGCGTGCTCATGGCGTTACTTGCGGGCAGCGCAGAGTTCTTTGGCGGCTTGTTCATTTTACTTGGTCTGCTAACTCGACCAGCAGCGGTTGCTTTGGCGTTCACGATGGTGGTAGCGATATTCTCTGTCCACTTTGAAAATGGCCTATTCATGGCAAACAACGGTTACGAGTTTGGCTTAGCATTACTGGCAGCAAGCGTTTCTCTGGCGTTCTCTGGCGCAGGTAAAGCAGCGTTAGATAACTTTTTAAACAAAAAGCTCTCTTAAGGAGGCCTTATGATTACGGTAAGACATGCAGCAGACCGAGGTCGAGCAAACTTTGGCTGGCTTGATAGCAAACATACGTTTTCTTTTGGTAGCTACTACGATCCTCAACATATGGGCTTTTCTGAGCTGAGAGTCATTAATGACGATGTAGTCAAGCCTGGCGCGGGTTTTGATACACATGGCCACCGTGATATGGAGATCATCAGCTATGTGTTGGAAGGTGTTATCGCACACAAAGACAGTGAAGGTAACGTCAAAACACTACCTGCAGGTGAATTCCAACTCATGTCGGCAGGGAAAGGGATTTACCACAGTGAGTACAATGCATCGAACCAAGATACGCTGCGGTTTCTACAGATTTGGATTCAACCGAACACATTTGGAACCAAACCAGGTTATCAGCAAAAAGATTTTGGTCGCAATCCTGGGTTAACGACTATCGCAACTCCAACTGGAGAAAACGGCACGCTACTTATTAAGCAAGATGCGACTTTGCATCAGTTAATTCTTGAGCCAAGTAGCGAACTAAACTTTGAGATTGAGTCGGGCCGAAATCTATTCATCCATCAAGTGACTGGGAGCCTTAGTGTCGACAATACCACTTTGACGGCTGGCGACGGCGCGAAGATTGAACACCAGAGTAAGGTTGTTTTGCGCAATACATCAAACGAAAGCACAACAGCCCTGTTGTTTGACTTACCATAACTATCGATTCATCGAGATAAAAACAAAGCCGCCTTGATTTCTCAAGGCGGCTTTTTCGTTTTTCTGACTTTTCATTCAACGCTATTCGTCGGAAGTGCCAGAACCAATTTGCTGAAAACTGTAAGCGGTCAGTGGATCGATCTCTTTGACAATTTCTTCCACTTGCTTAATTGCGTCTACAGACGAGCTAGCTTTACGATAGCTCAAATAGATAGGGCGACACCAATCTTCTACTCCAGACACCTTGTGAAGCTGCCCATTAGCGATAAATGGCTCCACGAGAGAGATTGGTAAGTACGCGGCTCCACCCTTCTCTAAAATAAAGTCCAATGCGATACGCGCTGTTGAAGTGCGTAAATATGGAGCCGGAATCTTAGGGTGACGTTCAGAATGCTCCGAGGAGAAACGCGTCCCCCAGTCAACGTACACATATTTGTTTTCGAAAACGGTATCTAAAGAATCTTTCTCAGTTGATACCAGAACGAGAACAACATCTGCCACTTTTTTACAGTTAAGCTCATCAGCTTTGATCTGATCGAACGCAAATGCCATATCTAACGTGCGCTCTAGCAAGCTACGACTGAGCATCTCACGTCCCATCACTTCTGCCATGAAGCCATAACCACCAAACGAATCTGTGACGACACTTAAACAATTCTGTAAATAAGCGTCCCAAATGTTTGGCGTGCCACCTAACGTTAGTTGCAGCGCTTTGCCATCTTCAAGCGATAATTCTAGCTTCGCTTGTTGCAATGTAGTGACCATTACCTCGGCATAGCTGATTAAGCGCTCACCTGCAGAGGTCAACTTTATGTTATTTCGATCACGAATAAACAATTGCGTATCGAAGTAACTTTCCAATTGTTTGATACGTGCGCTCACTGCGGCTTGGGTAATATAAAGGTTCTCAGCAGCACGTCCGAAGTGACGAACTCTTGCCAGCTCTAAAAATGTTCGAAAGACTTTTACATCCATAAACCATCTCCTGGTTAATATAAAACCAGATTAACAACTAATTAAAATCATGACGACAAAAAAGTTTTGTTTTTCTTTTGTTAGATTTAAGCCTAATTTTCGCCGTAAGTTCACTACATTCATCAATAACGGTTACAGAGGCTGTTGACATGTCTGACACTGAATTCCGTCATGGCAAAAAACGTTTTTACGATAACGTAAAATTCCCACGCGGCTTTGCAAAGTCTGGCGATTTTACTCTTTCAGAAGAGGAAATCCTAACAATTTATGGGGATACAATGCTTGGCTTAGAGTCAGGCGAATTAACACCTGAAAACAGCGAAGAGAAACACTTCATCAAGGTGTTAGAAAACCCGGGCAAAGCAAAAACAAAACTTGAGCGTACGTGGCTAAAGTACACCCAACTTGCTCGTGGTCGCAAGCGCTTCCATACGCTAAATGGTCGTAACAAGCCTGACGCCACAGAAGAATACATTGAAGAGAGTTTGGTTGAAGACGATTAATAACCAATAACCTAGTTCTCGCCTTTTTCTAGTAGTAGGCGAAAGCTCGTTTGACTTTACTGAGCGAGCAAGACAAGTTCATTTCTTCTCCTAAAGCCCAAGGGGGCGTTCTCCCAAGGGCTTTTTTAATATTTGGGTGATGACCGTTTACTTGGCGAGCGTCGCAATCTTTTTCAGAAAGCTCTCTTTCAAATGCTCTTGGTCATATTCCAAGTGATAGGTGTTGTGGAAGCCAATTTTTAGCTCAACACCATTCCCTCTCAAGAAAACGTTGTACCCATCGTAGTCAGAAAACGCTTCTACACCTTCATACATTTTACCAAATTCGGTTGGCGTACCGTTGTTCATCACACATTCGTAAGCCTGTAGTACTTTGCTCGGATCTAACTCATTTTTCATACCGAATTCCTCACTGGTTTACACATTTCAATTATGGTTAAAGAATGAGCGCCATGCCATATCTAACCCATAATATTTGAAGTTCGTGTGCGATTTCGCACTCTGTAGGTTGTTAAAAAACAAGGTTAAGTACGAAGGCAGAACTTAATTTAGATCATAAATTTTATCTATTGATTCGTCAGTTTCATAATGCAATTTCTTTGTAAAAAATCGTCTTATAAAAGCATTTAGATATAAAAATCGTCGACAAAACCAACATTGGTTAAAGAAAAAGCAAAATTTTGACCTAAAACAATAGCAGTTCGCCATTACTTATTTTATAATGCGAATTAATGTTTCAGTACATCGTCAATTCCAATAACTAGGGGCACAAAATGAGACTTATCCCGTTAACTCGAGCAGCACAAGTAGGTAAGTGGGCAGCTGCGCATATCGCTAAGCGTATCAACGACTTTAAACCTACTGCTGAGCGTCCATTCGTTCTGGGTCTACCAACTGGTGGCACTCCTCTAGCAACCTACAAAGCCCTAATCGAGCTTTACCAAGCCGGCGAAGTCAGCTTCAAAAACGTCGTGACTTTTAACATGGATGAGTACATTGGCATCCCTGCGGATCACCCAGAATCTTACCGCTCGTTCATGTACAACAACTTCTTTAATCACATTGATATTCAAGAAGAAAATATCAACCTACTGAACGGTAACACAGACGATCACGACGCAGAATGTAAGCGTTACGAAGACAAAATTAAGTCTTACGGCAAGATCAACCTGTTCATGGGCGGCGTGGGTAACGACGGTCACATCGCGTTCAACGAGCCAGCGTCATCTCTTTCTTCTCGTACTCGCATCAAGACCCTCACTGAAGACACTCGCATTGCGAACTCTCGCTTCTTTGACGGCGATATCAACCAAGTGCCTAAATACGCGCTGACTATCGGTGTTGGTACGCTTCTAGACTCAGAAGAAGTGATGATCTTGGTCACTGGTCATAACAAAGCTCAGGCACTTGAAGCAGCCGTGGAAGGTTGTGTAAACCATCTATGGACAGTTTCTGCACTTCAGCTTCACCCTAAAGCGGTGATCGTATGCGACGAACCAGCTCAACAAGAACTGAAAGTGAAGACAGTGAAGTACTTCTCTGAGCTAGAAGCAGAAAACATCAAAGGCTTTTAACTCATAGGATGGCAGCCTAGAAATACACTAAAAATACAAAACCCGTGTTGAACACGGGTTTTTTCTTATCTGAACAGCGGGCTTAAGTCGTCAATAAGCTTTAATACCAAACTGACGAAGACGCTTAGGAAGCACTTCATCCAACTTGTCTAGTTCACTCGGTTCGACTTCGATAAGATTGAAATGATGCTGCTCATAAACAGTACGAATGGTCTCACGGTCGGCCTGAGCCATCTCCCCATCGTCACTTCCCCAAAATTGCAAATAGACTTTGCCGCCTGGCAAGTAAAAATCGCTAGTGACATCTTGGTCAATCGGCAACTGACGCTCATAAGCGTGCACAACACCAGCCAAGTACAGCCAGTTGTCGATGAGCAACTCCCCCTTAGAGCGCACGTAATGCCCATCTAATGTTCGGTGCTTGGCTTCAAATTTTTGGCGAAAGCTTGAGTACGATTTATCCGTAGAATGTGACTCCGCGTCTTGCCCTAAAAACTCAATGACAGACTGCTTAAGACGCTTGTTACGCAGCACCACATCGTGCCATACGACAAAGGTATTTTGTGTTTCTTTATCGGTTCTTTGCTGTCCACCAGCGCGCACACCAGCTTCAGTGACACTCCATCCCTCTTCGGATTTGGTCAACCAACCCAGTTCACTCAAAAGCTGATTCATGCGCTTCGCATTCAATTTCAGCTTTTCACCCAGTTGTGTCGCGCTCAATGTTTTCCCTGAGCTGGGAGTCAGCTCAATATGTAAGTTGGTCGGCCAGACGATGAACTGGCCAAATTTAGGGTGATCCACATACTCACCGCCAAACTTTGCCCCTTCTTCGGTCAAAATCCACTTTTCATCTTGGCGAACGATGTAGCCTGCACGTTTGAGATCGGCAAACAGCAGCTTAGCTTCTACCTTGCGCATTTTCGCTAATGCCGACGTCGATATTTTTTCAGACATGTGGGTACCTCATGCTGCTGCAAAATGAACACTATGTCGTCATAGTAACGCATTGATTTCACGGCTTGAAGTCAGGCAAACAAGATTTCGTGTTACAAATGGCAAAGCCAGCGTATAGGTGCTGGCTTTGTTATTTCGGTAAAAAAGCGAATGTTATTTAATAAAAGCGATGCATCCTTGCAAAATCACTAAATTCACAATGTCGATGAAGAATGCACCGACAATTGGAACCACCATAAATGCTTGTGGTGATGGACCATATCGACTCACGATGGAGCCCATATTCATGACCGCAGTCGGTGTAGCACCTAATCCAAAACCGCAGTGTCCGCTAGCGATCACCGCCGCATCGTAGTTGCTTCCCATCATTCGGAATGTTACGTAGTAAGTGAACATCGCCAACACTGCCGACTGAATAGCAAGAATAATAAGGAATGGGATCGCAAGATCGAAAATATTCCACAATTTCAAACTCATCAAGGCCATGGCAAGAAATAGAGATAGTGCAACCGTGCCAAGAATATCAACGGTTTCTAAATCAACCTTGCGCGCCTTCGTCACTTCCATGATGTTAGTGATAACAACACCAATAAACAGCGCATAAACAAAATCGGGAATCATTAACCACTTGATGTCAAAACTGCTTACCCAACTCTCCAGATACTTCGCGCCTGTCACGCAAAGTAGAATGATGGACAAGCTTTCAACGACTCTTTTCGCTGTGACACGATCTTCCTCATGTTCGTTGTACGTCACCAGTTCAGGGAAACTCTGATGACTTTGATTGGTGCGTCCGTATTCCGATTCCAAGTTGTGTTTGTTTAGTAGCTTTTGTGCAACAGGGCTGCCAATAATCCCGCCCATCACCAAGCCAAATGTAGCAGAAGCCATTGCCACCTCTAGAACATTATGCAAACCATACATTTCTTGAAAAGTTTGCGACCACGCAGCTCCCGTTCCATGTCCGCCAGAAAGCGTAATGGATCCGGCGATCAACCCCATGAGTGGATCTAACCCCAACGCTGTTGCTAAGGACACGCCGACCGCATTTTGGATAAGAATGTAGACCGATGCCACAACTAGGAAGATGAAAACCTTCGCACCGCCTTTAATCAGTTGGGTGTAATTTGCCGCTAAGCCAACGGTTGCAAAAAACATCAGCATAAAGACGTTTTGCAGTGGTAAATCAAAGGAAACATCCACACCGTTTAAGTGCATCGTCGTGATGACGCAAGCGACCACTAGACCACCAACAATTGGCTCTGGAATATTAAATTTTTTTAAGGTTGGTAACTTGGTATTGATGAACTGCCCTAAAAACAACACGCAAATTGCGACGAGGAACGACTCCTGTGGGCCGATAGATATTACCTGATTCATGAGACCTCTTTACTCTACTCTTTCTCATTCATTGAGCACGCGCTCAACGTGAGATAGGTGCCTAAGCCAGTCAGATTGCCTCTCGAAACTTTTGTTTTCTAGGCCTCTTTGACCATTGATTCTCATCAAGTAAGAAATAGGCAGACCTAAAATTATGCTAATTATCATTCAGTGAGAATATTCATTTAGAACAGGCGATAAGTGTATTGATGGGAAGAGAAAAACAACACTTCTCAACTTATGAGAAGCAATTAATTTCCATATAAAACAAAACCTCAAAACAACGACCACATAGGTGGATATTTAGAGCGAATAAGACAGGCGGATACACTAGGTTTTAAATTATTACTTTCTCTCTAACGCACTAGGTGTTATACATATATATAACACCATCTCAACCAAGAGATTCACTCATGACTAATTGGCATGATCGCCAACCGATATTTCGACAGTTGGCAGACCAGATCACGCAGCAAATACTGCAAGGTGTCTGGCAAGAAGGCGATGCTCTGCCCTCCGTCCGTAGCATCTCTGCAGATATGAAAATTAACCACCTCACCGTTATGAAAGGCTATCAATTGCTTGTTGATGACGGGCTAGTGGAGAAAAAACGCGGTCAAGGTATGTTTGTCGCTTCAGGAGCAAAGCTCAAATTACTCGCAGACGAGAAGGCACGTTTTCTTCAGCAACAAATTCCGCAGATAGCCGACACAATACAGCGTCTGGATATGTCACTCGACGAATTCATTCAACAACTAAAACCACACTTGAAAGGTGACCAATGAGCGCATTAGTCAGTGTAAACAACGTCTCCAAGCAATATCAGCAACAAGGAGAAGCACTGCATGAAGTGAGTTTCGACCTACATGCAGGACAAGTACTTGGCTTACTCGGCCATAATGGCGCAGGTAAATCAACGCTTATTAATGCCCTACTCGGTGCACATGAATATCAGGGCACTATTCGTATCAACGGATTTGAACCCATTATGCAACGCGACAAGATAATGCAGAGCTTATCCTACATCTCGGATGTCAACGTTCTGCCAGATTGGATGACCGTTGCTCAACTGCTTCACTATACCGAGGGCGTGCATCCAGGGTTCAATCGCGCCCAAGCAGATACGCTACTTCGTCAAACGGACATCAAACCTCGTGCGCGTATCAAATCTTTATCCAAAGGGATGAAGGTGCAATTACACCTCGCGATTGTGATCGCGACCAACACCCAAATCCTCATATTGGATGAACCGACACTCGGGTTAGATCTCGTGTATCGCGAGACGTTTTATCGTCACTTATTGGAATGGTTTCACGACGGCGAGCGCGTGTTGATCATCGCCAGTCATGAAGTATCAGAGATTGAGCACTTGCTGACAGATGTTCTGATTCTTAAGCATGGTCGCCCCGTTCTGCAAACCTCGATGGACAGTATCAGTGAAGACTATTTCATTCTTGAAGCCAACGACGAGCACCGCACACAAATTGAAGCGATGAACCCACTCTCGTCACAAAAAGGCCTCGGTTCAACGAAATGGTTACTCAAAGCCCAGTATGCCCAACAAGCAGAAACAATGGGCTCCATCCATGGGGTGAAGTTAGCGGATTTATTTTTAGCATTGCAGAAGGAGGCAGCGTAATGCGTTCAGTTGTCGCGATGTTGCAAAAAGAGTGGTTAGAAAACCCTCTTGTTTTACGTATTCCACTGTTTGTGTTGGCGTGTGGAGTTATTCTCTTTGTGAGTTTAATGAGTAACGACACTCTACAACACAATATGTTTTTCCAAATGAGCTTTGGTGGCGATGTCAGTGACATTCACAAAGAGCTTGGTGATGATGTCAATACGTTGATTACCGGAGGAGCAGGGCTGCTGTCTATCTTGTTAGCCGTTCAGTACTTCCCAAGAACGCTACGCAAAGAACGGGCGGAAGGCAGCATTATGTTTTGGCGCAGTATGCCTGTCAGTGACATAAAAACCCATTTAGTGAAGCTAGGATTTGGCTTATTGGTGATTCCGCTCGTCTGCTCGGTGCTCGTACTCGCTGCAAATTTAATGTTGTGGTTGCTGAACATCTCTACTGATCACCAATTGGCTTTATTGTACCGCCAAGCCTCGTTAGGTTACGTGCTGCTGCATTGGGGAGAGTTTTTAATCAGAATGTTGTTCGCCGGTATTCTGCTGTTACCGCTGGCATTAACTGCGATGGCTATTTCACAAAAAGTGAACTCACCACTGGTCATTTTGTTTATCGCCATTTATGCGCTGCGTTGGATGCCTATCGCACTTTTTGGTTTCTACGGGCTAGATCAGTTTTTCTCCGAAGTGCTTTACCTTCCGCTGCACGCCATTATTACACCAAACCCATTCAATGCCATTCCTCAAGCGGGTTGGTTAAACGTTGGCATTTACGCCTTCATTGGTATTCTTGGTTGGACAGCTAGCCTCAAGTTCAGCCGAACTATCCAATAATGCTTCGTTCAATAAACGACCAAACCAAGTCATAAAAAAACGGTCACAACCAGTGTTGTGACCGTTTTATTTCGCCTCTAGGAGCTCATCCACTTAACTTTAACCAAGGAATGAAATGTAGCCTTGCAAGATAATTAAGTTGACGATGTCGATAAAGAAAGCGCCCACAATTGGCACCACCATAAATGCTTGTGGCGACGGGCCAAATCGGTTAACGATTGAACCCATGTTCATTACGGCTGTTGGGGTTGCACCCAAGCCAAAACCGCAGTGCCCCCCTGCAATAACCGCAGCATCGTAGTTGCTTCCCATCACTTTGAACGTAACATAGTACGTAAAGATAGCTAAGACGACAGACTGCACAGCTAAAATAACCAAGAATGGAATCGCTAGATCAAAGATATTCCATAACTTCAAGCTCATCAGAGCCATCGCTAGGAATAGAGATAGCGATACCGTACCTAACATATCGACCGTTTCGGCATCTAACTTACGAATTTTGGTCACTTCCAAGAAATTCGTAATGATCACACCAATGAATAGCGCATATACGAAGTCTGGAATCATCAGCCATGAGATTTCATACGTGCTTACCCATTGCTCGACATACTTGGCCCCAGTAACACAAATCAGTAAGAAGAAGAGTTTCTCCACCACTTTTTTCGCCGTTACTTTATCTTCTTCGTATTCATTGTAAGTCACCAACTCCGGGAATTTCTCGTGAGTTTTGGCATCTCGACCACCACGACCATACTCAGACTCTATGCTGTTCTTTTCCACCAGACGCTGCGCTACAGGGCTACCAATGATACCGCCGATGATCAAACCAAAAGTCGCTGATGCCATTGCAATTTCTAAGACGTTATCCAATCCATACACGTCTTGAAAGGTTTGTGACCACGCAGCACCTGTACCATGACCACCCGACAGAGTAATCGAGCCAGCAATTAACCCCATCAAAGGATCTAAACCGAGCGCCGCCGCAAGTGAAACGCCAACGCCGTTTTGTATGATGATGTAAAACGATGCGACAGCTAAGAAGATAAAAACCTTCGCACCTCCTTTCATCAACTGAGTGTAATTTGCGGCCAAACCAACTGTCGCAAAAAACATTAACATAAACGTATTTTGTAATGGCAAGTCGAACTCTAAATCGATGCCGTTGAAATGAAGAGCAGTAATCATGCAGGCTACAATAAGACCACCTACAATCGGCTCAGGTATGTTGAATTTCTTTAAAATCGGTAGCTTAGCATTAATAAAATGCCCCAGGAAAAGCACACTAATTGCGACCAAGAAGGACTCCAGTGCACCTACAGATATTAAATGATTCATATCGCCTCTTATTATTGTTCTCTTCATTCTCCGTAATGAATGAGTGTTAGTTTAACCTTCGTTCAATAGCAAATTTTCTCGCTTTATTGTTTCGAAAATACTCAAAAAGTTGGTGTAGATGCGCCTTAGGCTAGTTTAAGGGGCGCTCCTTAAGCGATGTGTCAGTTTTTACGCTGTTAGCAAGCCCTTAAATGTGAAAGGAGCTGATACAGCTCCTTCAAATGGCCCCTCGCAATACCTGTGCGTTATCGCTTGGGGTGTTGTGTTGTGAGTAAATTCTGGGTGACACTTTCTGAACCACTTCGGGCTCCCTTACTTAAACAGAATGTGTCAATTACTATCAAACAAAGTTCCTTCCCGTTGTAACCGTTAAACGCCGAGAGCGCGTTCAAAACAATTGGGTTTGCCTGTTCCTGTCGTAGCTTTTCAACTCTGGCTCATGGTGTATAAACGAGCCGAATCCAAGGAAACTCTCAGGCTGCAACAAACGTTTTCGTCACAACGGAGCAGGATTATAACATATCGCTGATAATTTTCTTCAATTCAGTGACATTCACCAACCCCATGGTTAAACCTTGCAATGATTAACTGCCTATTATCATTTTCACAGATAAAGATCGAAGCACAGTTACTCAGTAAGCTTCTTAGAAAACGATGCATAGCCAATAACTTCACCGCCGTTCTTATCCAAGAGGTCTTGATAAACGCCCTAGAGAACCAAGCCGCCGAAATATGCGATGTTATCATGATTGCTTTTCGAGACCGATGCCCCGACTTTGGCTAATGAGTACAACCCCAACTATGCATCAGACAAAAACATGTATAATTTTTTATACAAGTTATTCAATAACAAGAGTCCCACATGAACATTCATTCGCTTTGCCCTGCGCTATTACTCAGCGTCGTCTCATCAGCTACAGCAGCTGAAAGCATTCGTATTCAATATTCTCCCGTAGAGACAACTCATGAAAAAATCGCCCAACAATCGATTCAAAGCAGCGATGTAAACACCATCTTTGTTGAGCTATCTCAGGTCTACTTTCCATTTGATAAAGCTCTCACGCTGGTTTACGGCGGAGAAGATGGTCCAATGTATGACCCTGATACATACACAATATACGTTCCTTACACTTTTTATTTGGAGTCGCTCAATTACTTCTCCAATAATCAGTATGAAGAACGCTTCGGAAAATCCCCAAAAACAGGGGCGCTAGATACGTTATTGCACACTTTACTTCATGAAGCTGGGCATGCTTACATCGAAGATCAAAGCATCCCTGTTCTCGGAAAAGAAGAAGATGCGGTCGATAATTTTGCCACCATTTTAATGATTGACTTCCTAGAAGATGGCGCAGATATGGCCATTAGCGCCGCCGACATGTTCGCATTCGAATCCGACGACAGACCGGACTACTACGATTTTGGCGAGTACATTGACGAACACAGCTTTGATTTGCAGCGTTACTTTTCAACGTTATGTCTGGTGTACGGTAGTGATCCTGAGCAATACAAAGCCTTACTCGATGAAGTAGAAAAAGACTACCTGCGTGATCGCAAAGAGTTCTGCCAATTCAATTACGGCAACATTCGCGACAATTGGCTGCATTACTTGCAAAACAATGAACCAAAAGAAAATTCGCCACGTAAAAGCGATTAGAAAATCTCAAACAAGAAGACCGCAATGACAAAACTCACCATATTTTATGACGGAACCTGCCCGCTTTGTGCCAAAGAGATGAAGGCGCTAAAACAACGCGATTCCAAGCAGCACATCAAAACCGTCGATATCTATAGTGATGCATTCGCAGATTATCCTCAGATCGCTCCTGAACAAGCCAACACCATTTTGCACGCCCTCAACGAAAAGGGGGAGCTTCTGCTTGGGTTGGACGTGACTCATCGTGCGTGGCAATTAGTTGGTCGCGGTTGGCTCTACGCTCCACTGCGTTGGCGCCTCGTTAAACCTGTTGCTGACTGGCTTTACCTCAAATTCGCAAAGAATAGGTATCGCGTCTCATATTGGTTAACAGGGACTTCTCGTTGCAATAGTGGGTCGTGTTCACGTTAATTGTGATCCCGCTTAAAAATGCTACGACCTTCGTCTAGATTTACAAATTTCCAGTACTTCTGATTGAGTAACTCGGTTAATCTCTAAGCATTACAACAATAAGTATTAACACTTTTATCAGGCAAGCTTATTCAGCTTGTCACTTGTAACGCTGCGCCGAGAGAAGGACGTCTCTATGAATCTGACGATCAGAAAACGACTATATATCCTTTCAATAATTCCAATTCTAACTATGGCAATAGGCATGATGTGGTTCACCTACGTACAAACCACAGCCTACAACGAGCACGAGATTGAGCAAACTCGAAGTCGAATGATGGAGATGAAAAAAGCCGAACTCAAAAGCTACGTACAAATGGCGCGTTCCGCTGTCGAGCCGCTACTCGCACAAAATGCCCCACTGGAAGAGGCTCTGCCTATCTTGAAACAACTAGAGTTTGGTCAATCCGGCTACATCTTTGGTTATGATTCAAAAGGCGTTCGCGTCGTGGTGGGTAAAAACACCAAAGGCATCGGGGAAAACTTCTATAACTTGCAGGACAAGAAAGGCAATTACCTGATTCAGGATTTGTTAAAAAATGCCAAAACTGGCGAGTTCACGACTTATTACTTCCCGAAACTCGGTCAGAGTGAAGCACTACCGAAACTGAGCTACTCAGTCTTTATTCCTGAATGGGACTTGATGTTGGGAACGGGTTTCTACACGGACGATATCGACGCCATTGTGGCAGACATGGAAAAAGCCGCACACGAAGATCTCAACACCACACTGACGGCAATAGCCCTGTTTTGTGCCTCGATAACAGCGATAGTTGCAGTCTTTGCCGTATTTGTTAACCGCAGCATCATGAAACCTATTGAGCAGTTTGATGCTTCAATTCACTCTTTCGCACAAGGCGATGCAGATTTAACCGCGCGCATGGAAGAATCGAGCGTGCCGGAGTTCACGCAGCTGAGCCGCAACTTCAATATCTTCGTTGAAAGCCTGCAAGGCATCATCAAGAGTGTTAGCCATGTCGGACAAGAAGTGGTTTCAGAGACCAACGAGATGTCACAGCGTGCATCGCAAGTGGACGAGTTAGCTTCAGGTCAACGTGAAGAAACCGAACAGGTCGCTGCGGCAATGACCGAGATGACAGCAACGGCGCACGAGATTTCAAACAACGCTAACCAAGCAGCGCAATCAGCCAGAGACGCCGATGAAAACTCACAACAAGCAAAACACATTGTTGATTCAGCAGCGAACTCTGTCGAAGCGCTCGCGCTAGAAGTGTCAGAAGCCAGCACGGTGATTTCTCGTTTAGAGAGCGACGTAAAAAACATTTCTTCTTCGCTAGAGGTTATTCAAGACATCGCCGAACAAACTAACCTATTGGCACTGAACGCAGCCATTGAAGCAGCCCGTGCTGGTGAACAAGGTCGCGGCTTCGCAGTCGTTGCCGATGAAGTCCGTAAACTGGCAAGTCGCACTCAAGACAGCACAGGCGAAATTCACCAAATGATCGAGCAGTTGAAGTCTGGCTCGGATGCGGCAGTGAAAGCCATGGGTTCAAGCCAAGCGCGTGGTGAAGCAACGGTAGAAGAAGCACGAGCAGCCTCTGCCGCACTGCAAGAAATCCAAGCCGCAATTGCTAACATCATGGACATGAACACGCTTATCGCAACGGCAACTGAAGAGCAAAGCCAAGTTGGCCAAGAGATTTCACAACGTATCGAAGTCATCTCTCAACAAAGCAGCCAATCGGCACACCTTGCCAACCAAAACCGAGCAGGCAGTGGCAACCTTAACCACAAAGCCAACGAACTGTACGACTTGGTCGGTCGCTTTACGGTCTAGAGCTTTCCTCAAACACTCAACATGCAAACAGCGACGCCAAAACGTCGCTGTTTTTATTTCTGCTATCATAATGCGACTTAGCTATAATGCCGCCAACTTAGCACCCACAAGGGCAAACAAGATGATTATTATGACCACCAATTTCGGTGACATCGAAATTGAATTGAACCTAGAACGAGCGCCAGTTAGCTCAAAGAACTTCAAAAAATACTGTGAAGATGGCTTCTACGACGGCACCATTTTCCACCGCGTTATCGACGGCTTTATGATCCAAGGTGGCGGTCATACCGAAGACATGGCAGAAAAGCCAACACGCGCACCGATCGCGAACGAAGCAAACCGTGGTCTAAAGAATCTTGTTGGCACTATCGCAATGGCACGTACCGATGCACCGCACTCTGCAACGGCACAGTTCTTCATTAACTTGGAAGACAATGATTTCCTAGACCACACCGCAACGACCAACCTAGGCTGGGGCTACGCCGTGTTTGGTAAAGTGACCGCGGGTATGGATGTCGTAAACCGCATCGCGAAAGTAAAAACGACCTCTAAGCTTGGTCACGATGATGTGCCATGCGATCCAATCATTATCGAGAAAGTGACGATCAGCGAATAAACCCATTCGCCTCTGCAGAGAAATCGTCGCTATAAAACGAAGAAAGCGCCTAACGTCTGATGACTTAGGCGCTTTTTGTTTTTATGACTCAGCCGATTAGTTGGGCTTATAACGAAGTTATTGATAGAAAAGCTCAGCTTTGGCTCCAACCAAATCCAGTTCAGAGCCTTGAAAATCAGCCATATATTCAGCAACAAGGTTGTACCCAACCCAATACCCCATGTATTTCGGCCAGCGGCTTTCATCGCTGCCAAGAAAGTAAGCGTCGAAGTTGTAATCTAAGCTGGTCAACTTGCCTTTCATCTCAGCGTAGAAAGGGCGCCAATCTTGATCTTTGATTTGCTCAAACAAGCTCGGAGTGACGCCGCCATTCACCTTACGTTCGAAGTGACAAGCTAACCCTTCCATAATTAGTACATCACCAAGTGCAACGCCACTTTCTCCCGCTCGCATACGGAACAGGTGATGCAACTCATGCGCTAACACCGCAGCTAGTTCTTTCTCAATAACGTTTTTAATATCAGTACGTTGAGTATCAAGCAGAATCTCTACACGATAGGCACTTAAGCAATAGCCACCAATCCCCGTCTGCGGTACGTCATTGCGATCAAACGGGCTAATGGTGAGGTCAATGTTACTCAAATCAAAGTAACTAGAAAGTTGTGAGCTCAGATCATCAAGTTTCTGATGCAAATACTCAGAGATTGGAGACAGTTCTCCCGTCGCATTTAACAGGGTTACGCGATAACTCATTTATCTTCCTTGATAATGTGGGTTAAGAGCAGCGAGTTTACAGTGTAAAGAGTGAGCAGTTCTAGCAATTACATCCCTTTGAACAAACTTTGAGATGCACGGCTCACAGCGAGCTTAGTTTCTCCAACGTGAACAAACATTCTGCCAGCAAAGTCTTTGTTTACTTTGCTAATTTTGCACACTTGCACCACGCTTGAACGGTGCACTTGCCAGAACTGTTCTGGGTTAAGCTGCCCTATCAACTCTTTCAACGATGTGCGAATCAAATACTCCTGCACTTTGCCTTGTCCTTGTTGGGCATATACAGAAACGTATTTTTCTTCCGCTTTGAAATACAGCACATCAGACGTGGCGATCAGATGAATATCTTCCCTCTGCGTCGCTTTGATCCACTGAAGATATTGCGGCGTTTGTGGCGCGGATAATTGCTGCAACTGCTCTAATAGGCTGCTCATCTGCACATTACTGCTTTCTTGCTCTTGCTTAGCAAGGCGTGCTCTCACTCTTTCACACGTCGTCAGCAAGCGCTCATCCGAGATAGGCTTGAGCAAATAATCGGCGGCATTTTGCTCAAAAGCTTTGATGGCGTAATCATCGTACGCGGTGACAAATACAATCAAAGGTGGATTGGCGAGTTGATTGAGTTTTTGCGCTAATGTCATGCCATCCAAAACTGGCATACGAATATCAAGAAACGCAATGTCAGGTTGGCATTGCTCAATGGCTTGCAACGCTTGTTCACCATCGGCGACTTTAGCTATTACCTCTAACTCTGGCCACACTTCAGCTAGGCTTTTATCAAGATGACGCCTCAATAGCGGTTCATCATCAGCAATAATGGCAGTAAACCCTGTATTCATTCCTTTCTTCCTTGATTACGATTCCATCGGCCAGCTCAGGCGAACACAAACGCCACCCTGAGCAGACTCACTGATAGAGACCTCTCCTTGCCCTGCGAACAAAGCTTCAACTCGCTGCTTGAGATTACTTAGACCCACTCCAGAGCCCATGTGCCCACTAACGTGATTCAAGCCAACACCCGTGTCTCTGACTTCAATCAGCAAGTTCTGTTGTTTGCGCTTAATCAGCAAACAGACTTCACCGCCTTCTCGCTTCGGTTCAATACCATGGATGATGGCGTTTTCGATTAAAGGCTGGAGCATCATCGGCGGTAACTCGGTTCTGCCTAACCCCTCTTCCACCTCAATCTTGTAACTGAGTCGATCACCCAAACGAGTTTGTTGGATGCCTAAGTAAGCCTCAATTAACGCCGTTTCATTGTCTATGGTGGTGTGCTCTTCGCGTGAGCTTTTGAGCGTTGCACGCAGCAGCGCGGTTAACTGTTCTAGCATCAGCTTGGCTTTATCGACATCTTGCGACATGAGTGCACTGATATTCGCCAAGGTATTGAATAGGAAATGCGGTTCAATCTGGCTTTGCATCTGCTTAAGCTGACTCAGCAATAGCGCACGATCTTGCTCTGCTTTCTCGCGTTTGATGGCCTCTAACTCTCTTTGAGCGATTGCATGTTGCTCGCGTGAATAGAAATAGAAAAAGCACATGGCACTGAATAACAACCCCATGAGACCAACCGACAGCATACTTGAGATACCGAAGTATTCCCCAAGCCAAAGCTGAGCGTTCACCACACCAAACAATAGGCAAGCCGTCAGCGAAATAGCCACTTCCGCCAAACGAGGAATGGTAGGAAACAGGCGGTCGACAAGCCATGAGAAGAAGATAGCCGAATAGCCAAATCCAAAGCTAACCACCACATGAATGTAGAATGGACCGCCCCAAACCGAGAGCGTCATTGCTGCGATAAAGAGACAAAATGCCGTAGTCACTAATAAGCTACGCGGCCATCCACTTTTCACCACTGATTTTGCTGAACACATTTAGAATTTCCCTTTGATGTTAAATACAATCATATGCTTATCATTGATTTGTGCGTAAGCAGATTGGTCGTCTCCGGTTAAAAAGCGTGCGGCAACTTCCACTTCTACACTTTGATCGCCGGTATCAATCCATTGGTAGTTAAGCCACTGCGTGACGATCACACCACCATCTTGTGGCGACAGCATCACATCCAACGTAGGGGTTACATCACTTAGCCAGCCCATATCCGCTTCGCCGTTCCATGCAGCCCATGCTTCTACATCCCAACTCCAGTGCAGCATTACGTTATGCTGAACGATATTGGCATGCTGAAACCCTTGGGCGTAGCTTGTCGCAAGTAGAGCGCTGCTAGCCAACAGAGAGTTGTTAGGTTCAGGGAGCTGAGAGAGTAATTCGCCACGCTCCATTGCTTGTTGCCATTCGTTTTTCGACCATGCTCGGCTGTCGTACCAATATTCAGCAATCACGTTGTGTCCGGCTTGGTTTGCCCAGTTCAATCCAATCAAGGCTTGGAATGCGCTGCCCTGCTTCTCAACCGAAACAGGTTGGTAAAGATCGTCTTGCTGAAACTGATAGCCGACACTTTGCTTTTGCCACAGCATGGAACCGTGCATGGCGATGGATTCATCCCACACGGCAATGGCACTGGCTCCAAGCAAACCTCGGCGCACATCATCGTAATAACCAATAAGTTGATACTCAGTGTCACCCACCAGCGCATAACGACGAATACCAATACCTTGTTGCTCTGCGGCTTGATCAAGTGCACTTTGGTCTTGTTGCCCCCAGCTTGAGTCCGTTGCAATCACCGTCCACTCGCCTGCCATATCGTAGTGTGAGAGTGAAAACACACCCGCTCCTTCTTCTGCGACTAAGCCAACAGGATTTTGTCGATAAGGCTTAAACAGATCCAAAGGTCGGTAGCCATAACCCACGCCCCAATCCACGCGTAACTTACCCAAACTCACATCAAGAGTGGTATCACCGACTTGCCACTCCCCTAGCCAAGCCAGCTCTCGAATCAGCAATTGATTATCAGCTTCACTCCACCAGTCACTCTCTCCTTGTTGATTGAGGTACAAACCTTGGCTGTACAGAGCAAACAAGCCACTGAAGTTTTGATAATTCACCTGCACATCCAACAGTGCATTAAGTGAATCACGAGAACTGCTCTGCGCTTGTATAAATGCGCTGTCACGCTGCTTGGTCGTTTCGTAACTGACAGCCCAATCCCACTCAAAACTCAGTTCATCATTGGCAAAAGCAGGGGCTGACGCGCCCACACACAATGAGGCAGCAATCAACAAACTGGTGCTTTTGTTAAGGTTAGGCTGGTACGATTTCATCTGACTTCCTTGCTCGTTTTCATGGATCTATTTACGGAGTTCAGGCTAAAGCTGAGTCGTGTTGGCCTTCGGCAAATAGCTTGGGTTGTAGAACTTGTTATCCAGTTGCCAAGGCACGATTTCTTGGTACTCGATAACGGTCTTTTTGCTCGGCTGAATGCTATCAAGCAAGGTCATCTCACTGACGTAGTCTTCGCCGTTGTCGGTTGCACGTCCGTATTGCGCTTGCTTAGCAAGTTTGCCAGAGCGCAGGTAAAGATCAGCTTTAATTGGAAACGCATCTTGCTCAGACAACCACAAGTCGATCTTCTGATAGCTTGCCCCTTTGGTTTTCGCGGTTAAAGCAAGATGATAAGCCGCGACACTTTCCCCGTTCACCGAAACGGTTTCTGTCGCTTTCCATTCACCTTGATAATCTTGGCTCCACGTCAGCGTTGAGATGTCGCCGATAGACGCTTCACCAAGCAGCTTTTGCATTGGCGTAATGCGAATCGGACGGCGACTCTTAGGCATTTGTAGCCAATAGTTGTCGCCCATCATCAACATCTTTTGCCCTGCTTCAACTGCCGATTTGAACACCACCAGCGATTCACGATTTGGACGCGTGTACACGTGGTAAAGGCGGGTTTTATCTAACTCTTGGTCTTGATATAAGCGCACCAGAGACACCACTTTGGAGGAATCATCTTGCAAGCGGTAGCTGTCGGCTTTTTCAATCAATTGCGCAACTTGCTGTGCATCTAGCGCTGTTTCATTCGCACTGGCATTGATGCTTGCAACGCCAGTTACCGTCAGCAATGCAATTGGTAATAGTGATTTGAAATTAAACATAAATCAGTGCCTCCGTAATTGGCTTGTTCACCCCTTTGTGTGCCGAGAAAAACGCCGCAATCAAACAAATCATCAATACTGCGAATCCTGCGACAGCCACCAGCTCCCAAGAGAAGTAAATCGTCAATGGGTAACCTTCTGTGCGTCCTGGCGGTGGCGGCATTTGCACATCCACGACCATCAGTAAAATGGTGACTAGTGCAGTGAACAAGGCGCCGATTAAGCTGCCAATCACCGCAAGTAAGCCAGCTTCGCGCAAGAACCCAGCAATGATTTCGCGAGGGTAGCTACCAAGTGCTGACAAGGTGCCGATTTCACGGGTACGTTCGGTGACCGACATGGTCATGGTGTTGAACAGCGCGACAAAGACCACCAACGCCATCACTGCACCCATGATGCCGAAGATGCGGTCGTACAAATCTTTCACTTTGAGATAGAAGAACGCACGTTCTTGCCAAGGCGTGATCTCAATATCTTGATCGCCCAAGTTCTGCTTTTGCTTACTAAGAACCGAAGCTACTTGTTGCTCGACTTGGTTAGTTAAACTGGTATCGAACAGGAAGACAGATAACGCACTGACTTTGTCTGAACCGAGCAACGATTGCGCGCTGTTGATGTGTATGTAAAGTTGGCGTTTATCAAGCTCAGGCACGCCAGTTGAGTAGATGCCACGTACTTTGAAGTCATACGCATTCAATGCACCGTCGGTTGTGGTCGCCAGCAAGGTGATCCAATCGCCAACGTGCACGCTTAAGTTGTTCGCCAAATCAACGCCAAGCATCACTTCCGGCTCTGCTGGGTCATAACGCGATGCATGAATGTTGGACAGCGTTTGCCCTTCGCGCACATCTAAAAATGGTCCTTTCATATCGAATTCACGTTCGTTCACGCCAATGCCGATAAAGATCGATGATTTGTTACCGTTGGAAATCAAACCACTGAACTCAACTCGTGGTTGCACACCTCGCACTTCATTCAACCCAATCAATTGCTTGGTGATATCGTCGGCGTGAGTTAAACCGTTACTCAGTGGCATCTCTTCTTCTTTAGCGAAGTAACCCGGTGTGGTTAACGTCAGATGCCCCGTGTCACGCGCTGTCGACTCTTTCAAACTGTCGTAGGTGTACAGGCCAAAGCCACCTGCACTGGTTAATGCAAACACGGCAATGGCGATGATCAGCATCGACAATAAACTGCGGCGGCGATTGCGTTGCAGGTTCAACCAAGCAAGGCGAACCGAAACAGGAATTAGCTTGCCCATGAAACCTCCTCCACACTTGCGTGCGTTTGGGTAATTTTGCCGTCCACCAACTCAATGGTGCGGTCACAGCGGGATGCCATACGAGGGTCGTGTGTAGCGACGATAAAAGTGGTGCCAAGCTCGTGTCCAAGCCCTTTCATAATGTCGATGACCTTGTTGGCAGTTTGGCTATCAAGACTTGCGGTTGGCTCATCAGCAATCACCAACGCTGGTTTGTGCACTAACGCACGAGCAATTGCCACGCGTTGCTGCTGACCGCCAGATAGGTTATCGGGCATGTGATGAATAAACTCACCCAAGCCAACGTGTTCTAGCATTTGTGTGGCGAGCTCGGTTTGTTCTGCTTTTGAAAAACCGTTGAGGTGTAGCGGATAAGCCACGTTCTCTAACGCTGTCATCACGGGGACAAGATTGAATTTTTGGAACACAAAACCAAGCTTTTCACGGCGCATTTTCGCCGCCTGCATTTGTCCGGTTGGGTATGGGCTGCCTGCAAATGTCACCTGACCTTGGTATTGAGTATCCAGCATGCCAAGTACGTTAAGTAAGGTACTTTTGCCAGAACCAGACGGCCCGCACAATGCCACCATTTCGCCGGCAAATACTTCACCAGAAACGTCTCGCAATGCACGCACCGTTTGGCTGCCAAGGGCGTAATCGCGGCTAAGTTGATTAAAAACGATCATGACGCCTCCCTAATACTTGGCTAGCAGCGCTTTCGCGGTTTGCGTTTCTAGATTGCTGTCGCCCAATTGCTCCATTTGCGCTAACCATGTTTTGGCTTGTTGAACATCTTCAGCACGCAGTGCTGCTTCAATGGCGTAGCGATAAATCCAAGACGTTGCCGCAAAAGGTTGCTGGCTAAAACTCGGCTCATCGAGCAGAGAAAGGTACAGCTCGTAGCCACGCTCAAAGTGATTGAACATGTCAGGTAGAGAAGTAAAAGTGGTGGCTGCCATGGCAGTGGCTAATTGATATTCCGGCAAGCCTTGTAAGCGTTGTTGCTCTTGTAGCGGCACTGGTTGATTCGCCATTAAATCCAAACCTTTTTGGATTGTGGCAAGACCGCGCTCGGTGAACTTCATCTTGTTCCAAGGCATAAACGCCTCACGACCTTGCAACGTCTCCGCACTACCTAAGTAAACCAAGGTCACCGGCGTTGCGCCTTGCTCTTCGAGTTGTTTGGATAATTCGCCGTAAACGGTATCAACTAAGCCAGAGTCACCCTGCGCCGCTTGGTTGAATTGACTGAGTGTGCGCTCGCTTGGGTTAGCCAGAGCCAGATTGCTGCTGAGTGCAAATGCGACGATAAAGGTACTTGCCAGTTTAAGAGCTTTGATTGAGCGAAATTGAGAAACCATCATGTACTGTCCTTAGTTGAACGTGATTTGATGGTTTCAGATTAAGGGAGAAGGTCGCACGCTGCTTTTGCATGCGACCAATGGCAGTTATGCGGAGTGAATGGTATTGAGAGAGGATGAATGACATTCACTTAAACAGAAAATACAATTCCGCTCATTCGTAACTCTACATTTTTACGGCAGTCACAATAAAAACACTGGCTTAAAATCTGAGGCTAGTGTATTTATCCATCCCACAGCTACCCATAACAGACGTGTCGCACTCTCCTTTCTTACACACCTTTGCATGGTGTCTGTTGTTTCCAAATCGAGATTCTTAGCATCGGAATAGTTTGAACTCTTCGAGTTTTAGTTGTTTTCGCACTCAAAATAGGTGCGTTATTAGGTCGTTGAAAATGAATAAGCGTTATTTCCCAAGAGTTGATTTGCCACTACTCATGGCGATCATTCCGATCATGCTGTTAAGTTCGCTCACTCTCTGGAGTGCCAGTAGCTTTAATGAGGCGATGCTCTTCAAACATTTGGCGCGCTGCGGACTGACATTAGTTTGCATCTTGGCCATGTCCTCGATTCCAGCGTCCAGCTATCAGCGCTCAGCTCCATATCTCTACATTATTGCGGTTGCTCTGCTACTTGCTGTCGCTTTATTTGGTGATAGCACCAATGGCTCTCAACGTTGGCTCGATATCGGCTTCTTCCGCTTTCAACCGTCTGAGCTAATCAAGCTTTCCATTCCAATCATGATCGCCTGGATGCTTCATATTGAAGGAGGTCGACCAGACAGTCGGAAAATTGCGTTTTGCTTACTTATTACAATGATTCCTGCCGGGTTAATCGCGCTACAACCGGATTTAGACGGTGCAGTTTTTACCATCATTTATGCATTGTTCGTTTTGTTTTTGGCTGGCATGAGCTGGAAAATAATCTGCGGGTTTATTGCGAGCATTTTAACGTTAGCACCTATTTTATGGTTCTTCGTTATGGAAACCTATCAAAAGAGCCGTGTAACACAGTTCTTGCACCCTGAGTCCGATCCACTGGGTTCGGGTTACCAAATCATCCAATCTTTGATTGCGATTGGCTCAGGCGGTATGAAAGGCAAAGGTTGGATGAATGCAACGCAGGGAACACTTGGCTTTATTCCAGAAAGTCATACGGACTTTATTTTTTCGACCTATGCAGAAGAATGGGGCTTTGTTGGCAGTTTAGTCTTACTCGCATTGTACTTGTTTATTACTGCACGCGTTATGTTGCTTGCATGTCAGTCTGACCACTTTTTTAGTCGGCTGGTAAGTGGCGCATTAGCGATGAGCTTTTTTCTGTATGCTTTTATCAATACGGGCATGGTGAGTGGCTTGTTGCCAGTAATGGGTAGCCCACTTCCCTTCTTTAGCTATGGCGGCACGGCGATGCTAACTCAAGGTATCTGTTTTGGTGTAATCATGTCGCTGTGTTATTCCAAATATCGTAACGCATAGCTCTGCTTGAGAAAAAGCGATCAAAAAAGGCTTCCCTAAGGAAGCCTTTTTACAACGATATGAGCGAATTAATTACAGCTCTGCGTTGTGGTAAACCTGCTGAACATCATCACAGTCATCTAGAAGATCTAGGAATTTCTGGAACTTCTCAGCATCTTCACCCGATACAGGCGTATGAGTTTGCGGAACGAATGTGATTTCTTCAACATCGATCGTTAGATCTGGGAATGCACCGTTAAGCGCAGTTTTTGTTTTGAAGAATTCTGTGTGAGGTGCGAATACAGTGATAACACCGTCTTCTAGCTCAACGTCAGTAACGTCTACATCTTCCATCATTAGCGTTTCTAGGATGATTTCATCATCGTCGCCTTTGAACTGGAATACCGCTTGGTGATCGAACATGTGAGAAACCGAGCCCTCAACACCAATTTTCGCACCGACTTTCACAAAGCATTGGCGTACATCTTGGAAAGTACGGTTGCCGTTGTCTGTTAGACAGTCAACGATAACGCTAGTACCGCCAGGGCCGAAGCCTTCGTAACGTGCTGGAGTGTAGTCTTCACCACCGCCACCGTTCGCTTTGTCGATCGCTTTATCGATAACGTGCGCAGGAACTTGGTCTTTTTTCGCTTTTGCGATCAGGTGTTTCAAAGACAAGTTCATGTCTGGATCACCACCACCGTTTTTCGCGCACATGTAAATTTCTTTACCGTATTTGGAATAAACTTTAATTTTCGCGCCTGCAGTTTTCGCCATAGAGGCTTTGCGCACTTCAAAACTTCTTCCCATCGGGATGTCTCTCTAAATTCAAATTTAATGCGAAGGATTTTAGCAAAAAGCGAAACCTTTTCAATTTCGCTTAGCAAAGGAATAGGGAGGTTACCTCATTCGTCACATTGGATTGAACCATTGCCACGGTTCGCGTTAAGCGACACCCATTACTCGTTTGTACTTTTCGACCGATTGCTGGAAAAACGCCTTTTCATCAGCATCGTTAATCTTGGACAACTGTTCTTCTATTGCTTCAGGACCAGATTTGGCCTCTCTGAGCTTCCAAACCAAAAACGACGCCTGCTTATCCAGTTCGATTTTGTTTTTTTCGTCAGGCGGCAATAGGGATAGATTAAACGACATTCACAGCCTCAAGGTACTTTAAATACTAGCCGGGCACTATATCACACAGAGTTACAATTACAGAATAGAAACGCACTTAACTTGATCGATTTCAAGTTAACTATTTAGGCACAGCGCTGATTTTCAGTGCTTTTGGTAAATGCTGTTCGAATATTTGTTGTAATCGAGTCTTGGTAACGGGTTTAGCCACGAACTCGTTCATCCCAACATCGAAGCAATGTTGCTGATCCTCTTTAATGACATTGGCACTTAGCGCAATAATTGGAACGTGTTTCCCCCACTCTCCCATTTTTCGAATTCGCTCCGTAGCAATAAACCCATCCATCACAGGCATTTGGCAGTCCATAAAAATCAAATCGAAAGGCTGCTGATCACACAGCTGCAATGCTTCTTCGCCATGGTTGGCGACACTCACTCGCACACCCAGTTTTTCTAACATGATGCGAACTACCTTCTGATTGACGATGGTATCTTCAACAACCAATACCCAAGGTTTATCATTATCTTGAGGGCTGATTTCGTTGTCTTCCGCTTTCGGGAAATCTAATACATTAAGTTGGTCGGTATAGGTCGATTGCGCATTTATTACAGCAACAGGAATCGAAAATTCAAAACAGCTTCCCAGCCCAAGCTCACTTGTTAGTTGTATTTCCCCTCCCATCAAGTTAACCAACTGTGCAGCTATCGCCAAACCAAGCCCTGTCCCACCATACTTTCTGGTGGTACTACCATCAGCTTGTTGGAAGCGTTCGAAGATTGCTTGTTGGTGCTCTTTCGCAATACCAATACCAGAATCCACAACTCGAAACCGGATATGAGCGGTCTCTCCATCAAGTCGAGACAACGCTACAAGAAGCTTCACATGGCCGCGCTCGGTAAATTTAATCGCGTTGCTCAACAAATTGTTCAGAACTTGTTTCAATCGTGTGGCATCACCTTGCACTTCGATTGGCAAGTGAGGATCAATATTGCTGAGCAGCTGTAAGTTTTTCTGCTTGGCTTTGACACTATGTAAACTGATGACATCGTCAAGTAGCTCGCGAAGATCATAGCTCGTGTATTCCAGCTCTACTTTGCCAGCTTCAACTTTAGAGAAGTCCAAAATGTCGTCGATGATCGTCATTAGTGAGTGAGAAGAACTGTCAATGATCTCTACAAACTCTTTTTGCTGGGGATCGAGGTCGGTGTCATTGAGCAACGACGACACACCAATAATGCCATTCATCGGTGTGCGGATCTCATGACTCATAGTGGCAAGAAACTCACTTTTCTTACGATTAGCGACTTCTGCCCTATCGCGTTCAGCCTCTAACTCAGTCTGGTGCTCTTTCACTTTCTCAACACTTCGGTTGTATTTCTCTGCCAAAACACTCACTTCATCAAAGCACCATCGTTTAGGGAGAGTCACTTTACTCGGCACTGTACCGCCACGAAAATCGCTCACCGCACCAGACAGCAATTGTAACGGATTGACCAACAAGCGAAACGCCACCCAAAGAACACCAATGATGAGGACAAGAATTTTGATCGCTTCTGTCGTAAGTAGAAAAAAGAACTGCTGCCAAAGATCTTCATATATCGCGCTAAGATCCGATTGAACCGTTAATATCGCGAGATCATACGTTTTATCGCCGACCCGATACTGCATCGGCCAGCTTCTCTCGACAACATCCTCAGAAAGCGCCGAACCTAATTCAATGATAACTTCGTCTTCACTAGCAATACGTAAGTAGTCCACCGAGGGCATACGCATTGCACCTTGAGCTTGTGTCAACAACAGCTCCCTATCCTCTACCCACAAACTCGCAGAAAAGCTCGATAAATAGCTAGACTCAACCTGCTTTAATTCAACATCTAAATGGGCTAAATCTTCGTGAAAAACTCGATATAAGCTCACTGTAGAAATGATGACCGTAAAGATTAAACTCAACGTTAATACCGCCAACATAAGTTGGTTGCCGATACTAAAACGACGTTGAGATCGCTCTTTTTCATCCATATGAAACCGCTCCGATAAACTTGCGCTACTCTAAATATAGCTACGCACAAATAATAATCGAGGATACGATGAAAAGACTTCTACTTAGATTGGCTTTTAGCTTAATTGTTGTAAGTTCTCATGTGACCGCAAATCAAGTGAACTATTACGTCATTGCTGAACAAGCTCGACCATTTCAAATTGAACAACAGGGACAAATGCACTCCGGAATTGTGACCGATATCGTCAGCGCTATCTTCGCGGAGTCGGATTACCAAGTGAATTATCATACTTATCCATTTAAACGTATGATTTCCATATTGGAAGAAGGCGCTGAGCCAAACTGGTTAACTTATGGCAGCCCGAACTGGGGCAAGGTGCAATCGGAAAATTTATCTGAGGAGCCCATTTACACTGTAAAACATGTACTGGTGTCGAGTAGCGAGAAGCCTTTAGAATTCAAAAATATGGATACCATGCATGGTCGTTCTATTGTATTACTGCTGGGGTTTGATTATCCAAATTTAACACCGTTCTTTGAAAATGGCAGTGTCAATGAAATGCGCGTGAAAGACTACAACGCCGCATACCGAGTGATAAGCCGAACCCCTGGAGATACAGCTTTTGTCGAGATGGAATCCCGAGTCCTTTACAACTTAAAGCGACTCAATTTGCCGTTAGAGAATTTTCAGATACAGCCTTTCAGCTCGGTTATTCCTGACTACTCAATCTACCTGGCTTTTTCACCTCAAATGCAACCAGAAACTCAAAATTACATCAATACACGACTCGTTGAATTAAAAGCCTCAGGGGAAATTGATGAAATCATTCAAAAGTATCAATGAATCAACTCATTAACAAAAACGCCAACGATGATACGTTGGCGTTTTTGTTTCTGTAAAATCTGTAGCACTTACTTAGTGTGGTTAACAAACTTAGGATCAAACATGTGCCCCAATTTACTCGCCTTGGTTTGCAGGTAATGTTGATTACTTGGGTTATTCCCTTCTTGTAATGGCACTCGTTCAATGACGTTAATATCAACCGCTTTTAAGGCGGCGAGCTTGCGTGGGTTATTCGTCATTAGACGCACAGCGTCAATCCCCAAATGCTCTAGCATTCCTTTACAGAACGCGTAATCACGCATATCAGCGGCAAAACCTAAACGTTCATTTGCTTCCACGGTATCTGCGCCATCATCTTGTAAGTGATAGGCACGAATTTTATTAATCAAGCCGATTCCACGTCCTTCTTGACGTAAATAAAGCAGCACGCCACATCCCTCTTTGACGATGTTTTGTAGCGCTCTATTAAGCTGAAAACCACAGTCACAACGCGTGCTAAATAGAGCATCTCCGGTAAGACACTCCGAATGCAACCGAATAAGTGGTGCTGCACTTTTTGTCGGCTCGCCATAGACCAGAGCAAGATGCTCTTTATTTGTCGCGGCTTCAATAAAGCCGTACATCATAAATGTGCCCCACTGGGTCGGCAATTTGGCTTTATCGATAAACTTCACGAGATTGTAAGGCTCAACATGTCTCAGCTCTGCCCGCACATTCATCAGAATCTCTCCTAGATGATTTTCTCCTTTACCATCTCCCCCGTCCCCCCAAAAGGCATCTTTATGAGAATGCTCTGTTAGGCAAGCGTTACCCGTTCTCATTAATTGCTGCGCTAATGGTGGATTTTGTAGAAACTTTTCCCTAACGATGAAAGCCATAACAGCCAACTTTATATCGTCCCAATCGCTTCTGACAAAGTGTTCGTATTTACGGCTTAAAGCAAACGCTTCATCAGGGGTGCTTGCGTGCTGAATTTTACTTTGCAACTGAGCATCGAGAAACTTTTGGGCTTGGTAATAATGTTCGCTGGTGGGCCAAGTTTGGGAGGAGATATTGACTGGGGCATGGCAAAAATTTGAGAGAAAACCGTGGGGCTCATCGGGCTCATAAAAAAGGATTTGATCAACCATACTTGCGCTCCTTGCTTTGTGGTTGCGATAATCAACAAAAAGCATATCGCTACTGATATATCTAGTAACACAAGGTCAGATTGTCAAACTTCTTCGGGACGGGACGTGAGTGTGAAACTCGTGCTTTTGAGGCGCAAGACAGATAAATGGAGGTTTTGAATAAGAGAGTAATAGAGTGAAAAAATAAAAAGGGCAGTCCGTCGACTACCCTATGGGTTGCTAAACCAACCTAAGGCGATCAGTGTATCAAGCCAAGCTCCCTTGCTTCTTCAATGGTCAACCCACTTTCACGGATCTCACGTAACGCTTCAATGCGTCTTCTGGCTTCTGCTGATTTCACTGTTTTCTCTGGCTTCACAACGGTTTCCTCATCAGGTAATTCCCATTTGTGAGCGATGTTGGTCATCTCGTCATGGTCGATAGAATTAATGGACATATTTCCTCCGAACACACCATGTTTTCGATGCGTAATCTATAGCAAAACCGGAACAAGGTGGTAAGAAAAACTGTAGGGAAATGTGACCCCTCCCGCCCTTTCGTTAACTCCTTAATAGATTCATCATTTAAGTTTTGCCAAGGGACAAATTTACGATTAAATTTGAGTAATTCCCCCTACGAAAAGTGTGCTGATCTAGCTCTCAATTCTGCTCTTCTTTAGTTTTATCAACGACGCATTACACCACTTCCTGTTTCACCTAACTTTCGAGTCACTTCACTGATTCATGGTTTGATACTTTCTAAAAACCGTCACACCTGATAATGATAATAATTATCTTTTAGATTGGTTAGGTGTTTATATGGATGGTATTAACTTAAGTCATGCATACCACAATGACCCGGTCATCCAGATCCGAGATTTGTGCGTCGATTACATCACTGATAATGGTGATTTTAATGCGGTAAAGTCCATCAGCTTTGATATCGGCAAAGGCGAAGTATTTGGTCTTGCCGGTGAATCTGGATGTGGTAAAAGCACAATCGCATTCTCAATAAATCGTCTTCATAAGCCGCCAGCGTTCATTTCTGGCGGTAAAATATGGTTTGATGGCAAGGATATCCTTAGTATCTCAGACTCTGAGCTGACCGCTCTAAGGTGGAGTGAAATCGCCATGGTGTTCCAGAGCGCGATGAACTCACTCAACCCTGTCTTAACGATACAAGAGCAATTTGCTGATGTGTTACGACACCATCAAGGCCTCACTAACGCTCAAGCAAAAGATAGAGCAGAAAAGTTGTTGGACTTGGTCAATATTCCTCGAGAACGCTTAGCAGAATATCCTCATCAATTTTCAGGAGGAATGCGTCAGCGGTTGGTGATAGCCATTGCTTTGTCTCTAAATCCAAAACTGATCATTATGGATGAACCCACAACAGCATTAGATGTAGTGGTACAGAGAGAAATTTTACAGCAAATTTATCAGCTTAGAGATGAGTTCGGTTTTTCAGTCCTCTTTATCACTCATGACCTGGCACTCATGAGCCAACTATGTGATCGAATTGCAATCATGCGTCACGGAGAAATCGTCGAAGTCAATCGAGCATACGATATACGCAATCAGCCTCAACACCCCTACACGCAAAAGCTATGGGCTTCTTTCCCAAACATTCATGACGTCCACAAACAACCAGAGTTACAAGGAGCGTAACCATGAGCCAGCCTATCATCCAAATGAAAAATGTGATTAAAGAATTCAAAGTGGGCGGTGGTTTAGCGACAGAGGAAACCTTTCGTGCGCTTCAAGGAGTGACTTTTGATCTGTACGCAGGAAAAACCTTGGCTTTGGTTGGAGAGTCAGGCTGCGGTAAGAGTACTTGCGCTCGCTTAATAACCAAAGTCTATCCTGTAACGGAAGGCGAGATCCTTTTCAATGGCACTGACATAAATGAGATCACGTCACGATCGGCTCTACAAGAATATCGCAGTAAAGTACAAATGGTGTTTCAAGATCCGTTTGGCTCTCTCAATCCAACTCATACCATTCGCCATCACCTAACACGTCCTTTAAAAATTCATAAACAAGTCAAAAACGAGCGCGACATCCCAGCCCGCTTGGAAGAGCTCCTAAAGCTGGTGGAACTACCTGAAGAGACACTGAATAAGTTCCCTCACGAACTCAGTGGTGGGCAACGTCAGCGAGTAAACTTAGCAAGGGCTTTAGCGGTAGGTTCGCAAATCATTCTTGCGGATGAGCCTACGTCTATGCTGGATGTTTCTATTCGCTTGGGAGTGTTAAATTTAATGCAACGGATGAAGCAAGAACTGGGAATTGGTTTTTTATACGTCACTCATGATCTGGCGACTGCGCACTACATCGCGGAAGAAACCGCAGTAATGTACAAAGGGCAAATCGTTGAATGGGGCGACACTCATTCAATACTTAAGAATCCGCAGCATCCTTATACTAAGCTGTTGATTTCTGCCGTTCCTGATCCTGACTTACCTTTTGGTAACTTAGTGAAAAATGAACCAAACTATTCGATAGATGCCGATGAAATTCGTCAACGTAGCAGCATAATTGTCGACGAATTTGATCAAATAGGACCAAATCACTATGTAAAACAATGGACTGAGGCAGCGTAATGGATTTAAGTACTTGGCAAGATCAAGTCGCCATGTGGTACGAACAGCGGAAACATGATCAAGTAGAAAAATTGGAAACGATCTTATATCAGGTGCCTGATGACGTGTTTGGACCCGAATTGAGTGATCTTCAAAGTAAAGCGATTGCTTGCTGGTTGGATGGATGTTTACGCGTGTTTCAACATGCAAGGTACCAAGACCCTCAGAAAGCATATCAAACTTTGCTTTATACGAGTGCAAAGCTTGAACAAGCAGCATGCCAAGTCTCGACTGATATTCTGATCAAAGATTGGTGTTTGAGACGACTTCAGCATCTCACCGTTGTGGCGTTAGAGTTTTGTAATCAGCAGTGTGATCAAAACAAGTGGCAGGAACAAGCCCATAGCTTAATCGAATCACATGTTGCGTTGATGCGTTCATTACATTGGAATGAACCCAAGAAGCATGATCAAGGTTTACCTCATTAGTCCGGAAAAATGATCAAGGCTTAATTAGCGGAATTTTAGGCAAAAAAAAGCGAGTTTCCTGAGGAGAAACTCGCGAAGTCTATTCAGAATGAATGTAACAATATGAGCCAATCTATTAATCATCAGAAAGGACAAAAGGTTGTCTATTCGGGATAAATAGTAGTATTAGGCTTGGCTTCTAATGTCAGTGGTTTGTAAGAGTTAAGTCTGTTTTTTATCATCGAAAGACATTGTTACATTTCAAACCGATACATCACACCTATAGCTTGATACACATCAAGCGACACTTTTAAATCGCCATTTCATCCAAGGCACGAAATACCATTTCATCCATGTGACCATCGAAGATTTGACGACAAACTTTCCGACGCACCGCTAACCCCGCAATCAAGCGCTCGATGGTAAGATGCTTAACATCGTTCTGGGTGTTAAACAGCTCGACGGTTTTACTTAATGTCTCATAAGGAATCGGCTCATCCCCTACCCTTAGCCAATCGAGCTTCTCTATGTAATCTGAGCACTCTTCTTTGATTGAGGCATACGAGTGCCCTGTCATCGCAGACAAAGCCGTTATACTGCGTTCTAGAGCCTCTGGTGAGGTATATTTAGATAGAGTAATGGTGATCTCATCAGCATTGATCTCTACCAAATGTTTTCTTTGCTTCACGCGTCGCCCTAAATTTCCTCTTGGAGACGGTGCTTTGCGTTGAATGGGCTCAAATTCGCCGTCTATGATGCCTGAGAGCTCCTCAAGCTGCTGTCGGGTTACCATCTCATTACGAAGCGGGTTTGGCAGCGTAGGCGCCATGTTGCGCTTACCTGCGTTGGTTGTACGCGCTCGCGAATAACGTAAGACCTCTTCGACATCACATTTGATATCGATCTGGTAGTCCATCACTTTGTCATTTTCGATCATGGTTTCTATCGTTAAGTGATAGCCCCATAAGTTCACTACAAAAAGATCGTCTGTCCCTTTGCCGTCTGACAAGCGTTTCAGCTCACGGATCAGATCCATTGAGAACCGACGCCATTCAATGTTACGTGCAAGCTTCTGATTTAACTCACTCAGTAGCATGCAATCCGTGTGACGACGAACCATGCGACTACGGAAGAAAGAGTACAGTTGAAACACCAACGTATGTTGTTTCAAGATCTCTGGCGGAAACAAGAAGAAATAATCGCGTGTTAACAGCTCTTCATAAAACGAAGGTTCCCAAACTAAAATATATAAGTTTGGCTTGATACGAATTTCACCATCGCTTCCCTCCACAGGTGCCTCTTCAGAGGCTGTGATGGTTCGTGCAAGAAAACGAAAACGATCACTTTTGAAGCCCTCTGGCATGTTTTCACTTAGCCAACGTCCAGTAAGTTCATGGAGCTGAAAATCAGTGAATTCAATGCGATCAATGCTATCGCGAATGGAATCACGAGCTGGGCCACTGTCTTTTTTGCCTCTGAGCGACAAAATATCAGTGATGTATAGCGGCGTTTTGTTTGGTACGTGAGCAGCATCAAGCTGATACTGATCTTTGTGATGATCATGATACTGAACCGTTAACGTGAAGAGAGCGAACAGGGTCATGAGATCATCCACAGTCATGATATTTTTGGATGATCGCGTCTCAATAACGGCTTTTGTGCCAGAGATCGACACCATGGATTTCTGATAACTTTTTCGAGTTCTTGGTGGCGCAAGTGCTTGGTCAATTATCCCAGCCCAATTTGTTGGAGATACAACAAATTGATCGGCTTCATCTTTCATCGTGGGAGGTGTGTTTAACCCGTGCTCATTCAACAAACGTTTGTTTACTTGAGTCTGAGCCAATGCTTTCGAACGTTTTTGTTTCTCGTTCTGGCGAACTTTGTCGGTAACAAGACTTGTTGCTCCCAACACAGATATAAGCTGATTGGGATTCACAAATTTATGTAGCATCGTTTTACCAGCAAGTCCCTCTTCAAAACGCACTGGAGTTTGAGTAAATAAACCAATATTTACTGCCGCGCGCAAACGTTGTTGCAGAGCTGCACGTGTGAGTTGCCCATCTGTTGCTTCTACAATCTCTGTGGTTGAAACCAAACCATCCTTGCTGCTGAAGCCTCGTAATGAGATCAGATTAAGCAACTCTAAGATGCTTTTGGTCACCCCTTTGAAATGTTGGTACTGCTCTACCCAATCCGCAGAGGATTCATGTACCTCAAAAAGATGGCCATCTTTGTGGCTTCTCGGTGCTTTAATCAGAATTTTTTCATCAGCCGTCATTTTAGATCCAGATCACACTAGCCGTAGTTGTGCTATGGTTCCGAAGAATAAAGAAAAACAGATCATAAATAAAGAAAAAAGATTGTTTTTAAATAACTGATCTTTTTGATTAATCTGATCTTAATTGATTATATGATCTAATGATCTGGCTTGAAATTTCTCGCTAAGCTTTTGTTCTATAAGACTATTATTTCCATGTGTTTCGGAACTATGATCATAAGAAGTCTGAAAGTATGATCAACAATAACCTGAAAGCATGATCATATTTATTCGTAAGCATGATCATTAAGGTTATGAAAAGATGATCAAAAGAGTCTTGAAACGATGATCATGATGTTTTTACAGGTTATCCACAGATGCAGTATTTAATAGTGATCTTCACGATGATTATATTGTGCATTGGTGATGTTATTTATACTCGGACCGATGATCAAGAGCCAATATATCTATCGTTCTGCCGCCCATATTGATGAGATATCACTCATCTGATTAAAATATATTCAAGTCGCTCATATTTAGAAGTAAATCCTAGTCTCTGCTTATTTACAGGAAGCATGATCATGAGAGCGTGATTTATCATAGCAACTTGAGCAATTTCATTGTTCCGGCTTCTATACC
>NZ_CP071844.1:0-135905 GCF_023716525.1 Vibrio sp. SCSIO 43009
TAATGAGCATTATCATGGCGATTGCCAACCAAAAAGGCGGCGTTGGTAAAACAACTTGTACTTACAACTTTGGCATTAGCATCGCTAGCCAAGGCAACAAATGTCTATTCCTGGACTTTGACCCACAAAACAACTTAGGCGGTTCAATCGCACCGGAAATGGTCGAGAATCCAGAGTACACATCTGCGAGCTGCCTACACAACGCTTACAACCTTTTCGAAAATCCAGTAAAGGCTAAACCTTTCGAAGTCAGCGAAAACGTACACGTTATTGGCGGCGATAAGCGCATGGGCAACATTACTCAATCACAAATCTTAAACGTGGCTGAGTCTATCGACCTTATCAAAGACGACTACGACTATATCTTTATCGACTGTCCACCAGCGGCGAACGCGCTACAGCATGCAGCGCTACTTGTGGCCAGCAAGCTACTTATCATTAGCCAAGCACAAAAAATGTCGATCAAAGGCGTTAATGAGCTGGTTAAGACCTCGCGCCAAATCCGTCGAATGAACCCTGACTTGGAAGTGTTAGGCATTGTCCTAAACCTTATTGAAGCCAACATTACAAACGACCAGCGCGAACAGGAAGCGGAACTTCGTAAAGAGTACGGCAACCTAGTTTTTGAAAACAAACTGATTAAAACAACGCGCGTAAGTGAAGCTCTAAACCAAGGCAAAGCACTGATTGAAACCAACCCTAAAGCGGCTGATAAATTCGGCTTTACAGCGGTTTGTGATGAGCTTTGCAAGCGCATGGTAGAGGTGACAGCATGACCAAAAGCTTAAGAGATCGAATCAAGCTTAGCGATCTAGATAATCTCTTGGATGAATCAGCGGTAGAAATCCGCGATGCAGCGAAAGTGCTGGCTATCCCTAAAGACTCTTTGTATTCAGTTGAGCAAGTTCGTGAAGAATTTAACGATGAATCACTACTTGAGTTATGCGAAAGCCTAGAAGAAAACGGCCAAATTCAACCTGTCGTTGTTTACCCGTTCGATGGCAAGGGATACAAAATCCAAGAGGGTGAACGACGTTGGCGCGCCGCTATGTTGAGCGACAAGCTGACTCACGTTGAATGTATTGTCCGTGAAAAGGGCGATATTTTTGGCCAGCTTATTGAAAACATCCAACGTGAAGATTTAACGGCAATCGAGTTGGGTAAGGCGTTTGACCAAGCTAAGAAAAAGCACAATCTTGATAACCGTGGCTTAGCTAAGCGCCTTGGCAAATCAGACGGCTACATTTCGAAATACCTAAATGTGCTTAAAGCCCCTGACTTTGTTTTGGAAGCATTCAAAAAAGGGATTATTGGTGATGTTGAGTCCATCAACGAACTACGCAAAGCCAGCATCGATAACTCTGAGCGCGTTCGTGAAGCACTGGAAAGCGGCGAGAAGCTAACGCGCCAAGATTGTGTAAAACTGCGTACTGGCGAGCTAGATAGCGAGGTGGAAGTTACCCCTAAACCTAGCGAACTCGAGAAAGCAGAAAAGACCGATAAGACACCAGTAAGCAAAAAGCCTACAGCAAACCAAAAGCCTACCAGTATTTGTGTCATGGTTAATGGTCGTCATGGTTTGGTGTTCGCATCTGGTAAGCATAGCGACAAGCTAACGGTACTGTTTGATGATGGCGAACTTGAGCAAGTGCCAGTTGGGGAAGCTCAATTAGTCGGTTATCGCGTGTAAAGTTCTCGCATGCGAAAACTTTTTTAGAGCGGGTGGCTAATTAGCTGCCCGTTTTTCGTTAGAACGTAATACCCGCCGTCACGGTAGACACCAACCACATAGTGATCGAGTGGCACGTCTTGCCAGCCAAATAGCCCTAGTTCGTCATCGCAATAAGCGACGATATTCACCAGCTTTACCTTTTGGACATGCAGCAGATAGATATTATCTAGCGCCCCTTTAAATGGTCTGTAGATATACTCGCCATCTTTCCTTAAAGCGGGGATCTCATTCCCTGCGACTGAATGTCCATCGGCAACGCCGTCTTCGTTTATGTCGATTAGCCCGTAGTGATAACGATGCCTGATAGTAAACATCCCCTACCCCCAAATGCAAAAACGCCAGATTTGACAATTAAATCTGGCGTTTTTGTGTGTCTATAAAGGTTGTATAGGCAGTATATGCCAAGAACTATTTTATAGCATGCCTCGAAGCGTTTGCAAGTTCGTCCAGTTGCACACTGGACTCGAACATAAAGCCTGTTTGTACCCCCTCGTTTTCCAGCTCTTGATTTACACGCCCAAGAATATCAATAAGCGATGCACCACCACCGCCAAACATATCCCCGAGCGCTTGGCCTTGGTGAAGCAATTCACTATTGATTGCCTCGGCCATTGCCTTAAATGCCAGTGTCATGCGTTTTGCGCTTCGGTTGTTAGCAGCAATGAATCTCGCCAGCGCTTCGGCCTCGGGATCGTTGTCGCCAAACAAACCGGACTGAGCCAATAGCTCATCGATGTGCTGACCGGAATCTTTGGCCTGTCTTACTAACTCGGTTGCTTGCACCAGTGAGTCAAGTGCTGACTTAGCGAGGTCAGGTTGTGAGGCGTTAATTTCCACGGCTTCTGCCAGCGTTCCAGACGTGTTTTTATGCACCTCCCCGCTAAGGTATTGCATCTCAACAAACGCGCTTGCTGCGCCGTTTAGCGCGCTCAAAATGTTGCGAATTTCGGGATCGGCTTCCTCGGCTACCAGCTTCACCAACTTCTCGTTTTTGTACGCCTTGGCAAACACGGCATTTTGCATGCGCTCAATCAGTTGCTTGGTTGGTCGGCCATCTTCGGTAAGTAGTCCGGCGGTTGAGTTATCCCCAATTTCAGTTAAGAAACTGTTTATAAATCCTTGGTTAGACTTGGCCAAAAGGTTGCCTGTTTCGCTCGGTTGGAAAAGGGCAATCATGCGGTCATCGATGCGCTCTGCGTCAACCCAAGCCGTCTCGGCGGCGCTCATTTGTTGCAAGTCAGAGAGGTTGGAGTCTCGGGTAAACTTAGCACGGTTAACTTTGGTGACACGTTCTCGAACCAACACTGGCTCGCGCATGCTCTCAACTTTCTCTGGTGATAGGTCGAAGCGCTCCGCATTGTCGATTAGGAACTGGCGGTACTTATCAGCCTTGCCCTCTCGATACGCCTTGATGATAGCGATGGTTCGACCGTTCCCCGACTCCACCACATTGTCCGAGCCAACAATCGGTGCGCCGTGGCTAGATAGTCCAGAATCGGTCAATTGTTGTGGGCGCAAATCGTTGGCTATTTTTGAGATCTGCAATTTTGAGGACACGCGAGTACGGTCGCGCGGTTGCAGCTCTTGTGGGAAATTCGGATTGATTCTACCGTCCAAATCGTTCGATGGAATAAGGTCGCTGGCTTCCACGACTTTAAAGCCTGTTTCTACTTCGTCGCCTTTTGCTGTCACAACGTAGCTGGTTCGACCTAGCTTGGGTTTTGGATTGTCTGTTGCGTACAGTTGAACAATCTCGGCTAGGTCATTGATGTTTTTCGCCTCTTTGATTTCGACGTTAATTGATGTGAGTTGATTCAATTTGACCGCTCCGGTTGGGAGTGGCGAGTTCTCGCATGCGAAAACTTTTGGGACAGGGAAAAGGATTAATGGCTCTTAAGCAATGCGAAAAGCGCCTTGGAGTAGTTATGACGCTCACTGGCTGCCAGTGCAAGGTTTAGAGATTGCTTGTAGTAATAGTCTGCTCGGATTTTAGTGAAAACATTCATTTTTTTCTCAAGTTCTCTGAAAAGTTTTCGCATGCGAAAAGTATATAGAATGTCATGTTTTAAAGTTCTCGCATGCGAAAACTTAAGCGGCCAGTTTGTCAGGATTGTGCTCGAACCATTCAATCGCTTTTTGCTTGATGCTATCTAGCTCCAAGCCCTCTGAGTGAACGTCTCGCATTACATCAACAAACAACGATGGCTTGGCTGTATTAAACTCTCCTGCAAGGAATCTCGCAACCAGTTCGCTTTGTTCAACTGGACGTTCGCCATTGTCGCGCTCATTCTGCTCAATGTGCTTAGTGATGGTCTTGATAGCCTTGCTACGGTCAGCGCGCGACCAGCTACCAAAACCACCATTTTTCTTGGCTGAACCCGCATCGTTTTTCCAGTAGTCCAAACCTCGCGCAATATGCCCTTTGTAGCCAAACTGGAAGTTTTCGCCATCCTTGTACACAACGTAGTTATCGCCCTTTTCAACCATTTGGTAGTTAGGGAAAAACGCCATTTCGTATTCGTACCAGTTAGGCAGAAGTAGCACTTCATTGAGCTTTTCAATCTTATCGGAGCGGCCTAACTTGGAAAATTCTTCTACCGATATTGGCTCATCCGAACTTGATACCGGCTCCTGCTCAACCTTTTGGTTAGCGCCAGTCAGTTTATTAAGAATTTCCACCAGCTCACGGTTCTTTTTGATGCGTTCACCAATCGATAGCTGGCCACTCTTAAGCTCTTTCAACAAACCCGCAGCATCGCGGTTGAGCGTCATTTTTTCTCTTAAGCTTAACACTTGATTGTCTCCGGTTTAGGCCGCCGAAGTGGCGGCCTTGGTTGTGATTAAATTTGCGCTTGGATCATGCTTGTGATGTTGCTTAGAGCGGCATCCATCAACGCTTCGTTCTCTGCTATTTGGTCGTTAGCTTCGAAGTGGGCGTAAGCCTGTTCTAGTGCGGTTTGGAACTCATCAACCAATTCCGGCGTAGGTTCACCAGTGAAATCTCGGATTTCCTTTAGTTTCTCTACATGTTCCATTTCTTCGTTATTGCCCTCTGTTTCAGATTGAGGCGCTTCACTACTTAGATTGAACGCTTTCACTAATAGCGCTTCCATTTCCGCTGTATCGTCAAATTCACCGATCAAGTCGTTGCCTTGGTATAGCGCGAACTTGTACTCGCCATCTTTAGCGATCGGATAAATGTCAGCGTGGCTTTCATTTAACCATGAACGGGCGATTAGCGGAGCGTACACGTTCGCTGGCACTGAGCCATTTACTGAGTGGATACCTGCCGCAACACTTGGTTGTACCAATGTGCCTTTTTCGTTGTAGTAGGTATCCGAAGATTGCCAGTCCTTAATCGTCTCAAGTTGAGCTTTCGCTTTTTCGCTTAAGTCGGTCGCTAGAATGTCGAATAGAACGTCTAGGCTGTAAGTTAGTCCATCCTCATCTTTCGCATTAATCGACTTCACTCGGCCTGTTGGGAAAGTCACTTCCTGCTTACCAAGTTTTAGCTCTAGGTTGGTAAAGGCTTCTAGCTGCTCAAGCGCTTTCGCTTCTTCTTCATCTAGGCTTTCACGGAATGAGGTAACGTCTAATGCGTCATCCTCTGCCTGTTCGCCTTGCTGGTGCATTTCAGTTAGAGACGCGAGCTCTACCACTTTGCGCTCTTTACCAAAATCAAAGTCCACGGTTAGGTGGCCACCAAAGAAATTGCGATCGTGGTAATCGGTCATCGTGTCGCTGTTGTTGTAGTCGTATTGGCCTACATAAGCGTTAACGAACTCGATCAGCTGATCTACTGCTTCGGTATAACGGCTCATACCGTGTGGCGCTGGCGAGTTAGGGTTATCAATCTCGAACTGTAGGTAAGCTGGATTGCAGAGCATGACGTTTCTTGGCAAGTCAGTCAGCGTTAGGTCTAGTGTGCCGTAGCGAGGTTTGCGTACTGAGATTTTAACGTCATTACTGATCTTGCCAGCTTTCTTAAGCTGAGCGATAAAGGCGCGGGTTCGCTTAGCGATTTCACCCGTATCTCGAATGCCCTCGCTCTCATAGATTGAGCCAAATGAATATTGAGTTGGGTCTAGTGCGAGAAGTTGTTTTTCTTCCTCGGATGCACCCTTGCTCACTTCATCTGCTGTGTCAGATTCTACGGCGTTCTTAGCACCCAATAGCTCAAGCAGTTTGTTAGCACCGTCAACCGTTAGGTAGCTGCGAGAATTGGTGTTAGCGATAAAGCGTAGCTCTTTACCCTTGTTCGACTTCGCAGAGAAGAAACTGTAGCCAAATGTATTTTCCATTTGGTTCTCTTGTTCTTCGGTTAGCGCAATATCGTTAATCTTGCCGTCAGCGTCCACCTTAGCCAGTAGCTTGTCGGCGTTCTCGCGTAGTGTTGGGCGCGAGTGAAGCGAACCCGAGCCGTTAATGGCTAACGTTGAATACAATGATTCAAAGCCGTTGATTGTGGTGAACATGGCCGGACTGACAGGCTCTAGTGGTGCGCTGTATTCCGTCTCTGCAATTTGCTCAAGCGTTTTGCCGTCCTTAAGCATGTTAAAGATTGCAATAGTGCTTTCTTTCACTGCTTGGTCGTTTAGTTGAGTCGCTTTTTGCTGCGCTGCTGCGCCCTCTAGGCCAGTTTCTAGCACCTTGCCTGTGTACGTATCGATAACGCTAAAATCAGATTGGCCAATAGTGCCAACTGGTGCGTAGCGTTTCTCGCGTGTCGCCTTGAATTGACCTTTATGGTTCAAGTCAGGCAACGCAGCAAGGCTAGGGAAGCCACGGCTTTCGTATTCCGCTTCGATAGCTTTTGTGTACCACAATGGCATGACCGAGTTATGGATAGCGCGCGCCATCTGTTCATTGTCGATCTGCTCATCGTTATCCAAGTATCTAAAACCATGAATTGCCAGGATGTCTTGGTTGGTAACACTTGCCATTGCATAGTGCTGAGCAAAGAGCTCATCTGAACTTAGTTCGGATAGGTCAGGGTAGATACCGTCATCAATCGCCTTAATGAAGCGCTCAACTTTTTGGTAGTCCTCGCCTTGGTCTGCCATTGCTGGAATGACGGTTTCACCTTTTGCCTTGGTGTAAGCTACGTCTCCCTCATGGTAAACCGTAGTCGCGCTAAACGCTTTTTCTACGTCATCCAGTGCTAACGCTTCGCCGTTCTCAAACTTCTCGTATAGGTCGCCACGTAGCGCGCGTAGGTCGAACATTTTCGCCGTTGCACTAAAGAATCCGTCACGGTAGTTCAAGATAGCTTGCAGTAGGTCAGCGCGTTTCGCACGGCGGTTAAATGGAATGCGATGAGCCGTTAGGAAATCAGTGATCTCTTTGCGGTTCTTAAATTGCGCTTCCAGTGACGCTAGGGTTTCACCTTGTAGTGATTCCACTAGGTGCGCTTGTTCTGAAATACGCTTAGCTTGGTCATCCACTTTCTCGCCACGTTTTAGTGTTTTACCAGTACCTAGCGTTAGGTCAGCTAGCATAACAAGACGTTTGCGATCGCTTGGGTTTACTGACTGCATATCCTTAAGTTGGGATAGAGCTGCTTCTTGGAAGCGCATGCGGCCTTGCGTGTGTTCTGCTTGGCGCTGTAATTCAGCATCGCTTTGAACCAGCATTAGGTCTTCGGCAATCTCTTGAATCATGTCCGGCGTCACAAGGTCAATCGATGCGCTCCATAGCTTGTACGCGTTTGGATTTTCCTTGCGGTTCTTCATTTCTGGTTGCTGGCGTAGCTGCTTAGCGAACGCTGCTTTGAAGCCCACTTGTTTTAGGGTATCGAGCGTAGACTGAGGAATTTCATCAACGCCTTTGTCCTCAACCCATTGGCCTAGCGCTTCGGTTGCGATGCGCTCCGCTTCTTCTAGGTCGCCCTCAACCATGCCAAATAGCGGCTCTAGGTCAAAGTTGCTTACTAGTTCTGGTGGCAGTTTTTGGTCATAAGCGATCGCACCGTGGCGAATGCCATTACCAGCGTCAGCGAATTGCTCTTTAGCCGATTCTGGATCGAGGTACTTAGCCACTTGATGTTGTGGCGGCGTTGTACCCAAGCCATAAGGGCGTAGACGTAGGCCATACCAGAATAGGTTATCCGTGGTTTCGTCTTTGTCTTGATCGTTCGCGTTTGGCTCGTCGTTCTCAATTGGTTGTGGTTCTTCGTTGTTGTCATCGGTATCTTGAAGCAACTTAGATTCGCGATCGTAGTCAGCCAGAATAAGTGATTTAGCAGCTTCCCAACCTTGTAGATCGTCACCACCAGCAAGCGGTGAACCCTCGCCGTAAGTGACAGCCAAGGTTTGGTTATCGCGCGCGTGGATCATGTACTGGCCAAAGCTATCATCGTCGTTCGCGTCAGGCGATTCGAAGTAGACAAACGGCTCGCTATCTTCGCCTTTATCCATCTTCCAGCCCTTAGCAATGGTCTTGCGACCAATAAGAGCCAATAGCCATTCTTTGCGCTCGATATTCGCTTTTCGTTCCTGTTCTTCGTCTGACAACTGAGGAAAATCGTTTTCAATTGAATCACGAATGTATTCTTTAGCCTCGGCAAGCTCTGATACCGTCATAGCACCTTTATCGAGGTCATAAATCACATCATTGATATACGACTCTGAATAAGTGCTAGGAACGTTTTGATTTGCTGCACCTGCAAACTCTAATGAGTCTTGAAACTCTTGGCTTAGCTGCTTAACAAAGGCATCAAGATCGTCATTGAAAGCACGGTTAATGATGAAGTCGCGTTTCTCTTGCTTAGTCCATGAAGCGTCCCATTGCTCGATCACTTGAGATGAACTACCACCAGCGTTTACATTTTTCGTTGCTGTATTTGCTGCTGGCTTGATAGCAGCAAGCTGTTTGCGTAGTTCTTCTTGGATTTCGTTATGCGTAGCGATCTGAGTTTCCAAGCGCTTCTCTTTCTTGGCCAGCTCATCGAGCTTTTGTTCCAAGTCGGTAGCTTCTTCGCCTAGTTGCGCAGCTTGTTCATCAAGTTCTTGTGCCTTTTGTTGCGCTTCTTCCAATGCTTTCTTGTCAGCGTCTTTCTTGGCCTTAGCAGCGACAAATTTCTCGCTGTTGTTTTCAAGCAACTGCGCTAGCTTGTTGGTCACTTCCTTAAGGGATAAATCCATGTTGCCCTTTGGCGCGACTACGTGAGTAATATCGCGCGAGTTCATTAGAAAGCGGAACGCGATTAACGTGTCATCTGGATTGATTTTTAGCGGATCGTTATCCGGCGCATGGAACGCAATAGAAATGCTCTGGCCATCTGAAAACGGGATTTTCACCATTTGGACAGCAACCGCACCAGACTTGCGCGGTTTGCCTACTTCAACGGCCTCTACCGATAGAGTAGGGGTTTTACGTTCCAAGTGCTTACCGAATTGCTGAGCACGCAATTCAAGCCTTGAGGCTTTCGATTTGAACGCCTCTAACATCATTTGTGGCACAGGCTTGCACTGATACAAGTAGGTGTTCTCCAAATCCTCAAGTGACAATGCTTCTAGGATTTGATCGGCGTTTTTACCTTGCAGCACCGCTTCAATCTGCTCCGGCGTGAGTTTCTTGGCCAGATGGTCGATGCGATCCACAATCTTGATTTGATTTTGACTGGTAAACATCATGACTTTGCCGCCTCTAATTGTGCTTCAAGTTCTTTGGTTTCTTGCTTCTCTTGCTCTAATGCAGTTTCGAGATCTGCTATGCGGCGTTGTTCTTCTTCCAACTTAGTGCGAACGCTATCCCGAGCGGCTAGGGCATTGGTGTAATTGGACTGAGCGACTTGTTCAGCCGCTTTGGCTTCTTCAAGTCGCTTAGCAACAGAACGTGTAGCTGGTTGAATGTCTGAGGTGTCTTTAACGGCTTTAGCCGCTTTACGTGCAACTTGCTTGTCAAACTTGCTTTGGTTGCGCTTCATTAGGCGAACCATTTCACGCGCAAGCTCACGCTCGTTTTTCACGCTAGGGATAGGCTGTTTAGTGCTGTTGAGTGTCATTTGGAAAATATCACCCTCATCACCAATAAACAGCGTCATTGACTGGCCATTATCAAAGAATAACTTGGCGCGTTTAACTGTCTCGCCGTCTCGTCTCGTTCTCTTGTTCGAGGCTTCTACGTCTGTAACAGTCGCACCAGCTTGTTTTAACGCAGTGATCAGACTCTTAAGGCCGCGTTCGGTCACGTTGTCAAAATCGACCACCACATAGTTATGTGACTGGTCTAGTGCAAACTTACTGTTGTTACGCAATTTCAAATTCCTCTGAATATGTCGTACAGGTAGGAAAGATTTTGTATAGCGGATTGATTAGGGAACAGGAGCGCTCAATCTTAACGTCCAGAATCCACTCGCCATGCAGCTTTTCCCCCGCTTCGAGTTCGAGTAACTTGCGATCGAACGTCAGGTATTCGCTGTTATGTCCGGCGTGTGAAAAGTCGAGCTTACGTGTGCGAGTAATGACGGCTTTTGGTCGTTTTTTACTGCGCAACGAATAGGTTAAAGTCCCACTCGTTATGGCTCGCTGAGATTGATAACCAAGAACGAATCGAATCACATCGGGATCGTCCATCTGGTTTGCATGCAGTATTTTTACTGCGTTTCGTTTAAGCAAAAATCGGTCAGCAATGGCTAGGCCAATTACTGCAAATTCCATCATTTGCCTTGCCCTCCGGTATTAAAAAATCTCGCTAACATTTGGCTAGCCAGCTTGCGGATAAAGTTGATCGAGTCTGCTCCGTTGTTCGACGCAATGAGGACAAGCGCGCTGGTATAACCAGCCTCCACACCCTCGCTTTCACACAAGTAAGCGACTATCAAACCGACCACCAACGCCAGCGTTAGCTCGGTTAAAAAATCAAGGAATCCACCAGCTAGACGTTGCTCGCGTATGCCTTGGAGATATGACCCAACACCACTGAGGACAGATAGAGCCAGTACGCTAATCGCAAAGCTCTCACCAACAACTGACACTGGCATTAAATCCCCCTTTTGTATATCACCTAGCGAGTGTATTCGGAATGGTGGCTTTTGCTCAATAGACGGGCGTTACTTACTTTTGAATGGGTATTAAATAGGGCTGTTTTGCGGAAAAAAGTTAGATTTCAATAGCCTATATAAAAAAAGAAGCCTCTCACCCCAAAGGCTGGTGAGAGGCTAATCCAAGCGTTTTGTTGCGCGGCAACGCATACAAAACTTCCAACGAGGATAGTTGAGTCGAATCGATATTTGACGAGGAAGATTATATAAATATTGGTTTTCGCATCAATATGCGCCCATGTTTTCGCATGCGAAAACTTTAGGGGATGCCATGTTTTAAAGTTCTCGCATGCGAAAACTTTGCAAAAAAGGGACAGCATCGTGTCCCTTTGGTTGATGGTTATGGCTTGATGTAGCGGATCGAGAAATGCGAACCCTGAATAGGCGTGGATGCACCTCTGTCTAAGAATTGAATAAGCTCACCGTAGTATAATTTTCCTACCCATCGACAAGTCGTTGGCACGGCATCGAAGTCGTTAGAGTAACTTTGAGCCTCCGCTATAATTTTATTGCTTTTGGCGATGGCAGAGTACACCACCGATGAGTTTGAAGCATTACGGCGTCGTATCGCAGTCCATTCAATTTCGTAATAACCCTCAACACGAACATCAAAACCAGCAACCGGAGCGTTGTAGTTAATCAAATCAAACGGATCGAGGAAACATCCTATCCAATTCTTGAACTCCCATGTAATGCCATCTATCGTAAGGTTGCCCTCTCTTAGCCCCGCATTACAGCCCAAGGCAACCTCTCCAGCGCGTGATGAAACACCCGCTAACTTACTATCAACGTAGTCTTTACGTGCGAGAGAGTTACCAGCCGAGCTCTGAGGCGAACCTGCATATACATTGCCGTCCTTAATGTCTACATACTTACTGCGGCGGTTAGTGTAGAAGCGCATCCGACCCTCTGAGTTAGATAGGATCTGGATGCCAGAACGGATATTGGTGCCATCATAGTACGAGGCTAACGCCCAATGCGCACTTGAACTATCTTTACAGTTGATACTGAATCCAGCACGGCCATTCGTCGCCCATGATGAATCCATAAAACTATTATCCATACGAACGGCATCATTCGAACCACTCCAAGAACCCGCAGTAAACTCACCATCAGTACGAACCAGTGAGCTACCGAAATAGATACCAGAAGTAAACTTGGCTAAGTCATTGATGCGAAGCCAGTTGCCGTCTGTGTTACGAAATGCAGCTCGCCCACCTAATGAAATGCTCTGATTGAGCATTACATCCATCCCTTTAGCAAAGGTGAACGCGGAGTAAGAGTAAAAGCCGCTTGTGGCCTCAGTCTCCATGTGGCACCAAGATGAATTACGAGAACCAATCCAAGTTTTCTTTGCCGAGTAATCAAGCTCTAAACCCTTTCCATCAACAGAGTTAATTGCCCCTAAGTCTTTATTGTAAGACGTATAGCTAGTGACCATTCGCCCTTTGACAATACCCGCTGGCTGGCTTGCCCCCTTATTGCTAACGTATGGCGTAATGGTGTGACTACACATGTATCGAATAAGAATGTTCGTACTGTAGGCACTACGTGTTTTTACATAGATGGCGTAATTGTCACCGCTAGTATTTACCCAACCAAACTCACTAAATGGCAAGCCGCTAGGATGATCTGTAATAACCTGACCATTTAGACCTTTAGGGTTTCCGTTACTGGCTCTCAGAATCATTTGATGTCGTGACGCCTGATAGTGCAAGTCAGTGTTAAAGCCAGCACCACCAAAGAACTCAATAACCGCAGTAGAGCTTGATTGAGGCATCGTTACGTTAGCAACCAGACACCAAGAGTTGTCACTACCTAAAGAGGTGCGCACAACCTCAGTACGGTTAAACGCCTCTGTAACTACTTTATTCCCTTGCACTTCGATAGGGACACTGGAACTAAGCTTTGACCGAGTCAGGTCTAACTTGGCGTCCCCTCCATTATGAGCACCACCCACCGCGATTTGAACGTAAGCATCCGACGAATTAGAACCGTTCGTTAAGTAAACCGCCCGACGATTACCAATCAACCCGTACCCGTCCAGCTTAACTTGCTCGCTCGATGGAACGTTATTGCCAGCGCGAGTGCCTTGCACCTCAACACTACGATTCGAAGATACCGACTCTGTAGCGTTTAGGGAGCCGTATAGTGTTGATTCACCACCTTTGCGGATCTTTAATCGACTTGAAACGTCACTTTCTACAACCTCAAAGGTGCCATCGGTTTTCGTTTCTACATGGAATCGCTTACCTGCATGGCCTAAATGAAGTTGTGAGACGTTACTTGCGCCCTCATCGATGAGTAGGCCGCCAGTCAATGTACCGCCTGACAGTTTTAGGTAGCGGCCATCGGCTTGCGCTTGAGTCATCTTTGAGGCTGCAAGGTCATACGCTTTCTTAACGGCACCTGCCGCCGCAAATTTCACATCGCTAGCATCATTAACCGCTGCTGTGAATGCGTAGTTCGGCACGTTTGATAGACCAACTTGAGCTTTCGTAACCTTGTGTGGGTTCGAGTTGTCTGATTTGTGTTGAGCAATGTTGGTTGTAATGGCCGCTACCGCATCTTCTTGATCCATGAGCGCGTCACCAAGCTCTTTGATTGTATCGAGCGCTTCTGCTGGCGCACCACCAATCAAAGCACTAATGCGGTTGTCAGTGTGGGCATTTGCGTTCGTCTCTGCTTGTTCTGCGCGGTCATAAGCTGCGTTACCGCGATTTAAACCCTCGATGCCTTTGTCGTATGCCTGTTTAACAGCACCAGCGGTCGCAAGTTTGCTGTTGGACGCATCTGTTACCGAGCTGGTGGCCGGATAGTTTGGTACGTTACCTAAGCCTACTTGTGCCTTTGTGACTCCGTGCGGGTTCGTTTTATTGCTAGCGTGTTCATCCACTTTTGTTGTGATTTCTTCACGCAATTTTCGAGCTGGACTACCACCAACTTGAGTCAATTTTTTTAATGCCATTCAGAAATATGCCTTTCTCAATTCAATGACCAGCAACTCCGACAAAGTGCCGGAGCACATCGTTAATGGGGAAGTAGCAAAGGAAAGGTCATGTTTACTTGAAGCCGATAACCGTCACGATGTCGCCAGCTTGTAGCTGTTCACCGAACGTGATTGTGTTACCAGATAGACTCCATACACCTGCGTTCTGCATTACGCCGCACACGCTTAGAACAAGGATTGCTGACACTGTACCCGCTGGCAGAGCCACCGTAGTTGATGCAGATTCGACAGTAATATCCACCGTTCGGATCGCGTCTTTGATGGAAGCGCCTAGACTATCCTTGGTGGCATACTTACCGTCAGATTCCGCTTTGGTGTATGACGCGCCGCTAGCTGCTAGACCGCTACGCGCTTGTGAAATGATTTGCGATTTAGTGGTGTTCTCAAGCTTCGCTGCGTTAACGGCAGTTGCACCAGCGTCTAGTGCGCCCACGTCTTCTGCGGTTAGCTCGACGTTTGCGCTTAGCGCGTGACCGTTGATGGTGCGAGTCTTTGGCACTGCATTCACAACGCGAGAGTCGTTACCCTGCATCACTGTGTTAGCGGCAGTACCAAAGTCTTTGTTGAATGCTGTTTTTTTCTCAAACGCTGGTTCCGCACCAACGTCAGCCGCTTCAAGCACTACGTTACCGCGCTGACCATTAACCGACGAAACGGCGTCAGTCGGTGTTAATAGTTCTTGCCAGTTCGCTAGTGTGCTCGCTGGTTGGCGCATTAGAACGAATGATTTACGCAGATCCGAACGGATTGCCATATCACCCTCTTGCGCTGTAAGAGCAAGCATTTCCGCTTCTGACTTAACAGGGAACGTTTCTTTGATAGCGATAGCTGGCAATTGGCCTTGTGGGATCTTACCAGTGCTATCTAGCGTAGCCACACCCTCTGCAACGCCTTTCTTGTTGTTAGGGATGTAGTCGTGCGTGTGGCTTGCTGGCGCTGCGCCCACATCTGAGTGAGTCAGAGTAACATCGCCCGTTAGTGGTTTGTTATTGATAGTGCGAGAAGTTGGGACAAGATTCGAGCGCGCTTCACTGACAACTTGTGCCTTGGTTTTCCCCTCTAGTTTTGATGAGTCTGTTGCGCGAGCGCCCGCTGGTAATGCACCAACGTCTTGCGCTGAAAGATCAGACACAAGACGGTTGATGCGAGTTAATTTGTTTTGTGTAGCCATAAAAAATCCAATTTCGTTGTTAGTAAAAAGGGCATTTATGGGGAATAGGGCTAGGGGAATTTGAAAACTGATTAGCCGACCAAGGTGATCTCCGTTCCTGCTGCAATTTCGTCAACAAACTGGATAACATCACCGTCCGGTGAGATGGTGTAAGCAATATCTTTTGATTGCTGCACACCTTGTAGGAACACCAGCTTAATCGCGCGTTCTTCAAAGACTGGTGGAACAGTGAAAGTATTCGACGTACTAGCGAAGTGGCTATGGAATACTTCCATAGGCGCGCCAGCGATACCGCTGTTTATGATGGCTTCAAGGTTATCGATATGCTCTTGAAGCTCGGCAATGATAGAGCTTGAGCTTAGAGATGGGACACCTAGAGTAATCACCACTTCATCACCCGTTTCAAGTGGTTCGGCTACTTCAACCTCATTAGTGTCTTTCAAGAATTGCCAAGCACTGTCTTTGGTCTGCACGATACCTTGGATAGACAATGAATCTACTTCCGGCACTTCGTAAGGCAATGCGATTTTTGTTTCGCCACCAGACGCAATGTACGGCCAATGTTCAACCGACTTGTTGTATGCAGCAGCAGCTTTGTCGTGAACCAACTTGATGGCTCTCGCAGTGGCATAAAGCTGATCGTTATCTACGTTTATCTGACTGGTTGCGTCCCAGTTGTTTACCAAGCTAAGGCCAACTTGCGCTTTGGTTACATGGTGCGGGTTTTCACGGTCTGCGTAGTGCGCATTGGCTTCGGCGCGCATCGCATATTGCTTATGTGGATCGGGATGTGAAACGTGACCTTGTAGGTCATAACCGCCTTGTTCACGATCATCAAAGTTAAGGTGTTCACTTTTGAGTTGGGTAACGCCATCTGGCACGGTAGCGCGACACAATATCAAATGATGATCTTCAACCGCTTCCTGCGGAAGCACCTTAATTTCGGACGCTTCAATGTCTGACGCTAAATCGACTTGTTTTGTCTTTACGCCAAACTTATAGAACGCTTCGAGCACCACATAAGAAGTGGCACCAGCCGGAATCTCCACATCAACATCGTGTTGTTGTCGAACGGTTAACACATAGTCGTCGCGCTCAACCAACGCCACGCCAAATTGTTCACCACTGCTCACACGCAGTTTCATTCCACCAGCCGGAGCACATTCAAAACCACGGAAAATACCAGCGCGAACGATGCCGTAAAACTTACGGTTTAGGCTGTTACTGGCCAGTGGTTCTAGGTACTGCGTATCGGTGATAAGCGGTAGCGCTTGCCAGTCCGTTAGCAGTGGCGGGATGATGATCGTTTCTTCGAAGTTTGGGCGACTCATTAGGCACCTACCTGCGCCAATTGAGCGCTATCCGTGCGAGCCGTGTTAACCACGATTTCTATCGATAGACCACGGTCAGAGTAGATCCAAACTGGTTGAGTGACAGCCACTAGAATCAGACCGCCGCTCGCATCTTTCACGCCGACGCAAGAGAACTGGTATTGTTCATCTTCTGCTAGCGTACCCGCTGGCAAGTTTGCCGTGATTACGATATTGCCGTTCACATAGGCGTAGTTCGCCTTAGAACGGTAAAACACGTTTTCAACGGTTGTCTTATCCAGTGGGATAGGCATGCAGCTAGGCTTGCCCTCAATTTCTTGGATAAGGTCAAAACCCCATTCAAGATCGCCAAATTGGAAATAAGGCTCAGTACCATTGGTAGGCAACGACGACAAGGCGCGTTCGTCGTAATAACGGTTAAGCAGTTCACACTGCGATAGGACTACTTTTTGTGTAAGCACCTTTACGACCTCGTATAAGTCGTGGCGCTTTAATGGGATGGGGAATAGGAATAGGGTTAATAGTACCGTCTATCAATGGAGATCGCATCTAAGGGGATCGCATCCATTCTAGGTGTACCATACATAGGGCTAACAGGGCGTTCTTCCTGTGTCGTCGTTCCAGTTTGAACGAAATCCTGTTTATAGCTCGGTGTTGATTCTATATCGGTCGTGGTCTGTTTTCCAACCGTAACATGGTCAGAATAGTTAGGTATTTCCACCATATCCATGACTTCAAATTCAATAGAATACAATTGGCCATCTAAAACAATTCGTAATGGGATAAGAGGATGCACCACTCGCTTAATCTTCGCTTCGAATGCTCGAATGGCTTCCTCGGTAATGCCGTCCTCACCTGCAATGTCGTTCAAAGGGATGCGAATAGCACCGCGACTAGTCAGAAAAAAGTCGCTCGGGTTTAGTCCGTTTTGCAGCTCTAACTCTGACTCGGGAACTAAGAACGTGCCGTATGGAAATCGCTCTTGGTCTACTGGCGCGTAGATTCGTTCCCACTTAACACGTAACCCTTTAAATTCACGCGCGAGCGTTGAGATAAGTGGATAAATGGTCTTTTTGACGTGAATTTCGTCCTTACGCTGCATCACAACGTGTGGCAAGTCCTCATCGGCCACTTCGCCTAGTGGGAAGATTTTTCGCAGCTCTTTAATGTCTTCTAGCAGCGATTCTTTGTCCATTTCGTACAGTGAAGAACGCGCTTTAAGCTTTTCAATGTATGACTCTACGTGAGTTTCAATTGACTCTGCGATCGCGCTTGCTAAATCTACCCAAGCGGTTTCCTTTTGACGCGCCTTGGTTAGCTGGCCAGATAGCCATTTTCTGAAGTCTCCAAATGCCATGTTTTTCGCCTTATTGGTGTAATAGTTTTCGCATGCGAAAATTATATAGTATATTGTGTTTTAAAGTTCTCGCATGCGAAAACATCCGTGTCTTTCTTGCTCCGTGCGAAAACTTCTATGAGTAATCGAAGTTCAGTTGAATGGTTGACGCATTCACATCTAAATAGTGGTAAGTATCAATCGGGATGCGGTCAAGAATCCCAACGACTTCAACCTCAAACTCTTTAATACCCAAAGTCACGTTGAGCTCTTGGATGGCATCCCAAATTTGGTTTTTGGTAATGCGCTCATTGCGACTTGTCTGTTTGCCAAATTTCTCATCTAACGCATCGGCCAGTACCTTTGTCGCCCATTCTGGATTTGAACTTGGGTAAAGCTTACCTTTGACCGTCACGGTAAATGGCACGTCCTTACGCTCCACCAGCTTATAGCGCTCGTTATAGCCCTCTCGGCCAGCGAATAGAACTTGGATTTCCTGATTCAAAATCTCGTCGGTTTTATCGGCAGAGTAAGCACAAATAAAGATCGTATTGATGTTGCGAACGTCCGGCGTTCCTGTGAGTTTTTCCTGCTCCGCTTCACCCCAAATCGACAACCAAGTAACACCAGAAATATTGCGCTTAACAAAGGTCATGTAATCCGAGTCCCACGCTATCTGCTCGTCATAGATTGGCGAGTAAAGGGCGTTGTTTCGGATTGATTCAATGTCTTCCGGCTCTGCACCGCCGATAATGCTGGTGGAAGTTTTGATTGAGAGCTGGTCTTTATAGGCGCTTTGAATCCCCATATCGATAAGCTCTAAATACTGCGCATCGAGTAGGGTAGTCACACCATTAGTCAGCCATAGCTCAAACTCAATTACATCACCTGTCGCTGGCGCACGACCGTTATTGTTGTTACCAAAACGAACGCCTAGCTGGTCGGTTGGCTTGTAATACTCCATGTAGGCTTTGGATTTGCCGTCTGTATTACGAAACTTAAAGACGTGCGTCCATTCTTCTCCGTTCACACGCACGATGATGTTATGAATACGCTTAGTCAGCTCTTGAGGGAACGCCACGGCCAACCAGTTTTTTCCCTCATCGACCGTGTAGTTCATCTTGGACACTTCGAACTGTTGCACCTCTACTGCGGCGCTTTCTTGCGGCATAAGATCAATGGCTTCCATTAGCGTATAGCGCAATTGATTGTCAGCCACGCATTGGCTGTATTTCGGCAAGGTAACGCGCTTTGTTCCGGTATTGGTCACTAGCGCACAGCCTTTCGATGGCGCTGCTTTTCGCCCTACATAGCCCTCAGTTTCAGCACCCGCCAAAATGGAGGTGCGTTTAGTGGCTAGCGTCAGGTAGGATTCTTGCAATGCACGGCTACTGATTGCTGCCATGCGTTCAACAATCTTGGCCACAAATAAGCAAAGGTAGTCAACGAACTGCGAACCTATATGACGCGACCACCAGCTTGAACCAGCAATCGCCTCGTTAAAGGTCTTTTTGACTTCTTCTAACTTGCTCAAAACGTAATACCTCTCTCCAACGTTTGACCGTTCACAACGATCGTCAATTTGTAGGCATCGATACCGTTCACGCTTGGCTCTACGGCAATGCCTTGAACCACCGCGTCTTTCACGTCAATTGGGAGGGTTAATAGGATTGAGTTTTCGATAGCTGCTGCTGTGGTTTCGTTTATTGGTTCATGCTTGTATGCCCCTAATCTGTTGCCCCATTTTGGAGCGCCCCAAACTTGGCCTTGAGGTGTATCGAGCCATTCAGATACGCGCGCAACGATCGCGTGTTTCTCATCGGCTACTTTTACACCATCAATATCGACCCGTAGTAAGTAATCAATTTCTTGGCTCATTTATCACTCCATATCAGCGCTTTGACGCTGTAACGAACGGTCATCAAAGTTGAGAGGAATAGAGCCACTAGCCTTAGTGGATGAGGCTGGCTTGTCTTTGCTTGAGCTACTGCTAGGCGCTGCAAAGATAGTGGTTGGTTTGGTTGCATCGCTGCCGCTAACCGCGCGCCCAATGGCATCCAGTGAATGTTTGCTAAGTTCCACGGTTTGAGGCTTGCCGCTCTCTTTGAGGTCTTTCATTGCTGCCTGTGCTTGCAGCTCGCTAACTCGCTCATTGCGTTGGATGGATGATTGAGTCGCAACCGTCTTATTCGAGGTGTTTTCGGTGTCCACTTTCACCACGGATTGATCATCCGTTTTCTGGTTACTTAGCTCGGTATTGATGGATGATTCATGGCTGGCTGTGGTCACGCTGTTGGTTTGCGTGTTGTTTGCAGCCTTGGTTAGTGCGGCTACGGCCTCGGCCTCTTTACGGCGTTTGATCTCCGCATCGACGGCGGCCACTTGTTCAGCTTTCTTATCTGGCGAGTAAACTTGGCCAAGCTCGGGATGCTCGACCATACCGGACATATCCATGCCTGTTTCATTAGCCACTTGTACACGTTTGTCCTGGCTAATACGTTTTTCTCTTTCTACAGCTAAGTAAGCTTCTTTGTAGCTAATCCCTTGCTCGCTGGCCTTTTGCGATGCCTCTTGAGAGGTCACTTGAATTGAGTTTTTCGCATCAAGTTCGCGCATGGCTTGGCTATCATTGGATGTTTTAGCCGTGTGGTAGGCTTCGGCGTTCTTAAGGTGTTCTTCTTTCTCAGCCTTAGAATCCTTAGCCTCTTTGTCGTCCTCAATCTCACCGCCAAATAGCTTGTAAATGCCTTTGGCCATATCGCCAGAATCAAAGGTCAATGCTTCCTTAGCGCCATCAAAACCGAACGCCCCAAGCGCCGAACCAAGCAAACCAGCACCGCCACTGACTAGGCCACCCAAATCGAGCACGTTCGCCAATGCCATTGAGCTTTTCTGGCCAGTTGTCGCCTCTTGGCCATCTTTGAGGTTGAACGTCTCTTTCTGCTTGTCTTGGTCTGTAAATCCGCTAAACGCTTCGTAGGCCATTAAAGCCGGAGCAAGGAAAGGAATTGCCTTACCAGCAACGGAGCCGACTTTAGACATGCCCTTAAAAGCGGCACCCGCCATCGATGCGCCTTTGCTGGCCACGCTTGAGGCTTTACTGCCAATCCCCGACATTACCGATTTAACTCGGCCACGCTTACCGCCAGCTTTACGACCACTGCGGCGTTCAAACATATCGCCAGCCAAGTCAAATAAACCGCCTTGGCCATCGTTCCCCGCTGCTTTGGTTGCCGAAATCAGATCATCGAGCTTATCTAGTACATCATCGAATTGGCGTTCACGATCAGCACTCGATTCATGGAGCACTTCAAGCATGTTTGCTCGGTAGCTCTGTTCTTTGGTGTTTTTGATCTCACTAGCTGTGCTTATCCGGCTAGAATCACTCCCAACAAGATTGACAGGCACGTTACCCCTAGCACCATCACGGTTAGGTCGATCACTAGGCGTAATTTGCGTTGAATGGCTTGTCTCGAACGAATCTTTTGTCGCTGATAATTGTTCATGGCTAACTGTCTCTATGGCTGTGACGGCCTGACTGTCTGCCTCTGGCGCTTGCTTGCCTCGGGTAAAGAGTCGGCCTAGTTTCGATTCTTTTAGCTTGTCCTTGGTTGAGGTGGCTTTTTCGGTCACATCATCCAATGCTTCTTTAGCGTCTTGCCCTAAGTGATAAAGCTCTTTAGCGGAGTAGAAGAACGAACCACCAGCCGCAGCGCCAGCCGCATCGGTCGCGTCGTTTTCTTCCTGTAGGAACTCTTTCACGTTATTGATGGCCAGTTGCTTAAGGCTGGTGGCCACCTTGGCAAAAACGTTCTGGCTTTCCTTTTCCGTGTCGGTTTGCTTTTCAATTTGGCGCTCTAATGCGGTTTGCTGTGCGTTCTTGTAAGCCGATTGCTCTTGCTTACTCGCATAGCGACCATCGGAGCGTCGAAGTTTGCCGTTAGCGTCTTCCCAATAGCCCTCAAACTCTGCCAATGCGTCAGAGACAGCCTTTTCTAACTTCTCTGGCACATCATCAAGGGTTGAGGTATCCAAACGTTCAGAATTGAATTCTGGCGCTTCTACATTCACGACAACGGGCGCTTGTTTTTCTGGCTCGCGCGCGTCCTCGCTTTTCAGCGTGTCAGCAATCGACTTTACGCCACTTACAGAGCTGCTTTGCTCGATCGCTTTGGCGTCCGGCTTGGCTTGTGTTTCTGCTGGCTGACTAGGCGCAAATGACAGCTCAATTTCACCTGTACGCTTGGTCTTGGTTGCACTTGGTTTAGGTGTGCCGCTTGATTGTTGTTTTAATTCTTTTTGTGGATTAATGCTCGGAATGGTAGAGACGTTAAGAGAGGCATTGGAAACGCCCTTAGTTACCGCCTTTTCGATGCCCTTTGTATCCACTGCAAGGACGGCCTTTTGTTGGCTCGTTGGTAAAGTCTTGCCATCGAGTTTGCGACTAATCTCAGATAGCACGGTCAGCTCTTTGTCACTGGCTCGCTTCACTGCATCAACAACCAGTGAAAGATCAACCTCTTGTTGGTTTCTGTCCATTTTTCACCTTGTCTTGGAGCGCTTTATCTAGGCTTATGGCCATCGTTTGAGGTGTTTTGAATACCGCATCGATAGGCTGGCCACCGTAGATCGTTAAGTTCTCAATCAGTACGTTCCAACCAACGTAATCAAAACGTTGTAATGAAGTCGTTATTCCGAAAGGGTAAGAGCAACGTTCGAGTTGCTTCACCTCCTTGCTCGATAACTTTCTGGCACTGCGGAATGGTGGCGACTAGGTAGTAACGCCCCTCGTCGTACTTGGTGAGCAATCCGTGACGCGCATTGCGTAGGCACTTTTCAACCTTGGCAAAGGCAACACGAAATTCCGTGTTTAGGTACATCGATTTCAATAGGTCGATTTTCCACACTAGGGCATCGTCTTGGTCTTTGGGTTGATCTTCGAACGTTAGGCAGTAGGCCAGCTCAGTGAGCGCCATGTGATTCGCTTGTTGCTTCCATTCAGCGCTGTCCGGTTCGTACTGGTCGCGCTCATTGCGAATGTTCTCAAGTTGCTCAGCTTCGTAACCGGTTAGTGGTTTCACGTTCGCTAGGTATGACTTGCCTTTCACGCTTAAGGTGATCTCTTGTTTTGGCAATCCATTGAGCGCTTTGGCCGATTCCATTAGCTCGCCCATATTGAGGTCGAGATAGTGAGTTTCTTTGCAGTGCTCGCACTCATAGCTAAAGGGAATAGTGCCTAGCTCGCTGGTGGACATAAAAATCCACCACAATGCTGCGCGGCGATCTTCACCAGTCCATAGGCCGCTATCACTCATAGGGCGCTTGCTGGTGTCTTGCATATGGTTCAGATAGCGAGTTGTGTTGGCTTCCTCTTGGTACTCGTTGAGGTCGCAGAACAATAGAGCGTCTTCCACGGTTGGGACTCGAAACTCAATCACTTCTGAAATGTTACTTGGTAGTGGAAATGATGGAATGTGCATTACAGTACCTTGTTACCTACAGACATAAATTTTTGGAGAATGAGCGGGAATGACTGGATCTGGTTGCCGTTTTCGCGTGAAAACATCACGTTGCCAATCTTGGTAGGAAAGACTTGATAGCTCTTATAGAGTGACTTTTTGCCGTCCTCATTGAGCGTGAATATGTTGATTTTGAACACGTACTCTTTGGGGATGTTGAGTGTGCCGTCTTGGTTTCTGACTTTCTTTATTCGGCTTTCAAACCATTTAGAAACAGTCAGGTTTTGGTCATCACGAACCGTTAGGGTAATTTCACCTACGCTGCTGAACGTAGGCAGCGCAATCGAGCCCGAACCGACTTGGAATGAATCCGCATCGATAGAGCTAGCACCAAAATCAATATCCTTTACATAAATATCAAAGTCCGTTGGCGCGTCCGGCGAGTCGATTTCTACCGCCCATTGCCAGCCTTGTAGCCACGGTTTATTCATAAAGTTATTGGTCGCGCGTTTGGCGAGCTGCATGTATGGATTCATGGCCGCCTCGCTTAGAGCAACGATACTGGTGGAACAATGGCACGGTTCGCGCGCATTGAGTTTTCAATCTCGGCTTTACGTGCGGCTAGGTCAGGTTCGGCAGCAATATCGGTCACATCCAACTTGCCAGCGATGGCAATACGGCGTTGACGCTCTGCGTTCGGGATAGTGATCAGCAATTCCAGATAGTCGCCAAGTAAGCTAATGCACGGCGTTGGAAGCTGGAACGAATCAAACGGCTCATTGAGTACGTTTTGCATGTACATCAATGTCAGTGGGAATGTTTCTGCGCCCGTTAATTTCAGTTCAAGAACGTTGCCCCAAACCTCGCTACGCACATAACGGCCACGGTCATCTTTGACCACCAGCCTTGCAGCAAAGTCGGACGGTAATTCAAACTGATTGTTATCGGCTAAGTCGCTTTGGTGGATGCGGATTTTAGTGGTAAATCCGGCAATCTCTTGGTACTTGGCCAGCGCTTTACGCAATAGGCTTAACAGCGCCTTTTCGTCGTCGTGTAGCAAGATAGGGAATCTCGCTTTCACGTCATCGAGTAGTTCAATCGGTGTCATGGCCGCTCCGGTAGTGGCGGCGCATTTTGAGATAGGGGATAGGCTTGGTGAATATTAACTCAAACCAATAGGGTAAGCGACAGATAAAGATTCTGCACAATGATGTTGTGCAAAAAGTTCTTGCATGCACAATGACGTTGTGCAATTATTATTTGGCAACGATACAAGGAGTCAGACAATGAAAACTATAAAATTGATATCTTATATTATGGAGGATTCCTCATATGGAATTCAAAACTCAATATTTAGAAGATTTTTATGTAGATGATATTTCGCATAAAAAGATCCCTAGCAATTTAGAAGACGTACTGTACAGAAAGCTAGAAATGCTTGATGCAGCAACAGACTTTAGGGATTTGCTGGCACCACCAAATAACAGATTTGAACGACTAAGCGGCAAGCTTAGTGGATATTGCAGTATCAGAGTTAATAAACAGTATCGTCTCGTCTTTAAGTTTGACAATGGAGAGGTTACTGATACCTATTTAGACCCGCACACTTATCGAGCTTAATAGGTAGACTACTGCCAGCCTAAAGGCTGGCTTACTTGGATTAGATATTGACCTACAGGTCAGTAATCTATGACTATATTATGTATAGGAGACACCGCATGAGACGCACAAAGCGTAAGCCAGTAACAGTCGGCGAAATGCTAAAAGTTGAGTTTCTTGAGCCGCTGTCCATAACAAATTCTACATTAGCCGAAGCTATGGGCGTTCACCGTAACACCATTAGCAATATTATAAATGGCAAAACCACATTAACATCGGAATTAGCAACCAAATTAGCCGTAGCGCTTGGAAATACACCTGAGTTTTGGTTGAACATTCAACACGCAGTTGATGTGTGGGAAAGTAACAACAGCTTTGAAGATACCAAACTAAGTGTTAAGCCTTTGGTAAAGTTTGATAGCTCTATGTCAGATTTCGCAATGGCATGATGTGAGCTAGAACTTATATGTTAAAACCGCCAGTTACGGCGGTTTTTTTGTGCGCGCGAGTAATTAGGAATTTCTAGAATTAATTATAGATTGACTACTCGTTATCATGTGTAATACTGCTACTCATTAAACATTTTTAAAAAGTTTCACGACATGGTTAAGAAGATCGAGGGAATAAGTCTCCCACCCAAAAAACCAAATGACATGAGCGAGGTTTTTTCTATCTATCACCTTGTAAATCCACAGGTTCATGGGTTTGATAGTAAAGGAAACTACTTACACTGGCATGACTTCCAATTTCGTTCAAAAGAGTTTCAAGGTAGCGATAAGATTTTTGCTTGGCATGCTTTGAAACTTAAGCGCGCTCTTTCGTATATTCCTCTTGCTGACGAGAAAAACGTTCCATTTTGCATTAGCAGTACCTCTTTGGATGCAAAGCTATATAGAATTGGTAAAGAGGTTACATTTGAGCACTTACATCTTAGTGAGCGTGAACGTAAAGTGCATCTAGCTAAAGGTGTGATTATGGAAGAAGCCATTAGCAGCGCTCAATTGGAAGGAGCAGCAACAACACGTAAAGTTGCCAAGGAAATGCTCGAAACCCAACGTGAACCAAGAGATATGTCTGAAAGGATGATCGTTAACAATTGGCGATTAATTGAAATGGCAGATGACTTTAAAGATGCAGAATTAACGCCAGAAATGATCATGGAATTTAACCGAGTTGCTACAGATGGAGTGCTGGAAAACGACCATATAGCTGGCCAATTCAGAAATGATGATGTGTTGGTTAGAAATGTGGCTACGAACGAGATTATTCATGAAGCTCCAGCACCAACGAAAGTTATGATGCTCATAAATGAATTGTGTAACTTTGCCAATAAAGACCATAGCACTGGTGCGGAGTTTGTTAACCCGATTGTTAAGGCTTGCATTCTACATTTTATGATCGGATACATTCATCCATTTATGGATGGCAATGGGCGTACAGCAAGGGCGTTGTTCTACTGGTTTATGCTTAAACATGGCTATGAGAACTTTAAGTATATTTCTATCTCTGCACTGCTTAAGAATGCGCCTAAGAAGTATGTTAAGAGCTATATTTGTACCGAAACTGATGAAAATGATTTAACTCATTTTGTTGATTACCAGCTAACAGTAATTCTGTTAGCTATGGAACGATTTGGGCGATACATTACAGGTAAGCTGGACGAAACAAGAGAAGCATTAGAGTTATTAGATCGCTCCCCATTGAAAAAAGGATTACAACTACAGCACATTACGATTCTAAGAAAGGCATTGCAGAATCCGGGACGCACTTTTTGGGTTAAAGAGATTCAGTCTGACTTTAGTGTTTCCCACACATCGGCGCGTAAGTACCTCGATAAGCTGGTGGATATGGGCTTGTTAGTTAAGTACAAGGATGGCAAGGAGAATGGTTATATTGCGCCAGCTGATTTAAAAGACAAACTACGGATTAAAGACGTCTAACTGATTTAAAAAGGCCGCCAAACTGGCGGCCTTTTTGTAGGGAATAGAATAGGACTGGTTGGCGATTAGAAATCTACCCAGTTGTATTGCAGTGTGATAGCTGGCTTAACAAGTGCTGCTGAATCTTCTGTCGATAGGTCGATCACGTCTGAACGTACTTTTACGTGCTCCAAACGGAATCGATGCGAGGTTGCACCCTTACCCTTAGTTGATTCAGGCGTAGACTCGATAACGACAGTGACCATTTTCTTTTCACGAACGATCTCACGTAGCATTTCTAGCACTGTACCTGTGATCGTTTCTACGCACGTCACCGCGATTTCGCCTTTGTTCTCAAGCGCACCATTTTGGATGTAGCCCAAGCCCATTTGGCCAAAATCTTCTACGTCTGCACGACCCATTGCTGGAAACTGAGTAGAACGCACCAAAACGCTAAGATTAGGGTATTCTTCGATTTTCATCTCGAACTCTGTACCCATCATCTTTTCGCCAGCTTGGACGTTCTTAGTGAATTTCTGTTTTAAGAAATTCATATCGCCTTTTGCGTTAAATGCTCCGGCCATAATTACACCTATTCTATTGGAAATGGTTCGGAATCTGTGACTGATTAATCATTTGCTTAGGAGCGGCGGTAATAGTTACCGTGTTGTAAGCGAAATTCCCGTCTCGCGTCTTAGGTGCGTTAATGTCATAACTCACCTCGCTAATACGCATGGGTAGATTGAGCGCTTTGCCAATCTTGAATCGCGCATCATTTGGAACACGGCCACCAAGGCCATCGGAACTGACTGGAACAGTATTTTTCAGCTCGGGACTTATCATCTGAGCCAGGTATTTAATGGGATCATTAACCTCTGATTTGGCATTGGTGAACGCGACAAATTTCAGCGTTGCTGTGATTTCTGGCGGTTCGTTTCCTTGCCAAACTTGCTGACTGTTCCATAGTGTTTTACTCGTCTTATCCGACACGGTTTGCGCGACTGAGGACGTTTTATCTAGGGCATTGATGTTACCCACGGAATCGCCCTCAAACGGCGCTTCCCATATCGCTCTAAAGGCAAGCTGACACTCATCAGTCATGTAACCAATGACCGTAATTTCTTGACCACCTATGACTTGTGTAATGGCGCATTTATTGTGGATAGACACGCCATCATCATTAGGTACGCCGACAATTACAGCCATTGCTTACCCTTACTTGTCCATGCCGCGAGAATCGCGCATGCGGTTAGCCTTTTTGCGAGCTGCTTTAGCCGATGAGCTGTGAGCTTTCGCGCGCGCTTTCTTAAGTGCTGCTTTTTGTGCTGCACTCATACGGCGCTTACGGCGATTCGTTTTGATGTAAGTTACCTTGCCATCACGGATCACTTTCTTAAGGGCTTCAAGCATCATGGATTCACGAACGGCGAACTCTGCAATCGCTTCGTCTGAGTCCACGTTGCCTAGGCCATGCTCTAGGGATTCAAAGATGCGATCTGCTGCTTCTGGATCTTCCAGTGCTTCTTGCATGTCGCCCTCTTTTGGCTGGCCAACTTGAGCAATAAACTCACTAGCCGCTTCCTGTAGCGATTCGTATAGCGCTGCTTGGCCATCTGTTAGCTCGGTATCGTCATCGCCACCAGCCATGCCAAATAGCATTGCGTCTAGGTTGTCGATTGAGCTGTCACCACCGTTAACCCACTGAACACAAGCCGCTGCTGCGTCTTGGCGAGCCATGATGGTTGATGCGCGGTTGATTGACTCAAGAAGTTGATCTTCTGTTACAGACTCAAAAAATGCAGTTTCAGTTTGTTCCTGCTCGGCCACTTGTGGCATCACAAATGGGCGAGCAAGAACAGAACCCTCAGAAAACATTGATTTCATTCTATTCTTGCTCTTTTTTTGATTAACGGATTAGTACAGGTTCACCAAGGATTCGACGCGCAGAGCCAGTTGGACAGAACGACCAAGTGACTTTCCAGTAGTCGATTTCGACTTGCTTGATTTCCAGTGTCCAAGCGCTTTCGCCGTCTTGATCTGGATTACGAGGTGTCACTAGCGCACCAACGGCTTCATAGCCCTCTAGGATGCTTGCCATACCGTCAGTTAGACCCTCAAGCGTTGCACCGTCAGGTTGGTGTTTTAGGCGATTACCTAGTGCGTAGAAGTCGCGTGAGATAGCGTCAGCAATAGACACGACTTGCTCAAAACGTAGGTAGTTTTCAGCCGCAGATGACGTTAGAGAGTCATCAATGAACAGGTTGCCGTTTTCGTCTGTGCCTAGTTTGTTTAGACGTGCCTTGTACATTTCTTGGTAGTTAGGCTCGCCAGCACCTTGGATTGGTTTTAGGCCAGTACGCTGAATAACAGCACGTTCAACACCTGCTGGCGTGTAGTGCCAACCGCCGACCGGAGAGGTCTTAGCAACGCCAAGCGCTTTAGCTGCAAAGCCGATACCCGAGCCGCCCCATACCGCCATGTTGCCGTAGAAACGACACTTAGCTTGGTAAGGGATATGCACGAATGAAGCGCGATGGTTGTTGAAGTTCAGACCTTTTTTGAACTCCAATGCCGCTTCGTGCGTTAGGCGAGGATCAACATCGAAGTAGCCAGAAATGCGTTTGTCTTTACAGATTTGCGCAAGGTCAGTGATTACCGCAGTGTCGTAGCAGCCCAAACCACAAACGTAGTTAAAGCTGTAAACGGTAGTGCGTAGTGCTTTCACTGCTTTCTGGTAATCGTCAGCCGTAATGTCGCTAATATTGCCGTTGGTCGCGCCAGTGAATTTGGTTTTCGCAATTGCAGTAACTTCGCGTTTCGCTACTTCTGCATCGATGCGACAAGTTAGGTACTGCGAACGTTCTTCAAGAATAGTCTCGATAAACGCAGCGCTACCCATTTGGTCTACTGCTGTAGGCTCTAGGGATACAACCCATTCTTCTAGCACTACAGAGCCACCGGCAGCCTGTTCTTCCTCTAGGGTAAGAGTGAACATGCCAGTGCCATAAGTCGCTTCGTCTGCTTTCGCAAGCGTGATAGAGCGGTTATCGGATTGAGCACCGTCTTTAATAGCGATCGCTAAAAATTCGCCATCTTCAAGTGACAGGTCAGCCGAGTAGTTGATCGCTTCATTTGTGATCGTTACTTCGTCTGCTGGTTTAGTTAGCTTGATAGCTGGATAGGTTGCCGTTTTTGGTACGACACGAACCACGTAGCCATTACCGCCGCGCAATGCTTCATCAAGAACGCGCATGCCGTCAGCTAATTTGCCAAGGCTTGAGTGGTAAGGCTTGCCTAGTTTGTCTAGAAAGTTAGCCGCCGTTACCGGAATAACTTCGAACGGCTTACCCTTTTGAGACACAATCACACCGCCAAACACTAGCTGGTTAGAGCCAGTGCCTTGCTTAGTTGTCGAGTCAGCGTTAATTGGCGCAACCGCAACTTGTGAGACGTTATCCATTGAAAATTCAATCTTACTCATTCTCTGTCTCTTTCAGCGTTAGATTCTGTGCTGCAAGCTGGCTGACAATTTCTTGTAAACCCGCTTGAGCAATACCTTTCACCGCAATCACGTTTTCTTTCGTCATTTCGGTTAGTTGCTCAACCGTTGCTACACCGTGGTTAGTCAGTGCTTTTTCAACGCTCGCGCTTAGCTCAAGTGCTGATAGCGCTGTGCCTTTGTTGCTGGTGGCTGTGTCTGGTTGTTTTTGAACTTCTGGTAAAACCGTTGGCTCAAGACGAACCGAAACAAGGCCGTTTGGATAGGCCGCTTCCACTTCGTGTTTGAAGCGGTTCACGTTGAAAACTGAGAGAGGGAAATCTTTAGCCAGTGGTGGCATGACGCGACCCTGTACCGTAATTTCCTTTGGTGTGAGGTTGGTGACTAAAACGATCGTTTCTTTCATCGGATTCCCCAAGAGCGGCAGCCCGTAAGACTGCCGCTTACTTGCCTTACGCCGCTGCTGCTACAGGAGCTTCGTCGATAAGTTTCACACGGTAGAAGTAGTTCTCACCGTCGAATGGATGGATCTCGCCGTAGGCCAGTTCGTATAGCGTGTTAGACGCTACTAGACCTTTACCGATTGGATGCGTGTACATGGTTGCTGCGATTGCATCACCTGCTACGTAGCCCGCTTCTGAGTGAGAAGAACCGCGACCGTAACAGAGCATGTCGTTCGTACCGATCACTACCGGACACTCGAACACTTTCCACATGCCGAACAACTTACCTGCGTAGTGGATAGCGTTTTTTTGTTGGTAGTTAGCCGGAGCTACGAAATATGGAGCACCAAGAGACTTAAGGATTGTTGACGCGCCAGTACCAGCAAAGATACCTGTCATGCCAGTTGTGCGAGTCGCTTGTAGGATCTTCGTAGAAACGTTTAGAAGAACTTCGTTTAGACGTTCACGATGTAGACGCCAATCTTCACCAGCCGCTACGTAGATATTGAATGTTTCTTCGCGCGTACAAGCAAAGTCCATATCTACTAGGTGGCGAGTCGCTTTTTCCGATGCCAATGTGTTGCGCATGTGGCTCATCTGTAGAGATTTCAGATCTTGGCCAAACTCGCGTTGCATTGTGAACATCGCTTGAATAGTCGCGTCTGCTGCGATTGCGTTTTGACGTGGGCGCAGTATACGAGAGTCCATATCATGGTCGATCGTTGGGATAAGGTCAGGGCGTCTTTCAATGTCTACTTCGAACTCGATGTGCAGAACCGTTCCTGCTGGTAGGGCTGATGTTGGAGTGACGGTAACTTTGCCTTTTGCATGGTCTATCTGACAGTTAATAACCATACCATTGTGAGTACCTGTCATTATTTGACTACCGTTGCTGTCTAGGTCGCGAGCCACACGTTTATGGTTAATAAATAGGGAAACAGATGTCTTCGTGAATGGGATTTCAAACTTGGTGTGTTGTAGGTCAGTCTTAGAGTCAAAGACGTGAGTTGTCTTAGTGCCGTCTGGTTGCTGTTCAGAGACAAACTTGTAGCGCTGACGCATAGACGAGTATTGGCCAACCGTTGCTTGGTCGATTTCAGTACCCGCTGCGAAGTCACCAAAGTTTGAGCCAGTGCGGCGGTAAACTTTGAAGATCTCAACTTCGTTCGCACCCGCTGGGATCATGGTTACAGCGTCAAGTGTTGCTGTCTCAAGAAGAACAGGAAGCACTAGGCCAACCATCTTCGCACGAATTTCAACACCCTCAGATGTTGATAGAGATTGACCGATAGACTCAAGCATCATTGCGCCTGTTGAGCCATCACGCTTAGCACCCTCTAGCATCATCATGTTACGCATAGTTGCGTGAGCTGATGCCATTAGCTCATCGCTAGGTAGGTGGCCGTAAGTATTTTCGTATTCACGCACCGCAGACTGCATGCCTGATACGATGCTAACCGCTGTTTCTTGAGACACTGACTCGAACATAGGCTCATTCGCAATGGCTGACAAAATAGCCGCGCCACGAGAATTGTCGTCAGTTAGAAATATGCCTGTTTGTGAATCGAATTGGGATTCGACACACAGATTGTGCATTGCTTGAGCGCCTAAATGAATCGACTCAATGCGTTTGTTGAAGTTAGAACGTTTATCTGCCATGTAAATAAACCTTAGCTATTAGTTGAGTGTGTTCGGAATCGTTAAGCCGCAGAAAAGCGGTAAAAATTCGCTCAATTTCGGATAGTAATTAAGATTTATTGCGAAAAAAACAGGGGTAAAAGTTAGTTTAACTTATTGTTATGTAATGAATCTATTTCTTTTTGTGCGCTTTTGTGGGAATGGTAACGACAGGGGATTTCTATGTCGTTGATCGTGTGTTTTTGTTGAGAGACAAGGGGATAGGAAAGGGCATCTAAAAAAAATTTAAAAAATTTTCAGTTGTTATAGGGTTCCTGCCAAAAAGCTAAACACGTTGCTTAGTAGCTCTTGTGTGTCAGTCTCTAAGCTTGGAAGCTCAACACCATAGAAAACGGCCAAAAAGTCACGAACAATGAGTTGATAAACGACCACCAGCGCGATGCTCCACATCATAGCGGCGCGTCCAGTACGTACCAATGTGTTAGAGCTGGCCGCTTCAAGCTCTGCCAGTTTGTAGGCAAACTCTTTGCGTTCTTCGTCACTGGTAAACACACGATCACCAAACTCGGTCAGTTCGTGGATAATGCCACCTACTTTCTCGCTTGTGGCGCTCTTAAATAGACTACTTGTAAACACTTTTGCTAGTCCCATCATTAGTTGCTCTCTTTAATGTGTTCTGCGAACGCTTCTGCCAGCGCTACGGCTAGCTTTTCGCGCAGTTCCAATCCCTTTTGTAACGACTCGTCGTTAGACAAAAAGAACGGCTCCAAAATCACGGCTGGCATTTTGGTTTTCATCAAGAAACGCCAACCGCGAGTATCAGTACCAGTGTTCGAGATAGGCTTAAGGCCACGATCATGCTGTCCGATAAGTCCAGCCACCGCTTTTTGTAGGCGCTGAGCAAGTGCTTGACTCTTGTCCGACTTATGCCAATGCAATGTCTCTGAACCTTGAACTGACTTATTGGCCACGCTGTTACAATGTAACTCGATAGCATAGTCAGCACCCGATTCGTTCACATCACCGATCATCCGTGAGTAGGTGTCTCGATACATGATCACTGGAAGAATGTCTCGCTTATGTAGCTCGGCGGCCAATAAGCTGGCTAGGGGATGATTATAGCCATACTCATTCATTCCGAATGTTTCATTGTAAGCGCCGCCATCTTTACAACTATGGCCAACAACAATACAGACTTTTTTCATTTTATAAATCCCCAAACTTAGCTTGCTAATATGCACTTATGTATTGACTATATTCGGAATAGGAAATATATTTGCTTTACCAGATCGGCATCCCAATCGACTGGTGTCAACTAACGTTGAAACTTCATTTTTAACCTTTGTAATAGCTTCTTGCGCCGCGAACACTTACCTCGCGGCTTTTTTTGCCTGCAATTCAGAAAAAAACCAGCGCGAACGCTGGCTTTGCTTGGATTATGGTCAGTTTTGAACGGGGTCTATCTTGTTTGATTTGAAGTAATCAAGAACAGGATTAACTCGATAGGGTTCTACGTGGAAGCTGGCCATCACCTGATCTTTACGCATCAAGTAAAACTGATTTCCGCTGTATCGTACCGCATCAAATATCACGTTCATTCGGCATCCATCGTACATGTACTCGCCATCGACGCTAAGGCTTTTGCGTACCACAAAGGATAGGCGCGCCTTGGTCGCTTTAAGCTCGTTACGGACTTTAACTAAGTTAATCGTCAGTACGATAAGAAGCGACAATAATCCGCATAACTCGTATGCATTAAGGTTAATTGAATAGCTCATATTGTTAAATATTTAGTACGAATAGGAAATTTACAAAATACCAAAACATTTTACAGGATAAATGCCTCTACTGTCGCATCTTTGATGCTCGTTTTATTCGTCTGGTTGCTACAAATGGTAAATGAAATCGCCTTAGTGAAGTAGCCTAACGCTAAGGTGCGTTCCTCTTTCGACGCAATGATCATTGCGTCAATCACCGTGCTTGAGCTGGTCACGCCACCAGCAAGGGGAGCCATGATCTCGTTTAGCGCATTCGCTTGGCTTTCTAGTTCCGGCGGCAAGTCTGGTGGCGGTAAGGTTGCACCGTTATCTGACTCACTGCCGCTTGTTGGTGGTGTTAATGCAGTATTGATTTGCGCCATAAGAGATACGGCTGCATCCACATGGCCGGAAAGACCATTGATCACAGCCTCAAGAGCTTTCAGTTCTTCCTTGCTGGTAATTGGCAAGATACTCGGAGCGGGTACGTTGTCCTCGGTTCCATCTACCTTGTGTTTGATGTTCACACCAATAGACACTTGTTCGAGGTCGGTTGGGTCGGTGATCAACACTAGGTGCTCATTCCATTGCGTTAACGTGGCCACCGTTGCGCTCACTGAGCTATTCAAACCCTTAAGCGTTGCCACTAACTGCGATGCGCCTTGGTAGTCCTCAATATCCTCGCTCACACATCCTGATAGTTTTCCTGACAAGCTTTCACACTTCACCTTAAGGGATTTGCCTCGGGTAAGGTTCTCCGCTTCCTGAAGGCCGCCCACGTCTAAAAACTGGCGAAACTGTTCGATTTGTTCTTGTGTGTCTAACATCAAATTGCCTCAATCAATCGTCATCAAGTCGTTGCCGTTCACTAGCGTAGCGCCACACCCAAGGGCATCGCCTACCACAGCGACCGGAACGCCATTAACAGTAAGTTTTGAACTACCAGTAATAGCGCCTACGTGCGGCGGGTTATCTGGTTTTACGTGCATGACGGATATATCACCTGTACCTAATACATTGATTCCATTCACGGTTAATAGTGGTTGGCTAGTAAAAAAAACACCTGGGCTAAAGCCACCATGACCACTATCCACACTCCCTACAATTCCTACGGCTGGCATAGCGTATTACCCTAATGTAAATGGTGCTGCGGCAGCCTTAACAGCGAACTGGCCACCAGCATCGATATTGACGTTACCACTCGCTTTAATGGTTACTTCATTGCCCTCTAGGTTGGCTTTACCGGAGGCTTTCACGGTTGCATTACCACCCGCTTCGATGTTTGCATCGCCTTTCACTTTGATAGTTAGTGCGCCTCCGACTTGCTCCAATGTGTTCCCTGTTGAGCTGCGAAAAGCATTGCCCTCGACGTGAATAACACATTGGCCATTGGGCGTAATTTCAATGGCCGTACCGCTTTGGGTATGCGTTACTGAGTAGCTGCCTTGATGAGTGATGAGCTCGCGCAAGCCAAATCGCACAAAGAGCGCATCTTTGCGGTCATAGGCTGGTGGCTCGGGTTCTCCATCGGCTCGTTTAGGCTGATAGGCTTCGCCGTTCACCTCGCTTGGTAGGTACGACTCATAGTTAGGCGCGTAGTAAAGCGCTCCGGTAATTCGGGGATAGCGGGTATCGCCATTACGAGGAAAATCCACCCAAACCAGATCCCCTTTTTCCACCGGCACTGCATGGCCACCACTCGGTTTTGCGCCCAATGGCAGTAGAAACTCGGCAAAAGGTAAATCCTGATCGGGGATTGCATCCCAATAGCCAAGCAAGCGAACGGATACCATGTACAAGTCTTTCGGATGGACGGTATTTACTACTTCGGCCTGATAGCTACCAAACAAGCGGTTAGTGACGTTGGTGCGTGTTCTGTTCTCTGACGAATCGATCATAGGTTTCTGACTCCCAACTCGATACGACACTGATACCGGTTCCCACGTTGGCAATGGGCGACACGGTTCATGATTTGTTTCTCTGGCATGGACTCATCCAGCTCGGTAGCGGGTAGCCGTTTATGGAATAACACTGAGCACACTGAAAGAGGCGTAAAGGCGGTATTTCCGGTGAGCTCCACATCCAAAATAGGGATGATGGCCATGTGTTGATTATTCAGCGCCTTGGCTTGTGGAACGCTGACCATGACCATAGCGCCCGAACGTTGGCCACCTTGGAAGCCCTCGACGGTATCCCACGAGGCATAGTTACGGTTAAGAACGCGCTCAAACAGGGCTTCCTCTCCGATAATGGAGTAGTTCGCAATGCTGTGCTCTGCTTCCTCTGGATTCGACTGTTCCAGCTTGAATTGCTCGCTCATATCCATGTTCTTGAGCGACTTAAAGTGCATAACACCACGGCAGATAAACGCCACTGAGCCGTAATCTCTGGCCATTGTTCGAATTAAGCGAGACTTAGTACCACCAGCATTTAAATGGTACGTAGCGCCACGCTCAAAGCTGTCACATTCGATTTTTAGCTCGGGTAACAGCTCGGCCAGAATGTCTTTAGGCTGCATTTCAACAAAGAATCGAGGCGTTGTGACTGGCTCTTTAAGTAGGTGCGCATCCTTTTGGAATGCTTGAACGGTAAGCATACCGTCAGCGCTGGTGGACTTGGCCACAATGAATTTTTCAATCCAAACCTGATCGCCTCGCTCGTTCACATCGGCCATCGTGACCTCGATCTCTGAACCGCGCTTAATCCCGTAGTCATCCCGATAAACGGCAGCCTGATCCATGATTTCCATAACTAGCTTGTTGCCGTCCATCGAAGCACACTCAATGTAGGTAAACGAATGAATGTGCTCGATAGGGATGTCATTTTCGTTGGTGACAACTTTTTGGGCGAGAAAGTATTCTTTATTACTCAATGACTCGGCCTCCCATACCAATCGCGCCCTGACGGACAGTGATCGACTCGGCCTCATAAACCTCTGCAATCACTTCAAAAGAGATTGAGGAAGCAAACAGGCGAGTATTTTCATGGTCTACTTCGGCGGGTTCGGTCATCGCATCTTTACGGCCACGTATCTCGATGCTGATTTCCATTTCAGTACCCGCGAGCATGGTTTTCGCTCTGAATACATGCTTACGCTTGCCCTTGGTATGACGTAGCCAAACCATTAAACCTAGCGCTAGGCGGCTAAGGGTAGACTGGTTCCAAGCTAGGGCATTAATGCGGTAGGTAAGCGCGACAAAGGACTTATTAATCACGGCATAAGGCTGGCCTTGTTCATTGGCCAGTTCGCCATAGTCAGCAATATCGACGTACTCCGCGCCATCAACAAACCCAATCACCGGATCGCGCGTGATATAGCAAACAGGCAAAAGCTCATTACGGTTTGCTTTCACCTTGCCGCCTAATTTGGCTGTTAACTTAGATAGGAATGACACTGGATCGGTAAAGTTGCCATAATAAATCTTTCTCGACTTATCACGGCCAACAAAGCGAGAAAACTCACTGTTCTCTCGCCGTTTAGTGTCAGTCACAAGTAAAGAATCAAGCACGTTCTGGAAAAAGGCAGCCACCGCACGGTCAATGTCGGTTAACTCTGTGTGTTCCACCTTGCCATCGAATGTCACTACATCGCATGGGATTTCAAAGAACGTCTCATCCAGTTGCATGATTAGTCCTCCAAATCGTCCAGCTCGTAATACTTACGGCCTTTAACGATAGTGATGCACTTATCGCTTCGGTGTAAGGTCACATCGAACTTGTGGAAGTTGCTCGTTAGGATAGGTAGGTAAGCCGATACAGGCTCATTGCGTTGGTAGCCGTCTCGCGTTTTACGGCCTTTACCGGAACGGTTGCCCTCATAGATTTGGATGACCGCGCAATCAAAATCAATCTTGGCCATGTCTGCGATCGCTGCATCAAGATCTTTGTACATGTTAAGTACGTTCGCACACAACATGACGCAAAAACGGCGCTTTGAGCTGTCAATTTCGGCAATATTGTTCACTACGCCTTTGGTTTTTGAGTTCGGGTCAAAGTGAGTGACCGTCATGCTCTGCTTGTGGTAGTTAGTAAGGTATTCTTCTGTTAGGTCTGGAAACTTACCGCAACCAAAGTTAAGAATGTTGTTCGCGTATGACCAGTTAGGTGCAAGTTTTCTCAGGCGCTTTGCACTGACTGGAACTTGCTTTCGGCTAGTTTGTAATGTCATGCCCACTCCATGATTGGAGCGGCGCTTTAAGGATGGGGTGGAGTAGGGCTAATATTAACGTTAAAGCTCGATTACGTCACTGTCTTGTAACGTTTCTTTGGATTCTAGCTCAGGCGAACTTTATGGTAATGTTTATCTGTACAATTCAAGGTAATTAGGGGGCACAATTTGGTTAACTCATTACTGCCCCATTATAAGACAGAGTAAATACTCATTCATATCCTGTTAATTGGGTTTTGCCTTACTAAAAGTAATCCATTCTTCTAATGCTATTCGTTGTTAATCCTCGTGTTGTATTACGGGGGCTCTTAAGTTGTCAACATCGTACACAGAACCACCATGTTGTATTTATTCAACATGGTGCATTTAGAAAGAACGTCTTCCCCCCAACGGTATCCTTAAACCTTGCTCGAGGAGCTTTGCCACCCATCGTCCGTTTAAGGTTCGCAGGTATAAATTGACTTGAATCGGGAGTTTGCCAACTTGCTTCACCGTTTTTTCTGGCGTCCAATTGATGGTTGGTACGTTATCTTCGGTTTCGCCGAAGGTGAAGAAATGAGCGAACATACTGCAGCAGTGTCAGCGATTGCACAAATACTCGAAGGAGAATGTACGTTCACGTTAGAAGAAGAGGCGAAGGAACTAAAAGCTGGCGCTTGGTTGTTGATGGACGCGCATTTGCCTCACAGCATTATCGCGAAAACGCCATTGAAGCTGATGCTGTACCTGTTGCGCGAGCCTAAGTAACACGCAGTATTGAAATACAAATCAATGTAAATTCAGCCCCAACCAAGTGTTGGGGCTTTTGCGTTTATTGCTGGCGGTACTTATCTGACGAAGTTCTGCAATCCTGCCACGCTGGCAAAGTTATAGAGAATAAAGCCCGATGCCACCATGGTGACTGCTAACACGAGGTTAAGCGTATTGCTCAAGTTGGCATTGGGTTTGGCGCTGTGATTTTTCATTTGGCGTTGAATCGTTAAAGCGTTGAACACCAATATCGAGTTGGTCATTGCCGTTCCTAAAGCCATCACGAATGTCGCGACCATGCCCCACATTAAGCTGCCTAGCATGTTAGAGAGAAACAGAACTAACACCGCCCCAGTACAAGGGCGGAAGCCGATGAGTAGCAGTGCTTTCCATGAAATATTGTCATTAGAACCTGCGGAATCATCATCTTCTTGAGATCGTGTTTGCTTGATGCGGCGCTTGGCCACCGACGCAAACTCTTTCAGCGCCAATAAAACAATAAACACCGCACAACCTTGCGTCAGCAGACGAACATTATCGGAAAGGCTGAAAGCAAACTGCTCTGCAATCTTGGCAGTAATCACGAAAAGAATGCACGCGCTCGCGGCTTGTAGGGCGGCAATAATCGCCATTAACACAAGTGCTTGTCGGCGACGGTAGCCATGAATCAAGCTCATTGACGTCACTGCCGTTTTACCGTGTCCAGGGGCAACCGAATGCAGTAAACCATACAGAAAGCTGAAGCCCAACAAGTACAACAGTTGCCCTTGGCTGATGAGCATCAGGTATTCACTGATATACCGTAGTTAATCATTTTAGCTTTGTGAAGAAAAAAATGGATTCCTTTGGAATCCATTGAGTTGACTAATTGCGATTCTTTATTTTGTCTTTGGTAGGGAGTAATACTATTCTCTATACATGCCGTACACACAAGTCACGATGTACTTAATAAACGTTACGAAAAAAGCAGATTTATCTGCCTTAATAGACAATACATCCTTAAGTTACTATATAACAATAACATCGTAGCACTTTGTGTTGTTAGAATTGGTAATCAGCCACAAGACCGAATGTACGAGGTCCGCCCATTTCGATAAGATCATTCTTATGGCGAAGAACGTAATCTTCATCTGTTGCATTCTTAATGTAGGCCCGAATGGTGAGATCATTCATGGCATAACCTGCATTGAGATTCAATATGGTGTAGTCGCCTGCTGACGTACTTCGGGTGTTGGCGAGATCTGTAAAGTAATCCGTTACGTGATTAACACGAGCACCAAAGAAAATGCCCGAATCTAGCTGTTGGGTGAAGCCAAGACCAGCCGACACTTCAGGTGCATAACTGAACTCATTCCCATTTAAGTTTTCAACAGTACCGCTTGGTCCTTCGGTGATTTCTGTTTTTAACAAGCCTACAAATGCGAATACGTCCAGACCTGAGTCAAACCAGTAATTGGTTTCAACTTCAGTACCGTATGTTTTTCCTTTAGGGATGTTTGCTATGTAATTGTCGAAACGATTTCCACTGTCACCATACACGACCGTTTGATAGTTTTCATAGTCGTTGTAGAAGACATTTGCAGTCAAACCAAGTCTATTTTCAAGGAAAGTTGAACGGGAACTTAGCTCATAAGTCCAGACTTCTTCCTGCTCAAACACAAAGACCTGTTGTTGGTACTCGTTGTATCCAAGTCCGCCAGCGTTGTATCCTTTACGAGCAGTAAGTCCAAGCATTGAATTGTCTGATACATTTAAAGTTACACCGACTTTTGGTAGCAAAATACCGTTACTTTCATCAGCATTGAAATCGAGTGGGAACCTTGCGTGGTCAAAATCACGCTTCAGCTCATCTTTTTCGTAACGAGCGCCAAGTAGCAAGCCCCAACGGTTATTGAGCTGGACTTTTGAATCGAAGTAAATTGAGTTGGTCAGAACTTTATCTTTACGCTTCATCGAGTCTGTTTGCGTATCCTGATCTTTGTAAAAACTGCTTACCCCGACAATGGCATTGTATTTGTCATCTAACGAGTTATAAGATAGCTTCGCTTCTGCTGTGTAGTTTTTTTCATCAACATCACCCCACCAGTCCGTACGAGGATAAGCTTTGAATTTCGTATTATAGTCTCGGCGCGCAAGCAATACATCAAGGGTTAATTCATCATTGATTAAGTAATTTATGTCAAAATTTGCATTCCAGCTTTCGGTTGTTTGACGTCGAGTACCGTTTTCATCAATGTATTCAAACTTACCTTTTTCAGAAACCAGATTTGTATATTGACCTTCTTCATTACGGCTAGCCAATGTTAGTTTTAGCGTAAGCTTATCGTTAGACATCGGTTTGAATAACAGCTTACCTCTCACATTATAGGATTCAACTTCAGAAGGGTCCCATGGATATTGGTCATTATCGGGCAGCGAGTAATCAATTGGTGTATTACCCTTTGTGCCCTCGGCGGCTAATCGAAATGCGAGCTTTTCAGACACGATTGGGGCAGAAACAACACCAGCTAAGTGATATTTGTCATCTTCGTTTTCGTAGCCACCACGAACTTTACTTTCAAAGTGGAACGTTGGATCTTTGGTTTTGATGACCACCGCGCCGCCAATACTATTTCGGCCTTGGTTGGTTGATTGAGGGCCTTTATAAATCTCTACTTGTTCTGTATCCCACAATCCGGCTTTACCAAAGGCTTCACCAGTCCATGACTCTGACACGCCATCAACGGTTGTATTCACCCTTGGTGTCGCTCCTGTCATGAAGGAAAGGAAGCCTTCACCAGGCCCACGACCATCGACACCTCGAATATGTGGAATACCAGAAGGGGCATTCAGTACATTCGGGACGCGATCGAGTAGATCGTAGTATGTTTGATCTTCGCCATTGTCTGCTTCATCAGTAAAAACGGTGACTGAGCTTGTGTTCTCAGCAAGTGTACCACCGAGTTTTTCACCAAGTACCACAATGGTTTCTAGGGTTGTTAGGGTTTCTTGGCCTTTCTTAGTATTGCTGTTGTCCACTTGCTCTGCTGAAAGAGTGGTGCTGGCTCCAAGGCAAATTACACCAATGAGCATGGCAAGTTTAGTCTTGCCAGTATTAGTGATGGTTATGCCACTGTTTAAATCCATGGGCTTCATGACCTGAGTATTCCTTAATAAAAAAAGAAGAAAACATTTGATGTTGTAACAACATTTATGTAAAAAAGTGTTGCGGCAATAATACTAATGATAATTATTATTATTCACAACAATGATGATATAAGTTTGTGCCATCTCATTACTAGAAGATATGCATGAAGTATCGACGTACAAGTTGGATTTGTGATGGATATAAAGGCTTTTCGAATAATAGAAAATAAGAATATCAATAGTGTTTTAAGTGGTTTACTTGAAGATAATGAAGAAGTAGGAGCCCCATGTTGGTGGAACGAGGTGCAGACAAAAGGAACACCTTTTATCCTTTCCCAAGATAATACAAGCGTTGAGCTGCTATTTCTTTGGCGAAACACGGATGACAGTGTTAAGGAAATATACATTGATATCAATGGTATTACTGATCATCACAGCTTTGATATGGCAAGGCTTACTCATGTCAAAGGAACGGATGTTTGGTTTTATAAGGCAAGGGTAAACAGTACGTGGCGTGGGAGCTACACGTTTATTCCAGTGACACATGAACGCGTCCAACCAGCGTACCACGGAACATACCAAGAGAAACGCACCAAGCATCGGGAGTGGTTGAGAACCATTTTTCCTCTTAGTGTTCGCGATGATTTAAGTAAAAACAATTTGTCAGCCTGCGAATGGGGACGTTCGAAAACGCCGCTATCTATGCCAAAGGCAGTATCGCAAAGTGCTTGGTCAAGGTTCGATACAAAAAATGGCAATGTTCAGGCAGGAGCGGGCATGCAGCTGGCTTGGACTAGCCAGTGTTTAGGTAATGAGCGCTATGTTTGGTTGTATTCGACAGCCAGCGCTGACCAAATGGCTGAACTGCCATTGGTTTTAGTCTTAGATGGTCAATTTTGGTCTCAATCCATGCCTCTGTTCAGTGCGCTGACCGATGCGACGAGCAGCGGTCAGCTTCCACCTGCCTTGTATGTCTTCATTGATGAAATCAATGGAGCGCTGCGTAGTGAAGAATTCAGTTGCAACCCTTTGTTTTGGCAGGCTATCACTCAAGAACTGCTGCCGTTGGTTGGTCATTATTTCCCAATTACTAATGAGGCTAATCGTACGGCTGTTGTTGGGCAAAGCCTTGGTGGTTTGAGTGCGATGTATGCCGGATTGAACCATCCGGACCGTTTTGGTGCGGTTGTTTGTCAGTCGGGTTCATTCTGGTGGCCTGATTTTTCGTTAGTGAAGCCACCTAGTGAATATTCTCCTCTTCAAACAAGCGAACCTTTAACTCAAATGAGTCAATTGGTTCATTCTGGCCTTGGTTCTAACGTAAAGCTAAGTGTTTTTATGGAAGTTGGGTTAGGGGAAGACATCATGGTGGACTTGAGCCAAGACCTGTACCAGCAACTTAAGCAACAAAACCATCGGTTATCGTTTCGCACCTTTGATGGTGGACATGAACGCCTGTGTTGGCGCGGAGGCATCATTGATGGGTTGTCATATGTTTTTAATTTTGAATCCTGATTTTTCTATGATTGGAGTTAACTATGTCTGAGAAATACATTAATCCTTTTGACGAACCTGAAAACCAGTTCTTTGTGCTGATTAATCACAACAATCAATATAGTTTATGGCCTGAGTTCAAAGGGATCCCTCCTGGCTGGAAAAGCACATTTGGTCCGTCACTAAAGCAAGACTGCATTGATTATATCGAAGCGAATTGGCACGACATTCGTGTGTAAAAAACAAACAAATAGCCACGACGATAATAATTAAATTTCTAAGGAATAAACGGCTTTGATGTGATGGACGCACTTCCCTTCTAGCACCGTTGTACCAAACTAATGGTGCAACCAGTAAGAGCAGGAGTAATCATCATGTCTATTAAAGTTGTCGGTATCGATATAGCCAAAAACCTCTTTCAAGTATGCGTGTTGAGTTCTGATGGACAAATCTTGTCAAACCGAAAGGTAAAGCGTGACAAGCTTCTTGATACAGTCCGTCAATTACCAGAGAAAACGGCTATTGCGATGGAATCATGCGCAACTTCGCATCATTGGGGCAGAATATTTCAAGAGCTTGGACATAGCGTAGCTCTTATCCCAGCTCAGCACGTAAAGCCATTTGTTGGGCGACAAAAGAATGATGCTAATGATGCGAGAGCAATTTGCGAAGCATTTTCTAGGCCTGATATTCATTTTGTTCCTGTTAAGTCTGTTGAGCAACAAGACCTCAAAGCAATACGCAGTGTCCGTAAACGCTTGGTGGAGAACAGAACTGCCTTGTCGAACCAGATCAGAGGACTCGCCGCTGAATACGGAGTGGTTTTCCCTTTGTCTATTAAAGCTTTGCGAAGTCATTTACCGATAGCTCTTGAAGATGCAGAGAATGATCTTTCCCCAGTAATGAGGAACTTACTGCAAACTTTATACTGTGACTTTGTCAGCCTTAGCGAAGAGATAGATGAAATGACCCAAAGTGTCACCATGTTGAGTCAGCAAAATCCAAGGTATGAGGCTATTCGGAATATTCCTGGTTTTGGTCCGATTTTGACAGCGGCACTGATTAGTGAGGTAGGTACTGGACACCAATTCCAAAATGGTCGCCAGTTCTCAGCATGGTGTGGCCTGGTTCCAAAACAAAATAGTACAGGTGGAAAAAGTTGTCTCGGCTCTCTATCGAAGAATGGTAATCGCGAATTAAGAGCATTACTTATTCACGGCGCTCGCGCAGTGGTTCGGTGTGGAGCTAACAAAGTGGATTCTATGGGAGCATGGTTGAGAGGACTCATTGCACGCCGAGGCAAAGCAAAAGCGATTGTCGCTCTTGCAAACAAGCTCGGTCGGGTAGCATGGCACATCTTGATGAAAAATAGTGAATACGATATTAATCAGGCCTTTAAGCCTGTTTGATAAAAAATAGCAAGTTCTAAGGAGTTATCCTAGAGAAGCAACTGAGTTTGCAATAGCTGATGAATAAACGGTGAACCATCCTTACTACACTCTGATAACGCAACATGGTTATTGAAACCGAGGCTTTGAAAAGACAGTGAGGGGCGGATTACATCATGGCGCAGGTTTATTATCGACCTAGAAAGACGTCGGATATATGTTAGCGACCGTATCATTCAATTAGCCATTGCATCCTGAGGTGCGTCCATATATGTTGCTTAAATCGATGGAACTAAATCAAGAAGCTACGATCTGATCGTGTATGGACACTCCCTCTATTGCAAGTAAATTTTAATGAAAATGAAGGTATAACTGCCCACGTGTATTCGGTTTTATTAGTGATGCCTTAATTGCGCATCGAACCATAATGGCGTTATCCGCACATTAACTCCCAAACGGCTACACGAGCTATTAGCTCTTTGATCAGGTTGGGTTTTGATAATGTTGGTTTGACCTATTTTCCATCATTTCTTTACTATGCAATTCTTCATATAACTGTTTTCAAAAATCAATAACATTTAAGCCGCAGCGCGAGATGCGTCATACTCAACGTCTTTGGCAACAATAGCCCACGAGATCCTTGCCAACTTGTTCGCAAGCGCGATGATCGCTACGTTCGGATGCTTAGTGATACTTAGCTTTTTGATCCATAAACTTAAGGCGTCTGTTTTATCCTTAACATAGCGAAATGCAGCTCTGGCGCCATGAACCAATAACTTTCTCAGGTATCCATTGCCTCTTTTGCTTATACCTAATAACCTCTCTCGTCCCCCAGTACTGTATTGTCGAGGAACCAACCCTAATGATGCCGAAAAATCTCGACCTCTTTTAAAACTCATGCCATCACCAAGGTCAATAAGTAGTGCACTGCAAACGAGTGGGCCAATGCCGATGATTTTCATTAATCTTTGAGCAACAGGGTTGTCACTAAGACTCAATTTTATCTTATTAGTTACCTTATCAATGCGTTCATCTAGCGTGATTAAATCTTCGTACAATACTTGTAGCAACTCCCTAAATTGGAATGATAACGAGTTTTCTACGTCTTCTAACCAGTAGGGAATATGTTTTCTCAAATTACTGATACCAACAGGTGCAACGATTCCATATTCAGCGGTTAAGCCTCTAATCTGATTAGCCCTGGCAGTCCTCTGAGCAATTAGTTCTTCTCGGACACGGTGCATTGATTGAATATCTTGTTGCTCGCTCGTCTTTACAGACACAAAGCGCATATTCGGCCTGTTTATCGCTTCGCAAATGGCTTCAGCATCGACTTTGTCATTTTTATTCGTTTTGACATAAGGCTTTACAAATTGACCTGCAACAAGCTTCACTGTATACCCCGCTTTGATAAGTTCTCTTGCCCAGTAATGAGAGGAACCACATGCTTCCATTCCAATGATTGCTGTAAAAGGCACTCGTTTCATGATCGCTTTTAACCATGTGTTTCTTGCATATTTTCCCTGCCAGGTCGTTTTTTCATTTTCATCAACAGCATGAATATGGAACACATTTTTTGCCAAATCGACACCCACACGAATAATCGTTCCCATCTGAGCCTCCCATCCTACGAATAAACCATGTTTATATAATGTAGCTAATCCAGTGTGATAAGGGTGAGGGGTGTCCATACCATTGGCTACACCCATTAATCGTCGTAGCCTCATGCCTAAACCTCGTTACAAAACAACTAACTGGACGCAGTACAACAAAGCCTTAATAAACCGTGGCTCTCTGACCTTTTGGATTGATGAGGAAGCGATAGCCGAGTGGAAGCAAAACAAACAAGGCAAGCGCGGCAGACCTCGCCAATTCAGCGACTTAGCCATTACTACTGCACTGATGGTGAAACGCATATTCTCTATGCCGTTGAGAGCACTGCAAGGATTTCTAGACTCGGTATTTAAGCTGGCTAACATCCCGCTAGTTTGTCCCCACTACACCTGTATAAGCCGTCGAGCTAAGGAAGTTGAGGTTTCATTTAAAACTAAAACCAGAGGTGCGATACAACACCTAGCCATTGATGCCACTGGCCTCAAGGTTTATGGCGAAGGCGAATGGAAGGTCAAGAAGCATGGTACTGACGGGAAGCGTAGGGTTTGGAGTAAGCTGCATATCGCAGTAGATACTAGCACCCACGAAATAGTCGCAGCAGAGCTGAGCTTATCTAACGTAACCGATGCCGAAGTACTTCCCAACTTGCTTAAGCAGACACGCCGTAAAATCATTGAGATATCAGGCGATGGTGCTTATGACACAAGGAATTGCCATGATGCCATACGGCTCAAGCGAGCTGTTCCGCTCATTCCGCCACGAGAAGGGGCAGCCTTCTGGGAACGAGGACATCCTCGCAACTTAGCAGTGGGTTGCCAGAAGCTCTACGGCTCTAACAAGAAATGGAAAAAGCGGTATGGTTATCATAAGCGCTCGCTCTCAGAGACAGCAATGTATCGGGTAAAACAGTTGTTAGGTGGGAAATTAAGCCTGAGGGACTACAACGCTCAAGTTGGTGAGACTTACGCTATGATCAAAGCGCTGAACAAGCTTACAGGGCTGGGTATGCCTGAAACTCAGTATGTTGTTTAAGAACTGAACAACATGGGGCTACCATGTCTTCTCATCGAATTAAGCAACATATATGGACGCACCTCAGGATGCAATGGCTAATTGAATGATACGGTCGCTAACATATATCCGACGTCTTTCTAGGTCGATAATAAACCTGCGCCATGATGTAATCCGCCCCTCACTGTCTTTTCAAAGCCTCGGTTTCAATAACCATGTTGCGTTATCAGAGTGTAGTAAGGATGGTTCACCGTTTATTCATCAGCTATTGCAAACTCAGTTGCTTCTCTAGGATAACTCCTTAGAACTTGCTATTTTTTATCAAACAGGCTTAAAGGCCTGATTAATATCGTATTCACTATTTTTCATCAAGATGTGCCATGCTACCCGACCGAGCTTGTTTGCAAGAGCGACAATCGCTTTTGCTTTGCCTCGGCGTGCAATGAGTCCTCTCAACCATGCTCCCATAGAATCCACTTTGTTAGCTCCACACCGAACCACTGCGCGAGCGCCGTGAATAAGTAATGCTCTTAATTCGCGATTACCATTCTTCGATAGAGAGCCGAGACAACTTTTTCCACCTGTACTATTTTGTTTTGGAACCAGGCCACACCATGCTGAGAACTGGCGACCATTTTGGAATTGGTGTCCAGTACCTACCTCACTAATCAGTGCCGCTGTCAAAATCGGACCAAAACCAGGAATATTCCGAATAGCCTCATACCTTGGATTTTGCTGACTCAACATGGTGACACTTTGGGTCATTTCATCTATCTCTTCGCTAAGGCTGACAAAGTCACAGTATAAAGTTTGCAGTAAGTTCCTCATTACTGGGGAAAGATCATTCTCTGCATCTTCAAGAGCTATCGGTAAATGACTTCGCAAAGCTTTAATAGACAAAGGGAAAACCACTCCGTATTCAGCGGCGAGTCCTCTGATCTGGTTCGACAAGGCAGTTCTGTTCTCCACCAAGCGTTTACGGACACTGCGTATTGCTTTGAGGTCTTGTTGCTCAACAGACTTAACAGGAACAAAATGAATATCAGGCCTAGAAAATGCTTCGCAAATTGCTCTCGCATCATTAGCATCATTCTTTTGTCGCCCAACAAATGGCTTTACGTGCTGAGCTGGGATAAGAGCTACGCTATGTCCAAGCTCTTGAAATATTCTGCCCCAATGATGCGAAGTTGCGCATGATTCCATCGCAATAGCCGTTTTCTCTGGTAATTGACGGACTGTATCAAGAAGCTTGTCACGCTTTACCTTTCGGTTTGACAAGATTTGTCCATCAGAACTCAACACGCATACTTGAAAGAGGTTTTTGGCTATATCGATACCGACAACTTTAATAGACATGATGATTACTCCTGCTCTTACTGGTTGCACCATTAGTTTGGTACAACGGTGCTAGAAGGGAAGTGCGTCCATCACATCAAAGCCTGTTGTTTTGTTCGAGTCATAAGTAAGAGTCCTGTTTATAGTTATGTACACAAACTTTGTGTGGGCAAATCTGACACAGAAGAGCACTCTCGAAAATCGAACAAGGAAATTTATGAGCGTTCGAGCACAAGTTTGTTAATGTCAAACTCGTTTTTTGTTAATTGGCGCATCATTTTGATCATTTCATCAGTAGGGTTAGTTTTTATCGCGCCATTTTCTAATCAAGAAAACCCTAATAAACTGAGCAATTGCTTATTAAACAAGGCATCATACGTTTTCATTTACCAACAACGTTCTTGACTCCGCTTGCACATCAGACCAGCTCGTTAGCGAATTTATTCCTGTTTTCATCGATTTACATGTAACAAATATGTGCCTAACCCTGTTAAATACCAGCAACATTGTTGGTTAATTTCTCCACACCCACACGAAACAATCACCAAAACTATCAATTTAACGCTCGTTCGCGCTTTTGTGAGCAATATATCGAACGTAAATGATAAAAAAAAACATACTAGTTGTAAGTTTATTAAAGTTGCATAAGGTAAAGGTCATGACGGCTTATCAACGAATGGAAACCGACGTTGTCATCATTGGCGGCGGCGCGACCGGCACAGGCATCATGCGAGACTGCGCATTGCGAGGCATCGCGTGCATTCTGTTAGAGAAAGATGACATCGCCTCCGGCACCACGGGTCGTAACCACGGCTTGCTGCACTCTGGTGCGCGCTATGCCGTCACTGATGCAGAATCGGCCAAAGAATGCATTCAAGAAAACCAAACGCTCAAACGCATCGCTCGCCATTGTGTGGAAGCGACTGACGGCCTATTCATTACCCTGCCTGAAGACGAACTCAGCTTTCAAGACACCTTTATTCAGGCTTGCGGCAATGCCGGTATCGAAGCGACCCGTTTAACGCCAAAAGAAGCACTCGCGCTCGAACCGAACGTGAACCCGGCGCTGATCGGTGCGGTGAAAGTGCCCGACGGCACGCTGGATCCGTTCCGTTTATGTGCCTCGAACGTCCTTGATGCCAAAGAGCACGGCGCGCGCATGTTCAACCGCACCATCGTCACCAGTTTGATTCGCCAAGGCGATACCATACTCGGTGTACGCTGTTTGCAATTGGGCACCAACCAACAGTTTGAAATCTTTGCCAAAGAAGTGATCAACGCCGCGGGCATTTGGGGACAACATATCTGCGAATATGCCGACCTCAACATCAAGATGTTCCCTGCCAAAGGCTCGCTGTTGATCCTCGATTACCGCATCAATAACTTGGTGATCAACCGTTGCCGTAAACCTTCCGATGCCGACATTCTGGTGCCCGGCGACACCATTTCACTTATCGGCACCACGTCCGAACACATTGATTACGACCAGATCGACAACTTGCACGTCACCGAACGTGACGTGGATGTGCTGTTGGCAGAAGGCGCGAAACTTGCGCCGATCATGGCCAATACGCGCGTACTGCGTGCCTACGCGGGGGTACGTCCTTTGGTTTCGGTAGATGACGATGGCAGTGGCCGGAATATCAGCCGCGGCATCGTTTTGCTCGATCACCAAGAGCGCGACGGCCTCAAAGGCCTCACCACCATTACCGGCGGCAAACTGATGACCTACCGCTTAATGGCGGAATGGGCGACCGACTTAGTGGCGAAGAAACTGGGCAACACTCAGGCGTGCGAAACCCACACGCGCCCACTGCCGGGGTCAAACGAAACGCCAAAAGCCATCAAGAAAACCGCCAGCATCGCCAAACCGGTGTATGAATCCGCCATTTATCGCCATGGTGAACGCGCCACGCAATTCTTGTCTGACGATGCCAAGAGCCAAGCGATTATTTGTGAATGTGAAATGGTCACTGCGGGCGAAATTGAATACGCGATTAAACAGCTCGACGTCAACAACTTGGTCGATCTGCGCCGCCGCACTCGCTTAGGCATGGGCCCTTGTCAGGGCGAACTGTGCATCTACCGTGCGGCCAGCCTGTTTTCCGAATATGGTCAGGTCGATGGCTGTCAATCGAGTGAATTGTTGGTCGATTTTCTAGAAGAGCGCTGGAAAGGCATCAAACCCATTTTCTGGGGTGATGCGCTGCGCGAAGCGGAATTCAGCTATTGGATTTACGAAGGATTACTCGGTGCCAGCGACCTGCCCCAGCCCGCTCAATCAGAACACCCTCAAGCAGAACAACAAAAACAGGAGGCGGAATTATGATGCATTATGATGTGGCCGTGATCGGCGGGGGCATTGCGGGTTATACCGCTGCAATTCGCAGCCTGCAAGCTGGCAAAAAAACCGTGCTCATCAATCAGGGTCAAAGCGCGTTACATTTCTCTTCCGGCTCCATTGATGTGCTGGCGAAATTACCAGATGGCAGCGCGGTCACCCACCCGTTTGATGCCCTCGACGCATTACAGCAACAAGCGCCGTCCCATCCGTACAACACGGTGGGTCGTAGCACGCTGCAAAAAGGGCTGGAATGGTTTCGTCAAACGCTCGCCACCGCGAACGTGCCGCTATCGCATCAAGATGATTTGGCCAATCACGGGCGCATCACGCCGCTTGGCACACTCAAAGCGACTTGGCTATCGCAGCCATTTGTTTACCAACACCGCCAAGAAGTTTCGTTTGAGCGTATTGTGGTGGTTTCGATCGATGGCTATCGCGATTTTCAGCCACAAATGCTGAAAGATAACCTTCACCAGCATCCCGATTTTCAAGGTGTGCCGATTCACACGGTCACCCTGTCGATTCCGGGGTTTGACGGATACCGCCGCAACCCAAATGAGCTGCGCTCAATCGACATTGCACGTTTGCTAAAACACGATGCCGCGTGGACCGCGCTATGCGATGGTTTGATGCGTGCAGCCAATCGCAACGACTTGGTGATCATGCCCGCGATCATGGGCAACGGCGATGGCCTAACGCTGCTAACGAAGCTACGCGACACCACGCAACTGCAATTTCACGAAGTGCCGACCATGCCACCATCGCTGCTGGGTATTCGCATTGAAGAGGCGCTCAGTCGCACCTTCCTGCTGCTGGGTGGCATTCACCTCAAAGGCGACAAAGTGGTCAACGGCACGTTTGACGGCGAGCGTCTGGTTAGCCTGCAAACGCAAAACCTGCGCGACATGGCCATCAGCGCTGACAACTACATCATGGCAACCGGCAGCTATTTCAGCCAAGGGTTGCATGCCGAGCAACACGCCATCCAAGAACCGATCTTTGGCTTGCAAGTGACGCATAAACCAGCACGCGTTGATTGGCGCAATCCGGCCTTCTTTGCCGACCGTTCACACCCTTTTATGGCATTCGGTGTCGAAACCAACGCGCAATTGAACCCACAGCGCAGCGGCGTCACCATTAAAAACTTGTACTGCTGCGGCTCCATGTTGTCGGGATACGATCCCGTGTTTGAAGGGTGCGGTGGCGGCGTCGCGATTGGCACCGCCTACCACGCCATCATGCAATGCCTAGAACCTCAATTGTCAGCGTCTCACCCTAACCCATTCGATCAGGAGGTGCTCGCATGAACGCGCCATTTTCAAAAGCTGCTCCTCTGAATACCAGCTTTGACCAATGTATTAAATGCACCGTCTGCACGGTGTACTGCCCCGTGGCAAAAGCCAACCCAGATTACCCAGGCCCGAAACAGTGCGGGCCGGATGGCGAGCGCCTGCGCATTAAAAACCCGGAATATTACGACGAAGCGCTTAAATACTGCACCAACTGCAAACGCTGCGAAACCGCGTGTCCTTCTGGGGTGAAAATCGGCGACATCATCGCCGTCGCGCGGGGTAAACATGGCAAGAAACCGCTCAATCCGAAACTGATGCGTGACTACGTGCTGAGCCACACCGACCTGTTCGGCTCACTGGCCACGCCATTTGCACCAGTGGTGAACTTCGCCACATCGATGCCATTGGTGAAAAAAATCATGCACAAAACCATCGGCGTGCATGACCACAAAGCGTTGCCGAAATACTCGCACGGCACGTTCCGTCGCTGGTTTAAACAAAATTGCACCAGCCAGCCGCTGTATCAGCGCCAAGTCACCTACTTTCATGGCTGCTACGTCAACTACAACCACCCACAATTGGGCAAAGATCTGGTGAAGGTGTTGAATGCGATGAATATTGGCGTGCGCTTGCTGAACAACGAGAAATGCTGCGGCGTGCCTTTGATTGCCAACGGTTTTCATGACAAAGCGCGTAAAAACGCATTGCTGAACGTGAAGAACATGGAAACTGCGGTCAATGAATATCACACCAAAGTGATTTCAACCTCCTCAACTTGCTCGTTCACGCTGCAACAGGAATACCCGCATGTGCTCGGCGTCGACAACAGCCAAGTGTCCAACGACATTGAATACGTCACGCGCTTCCTGCTGAAAGAGTTTATGAATGGCAATGCGCCGAAAATGAAACCGGTCAACCTCAAAGTGGTTTATCACACGCCTTGTCACTTGGAACGCAGTGGCAACGTGATGTTTACCATTGAGTTACTGCGCATGATTCCGGGCCTAGAACTGATTGTCCTCGATAGCGAATGCTGCGGTTTGGCGGGCACCTATGGCTTTAAAGAAGAGAACTATGACGTGTCGATGAAAATCGGCTCGCACCTGTTTGACTCGATCAAAGCCTCCGATGCAGATTTTGCGATCACCGACTGCGAAACCTGTAAATGGCAAATCGAAGAGAACACCGCGCTGGAAACCATTCACCCGGTCAGCTTGCTGGCGCAAGCACTGGCTTAGTCTTCCAACCCCAAAAAGGCGTCTTCAAAGAAAGTCGTTTCAACGCTCAACGTACAAAAAAGCGGGCATTGCCCGCTTTTCTTCTGTCACTTTCGCTTTTCGTTTGCTGCTGTCTATCGCACCACAGCATGGCGAAGGCTGTCGACCTAACGAATGGTCACGTCAGATAAGCGATACCAGCCCGACGCCTGCAACCCTTCATTGGCCAGATTCACTTCTGCCTCAGCATGGCGATCGACCAAAGCCAACTCAAGGTAGTAATGGCCGGTGGGGATCGTTTCAGGCAAAGTGAAACTGCTGGAGGTCGCGTGTTCACCCGGCAGCCAACGCATGACATCTGCGGTTGAGACGTTGAAAAACGCGGTTTCTTCGTCCTCATTCACCAATCGATACGCCAGATAATGGTGCTGATACGGTGGCGCGTTCCCTTCGTTCACAAGCAAGGCCTGAACCGTCATGGTCGCGCCCGGCGTCAATTCAGCAGGGTGCACCAGTGTGTCTACACGCAGACGATAGCCAATTTGAGCCAACGCATCGTCCAACAAATCACGATACTGAGTCGGCACCACGTGCGATTTCAGGTTCAATGTCGAAGCGTGCTGCGCAATCGCCCAATCCAAGCTTTCTGGTATGGCTACCAATCTGCAAAATCAGCTTGGAAAGGTTCAAGTCACCTAGAGTTGGAAAATTCGGACATTGCCCAGAGTTGGTTAAAAGTCGTTTTAATGGCGATGGCTATCACTTTTTTAAATCCACATGTATATCTGGATACGGTGGTGATACTCGGGGGCGTGACTGCTCAAATGGAACCTGATGAAAAACTATTGTTTGTTATAGGGGCACTGATCGCATCAGGGGGCTGGTTTTATGGATTAGTGTATTTGGCTAACAAGTTGATCCCACTTTTTAGTAAGCCAAGAACATGGCGAATTTTAGATTCTGCGATTTCATGCATCATGTGTGGTATTGCATTGAAGCTGGCAGCACCTTTGTTAAGCCAATACATATAGAGCGTCGCGATGAAGCTGCATTTCTATTAACTAAATTGCTCCTGTTAGATTGGACACTGAGTTTCCATACCAGAAGTTATTCGTCCTTTGCTAATTTAAGTAAATACTCTAAACCATTTCTGTCCAAATAACGTTTAGAAAAAACTGTATGGTTCGATGGAGGAGTTACAAAAAGATCTGGACGAATGGATGGACTACAACAATCATCGTACTTATCAAGGAAAAATGTGCTGTGGCAGAATGCCAATAGAAACATTAGAGGATGGGAAATCAATCTGGGCTAAAAAGAATTTAGCCCAGACGTAATTTGACAGGTACTGAATCGAAAAGTGGGTAACTGTCAGATCATGTCTGAACTATTACAGTTTAGTTGATCACTACAGTGCTAGCTGTTACTTTCCTTCTATTATTCCTGATTATGGTTTTTTTGTTGAAAACAGTTCTGTCAATTATTGCCTTTGTCGCTTCCTTATTTTCATCCGAACTCTTGGCCGCTGAAGTCGCTATAGGCATACAAGCCACAATGAATAGTATCGATATTCAAGAGTCCAAGGATAACGAAAAAACAATTGCCCGCATGACCAGCGACATAAAGTATTATCCGACGGTATCACTCCTGTCGGACGAGTACTATTTTAGCAAAGATTCTAACGTTGGTGTTCAATTACAATTTGATTGGAGTATATTCAAAGTTGATAAGCAAGAAGTCGGCGGGAATGACACTGGCATTGATTTGGGAACATCCATATCGGGCTACGCCCTATCGGGTGTACCGGTCCTCTTTTACCACTTTAACCGGCACAACCGTAATGAATGGAATGTAAAGTTAGGAACAGGATTGGGACTTGGGTATTTAAAGCTCAAGGGGGATTATCAGATCACAGATGTGACACATCCCGATTACAGTAAGAAAAAACAAGTAAGCATGGATGAAGTAGGGCTTGCGGTCGGTGTCTACCTGGAAGCAAATAAAGGAAATCATGTTATCTCGGTTTACAACTTTAGTCCTGTTACCCAAAGTGGTACCTCACAATTGGAAGAATATAATTTTTTCTTATCTTATAAGTATCGCGTTAATATTGATGGCCTACTTTACCCCTGAACTGCTACAGTCAGACTGGGCACTTCATCAAGCGATATTTTGCTGTTCAGTGTCAACTGGGTTTAAGCACTCTGTCTTTTCGTCAGATTATAATCAACCGTAATGTACTCAAAGGCCGTTTACCTTGTCTCATATCTGAGCGGTTCGTATTGGATCGCTTCAACTTTGATCGAATGGAAGAAACTCTCAACATTAGCTGAACAGCTTGTTTTTTTCTGCTGAGATGTTGGAATTTGGAATTTGGAATAGTCTGAGTATGAAAGTTCTCTTTATGCTCATGGTTCGGAGAGCTTTAAGCAATTTAATGAAGAACTGGGGGAGAAGAGTTTTCGTGAATGATTGAAATGGTTTTTTGAATACTCGGTGCGAGAATCCAAAAGTTCACGATAGTTCCATCAACAATTGTTCAGGATTTTCACGGTACTAAAGTACGCTTCATTACACGCTCTCAAGTGAGTGAGTTTGTTGCGGAAACAACATGCTAACAAACTTGTTTAAGAGCGATTCGCAATGTGTAGCATTTTTCGTTTGCTTTGGCTGTAGTGTGTACGACACAGTATTTTAGGCTAGTGGTCTGCATTACTCACCACTTAATACGGCGTTATAAACCGAATGCTCCACGTTTAGTAGACACTTTACTAAGTTAGATCTAGGGTCTACTTGAGAGGTGATTTACGGCTAAACAAATCGCAGCGCTCTTCTTTTCAACAAATATACACAGGGGTAGGGGAACTCAACGTTTTCATTATTGATCCACATACAAACTGTCCAAATTCCTATTAACAGGTGTGATAATAGTAGAAACTTAACCAACTAAGAATGTATGGTCGTCCACTCATCGGTTGAACTGCTATAATTTCCTTTAAAATCAGACAAATAAAGTCTAGTTTAATACTCGATTATTGTGCTCATATGTTGGATAGACTATCGCTAAGTAGCGCATGATGGTACACCAATTACTAGCTCTATTGACTTCTGCAATTCATTCTTTGCCTTTAAGTCAATAAGGCTCGTGTTGATTCGTGTTGACTTGTTTATACCTCTTTCAAAGTTAAAAACAGGCTTTATTGTTGTATCGAATATCTGTTTGCAATAATTACTCTAATGATATCATACTGACGTACCATTTTTTACTATGATTTTTCTGTTAAGTGATTGATTTAATAGACAATGAAATTTTAATCAAGAAATGCATATCTATTATGTACACATAGTGTATAGTATCTGAAGCTCAAACAGTGAGCTATTGATAATACATTTAGTTCAAGATCTTCTCAGTTTTTATTCGATTAAGTTCGTCATATCTATCCTGCGATACCTTTTTCTTCATTCCTTATTTAGTAGCTTTCTTTTTTATTAATTCAATGTATCGAGATATATTATGTCAAATAAAACAACTGGATCAGTAAAATGGTTTAATGAAACTAAAGGTTTTGGATTCATCACTCCAGATAACGGTGGTGCTGACCTTTTTGTTCATTTCAGATCAATTTCTGACGAAGGTTTCAAAACATTATCTGAAGGCCAAAAGGTTTCTTTTAATGTTGAACAAGGTAACAAAGGCCCACAAGCTGACAACGTTACTTTAGTATAAGAGTTATTTAAAAGATCTCTTCGTTAGTCGAGGTCTTTTTTGTTTAATTTTAATAATCAGCCCGATGACTCTAAAAACTAATCTAAAATAATATTGGTATTTGCTTGGTCTGCTACCAGAAAATAGGTAAACAATGATGTACTAAAAATCCATGTTCTTACTAGGTTAAATACCAGCTTCTTTGACCTCTATTTTCATTTTTTGAACTTGAAAATCAAAGATTCATACGTGAGGTTTTGGAGGCATTTTCGTACTCATATCAAAGAAGGAGGGTATCCTTTGAAAAAAACATCGATTAAGAGTAACTCAAGAGTGATGAAAAATAAAAGCTCTAGTACAAATGATAATTATAATAGTATTCATAAAATTAGAAAAAAAATTGAAGATATATTGTTAGAACGAGAAGAAAAAAAACTTTGGGATTTATAAGGTAAGTAGTTATATGAGAAAACCAGTAAGAAAGAAATCGATCAAAAAAACGCAGAAAAACAACTTCGAAGAACGATTTTCTATGATGGTAAAAGAATACCAAGAAGCTAAAGAAACGCTAGAATCTATGGAAGAAGGTTCAAAAGAATATATGGTTCAAAATAAGTTATGCGATAAATTATTTTCAAATGCTGAACGATACATTAATAAAAACTAACCATTTGAAATAGTTTCTTTTACTCTATATCAAATTTACCCAAACTTTTTCTAATAATAATTACGATCTATCTTACCTCATTTGGTATCGTGTCTTCAGTGTTACATTGTGTTGAACATAGAGTTGGCTTTGTTACTAATTTATAAAGAAGGGTTGTTGCCTCATCAGTGCAGGTTACTTAATCGGCGGGGTCTACCACGTTTGTCTTGCTTCCAGTTAGTTATTTAATAACCGGAGGTTAATGAGTGTAGTCGATCACAGAGTAGCTTCTTGATTGAGATCCATCAATTTAAATAACAAAGTCTTGCGATACTTACAATAATTAATAATGTGCTAATTTAACTAGTGCCGTTACTCACTTTTGTCTATTTTATGCTGACCTATGTAGTATCATCGTCTCTTTCATAGTCAGCATGGATAAGGTGCGAAATTTAGTTAACCATCAAAATAGGATTATATATGAGTAAGCTATCCAAACCGATACAAAAGCAGAAAAAACCTGTTCTTAATCCGAAAGGAAAAAGGGCTAAGGAACAAAAGAAGTGGGATAAGGAATGGTGATTGTGAGTTCAAGAAACCTTTCTGAACTTATAAATACGACACTCCTCATACATTCTGAAAAACTGAGTAACTTGGACAGAGATATGCTTTCAGGTTTACTCGATCAACTTAACCGTAAACAGGCTTTGACAGACAAACAAATTAAACTGTGTCAAAGGCTAATACGAAAAACTAATCAAGCCTGTGTATTTATTGATACATCTCAAACGAACTTTGATTGTTAGGCAATATCAGTTTTCAATGTTATCAAGCCAGCTTTCATCTAACGTTAATCGAGTTAGGACTTGATCCATTAAATCTTTGATTTCAATTTGGTCAGTCCCCTTTGGCGCATGATGCTCTGCCGAGCGTTTAGCGTTGGTTAGGTTTTTCATAAATATCGTTTCTTTATCTATCACGGTATGTTTCTCGTTGAAGTAAGTAACCAGGTAGGGTGGCATAGTGTTATTCCTTCTGTGGAGGAATGATGATATGAGGCTTTCAATATAGCATTTTTTCAGTGCTACTTCTTTGAGATAAGAAAAAGTGAGACTTTTCTAACATTTCTTATACTATCGGCTTAATAGCAACATAAAAAAGATGGCTAAATAGTTCTACTAATTATGGCAGTAGGTGACGAATATTTTCAAGGCAAGCGAGCACCTCTTGCTTATCATATGAAGTATCTGCTTTTTCACTTGTACTTTGTCTGACGACTAAATTGACGGGCAGCACCTCAGAGATTGTTCCCTCTGGTTTTTCCATTTGACTGAGCATTAATTTAACGGCTTTACGGCCCAACTTGTCGAAGTCTTGTTTGATCGTGGTTAAAGGCGGTGAAAAATATTGACTGTCCTGAATACCATCAAACCCAATGACAGAAACCGTCTTTGGCACATTGATGCCTGCTTCAGACAGAGCGCATAAAACACCGAGTGCCATTTGATCATTGGCGACTAGCACCGCATTAAAGTCTATACCTTTTAGAACAAGGTCTTTAATCGCTTTGTGGCCACTGGCTGCTTGCCAATCACCTTCATAACAAGCAACTTCTTTGGCTCCATGTTTTTGGAGTTGTGTTTGCCACGCGTCGTAACGAATTTTAGAGGCGGTCGATTCAGATGGGCCAGAAATACACACGAAGGAATCGCGTTTTTGTTCAATCAAATGTAATACCGCTAAGTTTGCTCCTGTATGATGATCACACCTAACATGATTGACAGGGGTCCCTTCAGGAACATCAATGAATACCAATGTTAGTTGACTGAACTGCTCAATCAGACACTGTGCGATGTCTTGATTTACGGGGGCGTTGATAATAATAGCATCGACTTGTTGTGCAATAAGCTCTCGAATCGCATCGCGAAATTCATCAATAGAGTTGTTTGCTAGCACGGTTAACGCTGTCCCGTAGCCCATCTCATGCGCTTGGTTACGAATTCCGTTGGCAATCAGAGCCACACCGTGCAGAGAGATATCCAAGGAAACAATACCGATGATCCGAGACTTAGCTCGACTCAGCATTTGTGCACCTTTGTTTGGTACATAGCCAAGCTTTTTTATCGCATCGTTGACGCGTTTTCGCGTTGCTTCCGCGACGTTATCTGCGCCATTGGTTACGCGGGATACGGTTTGAGTTGAGACCCCAGCTAACCGCGCAACATCTTTAAACGTGACTGCCACTGCATTCTCCTATCCAGATTTGCTATTCATTCTACCATATTCATTCAAATTTCCTCGTGATTAATGTCGTAAAAACATAAAAAAATGTTTCCGAAAACACAAGATCGACCACACAAAAAATACCTCTTTAACATGATTGGAGTCACATTTGTTAGGCTTTTTTGTCGTAATAAAGCTGAATGTGCGCATCATTATTTATAGATTAAATGTTTGCGAAAACAGAGAAGCAGAATGCAAAAATTTGTTCACTTAAAGTCTAAGAATCACAGCATGATCATTAAAGTGGATCGTGTTCCTGAAATCCTTCATTGGGGAGCGAAAATAGCTCAGATTGACCCTGATTTAATCCTCTCGACCGAGCGGCCTATTTCTCAGGCTCGTCTTGATGTCGACGTGCCGTTATCACTATGCCCAGAGCTTGGTAGTGGTCACTTTAATGCGCCTGGTATTGAAGGACACCGAAATGGCGATAATTGGGCGCCCGTGTTCATAACCCAATCTATTGAGCAAAATGATGGTAGTGCAACATTTATACTTCAAGACGACATCGCTGGGCTTGAGTTGGTCATTGAGCTGCACCTTGATTTCAATAGCGACGTGGTGCAAAAACGCATCTCAATAAAGAACATCGCGTCAAGCGAGTATTGTTTAGATAAGCTTTCTTCCACTTTACCATTACCTAATCATGCCAACGAATTAATGACATTTCACGGACGTTGGTGTCATGAATTTCAAACTCAACGCTTGCGCTTTGAACATGGTGGCTTTATGCAAGAAAACCGCCGTGGCCGAACCTCTCATGAAAATTTCCCTGGTCTGTTCGCTGGCACGAATGGCTTTGGCGAGCAATTGGGTCACGTATGGGGCTTTCATCTTGGTTGGAGTGGTAATCATCAACTGCGCGCTGATGTTCGTAGTGATGGTCGCCGCTTTGTTCAAGCCGGCGAGTTGTTACTCTCTGGTGAAAAGCGTTTAAAAAGTGGTGAGACATACCAGTCCCCGTGGCTTTACGCAACATACAGCAACTCGGGTTTGAACGGTATTTCACAACGATTCCATGAGTTTGTTCGCACCAATATTATCCAGTTTCCAAGCAGTAAACCCCGCCCGGTTCACTTAAACACATGGGAAGGTATCTATTTTGATCATAACCCTGAGTACATCATGCAGATGGCAACCGAAGCCGCTGAGATGGGGGTCGAGCGCTTCATTATTGATGATGGTTGGTTCGTTGGTCGTGATGGCGAACGTGCCGCGCTTGGTGACTGGTATTTGGATGAAACGAAGTACCCAAATGGTCTTGAACCAGTGATTGAGCACGTAAACAACAAAGGTATGGAATTTGGTCTTTGGGTTGAACCCGAGATGGTCAGCCAAGACTCAAATCTATATCGCCAACACCCCGATTGGGTGTTGAGTCTGCAAGGCTACCACCAGCCTTCAGGTCGTTGGCAATACGTGTTGGATTTGCAAAACAAAGATTGCTTCAACTACCTGTTTGATCGTTTGAATGACTTACTAACTCGCTACAACATTGGCTACCTAAAGTGGGATATGAACCGTGAACTGGTGCAGCCAGGTCATCAAGGTAAGCCAGCTGTACATGGTCAAACTAAAGCGCTTTATCGTCTGTTAGATGAACTTTATGCGGCACATCCTGAGGTCGAGATTGAGTCTTGTTCTTCAGGTGGTGGTCGTATTGATTTTGAAATCCTTAAACGCACTCATCGCTTCTGGGCTTCTGATTGTAACGATGCGCTAGAACGTCAAGCTATTCAGCGCGGTATGAGTTATTTCTTTCCGCCTGAAGTAATGGGTGCACACATTGGCCCTGCGGAATGTCATTCAACTAACCGTCGCCATGCCATCAATATGCGTGGAGTGACGGCGTTAAGTGGTCACATGGGCGTTGAACTCGATCCAGTAAAAGAGAGTGCTGAAGAAAAACAAGCCTTCGCCCATTATATTCAATTGCACAAACAGTATCGCGACTTGCTTCACTCTGGGCGTGCTTTCCGTATTGACCCAGCAGATCATAGCCAGAACATCTATGGTGTTGAAAACGGGAAAGAAATGCTGATTACGGTCTGCCAGTTGGCCATGCCAAATCACGCGCTACCATCTCCACTTCGGGTGAGTTGTGCGGATGAAAAGGCCAGTTACGAAATCAAGATTGTGGAAATGCCACAGACCAGTTTTCAATTGATGAAACAACGTCCGAAATGGCTAGACAAAACTCTGACTCTAAGTGGTGATAACTTAAAAGAAATTGGGGTGACACTCCCGATCCTCGATCCCGAATCAGCGCTTATTGTTCATCTTAAAAAACGTTAAACCTCTACCTGCCTCCTCTAGCGACCAGTTTCAACTTACGTTGTTCCTGATAAAACACTCCTATACTCGCTAGAGGGGCACCCTACAACCAACAAGCAAGTTGAATTGCTTAACTTGTTAAGGAAACAAAATGTCTATTACAGTATTACTTTCGTTTTTGCTGTTTACGGGCTTTGTTGTGGTGTTCACTTACAGCAAAGTTAAAAATGATAAACACACCTCTCAAGATGGTTTCTTCCTTGGAGGACGAAGTTTGACGGGCGGACTGATTGCCAGCTCGCTAATTCTTACCAATTTGAGTGCAACCAGTTTTGTCGGTATGAGTGCTCAAGCCTACACCCACAATATGAGTGTGATGGGGTGGGAAGTTGCCTCTGGCGTTACTCTGGTTGTCATTGCGCTGCTGCTTGTACCGCGTTACCTCAAGCAAGGTATCACCACCATTCCAGATTTCTTAGAAAGCCGTTATGACATGTCGGTGAAGAAGTTCGTTACTTTGTTGTTCTTGTGTCAATACGTCATCAACATTCTTCCTACTACTCTTTACGCTGGCGCAGTGGTACTAGGCGAAATCTTCGATGTACAAGGTTTATTGGGTATTTCTGAATTTAGCTCCATCGCACTGATCTCTGCCACGATAGGTTTGTTAGGTTTCTTTTACGCTATTTATGGTGGTCTAAAAGCTGTCGTTATTGCTGATACCTTCAATGGTGTAGGATTGATTCTTGGTGGCCTAATGATCCCTGTATTTGGCCTGATGGCATTAGGCGGCGGTAACTTTATAGAAGGTTTGGACGTGTTGCTCACTGCCGCACCAGAGAAGCTGCAATCCGTAGGTAAAGAAACGGATCCACTGCCATTTTCTACTCTGTTCACGGGCCTATTATTGGTGAACTTGTATTATTGGGGCACCGACCAATCCATCATTCAGCGTGCGCTTGGCGCAAAGAACCTGAAAGAAGGTCAAAAGGGTGTCATTCTCGCAGGTGCAATTAAGGTTATCTCTCCATTATTCCTTATCATTCCCGGCATCATTGCCTTCCACATGTTTGGCTCTGATGCAGGTAATCCCGACACAATGTATACGCGCTTAGTGAATGAAGTGTTACCCAAGCCTCTTGTTGGCTTCTTTGTTGCGGTTATGTTTGGTGCCATATTAAGTACGTTTAATGGTGTGTTAAACAGTTCTACGACACTATTTGCATTGAACGTTTATAAGCCATTATTTGGTAAAGATAAGTCCGATGAAGAGTTAGTCGGTAAGGGGCGCCTATTCGGAGTCATCATTGCCATTATCTCTGTTTGTATTGCACCGTTTATCCTATATGCACCAGAAGGTTTATTCCAATATTTACAAATGGTTGCTGGCTTTTTCAGTGTGCCTATCTTCACCATTGTGTTCGTTGGTTACATTTCAAAACGTGTACCAGCTATTGCAGCCAAAGTTGCACTAACGATTTTTGTGAGCTCCTATGCTGCGATGCAATTGATCTTTGACACCCCAATCCACTTCTTACATCAATTAGCGATTTTATTTGTAGTTTGTACTTTACTGATGTTTGCGATTGGTCATTTTATGCCACGTGATACGGATTATGTGATGCCAGTTAATGAAAGCATCGATGTGACGCCATGGTCTTTCCGCTTTGAGGCGTCCGCAGTCATTCTCTATATGGTGCTAGGTGCATATGTAATGTTTTCGGACGTAGGTTTTGTTTCAAACGACCCAACGGTCATGCAAGTGTATGGTTTTTGCGGTGTTATCTTAATGCTTGGTGTGACCTTTAACTATTTATTGAAACGTAGGAAAAGCAAACAGGTAACCAAGCTGAATGATATGTACATGCCGTAATCAAACCACACTAATTATTTAATCATTAAAAACGGACAGCAAGTAGATAGATCGGTATGCCCGAATATGCGCATGATGCGGGTATACCTGATCTAGAGATTTTTACGTTGAAAGGTGGAAAAGTATTTATGGCAGTTCTTGTCACAGGCGGAATGGGGTATATCGGTAGTCACACATGTGTGCAGATGATCAAAGCTGGTATGGAACCAATCATCGTAGACAACCTATGTAATTCCAAAATAGAGGTATTAAATCGTATAGAGGCACTAACAGGGCAGCAACCAGCTTTCTATCAAGGCGACATTCGAGATGAAGACTTTTTAGACTCAGTATTTAATAAACATGATATTCAAGCTGTGATTCATTTTGCAGGTCTAAAAGCCGTTGGCGAATCCGTTATAAAACCATTGGAGTATTACGATAATAACGTTAATGGTTCATTGGTGTTGGTGCACAGTATGCGCAAAGCGGGTGTAAAAAGCATTGTATTTAGCTCATCTGCAACGGTTTATGGTGATCCTAAGGTTGTGCCTATTACGGAAGAGTCACCAACAGGTGCAACCACTAACCCTTATGGTCGCAGTAAATACATGGTGGAAGAGTGTTTGAGTGACCTGTTTCAAGCTGAACAGGATTGGAGTGTGACTTTGTTACGTTACTTCAACCCCGTTGGTGCACACCCGTCGGGCACCATGGGCGAAGATCCACAGGGGATCCCAAACAATTTAATGCCGTTCATCGCTCAAGTCGCGGTTGGTCGTCGAGAAAAATTGTCGGTATTCGGTAGCGACTACTCCACACCGGATGGCACTGGTGTTCGTGACTACATCCACGTAATGGATTTGGCTGACGGCCATATCGCAGCCCTGAAATCGGTCGGCGAAAAGGCCGGCTTGCACGTGTACAACTTAGGCACGGGCAAAGGTTCGAGCGTACTTGAAATGGTCGAAGCGTTCTCAACGGCATGTGGTCATCCAATCCCTTACGAGCTTTGTCCTCGTCGCCCTGGAGACATTGCAGAATGTTGGGCCAGTACGGAAAAAGCACAAAGAGAGCTCGGTTGGAAAGCTACCCGCAGCATTGCTGAAATGACGGCAGATACGTGGAATTGGCAATCGAGTAATCCTGACGGGTATTAATGTACTCGAAACTTCTTTTAAACAAATTGATGAGTTTGGTGTGTGCCAAATCGAAGACAGACTAAAAAAGATGAGCAAGTAATATGTCAAATGTTGAATTCAATCCAATAGATCACCCACATCGCCGTTACAATCCATTAACCGGGCAGTGGGTTTTGGTCTCTCCTCATCGTGCTAAACGTCCTTGGAGTGGGGCTGATGAGAAACCAGAGATTAACGAACAACCAAGCTACGATGAGAAGTGCTTCCTTTGTCCAACTAATGCGCGTATTTCAGGGGATGTTAACCCAGATTACCAAGGTACATACGTATTCCAAAATGATTTTGCAGCATTGGTGGTGGACTCACCAGATGCACCTAAGTCAGATAATCCGCTATTCAAATCTCAGGGTGTGCGTGGTTTGAGCCGCGTCATCTGTTTCTCGCCTGATCACAGCAAAACCTTACCGGAATTGCCAGTTGATAAAATTCGCGGCGTGATTGATACATGGAATGATCAAATCGAAGAGTTAGGCAAAGACTACATTTGGGTTCAAGCATTCGAAAATAAAGGCGAAACCATGGGTTGTTCTCAGCCTCACCCACACGGTCAAATCTGGGCGAACAGCTTCTTACCAAACGAAATTGAGCGCAAAGAGCGCAACTTAAAAGCGTATTACCAAGAACATGGCAGCAACTTGCTGGTGGACTACGTGCAAGCTGAACTTAAAGACGGTTCACGTACAGTGGTTGAAACTGAATATTGGATTGCCGTTGTACCGTACTGGGCTGCATGGCCGTTCGAAACCATGCTTCTTCCGAAAGTACACATACGCCGCATGAGTGAGCTAACCGATGAACAACGTGATGACCTTGCAGTTGCTATCAAAAAGCTGACGAGTCGCTACGACAATTTATTCCAATGTTCTTTTCCTTACTCGATGGGTTGGCACTATGCACCATTCTTTGAAGAAGGCACCGATATCAACCATTGGCAATTACATGCGCTGTTCTACCCACCATTACTTCGTAGTGCCACGGTTCGCAAGTTCATGGTGGGTTATGAAATGCTCGCAGAAAATCAACGAGACCTAACAGCGGAGCAGGCTGCACAACGTTTACGCGATTTAAGTGATGTGCATTATAAAGAGTCATAAACTCTCGAGAACTATTGATAGCGAACAAAATGGGGAGTACCACCTTGCGATGAAACATGAGGCTCAAAGTACTTCCCCAACACCAAATTTATATCTTAAGAGAACGCCACCTATGTCTGATTTAATCCAAAATGTTGAAAGCTCTTTTGAAGAATTGCTGGGCTATGCACCGAGCCATATTATTCAAGCTCCTGGCCGTGTAAACCTCATTGGTGAGCATACTGACTACAACGATGGTTTTGTGCTGCCATGCGCAATCAATTACCAAACGATAGTCGCTGCTGCGAAACGTGAAGACACTCTAGTACGTGTGGTATCCGTGGATTATGGTAATGCAATTGATGAGTTCGATATCAGTCAAGAGATTGTATTCCAATCTAACCAAATGTGGGCGAACTATATTCGCGGGGTGGTCAAAAGTCTGCTTTCTCGCGGTTACCAATTTACTGGAGCGGATATTGCGGTTAGTGGTAATGTTCCGCAAGGAGCAGGTTTAAGCTCATCGGCTGCATTGGAAGTGGTGATAGGGCAAACGTTTAAAGTACTGTTTAATCTGGAAATCAGCCAAGCAGAAATAGCCCTAAATGGTCAGCAAGCAGAGAACGAATTCGTTGGCTGTAACTGCGGTATCATGGACCAAATGATTTCGGCAGAAGGTCGTGAAAACCACGCCATATTATTGGATTGTCGTAGTTTAGAAACCGAGGCGGTCCCGATGCCAGAGGACATCGCGGTTGTGATAATCAACTCGAACAAAAAACGTGGCTTGGTAGACAGCGAATACAACACGCGCCGTAAGCAGTGTGAAGAAGCGGCACGCACCTTTGGTGTGGCAGCGTTACGTGATGTTACCATTGAGCAGTTTGACGAAAAAGTGTCTGAGCTGGATGACATGGTTGCGAAGCGAGCTCGCCACGTGATCACAGAAAATGACCGCACTGTTAAAGCGGCGCAAGCACTTCGTGCGCACGACATAAAGCGTATGGGCGAACTCATGGCGGAGTCACATGCGTCAATGCGTGATGACTTTGAAATCACAGTTAAAGAAATCGATACTTTAGTTGAAATTGTGAAAGATACGATTGGTGACCAAGGTGGTGTGCGAATGACTGGCGGTGGTTTTGGTGGTTGTGTTGTTGCTCTGGTTCCTATGCATTTAGTCGAAAATCTAAAACTCGCCGTTAAAAATAAATACGAATCTGCAACTGGCCTTAAGGAGGATATATACGTCTGTAGAGCAACCGATGGCGCTGGAGTCCTTAAAGGAAAATAAGCTACAGGGCTGTTCATCTTATTTGTATGCTCGCTCAAAAGCATATGGAATATGCTGACATAGCAGAAAGGAGACGAGTCAAGTAACTGAAATTGGACTTAGCTGATTTTTTAGTTAGTCGTTTTTATTTTTACTCTGTTGTTTCTTAACCTTACATTTTCAAATGGCCTCAGGTGCTCCTAGAGGCCTTTTTTCTGAGCTTTAGGCTCGTATACTTTGATGCTCTCAAGGCTTTAATATCCATAAAAATAATCAATCCTAATGGATATCTCTTGACCAGATTTTGAAGATAGCCATATGAGGATATTTAATAACATAAAATTATAAAAGTATCTCATAGCCGAAGGTGTACCAATGTATAAGTCTTATGGCATCTCGAGTTATCTTTTAGCATAACAACAATAAGACTTGATCTTAACGCCTTTGTGACCAGGACTGAAGGCTGTTGCGGTATTGACACAGGAGCGATGTAACCGCTTGGTTTTATCCTTGGTGATGGACTCTTTTATGGCGGTTAAACTCACGGCTTATTTTCTTGCCCTATGAACTAAATAGGACTGCGTCTACTTATTTCCTTTCCCAACTCATTACAGAGTGGTGCGTTGTGCTGATGGCGGAAACTCATACGTAGTCTTTGTCATTAAGACATCTGCACAGCAATTCTTCTACTCATATGAATTTTCTTCATATTAAGAGTGAGAAAATATAACTTTCACTTACATCATATTGTGATTGAATTGCCATATGGATTTTAGCAGTATGGAAGTCTAAATGATGAATCTTACAATATTGGATGGGGGCATGGGGCGCGAGCTAAAACGCATAGGCGCACCGTTTTCTCAACCTCACTGGAGTGCCCAAGCACTTATCGAATCCCCACAACATGTTACGCAAGCGCATCAGGGTTTTATTGATGCAGGAGCACAAATCATTACCGTCAACAGCTATGCCTGTGTTCCGTTTCATCTAGGTGAAGATTTGTATGCCGAGCAGGGACGCGAGCTGGCAGAGAAAGCCGCGAAAATTGCTCGTGATGTCGTGACCGTGTCACAAAAAGAAGTGCTTGTTGCCGGAGCGATACCTCCTGCCTTTGGTTCTTATAGACCTGATTTATTTGAAGAAAAGCGTGCTTACGACATCAATGTGACTCTATTTGAAGCGCAAGAGCCACATGTAGACATTTGGTTGGCGGAAACCGTTGCAAGCCTTGGTGAAGCGCGAGTGATCAGCAAAGTTCTGTCTAAAAGCGACAAGCCAGTTTACATCTCGTTCACGTTAGAAGATGAAGTCAGCGAAGTCTCGCATCTGCGCTCTGGTGAGCTTGTCACTGACGCCGTTGAGGCGCTTCTTGATACTAATGCGACCGGTATTTTTTTCAATTGCTCAATTCCTGAAGTGATTGAACAAGCGATCAAAGATGTGAATCAAGTGCTGAGACGAACAGGGAAAACGTTAACTATTGGTGTCTACGCAAACAGCTTTGCACCAATTAAAGCGAATCACCAAGCGAATGAGTCATACCAAGGGCTTAGAAACTTCTCTCCAGCAGAATATCTAGAATACGCTAAAAAGTGGTATCGTTTAGGGGCGAGTATCATTGGTGGCTGTTGTGGCATTGAGCCTAGTCATATTGAAGAACTCACAGCATGGAGAGACAGCCTTGAAGAATCTTAATCTCGGACTCACCATTCCTGCGATTGGCACTGTCCTGCTCATTTTACTTGTCTCTTCGATGTTCCCTGAGCAGTCTCAAGCTATGGCGAACAACGCAATGACGTTTGTGACTGATTGGTTTGGCTGGTTGGTGCAAATCTGCAGTCTTACTCTTGTTGGCTTTCTACTGTGGTTAGCGTTTTCCAAGTACGGTGACATTCGATTAGGGGAAGGAAAGCCTGAGTATTCGAACTTCTCTTTTGGCGGTATGATCTTTACGGCTGGTGTTGGTGCATCGCTCATTTATTGGGGGATTGGAGAACCGATGTACTACCTGCAATCTCCACCGCTATTTGCCGAAGCGAACAGCTACACTGCAGCGGCGTGGTCAGTCACTTATTCAATGTTCCACTGGGGAATTACAGGGTGGGCGATCTACTGTTTCCCTGCGATTCCTTTTGCTTACGCTTTCTATGTACAAAAACGCCGTACATTGAAGCTCTCCACACTGTGTGAACCCGTATTGGGTAAGAATCCAATCGTGGGCAAATGCGTCGACCTTTTGGCCATCTTCGGAACACTCGCGGCCTTTGCTAGTTCATTAGCGTTAACCGTTACTCTGCTTAGTACAGGAGCAGCAGAGTTATTTGGGATAGATAATAATTTGTTGCTTCAAGGCTGCATCATTTTCTTGTTCGTATTGGTTTTATTCGCAGTGACGCTGGTGGGCTTCAACAAAGGCATCAGTAATGTATCCGATTTCACGGTCATCACTGCGATTATCTTTGCCTTATTTGTGCTGTTTTCATCAAACGCACAATTTGTGCTGAACAACGTGACGGATTCACTCGGTGTCATGCTCGATAGTTTCTTCCGCATGTCTCTTTGGACAGACCCGGTGCAAAAGAGTGGTTTCCCTCAAGCATGGACTCAATATTATTGGTTCTGGTACTACGCGTACCTAATCATGATGGGGTTGTTTATTACGCGCATATCGAGAGGCCGCACTATCCGTGAAGTCATCTTGTATACCATCTCTATGGGCGCTCTGGGATGCGCATTCTTTATCTCAATCTTTGGGGGCTATGCGGTTTGGGCGCAGTTATTAGGTGGTTATCCCGTTCAAGAGTGGATGAGCAATGGTGGATTGACGTTTGCCGTCGTCTCGTTGATCAAAACCTTGCCAGCGAACAATGTGGTTCTTGCGGTCTTTTTGGTGATTCAGTTCTTCTTGATGTTGACTACGATGTCGAGCGCTAGCGTGGCCACCTCGATGCTGACTACGAATCAGCTGTCCCTAAACGGAGACCCAGATAACAAGGTCAAATTGATGTGGGCAGGGGCGATCGCACTTATCAGCTTTAGCGTATTCCTCACGGGTGGTGGTATCAATACCATTAAATCCTTGTGCGTGGTCGCGGGACTACCGATGATGTTTATCTACGGAATTTTGGTTAAACAACTCATGATGGAACTGAAAGGTAAGGCAGCTTCGCAAGCAGAGTCGGAAGCCTCTGTGGAAGCACAAGAACTGATTGCTTAACCTTAAATAACAAACCCTCTTCATGTTTAAATTTGAAGCGTGTTACCTTTTTCTTCGTAGAGAAATCTCAATAATGTTTATAAGATTGTGCCTGAATTTCATTACGTTAGTGAATGGGTAAAGTTAGTTAAGTTTTATTTATCTACTACTTCATGTTATTGCCTTGAAGGTTGATGAGGTATCTAAGGGTGTTATAACGCAGAATCGACTTCTTTCTCATAACGGTTAGTTGAACTACTATTTGTACATTATTTTGTACCAGATGGAGTTCAGTATGAGTCGTATTCATTTCGATCAAGACATTCAACCGTTGTCTGAGTTTCGCGCAGGTGTAGCTTCTTACATCAAACAAATCAATGAGACTCGCCGTCCATTGGTAATTACACAACGTGGCAAAGGTGTTGCTGTTGTTCTTGATGTTGCAGAGTATGAAGCAATGCAAGAGAAAATCGAATTGCTGGAAGAAATGCGTACAGCGGAAGCTCAGTTAGCTTCAGGTCTTGGCGTTTCCAATGATGATGCGCGTGCTCAAGTTTTGGGGCGCATTAAAAAATGAAAGTAATTTGGTCTCCATTAGCGCTTCAAAAGTTAGGCGATACAGCGGAGTTCATTTCTTTGGATAACCCATCTGCAGCAGAAAAGTGGGTCAACGAAGTTTTGATAAAAGTGAACTACTTGGCAGTATGCCTGAAGTGGGGCGCTTTGTTCCTGAAATGTCTCATACGAATTATCGTGAAATTATCTTTGGTCACTATCGTATTATCCACAGCTTAAGTCATGAAATCCGCGTACTAACAGTTCGTAATTGTCGTCAAATGCTGTCGGAATATGATGTGTAAAACTGCGTTTTAACAAAGCATTTAAGAGTGATTCCCAACGCTTGGCATTTTTAGTTTGGATCAAGTTTAGTGTTTACTGCGTCCAAGTTAAGTGTCGTGGTTGCGTGGCTCACCACTTAGCGCGGCGTTATATGCCCGTAATAAGAAAATCGATAGCAGAGATGATCTCGTCTCTAAAAGTGCTTAGATTGCTTACAGGCTCTCTTAGAATTTTGGTTGGTACACTTGCCATTTGATGCGTCAGAATTACGAAGTCACCTTCATCAATATGGATTACGGGACATAGATGACTAGGTGCTTTTTTCTCTAACAACTCAGTAGGCGTCAACGGAATAACTAACCGAGTGTTCAATGTATCCAGCAATCCACTTTGAACGTCAACAAAGTATGGGTATGCGGTTGCTGTGTTTTTATCGTTGTTTTTGTATAGCGAGAATTGTGACATTAGAATACTCGGTAAGAATCAGAAAATAGTCCATGATTTTCAGTTAGCTCGTTACAAGCATTAATGCCCTCAGCATTTTGCTTTAACCATTCAGTCTTAAGGCGTTGACGTACTTCTTTTTCAAGTGCCTTTTCCATTGTTGCCGAAAGGTTTATATTTAACCGTTTAGCCTCCGCAAGTAACTCACTGTTTAAGCTTAAGTTTGTAGCTTTCTTTGGTGCTTGCGTACTATATGCATTTCTCATAATAGTAACCTGTGCGTATTGTGTGTGCGCATAAATTATAGGCGCACACACAAGCATATAACAAGCATTTCGGACTGCTCACTCCATAAAGGCTCAATTAATCAGGTCTTTTTGTTTACATATTGTAAACTTAGTGTGACTGTCGTATAGTGTTTACATGATGTAAACAAGAGTTAGGAAATGCACGTAATTAAACGAGAGCCTTTTGAAACGGCAAAGCGACTATATCCGCAATGTGCCGAGGCACTAGACTCAACTTTCAAAACGCTAAAAGCAACAAAAGCAAAAAGACCAGAACAACTCAAACAACTTTTTCCGTCATTGGATAACTTTAAATACGTAGACAAGTGGTATGTCATCGACATTGGCGGCGGTTCATTAAGGTTAATCGCCTTTATCGAATTTACAGGTGGGAAATGCTTCGTTAAATACATCGTTACCCACGCAGAATACGACAAGATAGCAGACCAACACAGAACAAAGGGGAAAAGGGGGTAAGCATGAACATTCAAGCTCTAAAAACCCTATCAAATGAAATTCACACAGCGATGCCTTGGTTACAAGGCATCCGTGACCATGAGCAATATTTAGAGCTTATGGAACTCATGGATACGCTAGTAGAAGACTACGAGGAAAACCATGTCTTGATTGACTTGCTATTCCCTGTACTTGAACGCTACGAGGAAGAATCAGAACACTTCCAAGAGTTTAACGCGCACATTGATAGCCTAGATACTGGTATCGCCACTCTTCGCGTTCTCATCGACCAATACCGCCTAACTCTAAGTGATTTACCTGAGATTGGTGGCAAGTCGCTAGTATCGCTAATCCTAAGCGGTAAACGCCAACTAACCGTTGGACACATTAAAGCGCTATCGGAACGTTTCGGCGTACCAAAGCATATGTTTATTTAGCAGAACACCACCAGCAAGGACACATCATGAATAAAGGCATCGACTTAGACCGAATCTTAAATACCATGAAGAGAATGAGCCCGGAAAAGCTAGAGAAAACCTTTGAAGACTTTGAACTGGTTAAGGCGAGAGAAGCCGCCAAGGAAGCCGACGAACAGGCAAAAGAATCTGGTATCGAGCGCATCACGTTGTTCTTTGTTGGTGGTCAAACTGCCCTACTGGCTAAGCCAAACTCGATGACGCAAGCTTGGCTATTTAATCTGTACGGCAATGGCACGATCACCATTCCAGAGGAAGCTATGGTTAACTTTGAGGTAAGAAGTCATTTTGGCGAACTGCATCGCTTTTCTATGGAGTATAACGAGCTGACTTACTGGAACGACTTGATTGATAGCAAGATGGCCCAAGAGCTTGCAGAGTTTCTTGAGTTACCAATGGTGTGAGTAGAATAAAGTTTCGTTACTAAGTAATAAGGACTCATAACGATTAGAATATCACACCAAAAAGGCAGCGTTCATGTCGATACGCTGCCTTTTCCAAAACATTTATGCTCTATTGTTGGTTAGCACTAGAGCTAATTAACTTCATTTAGATAAGAGTTTTCCTTACCTATATAGCTATCCGTTATTTTGCAATCTAATACCCAGCGCCTCTCATTAACCTATTGATTAACAATTGAACTGTAATTGGAAAGATTGCATGATAGGAGTATGAAAGACAGCTAAAACCCGTATAGAAAGCGTTATTTCCGCAACGGATCTCTCAGGCTGAATGTACGTGATTGTAGCCTAAGAGTGAAAGTGGCGGGGTAATAGGGTGGAAAAGCGGCGAAAAGGGCGAATATTGGTCATTTCCATGCTAGCCTTAAAGCGCTTTAAGCGCACCTTAATATGGCGCAGCAATTAAAGAGTGACGCTAAAGCGATTTAAGGTAGTGAGCTGCCAAATACTTCGGCTTCGATTTTTGCCTGCATGCCGAAAATTTCTCGTCATATCAAAAGATTAGGCGTAAACATAGCCGACTTTAGTTGCGGAATAACAAGACGTTCAAGGCGATTCGAAACGCATTGGGGTTTTAGTGCCCAAATAGGCACGGATTTATCAGAGTTTATTTTAGGTTAGGGTGCATGTGCGTCTCTCACACCTTAACTGCGCGTTAGGATTTAGGAGTTAAAATGGACTTTGCTGTTCCAGAAATCGTTCAAAATAACCCGATGGTATTTGGTTTTTGCCTTACGCTATCATTGCTAGGCGCAACCATCAAAATGGTCACCGCTTTAATTAGCTTCTATGAGGAAGTTGTAATAAAGCGATATTTTAATAGATTAGCGTCGCTAAGTGAGTGTATTCCAGAGAAAACTAAAACGAGTGAGTATCTTCTAAGGTTAAAAGAAAATGAAGTTTTCCGTTTAGCCTCTGGAATAAGGGTTTCTCCAGAAAAAAGCGAGATGTTGATTGATGTCTATATGCGTGGTTTAGCTGATAATAGGGAGCTAAAGCGAATTCAACGTTTTATGAAACCTATTCAAGGTAAAATACATATCGAAACTGATTTTATTGATAAAGTGCAAATACTTTACTCTTTTTGTGCAGCAATGTTTCTCTTTCTGTTCGCAGTTATTCTTGGGGCTCCGTCTTTCTTTTCAGAAAATAGTGCTGATGCTGTTGCTGGTATCTTTATTATGCTAGCTATGACCTTAACTGCTGCTGTCGTGGGCTCTGATTTTAGAACATACCGAACACTAAAGCGCATAAGAAAGAGGTTAATAGAACTAGAAATGGTATCCAATGCCCAAGCAAAGCTATTTTGGAGCGTGCCTTGGCATAAATCCTAACAAACTGTTTAAGAGTGATTCGCAACGCATGGCACTTTTACTATGCGTTGAATTTAGTGTTTAAGGTGGTATACGGCGGCATCGGTATTGCGTTGCTCACACCTTAACAGGGCGTTATAGCTCAAATAGCAAGGAGGAAATATTTGAATCAATTAGTAGTTTCATTAATAGTAATTTTGATGCCTGGAATTATAGCGACCATAATCTGTGATAAATTGACTAATCACTCGAAGTGGGATTCTTTCAAGTTTGGCTTATATGCTTTAACTTTGGGGATGGCTTGTTATGCATTATTACAGGTTTGTGTTTATATAGTTAATGTTTGGTCCGCTACTACGTTTAGCATGGACTCAATTCAATGGTCTAACTTGAAAATCTGGTCTAGTGCATTGAATGGTGGTACAGGTCTTGAGCCGTGGGAAATCTGTATTGCTGTTCTATTTTCAATCCCAGTTTCATTTTTTGCTTCATGGCTTATTAACTTTAAGTTGTTCAACAAAGTTGCACAGGCATTACGAGTTTCCAATAAATTTGGTGATGAAAACTTGTACTCTTATTATTTGAACGCTCAAGAGATCGATTGGGTTTATGTTCGAGATAAAGAAAACGGTTTTACTTATCAAGGCAGGGTTGTTTCGCATTCAGAAACAGAAGCGTTACAAGAACTTGTTCTATCTGAGGTCTCTGTATTTACCTATGACGACTCTGCACATTGCTATGATGTTCCAACCATGTACATATCAAGAGAAATTGGTAAGCTTGTAATAGAAGCTATACCTGATGAGATCCTAGGAGAAGTCAATGAGTGACAATCAAAAGCGTCCTATCAACGAGGGCTATTCGCGTAATATTCAAAAAGGCAATAATAAGCCAAATAGTACAAGCAACATAAAACCGACGAAAGCACCTCCTACACCGAAGCCCAAGTCAAATTAGAGCTATAACAATCTGTTTAAGAGTGATTCGCAACGCGTGGCATTTTTGCTATGCGTTGCGTTTTGTGTTTAAGGTGGTATGCGGGAGCTTCAGTATTGCGTTGCTCACACCTTAACAGGGCGTTATGTTTAGGAAGGAGTGTTAATTTGAGAACAGAGTTATGCGAACTTACTGGAATGTTAGAAAGATTGGTTAGAGACTCAATCTTAAGCGTTTCTGGGCATGAATGGGATGAGGATTTTATTACATTAAACCTACTTAGAGACCTAAGAAATGGTTTATCGAGCACTTCTTTAGTTGGTAAAGATCTGAGAAGCAGTATCAGTTGGCAAATTTACAAGTTAAAAGGAACTCACGAAAATAATTTCGGAGACGTTGCGTTAGCTGTCAATATTAACTATCGAGATGGATCTTCGTTAAACGGTTCAGCTTTCCTTGAAGCTAAAAAACGTGATTGGCGAAAAACAACCTTTGGTGCCATGAGAATCCCTCAGGCTAAAAAAATACTAAAGAATGCGCCTAGAGCGCAATATCTCCTTTATGATTACGAAGATATCACTAGTTTTTTGAACGGCTCGCTATATTCAGAAGAGCTTGATTACCATTATCGTCATAGAATGGATGTTGTCCCGCATGCTCCAGTGACAAGAGCAGTCTGCGTACCTCTTAATCTAGCGGTCGCCACCGGAGATAAAGACACTATATTGTACCGTCATGGTCTTCCCTTATCATTGATGCTATCAACTAGGTATTTTCAGGGCTTAGACTTGGAGTTTGACGATACATCGAATCAAGTAGCAACAGGCTTCTTAAAAAAATTTGGTCTTCCTAAGTTTGTTGTCAAAATTGATATCAGAGACTCTAATTCTGATGGCAATGATAGTGATTTGCGCATCAATACCCAAGAATATCAGCTGGTTGAATAAACATAACAAGAGACTATGGCGTCAATAGTTAATTTTTGAGGCTATCTGTATCCCACATAACACCATCTCTTAGCATTGAATTTAAGATAACAACCATCTTTCTCATGCAGGCAACAATGGCAACTTTTTCGGTTTTCCTGCCGTAAGTAGTCGTTCATAAGTTGCTTTGAAAACAGGGTTGCATTGGATAGCCGACATCATCGCCATATACATAACGGTCCTAACTTGAGACCGCCCTCCTTGTATCAGCCGCTTACCTTTAAAGCGGCCACTTTCTCTTGTTATTGGTGCGACACCAATGAGAGAAGAAGCTTGTTTGTTAGTGATAAAGCCCAACTCGGGTACATTACTAATTAGGGAGGCAGTAAGGACTTTGCCAACACCAGGCATGCTTTGGAGAATAGTATTTTCGGCTTGATACTCAGGACAGCTCTCAATCAGTTTCGCTATCTTTGCTTCTACTTTTTCCATCTGATTTTTCAGGGCGGTAAGGATAGGGGTAATCGTAGACGAGATATTCTTAGGTAATATTTGTAGTCGGTTTCTTTCCATGGTTTGCATGGTGAGTAGTTGGTTACGCCTTGTGACTAAGTCACTCATAAGACGTATGTTTTCACTTTTTAGTTTGGTCAGTTCGGGCTGAACACGTTCGGCATAATGTGCGATGAGAGCGGCATCTAAACGGTCGTTCTTAGCTCGTTGACCAATGGCACCAGCAAACCTTTTAATACGTAGTGGGTTGGCAATAACATAAGGTAATTTGGCTTTGTCACAGGCGAGTATAAAAGGCATTTCTAATCGACCTGTAGCTTCGATGACGACACGTTGAGGTTTGTGTTTCTTAATGGTTTTTATGGCATCGCTGATGCCTTTTCGGTGTTCGGGACAGTGAAGTAAATATCGAGTGGGCGGATGTAGATGTCTAATTGTTACTTACCAGTATCAACGCCGACATTAATGTTTTGAAGTGTGTTTGTATTCATAATAAGCTAACTCTTGCTTGCAAATGCGGGCTCGAGACCCAGAAGACTATTCGAGTGTGGTGCTTGGAGTTCTATCAGGCGTTCGTACTTGTTACCGGTCTCTCAATTGAGGAGCCATCGTTCAATCGAACTACCCGATAGAAGAACTTTAGTTGCAGCTAAAGTCTGGGTCTCACCTTACCCGATTGGAGTACTTATTATCCATACAAGCAATTTAAGAGGGATTCACAACGCTTGGCACTTTTGCTTCTACTTCAAATTTAGTGTTTATGGCACAATGCTTTAGGTAAGGTGGTAGCGTTGTTCACCCCTTAATTGGGCGTTAGCCTTACAGGAGGAAGTCTTGAGTTACGGAATCACATCAAGAGATTATCTACAGAGAGCTAAAACGCTTCGAGCTAAGAATGATATTGCTGCGTTATTCTATGCTGCGTTCGAATTAAGGTGTGGAATTGAAGTGAGGATGAAGGAGTATCTTGAAGCTCAACGACATATTTCGGAAAAAAAGAAAAAGGGCTGGAAAATTGCTGAGCTGGCAAGAAACATCGAAGATACTTTTCGTTTAGGTGAAAAGAAGGCCATTATTCAAATTGTTGATGCATCTACTCAAGTGCCAGTATTGTTTGCTAGTTATACTCCTGTAAGAAAAAAATCCCATAAAGTTGCACAAAAGTTGGGAAACTATATGCACTGCGCTAAGCAATACTACAGTGAAAATAATCCACACTGGGATCATGTAAGGGGACTTGTTGATGAGGGGATTGCTGAGTTACAGTTTTCAACTTCAGGTAATTTGTTAGGCCCACCAATGAAACATCCAAAAACTGGTGAGGTTCAAATGTCTCTAGAAAACAATCAAGAAAAACATGGTTACTTGCAATCTTCCCCTAATATTTTGTTTAGAGTCGATTACGAGTAAGGCTAACAAAGCATTTAAGAGTGATTCGCAACGCTTGGCAGTTTCGCTTCGCTCAAGTATAGCCAAGCGCTGCTCACACCTTAATGCGGCGTTATGTGAATTGGAGAAATTGACTATATGAAGAAGTTTATCGCTATATTTATAGCTCTCTTTTGTCTAGCCTCGATTGGTGCTCAAGCTAATGATCATCAGTTAAAAACAGCATATGATAATCATCAAAGTGATGTTCAAGTTCAAGGCTCAGGCACAGTAATTCGCTTGCTACGTGATGACAACGAAGGAAGTAGGCATCAAAAGTTTATTTTAAAGTTGGACAGTAAACAGACCTTACTTGTTGCTCACAATATTGATTTGGCTCCTAGAATTCCAAACCTAAAAGTGGGCGATCGAGTTCAGTTTTACGGTGAATATGAATGGAATAAAAAAGGTGGTGTTATGCACTGGACACACCATGACCCAAACAATAGACACCCGCACGGTTGGTTAAAGCACAAAGGTAAGATGTACGAGTAAAAATTCACATAACAAAGCATTCAAGAGTGATTCGCAACGCTTGCCAGTTTCGCTTCGCTCAAGTATAGCCAAGCGCCGCTCACACCTTAATGCGGCGTTAGTTTCCTTATCAATATCGCATGTTCAATTTACTGTACAAGTAGAGTGGTGACGACTATACTTGTTCCATTAAACGTACATGTGGAGGTTCTTATGAGAATCGTATCTTTTACTGAAGCTAGAAATAGTCTTAAAGCTGTTTTAGACGGTGTAGTTAATGATGCTGATACTACAGTTATTACACGCCGTGATTCTGAAGATGCAGTGGTTATGTCTTTAGACTACTACAATAGCCTTATGGAGACAGTTCACTTACTACGCTCTCCTCAAAACGCTGAACACCTAAATCGTTCGATTGCACAGTACCGTGCCGGTAAAACAACAGCACAAGAGTTAATTGATGAGTAGTAGTCAACGTTTACTGTCGTGGACTGATGACGCTTGGGATGACTACCTGTATTGGCAAACTCAAGACAAGAAAACACTCAAGCGCATCAATAAACTCATCAATGATGTTAAACGCTCTCCATTTGAGGGCATCGGCAAACCAGAGCCGTTAAAAGAGAACTTATCTGGTTTTTGGTCTCGCCGTATTGATGACACTAATAGGCTTGTTTACGCAGTCGATGATCAAGCGATAACGATAATTTCGTGTCGTTACCACTACTAAATCAGGTTTAGCGATCTGGCATCTAACAAACATTTAAGAGGGATTCGCAACGCGTGGCATTTTCACTATGCGTTGAGTTTAGTGATTAAGGTGGCTTGCGGAAGCTTCGGTATTACGTTGCTCACTACTTAACGCGGCGTTAGCCGTCATGGAGCTTGCTATACTAAAAGTGATAGAATAGTATCACTTTAGTATTCCTTTGGAGCCGCTCTCATGAAAGTAGAACTAGTTACATCACTTAAACGTCAAGCAACTAAAATCCTCGCCGATCTCCACGACACCAAAGAACCAGTGTTAATTACTGAACATGGTAAGCCATCGGCATATCTGGTTGATGTTGATGATTACGAGTTTATGCAAAATCGCTTGGCGATTCTGGAGGGGATTGCACGAGGTGAACGTGCATTAGCTGACGGTAAAGTGGTGAGTCACGATGACGCCAAGGACAAAATGTCAAAATGGCTGAAATAATCTGGACTGAGCCAGCGTTATCTGACCTCAATGATATCGCTGAATATATCGCACTTGAAAATATCGTAGCTGCAAAACAATTGGTTCAAGCGATCTTTTCTAAAGTCGAGCGCTTAGAGGCTTTCCCTGAATCGGGTCGCATTCCGCCTGAACTAGCACATCTAAGTTATCGTGAAGTTGTAGTTAATCCATGCCGTATTTTCTATAAACAAGACGGCGATAAAGTATTTATTCTGTTTGTTATGCGTGCTGAGAGAGACTTACGTAAGTTCCTATTGAGCAAGCAATAACCTTTGGGAATGAGCGGCTAACTGCTCAAGAGGGATTCGCAACGCATGGCATTTTAACTATGCGTTTGTTTCAGTGGTTAAGGTGGTATGGGAAGCTTAGGTATTGCGTGCCTCACACCTTAACAAGGCGTTATGTGTTTTGGCGAAAGTCTCAAACTTTAGATGAGCATGTCTGTTAATCTTGGTGTCGGCAACAATAAACTATCAAGGACTGATTTAATGTTTAATTGGACAAATCCTAAGCAAATCGATCTCACTCAACCATATCTGTACTTCATTAAGATCTCTGCTGAACAAAAGGAGTTTCGTTATATTGGTAAAGCTTCGAATAAAGCGAGACTGAATGAGTACAAATCTAACGTGGTAAAGATTCTCGAAGGAAAGTCTCGACGACCGGTGTTAAAAAGAGATGGCTCTCTTCAATCACAAGGTAACTTGAAATACAGATACGTTCACCTTGTGTTAGCTAATGCTCAAAAAAGGGGCTGGGATATAGAGCATTACCCAATTGAAAATGTAGCTAAGCAAGACCTAAATTCCCGAGAGTTAACACTTATAGATGAGTTTGAGTGCAATATGAATGATGGCTCAACTTGGTTAATTGAACAATTTTCTGAACTATCAGAGCAATTGCTACAAACAGTACGCACATAACAACTATTTAAGAGAAATTCGCAACGCGTGGCGTTGCAATTAGTGTTTAAGGTGGTGTACGTGCACCTCATCATCTCAACAGGGCGTTAGCAGAATAGGATAGAAACGACAGTAATGGAATACTTGGATAGATTAATTAGAACCTGTGAAACAGCTAAAGCAGCCAAACCTAAATCTGATTTTAGGGTTTCTAGCTTTAATGAAATTCCAGACCTTGATAAAGGGATTTATATCATCAAAGAGGTTGGCGGATGCGCAGATAGTACGTTTGAATCATTCGTAGATTTTAAGCGGAAAAAGCTTAAAGCATGTAGCAAAGTAAATACCCCATCACATGTTCTATATGTCGGTTCCTCAACTACTGGTTTACGAAAAAGGTTAAGACAACATCTGATTTATTGTCCTGACAAAACGTACTCATTACACATGTATAAATGGTTCGATGGTAATTATGAGGTTCGAATTCTTGAATATGATGTTCCAATAGAGATCCTTCAGCTCATTGAAGATGCAATATCATATGATTTGAAGCCTGCTTTTGGTAAGCAAGGTGGAAACAATAAATAGGATCGCTTTGATAAATCTGCTAACAAACTGTTCGAGATGGCTTCGTAACGCTTGGCGCTTTCACCCCAAGCCAGTTTAGTGTTTATGGCACAATTGTTTAACTAAGGTATTAGCGTCGTTGATACCTTAACAGGGCATTATGATCCACAAGATAGCGAACATCAGAAGTAAGTAGTTTGTACTAAATTACGGTATTATGTGTAATTAACCAAAATGTAGCTACTTATGAACATACCCACCTTTTCTACACCGACTTATCCCTCAAAAATATCTTGCTCTAACTGTAAAGCATGCTGTTGCCGACTGGAGGTAATGATCATTTCTGATACGGGAGTACCAGAACAGTATATAAAACGTGATCAGTATGGTAGTGAGTCAATGCTGCGTCTAAGTGATGGTTGGTGTGCTGCTTTAGATAGAGACAGTTTAATGTGCAAAATTTATGAAAATCGTCCTTGGATATGTCGCGAGTTTGAAATGGCTTCAGATGAATGTTTGGATGAGCGAGATAAGTTCATGTAAATGATATTGCTAAGGTTTGTTTTGTTCGTAAAATCAATCGCTCAAGAATGATTCGGCACACGCGGCAATTTCATATGCGTTTGATGTTTATAATTAAGGTGCTGCAATATTACGTTACTTACTCTTAAAATTGGGTTCGAGCTCAATCCAGTAAAATAAAGCTTTAGAAGCAGATAGCATTTCTTACTACTCGCTACTTGAGGAACGAGAAATGAGCTAACCTGTAAAAGATTATGTTTTTTTACATCGAGACTACTTACATGCTGGATTACGAGATAGACGAAGCTTGGTAACAAGTTTCGCTTGCTTGAATATGAGACAGCTCAACCTAATACACTTGAATTTTAAGAGTAAAGGTATCTTGAAGTTGTGAACTTTATATGTTCGCTAAGTCTGAATTAAGTTACAACGAACCTAAAGTAAATGACACATTAAATTGATCGAGTCAGTTGACCTTATGCACCTCAGTTCTATTTCTACCGTTATGTTTTGCCTGGTAAAGCGCATCATCAGCACCTTTAAGAATAGCGTTGATCGGTTCTCTTTCTGCAAACCATTGAGACATGCCGATAGAAATAGTCACGTGACCTACAACATCAAACTCGTTTGAATCAATGGCTTTTCGGATTCTCTCAGCAACGTATTCAGCTTGACGTATGTCAGTTTTAACTAAAAAGACCATAAACTCCTCTCCGCCAGAGCGGCAGACAATATCCATCTCTCTCGCCTGAGCCTTGATAATATTTGCCACACTGACAAGTAAGGCATCACCGGCATCATGGCCAAAGGTATCATTGACTTTTTTGAAATAGTCAACATCCAGAGCGAGTACAGAAAATGGAGTGTTTTGTATACGCAAGTTATCAATGGCTTTATCTAAACCTCGACGGTTTAACAGCCCAGTCATTGAATCCGTTAAAGTATCGATATGCAGTTGGTCAATGGTGTTGGATACAATGTTGAATGCGCTGAGAAATGAACACTTTAGATGTGAAGCTTCAAAATACCAAGGTTTAACTTCATTTAAGTCTCGTATAGCAGAAGTACGGTTTTCAAAGCTTTTGACTACATTAGCTAGCTGCCACAACGGTTTTGAGATAAAAGCCGCAGATATCCAAATAACTAAAAGCGTGATGGCTCCAATTGGAAAAGTTTCTACAAGCACATCCCACATTTGGTCGTTAAGTACAGAAAAAGTTAAGCCTTCTGATTTCTGTGCAACTATCCCCCAACCTGAAGCATTAACTGGTGCGTACCCAGTAAGCATATCAATACCCTTGGAGTTAATGATGGCTTTACCACCTTTATTTCCCTGAATAACATCATTTATCGCGTCATTATTAACAATGACTTCTCCCACTCTTTGCCGATCAGGGTGATAGATCAATGTCTGATTCTTATCCACAACGTAGAGGTATGACCCATCTCTATAGCTATGTTGCCCAAGTATGCTCATTAACATGTTCTTCTTATCGAGATAAATAGAGCCACTGACATATCCTAAATACTCTTTTTGTTCGGAGAAAATAGGGTGGGAAATACTTATCAGATAATTACCTGCAGGAGATACGAAGGGATCAGTCACGATTGGAGACTTAGCTTTCAATGATTGTAGCGAACTTTCACTTGTTAATTGGACACCTTTCACTTGTATTGCTTCAGGTGAAACGGCAACAATAATTCCCTTCGCATTGACGATGACTACAGAGTTAAAGGCATTGGTTTGGAGCCTCAACCGATCCACTTCTTGTTGCAACTCATCTGTATCTCGCACCTTGCTTCTAAGCATAAGTGCGCTGTACTCCAATTGTGATAGTGCTGATTCAATGAAAGTGTCCGTCATTCTGGCCATTTTTTCAGCATAAACACGATTGGATTCAATGGTGTTAGTGACAGTTAGTTCACGTTGAACATGATATATGGAGTAAAAAGCGTTTAGAAGGGTGACCATCATACTAAAGATGCTTAAAAATAGTATCAGTTGTCTTAAATTTAACTTATCTCTCAGCCGCTTTGATTCACCCAGGTATTCCATAAATTAAGTCATCCATTGGTCTATTAAAAGTGATTCTACTCGTAACTGTAAATCGATTAAATCCAGTTTGAACAGATTTGACAGTTCAGCCATGTTTGATATGCAACTTCCTTATTATCTTATATATTTCTTGAAACTCATATAAGCAACATAGATGGTAAACATACAGCAACTAAGCTCTAGACCTGAACAATATTAGGATGGGGGCAATTAGAGGTTCTTGTTACGACGAAACGTCAACTTAATCCGTAAAAGCATGTGTTTAATATGTTGTTTTGAAAATCTAATTGATATATTGCTAGCTTGATATGCAATGTGGTGATAGTTTACTTATTTAAGTATGCTCTTAACCTTGGGCAGTACACGAGTATTTTGTGGTTTATATGAAAAAAAACTTTCTCAGCTCCGCTAAGCTCGTTTTGTCCTACTTTGCATTCGCGTCAATGTGGGTATTGTTCTCAGACAAAGCGGTAGAGCTCCTATCTAACAATCAACAAGTATACACCTCGGTTCAGTCACTAAAAGGAATGCTATTTGTTGTGATCACCTCTTTCTTGCTATGGGGGCTGATAAAAAAGAACAACAGGTATATTGAACGAGCCAATGACATTGACTATGTAACCGGTTTACATAGCCCCTACGTCTTTTTTCGCTATTTGGAACAAAAGTTTCGTAATACAAAAAAGGATGAACATTATGTTTTATTTCTTCTCGATATAGACAATTTTAAGCCCGTTTCCGACCGAATCGGTTTTGTAAAGAGTAATCTGTTTCTAAAAGATATCGCACAATCGATTAACTCTTCTACCGTTTCTCCACTTTTCTCTTCAAGGGTGCATTCTGATGGATTTGCTTGTTTGATTCGTATGGAAAGCGAAAGTCAAGTTGATATGCACTTAGCACTTATTCAAAGGCAGTTTAAGCAGAACTCAAAACGTCATGGTATTGATTTGACATGCTCCATCGGTGTTGCGCTTTATCCATTTGATGGGGAAAGTGTAAAGCAGCTCATGTCGTCAGCTAAATATGCACTTGCTCAAGCAAAGATCACGAAAAACACTATCCGCTACCACGACAAAGAGCTCGCTAAACATGAGCTCCAGAGACAACAGATGACTTCAGACTTACGTAACGCAATACGAGAAGGCCAAATACAGATTGTATTTCAACCAAAGTATTGCCTTAAAGATAAGAGAGTCGCTGGAGTTGAAGTGCTCTCTCGATGGAAACACCCCGAATATGGAGATATATCTCCTGCAGTATTTATCACACTGGCAGAAGAGAACAATCTCTGCAGTGCTCTAACAGAACTAGTCCTCAAGCAAGCATCAAAGCAACTTAGAGAAACGCAGCTTCTAGGACGAGCCATTCAAGAGGTATCAGTGAACCTTTCTGCTACTGAGCTAAATAGCATTGAAGATATGCATCGTATCGAAAATTACTTAAAAAAAGACCTTGATTTTGCACAATACCTCTGCTTAGAAATAACAGAGACAGCAACGTTAAACGATGTTGAACAATGCGCAAGTTTAGTCAAGGAACTCAAGAAATCTGGTGTGAGGTTCTCTATTGATGACTTCGGTGTTGGCTATACCTCATTTGCAATATTCAATAAGTTGGATGTCGATGAAATAAAAATAGATCGAAGCTTCATTAAAAACATCGCTATTGATTATCGCTCAAGAGCGATCACTTCCGGCATAGTCAACATCGCAAAGGGATTTGGTATTCAAGTCGTTGCTGAAGGGGTAGAGACCCTTGAACAGTTGTGTGTTCTAGAAGAGTTAGATTGTGAGCTAGTTCAAGGGTTCTATTTAAGTCGTCCAATCCCCATTGCTTTATTGGATAGAAAATTAAATAACATCGCAAATGTTATGTATTAAGATGTTGTATTCCCCTCTCTGCTCTTTCGCAGGGAGCACCCTAGCCATTAAAGATGGTGCTGCATTATGTGGTGAATTTTCTACTTAAGTAATTTGTTAAAATCACGCATTGGTATGCAGATATAAATCACGCCCACATTCGCTGTGCCATAGCCAACGGCTTTATGTACGTACCACCACACGGTTCGTAATCCCTCGGCGTTTTCTTCATCCCATTCCAGTACACTACCAACAGGAACATGGTGCGAAGCAATACGCAGCATTAGCGGCTCTAAGGACTCGCCAAGGTTTTCGTCGCCATCGTCCATCATGAAAAAGTTCTCTTGCTCATCTGGACAAGCTAATAAAGCCACCAGCTCTGGCTCACGATAAGTAAGCGTGTCTTGGTTGGTTTCTAGCTCTAGCACTGACTCGCTTTGGTAATTATCATCCGTTGGTTCCAGTTCTGGCTCAATAGGACGATACAGGGACGCTTCAAAGTGATCAGGTGATAGTTTGATGGCCTTAATCCAATCATCCCTTAAAACACGGTTAAAGGGCACATGGCCTTGGTATCGAGCCTTTCTTACTACAGGTTTAACTGCGTCACTCATTTGATGATTCTCTCTAATCTGCTTGGTGTTACGTTCATCATTTTTGCGAAGTTGGTCAGAGCTTCACTCTTAGTCTTTCCTTGCAGCTTGTAGCCGTCATGGAAGTTCTGGAAGCCGACCTTAATCATATCGATATAACCTTTCTTCTCGTTGGACTCCTTACGCAGTTTGCGCGCTTGGCGCTTGATGGTTTCGCTTTCCCGTTTCTGTTTGGCGATCTGTTTTTCCACTGCTTTCTGAGCGCGTAGATACTTCGCGTGTTCGCGCGTAGCGGCGGCCTTATCCACCACCGTTTTACGGTTACGTGCGGCAGCTTTCTTCTCGTTCTCGTTGAGCAAGTACGTTTTGTTATCTGAGCCAAAACCAACACGGCGCGCTTGCTGTTTCATTTGGTTGGCCAAGATGCGTTGCCATGCCAGCGATTGCAGCATGGTTGCCGCCTTGAGAACGTGTTTACATGCCACACCGGACAATTCAGGGTTTCGGATTTTCGGGAAAGCAAACTCTTTAGGCGGCGCTATGCAGTAGTTACCCATAGTGGCCAAGTATCGATACCAATACTGGTGACGGCCACAGTCGCAATCAAAGGAAATACGGCCAGCACACGCCAATTGCACCGCTTGGTTGTAATCCCCATTAGGCGGTTCGTGTAGTAGTTCATCCCACTGCTCAAAACGCACCTTTACTCGGTGTTCTTCATGTCGAGACACGCTTGATGCTCGGACACGAATAAGCGCGATATTGTTCTTAATACCGATCAACGTGGCCTTGTGAATGCCTGTACCGTCATCGACACGGTTGTTTGCACGGTCTACGTCGATTTGACGCGAGTTCTTCACCAAAAAGGCGTAGGTGATACCCGCTGTCTTGCTGTCATAGACCTCTTTGTGTCGCTGGCGAGCCTTGTCGAACTTGATCAGGTCTTCTTTGGTAAACCGTTGCCCTTTAGCCTTTTCGCCTAGCGCTTTTAATGCCTTATTAGTTGGCTTGGCCAGCGTTGAGGCGGTCAGCGTTCGCTTGGCATTACGGCGGTTTCTCTTTTGCGCCTGTTCAATCTTGTTGAATAGCTGGTTGAACTGCTTTTCATTGAGGCCAAGGCTGGCAAATGAGCCGTTATCCCGTTTCTCCGCTTCAAACTTCTTCGGCATAAGTTACAGTCCCATTTCGTCCATGAATTGACGCATGGAACGACGCACCCAAGATGCTGGTGGAAGCTTGATGGTTTCGCCAACAGGTAGCGGATTCATTGGGTCGTCTACGTCACAGACCAGACTAACCAACCAATCAAGCTCAACCGTGGCGTAAGCTCTGTAAGAGACGAGATCCGCACGATAAACCTCATCAAGTCGAATGGTGTACTCAAAGAGATCGGTATTGCCCGAACGGTTGACGTATTCCATGACGATGGCAAAGAAATGCGCCCGTAGAATATCGTCCTCGATGTTCTCTGCTGAGAGGCGGGATAACTTACTCATAGTCGCCTCCCATACGATACTTACCGTCTGCGATTAGCCCTGTTTTAGCCTTGAACAGTCCCATTGCGCGCGAGGCCATTTCCGGCTCTTTCTTGGGCTTGCGTAACATGCCAAACAAGCTCTTAAGCGTTACCGTGTCGCTAAGGTTGTCTTGTGTGGCCGCATAGACCACAAACATAAGCGCGTAGGTATCAGGGCGCAGTTCTGACCAGTCGATGTTGTACATTGGCTTGCCATCTGTTCCCCGTACTTCTTCCACGATGGACGGCGACACTTCATAGCGGCCACCAGCATTAGACGGGTAGGTGATAGCATTTAGGGATGAGAGATAGTTATAGGCTTCCATTGCCGACACAATGATCGGTCTGCCTTTTGCGTCCAGTTCGGACAGGCGAACGGCGCGCCCATACTTCGAAAAGTAGGGCGTAACCTCGTCCACCAGCACAATAAAACCGCCTTTTTTGAGCTTTTCTAACTTCTCGGGCAAAGTCAGCTTAAGGCTCATCAATGAGCGCTCTAATTGTTGGCATTCGATGATATGGAGTTGACCATCATTCACACCAGCAAGCATAAGCCGTGGCTGGCCAGATGATAGAGTAAGTACAGCTATGCGCATTCGTGCCATGTTGTGACCTCTAAGTGCGCTTTTTAAGATGAGGAGTCTTGGTCATTTTAACACCATCAACCAAGCTTTTTAGCCCTATTAATAGTATTTATATTAATTAATGCTCGGAATATCGTGGTGATAATAACACAAGGATAATACATACGCATGCGACGTTCCATTGATTGTTTTTGCTTCTCTCGTTGTCTTTGAAGTTTCTCTGCTATTGTCAAAGCCATTAAAAACACCTACTATTTGCTTGCTCTTGTTTCACATTTGCTGGTGGAACATGAAAAGGCTGGTAACTCGAATTTGCTGATTCGAACTGTTTGCTAAGGCCAGCCGCAAAAAAACCGCGTTTATTCGCGGTTTTTTTGTACCTATCAAAAGTAAATCTCAATCAAAACCCGATGGCATGGCTTGCCTTCATCGTTACGCATCCGTTACCCCAGCTGACGATCTTCATGAGCTTACCCTCGTAGTCCCAAGGCTGATTTCGAGTTAAACACTCTTTGGCTCGTTTAAGCGCTGGCGAGTCAACTAAAAGATAAACGGCTTTGCGAGGTTTCACGCAGCATTCTCCGTAGCAATGTTTGAGGAAGTGATCATAGATAGTGAACGTTCGGCAAACTTAAGCTCTGCTTTGCGCACATCAATGTCGCGTTCTACATGCAGTGTGAAGTTGTCACAGAACACACCTTTCTCTTTCTGGTGCGCGTTCAACTTCTCTTTGAGTTGAGTGATTTCTTGATTGAGTTTTTCAATGTACGACTTGAAGTAAGTCTCGCTGCCGATTTCCAGCATCACTGATGCCGGACTACGAATGATAGACAGGATATCGCATGTAGATTCGTTGCGTAAAAGGTTCAGAACACGTTCGCCGCCTTGAGTTATGCTGTATTTTTTGCGATCTGGTTTACCGTCTTGCGCTTCAATTTCGTGAGACACTAACCCCTTTTCCGTCATGCGACCGAGTTCGCGGTACACTTGCTGGTGGCTGGCTTGCCATGCGCCTGATTCAGGCATTGTTCGGTTTGTTAGGTCATAGCCTGTTTGTGTTCTCTGCTCAAGAATTGCTAGAAGTAGATTACCCAAATTCATAGTTAGTTACCTTTTGTTATTGATGCCAAATTTCACCCGTATCCTCGTCAATAAATCCATGACATAAATACTCTCTACTTGTTGAGTAATGCGTAAGTCTTCCCTTTAACGCCTTTTTGTTGCGGTTATGCCAATGCTCGTATCCGGCAGTAAACGCATATTTGTTGTTGTAGTCTGCATAATGCAGATCTGAGCCATTGCGAGCCTCATTAACTCCCGCCGACCAACTTGCTAGAAAATCATCACGCTCATTGAGTTTGACGGCTTGGCGCTCATCATCATGCCCCCTAATAACGTGATAATTCCTAGCCCTTGCATGCGGTCAATGATGGTAGTCTCGAAAAATCCAATGTAGATTTCATCGTGCGGGATAAGCTCTACTTGTTGTGCCATTTCGTAGACCGTTCCATCTAGTGGTAGCGCTTCCATTAGCTCTATGATTAGGCTCAATTGGTTTTTGGAACTGCCATTGGTCAGTGCCTTGTCTAGTTGTCTAACCACATCTGCACACATGGAAAAGCGAGGCATTTCATTTCGTATCGCTTTTTCGTCTGCGTCCTCAATAAAGGCTTTCTCCTCATCTACACTCCCTAACACCTAACTCACACACACGTTCGCTACCGCGACAGCGGCGCGGTTAATGGCCATCGACACCGTTGCTCCGTGGTTAGACAGGACAATAGTGCCTTTGCTGGCATTGAACGTTTTTACGGTCATTTTCTACAAAGAATTAAGTGTGTTCGGAATGGGTTGGTGAGACTACCATATCAAAAATAATATATGCAATAACTAATTTAGCCCTTAATATCAAAAAAATATACATTGATATAAATTTTCATGTTCGGAATAAAAAGGATTACCATAATCCTGGGGTGGGATTAGATTACGCTCAATCGGAGCCGTTTAAGAAATGAATTTAATTCATAAATTTTTCGGTAAAACCCATTAATTAACCCTGGTATAGTGCTAATGCAGAGAGGCACATACGCCCACCAGATAAAGCGATTTTTCACTGACATCAAGCTACGTGTTGGTCATATTTGTGAGATGAAAGCGACAGCAAGTAGCAGTGTTAAGTTTTGGGGTTCACTCTGTGCTTATTTTGATGAGATTACTTACAAAGCCAAAGAAAGCTACACAGATATTGATTCCCAATATCAATTTTTAACTTATCTAGCTGATACGGTTTACTTGATCGAGAAAGAGGGCATTGATTGTGATGTCACCAATCAGTCATTGGTTTTGGATGATGATCAAACGCAAGCAACTCGCGACCAACAGCTACGCAATATCAGCCACCTTTTGAAGATGACAAAGCAGTATGCAGAACAGTTTTAACGATGCTGACGATCTACCCATTGGACGAATTTATTAAGGCAAATTTCCGAATTAATTCGTAGTTTGCCAGGATACACGACGTTGTCTTAAAGATGAACGCCAACGGTGATAGAAATATCAAAAGGAGATCAAGTTAAATAAATATGACTTTGTTTGAGCTTATCACCCCTAGAGATTTACGCACTTTCTACGCCCTCAATCTCCAAGTGGCTATGGAGTGGCCTGTTCGCTATCAAGCAGTTATGGCGCGATTTAAGTGGATGAAAGCAAAGCACCTTGTTTAGATGTTATTTCACAAAGCTAGATACGAAGAACGATTGTAAATCACTTTTGGACAAAATAAGCTACAGCTTTCGCTAAATTAGCATTTAACTGATAACCTGAGGCATTTCAAATGCCTCAGGTTAACTGGCCAAACTCCCAGTAGCATAGATCAAACAACTCTCGGGCTGTATCCAAAATCAGAACAAGCTGTTGACGCAAGCATGCTTCGAAGCCAAATCTAGTAATAGTGTTCATAGAGTTGAACCCAATTCGCACTTAGGCTCCGAGAAGCAGCCGCTTACAATCTTCTTCAATGGCTTTATCAATCGCATCATTATCTTGAGCATCAAACAGGACTATCTGAAGCTCTTTTAAGGCCAAATGCCCAAATCGGATCCAAGCTACCAGGTTGGTCCTCAAAAAGAACTCCACAATTAAGCCGCCTGAGCGCAATGCGGCATCTGCTGCGTCAATGGTACAAAGTGTTCCATGGCTTACCAACAACATGCGGCGAAGTTCAGGGGTTGAGCCCTTTGGTATACACTCCTTCCAAGGCTTATTATGCAACACATGTTGATTGACAGCCCAGCTTAACCGAGTGAGTAACTCGGAGATAAGCACTGGTATAGCCATTGCAGCACCGTGTCTAAGATCGTATCCCTGCTCAAACACCTTGCTAAACACAATTGCTAGGGTTTGCTTGTTGATAACCTCTTTGCCTTTCTTAACGTTGCCTGTTTTCACTTCAAAAGCACCGAAGTTCATTAACTGCGTGAGGTTGTAGAAAGGCACCGGCACACCCGAGCCTCGCCCATAGTCAGCTTGCTTACGATCTATACCAGAAGAGCCAGAAACGTCTGACATGATGTGCCCAAACCAATTAGCAACACCGGCGAATATCTTTGCAACAAAGTTATGCCCTACCAGCTCAAACTCTTCCGTTTCGATAGTGATTATCTGGCCTTCACTAACAAATGAGGAGGTATTCGTGAACTGATTCAGAATTGAAAAAAACAGCCCGACAATATCGGGGCTATGACTGAGGCTTTTTAGATGATGGTTCTTAGTGGACAGGTTCTTAACCTTGCCACCAGTGCCGTTTCTCTCTCCATTGGTAGTTGCTTGATCGTAGTTAACTTTAAACTTGCGCTCTAAGAATCCTATTGCACTACTCGTTCTGTTGGCATCACCTCTTGGCCCCTGCCAACCAAGCATTGAAGCAAACTTCTCAACTGCACCCTCAGCAACGTTATCGGCAACTTTGGTAAGTGGGCCTGTAGTGGGAGTACCAACGAATAACACATCGACTAAACCCGCAATAGCCCCGCAAGTCCCCGCTATCATGTAGTCCATGGAATCGCATTGCGCAGGCTTTGAGAAAAACGAGTCTCGAAACTCGCGTTGCGCCTCTGCTAACTGCTGCTGAGACATCACACATCGCAACCCTTGATAGTCTACCTGTATCAGGTTTCTCTCTATATAGGCATCGAGTTGCCTCATATATTCTTCTTCAGAAGTACAGCTATCAACTTCAACAAAATCTAGGGTTTGCAGTGTCCCAATGCTCGCTGTCAACTCCACTTCTATCCCAACAAGAAATGCATCCATATCAACATGGTTGGTATCAAGCCCCTCGCTTGGTTCTGTGCCACACCAACTTAAGAGCTCGTCCGCGTTATCAATCAATCCACTCAGCAAATCATCACCCTCACAGAGCAAGTCATCAACCAGTTCCAACGATGAGCGCATATCAACAAGATGCGCTTGAGCGTTAGATAACTGATGGTTTGCTGCAGTTAGCGTCTTTATGTTCTGCTCGAGAATATCCTTATCTTTCGGCACATTAGGCTCCTGTTAGCTACGCAGCTTGCCTAAAGCAGCTTTGCCCAAGGCCTTAGATTTTGCACCGAGCATATTGCTCATATCGAAGTAGCCAATAGCTTCAAATATCTGTGCTAATTGCTCTAGTGCCTTCACTGAAATTCCTTGCTTAAGCGTCAGAACACCCTCTTCAGCTCCCTCTTCACACTCGTAATGAGACAGCACGGGCTCTTGAAGCTTTTTCTTTGATGGCTCTGATGTAAGCTCGAGAAAACTAGCTTTATCTAGCTCGATGGGACATTTTGACCGAAGTTCACTGGCTTGATATTCATTGCTCTTGTTCTCAAGGTGCTTACCCGACTTGATAAGCATGGTTAGCTGCTGCTGCTTCGCTGCTAACTTGTGGATTACCTCATTCTGATTCAGTGACTTACTGATTAGCTCATTCATTTTCTCAGTAACAAAATTGATGTCTTCCATTAAAACTGAAATGGTCTTTTGAGTGTGTTGAACGGCTTTGGTAAGCAAAAAAGCGCGATGTTTGTGCTTGTCCAGTTTGTCTGCACCCGTAAGTTTCTTCATGCCGTGATAGGCACCCACGCCAATCAAAACCGCAGCACCAATGCCCGTTACCATGCTTGAAAAACCGAGAACACCACCAACGCCAAGAGCTGACAAGCCGGAGGTTAAACCTGCAGCCGACAAACCCATAACCGACCCCGACATATATACAGCAGCAATCGGAGCACCAACAGCGGCAACGCTTTGAGCTAACTGCTTCGTTTTCTGCTCAAGCATACTGTCGTCGATGTGATCATCTAAAATTAGCTGGTCATTTTTGACGGCTTCGACCATAACATCGAGTTTTTCGTCAGATATCCCGAGCTTCGTTTTTAGCTCTTGAAGGTGAGGGCTGTTTTTTGCTTCGTCAACAGTTCCTTGTCCTCCGAAGGCAAATATACCAATGAGGTCTTTCATCAACGTCAGGCAAAGCGCTTCATATTGCGTGTCGGAGATCTCTGCTTTGATAGTGCTCAATAGCTCATCAGCGCTGATGGTGTTTTGATGATCCAACATGTACGAACGAACATCTAAGCGCTTCTCAGGGTTGAGCTCAACACGAGTAATCAAGGACAAAATCTCTGCGGTTTCCTTCGCATCAATCTCATTGTCATTAGCAAAGGCGAGATTGATAGCGACTTTACAGTATGCGGCCTTAACCGTTTCACTCATATCTGATAACAGCACGACCTGCTCTTGCTCTTCAAAGTCCTCAAACTCCGAGATTAACTGCGTAAGAAAATCAGCAAGTCCCTGGTAGTGCCCTTTTAGATCACTCCAGTCGATCATGAGCTCCTCATCATCCCCATAAGTGATGAGTAAGTACCCGATTTCTTTGGTTTTATCTTTTTTCGTTACGGTTTTCTGTACATATTCGGCAGAGTGCATTGACTCGAACTTGATACACTGAGCCGCTTCAAATGGCCCTTTCACATACAAAGATTCACCCGTAACAAGAAAGCCATCTTTCCCATTGTTGAACACAGTCATGTCGAACAACGCTACGACCAGATTAGGATCGAGATCTAGCTTGTAGCTAGCAATGGCATTATCCAACTTCTTTTCAAGCTTTTCATCGGTGAAAGGGGCGATAGCAAGGCGCTTATGAAGAACAGCTTGTTTGAGCTGAGACTTAATAAATCCATTTACATCGACTGACATTTTCTATTATTCCTAGAAGACTGAGAAAGTACCAACATATCAGAATAGGTCTAGAAATATGGTTAACAGTCTGTTAAACAAGAACTTTTCTATAAAACATGTTAAGCGCATCACGATCCCACGTGGCGCGTAATATGAGCAATGTATAGTGGATTTGCCCACATAGTTAGATAAGGAAAGGTAATCAAAATTACGATGATTACAACAAAGTTCAACCCTACTCTAGCTCATTTCGAGGCATTTCTGTGTTACACATCCCGTCAGCACACCTTGGGCATAAACATTTTAGAAATAGCAGCATACCTATGTGATCGCTGCCACTGTGTAGTATGAATCTTTATTACTCTCTCACAGTATTACGTGACGTTTAAAATCACATTTGGAAGCGATGATGGTGTTGCTTCTGGCCAGGTCCAAGAATACGAAAAATACTGAAAATTGGCTCGAGACATTCATGACGTTCGCCACCTAATGTTGATCTTACGAAGTGACCTAAGCGCTTTACTTGGACTGATGTGGTTTGCACTGGCAAAAGCAAGACAAAAACACCCTAAAGCGCATCAATAGGTTGATTAATGACGTTAAACGTTCCCTTTTGAGGGGATAGGGAAGCCTGAGTCACTAAAGGAGAACCTGTCAGGATTTTGGTCGCGCCGTATTGATGATACGAACAGGTTGGTCTATGCCGTGGATAATCAGGCGATAACCATTATTTCATGCCGCTATCATTATTAGGCAATCTAAACATCAAAAATAGAAACATCAAAATAATAGGTACCAAAAGAAATGCGGAAAATTGCTTGTCTACTACCGTCGTTACTGTTTGGTTGTGTCGCTGTTTAGGGACAATCTTATAACATCGATATTGCAAATGAGGACTATGTACAGGTTAACTATGATTCGTCAATGACCAATTACAAGGCCATGCTAAGCGAATTTACCACGCATTGCGCCAAGTAAGACAAGGATTACGTCAATGAAAGTACGATTACAAACGGTTGGGAAATTACTATGGCCGTTTATCGCTGCGTTGAGAAGAGAGAGAACAGTTAACCATTAAGCCACCAGCACAGTGGCTTTTTTGTGCCAAATTGATAGTATAGTATAGGCACAATTGTACACATAAATGGAGTGCAGAGAGAGTTCAATGAGCATTTATGAGTTCACCTTAAACATCGGCAACATCAATATCACGAACGACAACGATCTACTTGATGTGTCACGCAAACTATACGAGGGCGCTTGTTCTGACGCTGTGGTAATGTCTGTTGATGAAATGCTGTATATCGAATTTGAACGAGAGGCAGGAACGTTCGTTCAAGCGGTTACACAAGCAATTAAGGACGTAGAATCGGTCGAGGGCTACGATTTACAAGTTATCTCGATTGAGGGCGACCTTGTGAGTTTGGGCGAAGCTGCGGAGTTCACCGGGGTTAAGAAGAGCACACTAGCAAAATACAAAAAGGGTACATTTGGCGGCGGTGGCTTCCCTGTGCCAGTACGAAAGGCTTCAAAGAAAGATCCTCTTTGGAGACTTAGCGACATAGCAGATTGGCTATACAAAAAAAACAAGGTAGCAATGGAGCTAGTAGAACGCGCTCGTCTGATGGATGTAATTAACCATCATCTAGAGACCAGATTGATGAAGAATAGCGATAAGTACGCAAACCTATTCATCAATATCCAAACTAACCTAATAATTCCCATAAAGTCATAAAGTCATAAAGTCTCAGCTGCCATCAGCGTATAGTTGGTAGCTTCTTTATGCGTATCGTAATTGCTTAAAAGGAGGATCAATAATTGAAAGACTATGATTTTTCAATAGTGGCTAAGTTTCAAGACAACATGAATGCAGACTCGCTTTGCAAGCCATCTAATGCGATCAAAGAGTTTAACCCATCCGATTACTTAACCGATCAACAGACTATCCAAGCCTATATTGATGAAGCAGCAAGCACTGGTGAACCAGCGATAATCGCCGATGCCTTAGCAGTTGTTTCACAAGTTAAGGGTATGGACAACACCTTACACCCGCGCGACAACCCTTCTTTATCGTCACTTATCGGGCTGGCCAACGTTCTAGGCATATCAGTTCGATTAGGTATCAACATTAAATAACTTATTCCAGTAGTTCGGTTGGGCCGAATTACTGAAATAGTGCCCCGTCAGGAATCTAGTCAATTTAGTTTCACTTCTTACAGAACAGAAACTAACCCGCCAATTACCGGCTGCGACATCGCCTACAAGAAAAAACGGCGCGACAAGATTGATGATCTGAGCAAGGTTTTCGACAGAGCGTTTAGAGAAAGTAATGGACAAGTTCAGTCTCGTCCAAGAAATGGAACAAACTGCTCAAGAAGATTAGGATTAGTCGGATAATGAGTCAGTTATCAACGTTTTACTGTGTTCTTTACCGGTGTCCACAAGGCACTACGGGTAAAGCTTAATCCGTTACCTGACATTTGGTTAATGTAGTGAGGTAGCAGACTACTTCACCGAGCTATTTCGCCTTTCAATGGTGTTTGGATTGAGCTATTAGAATGGTCTTGTTGATGAGCAAATGGCTCAAAAACTGGCGATGTTCGTTAACGTACCACTCCAGAGTCAATAGTTATTATTGATAAGATAAAATACGTTAAGAAAAATTAATTATGAGTTTGGCTTTCAAAAATTTTATTTTTATTTCTTAATTTAAACCAAATTTTCTTTCTACCATTATTCTTCAAAATAAAACCTCCAAAACCACACCACTTTGGCCACTTGTTATTCTTTGAAGTAGGTCAATTTTTGATTTTTGACTATTTGATTTTTTCTTTTTACTGATTTTTTTATTATTAGATACATTTATTAAATCAATGATTTTATTAGACATACAATGCCCCTTACTTAATGATTAGGGTGTACTGAACATGCGTTATTTTATGATATAGAATGAAGGGAGCTTACAGAGAAACTTATTAAGGATGACGCTGGGAAAACTGACTTTATACTTTTTTATCTGAAACAACTATTGATCAGAGCTACTACTTCCTTACCACTGGATTACAAGCGATAAGGAAGCTAAGTTTTGTAAGACTATTACAACGTCGTTACATTTTCTGCTTGAAGCCCTTTAGGACCTTTACCTACGGTAAAAGAAACCTTGTCGCCTTCAATAAGTTTTTTAAATCCATCCCCAACGATGTTGCGGAAGTGAACGAATAGGTCGTCGCCGTTATTTTGAGAAATGAAACCGAAGCCTTTAGCTTCATTAAACCACTTTACTGTACCAATTACTTGATTAGACATATTATGCCCCTTATATAAATTAAAATTAAGGTGCACTGAACATAAGTATTATTTTAAGGATATAGAATTAAGGGAGATACAGAGAAAAACTTGCTAGGGATGACACTGGAAAACTTACTTTATATTTTTTATCTTCAAACAACTCTTCGTCAGAGCAAAATCAACTATACACGTTTCAAAAATTAAAGATAGCTTTATTTTCTATTTTTATACTAATAATGCACGTTACAGACCCCGAAAGCGCGCCATATGAGCCGCTATAGAATGCTTTAAGCAACATTTTGACACCCAAGAGGAGCATTGTTCCTTATCATCCTACTATAATCATAGAGCAACCTATATGAGTTAAAAAGCCGTTTTCTGTACTCGGTCTATCGTACTGATTTTTTCATATTAGGTCGTTTCAGTCTTCAAGGTGTTAAAGTTGGTATACTAAAACTAAATTATTATAAATGAGCGCAAACATGAAACAAAAGAACTACAACAAACTTAACGATGAAGAGTTAGAGTTTGTTAATGACAAGGTCGCAGCCTTACTCCTAACAAGTCCTAGGAGTGCTCGTTTGTTGCTCTGGATAATGGTGAGTCTTTCAATTGTGATGGTTGGTTGGGCATCTTTTTCTGAGATAGATAAAGTCATTGTCGGTTTAGGGAAAGTCATTCCTTCCTCACAGGTTCAAGTTATACAAAACTTGGAAGGCGGGTTAATTAAAGAAATTTTAGTAAAAGAAGGTCAATTAGTCGAAAAAGGTCAACCATTAATTCTCATCGATGACACGCTCTTTCTTTCAGATTTTCGTGAGCATGAACAACAAGTCGCTAACTTGAGTGCATCTGTATTACAATTGACAGCCTCGATAAATAGCGTTCAAGTTAACAATGACTTTGACATTAAAGATTGGCGACAAAATGTCACACTAAACTATGACCAGCTAATGTTCCCATCATTTTTAGAAGAAACTCAACCTGAACTAATCCTACGTCAAAAAGCTGAGTATCTAGAAAACTTAAATAATATACGCAACCAGCTATCAGTGATTGATCAGCAAGTCATACAGAAACAACAGGATTTGATTGAAATAAAAGCACGAGTAGAAAACTTACGTAGGAGTTATCAATATGCAAAAAAGGAACTGGATATTACCAAACCTCTAGCTGACGAAGGTATAGTTCCACGCATTGAATTACTTAAATTACAACGACAAGCCAATGATAGCAGGCGTGAAATGACATCTAGCAAGCTTAAAATTCCCGTATTAGAGTCATTAATTCAAGAGTTCATGCTTAAACGAATAGAGGTCGCGCTACAATTCCGATCTGAACAACAAGAAAAACTTAATAGCACCCAAGATCAACTATCTTCTTTGGTAAAGTCTACAGTTAACTTAGAAGATAAAGTCAATAGAACCGTGGTTTACTCACCAGTAACGGGAAAAATTAAAACGTTGAGCATAAATACAGTTGGTGGAGTTATTCAACCAGGTATGGATATCGTTGAAATTGTGCCAACCGAAGACGCTCTACTGATAGAGGCAAAAATAGCACCAAAAGATATTGCATTTTTACGTCCTGAGTTACCTGTTATTGTCAAGCTTACCGCTTATGATTTTAGTAAGTACGGTGGTTTAAAAGGGGAGTTAGAACACATTAGTGCAGACACAATCCAGGATGAAGAAGGTAACGACTTTTATGTAGTACGTATACGTACTGATAAAACTAATCTCGGTGATAAAGATCTACCAATCATTCCAGGAATGACAACATCAGTTGACATAATAACCGGAAAGAGGACCATTTTAGAATACTTAATGGGGCCAATTCTAAATACAAAAACTACAGCCGATGATTAACTTATACTGTGTTCAAAAATCGATATGTCCGTTATCATTGAAAATGTTTAACTTCCTATGAAATCGGAGCATCTCGTGTGACATCTATTCTGCCAGAGGGGGGAAGCTTAACTTGATAACTTTTCGGATAAAAATGGAAATGCTCATTGAAGGTGGTTCAATAAGGCGTCTTCTAATTGTTGGTTTGCTTTGATTTCCCGTATTACCCCATTTACTTGAGCATCAATGTCTACGAGCGTGCTAAGTCCAATAATACTGTTATCTTTCGTGTTTTGAATAATATTGATAATACTTGAATTTATAAAGTCTGAACTTATTATATTAGGATTTTGAGACGAAGGCATTTTGGGTGAATCTATAGAATCATCTCCAATAATATTGCCTTCACCAAATTGTATGATGTTAACAATACCCTGGTTGAAAACATCTCCACTTTGATTTTCACTATTTGCGCTAATGTTTTTTAAATTACCATTTTCAATTACTAAGTTGGCAATATTTGTGTTCAAAATATCATCGCCATTTATAGTCGTAGTAATGCTTAATCCAATATTAATAATATACTCGTCCGTAATTTGGAAACCACCTCGATATTCTTCTAAAGATGAATTTGAAAGAGGAGTAAGTTCTTGCAGGCCAACATCTTTAGCATTCACATTAAAATGAGGTATTAGCATACAAAGCACTAACAAAAATTTATTGTAGTTCATAATGCAGGCCTTTCAGGTTGTTAAGTTCTTAAAGTTATTTAAAACAATGTTATATTAATTTTCACCGGAAACTGGGAGAGTAATGCTAAATACCCCCAAGGAATCTCTAGACACACCTGTTTTTAATGGTGATCTTTGATATACGGTGAAATTATCATTGGTAATAAAGCTAGACCGTCCCATTTCCGCTTCGTTACGGACCAGCAACACAATTCCTTGGTAATATTTTTCAAACTCATCCAGTTTCATTATCATACTTCCTCTAGAAGGGTCTCCTAGAATAACTGAGTGATTGTTTATACCTCTGATTACAACAAAATGCATATACCCATCGAAATTAACGAGAGTGATCCCAGGGACGCCGACTTCTTTAATTTTCTCCAGTCCAACTTGAAAGCCATCAGAACGTAACCCTATGGAATCTAAGTAAAACTTCATATCCAACAAAGAAAAACCTTTCTCCTTGATTTTTTCTTTATCACCTTTTTCAAACATGCTTTTGAAAATATCTTGTTCAGATGACTCTGTTGCATAATGAAAAGTGAGGGAGAGAAGCCAGAGCGGCAGAGCCACAACTGAAGTCATACTGTTGGCGAAAAACATCACCAAACACTATTTCTTTGTAACTTTTAACGGGAACAGAGTAATGTGCTCGGTAAGGTAACAGTTCTAATGAAATGGCTGATGTTGAATAAACGAGCATCAGCCAAATTAAGTTATTTAATACTTTCATATTGTTTACTTGAGTGTCAGGTTAACGACGGTAGAGTTCTGGATTAAAACGTTGTTTCCACTGTTCTGAATTACGTTGGATATACCCGAACTGTCTGCGAACGCTCCACTTGATAGTATATTGTTACCACTCACGGTGTTTAAACGCGACATTATCTGACGAAATACCATTGATATCTGATTCTGCATAAACCAAGTCGAGTTCAACATTTTGTCCACCTCTTGATTCATTCATGATATCCAAGCTAACTTCTCCGCCAGATAATGCAATGTCATCAGCGAGTGCAGTGCAGGCAACTATCATACTCAAAGTACAGATTGCCAAACGCATCGCTTTCTCCTACTAGTCGGTTACTCACCCCCAGTAAACACACTTGCATTAGTTGTAACAGATTGTTGTACAAGTGAATTTGAACCAGCATTTGACCAACGGTAGTAATACCAGCTGCACCACCAAGACCACCAAGGGTGTTCATGTTTTCAACTCGAACTCGAGTATCATCCGCGTTAGTTGCATAAATAACTGATGCACCTGTAACACCACCCATTAGGCTTGAGCTCGCAACAACCATATCTGTATCCATATGGACTTGATTGAAGCTATCAACATTTGTTGAGCTCGAGTCACTTTGATAGTTACTATTGTCGTTAAAGCTGTTCGAGTTTGTTGTGCTTGAATCAGCGTAGCTACGGTTATCACTCTGGTTACGGTTGTCGCTTTGATTACGATTATCGCTGTTATCGTTAAAGCTACTGTTGATACTAGAGTCACTGTTGTCGTTGTTGCTACGTCTTACAGTAGTACTAGAGTCGCTGTTGTCGTTGTGGCTTCTATTTGTGTTAGTACTAGAGTCACTACTATCACTATTTAGGCTCACATCAAGATCAGCACTGGTACTGTTGTCGTTAGCGTTAGACGTACTATTGTCGTTGTGGCTTTGAGCTGTGTTAGTGCTCGAGTTTGAGTTGTCGCTGTTGTTATTAAAGCTGTCATCAACACCAAGAGTTGCACTGTTGTCAGTGTCGCTGTTGTCGTTGAAGCTATGACCAATACCTAGTGACGCACTATTATCGCTGTTGTCGTTGAAGCTATCACCAACACCGAGAGATGCGCTATTGTCACTGTTATCGTTGAAGCTGCCAGATAAACCAATATCGGTATTAGCGCTGTCAGTCCATTGCATGTTGTCATCTCCATCATCGATCTCATTCGCGATTAGAGAGCCACTAAATAAAATTGCTGACATTGCTAAAGCAAGCCCTGTTTTGTTGAGAGTCATAACAATTACTCCATTTCCTGTCATAGTAGTAGTTCGGATTAAAAATTTTTCAGCTTCCTTCAAATGTTGTGGGAAGCGATGAAATTATAAGAAAGGATCAGTGAAAGCTGTTCTCATGATTGAGAATAATTCAGGCTAGAAAGGAGTATTTAGGTGCGTCTCTTTAGTAGATTAAAGAAAAAAACAGCATAATCATAATGTTATTTTTTGTATTTACTTTAAGTGCTCATCAAGTATGAAATGAAGATAATATAAAGAAGTAATTCGTTCTATTGCATTGTTCAGATCATTCATCCTTTATTGATAAAGGTATCCTATCCAACAATCACCTTTATTATTTAATGTTTAAAATCATTAACTTATAATAATTAAAACTTAAAAGGTATGAGATAAAATATAGCAGGTTCATACTTTTTAAGTCTTTTTCGGTACTAAAATCCAATGTGATATCATTCTGAAGTGCTAAATTTTCTACTTAAAATTAAGATAAATTCTCTTTGCTATCCCTATTTAATTTTCTATGGGGGTAGTGAAACGAGTAAGTTAATGTGGTAGGAACATGGATGATCAGCTCTTTTTATTCGTCATTATTGGTATCGATGACACTGGAAACAAAAAAGCCCCTGGAATTCTGGATCGTCACCAAGAGTCAAAAACAAGTTACAGGACTCATTAAGCACTCAAAAGAACAAGAATTGCTGTTAGCACCCAAGTTCGCCACCGGAGATGGCGAACTTGGCTTCTGAAAAGTCATGGCTAAGTGCGGGCCGCAAGCTACAGTAGCGTAAGTGACAAATATGCTTAGCAAGGTACCCAAAAGCGTGCTACCACGGATGAAGGATGCATTACAAGATATCTTGGATGGCAGAGATCTCTACCTTCCTAAAGCGCCTCTAAGCCAATAGAATCCATGTTCGCCACAGTATGTTTGAGTACGAACAAGACGAAGAACTGTGGGACCAGAAAGACTACGTTGATGATGACCTACAAGTTAATACGCAGTGCAGAAATGAAGTAGTGCCGTCTACAACAGTTGTGTCCTCCTGACGGATGTTGTAAAGGATTTTAGCTTTATTAGTGGAGTGAAAGGAATGGAAACTCATCAACAGGCTACTGTACGCTCTCCATACATTATCTTTGACAATAGTTATTCCTATAATCCACACTTACTGTACCTCCATTTTACAAATTAAAAGGTACTCGTACTGTTAACTGAAAGTCGGGAGTGTCTTCTGTAAGACCAGCTTGAGCACTAACATTGATAGATGAGCGTTCACTAAAGGCATAGTTTATACCAAAAGTTAATGCATCTAATTGAAGCAACTTAGCATCATCTGCCGATCTGCCATTTACTTTGCTTTTTAAAATAGTTTTATGACTAAGCCCTAAAGAGAATGAAAGATCAGGATTCACCGCAAAGCCCATTCCCCCAGAAAGAGAAATAGTGTCCCCAAGATCAACATCAGCTTTTGTATCGCCAACTGTAACAGTATCTTCTAAGTTATAAATGTAACTTAAACTAGCGAACAAAACCGCAGGATCAACAGGGTGAATAAGAGATAAATTAGGCTCAAAACTCCAAAAACCCGAGCCAGTAGGGACATCACTAAATGCGTTGCTTCCATCTTCAATAGAAACATCATAAGGCGATCGTCCTGTATCCGACTTGACTCTAAGGCCACCTACCCAGTATGGCGCAGATTCAAAGTTAAACTGGTGCCTCAATGCGAACTCTACATCACCAAGCCCTCCACCATCCACCGTTGTGTTTACGACTTCACTGTTTGAACCATCTTGAATGGGACGCGTAGAAACTTGGTCATTACGATATACATATGGCACTCTAACTTCTAACTCTGTGGCGTTTGTTAAACCATACCGAGCAGTTAAGCCAACGGTTACTGTAGTCCTATCCGAATCACTCACTTCAATTCGCCCAATAATCAGAGTTGGTAAGACTGTATACCCAACAACAGATACTTTGTTTGAAGAGTTCTGTGTATAGCTTAAAGACGAATCAAATGACCATTTACCTTTAGGTGTGAGAACGCCTGGACGCTCAATAACATCACCAGCAGTTTGGGCGCGTTGAGGAATATCATCTCCTTCAGCGCCATATGCATTTCCCACAATGAATAAACTACAAAGATAGGTACCCAGTAAAGCCTTCCGTAACATCGCATCTTTCCTTTTGCTGATGATCGTACCCAAGTAATCTCAGGCAATAGCTTGAGGTGAAGCCACTAGCTTATAAACAATTAGAATAGATTCTATGTTTTCGCAATATTATTAATAAAATAAATTGCTTACAAACGCGATTCCAACAACGCCCCCATAGTTCTTTGCTGATTTGGTTGCGTATTTCGATAGCTATATGTAACATGTAGCCAAATGGAAAGAGGTTACAGTGTAACAATTTTTTATATTTATAACTAATGCGACAGATTGATAGTCTTTAGGTCATCATAACCGCAACCAAGCACCAGCTTGATTGCCTTTTTTCTGAACCCTTTTTTCATTAATTCTCTTACCTTTGGTTTAAGGTCATTCGGAATTGGGGTTCGGGAAAATTCCTGTTGTCGAAGCTTAAATTCGTTTACTCGTAAGTTCGCGTTCATTAGAGCCTTACACATAATTTCCCCTCCCTTTATTCTGCCTTTGGTTTTAATGAAATGCCTGTTGTGTACTCTTTCGCTTCGTCGTGGAACGTTCTTAAGTAGTGGTCAGTCACGGCAACACTAGAGTGACCAAGCGCGTCCTTAATCACTTTCAAAGAAGCTTTCTTTTCAAGCAGTAGCATGGCGTACATTTTTCGCATCGAGTGTGTTGATAGCTGATATGGCAATCTCAACTCCATTGCTATGCGCTTATACGCTCGGTTGATATACTGGATGCTGATCGCATTGCCCTTTTTGGCCAAGTGGTGATTAGATTGAAACATCAACTCATTATGGCCATTGTGTAAGTAGATACGTTTAATTAGTTCTTCCAGTTCGGCATTAACGTGAATGGTGATTCGAGCGGCCTCTTTAGCGGCTTTTTCGCTCTTACCTCGGGCCATACGGCCTTTAAAACCTTTTGATTGAACAATGTTAAATGAAGACCGGATCACGCCATTTATCATCACATCGCTGAATTTTAGCTTCGAAATGTCGCAATAACGTAAACCTGTACGAACCTCCATTTCAATCATCATAGAGATAAGTGGGTTAATGTCATCCATTAAACGGATTATTTTTTCCAACTCGTCTAAGTCACGCGCAGGGAAAGCAGCCATTAGATCAACTCCACGTGATTAGCATTAACCGTTTTAAACTCGCCACCAACGAACACTTGAATTTGTAGGGTTCGAGATAACAAGCTAAATCCCAAGAATAAGCCTAGTTCGCCATCGACACGCACGAAGTCGTGGTGAACAGGTAAGCGGCCAAAGTGATTGATCATCTTGGTTTGTGCTTGGATGCTTTGAGCTTCTTTAATTGTGTTTATGGCAAAGCGAAGTTGAGAGCGAATCTTTAGCGCATTATTACCTTTTCGAGCCTTGCTGATCGTGCCTTGCACACAAGGGAAACCGTAGAAATTGCGAATGATGGCGGCGGCTTGTTCTTGGCCTCCACATTCATTAATTAGCTCATCCAAAGAGATAAGAATAAGGTCGTGGTGGCGCTCTTGGATGGCACTGCGTTTACTCGCCCACTCATCCGAAAGCGACACCAATTCATTTTTTTTAAACATTTTTTCTGATCCTTTTTTGGCAAAATGCCAGTGTTTGCCCGGAATACAATATATTCCAAAGGAATATCTTTTTCAACTATGTTCGGAATACTTAAATTAAAAGCACGAAGGGTTCCAGAAGTGACCGACTAATCAACTTTTGACAAATAACGCAATAGCGCTCAAAACACCACCAGCAAGAAGTCATTTTTTATCAATATTCCTATGGAATATTTAGGTTCATTCACACAAAATGCCAGGATTAGAAAGCAATCTTAGATATTTGATAAGTTGTTGTTTTTATTGGACTTTATGTCTTTTTTCGTCGATGGCCAGCGACAAAACATTGGATAAGTTAGTTTCAGTTCTGTCTAGAACTGAAACTAAAAGAGGTTTTTTGAAACTCGCTACGACAATTACCCGTCTTTGGAAATATAATGACGGTGTTACGTCGTCACGCGAAACGAACAAATATGCATATCCTCAATTATTATGCGGTATAGGTCACGTTCTCAAAACCTAACTGCTAGTAACGATATGTTTGCATTATTTTGCATATCTAGACAATCAAAGATCACAGTCTCATAATACTCCGCGAACATCAGCTCGGCTGGCGAGAATCCCCTAAACTCTTTCCAAATCAGAGCTATATACGTATTGGCTATCCAGTCAATTGGCTTAAGAGATATAGATATGCACTGCACGTTGAATCAATTAATTCCAATCGAAATACTAGACAAATGTGACCTGTCCCTAGATGTATTTAGCAGCTCGTTCCTCGATGACGCGACCGACATTTGCATGATGCATCTTATCCAATCGCATCCGAACGCACTATGCAATTCATCCATTAATCGTGATGACGTATTAAACTTCGTTCGAGATCACTTCTTCGCTTAAAAAGCAACACTTATAACGTTCTTCTGTTCGTTTTTTATTTAATTCCGAACACAAAAACGGTATGCTACGCATTAAGGATAAAGGTAGGGTTTTTCGTTACTCGCATACGCTCAGGGATGGAGTGTAACCTTTATCCTCCAATGTAATTTGGAGCAACCGTTCACCATGATTAATAAAAAAAATACTGAAATTAAAGATTTAAAAGCTATTGATATAGAAACACTTAATCAATTACTTGCAAACAAACAAACGGCAGATGCGCGCCTAAAACGTGCCTTGAAGCACCGCGCGACTTTTTCCGAACAAATAGATGGCAAAGAAGATAGTGGACTATTCAATGATCGCATCGTAGCTGTAGTAAAACGCGGTAATCCAACCACTCGTTTACTTGAGTATATTGAGGCCGCGAAATCAGCCAATAAAGAGCTTTTAGAGCGCGCACCTCAATACTTCAACAGCTCATCTAACTCATTTAAAGAGACGACCGTAATTGAGAACGTCCGTCGCGTTAACATCACAATTAATAAAGCAGCTAGCAGCCAGAAAGTCACTGGCGCACGTCTAGCCAAAAGACTTGAAGCATACCTACGCGACCTCGACCGTAAACTCTCCTACGATCTTCCAGAAGATGAGAAAGAACAGCTCACTAACAATAAAAACACTGCATTGAATGAATTGAAATACTTCAAAGACAATGCAGACGTTGAGTTTAGAAAGCGCGGTCAAGAACACAATGACATTGTAGCTATCATCCATACCTATGATGGCAACAATGGTGGCATTTCTCGCGTAGCTAAAAAGGTTCACGTTAACGCTGGTGGCCTTGTTCTAATTAGGCATCGCTCTTGTAAAGATCACGATGTGCTAATCACGAACAACACCACTGAGGGACGTTCGATATTCGATGAAGCGAATGCTTTTAAGTCGGTACTGTACCCTAACGCTAATATGTATATAGAAAGCGAAGTTGACGCTATTCGTGAAGCCAGAAAAGAGCTTAGAAGCAAGAACGAAAGCAAAGCACGTTCGCAGTTCGATGGATTAGTGAACTAAGGTTTTAAGCTAAATTATTGTTGTTCCGCTTTGATTGGTGATTTGGTGGCGATATTTAACGGTATCGCCACCTTTTCATATTACTTTTATATGTTGGCACCAACGGAATTAAGCATCGTCCGATTCAAGCGCTTCCAGTACCCATTGTTCTACTGAACTGCGAGACTCTAGCATGCTCTCTGTTACTTCCATTTCGTGCGGCACATAATCTACCAATTGAGAAAAACAGTATGTATCCCAACGGTCAGGTGATGGGATGTTCATTTTCTCTTTCATCATCGGTTTTGGCATCATTACCCATTGGCCTGACTCGTTGATTGCACAAGGTATTTTACTGCCTTGTTCTGCCGTCTTGACGTTCTTATCTATCTGCATGCGGCCTTGGTTTATCGCATCCCGAGCCATAACATTGGCATACGCACGCTGGTTAAAGAAACGCTGCTTATCGCTGGTGGAGTGCATCTTCTTACCCCAACGAATGCGCTGTACGCGCCGTCCGTAGCGTTCTAAGCAAGTCGCCGTGTCATAACCTACACCGTCACTATCCACCGCTATCGTGATGTTTGGGTACAAGTCCTCACTACACTCTGCATGGATAATGTCAGCGAACCGAACCGGATCGACCGTGCTTGGTTGTTCAAGCAATTTCACGCTCTTAACGATGCGCTCCATGCGTTGACCCCAAACCTTGCAGATATTGAGTATCGAGCGGTCACGACCATTACCCACGTCCACCAGCGCAGCCCAACCCCAACCATCGGGCATATCGAGGTTGAGCCTTGCGCTTTTGTCCAGTGCATCCCGACTAAGCAGCATGCCAGCAATGGAACTTGGGAACTCTCCACGTACTTTAATCAGGTATTCCGGTGCCTCTCGACCGCCATACTCCAATCGCTTATCGAGGATAAATTCCACGGTTACGAACGGCGATTCCTCGGAGTTAAGCCGGATGGCTCGCCATCGACCACTAGGCTCGGCTAATCGGTGATGCGTATCGTAGAAATAGCCGCTAGGGCGCGTTGGCTGGCTCAATAGCAGCATTCGGTTATCTTTCTCGGTCAATGCACCCGCTAACACACCAAAAGCCTTGTCAGAGACGCCTGACGCCTCATCGACAATGACAAACAAGTGTTTAGCGTGTTCACCCGCTAGCGCTTCCTCGTTACCAATACGGCACGATTTAGCACTGGTTTGCCAGATACCTTTTGCTGAGTTTTCAAAAAAGGCTGTCTCGGTAATGGTGAAGTATTGCTGTAACCAACCATGCTTTTGTAAGAGCGTGTTCCAGTTGGATTTTAGGTACTTCCATACACCGATTTGTACCTGTCTCGCGTTGTTCGCCACCAGCACAATACGCGCATTGGGGAAACAGAGCATGAAAGCAATGATCATGATACTGGTCATGTCTGACTTGCCTGTACCGTGGCCAGAGCTGACAGTCGTTCGCGCACCAATACGCTGAGCACTATCAATGATTTTGCGCTGCTGCCAGCTCGGCTTCTTACCGACTAGCTCAACAGCGAGGCGTTTCCAGTCATAGCGATACCGCTTAACTAGGGCAGGGTAACGGGGATCTTGTGTTACGCTCTTTATTCGTCTAGCCACCAAGTACCTCGAAGCTGTCTACATCGTCAAACTCCGACACTCCCTCGTTATCGAGGTCATCATAGGCTTGCTCTTTAGCGGCTTCGTTTTGTATTTGGGATGGGGATAGGGTAGGTTCTACGCCGTTCTCTAGGTCTTCGGCTTCTTTGATTCGTCGGTTTACTTCTTCTTTGCGCGCAGGTAGCCAGTTATCTTGCTGCTCAATCTGCTCTAACGTGTAGTCATCAAACAGCTCATCCAGCTCTTGCTCACTGATACCAGTGTCGTCTACTTCTGGCTCTAGGTTCGCTAGTTCTACCTTAGCTTCATGCAATAGCGTTGCTGGTGGACGTGCGCCTAACTTCTCGATTTGCTGACACGTCTCTAAGGCTGTCCAGTTGTTCTTAGTGCGCAGAGAAAGCATTTCTATTACTAGGCTGGTTTCTTCCGCTGGCAGTAAGTGTGGCATCATCAATTCAGCGTATTCCTGTTTACGCAAATCGATGTAGCGCTTGGCCTCTTGTTTGGCCATCGTGGAAATACTCAATTCCAGTTCACGCAATCTGGTGCCATAGCCAAAGATGAGACGGTCACGCATGGCGTTTATGTCTACTGGCTGGTTTTCGTCATCGAGCGGAATGTCTCCGCTTTCTTCCATTTCATCGATCTCTTTAAGGCGTTTAGCTAACGTCTCATTCATTCGGTAATACTGCGAACGGGCAATAATCAGTTCGTTGCAAACCGAAAGCGGATCGGTATCCATGAGAATATCCATGATTTCGCCAGTAATACCCGCACTACGGGCATAACCACCATGCACAACAGGGCGACCCACTTGAGCACTGGAATACTGCGAAAGTCCCTCAACTGATCGCGGCTTGCGCAGTGATCCAATACCCCCTGTTTTCGCGCGATCGCCTTGCGCACTTTGCGCTTGCGCAGTTGCCCCCGCTTCTTTGGACTTTGATTTATCAGCTCTTTTTTTCTTCTTGTCGTTTTTCGCTTCTTGAAATTTCGCTAATTGCTCATCGTAAAGATCAAATAATCGATCAAACTCGGGCAGCGATCGCATGGAATTAAACTGGCGGCGCAATGTCGCACCATTCACCCCTTTATCTTTCGCAAAAGCGGCCATCGTGAGCGTTGGGTTTTGAGCGCCACGCACGAGAAATTCTTTCAAAAGGGAATGCCAGTCATTGCCCTGACTGGTCTTTTTCGCTTTGATTTTTGGCATAACGGACGGTTGGAACTTGCCGCCCGTTTTGGCTGGCCGTTTTATATATCGCTTAGCGGTGCCGTACTTCAATCCGTTGGCTTCGCAATACTCGGCCAGCGTCAAAGTCGGCTGCTTCTCTAACTGCTCCCAAAACTGCTGTTGGTGAGCCTGATAGTCAATCTTGCCGGACACGGTTAAACCCCATTCATTTTGTTACGTTCGGAATAATACAGAGTTCAAACAGGTGACAACAACACGAACTAGGCCAGTTAAAAAATAATTTAATTGTCAATAATGTTTTAAAGACAAAATTTGATAACGCGACATTAAATAGTATTTACAGTAACGATTTTCTGCATATAATCATGGCCAGCTAGTGAGTAACGCTACTCATGTACAATTGATTCTGCGGCACGATATAGTAATTGGCTGCGTTATCTCACTAGCCACCTTCCCCCATACCCAAGACAACGCGCTACGTGACGAAAGGAATACCCCCTTGAAAGCACCCGAGCGCATCAAATTCAGACACAAAGCCAAAACCAAAGCACGACAAGCCATGTTTAGAACCCGCCAACGGGAAAAGGGATTAACGCTACTTCAAGTGCGAATTTCACGCCTTGCTCACGCAAAAGCATGCGAACAATGCGAACAGAACGGAATTACCCTGACCGAGCTGTATCAGTTGGCCATCAACAACACTGATCCAAACCAACTACCAGAAAAGCACCCCGAAGTAATCGAGGGCGACCTAGTAGGGGCACGACAAATCAGTCCTTGGATTGACCCCGAAGTTGCAGAGACGTTTGAGAAATTGGCCACCAACTACCGCAATCGAACCATAGCGATGAGTGCCATCGTCTATGCGTATTGCGCTCGATGCGAAGCTGAATGAGCCGAACTGGACACGCTTGGGGCGCACTGTGCTTTGCGCCCGTTCCTCTCGCCTTAATGGCAGACACAACACCACTGCATTCAATCCTGGCATTTCTTGGTTGCTTAAGCGGTTCGAGCGCACCGGACTGGCTTGAATTTGACAGAATCCCGCACCGAACTTACACCCACATCCTTTCGATATGGCTCGCTGTAACGGTTTATGGCTATCATTTAGCGATAGGGGGCACATTAATACCCATTGAGGCGTTAAAAGCCACCAGCACGATTCTAGGTGCGATTCTGTGTGGATTTGGATGCGGTTGTGTGTCGCATTGGCTTGGGGATGTGTTAAACCGCCAACCAGTGCCGATTTTTACCCCATTTGATAGGTACTGTTTGAATCTATTCGCTTCGGGGAGCCACCAGCGAATCACATGCGTATTCATTTTCTCGGTAGCGTGTATTTTAGTTGGTTTTTTACGGCCTTTATAATTCCGAATAGACTTTTTAAAAATGATGTTTTTAACATAAGAAAAGGCCACATTTTACCGTGGCCTTTTGATTTTGAGGAGTTGTCAATAACAGGTAATTCAATAACCAATCAATTGGCCATCTATATTTTGGAGTATCCACGTCCATTTTCTTGCGAGCGAGGTAAATATAGAACACTAAAAATGCCTCTTCAATAGGTTGAAACACGACACATAAAAAGAGCCAGTATTTCTACCAGCTCTTTTGCAAACCTTCTTTGAATCACTCGCCGAAGCTGTACGCTTCACACGAAAACAAGGCAATTATATTGATACTTACCTCGAAAAATCAAGAAAAAAGCGCCAATGGAATAACCAAAGGCGCTTGAGCACAGTTGTCTAAGATTTTTAAAGGAAAACACGGTCGTCACAATGGTAACTATTTAACTCGCGTATACATAAATTTATCCGTTCGGAATGCTAGTTTCAAGTATTTTTTACCTAGCTACTCGCCTAGCTCTTTACTAGAAACACTGGCTAGCTCATCACTATGTGCCGTGTGGGCATTTAAGCCATTCAATAGCTCTGCCTCTGTAAACAATGAGCGTTTCTTTTTGTTCTTAGTCGCCTTGGGAACTGTTTTACCTTTCTTTTGTGCTTGAGTACGCATGCTTCACCTTTTGTAGTGCATCGCTTTGTTAATACTATGCTCTTTACTCCACTCAATCTAGCTGACGCTTTCAGTTTGCTTAAGGTGATTGTTTATTTCGTGAATCATCTTGCGTAAGGAGTTATCCAGCTCTTTGGTGTACAGCTTATCCTTGGCCAGCTCTCGCTTAAGGATGCGGTCGTGTTTGCGATGCCAGAATAGTTCGTGGACTTTTCTCATAGTGCCTGCTCATATAGGCGCTCTTTGGTAGGGGATAGATAGAACAAAGGGCTAACCCTCTTTCGAAGATCAACCCTTTGCCCTCTTTGGGAGCCTGTAGGTTTTACCCTACAACGCTTGCACAACCTTATTAGACAAGCGCACCGTATAGGAAGTCGTATCCGTCACTGTCCTATGGGAATAATACTAAACTCATTCCGAACATATCACAATATTAGTTTGCATTTCATTTTGTTATTTTTACCCATTTAAAGATTGTTTCTGTCGCTTTTTTCTGGTGGCTTTCTTGAGTGTTTTATAGTAGCCAATCTTTATCAGAAAGAAGTACCACAGCGCGTTAAGAGGCGTAGCCCTCAACCAAGTCCAGCCACCACGTTGTGAGTTCTTCATGTGGTAACAACATCATGCCTTCACGGCCTTTTCTGGCTTGTTCTAGCGCCTTTTCCAGAAACTCAAACTTAAGGTCGAACGGAGGATTGCACCACCAGCCATCTTCCCATTCACCTTGTAGGCCATCGAACCCAACACAAACAGGGTTTAGGAGCTGAGCTGCCTTGTGTTTTGGCTTAAGCTCGGCTGTTCGTTAATCCAGTCAGGAGCCACGTAGAAGCGGTTCGCCTTGGCGGTTTGTGGCTCGGCGGCCACGTCTAAAACAAACTGTTTTCCGGTATCACGTCGAAAGAGGAATTGAGCATCAAAGAAATAGTCCCAACGAGTCACCCATTTGTTCTTTGCGCCCTCGACGGTCTTACTTTTGACTAGGTGCGCCATTCTCTGACTTCTCCCCACTCTTGGCCGCTACAGTAATGCGCTCTGCGTCCAAATCAATCTTCACTCGCTCTATCTTTGGATAGACCACCAATCCATAAAAGCTGTATGTGCCAATACCGACAACAGCCACCAGCGCTAACACAATGGTTATAGCCAGTAGCCGAACGGAGCCGATAAAGACACGTAGCCCAATTGCCTTACTATCATTCATGGACGCGTACCATGTCCTTGTAAGCAGAGAACAATACGCTGTGCTCGGTTTTGACACCTAAGCGCTCTTTCGTCGCCGGATTAATGGTTGTGCGTTCACGCTCTATGTGACGGAAACGGCCAAAGCCTCGAATTTGCACCTCACGGCCTTTCGCAATCTCAACCAGAATGTGATTGATCATTGCATCCAGACAATCGCCCACCAGCTCTGCATCATCACCAGTAAGCTTTAAGCCAAGGCGTTTAGAAATGTTTCTTTCAATGTCAGTTCGGTTTAAGCGTGTACTCATTAATGTGCCCCCTTGATCTCGTTTACCTTGCTTGCCAGCTCATCGCGGAATACATCCGATGCACTAAAAGTCAGCTTGTCTCGCGCAGCTACAATCGCTGGTGCTCCCGTTTTTGGATTACGGCCAGCTCGCGCTTTCTTAAGGCGAGGTGCGAACGTACCGAAACCACTAAGCAATACAGCATTGCCCTCAATCATGGTTTGAGTTGAGATTTCTTCGATAAAGGCATCAAAAACCAGCTCGCATTCTTCACGTAATGCGCCCGTTTCTTTTTTCATTGCTGAGATCAGTTCGTGCTTACCTACGGCTTTTTGTTTAGACACGCTAAGTCCTCTTGAATATCTTTCAGATAAATTCCGTGCTGTTGGCCTAGAAGATTGATGGCGTAAAGAACCAGTTCTTCTCGACTGCTACAGCCAAGTTCTATTTGGAGTCGCCTAATTTGCTCTCGTTGTGTCGCGCTGGCGCGGTAGTATTGACGTTTAATGTCAAACCTAGCCATCTTGGCAAGATGACGATTCCAGCGCTGCTGAGGGGTTAAGGCGTTTTTCTTGGGTTTACGTCCTGCCATTAGACGATTATAACCATTCCGAACACACAGTAAATATTCCGAACACGATTTCTGTTTTTAATACAAAAAAATACCGCCCATATAGGCGGCATTTGTGGAAAGATGATCAAGGATTGGCGTTAAGCTCGTTTGAACTCCGAAAAGTGGCTGCGCATGCCATCACGAACTTTGAGAGGCGTTTTGCGCAGCTTGGCGCGTGTCGCTGTGTCGTATAAGTATTGTTCCCATTCCCAATAGGACATATCACGTAGTCGGCCTACTGGCTCACCAACACTATTCATGAATATGTAGGTGTTCTTGGCTTGGCCGTTCGGGATTGAGTTGCCATTACCATCCAATATCTCAAAGACACCTCTCGCACCGACAAACGTCACGGTCAGACCATATTGCGCCGCTGTAGCATCAATCATTGCGCTAGTGAGGTAAACATTCTCGCCAAAGATTTTAGTACGGAGGATTTCACGACGATATTTCTTAATGTCTCGAACCCATTCAAAGATAACGCAGCGAGTATGTGGCGTTCGGATGTTGGTTTTTACTTTGATTAGACCAGCATCGAATAGCATTCTAATGACTCGATAGTTGATCTTCTCTCTTGGTGCAATTGTGTCGCCAGTAGCATCGTAGTCACAAATATGACCACCAGTAAGCCAACGATACGCTTGAGCGCTACCAAATTCCCCTGCGGGAGCATAGCTTAGCAACAACTTGTCATAGTAAAGGTAATCGCATAGGAAGTTACGGACTACCTTTGTTGCTTCTAACACGTCTAAATCAACTGGCTTTTGGCCAATGCTGTGGTATTCACTCGCTAACATGAGATAACTAAGCCCTTTTTATATACTTATGCGGCTAGTCTAGTTTTGTTATCAAATGTTGGCAATTGGAGATAGCTATTAATTTGACAAATGCACTCATCAAACCCCTTGGCCACAACCACGTAATATCCTAGATTTTGGAACATTTTTATCTTTTCCTGCTGTTCCTTACTTGGGCGACCTTCTTCCGTTTTCACCTCCAAAAAGAACCCGTGATACACCCCTCTCGGGATAGGAAAAAATATATCTGGCACACCTTTCTTTTGTCCCTCATAGCTCATCATCGAAGCCGCTTTAGGTGTTCGGTAGCCACCATTAGGGATTGAGAAAACCAGCGGGTAAATGTCCTTGTACTGCGTCTCTAACGTGTAGAACAAACGCACCTGTAACCAGTGTTCGGCCAGCTTCGTGTCGTTAAACTCTTTCGGGCGCTTAATCCCTTGTGCAAGGCGCGTTTTGTGTGGTGAATCCAGTTCCACTTTCTTCTGTGTCGCAGCGCGCGCAACGTCAATGTCTTTCTCAAGAATACGGATAAGCCAGGCTGGTAGCTCTGACTTGTCCACCAGCGCAGTATTTGGGACGTTTATCGATACCGGATTGATGATGTGATTAACAGAACGGTTAATCTCGTTAAGTGCTGCATCGATATTGAAGTCGCCGCCGTGGCCAGCTTTCACGCCTTTGCTTTTCCACTTCTTGCGCTTAGCAACTTGGTTTGCGAGAAAAGAGTGATCGAATCGTGGTGCTCTGGCCATAACTAGATAAGCCCTTGTACAACTAAAATCTCTTGCTCCTTACGGCGGTTGAAGTAGGCAAACACCTCGTCCTTGGTGAATTGCTTAGATACCACCTTGCGGCGGCCTCCTTGAGAGAAAACACGCTTAGCAATGTCCTCAGATAGCGTCCAACAAAGTGCAGTTTCGATTTCGGATTCGTCATTGATAGCGCGGTAGGCAGTGATCACCTTGGGTAGCTTGGCGAACGCCTTGCGCTCTGACGACTTCATAACCTTGTGCTTGTTGCGTCTCGGGCACGTAAACAGGGACGACCACACACCTTGATGTTGGTGCGAGCCTTGCGCTTTCCATAACGTTCCAAGCACGTCCCAATAGGTTGAGTCATCTTGGATAGCTGGCACACCAAGGAAGCTCTACAGTAAAAACATCGCTCATCGGGCAATTTCTCTACTACTCAAAAATTGGGATAAGGGAATAGGGTTAAAGTGTTTTATTCTTGGTTAGCAAAGCGCTCTAGGCGTTCTTCTAAGTCATCCAGCCAAACCAGTATTTCGCTACCTTTGTGAACGTAGTCGAGGTAGCTGTCTTGGATTAGTTCGGCCACATGACCCGAACACCCGTTTACTTCTGCCGCGATTGCACGGTTACTGAAATAAAAAGCACTTGGTGTGTCCGTAAAATCCGTTTCGCCTGTCGCCTCGCGCATTTCCATAAGCGCTTTAGTGGTCATTCGACGCAATGCAATCAGTAAGTCGTCTTGAGTTGCTAACGCTAAATTTTGCTTACTCACCGTTCAAGCCGCCACGTAACTCAGCATCTTGTAATGACGAAACTCGTTCTGGAACGGTATTTCATCGTCAAAATCCATTGGTGGCTCGCCGTATTGCTGTTGAGATTGATCCCAACCGCCTTGTTGTTGCTGGCCACCAGCTCGGCTATTGCCAAGCATTTGCATCACGCCATTAAAGCCTTGAACTACTACCTCTGTGCTGTAACGGTCTTGGCCTTGCTTGTCTTTCCATTTGCGAGTCTGCAATTGACCCTCGATGTAAACTTGTGACCCTTTGCGTAGGAACTCCCCCGCTACTTCGGCCAACTTGCCGAACAACACCACTCGATGCCACTCGTTTTTTTCTCGGTTCTCCCCTGTCGCTTTATCGCGCCAAGTTTCGGATGTAGCGATCGTGATATTCGCTACTGCGCCGCCATTTGGCAGGTATCGGATTTCGGGATCTGACCCCAAGTTACCAACCAGAATGACCTTGTTAATGCCTCTTGAAGCCATTCGTTATTCTCCGGTATCTCTCTTTACCGCTTCGTCTCTGTTAGAAATCGCATCACCAAAGAACAAATAACCCACGTCTGTACTTGTGTAGACAGCTATCAGTTCTAGGTTTTGCACCCTTGGGTTCACTTCGCCATTCTCGATTTTTCGATAAGTGTCTGGTGATAACCCGATTAACCTGCTCATTTCGAGTATGGTTAAATCTGCATGCCGTCTCGCTCGCTTGATTCGCGCTGCACGTTGCTGTCTATACTCAAGCGATTGGATTCGAGCGGCCTGTTTAGTCTTTGCGTCTCGCATTTTCATAGAAGCTCTCCACTTCACTTGCTAGTCGTTCTTCCTCGGTTGTAGTCCCCTTAATCAATGCAACGCGATATTCATATAACCGATTCTTTGACCAATCGAGGCAGAGCTTTTGCCACTTGATAACGGCAACCGGATCGGAAAGGTCGTAACCAGTCCCAAAACAGCTACAGCACTCCCACTTGCTAAATAACGACTTGGTGTAACCTGTGCCATTGCAAGTCGGGCAGCGATCCGGTTTGTCGTCCAATGTCACATCGGCATCTTGTAACCGGTTCGCCAGAGCTTCGCGTTCGTCCGTAGGCTCTATGCCCTCGAATGTATCCAGGATTGATGGTGAGCTTTTGTCTCGCTCTCTTTGCCGTTGTTCCAGTTGAGATCGCTTAATTTCAGAAATTATTTCACCCATCAATAATTCCGAACAAGTAAATTTTTTAATTCAGTATAAACCCGATTAAAAAACAATTCAAAAATCACCAATACAAAAACCGAAATGATGTATTTTTATATCAGAAACAGGAAAACGGAATAATATAATGAATCAGAAAGTATCAGAGAACAGCAGCAAAAAAGTTCACAACCAAATCCAAGAAGACGTTAAGGAGTACATGACCAACACCTCTAACAGCGTCTTAGGCTTCGCTTTGGCCAATGCAATTAAGAGCGGTCAGAACAACCTAAATGAATTGTGTAAAATGTGGGAAATCCCAGTAGACAAGCTACTTAGCAAGTTAAACACTTCTCTTTTCAAAGTGGATGATGATGAAGTCCACCTCGCATAGACGGATACGTTTAGCTATCGGGATAAGAGTAATGGAAAGCTTCGGGGAAACTAGAAGCTTTTTTTATCCAATATCTAATCCGAATACTCAAAAATTTAATGTATATATAAAGTTACAAATCATAGATAAATAATTTCCCATTCGGAATAACAGAAAACACAAAATAGCAACAAAAATAAACAATACCAACCAAACAAAACAATAATACTGTCGCGTTACAAATATAGATGAAGGATTGAAAAAGCATCAATCGCGAAAGCTAGTTTGAATTGGTTCATCAAGAAACCTCGTCCGTTAGGTTCCGTAATCATTAAATAACGGTATAGTAAAAAACAGATGCCTTACGTGACCATGACTCCAGATCGTTTAGCATCTTATCGACGTCAAATAGTTGAGTTTAATACTGCCAACACTTAGGCTAATTAGAAATTAGTGGGCAAAAACTAGCCAAAATGATAGGAAGCTTAACCACTTAAGTTGTACGGGGAAGCATTTTTGTTTTTAACAGGATAAGATGAGTTAACAGCAATATATTGAATGCGCTAACCCATCTGCTGGAAGCGGCAACTTTCTTTTGAGGTTAGCATCAAGCAGAAAGGGAAAATGAACATGAATTATTGGATAAAAACCTTGCTCATATCCCGATTCATGTAGAGAAATGAATATTTTTCAAAGCGTTTCTTTATGAAAGGGGAATTATCTGATCACAATGGGACATAAGGACTTGGGAGTTTTCATACGCCTTAACCTGAAAGAGATAACCAACTCGTTTGGGCGTTTGCAAAATTAGCAAAAAGTCTGGAATACTCGGCACTGCAAGACTTGGAACAAAACGTTCCCTAATAACCTTGATTGTGTGAAGAATATAAAAAAAGGCTGGATTCGAAGAACCCAACCTTTAATTAATTAGGAGGTAATTATGTAATCACCAACCAAGCTCGAAGCAGCTAGAAAGCTTCACTTCGTGTATGCGGGTAAACGATGGCGGCCACCATCAAAAACCCTTGTGCGTTGTCTTTCACCATGAGCCTTATCAGGGGAACAAATGGTAAATTTAATTGAACTGATTATAGCGATAATCAATCTCGTCGCCGTTATAGTGCAAGCACTATTCGGTTAACCAACGCTGCTGCTCTAGAAGTACATTGTTGCTTCTAGAGCACACTTACAACTATCCAATAATTAATATTTCCTGTCAATTCGTGTTTTTGTCAAGAACTCACACAAATGCGGCCGCTATTCGTTGTAGCATGCCGTTGTCTATAGCTAGGATCATTAACTCATCTAAACAACAAAAACTTGTTGTGTATGTGGGAAACTGTGTAAATCTTTGATTTTCCAGTTATCCACATACGCTATAAAGATCTATATTTAACTATATCAATCTATGGAAACTATAGAACTATAAGATCTATAGGAATCGTAACGTATTGATTTTAATGCGGTTTAACTCGCTTAAAGATCTTTTTTTAGGTCTTTAAGTAACAAGATCTAGGTTTAATTGATCATTTATTAGGTGTTTGTGATCTTCTTATAGGCTTTAGTGCTACATAATCTAGGTGAAAGTGATCATATATCAGGTGATTGGATAACAGGTTTTAGGTGTTTCTGTTCTTAAATGACATATTTTAGGTGTGTGAGATGGTTGTATAGGAGTCTTGTCCGGTTTTTTCTACTTTCGAGTCAATGATCACGTCGAATTCCCTCCCATATACCTAAAATGTGTCACATAGCTCATTTCAACCTAGAAAATGTCATCTATCGAGCCCATGACCTAAAACTTGTTAGCTATCAGTAATCGTGTGTATCGGTTAGTTCTGAAAGGGTATCTATCTTTTCCATTAACGACTCTAATTCATGCATTCCATCATCATGCTTTTGTTGCTCTTTTTCTGAGTGTCGCTTTGACAAGCTAGCTTCAACTTTAAGAGCGTGGTCTTCTTTACCCACATAGCGGTACGCGATGGCAAGTGATTCTAGTTCAGACTCGGTGAGTCTGACTTGGTTTTGAAGCCTTTTCAATTCAAGTTGTCGAATTGTCTTAAGAGCATCGTGTTGATTTAGTTCATCAATTGAACCTAGTTTAACCCACCGGAAGAGAAACTTGATTCCAGTAATGGTTCTACCTTTCTTTACAACCTCAAAACCCTTATCACCTTGGCTGCTTTCTAAAAATAGAAGCTCTTTGCTAATCTGAGGGTGTTCAGAAAGTTCTTTAATGCTTTCCCTGATACAACGTTTCATAAATACGCTGTTGTTTTTGAAGGAACTTTTATCTTTTTTCAGCTTCCCTGATTCGTCCAAAAGCCCAAATATTCCTTTCAGTTCACTAAGCTTTTGCGCATGCATTTCAAAGCCCTTGTCTTTGAAGCGACTAAGCAGTTCGTACAAGCGCTTAGAATACTCCTTCTTTACCTCAAAGAAATTGCGAGTATTAATCAGAGCAAATCCTTGATTATATTCAATATACTCTGATTTGAGCATATCGTTAGGAACCATCGTAAGTATGCCGTGTTTATAAGCTATATGTTTAAAAAGAGGTCTATAGTCGAATTCAATATCACCTTTCGGGGTTTCCACCTTTATCCCGATTTTTCGACTAGCTAGGCGGTTCGCTACTGGACTTAAGTTGCTACCGATATGTTTAGACTCAACACCTAACCACTCTGATAATTGATGTGAAGTAAACTCATAGTGTGGTGTTTTCTGCTCCCAATCACTTGGTTTCATATGTGCAATCATCAACGCAAACATATCTGCTTCCCTAGCGGATAGATCTTGACGACTAAAGACCAGTTGATGGCCTTTTTTGATATGTTTCGGGAGGTTATCGCTTACCGCAGGGTAGAAATATTCTTCATCACTCATGCAAATGCACATCCATAAATAACAAGATTTAGGTAATTATGACACATTTTAGGTCACGCATGTATAGAAATACTCACATCAAGCAGTGATTACAGATACCTGACTTGTACTCGCCCGACTGCGTCACGATAGTATTCAACTAAGCCTTGAGACTCTTTCTCGGAAATGGTGTTCATGTACTCTGCTAACATGGTGGCTGTATCACGAACCTTGTTCACGCTAGCTTTCACGGCGCTTGCAGCCTTGTTGTGCCAGCTAGCAATCACAAACTTAAGGTATGACACGAACTTAGGCGCTAAAGGCTGTTGGTGCTTGTTGTACAGCTTGATAACACGACGAGCTCCACTAGCTGATAGGCGGCCTTGCTTAGCTGCTAGTTGAAGTTGTTTTACTTCGTCAGCGTCACGTTTGAAGATCTTCAAAAACCAAGAATCAGACGGGATACCGTTATTAATTTTATTTTTACTCTCTGTAGAGAGATCTTTTGTATTTATAGTGCCATTTTTGTTTTTGTCTGATTGCTCGCAAGCCTTGTCAGCACTGGCCTCAAGAGTTTTTTCCACAGAAGCCCCCCCTGAGTGCCGTTTCTGTCTATTAAAACGCTTTTGTGCAGCTTGTAGCGCGTATTTGTATGCGCCAGCGAACATTTCTTGGATGGCGTCTACGCATAGAGTGATGTGACGTAGATTCTGACCTGTTGCATTGTTTGGCTTCTGTTCTCGGACAATTAAGTTCAAGTCTTCTGCTGTTTTCAGTTGTTTTTTGAGAGTGTCAAAAGTGGTTGGACGACAACCATAGCGATCGCAGTTCTCGTTGTAGACCTGTACCAATCGAGTAGTTGATGCAAAGCAGGTATGGCCATGCTTAAGAATATGGCTTGAGATAGTTTCTAGTAGGCAAGCAAGTTTACGTTGTGCCGACGGTTTATTGGCTTTGATATTGGAGGCTTGGGTTCTGAATCCTGACTTCCAGTAGCAAGGATGCAGTAAAAGCGGTGTGTTTTGCATAAAATTTGCTCAAAAAAAAGGCGTAAAAATTTGCCACCGATCTCTTTGAACGTTATACTTACACCTGCTTTAGTGTGGTGTAATTTGTGTTAACATTCGCTGAGATTGATGCTCAATCTAAACTGTTAAACTAATTACTAACCATTTGAGGCATTAGTCGCCAACTAAATGTCTCGCCTGATTAGGCTTCGGTCTAATTCATTACGGCATAATGACTTTCCTTAAGTTCGTTTGTCGTGACGCTTTAAGTTAGCCGCTTAAAGCTCGATTTCAGTAAGAAAGCCCGCTCGCCAAAGCGGGCTTTTTTATTTTCTGTTGCCCGAAATCGAATCACTTTCTCTCTATCACGGTATCGCCATGATCTAATTACAGAAAAACTCCCCTATTATTGATCGTAAATGGTTGATCAAACAAGTCTCTGTATCAAAGCGATTCCGAACAAGGTGCGTTACCATCTGGCGCTAGAGTTTACCAAAAATTTTATCTATTTAAACTCCTTTTGGACGTGTTAATATTCCGAACACATCGAATTTTGTGGATAACTCTGTGATGAAATTTACTCCTCCACCAAGTGCTGAACAGCAATTAGAAACTCAAGTTAACCAATTAAAACAACAATTTAAGCGCCGACAGTTCCCGAAAAAGAACGCCCCAGCGCTACCGTTGGATTTGTTAGTAACAATCTCAGGTTGCACCTTTGGTTTGCATAGCCAAAAAGACGGTAGACTCGTTCTAAAGGCCGATAAGGCGATTAACTTTGATAAGGGTATCAATGTGTTGCGCTCAGTGTCGTATATTACTGGCGCGCGAGATAGCGTATCTATCGCTGGTTGGGACTGGCGACCAACGCACTTCAAGAAAGATAAACTCTATTTTCGTCCTGTCGCGCCTAGTGATTTATAAAATTCCGAATTGGCCACCAGTATTTTCGATTTTATTGAGTGTTTTTTGTACTTAATTACTAATCGCTGGTGGCGCTTTTTAATTGATCAACTTATTGGAATTTTCGTGCCGAAGATCCGAAGTTGACGAACTGCTGTTTAATTTGAGGCGCAACACTCACTTTTTGCTCTACTGGAACGTAGCTATTTGTCGGTAAAGTCGCCATTTTTCGGGAACCTAGCGACTCAAACATAGCTCGCACCACTTGATGATCTTCCTTGCTGGCCATGTTGGCGATCGCTTTGCGCTGCGCATCGGTCACATAGATAGGTAAAGAGTCCACAACATCAAGCAGCATCGAGGTTGCCTTAGCGTTTTGCTCTACCTTTTCACGCAACTCTGCGTTCACGCTTTCTAGGTACATAAGCTGGTTAGTAAGATCACCGACAAGCTCAACATTAGTCTGTTGAGTCATGTTCGCGTAGATATTACGCGCGGATTCCTCATCAAAACCTTGTTCCTGTAGCGATTCGAGGATCATTTGCTCGCTGTTCGCACTTTCCATCATCATGGCCGGATGGTCTAGGCTGATATAGTTCGGCTGCAATACGTAGTCCATACCGTGATATGAAGTCGTGATCGATGCCTCGCGTGTATCTTGGCCACCAGTCGCCCAGCTCCAACCACCAGCACGGCTATTGTGCAAACCTAAAGCAATACGGCCTGTGTCGGTATCTAAAAACTCTTGAGTGTGTTCAACAATACCGTCATCTGAACAGGTGATAGAGATTGTGCGGTTAGATGGCACGTTTTCTACCACAACCGGACGACCATTAATCATGATCACCTCAGTCTCACCGATTGAGAGCTTATTCGCTCGCTGGCGGGATTGATGGCCATAGTAACCATACGCTTCACCGAGTCGTAATAGCTCTTGAGTTCGTGGGCTGTTGAGCATCGCTTGAACGGCTTTGATGATGTAATTGCGCTTGTTGGCGCTAAGCTTGCGACCGTCATTGAATAGGCTGAAACGGTCGGATACTTGTTTAAGTGCTTTTGCTGTCACTTTCTTTTCTCCATTAATGGCTTTGGATTTCGGTTAGTAGGTCGAGAACTACGTCTCTAACGAATCGTTCCGCTTCGCTTTGGTCAGTCATGCCAATGGATTCCATCATTTTGTCGTTTTTAGAGACTTGAGCGGCCAGCTCGGAAATGACTTCCTTGGCCAGCTCGGAATCGAGGCCAATAACAGACGTGTAAAGGTGATTTTTGAGTTTTTCGGATTTGCCGATTGGGGATTGCTCGATAAGGTCAAGCACGGTGGCCAGCATGGTTGCGTAGTTCGCTTGAGATTCCATTGCATCGGCTTTCTCTTGCTCAATAGCGGTATTGAGAGAGTTAAAGCGGATCTCGAATGGCATATCGTTATCGTTCCACACCTTGCCGTCTCGGTAGATGGTGTGAATATCGATAGCGCGCTTAACGAACGCCACCACGGCTGCGCGGATTTGGTTGGCGCGTAGTGCAGATTGAATCGATGTGCGGAAGAAGCCGCCCTCGCCTAGTCCACCAGAAAGAAGATCACCAAACCCAAGCATGGATGGGTCTACGCCAAGCGTTCCGGCTAAGCGTTTAAGGTGAAACATAATGTCTTCGATGTGGGAGATATTCGGGTCAGTGGTAAAGGTATCGATCTGCAAGCCACCTTTAGCGCCGCCCATAAAGGGCAATAGCGTGTTGATGACGGTTGGAATGAAACCTAGCTTGCGGGAACGGTCTACCACCTCTTGACGGTCTTGCTTCATCTGGTCAGCGACCATGTTGATGTATTCCGCAGCTCCGGCCGCATCTAAGCCGTCAGTGTTTACCGCTACCATGCGATCGATAAGTGAAGCATTCACACGACTTGCGCCGAGCGCTGCAATGGACTGGCGAAGCATCGACCAAGCCTCAAAACAGGTAAGAAGAATGGATGTGCCGTAGTTCTGCGTCTCGATTGGCATGCGTGAATACGCATCGTCATAAAGTGAGTAGCGCTGGCCAGTGTAGTTAACTGGCGGTATATCCATATCTGGCCGCCAGATTGGCATTTTTAGTGGGATAAGCGCCCAAGGTTCGGCAAGGCGTACCTGTTCGCCGTTCGCTCGGGTTTGTAGATATTCCGCAGTAAATCCCGCTAGCTCGCCCGAACGTTCGTACTCACGAATTTGGTTTGGCAACGTGTAGTAGTTGGCCTCAAAGTGAGTAATACCCACGCCCTCTTTCGTGTATGGGCGAACATAGTTAACCCCATAAACCAGCGTTGAATACGTCCAGTTCATTAGGTTTTCGTTGATTGGAGTTAGCAGCTCTCGGTTAAGACGGCCTACGTACTCGGCGTACTTCTCATCGGTTGGATGAAGATACACAGCCATGCCATTGTCGTTTGATACCGAAAGAGCGTGACCAAGGTGCAGATTGAGCGCGGCATCAATCGTGCTGTCCTCGGCCATTTCCTTGAGTATCGGATATAGCATGAAGCGATCTTTCGGCAGCTTGTGCAGAAAAAAGCGGTCTGAGCTTTTTCGACCGTCATTGGTCAGAGCGCCGTTGCTTTCATCTAATTGGTGTTCGCGATCGTGGAATGGCGATCCCGTGTATCCAGCGCCAGATTCAAAACTTATCCCACTCTCTTTATCGTCATTCTCGTTAAAGAAAGGGAACGCTTGTTTTAAAGCTGCCGCTAGCCCAATTGATGCCTTATTTTGCGACATGTGCGACCTCGGTAATTTGAGGCGCTTTTTACAGGGATGGGGATGATCTTGGATGATAGCGCATCGCGTCAATGTGACCAATACGCTAATAAATCATTGATTTTCTATGCGTTAATTTTTTTTAGTCAAAGTTCAATTGCTTGCCTTTGAATCTTGGTTACTCACCAAAAACACTAATTTTTATTCTTGATGATAATGGCCGTGTTCGGAATAATTCTTTTGTCCCTAAAAATCTACTTCCTTAGATATTTTAGATTATTCATTAACTTAAATTGATATTGATAGTGGCGTTTTTTTGGGATGGGGAATAGGAAAGGAAAAAGTCGGGCGAAAGCTCGACTTTTTTTTTGGCTTTTATCCAAAGAATAAAAGGCACGTTCAATGAACACTGATTTAACCCGCAGTATTGAACAGGCGACAACAATCGATGAACTGGTACGCCAGTTTGAAGCCTTGCTCGCTGTCGATATTAGCGACACTCCAAAAGGCCACCAGCGCCTTAAGGCTAACCAACTAGCCAAAGATATTCTCGCCAAGTACAACGGCGACTACTCCAACGTTTCACCCGAAGATAAAGCAGCTCTGCGCGACTACACAGGTTTTGGCGGCATCGGTGGCTCCACCAACGAATACTACACGCCTAAATGGCTGGCGAGCGCGACTTGGGATGCAGTTCGTTCCTATGGCTTTACTGGCGGTAGCGTACTTGAACCAAGTTCGGGCGTGGGCGTATTTAGCGAAACCAAACCTAAAGGCACCCTGACTACATCCGTAGAAATGGATCAGACCTCAGCGGCCATCAACCAAATTCTTCACCCCGAAGACCATGTAATCCAATCGGCATTCGAAGCGGTAGCAACTAATCCTGGCATTGGCGACTTTGACCTAGTAATCGGCAACCCGCCTTATGGTGTTCGAGACGCTAGCGCGATGAAAGACAAAGCGTACAAAGACATTAAGTACGCTGATCAGTATTTCGTTTCTCGTTCTATCGATAAGGCGAAAGCTGGTGGCTTGATTGCCCTAGTGCTGCCAACTCGTATTTGTGATGCGAAAAACCTTGAGAAGTGGCGTACACAACTCGCGCTTAAAGCGGAGTTTTTGGGCGCGCACCGACTACCAACGGGCACGTTCTCTGATACGGGCGTAGTGACTGACCTTGTTATCTGGCGAAAACACAGCGACCAAGCGAAAGCACTGATTGATAGCGCCGACCGCGACACGCTGATTGAATCTAACGTACTTTGGGACACTTGGCTCAAAGGTAAGTGGTTCGAGCGCGAGGGTAAGAAATTCATCAACGGCGAACAGACTGTTGAGGGCGTAGGTAAGTTTGCGCGCAAAGTCGTGAAGCGTGGCAACCGTTCTAACGATGATATTAAAGAGTCGTTAATGCGCCGCTTTGACAGTCGCATTGATTGGATGTTACTCGATGAAGCGGTTAGCGAGCCAGTGAGCGCGAAATACTCCAATGGAGACACGATTTTCCGCAATGGCCAGCAGTACGAAATGATTGATGGCGAATGGGAGCTATCTGAAAGCAATGCGAAAACAGGCGTTATCAGTAAGGCGACCTATGGCGTAGATAACACCGATGAGATCGGTTCTATCACCTACTCTACTGAATCGATGCTTAAGCTATCGGCCAGCCAAGCGCTCAAGCTTTTCGAAGATTACGGTTACCTGTGTCATGACGACTTTAAAGCCCTAATGCGCGAGATTGCCAAGCTGCCAAAAGCAAGCCAAGAACACGCTTACAAAGGCATTCTACTTGGCATGAAAGTTCAAACGCTTGCAACGTTGGTTGCTGGTAGCCGAACGACATCCAATAGCGACTTGGCCAACATGGCAATGGGCGCGGAGGACTTCCAGACCGAACAATATCGCGTGAAGTTAAGCGGCGAAGTGTTAGAGCTGAACGCGTTAATGGGCGGTTCTAAGGTATCGAAGAAAGCGCTAAGCAACTTAAGCGAGAAGTACGTCTCTGCATGGAATTACTACCACTCATCGATCGATTCTAAGGGCAAACTGTCTGACCTACTCAAAGGCGACCTTAAGCGTGAGCTGACCGTTCAATACAGTTCGTCTCGCATTTGTGACGTGTTCCATCTATGTGACCGTGAACTAGGCATAACCACACTGACACTGAATGACGTTCGCACGTATTACACCGCAAGCGGTATCGATGCGATGAGCGATGAGCAGTTGCTTGATTACCTAGCGAACATGGATGAGGTAGCGGTAAACCCTGACGGCACGGTGACGGCATTCCATAAAGCGACGACTGGCCTAGTCGGTAAGCGCATGGATCAGCTGACCACACAATTAGTATCGACCACCAGCGATACCGTGAAAGCTAACATCATGCGCCAAATTAAAGCCATCGAATCTAAGCGAAACAAGATCTCGATTGCCGATGTGAAGATGAAGCTTACCGATAAGTGGATTCCTAAAAACATCATGCTTGAGTTCCTGCATGACCGTGGCTACACGGAATTTATCTTGGGCGACTTTACCGAGGATAAGGACGGCTTTGAGGATTTCGTACAAAGCGAATCCGGCCAATACCTTACTGGCTACCGTTGGCGTGATGGCGAATGGATTGATGGCCTAACTCGTAATGGCGTGAAAGGTAAAGCAGCGAACAGCGATGAGCGATTTGAGCGTCAAATTGAATCGTACATCAACTATGGTGCGGTTCGTGGCGGTAGTAAGAACGAAGATAAATCACTTATCCGTGAACAAATGCGCCGCCTCGATGATGAGTTTTCTACATGGATTGCATCATCTGACCATTCAGAATACTTGGAACAGGTTTACAACAATACGTTTAACGGTTGGATTAAGCCGGAGTTTGATGACTCACCACTAACGCTAAATGGCGTATCTGGTGCGATTGAGTTCCTACCTTACCAAAACTCAACGATTCGCCGTCACAGTGCAGACGGTAACGGCATTATTGCCTTTGGTACTGGCTTGGGTAAAACGCTCACTGGCCTTGGCCTCGTGCAGCACAACCTAGAAACCAAACGCGCCAACCGTGTGGCCATCGTTGTTCCTAAATCCGTGTTAGAGAACTGGTTCTATGAGTCCGACCTGTTCTTTGGTGAAAGCAATCTATCTGACAAGGTATTTATCGGCCTTGAAGTTCACAAAGACGATGACGGAAAAATCATTCGGGAACCGGTATTAGATGAAACGGGCGAACCGAAGTTAGACAAGAAAGGCGATCCTATCTTGCGCGCCAAACTGACCGTAGACACAAACGGCAAGCGCGTAGCAGAACAGCTCCACCAGCTTACACAGTCAACCGCTCGCATCGTGGTAATGACAAAAGACGTGTACAACCGCATTCCATTGAAGCCGGACACGATTTCGGCCAACGTGCTTGAAATGCGCGATGCTGGTTTGATTGCTGGTTCAAGCAAGCTAGTTAAGGAAGCGGAAAGCCACACAGATCAAGCGAAGAACGCGCGCTTTGAAGCGAAATATGCTGACGATGGTACGGCCAAAAACGAAGAACTACCGTACTTTGAGGACTTGCTATTCGATTCGGTGATGGTCGATGAGGCGCATGATTTCCGCAACTCGTACAAGGGCGGCTCATACCGAAACAATCTGGCATTCTTGCCTAGCCAAGCGCAAGCCGATCGCGCTATCGATATGCAGCTTAAGAACAACGTCATTAAGGCTCGCAATGACGGTCGAGGCGTTTACTTCCTAACAGCTACGCCAACCGTAAACAGCCCTGTTGATATGTTCAATATGCTGTCCCACATCATTCCGGCAGACACGTTTGCCAAGATGGGGATCTTTGACAGCGACGACTTTATCCGCATGTTTGGTAAGACTGGCGAAGCGCTGGTTACTAAGATTTCGGGCGAAGTTGAACAGCGTGAAGCCCTACTCGGATTCCAAAACCTAGACGCACTTCGAAACATCGTTAACCGCTACATGACGATCGAGGATGCTAAATCCGTTGGTGCCAACGTTCACATTCCTGACCTGATTAGCCAGCAAAGCGTTGTCCAAATGAATAGCGAACAGGAAGCGCTATATGAGGAACTACGCCAGCGCGCTGACGCAATCAGTAATCCAGACAAAGACGAAAACCAAGAGATTGTCGAGCAATACCCTAACGACACGGTTTTCGGCCTAATCCGTAAAATGGACAAGGTAAGTACAGACCTTGATTTGTACTATGAGCGTGTTACCTACCGATTCGCCAAGGACAACAAAAAAGAGGTTGAGGCGGCAGTAGCTAAGCTACCAAATACCGTCACGGTCGCTTTTGAGGATGTGGCACCAGACGGCACGGTTAAGCTAAGCAAAATCCAAGTTAAGGTTGATAAGAGCGTTAAGGTCGAGGGCGATCACTGCGTGGTTCAGCTCCACCAGCAACTTGATGACCGATTCACAAACATTTGTGACAAGGCCAAGTTGAAATTTACGCACCCTGTCTCCCCTAAGTACGCCAAGTTCCTTGAGAACGCGCGCGAGATTTATCTGGCTGGCGGTAAGCAGCTTGTCTTCACCGAAGAAAAAACACAGCACAAGAAAGTCGCGCGAATCATTGCGGATTTTGTTGGTTGTAAGCTGTCTGAAATCGGTATTTTGAACAGCGATACCGTTGCGGGTAAGAAAGGCTCTAAAGCGACTGAGGACGATGAGGAAGCGGGTTTGGAAGCAATGGCCAATGCTTACAACACCTCGAAATACAAATTCATGATCCTCAATAAAAAAGGCGAAGTCGGCATCAACTTGCATCATGGCACAACCGATATTCACCACTTAACGCTACCTTGGACTCCAATGAGTATCACACAGCGTAATGGCCGTGGCGCGCGTGTTGGCTCTAAACAAAACAGCGTGAACGTTCACTACTACACGTCGAAAGGCTCATTCGATGATTTCCGCTTGGCCACAATCCAACGCAAAGCCACTTGGATTGAGACAATGTTCAAAGGTGATGAAAAGTACATTGCGAACGCCGATGCAGACGCAGCCGACGAAACTGCAATCATGCTGGCAGCAAATCCAGAAGAAGCGAAAGCCCGTATCGAAGCGGCTAAGCGTCAAGCTGAGCGCAAGCGCAAATTAGAGGAACGCCGACTAGCAAGTATTAACGTCAGCAAGTACATCAAAGCCACCCAAATGCTTGCTTTGGATGTGAGTGCGGTTGAGGGCGAGCTGGCCGAACTACGCGAGAAGTTAGAGCCACTACGCAAAGAGGTGGAAGAAGATCGCCTACGTGCAGAGGGCGAGAAGCGCGGAAGTTGGCAGCACAAAAACTACCAACGCACCAAAGGCAGACTGTTTGCGCTAGAAAGCCAAATCAAAACCTATGAGGCAGCGATCAAAAACCGCGACAAAGCGAGCGATACCATCAAGAAATTGAAACCAGCAATGGAGCTGGCCATCAATGACGGTGTGTTAAAGGATTACCCTGACTTCCTAACTCATCCAGAGTTGTACATTGTTCGCAACGGTGTGATTGTGCGTAATGGCTACACCTACAAAGCCGAAGTTAAGAGCCGTTCTTGGAGCGCCGAGTACGATTCAAAAGCAACAATCATGATCACCAACTTCGACCGTAAATCTGGCACGGTGGACGGCTTTATTACTGAAATGGACGGCGAACCAGCGTCACGCAACTATGTCGATCTACCTGTTGAGCGCATTATTGAAATTGCGCCAGTGAATCAGGATAGAGCTGCGCTAGAAGCAAAAGCGCTCCAAGGTGTACCACTAAGTGAAGTCGCTCATACGTTTGACCGTGAGACGTTCTTTGAACTGGTCGCAGAAAAGAAAATGAAAGCCTACGGTAACAGCCGCCGTTGTTTGGTGCGCAATGCTGACGGCTCATTCTCTACGCCGTGGGGGTTGGATGTTGAACCAGACCAAACGCTGATTTATCCAGATGCGAGCGATAAAGCGATCGTGAAAGCCCTACTCGACCAAGTAACCAAGCAATTGGAAGATAAAGGTCGCGTGATGTTGGAACACGACATTCTAAGTTTCTTTATCGGTAGCGATTGGGACAAACAGGCGATGGAAAACGGCAACCAAGTGAGCGAACAGGAAGTTGTTGAACTGGTGACACTTGAGATCAAAGCATTCGAGGAAAAATACCCTGAGCTTTATCAAGAAGCGCTACTGAAAGCAGAGACGACTTACAAAACGTCTATCACTTTCCTTAAAGAGCTAGATAACCATCTAAGCAATTTGAAATGGACAGGTTACACCAACGCACACGAAGCGCGCCGCCTATCGGCTCGTGAGTTCACTCGTTACACCGATATTCTGACCGAACGCTCTAGCGAATACCGCACAGAGCTGGAAGATAAGCTATTCGCTGACTTCACTAAGCTGGTGGCTAACGACCCTGACCGTGCGAAACGTCTATCACAGATCGCGTACTGGATGACGCAATACAAACCAACGACCGATACTCACCTACTGAAAAAGGTCGATGCGATTTACGGCGAAAACTCACAAGAAACCATGCTTAAGGTATGTGCTGACCTACACGCTATTGGCGAACGTGAGTTCCTATCCGGTGATGGCCTAATCTTCTCGGATGACTGGTCATTGAATCGCATGAAAGGTGCGTATGGTTCGCTATTCACTTATCGCAGCGCACAGCGTGAGGAATTTATCGAGAAGTACCTAAATGCGGATAAGCCGGAAAAGGCCGAGGTTAAAGTGACCGAAACGCAGAAAGTGAAAATCGATAATATCTCTGCCATTAACGTAGAGAGCATCGAGAAGTTTAGCGAACTAATGTCAGGCATTGGCATCGACGTTAAAATGGTGACTTCACCAATTAGCTGGAAGCCTAAGCGCGGTCGCAACCGAAAAGAGATTGTTGTAGAGCCATACGAGCGCATTGGTTTGATGGACAACAATGGCCTTAAAGGTTCGCTTAAAGTGATGTTCGCTGGTGACAAGGAAGCTAAGGCCGAGTACGGCGCTGACTTCGCATCAAACGCAAGCAGTGAATTTAATGGCGGCTGGTGGTTTATCTCTGCGAAAGCGGATTTGGAATTGCTAGCGAAATCGCTATTAACCATTCATAACACAATGGCCGAAGCTGCCTAACTCAAATTTTCGCATGCGAAAACTTTTTGGAGACAACAATGATTACTCAAGTGAAATTGCCTACCGTTGAAGATCTACAGCCCTTACTCGATGAGGCGCTAGAAACAGCGCAAAGCAAAGAAGCATTTATCCAAGCTCAAGTAGATGGCATTTACAAAACACTTAAAGCCAATCCGCTCATGTACCGTCACTATGGCGCTTATTGGTGGGCGGTTAAATCGCTCATGGCCAAGCATGGTTATGACCTTGGCAGCGATTCAGAAGTGATCACAGAGCAACACTTCAATTTCGAAGACCCTGCGATTTTGTTGTGTGCTGCGTGGGCGTACCAGCAAGAGCAAGTTGATAAAGGCTACTGGCAAGCAAACCTACATACCTACTACGTCGATGATGAAGAATTTGAATATTCTATCGAGGACGTAAATCTCGAAGCGTGGAGTGTTAACAGCAAATCGATGCGTTAAGTTTTCGCATGCGAAAACTTTTGAGATAGAAAAAATAAACCCCGCCACTGAACAAATGGCGGGGATTGCACGTTGAACAGATAAGCTTTGATGCAATCAATCCTACCCCTAATAGTTTTGTTGCCGCCTATCTGTAATTTAATTTATATGAAATAATTTTCACATTCAACAGGTTTTTCAATATTTTTTATTAAAAACAATGAATTATGCAACTAGGTGCTTTTTCCTTCTTATGCCTGTTGACGCTGCTCTTTGTAACCTAGTTAAGTAATAGAATTGTCAAAAAGTTTTCGCATGCGAAAACACATGGAATCAATCTCACAATTTATCTAATGTTCTCGCATGCGAAAACTTGTGCAATCGGTTCTGTTTGTTACTTTTTTTTCTTGTGCTGTTGCTACTGGCAACGTATAGTGTGTGCCTGTTGCCAGTGACAACAATCGAGAGGCATTGATATGGCATCCAAGGAACGATGCGAAAGATTAAATCAATTAGTCCAAAAGGCAGGAAGTACCAGAAAAGCCAAGCAGCTCATTGATGGCGTTAAGGGTGTAAGCCCTTGCCACACTGCTATTTACAAAGCAATGCACGGCGGCGGTACAACTGATTACGTAGTTCAGTGCTATATCGAGGATCTTGAGGTAGCACTGAGCAAACCAAAACAGCAAACAAATTCCACCAGCAAAGGAAATTAAT